>NZ_CP134168.1:0-1787500 GCF_031583225.1 Thermosynechococcus sp. PP555
GTGATTAGCTCTGCCGAAGATCTCTGGCACCAAATTTTGGAGCGGTTGCAACTGTTGCTCAGTCGCCCGACGTTTGAAACTTGGATTAAGACAGCAACGGTGCAGTCCTTTGATGGCCAGACCCTGACGATTTGCACCCCCAATCCCTTTGCCCGCAATTGGCTGCAAAAGTACTATTTGAAAACCATTGCCGATGTGGCACGGGAAATTGTCGGTGAGGCGGTGGAGATTGAGCTGGCGATCGCCCAAGGGGCAGAGCATGACACCAGCATTCGCCCCACCAGTCGTGCTGAAGTAGAGGCTACCACCCCGCCCGCTCGTCATCGCGGCAGTGAACTGAATCCCAAGTATGTCTTTTCCCGCTATGTCGTTGGCCCCAATAATCGCATGGCCCATGCGGCCTGCTTGGCAGTGGCGGAATCACCGGGGCGGGAGTTTAATCCTCTCTTTCTCTGTGGCGGCGTTGGCTTGGGCAAGACCCATCTCATGCAGGCGATCGGTCACTATCGCTTGGAAATTGATCCCAATGCCAAGATTTTCTATGTCTCGACCGAGCAGTTTACGAATGATTTGATTGCCGCCATCCGCAAAGACAGTATGCAGAGCTTTCGCGAGCACTATCGGGCGGTGGATGTCATGCTCGTGGATGATATTCAATTTATTGAGGGCAAGGAATACACCCAAGAGGAGTTTTTTCACACCTTCAATACACTGCACGAGGCCGGTAAGCAGGTGGTTTTGGCCAGCGATCGTCCCCCCAGTCAAATTCCCCGCCTGCAAGAGCGCCTCTGCTCCCGCTTTTCCATGGGGCTGATCGCCGATATTCAACCCCCGGACTTGGAAACCCGCATGGCCATTCTCCAGAAAAAAGCGGAGTACGAAAATATCCGCCTGCCCCGCGATGTGATTGAGTATATTGCCGCCAGCTACACTTCCAATATTCGGGAACTAGAGGGGGCACTGATTCGAGCGGTGGCCTACATTTCCATTTCTGGGTTGCCGATGACGGTGGAAAATATTGCCCCCGTTCTGAGTCCAGCCATCCGCAAAATTGAGACCTCCCCAGAGGTGATCCTGAATGTGGTCTCTGAAGCCCTGAATGTGTCTATTAGTGATCTCAAGGGCAACTCCCGCCGTCGCGAAATTAGCATGGCGCGTCAAGTGGGTATGTATCTGATGCGCCAATACACGGGCTTGAGTCTGCCGAAAATTGGTGAAGAGTTTGGCGGCAAGGATCACACCACCGTCATGTATAGCTGTGACAAGGTGGCCGAACTGCAACGTACCGATCCAGAAATGGGCAGCCTGCTGCGACAACTCAGCGATCGCATTAACTTGGCCAGCCGTCCCACAGAGCCATAGTGCGCAGAGCCTTCCTATGCCAAGATAAAAACAGTCTTGAAAGGGGTATGAATGCACATCCTCATTCCCGCCGCCGGCATGGGTAAACGCATGGGGGCAGGCCACAATAAACTGCGCTTGCAACTCTTGGGTAAACCCCTGTTGGCATGGACATTGGCAGCGGTGGCTGCTGCGGAAGCGATTGAATGGATTGGCGTTATTGGCCAGCCAGAGGATTTTCCCACTTGGGAAGCACTCCTTGGGGACTTGAACCTACGGCAGCCCGTCCAGCTCATCGAAGGGGGTGAGACCCGTCAAGCCTCCGTTTTTAATGGGTTACAGGCACTTCCCGAAAGGGCTGAGCAGGTGCTGATCCACGATGGTGCCCGCTGCCTTGCCACCCCCGATCTGATCAACCGCTGTGCCCAAGCCCTAGAGACCTATGCCGGACTCATTGCCGCCGTGCCGGTCAAAGATACGATTAAAATCGTCAACCATGAAGGGGTTGTTGTCCAAACCCCAGAGCGGGACTCCCTGTGGGCGGCTCAAACTCCCCAAGGCTTTCGCGTCGAACCCTTGCGTATTGCCCATGAAATGGCGGTGGTCAAAGGCTGGGAAGTTACAGATGATGCTGCCCTCTTTGAACGCCTAGGCTATGCCGTACATATTGTCTTGGGCGAAGAAACCAATCTCAAGATCACCACTCCCAGCGATCTCCCCCTTGCAGAACGAATCTTGCAGCATCGCCGGGAGCAAGGCCAAGGGGACACGATGCCCTAGGCCAAGGTTTCGGGACAGTAGCCCAAGCCTTGAATGAACTGCTTGCGAAACGCTTCGATGTCATCGTAGTTGGGGTAGCCGTGGGAAACAATCGCCACTTGATAACGGCGCATCACCTCCACCATTGACTGTCCGGTTTCCAGTGCCCACAGTGCCATTTTCAGCGAAATCCCCGGTGTGTAGGGGAATCCCAATTCGTTCAAGAAGGCGCGGAAATTCCCTGCTTGTTCGTTGGAGAGGGGCGAATGCATTTTAATGCGAATCACCCACCCATCCACTTGATGAATGACTGTAACAAACTGTATTGGTAGCTTGGCGTATTCATGCAAGAATTGCACAACCCGCAGGGTAAGGCTGGCATTGCTGAGGTGATAGATGAAATCCATGGTGTTGACCTCTTACCCTTGATACTTTTATTGTCGGTGGCACCTAGAGCGATCGCCTAGGGGAATTGTCCGCGATTTGCTGGGGGAACCCCCCTATCCTCAAGATTGAGATAATCGCTGCTGCGGCGTGCCACTGAGCAGATCATGGGCTGCCTGCAAAATCCTTGGAATCTTCTGCCGATGGGGACTCTTTTGCAAACAGGGGTCTAAATCCAAGTGCTTGACTTGGGCTGCATTGGCTCCAGGAAACCAGTGGCCGCCGTTGCCAAGCAAGTTATAGCGCATCCGCGCATAGTCCAGCAAATCGTAGGCCTGCACCAGATTCCACAGCCAGAGAATGGTGGGGATATTCACCTCACCGGGGGTGTGGCGATAGTCGGGCAATCCCTGATGCCAAGTGTGGTACCAGTCTTCCCCCAACCGCTCAATGGCGGCTTGCTCCAGTCGCGCCAAGATCGGCGGCAAAATTTCATCGGCCCGATCCAACAGATCGAGCACCTTGAGATGCTCATCAAAATCACTGGGGCGAGCAGCACCGACACTCAGGGTATGCACTTGGGGATGGGAGAGGCAAAACAGATCGTTAAAGACCATTGGGCTTAAGGGGGCACACAGTTCCACTAGGCGTTGGGGTGGTTTGTAGAGCATCCCCCCCTTATCCGCAGGGCTAATGATAAAGACGCCCATATCCCGCGCTTGGGCATCGAGGATGGCGGGCCAATTCTGCTGATTGATGTAGTACCAGTGCAGATTGACGTAGTCAAAGGCATCGCTGGCGATCGCCCGGCGGATCACCTCCAGACTGCCGTGGGTAGAAAAGCCAATGAAGCGGATCTTTCCTGCCGCTTGCCAGTCCCGTGCCACCTCTAGGCATCCCCCCGGTCGCAGCACCTGTTCCAGATGCTCTGGCAAATTAAGGCCATGAATCGCCAGCAAATCGATGTAGTCCAGCCGCAGATTACGCAGCGAAGTTTCCAAGGTTGCCCGAAATTCCTTGGCGGTGGGTCGCGGCCCCACTTTGGTTTGCACGATCAGCTTTTCGCGAGGCAGCCGCGGCAGAATTTTGCCCAACTGCACTTCTGAGGTGCCATAGCCACGGGCGGTTTCAATATGATTAATGCCTAGCTCGACGGCTCGGCAAATCGTCGCCTCTAAATTGCGTTGATTTTCTTCTGGAATCGTACTCGGGCTGACATCCTGCCATGAAAACTGATAGCGCATGCCGCCACAGGAAAAGACGGGCATTGGTAATTGGGTGCGACCAAAGCGACGGTAGCGCATAGTCAACTCAATAAACGTTTCTTCATCATTGTCGCGAAATTCCCGATCCTGCGCTAACGGGGGCATGAGGGGCTGAGGCAGCGGCACTGAAGAGAGTATCCCCAACATCCCTTGGTTTGGGCTAGGCTGGAAAAAAATGACAGCAATTATTTTGTATGTTCCAAGGGAAAAGTAATTCTCTCCTGCCTCTACTCCTTTCCTTGCTGGCCACCCTCGGCCTTTTGGGCATTGGTGCAGGGCTGGTGCTTCGCCTCATCAATAACGGCGAAATCATTGGCAATGGTGGTCTCAATCTCGGAACCAAGGGTCAATCCACGTTTACCCAAGTCAAGAATGTCCCCAGTGGTCTTTTTAATTATGGCGGTAGCACCACTTGGGCACCCATTCGCCGCGATGTGGATCCGCTGCTGCAAGCGGCTTGGCCCAATTTTCAACTGCGCTATGTGGATCCGCCCACAGGAACGCCGGGGTCGGGCAGTGGGATCCGCATGTTACTGAATCATCAACTGTCTTTCTCGCAATCTTCCCGTCCCCTCAAGGACGAAGAGCTAGCCAAGGCAGCGGCTCAGGGTATTAAATTAACTGCCATTCCTGTTGCTATTGATGGGCTGGCGATCGCTGTCAATCCGAGGCTAGAAATTCCCGGACTGACGGTGCAACAAGTGGTGGATATTTACACCGGCAAAGTAACCAATTGGCAGCAGGTGGGCGGCCCCAACCAAAAGATTACCCCCTTCTCTCGCCGTCCGGAAGATGGTGGTACCGTTGAATACTTTATTCAGGAAGTGCTAGGGAAGCAGCCTTTTGGTCGCAATGTGGTCATGGTTCGCGATACCACCGATGGCCTACGGCGCGTCGCCGCGACACTGGGGGGTATTTATTATGCCTCTGCGCCGGAGGTCGTGGGTCAGTGCAGCATCCACCCGCTTCCCCTCGGCCGCCAAGCCAATGAGTACGTGCCTCCCTATCAAGACCCCTATGTTCCCCCTGAGCAGTGTCCCCAACAGCGCAACCAACTGAATCAGCGTGCATTTCAAGAGGGGACGTATCCCATCACCCGCCGCCTATTTGTCATTACCAAGGAGGACAATAGCCTCGATGCCCAAGCAGGACGTGCCTACGCTGCACTCTTGCTCACGGATCAAGGGCAAGCCGCCATTGAAAAGGCAGGATTTGTGCGCCTGCGCTAGCGATCGCCCACTGAACAGGGTTTTGGCTGAAATCAATATTCTGGCACCGCCACCCCAGATAATAGATCTGGCCACCTGCTTCTTAATCTGAATCCATGACCTACAAGCGACTCAGTGACAGCGAACGCCAGCGTGTCTTTCAACAGTACACCGCCGGACAAACGATCAAAGCTCTAGCAGCGGAATTTGGTGTGAGTGAAAACACCATTCGGCGTGTGATCAAACAAATGGAAGAAGAAGCGGCTGCCCCTGAAGCTCCCCTATTGGCGGTGGCTGCAACGGATGACATGCCAGAGGAAGAGGATTTAGAAGATGTAGAGACGGCAGAGGCCGTTGTCCTCGATGAGGATGACTACAGTGATGCAGAGGATGACGATCTCGAAGATGACGATGACGAGGAACTTGAGGGGGATATTCCCTTACCGGATCTCGCCGATGTAGAAGTGGTGCAGTCGGTGGAGGTCATTCCCCTTGCAGAAGCAGTGCTGCCCCGTCCTTGTTATGTTGTTGTGGATCGGCGGGCGGAACTGCTCACCCGTCCCCTAGAAGCCTTTCGCGGTTTAGGTGCCCTCTCTAGTGAGGAAGCGCAACAAAGTACCCTACCCATTTTCGATAGCCGCCCCGTGGCTCTACGCTATTCCCAGCAAAATCAACGCCTCTATAAGGCCAGTGATGTCCAGTGGCGCAAGACCGTTGTTAAGGTACCCGACGGCGAAATGCTGCGGAAAGTGCGCAGCTATCTTCAGTCCAAAGGGATTACCCGCTTGCTCTACCATGGACGAGTGTATGCCCTGGATTGAGGTAAGCTAGGGGGGGACAGCCCTTTTCTAAAACGTGGGGTTCCTCAAGGAGTAGTGATCAACCATAGCTTTGGCTCTTTCCAGAGTCTTGCGTACCTTGTGAAAAGGGCTGTTATCACGAGTGGGGGTGTCTCCCTTTCAGTGTTGGTAGATTAGGTAAAACCGATATGAAAGCAATGATCTTGGCGGCTGGAAAAGGCACGCGGGTACGCCCGATTACATACACCATTCCGAAGCCAATGATCCCAATTTTGCAAAAACCGGTGATGGAGTTTTTGGTAGAACTTTTGCGGCAGCATGGGTTTACTGAAATTATGGTGAACGTTAGTCACCTAGCCCACGAAATTGAAAGCTATTTTCAGGATGGCCAACGCTTTGGTGTAGAGATTGCCTACTCCTTTGAGGGCTATATCAAGGATGGCGAACTCGTGGGCAAAGCCCTAGGCTCTGCGGGGGGGATCAAGCGAATTCAAGATTTTCACCCCTTTTTTGATGACACCTTTGTGGTGCTGTGTGGGGATGCCCTCATTGACTTGGATTTGACGGCAGCGGTGGCTTGGCATCGCCAAAAGGGGGCGATCGCTACCGTGATTATGAAAACAGTCCCCAAAGAGGATGTCTCTAGCTATGGCGTCGTCGTCACCGATAAGAGCGATCGCATTATCGCTTTTCAAGAAAAACCTAGCGTTGAAGAAGCCCTGAGCAACAATATCAACACGGGAATTTATATTTTTGAGCCAGAAATTCTCGACTACATTCCCTCCAACCAGGAATACGACATTGGCAGCCAGCTGTTCCCTAAATTGGTGGAAATGGGTGCCCCCTTCTATGGCCTAGCAATGGACTTTGAATGGATTGATATTGGTAAAGTCCCCGATTACTGGCAAGCGGTGCGCGGCGTTCTTGAGGGCACAATTAAAAATGTCTCGATTCCCGGCCATGAGCAGTTCCCCGGCATTTATACCGGGCTGAATGTGGCGGTCAACTGGGATAAAGTCACAATTCAAGGCCCTGTATACATTGGCGGCATGACCAAGATTGAAGATGGGGCAACGATTATTGGGCCGACGATGATTGGCCCCAATTGCCACATTTGCAGTGGTGCTGTCGTCGATAACTGTGTGATTTTTGAGTATTCCCGCCTTGGTTCGGATGTGCGTCTTGTGGATAAGCTGGTCTTTGGCCGCTACTGTGTTGACAAAACAGGGACAACGATTGATCTCAAGGCCGCTGCCCTCGATTGGCTAATTACCGATTCACGGCAAACGGATATTCAGCCGAGTCCCCTCGAGTTGAAGGAGATTGTGTCCTAGACCCCGCTATACACCCATGACATTTGCGAATCAGTTGCAAAGCGGTTTTACCCTTTTTCTGAGCCTACTGGTGGAGGCAGTGCCGTTTCTGCTGCTGGGCATTTTGCTCTCTAGCGTGCTGCTGCTATTTGTAGATGAGCAGGCGCTCATTCGTCGCTTGCCGCGATCGCCCCTGCTGGGAGCCTTGGTCGGCAGTTGCATTGGCTTTCTTTTTCCAGTGTGTGAGTGTGGCAATGTGCCGGTGGCGCGGCGATTATTGGTGCAAGGACTGCCTACATCCGTGGCCATTGGTTTTTTGTTGGCAGCACCGACAATCAACCCGATTGTGATTTGGGCAACGTGGACGGCCTTTCGTGATCAACCGGAAATTGTCGTCTTTCGTGTCCTCTTCTCACTGGCGATCGCCACCATTATTGGCTGGGTTTTTAGTTTCCAAAAGGATCTAACCCCCTTTTTGCAGCCCACCGTCACCAGTCTCATGCGTCGTCCCCAGCCTCAAGCAGCCACTATACCGGCCTTGCTCCAGTCAGGCACCTACCTGTTGGGAACCCCCGGCCAACCCCTTGCCATGGAAACTCTCACGCTTGCGCCACCGACTGCAACGATGCCTTGGCAGCAGCGTCTGCCCCAAGTCCTGGAGAATGTGGTGCAGGAATTTCGCGAATTGGGGGGAATTTTAGTCCTCGGTAGCCTAGTGGCGACTCTTATTCAGGTGGCGGCTCCCCGCGAACTCATTCTCAGCCTTGGCCAAGGGCCGGTGATCTCGATTGTGGCAATGATGATCTTGGGCACAGTGATTTCCATTTGCTCGACGGTTGATGCCTTTTTTGCCCTTGCCTTTGCTGCCACGTTTACGCCGGGGTCAATTCTCGCTTTTCTTGTCCTCGGACCGATGGTGGATCTCAAGGGGCTGGGATTACTGCTGACGATTTTTCGCCCCCGTGCTCTAATTTACCTCTTTCTGTTGGTGGCACAATTGACGTTTTCCCTTTGTTTGTTTTTGAATTTGCAGTGGAGTTAGCCGTGGTTGTTAAGCCAGAGTGGTTACGGGTCAAAGCACCCCAGTGGCAGCGGGTCGGTTCCGTCAAGGAACTGTTGCGGGACTTAAACCTCAATACCGTTTGCGAAGAGGCCTCTTGCCCCAATATTGGTGAATGTTTCCATGAGGGAACGGCGACATTTTTAATGATGGGGCCAGCTTGCACCCGCGCTTGTCCTTACTGCGATATTGATTTTGCGAAAAAGCCACTGCCCTTGGATGCCACTGAACCCCAGCGACTGGCGGAAGCAGTGGTGCGAATGCGGCTCAATCATGTTGTCATTACCTCGGTAAATCGGGATGACTTGGCTGATGGTGGTGCCTCTCAGTTTGTGGCCACGATTCAGGCTGTGCGGGCGCGATCGCCCCAAACAACCATTGAAGTGCTCATTCCCGATCTCTGTGGCAATTGGCAGGCCTTAGATCAAATTCTCGCCGCCAGTCCCGAAGTGCTGAACCACAACACCGAAACCGTGCCCCGTCTCTATCGGCGGGTGCGTCCCCAAGGCAACTATCAGCGCAGTCTGGAACTGCTGCAACGGGTGCGCGATCGCGCCCCTTGGATCTACTCAAAGTCAGGCATGATGGTGGGTTTGGGAGAAACCCCTGAGGAAGTGGCGGCAGTGATGGCGGATCTGCGTCAAGTGGGCTGCGACATTCTCACGATTGGCCAGTATCTGCAGCCGAGTCCGAAACACTTACCCGTGCAGGATTTTATTCCACCAGAGCAATTTGAAGCATGGCGGCAGCTTGGCGAATCCATGGGCTTTTTGCAGGTGGTCTCCTCTCCCCTCACCCGTAGTTCCTACCACGCCGAGCAGGTGCGTGCCCTGATGCAACAGTATCCCCGCCAGCGTCCTGCAACAAACCTCCTCGGATAAATTTATTGCAATTTAATCGCAACTAAGCTAGGCTAAGCAATAGGAAAAATCTGCATTAAAAAACCCCCTTGGGTGGGGGCGTTTTATGGACAACCGTGATCTTGCATTAAGGTTCGTTAACCTAAATTGCGAAAGACTACGCCTTCAGGCTGTCGTTGGCCAAGAAATGACCAATGTGGTAGGCACGCTCCTCCGTTTGCAGCAGGATTTGGTCATAGAGGTAGGCAGTGGCGCGATCGCCCAAACTCTCTGCTTGGGTAGCCTGTTGCCGCAGAACACCAATGATTGCCTGTTCGGCCTGCAAATCATTAGTGAGCATTTGGCGGCAATTAAAAGCCCCCTCCGGTTCAGGGGTAAAGCAGCAGAGCGTGGCCAACTGTTGAAAACCGGCCACAGGCACGCCCCCCAGACCATTCAGACGTTCACCCAAGTCATGGACGTGACCTTGCACCTGTTCATAGCAGTCTTGGAAAAACTGATGCAGTGGATAAAATTCTGCCCCCTCAACCACAAAATGATGCTTTTGGTACTGCAAATACAGGGCTTGAAAACTGGCCAAGAGGCGATTCATCCCCTCACAGATGGGCGTGGTGGTGGCTTTCTCCAGCAGTACAACTGTATCTTTCATCTCGCCAAAGGCTTGGCGCGGCAATGCACTGGTCGTCATAGCACGATGCTCCTTTGCGGACACTAGTGAGCTAACCAACTTAGCTCTGACAGCCCGATCCTAAACTACCTTTCTGTACATTTTCAATAGTGGAGTGCTTATTGAATGTCTATAAACCCCCACCTTATTGCAGTTCAGTGGCAATTACGCTGGCCAATCTACCAACGGTTGATTGATCTAGAGGTGCCCTGTGACTATGCTCCCTATCAACCCCTGAGGGTCGAGGTCAACTCCCCCTTAGCTGCCTTACAGGTGTGGTCAGTGGTGCGCCAAGTCTCTGCCCCTCGCGAGACCTTGATAGACTGGCTCGAAAACTGTTGGCAGTACTCTTTGACCACCTTGAGTGAGTATCACAATCCTGCTGAGTCCTAGGGGAATGTACAACCAGCGGGTGGTGCAGCACTGAATATGGCAGGCGTGATATTGGTAACTGTTCCTGCTCCAGTTGTGTTGATGACTACACCACCATTGTTCGGGGTGAGACTAAGAGCATTAACAACACGGAAGATGACAGGAGCATTCTGGGGTCGTAAGCGGAAACCTGCACCACTTGTTTCGACGTTACTAAATACGTTTGCACACAGTGTTGCATTATTATCAGCCCGCAGCTCTAAACTTCGCGTGGCAGGATTCCCTTGAGTGAGGGTGTTATTGTTGACTGTGGCATTGAGGCGAGAAGTATTCTGAGCACGCAGTCGCACTGCTTCACCACCAGCTGTTGCTTGGATACTGTTATTGCTAACCTCAAGTTGCAAGCTAGCATTGTTAGTGGTATCGATTTCTATCCCGCGATCGCTGACACCAGAAAGCTGATTGCCAACAATTCTGACCCGTGCCGGTGTTGGATTGGCAGCATTCGTGGTGAACTCAATGTCAATGCCGTCATTACCATTGCCAATATTTTGGATTACATTATTTTCAATGTTTAGTACCACTTGTCCTGCACTGTTGGACTCTAGCGTGATGGCATCATCATTGAGGATGTTGCGTATCTCATTGTTGCGAATTATGATGTTTGCGCTGGGAGGTGCAATTGGAGCCGCACTGCTGACAATATCAAACGTCATCCCCGCATCAGAAATATTGTTAACCACGTTATTTTCTAGAACGGCTGTGAGGTTGGCACCATCGCCAATATTGAAGTCAATGCCATCACTGCCGTCGGTACCTGTACCAATGTTGCGAATCTGATTGTTCCGAACGATAACAGTTGCACTCGCGGGAGCCGCACAGTTCGCAAACTGATTGTCACTGAAACGGTCAGCCACAGCAAAGCTATCGCCACGGCAGAGGTTAAATTCAATTCCATCCACACGATTACCTGGCGTCAAGTTGTTTTCAGTCACGTTATCTTCGATGGTAATGTTGGCGTTGCCACGATTGTTGCGAATGAAGATGCTAGCTTCGAGGTTAGTATCTGTTGCTGTTTGGCCAACATTACGGACAGTGTTGCCGCGAATAGTTACATTTCCAAGGGCATTATCTAGGCCAATGCCCTCACCAATACCACCATTAACAGTGTTATTTTCAATCGTTGCGTTGGTGCTTTCAGTAATACTGATGCCACGGCGGTTAAAGGCAGGGGCAGTTGTGCTCGTAATTGTAACGGTATTATTGCGAACCACAGGGGATTGTACATTTTGCAAGATAATACCTGCGGCATTTGTAACGGTGATGGTATTGTTGTTAACCGTAGGCGTCAATACAGAGTTATTTTGACCACGTAAGCGAATTGCTTCGCCTGTATTGGTTAAGGTGTTGTTGCTGATTTCAATTGCTAAGCGAGCATTATTAGTGGTGTCCACTTCAATCCCGCGATCGCTAATGTTATTCAGTTGATTCCCCACAATTCTGACTTGTGCAGGGGTTGGACTTGCAGCCGTTGTTGTGAACTCAATGTCAATGCCGTCATTACCATTGCCAATATTTTGGATCACATTATTTTCAATGTTTAGTACCACCTGTCCCGCACTATTCGACTCTAGGGTGATGGCATCATCATTGAGGATGTTGCGTATCTCATTGTTGCGAATTGTAATGTTTGCGCTAGGAGGTGCAATTGGAGCCGCACTGCTGACAATATCAAACGTCATCCCCGCATCAGAAATATTGTTAACCACGTTATTTTCTAGAACGGCTGTGAGGTTGGCACCATCGCTAATATTGAAGTCAATGCCATCACTGCCGTCGGTACCTGTACCAATGTTGCGAATCTGATTGTTCCGAACGATAACAGTTGCACTCGCGGGAGCCGCACAGTTCGCAAACTGATTGTCACTGAAACGGTCAGCCACAGCAAAGCTATCGCCACGGCAGAGGTTAAATTCAATTCCATCCACACGATTACCTGGCGTCAAGTTGTTTTCAGTCACGTTATCTTCGATGGTAATGTTGGCGTTGCCACGATTGTTGCGAATGAAGATGCTAGCTTCGAGGTTAGTATCTGTTGCTGTTTGGCCAACATTACGGACAGTGTTGCCGCGAATAGTTACATTTCCAAGGGCATTATCTAGGCCAATGCCCTCACCAATACCACCATTAACAGTGTTATTTTCAATCGTTGCGTTGGTGCTTTCAGTAATGCTGATGCCACGGCGGTTAAAGGCAGGGGCAGTTGTGCTCGTAATTGTAACGGTATTATTGCGAACCACAGGGGATTCAGCATTGACTAAAATGATGCCACTGCCATTGGTACTCGTAATTTGATTATTGGTAATTTGTACACCAGTACTATTCGTTATACTGATGCCGTTGGCATTGATGGTTGTAATTTGATTGTTGAGAATACGCGGTGGATTGACGTTATTACCAATAATCGCAGGTTGGCCGGCAGGCGGTGTAATATTGAAGCCATCAATTGTATTATTCTTAGCTAAAACAATAGTGGCAGCTATAATAGGCTGTTGGTTAATCGGTGTGAGCGCAGGAATAGTAATCGTTCCAAGTGTACTAGGAAGTTGTCGATTCACAGTTGCTGAAAGCAGTTGAACTCCATCTTGGAGATTAATAATGCCTTGACCTGCGGTATTGCCATCCGTATCGGCAACACCAACCAAGACAATGTCATTTTGAGCAAGGGGTAAATCATTAATACGGGCAGCGCTACCTGCTCCAGTATCAACTGTAAAAACTCGATAGGGTTGACCTATGGCAGGATTAATTGCTGCAATTTGATCCTGAACCAGTTCGTTATCAACGGTAATAAAGCTGAGACGCTCTGGAGATTCACCTAGACGGGCTGCTACATTTTGACCCTGTTCTGGAGCACGGCGGCGACTACCTGCGACACCGGGAAAAGAAACCCCAATTCCAAACCAAGCTTTCGTGCCAAAGCGATCATCATTTTGCACTGTTGCACTGAGGCTGAGGTACTCAATAGGGCGGGTAGCTAAACGGGCACGGACGCCAACAAAATCAGCAATACTCTCACCGCTGTAGTAGTATAAACCTGCGTAACCCCGCAGATAGTCTTTACCTAATGGAACCAATCGGGTTCCTACTTCAAAGTCAAAACCCGTCAGCGCTTCTTGGAAAAGGCGATCGCGATCAAGAAGAATCTGGTTGTTTTGAATGGTGCCGATTGAACCCACTGCTTGATTGAGAAGGACTTGCCGAGTCCCTAGGGGGATATAGCCGTTTATACGGACATCAACATCTCCCAAGAGTTCCAGACCAAGCCCAAGCTGGTTAAAACCTGCATCTCCCGTGTTGCGAAAATCGTAGGATAGGTAGCCACCAAGGGCAAATTTCTGATTGCCTGTCAGGGCACGGTAGCCAAGGGTCAAATTGTACCCCAAGGCTGTATTGGGCGTGGCCATGAGGAGTTTGCCTTCAAAGAAGCCGACGCTAGCACCCTGCTGTTGAAAGAACGGAATAAATGTTTCTGCACTGAGGTAGTGATCAAAACCAGCGCCTTCACTATTGAAGCGAATCGTTCCACGGGGCTGGATTCGAGGCCCTAACATTTCCTCTGCTGATGACTGGCCAACGGCTGCATTGTTCAATCCCAAAATGATGCCCAAGCCAACTAGGCAGCTTCCTAGAAGCTTCCCCCAAGAACGCATATACACTCCTCAACACACAATTCGGCAGTCACACCTCACCTGCGACTGCTTTTTGTTCCTCGACTCAAGATATTGGCTTGTATTTAAGTGGCGATAAAGATTTGTTTAGCTGAACGTTAAGGAATTAAACGCAACAATCGGCCATTTTGGGGATCATCAGTGAGAACGTACAGGTAACCATCGGGGCCTTGGCGCACATCCCGTACCCGCTGACCTATTGGAATGCGCCCTTGGCTTACAACAGCATTGTTGGTATTGACTCGAATTTTGCGCACATCTTGGGAGACGAGACCGCCGGTAAAAAGGGCACCTTGCCACTGGGGAGCGCGATCGCCCCGATAAACTGCTAGCCCTGAAGGCGCAATGGCCGGTGTCCACACCACCAAAGGATCCACCATTCCCGGCCGGCGCCGCTCTGGGGTAATTTCTGCCCCCCAATACTCACGGCTATAGGTGACCACTGGCCAACCATAGTTGGCACCACGTTCAATGCGATTGAGTTCATCACCACCAAGGGAGCCGTGCTCCGTTGACCACACCGTTTCTGTGACTGGATCAACCACCAGTCCTTGGATATTGCGGTGGCCGTAGCTCCAGAGTTCGGGGGTGGCCGTGGCATCGCCCACAAAAGGATTGTCCTCCGGCACAGTGCCATCGTCCCGCAGGCGAATAATTTTGCCCAAATGACTGCGGCGGTTTTGGGCTTGCTCGCGAATTAATTTGCCTTCCAGTTCAATTGGGGGATTGCCGCCATCGCCAATGGCCATGAGCAATGTGCCGTCGGGGAGCCAAGCCAAGCGGGAGCCAAAATGCTGTGCCCCAGTTTTCGCTTGCGAGACTTCAAAGAGAACTGTCACCTCTTCAAGGCGATCGCCCACCAGACGCCCCCGTGCTAGGCGAGTACGATTCGCGGATGCTGTGCCATGGGCATAGGTAAGATAAACCCAATTGTTTTCAGCAAAGCGGGGGTGAAGGGCGACATCCAATAAGCCCCCTTGGCCTTGGCCAAAGACCGGCGGCACGCCACGAATAGGTGAACCCAAACGCCCTTGGTGAAATCGCCGCAACCGTCCGGGGCGCTCAGTAATCAACGCACTGCCATCCGGCAGCCAAGTTACTGCCCAAGGATGCTCTAACTCTTCAACAACGGTTTCAATGCGTACCGCCAGTGTTGGTGGTGGCTGCGATTCTAACAGGGGTTCAGCGGTTGATAAGGGTAACGGGGTATCCGACTGCGCAATGGGACTACAGCCTAGGAATACCCCGATCGCCCCCATGAGGGGGAGTAATTTGACAAATCGATAACTAGGCAATGGGTGTCACATCTTCAGAACGCTCTGCACCTTCAGACTCCGGCAAGACCACCGGCAGTTCCAAAGAGGCAGCATCAGAAGCAGGGGTCGGGGCATCCGTTTGCTGCCGCCGTTGCCAGAGGGTCACCCCCACTGCCGCTGCTGTAATTGCACCTGCACCCAGTCCAAGGGCGATCGGCAGCTTGCTGCTATCGAAGAATGAGGAATTACTCAGACTTTGATGACTTAACCCTTTGGCATAGGCACAGGCTTGGGCAGAACTGGGTTGCGGCATTGCCACCAAAGTGGCAGACAGACCAACGGTCAGGGCAATGAGGGGACGCAACATAAACGACTCCTTAACGAATGTATTCTTTGAGGACACTGTTGCGGTTGGGATGGCGCAGTTTCCGCAGGGCCTTGGCCTCAATTTGGCGAATGCGCTCACGGGTGACATTAAAGAGTTGACCAATTTCCTCCAACGTTTTCATGCGACCATCGTCCAAGCCATACCGCAGTTTTAACACATCTCGCTCGCGGGGGCTAAGGGTGCACAATACCGTTTCTAAATCTTCGCGCAGCAGGTGCTTGGACACTTGATCTTCAGGGGTTTCACCGTCGGATTCAATGAAGTCCCCCAGACGGGAATCCTCTTCTTTACCGATAGGGGTTTCTAGGGAGATGGGCAGTTGTGCCGATTTGGCAATGAAGCGCAGTTTTTCAATGGTCATTTCCATGCGATCGGCAATTTCTTCCTCAGTGGGTTTGCGCCCCATTTCCTGTGAGAGGAGTTTAGTGGTTTTCTTAATCCGCGAAATGGTTTCGTACAGGTGCACAGGCAGACGAATGGTGCGGGATTGATCGGCAATGGCACGGGTAATGGCTTGGCGAATCCACCAGGTGGCGTAGGTGGAAAATTTATAGCCCTTTTCGTGGTCAAATTTCTCAGCAGCGCGGATGAGCCCTAGGCTGCCCTCTTGAATCAAGTCCTGAAAGGATAGCCCCCGGTTCATGTATTTTTTGGCGATCGAGACCACCAGTCGCAGGTTCGATTGCACCATTTTTTCTTTGGCTTTGCGACCCACAAATAAGCGATGGCGAAAGGCTTGCACCGTCATCCCCAGTTCCTTCGCCCAGGGTTCGGGATTGCGCTCTAGTTCTTCAGGGGTACAGCCCAGTTGTTCGCACAGGCGATCGCGCACTCGCTCCATTTCTAGGAGATCGGCAATTTTGCGCGCCAATTCAATTTCCTCGTCGGCACGCAACAGACGAATGCGGCCAATTTCTTGCAAATAGAGGCGTATCGAGTCCTCGGTGTAGTGTTTCTTCTTGACCTGTGTCCGCCGTCGGCTGGCACGACCTTTTGTGGGCTTGTCGTCAAGATCGTCGCTGACCTCCTCAAAGTCTTCGCTCTCCTCCTCTTCTTCGGCTTCTACAGCATCAAGGCCATAGTCACTGAGTAGAGCCACCTCATCCTCAAGGGGGGCTGTTGCGGGGTCGTAAACGTCAAGTACATTCGCTTGGGTCATGCCGTTGTCCTCGTAAAATCTCCCTAAATGTGTATTGTCAGTGTGTTGTCGGCAACCGTTGCCTTTGGTGACGCTAGAATCGTCAGCCACATTTCAATCATGGAATGTAGCTAAGGAAAGCGGTTGGACGGGGGCATAGGCTCTAGATTCCACATCCTCAGGATCTCTGCCGCTGGATCATCTTGAAAAATTTCCTGTGTGACCCATGGGGTCAGGGAGCAGGCAGTAGCGAGCGGTTGAGACTGTGCAGGAATCTTTTGACTAATTTTAACTAAAACCTCATTGATTGTAGCCTTTCTAACAGAAATCGCCCACAGCAAAGGGATAAATTTTTCGGGAATTCAGGGCTAGCGATCGCTCGCGTCAACAACCGCTAACAAATTCTAATTTGCTGTTCTCAGATAAAATTTCTATCCCTGCTGAGGGAAATTTCTTGCTTCTAGCCTAGCTAATTTATTGCCGTTCCGCCGTACCCGTTACGTTTGATCACGAACGATCACGAAACGCCCGAATCGTGGCTTGCAGTGCCTGAGTGCCCCTGACATCACTGCTGTAATAAAACCGCAGGGGAATTACCTGCCTATTCTGTAACTCCAAGGCCAAACGAGCTGATACTCTGCCCTTCTTACCACGGGAGAGCTGTACGACGACATCCTTGAGGTCATGCCAAGGGAAGGTTTTCTTTTCTGTCCTGAGAAGACTGCTATATTGCAGCGATACCACGCCTGCACTTTTATCAAAAACCAGCACCAGCACCTTGGCTCCGATAAAGATTAGGGGTAAGCCTAGACTCCAGCCAATAGCTAAGATCAAAAATCCCCACCAGTGGTTGTCTTCCACTAATGTTAAAGGGGGATGTTGCGGCTGCTGCAAAAAGCGACGGATGCGTTCGGCAACGGCTTCCCGATTCTGGCGATCGCGGGTAAATTCACCAAAGGCAATAGAACCCGCGGCGGTTTGTAGGTGCACCTGATAGACACGGTAGCGTCGTCCGCGACTAGAGCGCCACTGCTCGATAATGCCCACCCCTTGGAGCCGATTCAGGGGAATTTGGGTGATCTGTACCCCCGTTGCCCCAGAGCGCACCCAGCGACAGCGACTATCAATAACGCGAACCTCATGGCGGCACACCAGCTCATAGCGGGCTGCAAACCAAATCGGTACAGCAGCACCAACACAGAATATCAGACCTGCCAGCCACACCCCCCAAGGGCGACTGCGCAAAATCAGCCGCTGCTGAGACTTCTCGATAATTTCCATGCCCCTATTCTAGGGGGTCGGATTATTGGCATGGGCCTCTTGGAAGATCACCTGACGTCGCAGCACCTCTTCAATCGTCACATCAGGTTCAGGTACCCCCTTGAAGGCAGTCCCCACCTCTAGGCGAATAAACTGAATGCCTGCCAAGCGATAGCCTTCGGGCGTAAGGGGAACATACCCGACCTTGGGAACGACCGTCGGTGCCTGCTGGATGTAGTACTCAACAAACTGTCGCAGCAGGGGCTTGTCTTGGGCATATTTGGCATTGACATAGAGGAAGAGGGGGCGCGAGAGGGGCTGGTATGTACTGTTTTGCACCGTTTCCACTGAAGGCGGAATTGCCCCTCGGCCATCATTGACGGGCACAGCTCGTAGCCGATTCTGGTTGGCCATGTAGTAAGCATAGGGAAGATAACCAAGGGCATTCACATCCCCGGCAATACCCGCTACGATTTCGTTATCGTCTTCGCTGGCTTTGTAGTCGGTGCGAGAGCCGCGCTGATTGCCAAGAATCGCCTCGTTGAAATAATCAAAGGTGCCTGAATCTTGACCTGGTCCCCAGAGCACAATGGGTGCATTGGGAAAGTCGGGACGTAATTGGTTCCAGCGAGTGAGCTTTTGCTCCGCCGCTTTTTCCCAGAGTTTTTTCAGCTCAGCCACAGAAATTTCCTTGAGCCAAGTATTTTGGGGATGGACGGCGATCGTCAGCGCGTCAAAGGCAATGGGCAATTCAATAAAGGGGACACCATTGGCAATGCACTCGTTCATTTCAGTAATGAGGATCGGGCGAGAGGCGTCACTAATATCCGTTTTGCCGCTACAAAAGGCGCGAAAGCCAGCAGATGTCCCTGAAAAAGCAACGGCAATATCGGCCTCTTGACCATTGGGCGTGGTCTTAAACCCTTCGGCGATCGCCCTGGAAATGGGATAAACCGTGCTCGATCCATCCACCCGAATCACCTTGAGCATTGGGTCATTAGATGCCGCCTCCATTGTGCAGCCCACAAAGATGATGGCCAAAAGGGGTAAAACGCCGCGCCTCAATTGCTGAAACTGCATCACTCAAGCCTCACTCTAAAAATGACGGATATTGCATCAATTAGAAAATTGGTGAATTCAACTATTTCCCCACTAAAACAAAATCACTAAAAACGATGAATAACTTGCCAAAACTATTTATAAATAAAACTTCAAAGATGAGTTATTAATATAAATCCTTCTAAAGTTAGTAACTTGAATTCAAAGAATTGAGACTTAAAAAGTCTTATCTTAAGGTATTTCGTTAGCCCTTCTCCCTAGAGAAAGTATTGTTGAGAACACCCTAGCGATAATCTTAGGCTGCCTTTGGTCTCAGGAACCTAGAGATTAAGAAAATTTTTATAAATTGCTTCCTTGAAAGTATTCCTCACTACACCCAGCGGAAAACTAAGTTTAGACTGCCCTACCCAAGCTTTGGTTCAGATCGACAGAGACTGCACAATAATAAAAAAACTTAATTAACAGATGGAGTCGTTCTTAACCTAACCTTTACATCGTTCCCGTATTATCGCCCTAGCTTGTCTTTGAGTCGCGATAGATTTGTCGTTGCTATCGAGCAAGCTGTCATACAGCCCTTGTTCTAAAAACTATGGAGCACATGAACGGGGATGAGAGCCTCGTGCCTGCTGTCAGCGCACAATCGTTCTAACTGTTTGGAGCAGTCTCAATCCTCACGAGAGGGGCTGTAACTACTGATGCATCAATGCATTCGTTCATTGTCCTGACTTGCGATCGCGCTTATGATCTTCAAACTCAGAAAATCTCGAATTCTCATGATCCTCTCCGCTATTATTACCGCTGGCATCGTTGTTGCTTGCGGTCCTCAAGGAGGGGGTGGCCCAAATCAAGCGGGCGAGCCGATAAATATTAATGGTGCCGGCGCCAGTTTTCCTGCCCCCCTTTACCAAAACTGGTTCAAGACCTACGCCCAGCAGGTTGATCCCAACGTCCAAATCAGTTATCAATCCGTTGGCAGTGGTGCTGGTTTGGAGCAGTATATTAACGGCACAGTGGATTTTGCTGGTTCCGATGCACCGATAGCCGGCGATCGCCTGAAGTCCTTTCAGGAAAGATACAAGGCTGACCCCATCCAAGTTCCCATGGTCGGTGGTGCCGTTGTCTTTGCCTATAACCTGCCCGGTGTGGATGAACTGAAATTACCGCGGGCGGTCTATTGCGACATCGTCATGGGCAAAATTACCCGCTGGAATGATCCCAAGCTGGTTGCTGCAAATGAGGGTAAAACGCTTCCCGATAAACCAATTACCTTTGCCCACCGCTCTGACGGCAGTGGCACCACATTTATTTTCACAAACCACATCAACACCGTGTGTCCTGGCTGGCCGGCAGGGGTTGGCACCTCCGTCAATTGGCCTGTGGGTGTTGGTGGCCAAGGCAATGAAGGCGTGGCTGCCCAAATTCAGCAAAACGAAGGCACCATTGGCTACGTCGAGTATGCCTATGCCAAACTCAACAACTTGCCCCGCGCCCTACTGGAAAACAAGGCAGGTAACTTCGTCTATCCTTCCCCGGAAGCTGCCTCCAAAGCCTTTGAGGGCGCTGACGTTCCCGAAGATTTTGCATTGCTAGTGCCGGATCCCGAAAATCCCGAAGCCTTTCCCATCGCTGGCTTGACATGGATCTTGGTGTACCCTGAGTACCAAGATGGCAGAAAATGGCAAGCCCTTGAAAATGTGCTGCTTTGGGCACTGGGCAATGAGGGCAAAAGCATTGCCGAACAACTGGACTATGTTCCCATGCCTGACGACATCGTCGCGCGAGTCAAGGCAACCCTCGATAAGGTGAAAGTCACAGGCTAAATCATGCAACCGCAGGGGGAGTGTTTCCCCCTCGCAATCCCCTAGGATGAAAAAGAGCCAGTTATGGCAATTGAGGCAACTGATCAATATTACCCGTGAAACCCTATGGCTGTTACCAGCACTCCCCCTGAATCACCGGATTTGGCTGCGATTGAGGCACGGAAAAACCTCCGCTACTACCTCGATCAATCCTTCTACTATCTGACAATGGTCTTTGCCTTGGCGGTGGCTGTTGCCCTGCTCTGGATTGTGATTCAAATTGGCCTTGCGGCTATACCTGCAATTACACGATTTGGTCTGCGCTTTCTGGCTAGCACCACATGGGATCCGGTGCAAAATATCTACGGCATCCTACCCCAAATCTACGGTACCCTTGTTAGTGCCCTCATTGCCCTACTGGTGGCAGTTCCCCTAGGACTGGGTATTGCCGTCTTTCTCAGTGAGGACTTTCTACCTACGTACATTCGTACCCCAATTGCCTTTGCGATTGAGCTATTAGCTGCCATTCCTAGTGTGGTCATTGGCCTGTGGGGCATCTTTGTGCTGATTCCCTTTTTGCGGCCATTTTACAATTTCCTGCACGAGTACCTCGGCTGGATTCCTCTCTTTGGTACCAGTCCTCGCGGTAACAGCATCCTCACCTTAGGTCTAGTGCTGGCGTTCATGATTTTGCCCCTGATCACCTCCATTTCACGGGAAACGCTGGTTTCTTTGCCTCCTTACTTACGCCAAGGAGCAATGGCTCTAGGCGCCACCCGCTGGGAGACGATTTTGCGGGTGCTCATTCCTGCTGGCTTCTCTGGAATTGTGGGTTCGATTATGTTGGCTCTCGGTCGGGCGATGGGGGAAACGATGGCCGCAGCTATGCTCGTGGGCAATACCAACCGCATCAGCCTCTCAATCCTTGAGCCGGGTTCGACGATCGCGTCATTGATTGCCTCCCAGTTTGGGGAAGCAGGGCGAGAGCAAGTGGCTGCACTGCTGTATGCCGGTTTAGTGCTCATGATCCTGACACTGCTGGTCAATATCTTGGCAGAAATCATTATTAAGAAGTTTCAAAACGTTGAGCGATAGGTTGCACCATGACAGAGATCAGTAACCGCCTTTCTACCGCAGAGATTCAACTAGGCAAGGTCTGGACTTCGGCACGAAACCTCTTTGGTCTGTTGATGACAGGTGTGACGGGACTGTTTGCTGTCATTGCGGTGATTCCCTTGGCAGCCATTGTCATCAATGTGGCGTCCCAAGGACTGCCTCGGATTAACTTAGATCTGTTTACAAAACTGCCACCGCCGCCGGGTTTGAGTGGGGGGGGCTTGGGAAATGCGATCGTTGGTACGTTAATCGTGCTCGCTGTTGCCATGGCGATTAGTGTTCCCATTGGCGTTTTGGGCGCTGTGTGGCTGTCCGAATTTGGGCGGGGGAGCAAAATCGCCTATTGGGTGCGGTTTTCGGCAAACGTTCTCAGTGGGGTGCCCGCTATCATTGCGGGTTTGTTTTCCTATACGATTGTGGTCATGACGATGGGCACCTTTAGTGCCTTTGCCGGTGGGGTGGCTCTGGCAGTGGTCATGCTGCCCATTGTGATGCGAACCACAGAGGAAGGCTTGGTGCTGGTACCTGAGGAGGTTCGTCTGGCAGCATTGGGATTGGGTGCCACTCGTTTTGAGACGGTAACGCGAGTTGTTCTCCCTGCGGCGTTGCCCTCTATTGCTACTGCGGTAACTCTAGCGGTGGCGCGGGCAGGGGGTGAAGCGGCACCTCTCCTCTTTACGGCTCTGAATAATAATTTCTGGTCAACGGATTTGTTTCGCCCCATTTCCACGCTTTCGGTACAGGTTTATTTCTTTGCCATCATTCCCTACAAACCCCAGCAGGAACTGGCATGGGCAGGCGCGTTGGTGTTGCTGAGCATCATTTTGATCGTCAGTATTGGCTCCCGCTTACTCACTCGTAAGAAACGCTACTAAAGACTTAAAAGGTAACTGTTCTATGACAACTTACCCTAAACCTACTCCTAAAGTGGTTTTCCAAGTGCAGAACGCCTCGATTTTTTATGGCTCATTTCGGGCAGTACGGGATGTGACGATGGACATCTATGCCAATGAAGTAACGGCTCTCATTGGCCCATCGGGTTGTGGCAAGAGCACGCTGCTGCGCTGTTTTAACCGCATGAATGATCTGGTGCCGGGTGCTCGGGTAGAGGGCAAGATTACCTACCACGGCAAGGATCTGTACGCCAAGGAGGTGGATCCCGTGGAGGTGCGGCGGCGTATTGGTATGGTGTTCCAAAAGCCTAATCCCTTTCCCAAGTCAATTTATGACAATGTGGCCTTTGGAGCGCGGGTCAATAAGTATAAGGGGGATTTGGGTGAGCTAGTGGAAACTGCCCTACGGCAGGCGGCTCTTTGGGATGAGGTGAAGGACAAGCTCAAAGAAAATGGTCTGTCGCTCTCTGGCGGACAACAGCAACGGCTATGTATTGCGCGGGCGATCGCCACCAAGCCCGAGGTCATCCTCATGGATGAACCCTGTTCTGCCCTTGACCCCATTTCTACCCTCAAGGTGGAAGAACTGATCCATGAATTGAAGCAGAACTACACGATTGTGATCGTGACCCACAATATGCAACAGGCGACTCGGGTGAGCGATCGCACTGCCTTCTTTAATGCCGAGGCCACAGAACGGGGCAACCGGGTAGGCTACCTCGTTGAGTATGACTATACTAGCATTGTCTTCAATAACCCCAAAGAGCAAGCCACGATGGATTATGTCAGTGGCCGTTTCGGCTAAGGTCTAAAGCGGCGGCTGCTGCTGGTGCCAAGGGGTCGCCTGTTCATAGGCATAGGCAACGTGAAATAGGGTCTCTTCCCCTAGGACGTTGCCAATCAATTGCAGACCAATGGGCAGCCCTTCGTGATCAAAGCCACAGGGGAGGCTCAAGCCTGGTAGCCCGGCAAGGTTGACGGGAATGGTCATCAGATCTGACAGGTACATACTCAGGGGGTCGGCGGTTTTCTCCCCAGCTTTGAAGGCAGTGGTGGGAGCTGTGGGGCAGACCAAAACATCCACCTGTGCAAAGGCTTGGGCAAAGTCTTCTTTGATCAGGGTGCGTACCTTTTGTGCCCGTAGGTAGTAAGCATCATAGTAGCCAGCGGAAAGGGCGTAGGTGCCAATCATGATCCGTCGCTTCACCTCAGCCCCAAAGCCTTGGGCGCGGGTTTTCATGTACATTTCAAGGAGATCGCTGGCTCCTTCAGCGCGAAAACCAAAGTTCACGCCATCATAGCGGGCTAGGTTTGCCGAGGCTTCCGAAGGGGCAATAATGTAGTAGGTGGGCAGGCCGTAGGCAAAGCGGGGACAGGAGAGTTCAACAATCGTGGCTCCCAATTCCTCTAGGGTTTTTAGGGCGGCCTCAAGGGCAGATTTCACTTCTGGTTGGATGCCTTCACTCACTGTTTCTTGAATAACGCCAATGCGCATTCCCTTGAGATCGGGTTTGAGGGCTTGGGTGTAGTCGGGAATCGACACGCTGAGACTGGTGGCATCCTTGGGATCATGCCCCGCGATCGCCCCCAAAAGAATCGCAGCATCAGTAACTGTCGGTGCCAAAGGCCCAATTTGATCCAATGACGACGCATAGGCAACAAGGCCATAGCGCGACACCAAACCATAGGTCGGTTTGAGGCCGACCACCCCACAAAAGGCGGCGGGTTGACGAATGGAACCGCCGGTATCGGAACCAAGGGCAGCCGCACATTCCCCGGCAGCAACGGCGGCAGCAGATCCCCCAGAAGACCCCCCAGAGACCCGCTCTGGATGCCAAGGATTGGCGGTGAAACCAAAGGCAGAATTTTCGGTGGAGCTGCCCATGGCAAATTCATCGAGATTGGTTTTGCCCACCATAATCGCGCCAGCGGCCTGCAATTTTTGGGTCACGGTGGATTCGTAGGGGGGGACAAAGTGCTCCAGCATCTTAGAGGCACAGGTGGTGCGCACACCGTAGGTGCAAAGGTTATCCTTGATGGCCAAGGGAATCCCTGTGAGCACACCAATCTCTTCACCGGCAGCAATGCGCTCATCTACAGCGGCCGCTTGGGCAAGGGCGCGATCGCCCGTCACGGTTAAGAAGCTATGGAGCGTTGGCTCCACTTGGGCAATGCGATCTAAGTAAGCTTGGGTAATTTCAGTGGCGGAGCGTTCTTTGCGAACGAGTTGACGGTGGAGCTCCTGAATCACTGACATAAATGCAGATTCCCTAGTGACAATGCAACACTGGCGATCGCGGGCATGGCCGCAAACAGGCCAATCTTAAGTTTAGCAATGTGGCTGATCATTTATTGCTCCAGATGCAGCGCTTTGGCACAGGGCTGTCTCTGAATCAATCAGCGATATATTAGGAATCAAGAAGCCCTGACGACGGTGCTCATGCCCTTGGGGAGTATTCGATGGAACCGCTCGACCCCGTGGATCGGGAAGCCTTTACCAACCCGACATTGCAGCGATTGTTGTTCTTTGTCTATTTGCTGCCCATTTTTGGCATGATTCCAGCACTGTGGCAGTTGAGTCGCCGGGGGAGCGATCGCCAGACCCGACAAGTGAGCCGCCTCGCTGTTCTCATTGGTCTCATTTGGCTGTTGGGCTATGGCCTGCTGAATGGGGCGGTCAGCGTGAGTGAAGCCCAGTCTCTGCATCATGGCCTATTACTCTTTCTCAATAGTCTCTGGGGATCCGCCTATTTTCTGGTGAACTTGGGGCTGATGGTACAGTTGTGGCAGGGGCGATCGCTGCAATTGCCCTTCCTACAACGTCTGATGAAATACCTGCCATGACCCCCAAGCGCTGGTTTTGGCCCCTGTTGGGATTCAGCGCCATTCTGGTGCTCATCCTCTGGTTGATATCGGCACTCACGTGGCTCTATGTGCAGGTGGCCTTTACTGCCCCCTTTTTGGCCAATCTCTTGGTGCTGATTTTCATTGGTCTATTGGGGGGGCTGCTCTATACCTTCTTTCGTTACCTGTACTTACTTGAGCGCAAGGGCAAGCCCGCCACCGCTACGCCCCAAGCCCCCCTCGATAAAACGGAGGCCGCCGCTGAAAACCTCAAAGCCCTACGGCAGCAACTGAGTCAAATTGAAGATGAGGTGGCACGGCAAGCACTGTTGGCACGGGCACGGGAGCTGGCGGAGGATTTTTACCGCCAAGAATTGCGCATTGTGGTCTTTGGCACCGGTTCGGCGGGTAAAACCTCTCTTGTCAATGCCCTCATGGGGGAGATGGTGGGGGAAGTGGCACCAACAATGGGCACGACGGCGGTGGGGCAAACCTATCGTTTTTGGCTACCTAATACAGAGCGGGAAATTCTGATTACCGATACCCCCGGCATTTTGGAGGCGGGTGTGGCTGGAACCTACCGGGAACAATTAGCGCGACAACTGGCCGCCGAAGCAGACTTACTCCTTTTTGTGCTCGATGATGACCTGCGCCAGTCGGAATATACCCCCTTGGTCAACTTGGTGGAAATGGGCAAGCGATCGCTCTTGGTGCTCAATAAAATTGACTTGCGCTCCGAGGCCGATCAACTGGCTCTTTTGCGCCATCTACGGCAGCGGGTCAAGGGGTTGATTCCACCCCAAGATGTGGTGGGTATTGCCGCCCGTCCCCAACCGATTCGCCTCGACACAGGAGAGTGGTTAGAACCCGAACCCCATATTTGGCCATTGATTCGGCGGCTGAGTGCCATTCTCCGCGAGGAAGGGGATGACCTCGTGGCAGATAATATCCTCTTGCAGTCGCAACGCCTAGGGGAGCAGGCTCGCAAAATCATTGATCAGCAACGGCGCCGCCAAGCCGATAAGGTAGTGGAGCGCTACCAGTGGATCAGTGCGGGTGTGGTCTGTGTCACGCCGATTCCCGGCGTAGATCTACTGGCTGCCGCCGCCGTGAATGCGCAAATGGTGATGGAAATTGGCAAGGTCTATGGCTGTGACCTGAATCGCGATCGCGCCCGCGAGCTAGCTCTTTCCCTAGGCAAAACCCTGGCCAGCTTGGGCATTGTTAAGGGAGCCATGAATCTCGTCGGTACGGCCTTGCAATTGAGCATGGGGGGGCTGGTGGTGGGCAAAGCCGTCCAAGGAATTACAGCCGCCTATCTCACTCGGATTGCGGGCAAAAGTTTTATGGAATATTTTCGCCACAACCAAGACTGGGGCGATGGTGGCATCAGTGAAGTAGTTCAACAGCAATTTGAACTCAATCGCCGCGATGAATTTATTCGCTCCTTTGTGCAGCAGGCGATCGCCCGCTTACCGTCGCACCTTGGCACCATGATGCCTGAAGCAATGAAAACACCCTTATCCCATGAGGAAGAGCTGCCTTAAGGTATTCTTAGGATTCCCCCAAGGGTCTTAGCAAAAACCGCTACTATGTTCAGTAACTATTTTATGTTACCGATTTCGGATGAGTCTCTCGACCCGCAGTCCCGATCTTGAGGTGGAACAACTGCCGCAGTTATTGCAGGCAGCTCGGTCTCGTTATTTGGCCGGGGAGCGATCGCCCGCTGTGACGAAGCCCCTCTCTCAAGCCCTGCGAGCCATCCTCGAGCGCAACATTGATACCCATCTGAGTCAACGCGGCGGCTATCTCCAACGCCTAGTGGAAGCCTATTTTCGCCTCTTTCCTCGCTGCCTAGAAAACTTGAGCGGCGATCAACTCCAACAGCAGGCAGTGCAAAAAACGGTGCAGCGGTTACTGCAAATTCCCGCTACCGTCATTCAAGACGAGTACGATCGCCTCAATCGTGGCCAGTACAATCAACCCCTAAAGCAACTGGTGCTTGCCTTTAGTCGCCCAGCCCTAGCCAACCGTAATCCCTCTCCCGAATTGACAGAGGCCGAGTGTTTCCTTGCCTTCTTTATCCAGTGCCTACGTCAAGAACTCGGCGCAACGGTTCTCCTATCCCCCCAGTTTCGCCAAGAGTACCGCGATCTCCTGCGCACGGTGTGTCTGGGGAGTTCTGATCCCGAGCAATGCCAAAGTAACCTCACGGGCTGGCTCTGGGAAGCAATGAAATCCTTTGACCCCCTCAAGCCCTTTGGTGCCACTGGTCATGGTCGTCCCACCTTTGAAGCATGGGTGCGCACGGTCATCAGCAATAAACTGGCGGATGAAAAACGCAAACTCCTCAAGCGCGAGGCCGATGAACTGCTCTTCTATGACAACCGCGCCCTGCAAGTCTTTCAAGATCGTTATCAAGCAGCACCCCCTGAGGTACAACGGGAGATTGATCCCAAAGCCTGCGCTCAGTTGATTACGATTGTCCAAACGGAAATTACCGATCCCCGTATCCGTGCTTCGACGGCTCGCTTGCGCCAGCACATTGCCCAACTCTTGGGCTGGACGATCGAGTACACCCGCGACATTCATCAACAGGTGCGGCGTATTCTTGGACGTTATGTGCAGTCCACTCGCTCTCTGAACATTTGCTCCACCGACAGCAACCAAGAATGGATTGACAACTATCCCGATACCCGCACACTGCCAACCAGCAATGGCCAAGGGGTGGAGTGCATAGTGGAGTTTCTCAATGATCCGCAGACGCCGACATGGGTCAGGGATTGGTGTGAGCGTCGCCGTACCCAAGCCGAAATTGCCCGTGAACTCTTTGTCAGCCAGCCCACGATTTCTCGCTGCCTCGGTCGTGAATACCGCCTGTGGCTCTACCGTAAATTCTTTCAAGATCCCCAGATTCCGCAATGGATGAGGCGATGGTATGAAACCCAATCAATCCCCAGCCCCCACCAACGACGGCAAACCCGCCGTGAAATTCACCCTGATTATGCCCGTGGCCGCTACACCGCAAAACAAATTGATGAGCAAATAGAGGCCAAACTTGCGCAGTGGTGTGAGCATAACGATATTTACTACCTTCCCTAGGCAGCCTCGCTTTTTCGTACTTGGTTTGGATGACGACGGCTATGACTTCCTTTTTGGCACCGACTGTTCCCATTCGTTCCCTGATATTGGATGCCGCCCATGCGGTGCTTCAGGGATGTCGTCCCAGTCGGCAACGGCAGGTTCTGCCCTATTTGGTTGCCCTCTACGCCTTCATTGACTGGTGGGAAAATGAGGGTGTTCCCAGTAAGCAGGATGATCTGGACGATCTGCCCGATGATCTGACCTTGAGTACCACTTGGTGTGAGCGGCCAGAGGTTCTTGACCTTGTGGACATTGCGGATCTCAACTTGGAAGGGGTGCAGTTATCTATCTATCCTGTCGAGGCGGGAGAGTCTCTGCGGATCCATTGCCCGACATTTTTGGGGGTGATCAACGCCGATTTGGCAGTTGCTGTTGGTTTGGATCGCGATCGCCGTCAGGCACAGATGCTGGGTTTTTGCGATCGCCAGACCCTTCTTGACTACTGGCAACACCATCCAGCGGATGCCCAAGGCTATGGCACCTTTCCCCTAGAGCACCTGCAACCCATCTTCTACTTGCCTGAGCAAATTAGCTTCCTCAACCCGCTGCCCCGAAGCACACCGCTGGCCACCAAGGGCAATACCTACGGTCAACCCCTCGACACTCTACCGCAACTCACCCAGCGCACGGCTGTTGCTGAACCTGAAGGGTTGCCCCTCGACAATGAAACCGCAATCCAACGCCTTTTACAAGCCCTCCAAGGCTACACTGAAACCTCGGAAATTTCCCTCTCCCAAGATTAGGATTGGGCTTCTGGGGGCGATGTGTTTTCGGGTGAGTGCTCGCGGTAGTAGGCCTGTGCTCCCTCTTTGGTATGAATCTGACCGGGTTGAGGACGGCGATGGGTTTGCAGGCCTTGCAGCACTTCTGATAAGGTCAAGCCTTCCGGCAGGGGCGATCGCACTTCCCGCACCTTGTGCCACACCGAGCGCGACATCATTAAACTGCGGCGAACCGGTTCCGCCCAGCTTTCAAGGTAGGCTTCTCGCTCCCCTTGGTAATCCGTCGAAGACAGCAGTAGAGGTACGGGCGGATAGGCCTGCACCAAGCGAGCAATGTGGGTCAGTACCCCTGGATACAGATTTGTATAGGCAGGATGTACTGTTAAGTCTAGCCAGTGGGGCGTGTGTCCATCTTGGCTGGTATGGAGTGTATAGGAGGCGATCGCCACCTTCCGCTGTGGTTCAAACACATAAGCACGATGCACTTGTACCTGTTGCGACCAACTGGCCAAACCGTGGTGTAGCCAATCCAAAAGACTCGTTTGAAAGTCCCGATAGTGGCGATTAAAGACTTGGCGCACCAGTGCCGGCATCGACATCGTATCCAACTCATGCAGCAACCGTGCATCAGCATTCGTGACCTTCAGCAAATTAGGCAAGCAAGGTGTGCCCTGTGCCAGTTCTGCCAACTGATCCGCTGAAATTTGCCAGTAGGTGAGATGCGCCAAGGGTTGAAAGCCATTTTGGCGGTAGAGGTCTAGTGCTTCACGGTGGTCAATATTGATTTCAACCATCCAAGTACGGGCTTCCACAAGGGTACTAAAACAGTGGCGCAGGAGTTGTGTCCCCACCTCCGTAAACTCTTGGGCGGCCAATTGCTGCACCTGCCATGTGGTGCGACTTTCATTAAAGGGAGCCACCTGCACAACGCCCAACACTTGGTTGTCCCGCTCCGCAACATAAATCCGCAGCTTGCTCATCCCCGTTAGCCACTGCAATAGATGCAGCGGTGAGGTCATCAGGCCACCCGCCAAGGACGGCAGACCAAAGGGTTGATCATGTACCCCTTCATGGCACAGCCGCTGTTCCACCACCTCCACATCCCGATAGGCCAAGGGACGGATAATCAAATCACCAGTGGAGGGCAAGTCGGAAACCATCAGCCGGCACCAATCACTACTTCCATCTTAAGGACTCCAGTCCCAAAATAAAGGGGCGATGCCCAACGACAACCGCCCCAGCAACATAAATTGTGCAAAATCGCCTTAGTAAAGTTCTTCCTCTTGGTTGGTGAGGATTTTGCAGTCAGAACGGGGATAGGCGACACAGGTGAGCACAAAGCCCTTCTCGATTTGGTCATCATCCAAGAAGGATTGATCCGACTGATCCACTTCCCCTTCCAGCAGCTTGCCGGCACAGGTCGAGCAAGCACCAGCACGGCAGGAGAAGGGCAGGTCTAAGCCTTGCTCTTCAGCCACATCCAGAATGTACTCATCTTCGGGCACGTCAATTGTTGTTTCGCTTCCATCAGGACGCACTAGCGTTACTTTGTAGGTTGCCATGAATCTTGTCCTCTCATGTATGGAAAAGGCAGGGAGCCATCACGCTCCAATTTAGATACTAGGGGAAAACCCTAACCTTGATGGTTGGATTCAAGTCGCTCCTTGTATCGTTTTCGTAATCTAAGGCTCCCAAGGTATCTGAAATACTTATAGACATTGAACCCTATGGAGAAAATTAAGCAAACTCGATGACTGGCTCTATTCTCCGACTCGATGGCGCGGGGGCACAACCAACTCCCCTGTCCGATACCGATTCACCATGGCCGTTAGGGCTTGCTCCATCTCACGGCTAAAGCGTTGGGGATTCCACAGGGGGGCATAGCGTTTAGCTTGGCGCAGTTTCCAGCTGACCTGCTGCCGCAGCGCTGGCTCCGTCCCGAAACGAATTCCCCAATTCACATACTCCTCATCATTGAAGGCAATCCCCTCCTCAACGCCAACATTTTTCAGGAAAGTATAGGTATGGCGTGCCACAAACTGCTGGCCTACCTTTGTAACAATTGGCACCTCCAACCAGAGGGCTTCAAGACTCATTGCTCCCCCAGCATAGGGATAGGTATCCAGCACCACATCCACATCATAGAGATTGGCACGGTGGATCTCTGGCAGATTTGATGTCAAGAAATAGAGTTTGCTTAAATCAAATCCGGCAGCTTCCGCCACACTGCGGCACCACTCCTCAAAAATCGAGCTACTAGCGTGGTACTTGACAATGAGTACAGCATTTGGCACCGCTTCAACAATGGCAAATAGCAGCTTGAGCATTTCGGGTTGAATTTTACTGGCTCGCTGGGCACACAGAAAGATCACCGTATCGGCACTCAGCCCCAATTGATCGCGAATCCCAGTTTTGTTGGCCACCTCATAGCCATCAAGGGAGAGATAACAATCCGGCAGGCGCCACAGGGTTTCTGTGTACCATGCCTGCGCTCCCTCGGGAAGAATATACGGGTCAACAATAAAGTAATCTACTGTTGGCAAGCCAATGGCATCAAAGCCCACCCATGTCGCTTGTACAGGTGCTGGCTTGAGGGTGAGAACTTGATAGGTAAGGTCACTGGTGCAGCTATCTAAGTCAATGAGAAGATCAATTTTATCGTCATAAATCTGCTGAGCAATCTCATTGACTTTTGTGTCACAACTGCGAAAGTAATCGAAACTAGCTTGAAACCAGCGAGAAAGTTGGTCTTCCTTACTGGTACGAAACCATGGATTATAACCATAAAATTCAAACTGCTGGCGATCGTACAACCGAATAAAGGCACGAACCTGATGACCCGCAGGATGCTCGTGAAAACAATTGCCAATAAATCCAACCTTAATTTTCTCAGTAGATGAACTCTCTATAGAAGAATGTAAAGATCGTTGATAATTAGCATAGTAATTATTGACGGGTAGAAAGTACTGAGCATTTTCATAAAAGACTTTATTACGCCTGTTATAGATTGGTTTAATCTTAGAAGGTTCATCAAATTGATGTGTCAGATGAAAGTAAGAAGAGATAGCATAAAAGATGCTGCCAAAGTCAATTTGTTGACTGCTGATATTCTCTGCAAGAAATTGATTACAGCGATCGGCGTTCTCAAGCCATCTCTTCCACAGATTTGCAACTTCTTCAGAATAATTGAGATCATACTTAAACGTTTGTAGCACGTGCAGTTTAGAAGTGGGGCTGACATCCTCCCCCAAAAGTGTCAGTGGATAATCAAAGAGCTTATTTGCACAGTAAAGTGCCAACTCATGTAACTTGCTCTTAGCACAAATACGAGAAAGAAACTCGTACAATCCCCATTTTTCCTCAGCAATTTTTAGATAAACCTCAGCTAGGGAAGGAGCTAGGTTAGCAGGATGATTATTGAGCATTTCAAACACTGCCTTCTCAAGCGCAGGTTGCAGTGATGGATATTGGCCTAGCGCTTTGATAAACTCAGGCAACCCCTCTAGCTCACTGTTGTCACCCACTAAGTGCTGCACTGTATTAACAACATCATCAGGGTTAATTTCCTCTAAGCCTTCATTTGGTGGCAATAAAGCAGTGAGTTGATGTAACAAGTGAGTAATTTCTTCTGTGCCGAATCGTAATTGAAGTGAGAGGTTAATTAATTTCAACCCTATCTTGAGGTTAGGGGTAAATTCGTAGGCGTAGCTTGTGAGAGCAAATTGCAATTCTAAGGTGTTGCAGGGTAAATTTGCAAGCTCCAATAAGATGGGTGCCCATGTTGCCGTAATTTCTACTTGCTCTTCTTCAGTAAAGTCACTGAGATACGCTGACCACAGCAGCTGTGCCTCTGTCTCCTTGCCCTGAAAAATGTACGTGGCGCCTTGATAGGCAACCCAGTAGTGCTCTGCAGGAAACTGCTCGCTCAATGTCTCGCAGGCAGCTAGTACATCCTCATATCGTCCCTGTTCAAGATAATAGCGAAGTCGCTGCTGCCAGTTGCCCAACATTACCACAGACTCTGTCAACACCTGTTCTAGAAATGCTTCCCATTCGCGGGCACGAACTGACCATGTGCAGTGGCAATTGATGTAGTCCACTTGAGCACGGAGATGGGCATCGAGGGCGGCATGGGCTTGAGGGTCTTTAAACCGTTGAATCACCTGATCAAGCACGCAGCCATAGGCAGCCAGATAGTCCTCGTGGGGAAGAGGGATGAGGTCAGCAAAGCCCGCTGTTGTTTCAGGGAGTGCCCCCAGTTCACTAGTAATGACGTAGCAACCACTGGCCATAGCCTCCATTGCGGCAATGCAGGAGGTTTCAGCAAAGGCATTCGTATAAGCCCAAATGGCAGTGGATTTAAGGGCTTGAGCTAGTTCTGGTTGGGGGAGTGAGCCAATATAATTAACATTGGCCAAGTCATGGCAGCGTTGGTAAAGGTTCCCATACCGCTGTTGATCCTCAGCCTCGCTGGCTTGATAAACCTTCATGCTGGAATAAACATTGAGACGTACTGCGGGATGGCTCGCCTGCAGCGAAGGCATGAGATCAAGAAGTAGATGCAAACCGCGAAAGGGGGTACTCGTATAGGCCAGCGTCAAGGGTTGCGCCTTTGCCTTAAGGATAGATTCTGTAGGATCAAAAAGGTTTTCAAAACAAGGGGCAATGGCATTACGCAGGACAGCGGTTTTCTCAACAGGAATCTTGAATACTTCAATATATTGCTCTTGCTGCCATTGACTAATTAAGATAATCCGTTGATAGACCTCTTGATGTTCAGGGGATTGCAAAGATTCAACGGCAGGTTGATCGGCAGCGTGTTGTGTCCATAGTAATAGGGGAGTCTGGGGTGGCAACACTAAACGAAGCTGGTCAGCCGCAGCGGTACTATTTAAAATAATGGCCACATCAGGTTGCAGTTGCTCAAGGAATGGCAGCGTCAGCCAAGCTAGGGGCAGATGGGGAACCTGCCGAATACATTCAATATGCCGCGTGTTATTGAAGAGCCAGACCTCGTGCCCTCGCTGTTGCAATTGCTCCGCCAGATAACACAACGCCGACTGTGACCCCCCTAAGGGAGCTTCATAGGGTGTGTTGAGTGTGTACTGCCAACCAATCCGATCAATAAAGAGAATGCGCATAGGAGCAGAGGGTAACTGACCAGACTAATTTTCTCTTAAGGTAATAGTTTTTGGTGAAAAAAGCCAAGAATACCTCGTTTTAGCTCTAATTTGGTTTGACTGAGTAAAGCCAACTTTGACTTAAAACTTAACTTAAGACTAATATAGCTATTCCAATCAAGAATGAGACATTATCCAGCACAATACTCGCGAATCATCTCATCCATAGAACAGTTTGACCCCGCATACATCCGCGCTTGCTTCAGCGCACTAAAGTCATGCTCAATCACATTCAAAATAAAATCTAGATATAAATAAAAGGCCAAGAATACAGAATTCTTGGCACTTCAGGTTTTATCAGTAAAACTCTGCAAAAAAACTTAGGCAGTCCTACTGCATTGACCTAAGAAGGGCAGTTAGGAAGAAGGGCAGCTAGGAGCATTATTATTGGCGCCTGTCACAATTGTAGAGGTCGTGATACCGTTGTTCACCGTCACACAACCTGTGACCCCTGTCCCTTGGTCGTCAATAGAGGTCGTTTGGGCGATAGCACTTGCCCCAGCATTAACCGTAATTCCAGGCGTGTTGTATCCATCAGGTGTCGAGACCCCTAGCTTCAGGGTTGTGACATCAGGTGCAAAATTTGTGTTTTCCAAACGATAGGCCTGTTGGGCACGGTTGATGGCACCGATCGTGTTCTTGGCGCTAGAGAGACGAGCTTTAGCCGCCTGGTTGAGCATGGAGGGCAGGGCAATGGCGGCCAAGATACCGATGATGATCACCACCACCAGCAGTTCAATCAGGGTGAAGCCTTCGTTGGCTTTTTTCTTGGCCAGCAGGTGCTGGAGGAATTTCGCTTTCAGTTCGGTTTTCATATTTTTGAGACTCCTTAAGTCAAGAGATATTCGCCTCTAGGCATAACATACCCACCCCCTGCGGCAAAATTAACACCCCTGCTAAAAAGTTTCCGATTTTTTCCCCGCTACTACTGGAGTGCCCTCGGTAGGCGTCATTCCCAATCTGCTAAATTTGCGGTAGCTGGCTCGCGTGGTATCTTCGCCTCATGTGCAGTAGGCTAGTCTATAGTTATCAAGCCTGATCAGTCTCTTTATGAATAACCGTGGCAATGGCTTTGGCTGGGGATTTCTTGCAGGTGCCCTTTTTGGGGGCATTGCGGGTTCCCTTGTCACGCTTTTAGTCAAGGACAGACTGCGGCAAGCAGCTACGGGTGAATCCAGACGGCTGCGGGGGGATAAAGCCACTCCTCTCAACGGCAGTGATGACAACTTAATGGAGTCGATGCGCCTAGAGCTAGAGGCCAAAATTGCCCAAATTAATGAAGCGGTGGATGACCTGCAAAACCGCCTCAGCAACGAGGATCAGCCTTGAGCGGTAGGTAGAGTACGGCCGCTAAAACAAATAAAAGACTTGAGACGTAGGGATATTGCCTCAAGCCCAATCAAGGATTTACCGAAGGTTTCACGAAAATAGGGGACTAGTAGGCTAGACCCATGCTGCGGGTGGTTTCGGCACCCAAATAGACACGAATGCTCAAAAAGTCCGTCGGACAGGCCGTTTCGCAGCGTTTGCAGCCAACGCAATCTTCTGTGCGAGGGGAGGAGGCAATTTGACCCGCTTTGCAACCATCCCAAGGCACCATTTCCAGCACATCGGTGGGGCAGGCTCGCACACACTGGGTGCAGCCAATGCAGGTATCGTAGATTTTGACAGTGTGAGCCATGTGGTAACCGCTCCTAAAACGATCAGGATGACAGGTGGATGCCCTGCCGCCAACTCAGGAAGCCCCTAAGCTACGACAATAAGGGCAGTCTGGAGATAAATACCGAGATTTAGGATACCGCAGTGGTTGGTTGCGCGGCGGGGTGGATGAGCAAACTTCAAAGAATGTAACTTTTTTGTAAAGTCTGGTAAATTTACCTACTGTGGGGTCAATCTTAGTCATTTAATCCGTGGCGCTTGCTTGAGTTGCGGAACTTGAAAGGGTTCTAGGGATTCCAAGTACAGTGTAGTCGGATGCGTTGTGTGTGGTGGTCAATGTCTTGGAAGTGGTTGCCCCTTGCTGTGTGTAGTGCAGGCCTACTGCTGGTGCCTGTGCCTTCACCTCATTCCTTGGCTCAAACTTCCCCGCGCACAGATGCGATCGCTCCGTGGGAGATCATGAACTATGCCCGCGTGGTTCTGGAAATTGAACCCATTCGTCAAAAATACTATCGTCAAGCTCAGGTGGCTTTCCAAGGTCAAGTGCCCCGCAACTCTTGCTTTGGCATGAATCCCCAAAATATCCCCAGTGGCTTGGAGACCATCTGTGCTAACTATGTGCGTGAGGCAATGCAGGTGCTGAGGAAATATAATATGTCTTTAGAGCGATTCAATGCGATTACACTGCGGGCACAGCAGGACAGCGCCTTGAGTCAGCGTATTCAGGCCGAGATGGTGCGATTGCAGCGACCTTGAACCCATGAAACCCACTCAACCAACTCTAAGTATTATTACTGCGACCTATAATGCTGAGGAACACCTGCCACGGTTGATTGCGTCGTTGATTGCTCAAACCGATCCAGACTTTGAGTGGGTCGTTGCCGACGGTGGTTCTACAGATCGCACTTTAGAGCTAATAGAAGCAGCAACAGCTAAACTCAAGGCAGTCGTTGTCGACTCGCGACCTGACTTTGGGATCTATGATGCCCTCAACCGTGCTATTCGCCTAGCCTCAGGAGACTATTATCTGGTGATGGGTGCAGATGACGAGCTCTTTCCTGAGGCAGTTGCCCAATACAAGATCGCTTGCGAGGAAACAGGGGCGGATTTTGTTACTGCTAACTATTACATAGGAGAGCGTGACATAGCGTCTGTTTCGCAGCCAGCATGGGAATGGCGGAGGGGAATGCATGCTCACGTAACTAGTCATGCTGTTGGCTTGGCAATTCGACGCACATTACACCAAAGGGTTGGTCAATACTCCCGCCATTTTCCTATCGCAGCGGATGAGCTTTTTGTTATGCAAGCAATTCGTTCAGGCGCAAGGGTTGCTAGGAGAGATTTTATTGCTGGGCGTTTCCATCCCCATGGAACCAGTGGTAGCGATCTTTTGGGATCGATTGTTGAGATGTATCGGGTTCAAGTTCGTTTAGGACACTCCCTCCTTGTCCAAACTTTGCTACTCTTTTGTCGGATTATCAGATATTGGCTCCGCATTCAACAACAGAGATCAAAATTTCTGTTGTAATTCCTTTGTATAACAAAGCTAGGCATATTGCTCATACGCTGAGGAGCGTTTTGCAGCAAGCCAGCCCAGCAGCTGAGATTCTTGTGGTTGATGATGGGTCAACTGATGCTGGAGCTGAAATTGTTCGCGGCTTTTTGGATCAGGGTGTGCGTTTGATTCAACAGCCAAACCAAGGGGTGAGCGCCGCCCGTAATCGCGGATTACAGGAAGCCAGTTATCCCTATGGGAACTACTATTTGCCACCAAGCGGGTTGCCATGGTCAAGTGCCCCGCAACTCTTGCTTTGGCATGAATCCCCAAAATATCCCCAGTGGCTTGGAGACCATCTGTGCTAACTATGTGCGTGAGGCAATGCAGGTGCTGAGGAAATATAATATGTCTTTAGAGCGATTCAATGCGATTACACTGCGAGCACAGCAGGACAGCGCCTTTAGCCAACGCATCCAAGCCGAAATGTTGCGATTGCAACAACCTTGATCATCAAGTCCATGTTTTGCCTAGCTTTCTTAACAAGCCATCAACAGTACCCTTAAGGCAAGCATAGATTTTTAGGCATTTTTCAGAGTCCTCAAATAATAAAATCACAAAGATTTTCCTCAAGCACTTAAAAACTCGATAAAAAGTACCAATGATAAAAAAGAAATAATTTTTAGACAATCGTGTTTCTAAGTAAGTGTGATTTCTATGAACGTAAAAATATCGTAGGGAGGAATATAAGTAAATAGTTTTACTTTTTTTGAATAACTGAATAGATTTTGAGTTACCAAATCGATGATTTATTTTTCCATTGCAAATAGTAAATATTTTATAGTTCTTTTCTCTTAGCTTCATGCAGTAATCAAAATCAACAGCATCGATAAATAGGGATTCATTAGGCAAACTGATCTTTTTTGCGGCATGACAATTAAGTAATGTCCCTGAAGTAATGACAGCATCACATTCATAAACCATATTTGAAGAATTTATCTTATGCCTACAAAATCGATAATTTTTATAAATAAATCCACAATCAATCTGGCCTGTTTCTTGATCCTTTACTAAGCAAGAGAGAATACCAATCTCGGATTTATTATTATAATTCTCATAAAAATTAATTAGATTCTCTAGAGCATTGTCATAGGGAGTGCTATCCTGATCAAATAACCAAATGAAGTCAAATTTATTTTGAATTGCGTATTGAATTCCAAGGGCTAAACCACCAGCGACACCAATGTTTTCAGGATGATGCTTAACCTCTATAGATAGATTATTTCCTAATGTCTGAATAGTAAGAGGTTTGGATGAGTTATCAACAATTAATAGCTGGTCGATCTTATATGTTTGATTGATCAGGCTGTCTATACATCTATTGAGGGCAGAAGAATCATTATAGGCAGTAATATAGGCTAAGATTCTATAATCCATCTAGAGGTAACGGTAATTTTTGATCAATCGATAAATCAGCAATAATAGCTGAATGTATTTTGGAAAAAACTCTTTTTGAATAAGAAATAGCTCACAGAGAAGATTTGATTTATAGCGATGGGATAATCCTTTGGTATTGTATTGGCCAGCAATAAATTTGGCGATCGCAGTCTTGCCACCCCCCTGTTGAACTTTGAGGATAAACGCTGCATCCGCAGCCGTAGGGTAGTAGTGCGAGTAATAGCCATACCGCTCATGTAGATTTCGTTTGATAAGTGTACCGACAGATTGAGCAGTGGTAAATGCTTGCACACCATGATGCCAAACAGCTCCCCCTGTTGGTTTAATGATTTCTTTTTTTTCTGAGTAGATATAGGCTGAAATTAGATCAGCTTCAGAAGTGGCGGCTGCTTGTTTGTAATGGGCGATCGCTAGGGGGTCGAGGCGATCGTCGGCACCAACGACGAGATAATAGTCCCCGGATGCCCGTTGAATTCCTTTATTCAAGGCATGGAAAATACCAAAATCTGGCTCACTCACATAGTCAGTAATGACATCTCGTGCAGCTTGAATCAACTCAAGGGTGCCATCTTGGGAAGCTCCATCTATAACGATCCATTCAAAGGCGCGATCGCTCTGTTGGCGCACAGACTCAATCAGCCCCGGTAAGTGATCCGCAGCGTTATAGGTGGCTGTAATCAAGGAGATAGATGGGAAGGCTACCACACTGGATCGCAATTAATGGGAAATGACGAGACTAATCTCCACCTTTTGATTGTATAGAGTGGGTGGGGCGATCGCCTCGTCGTTATCTATGTGTTAAAAATTGTGATTGCTAGGCGCAGCCACAGCCTGTATGGCCACAGCCACCGCTTTCTTTGCAGGTGCCGTTGGCACAGGCTTCGGAGCAGTAGGGTTTGCCTTCAACCATGATGGCCTCGCTGAGGGAGACAATGCAGAGACAGTGGGGGCAGGCGCATTTCATTTGGGTAACGGTTGTCATGGCTTTTTTCTCCAAATGGGTGACACAAGGGAGGTATGCTTCACCTCTCCTTTAATATATCTGAACAGTTGTTCAAATGTCAATTAGTTAGCACCTGATCAACGCCTATGATGGAAGTATGAATACTAAAATTTTTGCTCCTTCTCATCCTCATCATCCAGAGGCTTTGGCACGAGCGAGCGATCGCCTGCTCTCTACAGAAAAAGCCCAACGGATGGCGCAATTTTTTGGCCTGCTAGCCGATGCCAACCGACTGCGGATTGTAGCCTTGCTCGCCCAAGGGGAGTTTTGTGTTGGCGATATTGCCGTGGCACTGGAAATGAGCGAGTCTGCCGTCTCCCACCAATTGCGGATGCTTAAGGCCATGCGACTGGTCAAGTTTCGTCGCCAAGGGCGGCATATCTTTTATCAATTGCTAGATCACCATGTCCTCGCTCTTTATGAGGCGGTCGCAGAACACTTAGATGAAGACGCATCAGACACTTCAGGGAGTGGGAACGGGGCAAGATGAGGGTGAGGCAATTCCTGAACCAGCGGGGGCAGCTTCTAAAATTTGGGTTGTGGTTAGTGTTGTAAACGTAGCATAGGTGCAGCCCGTAAATGCTTTCAATTCTGAACGCTCAGGGGTGGCTTGGAATTCAGCATAGTTACTATTCGCAGCGGTGATTGCGTAATCATAGTCGGGCGTATCACTAAAGCCGATTTGTAAACTTGCGATGTCAGTGGTGAATGTGGGATTGGCCAAACGGTAGGCCTGTTGCGCACGGTTGACCGCACCAACGTTTGTTTTGGCTTGGGATTCGCGGGCTTTGGTGGCTTGATTTAACATGGAGGGCAGGGCGATCGCGGCCAAAATCGCAATAATGATGACGACGACGAGCAGTTCAATCAGGGTAAAGCCTTTCGAGAGGATGAGCGATCGGTAGAACCAAGGCAAATTAAGACGGTAAGGAGACATAGGGCGGCTCTCAGGTTAGACTCGTCTTCACTCTCAAGTGTTCCCACAGATCTCCGTAAAATTACAGGCAGCTCCCCTATAGCCCCAGTAGTTTTTTCTTGGCCGCTTGGAACTCCGCTTCTGAGAGTAGCCCCTGCTGGTACATGGCCATGAGTTGTTGCAGTTGCTCTAAGCCAGAGGAACTCGCCGAAGCACTGGTTTCAGGTGTTGGTTCGGGTTGGGATGGAGGTGGTTCAGGAGCAGGGGACGTTGGTGTGGGGCTAGGGGCTGGTGTGCCTTGAGCCAATTGATAGGTTTGGATCACCTCTTGGAGAATGGCGGCTTCTCGCTTATATTCAAGGCTGTCGCGTCCTCCAGCTTTGTGGAGTTCTTCCTCGCGTCGCTTCAAGTAGTTCAGTAGATGCTCATAGAGGACTTGCTTTTGTTCTGGGGTTTCGGCTGCTTTGAGAATAACGGTCACTTGGCGCTGAATTTCCTCTAAGTCGGGACGGCAGGCCAACACCTCTAGGACTTGGGTCACTTCCTCCCAGTTGGCGGCAATATCCACATCTTCAAGACCAACGGCGGTATGGCGGGTGTAGCGGATGGTGGCTTCGCGGGTGGCGCGGTTTTCTGCTTGTTTAAGGACATCAAGGGCGCGAGCAATCACCACCAGTTTTAGAATTTGGGGGTTTTCTGGAAAGACATCCCAGAAGGGGGGATCCTTTTGCAGATGTACGGGGATGGGCAAATCGCGGTTTTCTCCCCGCAGGCGGGCGCGTTTGGCGGTAATCATTTGGCCTCGCCAATCTTGGTAGGACTGGCGCAGTTCGGGCATGCCCTCAATACAGCGTAGGGAAAAGCCCCCCATCTCTTGGACAAAGACAATGCGGTGCCGCTCGCGATCGCCCAAAGGCTTAATGTCATCACTGGTAATGCTCTGGCCATTCGGTTTGACGAGGTTCTTGAGCAGGGGAATCAGTTTTTTGGCAGCCAAATCGGTAGTATTTTCACCGCCGACAATGGCGATATTGGTATTCACTGAAGGAGTAAAGCCAGCATCACGACCACTCATGACCGCTTGGGAGAGCAATAGCAGTGGCTTTGATTTCTGATAGGCCATGCGCAGGACACTGAGGATTTCCCCTTCATCATTGCGATAAACCTGCAACAGGCGATCGCAGGCAGTGAGATCCCGCACAAGGCGGCTCTCTTCTGGGGCATTTTGCACGGTGCGCCGTACGGTTTCTTGGATAATCTCCCGCAGGTCACTTTCTTGGACATCCGCTAGTTGTGCCAAATCCAAGAGACGCATCACCTCATTGGCGGCGCGGGTTTCCTTCCAGAGGGGACTGGCCTCCTGCAACACCGTTGCTGCCGTTGTGGTACAGAGTTGGTTCAGACCAATGGCAAATGTGGACTGCACCCCGGTATTGGCACCCGCATAGCGTTCCACCAAGTCTTGATAGAGGCCATTGAGTTCTTGGCGATCGTAGAGCTTCACCCCATTGATTCGCAGGGCATCGGCACTATCCGCTTGACTATCGGCCATCGCCTTGAAACCATCCCGTAAATTGAGGAGCCGCTGGTTGAGCTTGGCAAGACGTGCCTCCATCCCTTGCAGCCATTCCTCCAGTTTGCCCATCACCTCTTTGGCCAGAATGCGGGCTTTGGCTTGAATGATGGCATTGAAACTGCCCTCAATCCCCTCTAGAGCCTGCTGGCAAAATTCCTCCATTTTGGCTTGCTTGGAGATGCCAAAGAGAGTGCTAAAGTGCTGGATGTCCTGCAGGGCATTTTCGTATTGTCGCTGACGGTTGGTGATATTGGGTTGCCAAGTATGCTGAATTTCGCGGTCGTACTTTTCTGCTTGGCTCATAAAAATTTGGCGAATTTGCAGCAGAAAGGCATTGGCAAACTTGGGTCCGCGATTGCGATCTTCAACAATGCGGTAGAACTCCTCCTCAAGACTTTGGCGAGCCTGCTGGATAATTTGATTGCGGTTGTCGTACATGCGCTGCAAAAAGTCACCGTGGAGACGCTCATCGGGGCTAAGTTCGCGCAAGTGGGCAGCACGGTAATTGTCCACCTGTTCACTCAGCCAAGGCACAAATTGCAAAATTTTGCCTCTTTCCGCACCAATCATGCCCGCCACCCCCTGTTGGGTACATTCAAGGCGGTTTTCACGGCTAATTTGATTGCGTAGATCGTTAACCCAGCGGGAAATTTCCTGCATGTAGGGGCGATCGCCCGCTGCTGCTAAGGCCAGTACCAAATCCACATCCAGCAAGTTCATGGGTTTCAGGAGACTCTGGGTCACCTCTAAAAGCTGGGGTGGCAATTGCACCGATTCGTTCAGCCACCAGTGAATAAAGTCTTGGCAAAGGCGATAGGTCAAGGAGGCGCGAATTTGGGCAATGGGAATTTCGACACTGGAGAGGCCAAAGGCCATAAAGCTCTTGGGATAGCCTCGCCCCCCGGCATCCTGAGAGGCCCAAGCCGCCTTAATGTTGTCGCGAATCGAGCGTTTGTGGGGGGCAAAGTCAGAAGTGAGATCCAAAAAGATATTTTGGGCAATCATCTCGCGGATCTCATCGAGCTTGAATTCATTCTCGCCATTTTTGGTGCCCACGAGGTAGGTAAAGTCAAAGGGAGGACAATTGTAGCGCACTTCGTCGCTGAGGCTGCTACTAAATTGCGCCACGTACTCGGTGCGGTAGTCGGCAAAGTAACTGAGTTCCATGAGGGCGGCATAGCCATTGGCCAGCACGCGATCGCCGACACTAATGGCGGCAAAGGCATTGGGCATGGGCACAATTGCCGTGATCAGAGGACTCGACTGCCCCTTGAGCCAATGGCGCACACAATAGCCCAAGTCAATGAGCATACCGCTACCGGTGCCCCCAGAGAGGGAGCCCGTAATAAAGACATTTAAGCTGCTGTTGTTGACCTTGACCCCATAGCGGCTTTGCATATAACTTTCGTGGCCTTTAACGCGATCGCTGGCCGCTTGGAACTTTTGTTGAATCGCATGGTAGTTGCAAAAGAAGGCAAACCGACCACAGGCACGGATTTGACCCGCCCCGGCCTCTAGGGCGGTAATGTTGCGCTCCAGTTCCTTGGGAAACCAAGAGGCAATCCACGGGTAGTTGTCGAGGTTTTGAATGATTTGCTGCACGTTTTTGCCACTGACACTGGCCCAGTGCTTTTCGTTGTCCTTGAGGGGAGAGCCAGCGGCGAGGGGGTTACTCACTTTGTAGTCGCGATCGGTGTCAATGGCAAGGAAGCTAATCACGGGAAACTGTTTCAGACTGCCGTAGGTTTCTTCCACCAGTCGCCGCACCCGCGATAGCACCTCAATGCCTGTACCTCCCACGCCAACAATTACTGTCGGAACAATGGACTTTTCCTCCACCTGTGCAGGCATGATTCCCGTCTCCGTGACCAGTCATCCCCATCCTAGCAAGGATGTCTACCAAGTCTGGAGTGGCCTGTCCATGAATACCATCCCTCAGGAGAGCAGAGAACCGTGGTAGTAGGAGACTCATTGACTGGGAACTGGTACGAATCCTCTCACGGCAGTACCCTGTGGATTTCGGGGCTGGTTCATTCCCTGATCGGCAGCAGGGAGCAGCCGCAGTTGCCAAAATTTGAGGCGCCTTCACGATAGATTGAAAGATGTTTGCGCCCTGAGTATCGTCATGACAGCTTCTTCTCCGGTTTCGACAACAACTGCCCCTTCCCTAACACCGGTGGCGGTACCCCGCCAGGATCTGACTGTGCCGCTGTGGTTAGCGCTGGCGATCGCTGCCGTTGCTACGGTGATCCTTTACATTTTCTTTTTGCCCCTTCAGGGCACCTACCTTGGCCAACTGCTCCTCAATCGTGGCTGGACGCAACCCGTGGCTGTCTTTTTTGCGTGGACAGTTTTGGTGTTTACGATTTTGAAGGCGATCGCCCTCTTTCAACAAGCACCCAGCCTGCGGCAAATCTGGATTCCCGCCAACTACCCCTTCACCTCAATGCGGGATATTTTGCAATTACAGCAAACCCTTGCCCAACGGCGGACACTGCTGCCCAATCGCTGTGCCCGTGTTTTAGGCGCGTTTCTCAGTAGTGGCCAGCGAGAGATTGCCGTTGAAGCCGCCGCAGAAGAGAGTGGCAGTGCCGCAGCCGCCACTGATGCCTCCTATACGATTCCCCGTGTTCTCGTCTGGGCGATTCCCCTGCTGGGCTTTATTGGCACCGTGGTTGGGATTAGCCAAGCGGTCAGTGGCTTTTCCAGCTTTTTGGAGACGGCTCAGGACGTGAACCAAATCAAGGAGGGGATTGGCGGTGTGACGACGGGGCTAGCAGTGGCCTTTGATACGACCCTCGTGGCCTTGGTGCTGAGTGTGCTGGTGATGATTCCGATGGTGATCGTTGAACGCTGGGAGAATAAGCTGCTGCTGCAAATTGACACCTACATTAACGATCAACTGCTGCCCCGCCTCCCCGTTACGAATACGTCCGCAGGGGTGGATCGCGACACTCTCCAAGACGTGATTCAGGAAACGATTCGCACGGAGCTGCCCACGGAGGAACGGCTGCAACAACTCTTGGACAACTTAAATCAACTGGCCCGTGCCGTGGTCAGGGATCGGCAGCAATTTGTGGCCACACTGGAGGAGCGCCAGCAACAGTCCATTGAGCAGTTTGAGCGCCTCGTGACCCAGATTCAGCACAGCCAAGGGGAACTACTGGCGCACGTCAATCAGGAACAGACCGCCATTGCCCAAGAACTGCGGCAACAAAGTCAGTACATTGCTCAACTCTTGGCCGAGAGCGATCGCACCCTACAACAGCGGTTACAACTGTTAGAAACCCTCAACCAAGCCCTGCAAGCCCTCGCCGATACGGGTAATCTGCAACTGCTGCTCGATCGCCTCAACCACACGCTGGGGAATTTGCAACCGGTACTACGGCAACTGGCGCAACCTCGACGGGTGACGCTGGTGGAGCAGCCCAGTTCCTTGGAGGGGGGCAATCCCTAGACTGCGAGGAACCGCTGAATCCCGTCTTGGCTGAGATCACCGGTGGGGTCAGAGGCCACAATGCCCCCCTTTTGTATCGCATAGCACCAGTCTGCCCCCCGCACAACGTGGAGGTGCTGCTCCACTAGAAGGACCGAAATGCCTCTTGGCTGAGATCTGCACCCATGGGGTAGAGCATTTTCTTCAGCACAGGAAAGAGTTCAAAATCTCCTTAACCCGGTGGCCATTGCATGGCTCGCCCGCCCAACAGGTGCAGGTGCAGATGATAGACGGTTTGACCGCCATCGGGGCCATTGTTAATGACAATCCGATAGCCATTGGTTAAACCCTCTGCCTCAGCAATGCGTTTGGCCGTCAGCAGCAGGTGCCCCAGCACACGGTGATCTTCCGGTTCTGCCAAGCTCAGTTGGGGAATCGGCTTTTTGGGGATGACCAGAATATGCACGGGGGCTTGGGGGTTGATATCACGAAAGGCCAAGCAAAGGTCATCCTCATGGACAATATCCGCTGGGATCTCGCGGCGAATGATGCGGCTAAAAATGGTTTCCGTGGTCATGGTTTCACTCCTCACAGAGGTCTAATGGTTTAGGGATCCACCCAGCGGCCATCGGCTTTGATTAATTCCACAAGGGCAGCCACCCCTTCAGATTCCGGCACCTTTTTCACTTCCTCACGACCGCGATAGAGCGAGATATAGCCAGGTTGTTTGCCCACATAGCCATAGTCGGCGTCGGCCATTTCCCCTGGCCCATTGACAATGCAGCCCATGACAGCAATATTCAGACCCGTGAGGTGTTTGGTGGCTTCGCGGACTTTGTGCAGGACTTCCTCAAGGTTAAAGAGGGTACGGCCACAGGAGGGACAGGCCACATACTCCACCATGGTGCGCCGCAGACCCAAGGCTTGCAAAATGCCGTAGCAGACGGGAATTTCTTTTTCGGGGGCTTCGGTGAGGGAGACACGAATCGTATCGCCAATACCTTCGGCAAGGAGGGTGGCAATGCCAGCAGTGGATTTGATGCGGCCATACTCGCCATCGCCGGCTTCAGTGACTCCCAAGTGGAGGGGGTAGTCCATGCCCAGTTCATCCATGCGCTTGACCATAAGGCGGTTGGCGGCAATCATCACGGGTACCCGTGAGGCCTTGAGGGAAATTTCAAGGTTGTAGAAATTCAAAGACTCGCAGATGCGGATAAATTCTAGAGCCGATTCCACCATGCCTTCTGGGGTGTCCCCATACGTAAAGAGCATCCGCTCAGCAAGAGAACCGTGATTGACGCCAATGCGCATGGATTTGCCCTGATCCCGCAGCGAGATCACCAGTGGCTCAAGGGTTTCGCGAATTTTGGCACCAATTTCCTCAAACTCGGCTTGGGTGTATTCAGTGCGATCGGGCTTGGGTTTCTCAAAGACGTATAGCCCCGGATTGATGCGTACATTGTCCACATACTTGGCAACTTCGAGGGCAATTTTCATGCCGTTGTGGTGAACATCGGCAACCAAGGGCACAGGTTTGTAGGTTTGGTAGAGGCGATCGCGAATCTCTTCCATGGCTTTAGCATGGGCAAGGCTAGGCACTGTCACCCGCACAATTTCACAGCCAATTTCATGGAGACGACGAATGGCGGCTACTGAGCCTTCAATATCTAGCGTGTCTTCATTGATCATCGATTGCACCGCCACAGGATGACCGCCCCCAATGATGACAGAGCCAACGGGCACAGGACGGGTTTTGCGACGGACAATGGCGGTTTCTGTCGGAGTAGCTTGAACAGGACTCGGCAGCGTTTGCATAGGATGTAAGTGGCCAAATTGCGCAACTTCTCCCTTTCAGGATGCCATAGAAGCGGCAAGCTGCGGCAGGCGATCGCCTCCCAAGAGATTTGCTATAATTTTCTCGGAACCTAAAAAATACTCAAATGTCCCCTTCATTGTTAGCGGCAGCCTTTAACAACCCTAACGCTGTTTCTAGCACCCGAACTGCTGTCGCCAGAGGTAAGTGACGCAATTTGCCAAGAATCTCAGTCACCAGTTGTTCTTCTTCGCGGTTGGTGACATCTGTTTGGTTGAGGTAGGCGATAAAACTTTCTAAATCCTCAAAGCCAAAAACACGACATAACTTTAATAGATTTTCAGCATTTGGAAATGAAGCCATATTTTCCCATTTTTGCAAGCAGGTATAGGAGATTCCCAGCTCGGCGGCAAAGGCACGTTGACTGCGTATCCCCCGTTTTTGGCGTAGCAGCCTAGAGAGTTGTTTTCGAGAGAGTGGACTAACCATGCGGAACCTAAATAGACCCTTGGAAAGGGCACTGCGTCTTTCAATAACTTTACATGTCAAGCTCATCAATGAATACCGCCACTACCTTGTCAAAAGTTGTCGCTTGACAACCTTATTGCCCGCAATTAACATTGAATTGTTGGGCACAGATTTATAACAGCACTATGCATCCTGAGGACATTAAGGCAGAATTGCGGAAACGGGGCTGGAATGGCGCTAAAATTGGCCAAAAGCTAGGGGTTTCGCGTCATTGTGTATCGGCAGTGATTCGTGGCTGCTCCCGCTCGGCAATGATTGAGAAAGAAATAGCAACGATTCTTGAAAAGCCCCTTTACGTTGTTTTCCCCGACTACTACAGTTGTCGATCGCCCTCGGATTAACTTTTCGCTCTAATTATCTATTTTTTAGTATAGCCTAACAATTATAAAAATTTTACTTTGACAACTAACCTTTAATTTTTTGGTGTGTTCCTGAAATATTTCTTATTAGTACAACCATTCCTTTGATAGGCTCAAACGAAACAAATGAGGGGGACACTTGCTGAATATATTTGCCTTTTCCCTGAGCCGATCGCGATCGTGAACAGTAGCGGTGAAATTCTAGCAATCAACGATGGTGCCTCGCTCTTTTGGCAACAGGATGCAGAAGCCTTAATTGGTAAATCCCTCGCAGCGCTGCTGCAACAATCGCCGGAGCAGGTACAGGCATGGTTAAAGCTCTGTCAAAGCAATGCCCAGATGTTGGCTGCCCATTTTCCGATTCCCAACCCTGAGACGGATCAGTGGGTTATTGAAGGCATTGGCGTCAATCTGGATGATGAACCTGCGATTTTGACGCGGATTGTTCCTAGCTTTTGCCACAATCAGCAGTTACTCGCTGCCCAGTTGCAACAACTACAGGCCGAACTGGCTCGGCAAATTGCCCTTGTGACGGAATTGCAACAATGCCAACAAGCCCTAGAGCAGGAAAAACAGCACCTCCAGATCCTTGCGGAACGGGATCCCTTAACGGGGTTAGGCAATCGTCGCTTTTTTGACACAGCATTGAATCAGCTCTGGCAGCAGGCTCAAGACCAAGGCCATACTTTGACGCTGGCTATCATTGATATTGATGACTTCAAGGCCTATAACGACTGCTGTGGTCACTTAGCGGGCGATCGCGCCCTGCAACAGGTGGCTCAAACCCTTAAGACCCATCTGCGCTCCAACGATATCATTGCTCGCTACGGCGGTGAGGAGTTTGCCCTTGTGCTCTCCCATGTTTCTGCTGATACGGCTCTACACATTGTTGAACGAATGCTCCATCATGTCCGAGAGATGAAAATCCCCCAAGGGGAGAGGGCACACCATCCCTACATAACAGTCAGTGCTGGCTTATGCTTTGTTCCTGCCAAGGCAAGTGAGGGCACCTTAACGGAGATTTTTGCCATTGCTGATGCCGCCCTTTATCAGGCCAAGCAACAGGGGCGCGATCGCTGTGTTCTGCTTGAGTGGTCACACAATGGGTCTTCATAATCTTGGGGCTTGTGATACTGGTTGGCGATCGCCCCCGCCTCCGCTAGGATAAACTTGAGTTGCGTTTCCGCCAATGGCTATGAATACTGCACCGAACTACTTTATTGCCAGCCAAATGACGATTGAGCCGCAGATTATTGTGGCGCAGAAATTCAAAGATACCTTGGGGGAAGACGTTTCTAAGGCGTGGGCAAACTTTGTCGATTCTGGCCAACTGTGGGCACTGATTATTGGTCTGGCCATTGGCTGGATCTTTGGCAAGCTCCTGAATTTTTAGCCCTGAGAATCGCCCGTGACTGCCCAACCTCAGCCTTGGAGCCAGCGCTTTGAACAAGCCCTCCATCCGGCGATCGCCCGCTTTAATGCCAGTATTGGCTTTGACATTCGCCTCATTGAATACGACCTCAGCGGCTCCCAAGCCCATGCCCGCATGCTGGCAAAAACGGGGATTATTTCCCCTGAGGAAGCCGAAACGCTGATTCAAGGCCTAGAGCAAATTCGCCAAGAATACCGGGATGGCCAGTTTACCCCCGGTATTGATGCCGAGGATGTGCACTTTGCCGTCGAACGCCGCCTCACAGAATTGGTTGGGGATGTGGGTAAGAAACTGCATACGGCGCGATCGCGCAACGATCAGGTGGCCACCGATATTCGCCTCTATTTGCGAGCGGAAATTGATCAACTCCTTCAACAACTGCGACAGTGGCAGCGCACGCTTCTGGATCTTGCAGAGTCCCACATTGCAACCTTGATTCCTGGCTACACCCACTTGCAACGGGCACAACCCCTGAGCTTGGCGCACCATCTACTGGCCTACGTGGAAATGGCCGAGCGGGACAGCGAGCGACTGCGGCAAATTCGTGAGCGGGTGAATGTCTCTCCCTTAGGAGCTGGGGCACTGGCGGGCACAACGTTTCCCATCGATCGCCACTACACAGCAGCATTGTTGGGTTTTCGCGAACCCTATCGTAATAGCCTCGATGCCGTCAGCGATCGCGATTTTGCCATTGAATTTCTCTGTGCCGCTAGCTTGATCATGGTGCATCTATCGCGGCTCTCGGAGGAGATTATTCTGTGGGCCTCTGAGGAATTTGCCTTTGTCAAGCTCACCGACACCTGTGCCACGGGTTCTAGCATCATGCCCCAAAAGAAAAATCCCGATGTGCCGGAGTTGGTGCGGGGCAAAACAGGACGGGTGTTTGGCCATTTGCAAGCCCTCTTGGTGATTATGAAGGGGCTGCCCTTGGCCTACAACAAAGACTTGCAAGAGGATAAAGAGGCGCTTTTTGATGCTGTGGATACCGTCCGTGCCTGCCTAGAGGCAATGACGATCTTGATGGCCGAGGGGGTGGTGTTTCAACCGCAACGCTTGGCGGCGGCTGTGGAGAGCGATTTTGCCAATGCCACCGATGTGGCGGATTACTTGGCCAGTAAGGGGGTGCCCTTCCGTGAGGCTTATAACTTGGTGGGGCAGGTGGTGAAAACCTGTCTTGCTGAAGGGAAATTCCTCAAAGACCTCACCCTTGAAGAATGGCAAGCCCTGCACCCCGCCTTTGCAGCGGATATTTACGAACGCATTGCACCGCGACAGGTGGTGGCTGCCCGCAATAGCTACGGGGGCACAGGGTTTGATCAGGTGCGCCAAGCCCTCGCAGCGGCTCGCGATCGCCTTAATGATTTTTAATGAAAAATGGTGTCATTTACCCTTAGCCTGAAAAATAGACTGTACTGACGGTCGCTTTTAGAAACAAAACGTTGCAAATTTTTAAGAAGGATCTCGTGATGACGACGTCTCTAGCGACGAAATTGCGTGAAGGCACCAAAAAAGCCCACACCATGGCCGAGAACGTTGGCTTTGTGCGCTGCTTCCTCAAAGGCACCGTGGAAAAAAGCTCCTACCGCAAACTCGTTGCCAGCCTCTATCACGTTTACAGTGCCATGGAGCAGGAAATGGAACAGCTCAAAGACCATCCCATTGTTGGCAAAATTTACTTTCCGGAGCTGAACCGCAAAAATAGCCTTGAGCGAGATCTGACCTACTACTTTGGTTCCAATTGGCGGGAAGAAATTACGCCCTCGCCAGCCACACAGGCCTATGTTGCCCGCATCCATGAAGTGGCCAATACCGCACCCGAACTGTTGGTGGCGCACTCCTACACCCGTTACCTTGGCGATCTTTCGGGCGGCCAAATCCTCAAGGGGATTGCTGAGCGGGCGATGAACCTACAAAATGGCGAAGGTACGGCGTTTTATCGCTTTGAGGCCATTAGTGACGAAAAGGCCTTTAAGCAACTCTATCGCCAACGCTTGGATGAATTGGCCGTAGATGAAGCAACAGCGGAGCGGATTGTGGATGAGGCCAATGCCGCCTTTGGCATGAATATGAAGATCTTCCAAGAACTGGAGGGCAACCTCATCAGAGCCATTGGCCAGTTGCTCTTTAATAGCCTCACCCGCCGCAGACAGCGCGGCAGTACTGAACTTGCCACCGCTGAGTAGCCTAGAGGGTAAAGTTAAAGGCCTTGACGAGCATCCCCGGCACCGTAATACCTCCAAGGGAGCGGCGTTCATAGGTGTCGGTGTTGGCAATCCAAAGCGGGGTATCTGTCAAGGCTTCGAGGTTGTCTCCCCAAAACTCATAGAGACTGTCATCAAAGCGCAGGTCTGTAATGGGTGCAACGATTTTGCCCTGCTCTACCCAAAAGCAGGCGTAGCGGGTCATGCCGGTCATGCGGCCATTGGGGCGATCGCTCCAGTTGAGGTAGTGTAAATTGCCCACATAGAGACCCGTATCGAGGGCAGCCAGCACCTCCTGCTCTGGTAGCGTGCCCGGCAAGAGGAGGGGCGATCGCAGAGTTTCTTGGCGGTTGGCACCATTGGCCACAAGGTGGTATTCCTGAGCGGTGCGCCGACTAATGAGTAACGTTTGCAATTTGCCGCGATCAATCAATGCCAAGCAAGGGGGCGCAATATCGCCATCGGCATTAAAGCGGGGCACCGTTCCGGTGGTAAAGTCCTCCTGCAAACTAAAGAGGGGAGAGAGGGTTGCCCCTTCCCGTAATTTGGCGAGGGCACTGCCGCCTTGACGATAGGCCGCTTCACTCACAGCTCCCCAAGAGAGCATGCCCACCAGTTCAGCCACCGCTGCCGGGGCAAAGTAGGTGCGATAGCGTCCCGCTGCTAACTGACGGGGAGGCTGTTCCAATTGTGCTAACTGCTGGCGATCGCCCTCAATTTGAGCTTGATAGATGACAGTGTCCCAATGGGTACTGGCATAGCTATTTTTCACCGCCTTGCCCGCCGCTGTAAAGAGAGAATAATCCAAGCAAAACGTTTCCGTAGCAAACCAGTGCTCCTGCCCAGCGGAGTTAAAGCTCCCACGAGCGATCGTCCCCCCACTGTAAATGCCCACAAAATCAAGGCCTTGAACGGGTGTCAGAATTGTCTCTACCACTGAGTCAGGATCAGGTAAGCGGCCAAGGTAAGTGTCTTGAATCGAACCGGTATCCGTTGGCGGTACAAGGTAAGGATCCACAGGGAGTTGCACCGTTTCTGAACGCAATGCGGCCAACTGCTCTAGGGCAGCCGCTAGATCCGTCGTTCCCGTATAGGGAAACGAGGTGCTTGCCGTCCGTTGCTGCGATTGCAACCGCAGGGTCACCACCGTATCTTCTACGGTGCCAATTTGCCGCACCCGCGCCCGATTGAAGCGAATAAACTGGCTGGATTCACTGGCAATTTCAACGAAAAGCGCCTCTGTCGGTTTCAGGGCAGCAAACAGCTCATGGCTCAGGTGCTGAGCAGCAGAAAAGTCAAGGGTCATGCGGCGCAGAGTTTTTGTGAAGATTCTCAAAGGTATTCCTTGGTATTCCTTAGGTTAGCGCATTCCCCCCCTGCATATTCTTCAAGCGTCTTGCATTGTGGCTCTGCCTAGGGCACGCTGAGACAAGAATCCCTTAATAGTTCCGCTGCATGTACTTGGTCACGGGTGCCACAGGACAATTGGGTTTGCGGGTGGTGCGCCGCTGTATCACGTTGGGGCTGCCGGTACGAGCCTTTGTGCGCCTGACGAGCCAATACGATCTCCTCAAGGAATGGGGTGCCGAGATTTTCATTGGCGATCTGCAACAGCCCCGCGATATTCAGGCTGCCATGGCGGGCGTGGAGGCGGTGATTTGCTGCCATGGTAGTCAGTTACTCAGCCGTGCTATTCAGGCCATTGATTACCGTGCTACGTTGGATGTGATTCAGGCGGCTCAGGAACAGGGGGTACGCCATATAACCTTGATTTCTCCTTTGGCGGTGACGGGCGATCGCCAGCAGTCCCCCTTTCTCAAGGCCAAGTACGAAGTCGAGCAGGTGCTCATCAGCAGTGGCCTCAACTATGCCATTTTCCGCTGCCCCACCCTTATGTCTAGTTTGCTGCCCCTTGCGGAGCGCTTTCAGCAGACGGGGGTTTACATTGTCCTTGGAGATCCCCAGCACCGCCTGCAACTGCTCAGTCCCGAGGATTTAGCCCGCTGTATTCTCGTGGCTAGTCAAGCCAGCCAACCGGCCATTTTTAGCTTGGCACATCCAGAGGTCTTAACCCGCCAAGAGATTGCCGATCGCCTTGGTCGCTTTTTCAATAAACGCCCCTTTGTCATGACGGTTCCCCTAGCCGTGATTGACGGCGCTCGTCAGTTTTTGGGAGTGATGAATCGGGATCTTGAGGCCAGCCTAGGAACGCTGCGAACCCTATTGGCCTATGAAAGTCTCTGCCCTGCCAGTGAAATTGAACGTGCCCAAACCTATTTTCAACTCTCCTTTGAGTCTTTAGAGACATTCTTGGATCGCTACTTCTAGCCGCGAATATCCCCACAGGGGCGATCGCGATAGGCCTGCCAATAGCGATTAAACGTGGCCCAGTCAAAACTACGCGGATCCATGCGCTCGCCAGAACGATCCACCGCCGCATGGGTGGTTACCCGTTGGAGATCAATGCCCGTTTGCGCCACCAGCCATGCCAAGGTACGGTACTGAGCATCGGTATAGCCCGCATGGGTAGAACCATTATGGCGACCTTCAGGAGGGGTTTCTAGGGAAAAGTGGAGGGCAAAATTGTTCACCGAAGGGGCAAGGCGGAGGTTGGTCTGCACCGTTTCCCTGCCAAAGACAGAGTTGCCCGCACCATAGGCACGCTTGGACCAAGGCACTAAGTGCAGCAGCCAACCCCTGAGGGTAATCAGTTCATGGTAGCTGGCTTGATCTTCATCGCGGGGATGCGGTGTTTGGAAAAAATCCAGCGTAGATTGGGCAGAGGCCACAGTTTCATGCAAAACAATCAGCGGTGCATTGTCCACCACTTGACCCCGAATATCGGTACGGTAGCGATCGCCAAAATTGGTGCGGTCGATGGGGACACTGTACCAAGGGGGCGTAAATAAACACTGTTGATGAACTTGGCGGACTTGAGCAAAAAGGCGTTCATAGGGGGCGCCATCACTGCGTTGTAGAGGCAGCAGGGTATTCTCTGGCAGCGGGGGTGAGGGCGATGAGTCCGTTGGCGGATCAAATTGGGGATCATCAATGGAGACCGCTTGACTCAAATCAAGGGGGCGATCGCCACTGGGGATAGAGCCAATCATCACACTCCACAGGGACAGCACAACCACGGTAGCGATCGCCAGCGAAATCATCAACCGCAGGCCTCGGAAACGACGCAGCATAGGCAGAACGGAACCAATTTGGCACAATACAATCAAACCCTAAGCCAAAAATTTGGGATCAGCAAGCGGATGATTATTGTTCTAAAAAGTGGCACCCCCGGTGAAGAAATTGAACGGGTCAGTAGTGAGATGCGCACTTGGGGACTCACCCCCGAAAAAATTGTGGGCAAGCACAAAGTCGTTATTGGTCTTGTCGGCGAAACTGCGGAACTCGATCCCCTGCGAATTCAGGAAATTAGCCCTTGGATTGAGCATGTGCTGCGGGTTGAGCAGCCCTTCAAGCGAGCCAGTCGCGAGTATCGCCACGGTGAACCCAGTGAAGTGGTGGTGCCAACGCCCAACGGCGAAGTTATTTTCGGCGAAGGCCATGAGGTAGTGGTGGTGGCAGGACCTTGCTCCGTTGAAAATGAAGCGATGATCCTTGAAACGGCGCAGCGGGTGAAAGCGGCGGGTGCCAAGTTTCTCCGCGGTGGTGCCTATAAACCCCGTACCTCCCCCTATGCCTTCCAAGGCCATGGTGAAAGTGCCCTTGATCTGTTGGCAGCAGCAAAAGAAAAAACGGGCTTGGGCATCATTACCGAAGTCATGGACGCAGCGGATCTAGACAAAATTGCTGAAGTGGCCGATGTGCTGCAAATTGGTGCCCGTAACATGCAAAACTTTTCGCTTCTCAAGCGGGTGGGTGCCCAACCCAAACCCGTGCTTTTGAAACGGGGGATGTCTGCCACCATCGAGGAATGGCTGATGGCTGCTGAGTACATTTTGGCGGCAGGGAACCCCAATGTAATTCTCTGTGAACGGGGCATTCGCACCTTTGACCGTGAATATACCCGCAATACCTTGGATTTAGCAGCGATTCCGGTGCTGCGCAAGCTCACCCATCTGCCGATTATGATTGACCCCAGTCATGGCACCGGCTGGGCAGAATTTGTTCCGCCGATGGCCAAAGCCGCCGTGGCCGCGGGCGCCGATGCCCTGATGATTGAAGTGCACCCCAACCCAGCAAAAGCCCTCTCCGATGGTGCCCAATCCCTCACGCCCGCTCAGTTTGATGAGTTGATGCAAGCCCTGCAACGTCCCCTTGTGAGTCTCAGTCGATAGGCTGCCCAAATGACCGATATGCTGGTCAAGCTCTACGAGCTAGCGGTGGATTGGCCCGCCGTCATGGCGCATCAGCAGCAGGGGATTCACTACCGCCAGCCTTTGGGGTCAGAAGTGGATGGCATCGTCCAGTGGGTGGGCGATCGCTTTAGTGCCGGTTGGCGCAGTGAAGTGGCTCTTGCCTTGAGTCAGCGTCCGCCACGGGGACTGATTGCCGTTGAAAATGGCGAACTTCTAGGCTTTGCCTGCTACGATGCAGCCGCCCTGGGACTGTTTGGGCCAATGGCTGTGGCCGAACCCTATCGCGGGCGGGGGATTGGTCGCCTGCTGTTGCAGTTAACCTTGGCTCAGATGCAGGCAGCGGGCTATGCCTATGCCGTGATTGGCTGGGTTTCCTCAGAGGACTTTTATGCAAAGACCGTTGGTGCCATGCCGATTCCCAATTCGCGGCCCGGACTCTGGCAAACGGCCTTAAACCTTGGGCAGTTGACTAACCCGTCAGGCTCTTAACGAGGAGGCCAAGGACAAATCCCAAACCAGCAAAGCGGACAAAGTGCCAAAAGTTTTCTTGAGCCAGAATGTCCTGCCAGCATTCCCGCGCTGCTTCCCCTAAATGGAACAGGAGGGTCAGGCCAAACTCCGCCTCTAGTTGCCGCAGCTCTTGGACGAGGCGATCGCGCTCTTGATCTAGGGCAGCCTGATTACGTCCTTTTAACCGTGCTTGGGTGGCTTTGATCTGCTCGTACTCACGGTAAAGCTCTGCCATCCGTGTTTGCGTCTCTTCATAAACCTGACGCACCTCATCTTGGGGTTCCACAACCTAGCCCCCATGACTGCGGGGATCATCACTGCGTTGGCGGGCGAGGGGACTCGTGAGTTGGGACATTTCACCCGTCAGTTGACCGTAGGGCAAGGGGAGGTTATTGCTGAGGGCTTCAAGATTTTTGGCCATCACTTCCTTGGGTTGCAGGCCGATCGCCACCGCTTGGGGTTCCAAGTGCCGATTCAGAAAGACAAAATGGGGAATGCCATCCACATTAAAGCGCTCAATTTCCGGTAGCCACTTGGTGTTGTCCACATTCAGCATGACGAAGTTCAGGCGATCGCGATATTGCGCCTTTAATTCCGCCAAATCCTTGGCCATGGCGCGACAGGTGCTACACCAGTTGGCGTAAAACTCCAAAAGTGTCGGCTTGCCATTGACTTGAGCCTCCTCCCAAGGGGTGGCTTGGCGGGCTTGCTCGGCGAGGGTGAGGGGTTGATTGCTACTGCGCAGACCCGCCAATAGGGCAAGACTAATGAGAATGGCGACAACAGCAATCACAAAATTCCGTAACCGTTGACCACTGGCTGCCGTTGCTGCTCCCATAGGGCATTCCTTGCACGTCTTAACACGTTGATCCTAGCGGATTTTCTTCCCAAGAGTTGCCCCATGTTGACGTAACACAGCGCTTTTCACAGGGATTGAACGGCCTTGAAAGGTTCAAACTTCTTTGACACTCATCCCGCTAACGCTAGGCGTATAGCAGGAGATTCCCCGTTCACAGAGTCATAGAACAAGCTCCTATCCGCTTTGTGTACCGTTTTTTAGAAACAGGCTATACCTTATGCTATGATAGATATTCTGGAACTTGGGCGGTTAACTCAGTTGGTAGAGTATCTCGTTTACACCGAGGCTGTCGGGGGTTCGAGTCCCTCACCGCCCATCCTAAAATCAATGCCTCAGGAATCTTCGCTATCTTTGATCTGAGATTGCCGCTGCTGGCGTAACCATGTGGCTTCATCCAAGCTGTCTTTGGCCACGACGATGTACTCATTCTCTTGGTGATCAATAATTAAAATCTCCTGACCATGCTGGGGGGTGACCGTTGCCCAAGGGGGGAGCACTGCCGGCAGAATCAGCCGATTGCGATTGGCATCCAAAACACTCACTTGGCCAATACCAGTACCACTGTGGGGAATATGGGCAGAACTGACGTGGCCACTGCACCCCAGCAGGCGATCGCGACTGGTATCTTCACTAAACTGCGCAAAAATTTGCCCCAAAGGCCGTGAACACAGCCCCCCAATTGTTAGCGCCAACAGCAGTGCCGCGATCGCAATCACCCCAGACCACACCACCCCCGGCCAACTGCCACTCAGGGTGTAAAAGAGAACATTAAAAAACCAGCCCAGCACGCCCAAAAGGCTAAAGTCTAAGGCGAGCAAGAGAATGAGGGGCGCTCTCCCCACCCCCAACCAATGCAAAATTGTCAGAAATGAGATGCCCTCCTCTAGATCGACCTCCACTTCCAAGGGATCGGCATCTCCCTCTAGCTCGACCTCTTCAGCGCCCACATCGCCAAAGATCACCGTCAAAAAGAGCAAGACCCCCATGCCCAAGACAATCCAGTAGGGAGTGTGAATCAAGTGAAATAGCATTGCCTTAGTACATAAAGGGATTTTCAGGCTCAGGAATCGGCGTTATCGTCTCAGCAACCAATACCAATTGGCGGCGGTCGTTGAGGGTTTCTGTGGTCATCCGACCTTCAACGCGAAACCACTGATCTTGGGGATAGGCTTGGCGCGATCGCCCCAATTTCACGGGCAGTCCCACAGGATAGGCATCCGCTGCACAACAGGTAATGACAAAACGGGTGAGCGTGAGATAAGTCTCTGGCAGTTGGGGACTATGAACCGCAAATCCCTCAATGCGAGCGGGCAACCCCCTATAGGCATCGGGTTCGGGATAGACATCAAGGGTGCGAATCCAGTCAATGAGCGTCCGCTCCTCAGGCCGTTGATTGAGGCGAAAGGCCACTGGACTATTGCGGGTCACTGTCAAGCCATCCTCGAGACCGCGATGAATGGCCGTGGCACTATTGAAAGGACGGGGCGTAATCACCAAACCCACGACTGCCGCGAAAATCAGAATACTGAGCGTCCAACGAGCCGGTAAGAGGGCAACATGCTGCACAGGTGTCACTCGCCCCCGCCATAACCGCCACCCTTGCCAACCACTCACAGCAACTAAAAGAAACCCAGCGGCGATCGCCAGCGCAAAATAGTTGGGGTGAATTAGTAACCCCAGTCGCCCCTGCCACCAATATCGAAGAAACAACATTCCCCAGAGGAGAAGTGCCCCAACCGTCCACCACTCTTGCTGTAGCCAGCGACGGCGCATCATCATGCGTTGGACACGCGGAGAATAGCGATTGGAGGAGCTAGAAAACATCGGGCGGTGGAAAATTCGCCATCCCTAAACATTCTAGGGGGAATCCTGCCACTGCGGGCTTAGCTCACGAAAGTTAAAGAGGGTGGCCTTGGGATGGCACTGGGCACAACCATCGAGGGTGACGGGCTGCGGCACCGCAACACGGGGATGGAGGATACGAAAGAAGGGCGATCGCCCGACGCGAAAGGGAATTTGGGCATCGTTGGGCAGGGGTCGCGAATAGGTGCGCAAATAGTTCCACAGGGGAACCAGCTCTGGGCGGGGAATGGGTTCGAGGGTTGCGCCGTAGTGATTGGTATCTTGAATCAGTACCTGCCATGCCGGAGTGGGCAATGTTTCCGGGGGGACTGCGAGGTGACAACTGCCACAGCGCCGCAGATAGATTTGCGCTCCCAACTGGGCATTCAAGGGCAAAACATCGACGGTACCGCTCCAGTCGGGGGTGGCGATCGCTGCTAAGGCTGTACCCACTAGGGCACAGAGCATCAAAAGAACTGCCCCTACCCCCCAGCGCCAGTGTTGTCTAATCTTGGATATACTCAAGCCCTTCATCCAAACAAAACTGTGCCCGCATCAGTTCTCGGCCGAGATAGGCCGCATGGTCAAACATCGTCACCAGTTGGCGATCCTTTTCAAAGAGTTCAATGCACAACTCCTTGGCTGTTCGACCGCTAAGTACTAGATCGGGTTCCCGCGTTACTTTCCCTTTGGTGGGAATGGGTTCTCCCGTATCGGGATCCACCGCTAAGCCCTTCTCATTGATGTCATTGGGATAGTGTTTCATCCAGATCAGTTCTTGCGCAGGGTCAATGTAGATAATGAAATACCCTGCCGGATCGAGATGAATAAATCGCTGCGATAGCTTGTTGTCAAGCGCCGTGCGTTCTGCTTTGCTCAACGCCTATCTTTCCTCTAATGGATCCACTCTATTATTGTACGGCGAACTCGACTGGAATCTGCGGGCCGAGCCTTGAGTTTTGGGACATTCGCGTTATAATGAGAATTGCGCAAAAATTTCGGCTCAGTAGCTCAGTGGTTAGAGCAGGGGACTCATAAGCCCAAGGTCGCAGGTTCAAATCCCGCCTGAGCCACTTCTTATGACGATTCAAACTATACGGTTGCTGCCTCTAGCTCGACTCCTTCTAGCAAGTCATTCACGGGGAAGCGATCGAGGAGGTAGCGTGCCTGCTGGGCGCTTTGGCGGAGTTGGGGACTGGTGTGGGGCGCATGGGGAATCTGGGAAAGAAAATCGAGGGTGCGCCGCAGCAACCGCACAATATCGCCGGCATCGAGATTGGTTTCAGTGCACAATTCATGCCACGGCGTGCCCAAGGCCCACTGCTCTACCAAGCCAATGAGATCCCACTCGTAGCAGAGGGGAAAGATGATGTGATGGCGACGCTGCACCTGAAACAGTCGGCGGCGAATCGGACTAAGGGCGGCAAGGCGTTCTTCCACTTCACTGGGAATGGGGTAGTTGCACCAACTGTCGGAACGGGGCGTTTCAGTCACTAGAGCTGCGATCGCTGCCGCCAAGAGGTGGGGGGGCAAGTCATCGAGTTCACCAGAGGCCAAGGCCAGAGCCAACCACAGTTCATTTTCGCCGCGCAGAGCAGCGGCCATTTCCCCAAGGGGGGTGGGGGTTAGGTCGTTGAGGCCACCAAAGTCCTGCAGGGCAGCAATGAGGGCAAGAAATTGCTCCCAGTGGCGTTGGGACTGTTGCTGGAGCTTGTGCTGGCGATCGCGCAGTTCCGTTTGTAGCCGTTCTTCGCGACGAACTAAGCGTAGCAGCGAATGGACATTTTGCGGCAGACTGGCTTGGAGTTGCGTGAGTTTGGCCTCAAGGTCAGCGATTTTAGCGGCTTGGGCCGCCACTTCCGGCGCGGCTAAGACAGGTGGCAGATCCGGGAGGGTACCGAGGTAGTGATTCGCCTCATTGCAGGGATAACTTTCCCCTAGGCGCAGTTTCATTGCCTCTGGGGGCGGGGGGAGATTGCTACAGGGGGGGCGATCGGGATAGACAGCCAAAATGTCATCAATGCCAACGACCCGAAAGCGACCATCAGCCGCAAGGCACAGCCAGTGGGGCAACTGCCCGGAACCAGCAACGGGTTGACAGAGGACGGCGGCTAAGGGGGGATGGTCTCGCAGGGGGGATTTGATATGGAGCCATGTCCCCGGCGGCACCGCCATCATAAAGGGGAGGAGTTCTTGGGCACGTTCCTGCTCCGCCTGCTGTTCGAGGATTTTCAGGAGGCGTTGATCCTGTCGTAGCCGTTCCCGCAGCTTTTGATACTGCGCTAGTTGCTGCCGATCAATGCCTGTGAGGCGTTGTTGCACGGTTTGCAATTCCGTTTCCAGTTGGGCGATCGCCTGCCGTTGGGGCGTGAGTTGCAATGTGGCCAAGTATTGACCAAAACTGCGCTCCACCAATTCCCGCGCTTCTTCAAGGGTGTGGCGTTGGAGCAGGTTCAAGACCATGCCATAGCTGGGGGTAAATTGGCTAATGAGGGGATCCGGGGCGGCGGTGGCCAAAAATGCCGCTTCATGGGCGCCCTCAAAGGGGGTTTGCAGCGTCACCACATGACCCACGGTATCCATACCGCGGCGGCCGGCTCGCCCTGCCATTTGCAAAAATTCAGAGGCCGTCAGGAGGCGATGACCACTGTCGGTGCGCTTCGAAAGGGTGGAAATGACGGTGGTGCGCGCGGGCATATTGATCCCTGCGGCCAGCGTTTCCGTGGCAAAGACGAGTTTGATCAGGCCTTCTTGAAAGAGGGTTTCCACAAGGGTTTTCACCACGGGTAGCACCCCGGCATGGTGAGCGGCAATCCCTTGGTAGAGGGGGGCAATCATTTGCGGGGCAACAATGTCCTGATGTTGTGCCAAAAAGGCCTCGACCCGCTCCGCTAGTGCTTGCTGTTCTGCCTTGGTGAGGAGATTCATGCCCAGGACCTCTTGAACCGCTTGGTCACAGCCGCGCCGACTAAAGATAAAGTAAATGGCCGGCAGCATCTCCCGCTGTTGCAGTTGGCTGACCACGTAGCGGATGCTCAAAAAGTCCCGCTTGCCGCCGCGTCGCCGCAGTTCGGGCTGGCCGTGGAGCTTCGGGTTGAGGCGTTTGCGTTGGCCGTCCAAGAGGGGGAAGAGTCCCTTGCCGTTGCAAAAGTAAAAGTGCAGCGGTATCGGTCGCCAGTCGGAGTAGATCAGTTCAGCATCCCCATGGACGGATTGAATCCAGTCGGTGAGTTGTTCGCCGTTGGCGATCGTGGCGGAGAGGGCGACTAGTTGAATTTCCTTGGGGCAGTAGATGATCGATTCTTCCCAAACGGTGCCCCGCTGGCGATCGTTCATGTAGTGGCATTCATCGAGCACCACCACTTCAACCCCCGCAAGGGAGGTACCCACTTCGCCAATGGGAGTGCCGTAGAGCATATTGCGGAAAATTTCCGTCGTCATCACCAGAATCGGGGCATCGCGGTTAATCGAGACATCCCCGGTCAAGAGGCCGACCTGCTCTGCACCAAACTGCTGCTGAAAGTCACGCCACTTCTGGTTGGAGAGTGCCTTGAGGGGGGTGGTGTAAAAAACCCGCTGCTGCCGCGTCAGGGCACGGTGAATCGCATACTCACCAATGAGGGTTTTACCTGACCCCGTAGGAGCACAGACCACCACAGAGCGACCGGCATCAAGGGCAGCGATCGCCGCTTCTTGAAAGGCATCCAGTTCAAAGGGGAGTTGGGCAAGGAAGTCTGCTAGGGCCGGCGATCGCTCACTCATGGGGTAGGTGTCGGCTCCTGCTGCACCAGAACTTCACCCCTGAGGAGCCGTGCCGCCGCATCCAGTAATTGCTCCTCGAGATAGGGCTTCGTAAAGTAGCCCCGTGCCCCCAGTTGTGCGGCCATCTTGCGGTGGCGATCGGCGCCCCGTGAGGTCAGCATGGCGATCGGCAGATGGTTGAGTTTGGGATCTTTTTGAATCCGCGAGAGCAACTCCAAGCCATCCATGCGTGGCATCTCAATGTCACAAAAGACTAAGTCACAGGGCAAGCCAGAGCGCAGTTTTTCCCACGCATCTTGACCATCCCGTGCCTGCTCAACGCGGTAGCCTGCCCGCGTAAAGGTCATTGAGAGCAACTCCCGCACTGTAATCGAGTCGTCGATAATCAGCACCAAGGGTTCGGAGGCTTCCTCGGGTTCCGCAACATCCATGGTGTGACCAAAGCCACGCCAGTCGCGATCCATGCGTCCTAGGGACAGGTCAATAATTTCCAGCACGTCGGCGATCGCCATCGCGCGACCATCCCCTTGAACTGTGACTCCCGCTACCCCCACCGGCTTCGGCACCGGTCCAGACAACTGCTTAATCACGATTTCCTGTTCGCCGATGACCTGATCCACCTCCATGGCCACGAGATCATCGCCGCTGCGCAGCACAACAATTGAGACCATGCCATCGTCTTGGCTGCTCCCGCCATAGACATTGCTGCGGCTAATATTGCGGCTGTACTTGAGCAAGTCCCCAAGTTTACGCACTGGCAGCAGGCGATCGTGCCACGAGAGGACACGTTGACCATCTTCTAGGGTTTGGATGCGCTCTTGGGGAATATCCAGCATATCCTCCACACCGTCAATGGGGAAAGCAATGCGGCAGTGGTTATCAATGCAGCAGAGGGCTTTGGTAATGCTCAGCGTCAGCGGCAAGCGGATCGTAAAGGTGGTGCCTTTGCCCACCGTAGAGTCAATGTTAATCGTGCCGCGAATGTCCTCCAGATTTTTGCGCACCACATCCATCCCCACACCGCGACCGGCAAGGGCATCGGCTTGATCTTTGGTGCTAAATCCCGACTGAAAGAGGAAGGCATAGACCTCTTGGCGCGACAGGTTGGGGGCATCCGCCTCCTTCAGGAGACCCTTCTCGATTGCCTTGCGTTTTACCCGTTCTGGGTCAATCCCCGCCCCATCGTCACTGACGGAGATAATCGCTTGACTGCCTTGATAGAAGGCTCGCACGCGAATCAGGCCTTTTTCAGGTTTGCCCAATCGCCGCCGCTCTTCGGGGGGTTCAATGCCGTGATAGACGGCGTTATTGATCAGGTGGGTCATCGGGTCAAAGAGCTTTTCGAGGATGCCCTTGTCAATGAGGGTATCTTCCCCTTCAATCTTCAGTTCCACCTGTTTGCCAATGGTACTGGCAACGCGGCGCACGGCACCCGGCAAGCGGACAGACATTTCACGGAAGGGCACCATTCGTGAGCGGCTCAACCCCTCTTGAACTTGGGTAGTGACTTGACGAAACTGCCGTGCCACCTGCTCCACTTCATCAATCACGTACTGGATGTCATCCGCTGCCTCCCGCACCCGCACGATCCGCTCAATCACCTCCTGAGAGAGGGTGTGGAAACCGGTAAAGCGATCCATTTCCAAGGCATCAAACTCGACCCCCGTGGCGTGGGTTCCCCGTTCCCCTTGGCCATTGGCTGCCCGTGCTGTCGTTACGCCCAACAGTGAACTCTCAAGGAGCGATCGCTCGTAGAGGTCTTGCATTTGTTGGCTGACATCCCCAAGTTGTTGGACTTGGTAGAGCAAGTTATCAAGAAACTGCCGCAGGCGTTCTTGGGTGTCTTCGAGGCTATTGCGGTTGACCACCAACTCCCCAACGAGGTTACTCAAGGTATCGAGGTGGCGTACGGGTACCCGCATGGTTTGCTCCACCAAGGCGCTACCTTTTGGCCCTGCCCCGGCTCGGCGAGGAGTGGCCGCCTTCGCACTACTCCCTGCGGGTTGGGGAATTAATTTCTCTAAATCGGCAAAACTATCATCCGCAGTCGAGGGGGCTGTTGTGGCCGGCGGTGGGGTGGGTGCCGTAGGGGTGGCTTGACCCAAGAGTTGCTCGAGATCCTCAAAGGCCGGTGGCGCCACCGTCTCTAAAAGCTGATCCAATTCGTTGAACGTGGCAGCCTCAGCTGGGGTTGTACTCGTTGCACTTTGCTCAATCAACCCCTCCAATTCCTCTAGGACGCTTTCGGGGGTGGCAGGCACAGTGGCATCATTCATCAGTGCCTCCAGTTCAGCCATGCTGGCAGCTTCAGGGGAGGGAATGGATTCCTCCACCACCGCTTCGGGTTCCGTCATGCCTGCAGCTTCAGGAGAGGTGAAGGAGGCTTCCATGAGGGATTCTCGCTCGGCAATGCTAGCAGTCTCAGGAGCGGGTACAATCTCCTCCACTAGGGGTTCGGGTTCAGCAATATTTGCCGCTGTCACTTCAGGCATACTTGGCTCAGCGATCGCCGGTGCCTCGGATAGCGTTTCTGCCCAAGGATCATCAGGGCTTGGCGGGGCAATAAATTCCGCGAGGGCTTCTTCCGCCGCATTATCCACAACCAAGTTTTCTAGGACATCGTTGAGACCCGGCACCTCTTCGAGGAACTCAGCCACATCCTCAGCAACATCACTGAGAGCAGGGATCTCAAAGTCCTCTTCTAAGGGAAGCAGATCGGGAGCCTCAGTGGTTTCCACCTCACCCAAAAAGTCTTCTAGGGAAGCAACTGCCTCATCAAGAGCGGCCATCTCTGAGGGGGCTTCCTCGGCGAATTGTTCAAGAAATGCATCCAGACCAAGTTCGGCGGGTTCTGCGGCTGCACTCTCCTCAAGAGGACGGTCAAGTGTCAAGGGCGCCTCAAGGGCCTCAGCCATACTTTCGGCGATCGCTGGCGGCGTGAGGTCATCGAGGGGGGCTTCCTCCACCTCCGCAGAGACCAGCTCACCCGAGAGTTCTTCAATTTCATCGAGAATGGCATCAAGGCGGGGTTCTGCCTCAGGCAACTCCTCAGCAGCGGTTATGTTCAAAAAGTCGGAAATCTCCTCATCAAAGGCCGCTTCATCCCCCAGCTCTAAACTGGCCAAATCCCCCTCAAGGGTGTCCTCCAGCCAGGCCGTCGGCAGCGCTGTGGCATCACTAAAAATGTCACTCAATTCTTGGAAATCAGTCCCACTCTCCTCACCAAAAACAGTGACACCATCGCCACCGCTGCTCATTGGCTCCATTGGCTCGGAAATCTCTTCTTCAGGCACCCTCACCTCTAGCGGAGCAACCTCAGAGGCCATTTCAAGGGGTTGCAGTGGTTCCTCAAGGGTGACGGGAGCTGATTCTAAGACCACAGGCTCTGGCGCTTCTGGAACAACAGCCGGCGCTTCCTCAATCACAGGGGGCTGAAGCGCCACTAAACTGTCACTGGGACGAATCGCACTGCCTTGACCATTGAGCACCAAGTCGCGAGCCGCCATAATCTCTTTGATCACCACGGGTGCCAAGGCCGTGAGGGGCTGAGCTGTGTTACTCACCGCCTGTTGGGCGATCGCCAGCAGTTCAACCCACTGGGGCAGCGCAAAGGTTTCCCCCAATTGACCCAAATTAGAACAGGCCTCCGCCAATTCTTGCCGCACTTGGGGCGAATCGGGTTGCTTAAAGAGTTGCAACATTGCCCGCAAGCGATCGGGCACCTCCGTTTGAAAGACTAAGCGGTAGCTGGAGTCAGCAACGGGTTGCACCGGCGGCTTAACAGGTTCGGCCACAGGGGGAGAAGGCGCAGCTACAGGGGGCGCCACCTCTGCTCCTTGGGTCAGGTGGCTCAAGTGGGCTTGCAGTTGATTGAAGACTGGCTCCACCCGATTCAGCGTTGCCGTTGCTGTCTCCTCCGTCAAACCAAAGGGGCCTTGCAATTCATCGAGGAGTTCCCGCAGCGCATCAAAGGCTTGCAAAAAGAGTTGCTCTAGGGTTTCATCCACCGTTACGGGGTGTTCCCGCAGAATTTTGAAGTAGTCCTCCAGCTTGTGGGCGGTGTGCTGAATGCTATGGAGTCCGAGCATAGCCGCTCCCCCTTTGACGGAGTGGGCTGCCCGAAACATTTCACTCATCGCCTCGGGGTCATTGACCACCTGCTGGAGATTCATCAAACTGTCTTCAATGGTGGTCAGGTGTTCCTGCGCCTCCTCAATGAAGTAGCCAAGAATGCGCTTTTGTTGATCGCTTTGCATAGCCCCCTCCCGGATTGCTTAGGCTTGATCTTCAGTATTTTCAACGCGGAACCGTTCCACCGATGCCTGCAAGTTGCGCGCCACACTCACTAGACCTTGCAACGAGTCAGACACCCGCTGTGCCTCCTGAGAGGTGGCCTGCGCTGTCAACTCAATGGATTGCATCACCTGAGCCATGGCTCGCGCCGATTCTGTTTGCTCGACCGTAGCGTTGGTAATCGAGCGCACAAGGGTATCAATTTGCGACGACACTTGGATGATGTCCTCAAGGGAGTGCTTGGCCTGTTCAGCCCGCTTCGTCCCCTCAATCACCTGCTGTGTCCCTTCTTCCATGGCGGTCATCACCGCGCCGGTTTCACTTTGAATTTGCAACACAATCTGCTCAATTTCTTTCGAGGCTTTGGCTGCGCGGTCTGCCAGTTGGCGTACCTCATCGGCGACCACCGCAAACCCCCGACCTGCTTCCCCAGCTCGTGCGGCCTCAATACTGGCGTTCAAGGCCAACAGGTTCGTGCGGTTGGCGATCGACGAGATCACACCGACAATCTTGGCAATCTCTTGGGAAGATTCCGCTAGGCGCTTCACCTTGCGGGTGGTCTCGGCCACCGTTTCCCGAATTTGCAAAATACCCGCCACTGTGCGTTCCACCGCCTCACCACCACGGAGGGCTGTTTCTGAAGCATTGCGTGCCACCTCATTAGCTTCTTGGGCACTTTCGGCCACCCGCTGAATCGCATTGGTCATCATCTGCACCGAGTTCAGGGTGACGGCTAGCTCCTCCGCTTGCCGCAGAGCATCTGCTGAGAGACTACGGGCAAAAGTTTCGTTTTCTGCCGCACCGCGACTCACCTGCTGGGCGGCAATTTTCACCTGTTGCACAATCGTCCGCAGGTTGTGAATTGTCAGGTTAAAGGAGTCGGCCACTGCGCCGAGCACGTCCGCTGTCACTTCCGCTTGTACGGTCAGGTCACCGCGGGCAGCCCCCTCCACATCATCGAGGAGTCGGATCACTTGGCGCTGTAAATCATCCCGCTGCCGTTCGTTTTCCTCTGCTTTTTTCTGGGCATCAGCAGTAATTTGCTGGATGGTATCCGTCATTTGGTTAAAGCTTTGTGCCAAGAGTCCCAGTTCATCGTTACTGGTGACCGGCACCCGCGCCGTCATATCACCGGCAATCACGGCATTACACTGTGCCTGCAAATCCGTACAGAAGCGCTTGATGCGGCTGACACTGCGCTGCCCCATGGCATAGACGGCCACCCCGGCGGTGAGACCAGCAGCAGTACCACTCACTAAAGGCGCAGGGCCGGAGGCACTAAAGCCTAAACTAACGGCACCCGCAGCCAAGGCGGAAAGGACACCACTGGTTACGGCTGAGGTAATGTTTTGCTGGCCAAAGGAACTCGTGGCCGTTGAGGTTGCTGGGACTGTTCTAGCCACAGGACTAGGACTACGGGAAGGTGTTGGCGCAGTAGCTGCTGGTGCTGCAACGGGTACTTGCTCGGTAAAGGCTGACAGATCCTGACTTGCTGCAGGGGGTGGGGTTTCAGCGCGGCTAGCAGTGCTTTGACTCAGGTCGAGGCTAAAATCGGCCAAGTCCTCAAGACTTTGCTGGCTGAGATCAAATTCATCCGGTAAAACTGCAAAGGTCTCGGTGCCGGCATCGGCCATCACGGTGGCATCTGAGCCAACAGCCCCCATACCATGCACTTGAGGATTGGCAATGGTCATTTCATCATCAAATCCCGCACCGGAGAGATCTGCATTGCCAAAGGAGAGATCCTCTAGGTTAAAGTCGGCAATGGATTCAAAGGGTTCAGCACCACCAGAGCTCGCTTCCCCTTGCGCGATCGCTGGTGCCTCTGGCTCCCTAACGGTTTCACCTGCGGGAAACTCAGACATGGCGATCGTTTGCTCATCCTCAAAGGTAGCGGGGTCAAAGGCCTCAGGAGACAGGGGTTCTGCCACAATATCTGGGGCTTCAAAAGCCTCAAGGGAAGCTGAAAAGTCGCCAAAGAGATCGTCTTCCTCCTCGGCTGCATCAGAGGAACTTAATTCCGGCTGCGGCAACAATTCAATGGCATCTGCCGCCTCATTGGTCAACAAATCACTGATACCAGCGGCAGAGGTAGAGACTTCAGGAACATTGGTCTCAACGGATTCCGTCAGATTTGGCAAGAGGCTCTCTTCAGAAATGCTGGCTGCTGGGGCTTCCTCAATATCGCCAAAGAGACTTTCTGCCGACATATTTGCCGCTGGGGATTCCTCAAGACCGGGAAAAAGGCTCTCTTCAGAAGCGTTGGCTTCTCCCGATTCTGTAAGCCCCCCAAAGAGACTCTCTTCAGATACAGCTACTTCAGCAGCAAAGGCATCATCAAATGTTTCGAGGGCGGGGGGTGTCATTTCTTGAAACGGAGCCGCAGTACTTTCTGATGTCTCACCATCAAAAATAGGTCTGGCCGGTTCGGACGGGGTCAAAGGAGAACTTCCCATGAGCATTGTGACATCATCATCACTGATGGACTCTGTACCTAGGGGCTGCACGGATTCGCCGATGGGAATTTCTGGAATGTCCGCGACTGGCTCCTCCAAAGAATTGGCCGAAAAGGCAAAGGGATCCTGAACCGCCGCATCTTCGTCGAAGGGATTAAAGGCACCCTGTTCTAAACTGGCGCCAAATTCTTCCTCAATGCCGCCCACCTCAAGATCGTCAAAGGGGTTACTTGTCCCTAAATCGCTACCAAAGTCATCAAAGTGATCAAGACTCAATTCCTCTGAAGGGTTTGCGGCTTGGGGTTCCACAATGGGTGGCGTGGTTTGCAAAAAGGTATTGTCCCCCTGCAGTTGGGTGTGATCTCCTTGCAGGGGGGGGTGGTGTTCGCCGCCGTTTTTGGCAGGTTCAGCAGCGGGAATCAAATCCTTAATCTTGGCAAGGCTCTCGTTGGCCAAGTTGATCAATTCTGGATCCGTTGTGGCATTGAGAACCGCATGGTACTGCTCTTGAGCCTCGCTGTAGCGTTGTTGACAGCAGTAAATGTGCCCCCGCAGCAGCCGCAGGTTTGGATCGCCCGGTCGGGTGCCCACCAACTGGTCAGTGATTTTGGCTGCTTCTTCATAGTTGCCTTGCACATAAGCGGCAACCGCTTTTTGATATTCTTGGGTGTGTTGGGTGCTGCTGGATGCCATGGGCTTACTCCCAGAATGGACGATGACGAGGGGCAGAGAATTCTTAGGGACTACATCAAGGAAGCTTTAATTACTAAAGTATGCGCCAATCCTTGGGAAAGATAGCACGGGGGTGTTAATTTTCCTAAAGTGACTGGTGTTGATGGGTTCCATCGTGACACTTGCGGGCGAGTGTCATTGAGATTCTACTTTTTCTAGTTTAGAGTCCCCAACGAGCACTGCGTAAAATGGCGAGGGGATCCAAGAGCTTAACAATGTCCTGTTGCTCGGCATCAAAAACCCATTCGCCACGGACAAAGGGAGCCATCTGATCGCTGACATGGGTCGCGGGCTTAATGGTGTCATTGTTGAGCCACTCCATGCCTCGGACTTGATGAACTGCTAGCCCTACCATTAACTCATCATCTTCAATGGCAATAATCGATAGCTCAGAGCGATCGGTATTCAAGGGGGTGTCATCGCCAAGAAACTTACCGGTATCCGCGACCCAAATCACCTGCCCCCGCAAGTTCAAAATCCCCAGTAGCAGATTGGAGGTATTGGGCACTGGCGTAATGCGATCGGGAGTCACGGCCACAACTTCGCGTACCCCAATAGCCGGTAGGGCTAGGGTATCACCGCTAGGGATGGTAAAGAGGATATGTAAATCCCCCTCTGGGGTTCTGAGGTCATCGATATTGCCACTTTCGATGGGGGCATTGGTTGCGAGTAAGTCTGAGCTACTAAACATTTTTTTAGCCTCGCAAGAGTTGCTTGATGGTGCCAACCAATTCTTTGGGGTCAAAGGGCTTCGTAATATACGCATCAGCCCCCTGTTTCATGCCCCAATAGCGATCAAACTCCTCACCTTTGGAGCTACAGATCACCACGGGAATGGATTGGGTGCGGGGGTCGGACTTAATTTGGCGACAGACTTCATACCCATTCATGCGGGGCATGACAATGTCGAGGACAACCACATCGGGCGTGCTCTGCTGCAATTGCTCCATTGCCTCGACACCATCGGTGGCAACGGTTACTTCAAAGCCTGTTTTCGCCAGCAATTCGCTGATCATTTCCCGCTGGGGTGGACTATCTTCGACAACTAAGACTTTACTCATAGGGGGTTACACGTAGAATTCAGGGTTTGCTTTATATTCTAAAAGCCTAAGAGGTTGACAGGTTGATGATAGCTAACCTGCTAACGGGGCGTCTCAAGGCCTGATTTTGGTTCTAGCACGTCGCCAAAGGACTCGTCTGTTAAGGAGGTCACAGGTGGCGCTGCACCAATGTAATGGTGCGTAATTGTTAACAATTCTTGAGTTGAAAAGGGCTTGCTGAGGTAATCAGTGGCACCGGCCACTTTGGCGCGCAGGCGATCGCTCCAACCAACGAGGCTAGTCAGCATAATAATCGGCGTATAACGGAAGCGAGGGGTGTGCCGTAGAAGGGTGCAAAATTCGTAGCCATCCAATTCGGGCATGGCAATATCGAGGAAAATCAGGTCGGGGTTGAGTTGGAAAATGAGACTCAAGGCCGTTAAGGGGTGGGCGATCGCCGTGGCTTCATAACCTGCGGCTTGCAGGGTGGATTCAACCACTTGACGGACAGTGGCGGCATCATCCACACACACGACCCGGGGCGATCGCCGCCAAGAGAGGGGGGGAAATGTACGGGTGTGGCCATTGGTTCCCCAAGAACTGACTTGTAAGTACCCTTGATGGAGATAGGGCAGCAGGAGTTTGCCCACCGTCACGCCATCTCGTCCCAGTTGCCGACTCAGACGGCGCAAGGTGATCCGCTCGCGCACGAAGGGTTCCAGTTGGCGAAACCACTGATCCGCTGGATCGTTGCCTGTGGGTTTAATATCCGTCAGTTCGAGGGATTGATCAAGGGAACGCAACTCTGGATGCAGTTTTTTCCATTCCCGCAGATGACTCAGGCTGTCATTGAGCAGCATTGTCAGGGAGAGATTGTGCCATTGGGGGGTGAGGGGACTCGCACTATAAAACTTGAACCAAGCGCGATTGAGGCTAACAACGTCAAAGAGACTCTCCCGCAGCAGCGCCCGCCACACGCTATGGATTTGATTGAGCTTGCAGTGATCGAGGAGCCACCACAGGCATTCGTATTCCACCCAACTGGCACCGGCTTTGCTTTCGATGAAGCTATCGGGACTCGGCCAAGGAATGCCCTGCCCATAGAGCAGATCCTGCAACCGCTCTAAACTGTGGCTGTGGCGATCGGCAATATACACTAGGTGGCCATGACTCAAAAAGAGAAGCCACGTATGACCGGCATCATCTTCGAGGTAGAGTTCCCCGGTGCGCTGGCCAAGGGCAAGGGTTTGGCACAGCGTGTAAATATCCGTATCGTTGAGGCATCCTTCCATGGCGCTATTATAGCGATCGCCAGCGGGCTGACCGCGACACCGGATAGTTCAGTCTCAGTTAGCGCTGGGTATAGCTAGAGAGCAATTGCACCAGTTGCTTCACAAGGGCTTCCTGATCGCGATTGATCTGGGGAAAGTTAAAGTCATCGCGAATATGAACCTCAAAGCCCGGCACCACCTCAATGCGCTTCCAAGATTCTGGTTGCGGTGAATGGCTCGGGGGCGGTACCTCGCGGCGGCTGACACTGGGACTGACGCGCATGGGTTCCCCATAGCGATGCTCGGAGCGGTCTTGTACCTGTTGCAAAAAGGCCAAAGCTGGGTTGATCGGGGGTGGATTCAATTGCAGATGAACCCCTTGCTCAAGGAGTGCCCGCAGTTCTGGGGTGCTCATGCGATACACCAGCTTGTAAATGGCACCTGCGGTATAGCCCTCCATCAACAGCCGCCGCACCACCAGCAATTGCACCAGGTGGCGATAGCCGTAGCGCCCTTCGCGGCCAATGCGAGCGGGACGGTCAATCAATTTGCAGGAGGTGTAATGGCGCACCAGACGCGGGTTGACCTCTTCCAAAACACGGTTTTTGGAATCCTCCTGGGGGAGGTGCTGGGGTAAGAGTTCGTTGGCGATTTCCACCAACTCATCTAATGACCATTGATCCTGAACGTGGATGAAATCTTGAATTGTTGCCATGATGAGCAAACACAGCCTTTTTTGAACGAAAAAAACAAAGAAGTCAGTTAGAGAGGGATTTTCCTGTCCCAGATAGAGCGCAAGGGCGCCCCTAGAGCAGGAGTGAAACTATATTATCGTATTTTTTTGGTTCTGTATCATTTTGGGTCTAATTTAGTCTTACAATTATCAAGGAAAGTAAACACCTGAATATTACAAGTCTACAGAGAGTTCAACGCAACGCGAAGCTGCATTGTGACACCAAAACAATTTATTTGATGCTAGCATACAGCGTTTGGTGTTGAGTGAAGTTGTCCCAAAAATTACTGGGATTTTTGTGTTGTCAAGCAATTTGTTGCAGAGTTGTTACAAATTCAGGATAGGAGACGGCTGCCGCACTGGCGTTGTGAATGTGGCTGGTTCCTGTGGCATTGAGGGCAGCGATCGCCAGACTCATGGCCATGCGATGATCGCCGTAGGTTTCCACATGGGTGCCTTGCAAGGGTACGCCCCCCTGAATATCGAGGCCATCACTGAGTTCAGTGACCTTAGCGCCCATTTTTTGCAATTCTGTGGCCACGGCCTTGAGGCGATCGCTCTCCTTCACCCGCAGTTCTGCTGCATCCCGAATTTCGGTGATCCCCTCGGCAAAGGCAGCAGCCACAGCCAAAATCGGAATCTCATCAATCAAGCGGGGAATCAATTCACCGCCAATACGGGTTCCCTTGAGGGCTGCCGATCGCACCCGCAGATCTGCAACGGGTTCGCCTGTGACGAGCCGCTCATTTTCAAGGGTAATCTCGGCCCCCATTGCCCAAAGCACGTCGAGAATGCCGGTGCGGGTGGGGTTAACTCCCACATTGGTCAGTACTAGTTCTGAATCAGGGGTAATGGAGGCTGCCACCAACCAAAAGGCGGCTGAACTGATGTCGCCGGGCACAATCACCTTCTGACCCTTTAAGACCGCAGGTCCTTCAAGACTCACCGTACAGGTGCCCTCATCCACGCTCAAACAGGCACCAAAGGCCTGAAGCATACGTTCACTGTGATCCCGTGAGCGGTGGGGTTCGCGAATAATGGTGGTGCCTTCGGTGTGGAGGGCGGCGAGCAATAGCGCTGATTTCACCTGAGCGGAGGCAATGGGACTGTAGTAGGTGATTGGCTCTAAGGGCTGCCCCAAAACGGCCAAGGGGGCACGGCTGTGGTGTTGACGCCCCCAAATCTGGGCACCCATCTGCATCAAGGGTGTGACGACCCGTGCCATGGGGCGCGATCGCAATGAGGCATCCCCAGTCATCGTAAAAAAGCGACCTGTTTGCGCTGCCAATACCCCCAACAACAACCGCATCGTTGTACCAGAGTTGCCGGCATTCAGGACATCCACGGGTTCTTGGAGATGGCCAATTCCCAAGCCTTGAACCGTGACTGCTGTGGCATTGAGATCTGAAATCTCGGCACCAAGGGCACGAAAACAGGCGGCGGTACTACAGGTATCTTCACCCACGAGCAGGCCTTCAATATGGGTAGTGCCCTCTGCCATTGCTCCCAACATCAGGGCACGGTGGGAAATGGATTTATCTCCCGGTACCTGGAGGGTGCCCTGCAGGGGATGGCCATCGGCCTGAATTTGCCAAGTGTCGTCGGATGTAATCTGAATAACCGCCATGGGATATTTGGATAAAACCGCGTTCTCGATTGTCCCACGTCTGTTGCGCTATAGCCCCATTGAGCGCTTCAGTTCCTCAAGGGCAGTTTGCAGTTCCAAGCGGCGAAACTCAGCTTCAATTGGGTCATTGAGGTCACTGCTCATGCGTGGTGGCGGTGGGGGCGGTGGTGGGGGCGCACTGGCGGTAGGCACACGGTTCATGATTTCTCGCCGGCGATCGCGAATCTTTTGCAGCAGCTGCTGGGTAACGGGGATTTGATTGAGGGCGTCGAGGCGTTGCGTCCACAATTGTTCCCCCCGTTGGCGCAATTCGGCCTCCCGTTGTCGTGCCAATTCGGCCAGATCAGGACGCTGAGCGGCCATAGCGGTGTGGGTACGATCGCGCCAGCGGCGAATCTCGGAAACAAGGCCTAAAATTTGCTGTTCGCAGGTATTGACTTCCTGTTGCAGCCGCAGTAGCCGCTCTTGGGTTTCCCGTTCTTGATCCTCTAGCTCAAGGAGCAGTAGATTGAGTTCAAGCTGCGGATTGGCACGAATAAAGTCCTCGAGTTTTTGCTCTAGGAATGCATTCAAGTCGCGGAAAAAGCTCATGAGTGCCCCTTTTTTTAAAAACTTTGGCCAACAGTGAGGGAGCGCACTTCCCCTTGACGCCGTAGCACCGCCCGCTGATTTTGAATCTGTACCAGTTGCCAGCCGTCGTTGCCAATTGTATCGCCCACACTCAAGCGCAGTGTTTGGCCATTGCTTTGAAAAAGAGCCACTGAGCGATCGCCCAGTTCGAGGATGCCAACTAAGGTATGTTGGGGGGGCGCCGGTGTAGGGGCAGGGGGTACCGGTGTGGCTGCCGGCGTAGGAGCTGTCACCGTTGGTAAATTGGGCAGGGTCACCGTTGGCGCGCTGGGGGCTTGGTAGACGGGAACGTAAATGCGTTCAACCGTCGGGGTGGGGGTTGAGGGGGTGCGAACCGAATTGCTGGCGATCGCTGGCGATGCAGGGGTTGGGGGGGCGGCCCGTTGGCTGAGCAGCTGAAGGGAGGTTTGCAGATACTCAGCGAAGGCAATGTCCGCAGGGCTGGTGGTTGTGGTCACCGTAGCGTCAGGGGCAACTGCAACTGGTTGGCGATTCAGACTGATCCAAAGGCCAACTCCTAGGACAAAGGAGGCAATGCCAACCCCCATCAAAAAGCGATCGCCCCAAGAAAAGGCCTGCTCTGGTTCCGATCGGTGCAGCCAGCGAGAAGGTTCCGCCGGTGGTGGGGGCGGAGGAGGAGTTGTCGCTTCAAAGGGGACGAGGAGGGAAGGTTCCGGTTCTAAAACCGCTGCTAGGGATTCTGGCTCATTGAGGTCGGCCTCCACAGCGGCAAAGACTTCATCCAGCAAGCGGTTGGCTTGGACATCTGTCAGACAGGTTTCCATGGTATAGGGGTCTGTCCTCTGCGGATCATCGCTCCGTGTCATCACCCATGCCTCACAATAATCACCAAAAACGCCCAACCTTGCCTATTTCTTTTACGATGGATGACTAAATTCTATGCAATCCCTCTCCTATTGGCCACCACTGCCGCTGCACTCTGGCGTGATCCACACGGTCTTTACTGCCTATGTCCAACGCTGGGGGTGCCTCTACCCTTGGCAACCGCAAACCAGCCATGTTTTCCATGGGGCGGCGGGCGTGCCCCTGTACGGTGAGGGGTATCGGCTTGGCCAAGCACGCGGAACCATCATTGCCACCTACGGCATTACGGGTGATCTCAAGAATCAATGGTACTTGCATACCCTTGCCCATTGGGCGATCGCCCGCCGCTTTGATGTGGTGCTCTTCGACTGGCGTGCCCATGGCCGCAGTGCTGAACTTTCTCCGGCGTTGACCAGTGATGGGCTTTACGAAGGCCAAGACTTTGTCGCGATCGCCCAACAGTGCCAAGAACTGGGCTATAGGCCGCCCTACTGGTTTGTTGGCTATTCCTTGGGGGGGCAGTTAGCCCTTTGGGGGGCGTGGTATGCCCAACAGCAAGGGACAAAAGAGATTGGGGGGGCGGCTGTGATTTGCCCCAACCTTGACTCCAACCGCTCCCTTGCCCACCTCGGCACGACTTTTTGGGGACGGCAATTTGAACGCGCCATCAGCCGTCAACTCCAACACTTGGCTCGCCACCTGCATCGCCTTCATCCTCAAATCTTTGATCTCAACACCGTTGCCCAGATTGACACCATTGCCGGTTTTGATGCCGCCCTCGTCATTGACCGCCTTGGCTTTGGCAGTGTGGCCGAGTATTACGCTGCCAGTAGTCCCTTGCCGCTGCTGCCGCAACTGACAATACCCCTATGGATTCTCTATGCCGCCGATGATCCCCTATTTGATCCCAGTCTGGTGCCAGAACTCCTAGCCATTGCCGAGGCCAACCCTGCCCTCACCCTGCTGATGACAGAGCAAGGGGGTCACGTGGGCTTTACCAGCGATCGCAAGTGTCAACGCCTCTGGGGCGATCCCGACTACTGCTGGGGGATTCATCGGCTCTTGGATTGGCTAGGGCAGCAACCTAGATAACCTACGAAAGTATAAAGGCGGCACCCGGATTCGAACCGGGGGATAAAGGTTTTGCAGACCTCTGCCTTACCACTTGGCTATGCCGCCCTATTTGGCAATTTCCCATTATAGCCGATAGCGCTCTTGCCATCGTTGATTGTTTTAGCTTACTGACCAGATTGCTCAAGGTAACGCTGGATGGCTTCACGGGTCACTGCCGCCAGAGACATGCCCTTGGCCGCTGCTAATTCCTTAAGCTGCTGGTATTGATCGGCACGCACATCCACGCGGTAGCGCTTTGTCGCGGTAGCTGGAATATAGGTAGCGGCAAATTCCCGCAAGGCAGCCAAGCCGACGCGGTGGCAAAAGTCCCCAAAGGATTCGCCCTTGTGCCGGCGATCGCGATAAAAAACTAGCAATGGCTCTAGGGCTGTTTCCAGTTCGGCAATCGGTAACCGCTCAATATAGACCTCTGCTAAGCGGGTTTGATCGGGACTCCCCCCCACCCAAGTCTGATAGGCGCCGGGGACAATGCCAACAAAGCCCAATTCCGCCAAGTAGGGGCGGGCACAGCCATTGGGACACCCCGTCATCCGAATCACAAAGTGCTCTTCTTGGAGTCCCAGCCGATCCATGAGGCGACGAATCCGCTCCAGTACCCCCGGAATTGCCCGTTCCGACTCGGTAATGGCCAAGCCACAGGTAGGCAACGCCGGGCAGGCCATGCTATAGCGTTCGAGGGGATCAATGGCATTGACATCACGCACCCCGTGCTGCTCAAGGATGTGCTGAATTGCATCCTGTTGATCGGGAGAAACATCACACAGGAGCAGATTTTGGTGAGGCGTGACCCGCAGGGGGAGCTGAAAGTCTTTGACGATTTTCTTGAGGGCCGACTTGAGTTTGAAGTTCCCCTGATCAAGGATGCGGCCATTGGCAATGGAGAGGCCATAGAAGAATTTGCCATCTCCTTGGGGGTGCCAGCCCAAAAAGTCCTGATAGCGCCACGGCGGCAGCGGGCGAAAGGGTTCGAGGGGTTTGCCAAAGTATTCTTCCACCTTGGCCTTGAATTTTTCGACTCCCCAATCGTGGATCAGGTATTTCAAACGGGCGTGGCGCCGATTATAGCGATCGCCATAGTCCCGCTGGGTGGCCACGATCGCCTTCACCGCCTCATAGACATCTGCCGCTCGGACAAAGCCAATTTCATCAGCCATGCGGGCAAAGGTTTCTTCTTTGTTGTGGGTGCGCCCCAAACCACCACCGGCATAGATATTGAAGCCCTCAAGATGGCCTTGGGCATCTATAATCACCACCAGTGTCAAATCTTGGGAGAAGAGATCTACGGAGTTATCCCCCGGCACCGTGACACAGCACTTAAATTTGCGGGGCATATAGTGATCGCCGTAGATTGGCTCTTCGTTATTGGGAAAGATTGTGCCATTGCCATTGCGCTGCCGTGCCGCCTTGACATCGGGGTGCTCTTCGGCGGAGATCACCTTTTCACCATCGAGCCAAATCTCGTAGTAGGCACCGGTTTGTGGGGTCAGCAGATCGGCAATGCGGTGGGCATACTCATAGGCAAGGGCATATTCCGGGCGATCGCGAAAGGGGGCGGGTGGCGCCATGACATTGCGGTTCAAATCACCGCAGGCGCCCAATGTGGATCCCATGCTGCGAATAATGGCTGCGATCGCTGCTTTCAGATTCTTCTTGAGAATGCCGTGCAACTGGAATCCTTGCCGCGTTGTTGCCCGCAGGGTGTGGTTGCCATATTCATCCGCCAAGCGATCCAAGGTTAAATAGAGCTGCGGCGGAATATACCCTCCTGGACTGCGGGTACGCAGCATGAACTGGTAGTCTTTCTCCTGACCCTTGACGCGGTTATCGCGGTTGTCCTGCTGATAGGAGCCGTGGAACTTGAGGATCTGCACCCCCTCTTCGCTAAAACGATTCGTTGGTTCTAGCAGTTCTGTGGCTAGGGGTTCCCGCAGATGTTGGCTTTGTTCCTTGAGAGCCTCAATTTTTGAGCGTTTCAGGGCAGCATCAGCAGAGGGGGGCGAAGCAACCATAGTGTTCTTTTTTCCAGCAGGTGAAAGTAACTAAAATGACGACAGCCAAAAGTCCCTAATCTTGATCGGGAAAGTGAGCTATCTCATTTTAGCGAACCTGTGGAACGATTAACAGGAGGGTTCTTCCTTGGAGGCACAGTCTTTTTGCCAGCAGCGTTCGAGGTAAGCATCGTAATACTGCCGCCAGAACCGTTTGGGATTGAGGGTAAAGCCCGGACTAAATAGCCGTTGGTTCAAATACTGCCAGAGGGGAAAGGCGAGGACACGACGCGTAGCCATAAGCACACCGTGAGCGTGAGCGATTCAAAAACTTCAACTTACCTTGATCATAGACGAGGGTTCTGGGGGGCAAGGGTCTCTGCCAAGTTTCTTAACGCGCGAGAAACCGTCCGAGGGGCGAAAAATGTTAAAATCTGTAAAGTTTTCTGGGATCACCGATGCGGGTTGTCATTGTTGGTGCAGGATTAGCCGGCTTAGCCGCCGCAGTGGATTTGGTGGATGCCGGTCACAGTGTTGAAATCTATGAATCCCGTCCCTTTGTGGGGGGCAAAGTCAGCAGTTGGCAAGATGCCGATGGAAACCACATTGAGATGGGGCTGCATGTCTTCTTTTACAACTACGCCAATCTCTTCGAACTGATGACCAAGGTGGGGGCGATCGCCAACCTACTACCTAAGGAACATACCCACACCTTTATTAATCGCGGTGGTCAGGTGGGAGAACTGGATTTTCGCTTTCCCTTGGGTGCCCCCTTCAACGGTCTCAAGGCCTTCTTCACCACCAGTCAACTCTCTGCTGCCGATAAATTCTTTAATGCCATTGCCCTTGGCACCAGTCCTGTGGTGCGGGGTCTGGTGGACTATGAGGGGGCAATGCGCCAAATTCGCGCCTTAGATCGGGTCAGTTTTGCGGAGTGGTTTCGCCGCCATGGGGGCTCAGAAAACAGTCTCAAGCGCCTTTGGAATCCCATTTCCTATGCCCTTGGCTTCATTGATACCGAGCACATGTCTGCTCGCTGTATGCTGACCATCTTTATGATGTTTGCCGCCAAAACCACTGCCTCACGGCTCAATATGCTCAAGGGATCACCGGCAGAATACCTGCTCAAACCCTTGGTGAACTACATTGAAGCGCGGGGGGCTAAGATTCATCTGCGGCGACGGGTGAAGGAAATTCGCTTTCGCGGCGAGGATCCGAGCACTTGGCAGGTGGAAGGGTTGGTGATTCCCCTAGGCGAAAAACTAGAAACAGTTACAGCGGATGCCTATCTGTGTGCCTGTGATGTGCCGGGGATTCAGCGCCTGATTCCGGCGGCGTGGCGATCGCACCCAACCTTTGACAACATCTTTAAGCTCGAGGCCGTGCCTGTGGCCACGGTACAATTGCGATTTGATGGCTGGGTTACGGAACTGCAAGACGGCAGTAAACAAAAACAGGTGGCGGCAACGGGTATTGATAACCTGCTCTACACTGCCGATGCTGACTTTTCCTGCTTTGCGGATCTGGCCCTCACTAGTCCAGCGGACTACTATCGCGAAGGTCAAGGCTCCTTACTGCAAGTGGTGCTTACTCCCGGTGATCCCTTCATCAAAGCCAGCAATGAAGAAATTGCCCAACATGTGCTGCGCCAAGTCCATGAACTTTTCCCCTCGTCGCGCCATCTGAACATGACATGGTACAGTGTCGTCAAATTAGCGCAGTCCCTCTATCGCGAAGCCCCCGGCATGGATCCCTATCGTCCGCCCCAAAAAACACCCGTTCCTAACTTTTACTTGGCGGGCAGCTATACGCAGCAGGACTACATTGACAGCATGGAGGGCGCGACAATGTCCGGACGACAAGCCGCCCAAGCGATTTTGGCAGGAGGTCATGGATGAGTTGGTTAGAGCATACGGTTCAGATTGAAGTGGCAGCCGATGTCGATCGCGTCTGGGCACTGTGGTCGGATCTGGAGAAAATGCCCCTGTGGATGAAGTGGATTGAATCTGTGGTCATCACTGAAGAAGACCCTACCCTATCGCGCTGGACATTGACCACGGGCAACTGGCACTTTAGCTGGCGATCGCGCATTTGCCGCCAAGTGAAGCACCAAATGATTCAGTGGGAGTCCGTGGATGGGCTGCCCAATCGGGGTGCAATTCGCTTTTACGATCGCCATGGCAGCACCATTGTGAAGCTGTCGGTGTCCTATGCCATTCCGGGAATTTTGGGACAAATGATGGATCGCCTTTTCCTTGGCCGCGTAGTTGAAAGTACATTGCAAGCAGATCTCGAACGCTTTCGTGAATATGCCCAACAAATGCAGCCCACACAGGTTTCCTGAGGTTGACTCAAAGTTGGGATAGACCAAAAGAGATCGCGATCGCCAGCAGGGCTGCACCGGGAAACGTGAGTACCCATGCCATGAAAATTTGCGCCCACACTTGCCAGTTCACTTCCCCTTGATGGCGATAGCCAGCACCCGTAATCGCACCCACCACGACTTGGGTCGTACTGACGGGAAAGCCCACCAGACTTGCGGCTCCCACAGTCAAGGCGGCACTGAGATTCGCTAAGCAGCCACTCACAGGGTCAAGGGGTGTAATTTTCTCCCCCGTAGTGCGGATAATGCGTTCGCCGCCGCCATAGGTACCGATCGCGATCGCCAAGGCACAGGCAGCCATCACCCAGAAGGGCACACCCGCCTCCGGTGACAGTTGTCCCCAACTCACAAGGGCAAGGGTGATCACCCCCATTGTTTTCTGGGCATCGTTGGCACCGTGGGCAACGGCCATCAATGTTCCGGAGAGAATCTGCAACCGTTGCCAGTGCTCTGGGGGGAGTTCTCCTTGCCATTGCAACCACTTTTCGACTAGGGTCATCAAACCAAGGCCGATGGCGATCGCCACCAAGGGGGACACGACCATGGGAATCACCACCGCCTCAACAATCCCCTGCCAATAGATGATTTGTGGTGACACTTGAAAGAGGGCTGCCCCCACCAAGCCACCAATGAGGGCATGGGAAGAACTACTGGGTAAACCCCAATACCAAGTGAGCAAATTCCAGCCCATCGCGCCGAGGAGTGCGGCACTAATCACGCCAAACCAATGGGCACCCAAGGCACTGCTGTTGAGAATGCCGGCTTCAATTGTTAGCGCCACCCGCGTACTCAAGAAGGCACCACCAAAATTAGCCGCAGCAGCAAGGATGAGCGCCGATCGCAGGGAAAGGGCACGGGTGGCCACCACCGTTGCAATGGCATTGGCGGCATCATGGAAGCCATTGGTGACATCAAAAAGGAGGGCGATCGCAATCAACCCCCCCTTGAAATCAATGGCCATGCCCTAGGCAGAGGCACTCACTTGATCTTTGTCCTTGGCGAGGAATTTCTCCAGTTCGGCAAGGGCGTCGGCATCTACCTTCGTTTGCATGGGGCAGAACTTCGGCCCGCACATGGAGCAAAACTCAGCCGTTTTATAGATATCTGCCGGTAGGGTTTCGTCGTGGTATTCCCGTGCCCGATCCGGATCGAGAGCCAGTTCAAATTGGCGGTTCCAGTCAAAGTTATACCGTGCCCGCGACAGTTCATCATCGCGATCGCGCGCCCCCGGACGATGACGGGCAATATCCGCTGCGTGAGCCGCAATTTTGTAGGCAATCAAGCCATTGCGCACATCTTCAGCATTGGGTAAGCCAAGGTGCTCTTTGGGGGTTACATAGCAAAGCATGGCCGTGCCGTACCAACCCGCCATCGCCGCGCCAATGGCACTGGTAATGTGGTCATAGCCGGGGGCAATATCCGTGACCAAGGGCCCAAGGACATAGAAAGGAGCTTCAGAGCATTCTTCCATCTGCTTGCGCACATTGAATTCAATTTGATCCATGGGCACGTGGCCGGGGCCTTCCACCATCACTTGGACATCGTGTTCCCAAGCCTTGCGGGTGAGTTGACCGAGGGTTTTCAATTCCGCCAATTGAGCTTCATCAGAGGCATCATGGAGACACCCTGGCCGCAGCGAGTCCCCGAGGGAGAAGGAAACATCGTATTTTTTGAAGATCTCAATAATGTCGCGGAAGTGGGTGTAGAGGGGATTTTGTTTGTGGTGATACAGCATCCACTTGGCGAGAATGCCGCCGCCGCGCGACACAATCCCAGTGATGCGGTTTTTCACCAAAGGCAGATATTCAATGAGAATCCCCGCATGGATCGTCATGTAGTCCACCCCCTGCTGGGCGTGCTTTTCAATGACATGGAGAAAGTCATCGGGGGTAAGCCGCTCAACGCTACCGTGGACGCTTTCAAGGGCTTGATAGACGGGCACCGTTCCAATGGGCACGGGTGAGGCATTAATAATGGCGGTGCGAATGGCATCCAAATCCCCCCCACCCGTGGACAGATCCATCACCGTGTCGGCGCCGTATTTAATCGCTAGCCGTAGCTTTTCGAGTTCCTCCTCTAGACTGGAGGAGTTGGGAGAGGCACCAATGTTGGCATTGACTTTGCACTTGGCAGCAATCCCGATCGCCATCGGCTCGAGGTTGGGGTGATTGATATTGGCGGGAATAATCATCCGCCCACGGGCAACTTCATCGCGAATCAATTCCGCAGGCAGGTTTTCCCGCCGCGCCACATAGTGCATTTCTTCGGTGATAATCCCTTGGCGGGCATAATGCATTTGGGTAACATTGTCATGCCCTTTGCGGGCAGCAATCCATTCGCTACGCACCATTGATAGAATCCTCTCTAGACAGCTTCCCTGCGCCAGCATGATCTGGTTCAGGTTCTAAGGGTTTGCTCTCAGCCTGCTCTGACCGCAGACACCCCTAGCATGTCGTTCATTCTATCACTTTGCTTTTGGGGGGTGGGGATCAGTCTAATCAGTCTAAAACGTCAATGCGCACAGGGCCGACACCGACACCAATGAGGCCAATGGCAGCCGCAGCCCCCCGCGAGAGGTCAATTTCCCGTCCCCCCGTAAAAGGCCCGCGATCGTTAATGCGCACCACTACTGAGCGGCCATTCTGGAGATTTGTCACCCGTACCCGTGTCCCAAAGGGCAGTGTGCGATGAGCCGCCGTCAGGGCGTCCTGATCAAATCGCTCGCCATTGGCAGTGCGGGCACCATGGAAGCCGGGGCCATACCACGAGGCAATACCCGTCAACTGCATCCGAATCGGTCCCATGGCCACAACGGTATTTGGTCTACCCTCTACGCTGGTTAGGGCAGGGGCATTCCCCAGTTGGCGGCGGATCAGGTTAGCAATGCGCAGGGCGTTTTCATCATTGCGTTGTGAACTATTGGGAAGCGTGACTTGATGGTTCAGAGTCAGGAGAGGTTCTTTGTCGGCGTAGATGCGGTATTGCTGTTGTTGGGCATCCCAACCCACGCGCACAAGGTTGGCATCAAAGCCCTGTTCGTGGAGCTGATTGAGGCGAGCGGTGAGAATGGTTGCCTGTTGGGCTGCTTCTGAGAGGGTGGTTTGCTCTGGTATCCCGGCGCCGTTGGCGGCAGCGACTTTGACGCCCTCTGTAGCTGCTACCCGTTGACCCAAGAAGGTGAGTACGGGAATCCCCCGCAAATAGACGGTTACGGCTTCGCGGCCTTGCTGTTGGTGACGATGCAGACTGGCGATCGCCCGCGTTGCTGTTGGGGTCGTGGATTGACGTTCCCCCACTTTGGTGGCAACGACAGCGGAAGAGGGGGCTGAACCTGACTCTATGGCTGGTGTGGTTGTGGTTGCACGGCTACTGGAAAGGATTCCCAACACAGCCAACGTGCTTGTTGTCAGACCCACATAAAGCGTTTTTTTCATAGGCGTCCGTTAAAAAGGGCATCCATACGGCTGGACAGTAGGGCACCAACATCACACAGGGGTTACCCCTACTGGTGCCGTGTTCGCTCTCATCGCGGAACTGTTTCAACCTACCACGAAGGCCTAGAATCAAGCATCAGGGGCATTTTGTTCATGGTAAACATTTTGAAAAAGAATAAAAAAGCACTGAAGGCGGTCAAACCTACGCAGACTGGCATATTGACGGAATTTACAGTTGACGAAAGAAAATAAGAAAATTTTATAAACTTTTAACAAATTGTTTTTAATTTCTGAAGATTTCTGTGACTCAGATCACCAAAAATAAAAATTTATCTAAAAGAGAAAATTTGCTTTTTGCGACCTTTTCTGTGTGCCATAGGACGATTTCTCACCCAATTTTGTTTCCCGTTTTACCCCTTTTGGGATGCGCCTCTAGCCACTTCATAAAGTGCATTGCCCAAGGAATGGCTCTCTCCTCTAGCGCATAAAACGGGGATATAGTCCGTAGGGAGCCGAACCATGGAAGATAGGGATGACTTGCGGCGTCGTCTTGAAAACTTAGAAGCCGCTGTGGCTGCCCTGCAGCGATCGCTCGAGATTCTGCAAAGAGCCATTCTCCGTGAAGACCTCTCCTCTTCTGGCGTCCCAGAACCCGCAACACCATCAACGCCACCTGAGGAACCGACGGCGATCGCTCCTGCCCCTGCGACTGAATTACAACCCCCAGCGTCTGAATCTCCAGCGGTGCCACCGTTACGCCCAGTGAGGCCTTCCCAAGCTGACTGGCTACAAAATTGGGAACTGTGGCTCAACCGTCTCGGCATCGGCCTGCTGCTGTTGGGGATTGGCTTCCTCTTTCGGTACGCCGTTGAATTGGGCTGGATTACCGATGCAGTTCTTGTGGCCATGGGCTTTGTCATTGGTACGGTGTTGATGGGGTTGGGCTGGCGGTTGCAGCAGCGAGCCATCTTTAGCCAGTTTTTGCAGGGGGGCGGTCTGGCGACCTATTACCTGACGATCTTTGCGGCCTATCAGGTTTTGACCGTCATGCCTTGGGGTGTGGCCTTCCCGTTGATGGTGTTAGTGACCCTAGGGGCATTTTTCATCTCGTTGCGCCAAAATCGAGCCATTTTTGCGGTGATTGGCGTGGTTGGCGGCTTAGCAACCCCTTTGCTGCTCTACAACACAGAGATGAGTCGTCCCTTGGCCTTGGCCAGTTATACGTTTTTAATTCTCTTGGGCAGTTGGGCAATTTACGCAGTGAAGGGCTGGCGATCGCTCCTGCTGTCAGCTTTTTGGTTGGGATGGCTGATGTTAACGGTGTCTATTACTGCTCAACGGCTTGATCGGGTCGTGGCATTACAGATCATTCTGGCGTTGACTTGGCTGGGCTTTACGGTATTACCCCCTTGGTATCAGGGACGCGATCGCGACAGGGCAGGGGAGCTGTATCGCCCTCAGGAGACTTCCCCACGGCCCTATGGTCAGACGATCGCCCTCTTTAATCCGCTGATTGCTTTGGGCTTAAGTGCCTTCCTCTGGGATTGGTCGGCAACGCTAACGGGGCGGGTGTTTGTTGTTTTTGGGGTGCTTTACCTTGGCACCAGTCTGTTCTGGCGACACTTGCCGCAATCTTGGCGCTGGGTCTATAGCTTGACGGGACTGGTGCTCATTGCCCTTGGCATTGTTGTTCGTTACTACAGCAATCGCTTTATCCTCGCACCGCTGGCGATCGAGGGGCTGATTTTGCATTATTTGAGCCAACACTATGCCTCGCGCACCCTGCGGGTTATTGCCCATCTTTGGTGGGGACTGCTCGGCCTTGGTTTTGTTGGGCAACTGCTGTTTACTGCCGCCGATCGCCCCCCGCTGTTGAATCTGGCTTTTTTCTCCCATTTGGTGGTGCTTGGCGCCGCAGCAGTCAGTATCCGTTTTTTGCCCCCACCCACCCGCCCCCTCTACTGGATATTGGGTCATGGAGTGACGATGATCTGGATGCAGCACGAACTGGCGCCCTTTGGTACGGGGGCAGCCACCCTTGTCTGGGGACTCTTTGGCGTCGGACTGCTGATCTATGGGTTGCGACGGGACACCTCAGCGGTGCGCACGGTGGCTTTAATCACGCTGATCATTACTTTGGTGCGGCTTTTCTTTGTTGATCTCATCCATCTTGCGCCGGTGTGGCGAGTACTCCTGTTTATGGGGTTTGGTTTGATTTTTTTGCTGCTGAGCTATTTTTTCCGCGCCCTGTGGCGGCGATCGCCCGTGGAATCCTCTAGGATCAGTGAAGAAACCCCAACAAATGAGTCCGAAGAAACCCCATGACCCGCATTGCTGATCTGCGCCGTGATTACCGTCGTCAACGTCTCCTCGAAAGTGAGGCGGCTGAGGATGCGATCGAACAGTTTCGCCTCTGGTTTACGGATGCGGTCAACGCTGAATTACCGGAACCCAATGCGATGACGCTGGCCACCGTTGGCCTCGATGGCATGCCTGCTGCACGACTGGTCTTGCTCAAAGATGTGGACGATCGCGGGTTTGTCTTTTTTACGAACTATCGCAGTCGTAAAGGTCTAGAATTAGCCGCCCATCCCAAGGCTGCCCTTGTCTTTTGGTGGGCAGAGCTAGAACGGCAGGTGCGCATTGAAGGCACTGTTGAGCAAATTAGTGCAGCGGAGTCCGATGCCTACTTCCAGAGTCGTCCTTTGGGTAGCCGTTGGGGGGCATGGGCATCCCAGCAGAGTGAGGTTTTAGAATCCTACGCCGATTTGGAAGCCCGCCTTGCGGAAGTGGAAGCCCGCTATGGCGAAAATGTCCCTCGGCCAGAGCATTGGGGGGGCTATCGTGTTCTACCGACCCTGATTGAATTTTGGCAAGGGCGACCCAATCGCCTCCACGATCGCCTGTGCTATCGGCGCCAAGGAGACCACTGGCAGCGGGTGCGCCTCTACCCCTAGGATAGGGATATCTTTAGAGATTGGCTGAGATGCCCATGATTGCCGGTGAACTTATCCCCGCAGAGGGAACCATTGAACTCAATGCTGGCCGGCCAACGGTGACGTTAACGGTGGCCAATACGGGCGATCGCCCAATTCAGGGGGGATCTCACTACCACTTTTACGAAGTCAATCCGGCCCTCCAATTTGATCGTGAACAGGCACGAGGAATGCGCTTAGATATTGCCGCTGGCACCGCCATTCGTTTTGAGCCGGGGGATGAGCGGGTGGTGCAACTGGTGGCCTTTGGTGGCAGTCGCCAAATCTATGGCTTTCGCGGCGAAGTCAACGGTGCGCTCTAGTCGGGATTCCAAGCATCCTGTAGATTAAACAGTATGGATGACAATGATTTCCCCCTTCTCGACACTTCAGAAGATGCACTAGCGGCGCTGCCGAGTGAGGAGAGCGATCGCCCCGATCCCGAAGCCATGTTGCCCCTGCTGACCTCCGCCGATGTGACGGAGCGGATGTTGGCGGCTCGCGCCTTTTGCGAATTGCAGGATGAACGCGCCACACCCTATCTCATCAATCTCCTGCAAGAACCCTGTCCCCTTGTCCGTGTCAGTGCCGCCTATGCCCTTGGCCGTAACCCCAGTTTGGCAGCGGTGGATGCCCTCATTCAGCAATTGGAGCGGGACTGGAATGGCTATGTCCGCAAAGGCATTGTTTGGGCGCTGGGTAACTGTGGCGTCCGCTTTCCCCTGCCAGAAATTTATCGGCGCACCCTTGATCCCTTGATTCGTGCCCTGCAAACGGATATTTCTGCCGTGCGTCTCTGGGCGGCGAGTTCCTTGGGTCAGGTGGCAGAAGCTAGTGAAGAGGCGGCGACGGTTGCCATTCCTGCCCTTGCCCTTGCCTTGGCTCAGGATGCAATTGCCGCTGTGCGCAGTAACTGTGCTTGGGCCTTAGGTCATGCCTGCCGCAAAATTCCCCTTGGGCTTCTTTACACCCAAGCGATTGATCAACTCATTGCCGCTCTCCAAGACAGTGATATGGGGGTTCAAGAAGATGCCAAGGCGGCTCTTTTTAAGTTAGGAGATGCCCGCGGCCTGCAAGCGATCGCAGACCTTCAAGTAGAAGCCTTTAGCTAGGAGAGGCCGACACGATGGCCGAACCATTGGTGGAATTACGCGGTGTCTGCAAAGCCTTTGGCCATCAGCAGGTGCTGAATGATGTGGATTTAGTCATCTATCCCGATGATGCCTTAGTGATTCTGGGGCCTTCGGGAACCGGTAAGTCAACCCTTTTGCGGATTATTGCTGGCTTAGTCGCTCCCGATAAAGGCGAAGTGTATGTTGCAGGAGAGCGCCGTCAAGGATTACGGCAAGAAGGTCTCTGTCGGATGCGGATGAGCATGGTCTTTCAGCAATCTGCCCTTTTTGACTCCCTCACGGTTGCTGAGAATGTCGGCTTTTACCTGTACCAGCATACGCGTTTGCCGGAGGCACGCATTCGCGAAATTGTCAGTGAAAAACTAGCGATGGTCGGCCTCGCTGGCATGGAAGACCTCTACCCAGCGCAGTTGTCTGGGGGGATGCGCAAGCGAGTCAGCTTTGCCCGCGCCATTGTGGATAATCCCGAAGATCCCAATGACAACCCCTACCTGCTGCTTTACGATGAGCCAACGGCAGGGCTAGATCCCATTGCCTCAACAGTGATTGAGGATTTGATTCGCGAATTACGGGAGAAGACGGGGCATGCCTACGTTGTCGTTACCCACCAAAACAGTACCATTGAGCGCACGGGCGATCGCCTGATTCTCCTCTATCAAGGGCGCATTTGCTGGCAGGGCACCCATGCCGAAGCCCGCACGACCGATAATCCCTACCTGCGGCAGTTTCTCAGCGGCGATGTCAATGGCCCCATTCGGATCATTGATCAAGTGGGTACCGCTGCTCTATAAATAACGTAATAAATCAAGGAATCAATAATCGTGGCTTTACACATCGCATGGCTTGGCAAAAAATCTCCCCCCTGCGGCAATGTCACCTATAGTCGTGAAATTACCAATGGGCTATTGGATCGCGGGTACCAAGTGAGCTTTCTGCATTTTGCCCAAGAGGATGAACAGGAAGCTGAGAACGAAGGGGAGATGCCAGATGTGACGCTCCCTTGCCTGTATAAATCGCAAGTCTATACCCTGCCCTCCCTGCGAGCCAACAAAGTTCTGGTTGAGTCCCTTAAAAAACTCAAACCCGATATTGTCCACGCCTCATTGACCCTCTCCCCCCTCGATTTCTTTCTGCCCGACATTTGTGAAGAGTTAAACATTCCCTTGGTTGCCACGTTTCATCCTGCCTACAGCGAAAAGTATCGTACCCTAACGACGGGCACCGCCTTGATGACTTACCAACTGTATGCCCCCTTTTTGGCTCGCTATGACCGCGTGATTGTCTTTTCCCAATCGCAAAAGGAACTACTGATTCGTCTTGGGGTTGGTGCTGAGACGCTGCGGGTGATTCCCAATGGCGTCGATACGCGAAAATATACACCGGGACCTTCTACGACCAAAGAGGACTTTAAGGCACGCTACCTCTATATCTATCAAGGCCGGATGGCTATTGAGAAGAATGTTGAAGCGCTGCTGCGCTCTTGGTGTGCAGCGGAAATGCCGGCGGATTGTAAGTTGCTAATGGTGGGTGGCGGTGCCCTGATGCCCTCCTTGATGGCCAATTATGGTCCAGATCAAAATATTCTCTGGCTTGGCTCGATCGTTAATGATCAAGAGCGGCTACAAATTTTACGCGGCTGTGATGTGTTCATTTTGCCCTCGCAAATTGAGGGGTTATCCCTGTCGCTCCTAGAGGCAATGGCCTGTGGCTTGGCCTGCTTGGCTACCGATGTGGGTGCCGATGGTGAAGTGCTCACTGGGGCAGGCATTGTCTTGAATCCCCAGTATGTGAAAACCCAGTTGCAAACGCTGCTGCCCATTTTTTATCAACACCCGGAAATGATTCGCCTCCTTGGGGACAAAGCCCGCAAACGGGTGCTGGAGCACTATAGCCTCAGTCACAACTTGGATCGCCTAGAGGCCTGCTACCAAGAACTAATGGCTTCGTATTCTTTGGCGCGCCCGGCGGCCAAGGTGAAAAGCTAGCTCCCTCTAGTCTGGCAAACGCTCAAAGCGAGCATTGAGACAACACCATTCGTGCCGTCGCCAGACACTACCTAGGCTCCAGCCCTGCTGTTCCAGTTGCGCCGCTACGCGATCCGCTTGATCCAAAAGAATGCCACTAAAGATGCCCCAGCCCTTGGGTTTCACAATTGCTGGCAAGTGGGGCAGAATCTCGATAATCACGGGTGCCAAAATGTTGCAGACAAGGCCATCCACCAGTTCGAGGACTTGTTCCCAACTCCCTTGCTTGACAATCAACTGGTCGGCTCTGATGCCATTGAGTTCAGCATTGCGTTGAGTCGCAGTCACCGCCAGATCCGAGGTGTCCACGGCATAGGCTTTGTTTGCCCCTAGCAAGAGGCTGGCGATCGCCAGAATGCCGCTACCACAGCCAATATCAGCCATCACCGTGGGTGGCAGCGGCTCAAAGGTTTGATCCAATTGCATCTCTAGAGCCTCAAGGCAAAGCTGCGTGGTTTCATGGGTGCCGGTGCCAAAGGCCATGCCAGGATCCAGTTTGATCACCAAGCGGGTGTTGTCAAGGGGTGGGGTTTCCCAAGCCGGACAAATCAGCAGGCGATCGCCCACCGGTATTGGATGCCAATAGGCTTGCCAACTATGGGCCCAATCCTGTTCATTCACCAACTGCCAGTGGAGTTTTGGCGAGAGGTAGCCCTGCGCCACCACATCTTGCTCAATCCAAACCCCTAGGGCAGCAATGTCCAGTAGGGTCACCTGCTGCTGCGGCACATAGCCTTGGATCAACACCCGCCCCTGCTGTTGCTGGGTTGCCGTACCTTGACAGCCAAAGGATTGAAGGCGCCAATAGACCAGCTCTTCCGCCTCAGCTTGACAAGTGACGGTAATTTCCCACCAACGCTGTACCACAACCGTGCCTACAGATTCACGATATAGGCATCACGAATACCGGGGACTTTCAAGATTTCCTCCAAGAGGCCTTCGGGTAGGGGATCGTCCAAGCTAATCACCATCACCGCGTTACCGCGTACCATCTTGCGTCCCACTTGCATACTGGCAATGTTGACATTAAAGCTCCCTAACTGGGTGCCAATTTTACCAATAATGCCTGGCATATCGCGGTGTAGCGTCAGCAACATATAACGGGTTGGCGCCACACTAATGGGAAAGTCATCAATACTGGTGATGCGCAATTCACTGTGAGCCAGCAAGGCACCAGACACCGAGCGGGTTTCCGAGGGGCTTTTAGCAATCAACGCTAGGGATCCCGCATAGTCACGCTGTGATTCATCGCGGGTTTCGACCACGCGAATTCCCCGTTCTTTAGCTTCTAACCCAGCATTCACGTAGTTCACCCGTTCCCGCAGCGCTGGTGAGAGTAGCCCCTTCAAAGCAGCAATCACAATCGGTTGACTGTCATTGGTGGCCAATTCCCCTTGCAAACGGACTTCCAGAGACTCGACCCGACCACCCGCCAATTGCCCCACAAGATTACCAAGAGTTTCCGCCAACTGCATGTAGGGCGCCAGTTTCTCAAGAACCTCCGGACGCAGACCCGGAATATTTACCGCCGATCGCGCCGGCAACCCTAGGAGCACATCGCGAATCTGCTCGGCAACATCAATGGCCACATTCACCTGTGCTTCTTCCGTGGAAGCCCCCAAGTGAGGGGTCAAGATGGCTTCCATCCCCAAGGCACGCAGCGGAGACTCCGCCTCAAGGGGTTCAGTTTCAAAGACATCGAGGGCAGCCCCCGCCAGCTTACCCGTCTTGAGCGCCTCCACAAGCGCTGCCTCATCAATAATGCCCCCCCGCGCACAGTTAATGATGCGGGCTGTGGGCTTCATCTTGGCAATGGTTTTGGCGTTAATCAGATGCTGCGTTTCTGGGGTCTTCGGCAAGTGCAGCGTAATAAAGTCGGATTCCGCAAAGAGAACATCCAACTCCACGAGGCGGCAGCCCAGTTGTTCGGCGCGTTCCGTAGATAGATAGGGATCGTAAGCAAGAAGCTTCATGCCCATAGCACGGGCAACGGTGGCCACGTGGGAGCCGATTTTTCCTAGGCCAATAATGCCCAAGGTTTTCTTATAAATCTCTACGCCCGTAAAGCGTTTGCGATCCCATTGACCTGCTTTCACCGCAGCATTCGCATCGGGAATATGACGGGCAAGGGAGAGCATCATCGCCAAGGTGTGCTCCGCAGCAGCAATGGTGTTGCCCTCTGGGGAGTTGACCACCATGATCCCTTTACGGGTGGCCGCAGGCACATCGATGTTATCTACACCAACCCCTGCCCGACCAATAATCTTCAGTTGGTTGGCGGCCTCAATGACCTCCTTTGTGACCTTGGTTCCCGATCGAATCATCAGGGCATCGTACTCGGGAATGATTTTGATCAGTTCTGCCTCTGAGAGGCCAAGTTTGACATCGACTTGTGCCACTTGGGCAAGTAAATCAAGCCCCACCTGTTCAATGGGATCGGAAACCAGAACTTTGGGCATAGGTAAACACTAGGTATAATGCCAGAACAGTTATGCTATCACATTTTATTTCGCTAAGGGTAGGGGTAGAATGCGTTTCAGCAAAACTCTTCCTAATAGGGGGGCGATCGTTCCTCCCTTCCTGTTTTTCTTGGTTGCGCTCAGATTAGAATGGCTCACCCAGAAAGAGTTGCGACAGCAGTAGAACCACACCCGCTGCTGCAGCAATCTCTACACCGGCTGCAACTGTGCGCGCCCACTGCTCATCATCCTCTTTTTCTTTGATGGCCAAGAGCAGGAAAAACTGATCTTCATCACTTAAATTTTGAACAAAGGATTCTGAAAGCATTTCCAAGGGTAGAGTTTTGAAATAGTCAATCTGACGACGAATGTAACTAGATTGCTCCTGTAATCGTCGTTCTTTTTTCTGCGCAGCAGCGGCCTTTGCTGCTTCAGTTTCCTTTTTAATCTCACAAATAATTTTATATTTTCGGGGACTCACTGTTTTTGTCAGCATTGCCCCCAAGGTTCCCCAAAAGCAGAAGAAAGCCCACAGGTATCCCAGAAAGCCCAAAAGACCGCCTACACTCCCTACCAATAGGCCAACCAACAAGAGAATCCCCCCCTGAATAACGTTGCCCCATTTGGTTGCTGGATCGACTGTATCCAAATCGTCAATCTTGAGGCCGTGGCAAGCTAGCTTTTGCCGCTGTTGTTGGTCAATAGCATTGATTGATTGCTGATACTGCCGTTGAATGGCCTGCCGCTCTGTCTCCAGTTTCCGAGCTACGGCTTCCATACGAGCGGGATCGAAAATGGAGCGGGCAGTTCTAACATCTGTTGCTGGTTGGGTAGGTGGGGGCGGGCGATCGCCCTGCTCCATGAGGTAGGCATAGGCTTCGTTGATTTGCTTGAAGTGCTCCTCGACGATTTGCCGCGCCTTTTTGGGGGTCTCAGGAGGCAGTTTATCAGGGTGGCACTCTTGGCAGAGGCGGCGATAGGCTGCTTTGATCTGCTCTTTGGAAGCACCCGGCTGCAAGCCAAGAATGTCGTAGTAGTCGGTCATGGCTCCTTAGGTATTTATTCAAGCTCAAAAGGTCAAGAAGATTTGAAAGGAAATAGTTGCAAACATCTTCCAGACTTATTCAAGTGTTTCAGAAACTCGAGGCGCGGATCTTTATTGACGCCAAAAATCGTAATAACTTGATAGTTCCCTAAGTCAGCCACCCAAACTGGCGAGGGTTTGCCAGTGGAACCACAGAGATTTTTGTCGTAGTTACCATTCACCTTAAGGTTAGGGTCATGAAGAAGGGCAAGGCCGTAGGGCTTTTCTTCTCTGGAATCACCACTGCAAACTTCTCCTCTGGGACCACGACTGCAAACAACGATACGGCAGTTTGCATCAATTGCTTCTGCCCATTGGTTGGTAGTAACAGTGCCAATGGATAATGGTTGAGTCGGGTTGATTGGGTGATTACTAAGCTGCCCTAAAGCTTCATAAAACCTTTGCAGTCGCTGTTGAAAAATTTCTTTGAATTCCTTGGCACTGCTGGGGAGTTTCCAAAAGGGATTATTGTTTTTAGGAATCAGATTAGAACCACGCCACCAGGGTGCTTGGTTACGGGTTTTACGAGAGTAGCAAGGGCGACGTGCCCCTTGACCAATGCCACCCAAGTGAAACATGAGCCACATCAAGTTGCTTGCCAGCTCTTTTAGCGTTTCTTTGTGGGCATCAGGAACTTCAGAAGAATAGTCTAATACCAGTGTCCCCTGTTCTTCTCCACAGGGATCGTTTTTACCTTGCTGATTAGGGCGTGCCTCAGGTTGGGTCACCCTCCCATTAATCACCCGTACCCGCAGGTAGCCATGTTTGGGTTGCGGCTGAATTGCACCAAAAATCATTCCTTCAAGGCTTTGGACTTCTGCTGGGGGCAACACCCCCCGCGCAAAGGCACGAAACCAGTATCGCAGCAGGGACTTAAAGGCTGTAGCTCGCACCTCGGCCTCTGGTTGCCCGCGCATCTGCCACGCTTGATTTCTAACGTTCCATTGCCATGACGTAGACGTACACTTTTGGCAACCGTGGATGAGTTGGCCTTGAACAGTAAAATCCACACTAAAGAAGCCACGCTCCACCTGTTTTAGGGATTCGACTAAAATGCCGTAGCCTGCATTCACTTGCGAACCAATTCCTTGGGTCAGGCCGCGAATCAACCAGTTCTTGACCTGTTTAAGCATTTGAGGAGAGCAATGATTGGTAGGTTTAATACCAATAAGAAATGAAGCTTCTCGCAGGGAAAAGAACACGTTTGGGTTGGCAGCATACTTGAGGTTGCCATTATTCCATGACCAAAGGTTGTTGGCCATGTCCACTGCTAGTCCCCCGTTCTTTTGTTCAGGCAAGGGGTAGGCGTCGAGGAAAATAATTTTGCCAGCTTTTTCGCTAGAGTCGCTGCTGTCGAGATAACCAAAGTAACGCTGGCCGACGAGTTTGTCTGCTTCAGCCCAAGGTACGCCTTCGTTTTGCATCACCTCCCGAATGGCTTGGGCACGAGCAACGCCCCGCAAGGTACTGGAGGGAATATAGGGAATGCCTAGGTTATCAAAGGCAGGCAGAAGGATACTTTCAGGACCACGGTGGCCACCAACACGGATGCGCCATGGGCAGGTGACTGCAAAACAATTGTTTTTGCCGGCAATTTGGCGAGTGCGCTCTGTTAAGACCTGCAAACGTTGGCGATAGTCACCCTGCTCTGCCATTGTCATTAGTTCCACTTTCGTACCATCTTTGGCGGGGCTAGCGGGCGATCGCATCCAGCGCAGATACTCGACAAACCCTGCACTTCGATGGGGGGTGGGATTTGGATCAAGGGGATGTTCGAGCCATGGGGAAGGACGGGGTGGAGTGTTCCCGCCCTTTTGGGAACCACCACTATTGCCTCTGCCACCTTTACCACTACCGCTATTGCCAGCGTTTCCTGAGTTGGGACGCTGTGTTGCTTTATGCACTTGAGGTCGCTGTAATGCAGGGTTATTTGTCATGTTGTACTCCTCCTAGTCTGCATTGCCGATGTCAACGTAAAGGGCGGTTGTCCAGAAGCTAAATTCACGGGCAATTTGTAACCCTAAGCCGGTTAAGCCAAGGTAGGATTCTGTGTCAAGGTTCTTGAGGGTCTCCAAGCCTTTGTCATCCGCCAAATTCTGAACATGCGCTGTTTCTTCAAGGGCACGGAAAAAAGCTTTGACAACCTCTTTCTTCCCCTCTTGACTGAGAGCGGCTTCCTCCGCTTTTAGGCGCATCAGTCCCCAAGTGGCCAAGTAGGTGTAGAGTTCAACGGCTTGGCTTTTTTGCTCCCGCAGCCGAGTGTCGTCTTTTGTATCATTCCGCAGTTTACTCAAGGCTTCATAGACTGGCTGTGCCATTGTGCGTGGATCAAAGGCCATAGCTAACTCCCAAGGGTTACAAGTTGGACAAAGCCGCGACCAAGGCTTTCTTGACCACCAATTTGGAGAATTGGGTGGCTATCGAAAACATCCCGCAGATCGCTTTCCACTTTTTCTGCGGCGCCATTGAGTTGGGCAACCGTCCCCCACGGGAAGTACATCAATGTATCGGGGGGAATGGCTTCCTCGTAGCGAAAACCGCCTTCAACGGTTTTATGCTGATCGAGTTTCACCTTGACCTGTCGCCACAGGCTGGTTTCAATGAGGGTTTTGCAGTGCTGATCGGGTAGAACCAAGACCTGTTGAATTTGGGTTTGCTCGCGGATCGGAATCCACTCTTGCCATTTCTCCCAAGGCTTGAGCTGATCGCCTTTGAGGATCGCGTCCTTGAGATAAACAGGTTTGCTGGTGTCTAAACTGGTGCTGTAGGCAGCGACTGTTCCTGAGGACTGACCAGTGAGGCGTTGCCAACGATGCAGCAGCATGGGGCAGCTAATCCAGATCACGCCATGGCTGAGGGAGGGAACCGGTACCCACAGGAGTGAACCATCGCCGACCCACACTTGCCCTTGGGTAAGGTTGGTGTTTTCGCCGCCCATGACATCTTCAATGGTGTTGCCCCAAAGGCGGTTGCGGTCTTTGTCGGGGGTACTGGCACGCAAGCGACCCCGAATCGTGCTGGAGGGAATGTAGGGCAACTCTGTGTGGGACTCCCGCGCAATGCCGAGAAGGTTGCCCTCTTGGGTGGTGCCACCCGTGTGGAGGGGGGAGAGAAGGTAGAGGTAGGCAAGGTTAAACATTGTTGATCATCCAGTCTCTTTGAGGTCAACGTGTATCGGTGCTCACCTAATTTATCCATTCGTATTCGGGTGGTTATGCAGTGCCCCAGAGCAATTGGCCGTAGTGAAGTTTTTCAAAGGTGGTGCGAGCTTTGGGGGCTACACCGCCGAGGAGTTGTTGGGGCTGGGGAGAGGGAGGCTGAGCAAAGCGATAGATAGTTCCCGGCCTAACATAGGCACGCTGTGCGGAATAGCCCAATTGGGGTTGCCCATTGCGACGGGTAAAGGTACTGAGACCACCGGCTAAAAGGGGGCGATCGCCCACCACACCAATCAGATGCTCTTGCCAATCATGGGGATACAGTCCATAAACGGGTGCGTCAACCACCACGGGCGCCAAGCCGGGAGTCAGCACGTAGGCTAGGGTTTCTTGACCGGTGCCTTGAAACCGCTCTAGGTCTGCAAAGGGAGGTTTCTTTAGGGCATGCACCTGTGCCTGATGCCCCTCACCCCCAATGCGCACGACTCCCTCTCGATTGGCAACACTGATGCCGGCCACAAAGCCCCAGCCCGGATGCATCCGGTTGGCCACTTCCGTAAAGTAGCCGGCTTCGTCCTCCACATTGCGACTTTCGGTTTGCATTTTGATGTGGGGGAGGACTTGGGTTGACCACGGCAAATCATGGAAGTGCTCTTTGGCGTTGAGCTGATCCAGCTTTCCTTGGAGATAGAGGACAAGAGCATCCAAGCGCATGAGGGGAGCCGGTCGGCCTTGGGCTTGCTCATTCTCCCTGAGGGTCGGTTCCACAATAGGGCGTAACTTTCCCGGCAACGGATGGCGGACATCTTTCCAAGCAGGGTCGTCGGTGGCAGCGGGTTGAGTGCGGGCAAAACCCTTGACTTTACTGAGGTCGGCACGATCGTTGATGTCGGCTTCCTCGTTGCTTTTGTTGCCAATGCACACCAAATCCTTGGGCGTGTCTACCCAGACTTGGTTTTTGGCATCAATGAGGAAAGGCCCAAGAAACTCCAGATTTTGCGCGTAGGGATCACACAGGGAGCGTAAGGCTTGAAAGACCGTAATCGGCAAGGGCGGAAAGAGACTTTTTGCCCAAGAGCCTTCTCCCGGTTGAAAGGGTCGGGAGTCACGAAAAAGGAGGACATCTAGGGGATCTAGACGATACCAACTTAATTCAGTCATGATAATCAACCTCATGTGTCTTTCGTTATCCTTGAAGCAGAATAGTTTTGCCCAAATGAGTTTTAGAACTCTCTGCTTTCATCGATCGCCATCCTGATTACTCCTTGGGGGTACAAACCGTTTATCAATGAAGAAGGCCATGAGCCGCAACAGGTTGAGCAGGTCTTGCAGATCCGTTCCTAGCTGACCTTCATGCTGGAGTGCCCAGTCTTCCCATTGATTGCAACACCGACAAAGCTGCTCAATCAGTTCTGAAGGGATGTCTTTTTCGCGGCGATTGGCAATGCTAGCGATCGCCTTCTCAATGACCCGCTCTTTGCTCAACCAACAGTGTTGGGGCAACTCTGTCACGAGTCGGTACAGCAGCGGACTCACATCGTCATTTGCTTGCTCAAGTAGTCGGCTCCAAGCCTCTAGCAGTTCACCCTTCAACACTGCTTCGAGGACATTGCCAGACCCATAGAGCACCCGGAAACAGAGGCCATCTTTGCCGGGGAGTTTTTTCGCCCGTTCCTTTTCGGCTTGCCAGAGGTTTTCTAGAACCGTGGGCAGAGGAACACTCTTGTAGGCAATGACCACGCCCATACTCATTGTTGCCCCTTTGCCCATCGTAAACAGGCGACGCATGTCCAAGACCTTAGCCGCTGTCTTGCCCTGAACCGTTTGCCAGTAGTCGCCGTGGGGTTCAAATTCGCCGGCTGGATCCGTACCGCCACACCATGCTTGACGTAGGAGATGAATCGCCGAGAGGGCATCCTCTAGGGGCAAGACGGCCATGACATCATCGCCACCGCTATAGACCACACGGCCACAGTGACGTTGCTCCACTAAGTAGGGCACCAGACGATTCGAGAAATCTAGCAGGGCACGGTTGAGTCCCACATGGGTGGCAGGTCCCATGCGTTTGGGGGTCTGGTTGAGCAGTGTTTGCCACTCATCAGGGTTTTTGATGTAGCTCTTTCTTTGCTGAATGTCTTGAATAATGTTCGTAGCAACATACTCACGATACTTCTTCAGGTTGCGACCGCGGACGTAGTTGCCCATGCTGTCGCCATCGGCCAAGAGAATACACCACCAGTCAGCAGGGGAGCGATCGCCCCAACCCACTCGTTTTTGTGTCTGATTCACCGCCCTCCGAAGTTCGGCCAGCTCCTGTTTACTGTCAAGACCTAAGGCTTCTGCCAACCACTTGGCCGAGAACATGACACCGTTGTAATTCCCTAGCCCGGCATCTACTTGGGGAATCTGGGTTGGGCGGCAAGTGGTGCTGTTAAAGCGAGCGTGAGCGGCAGTAAATTCTTGCTTCAATTCTTGCCAATACCGCTTGACCTGATCGGGATACTTCACCATAAAGCGAGCGGCAGCGATACTGCTGGCATTGGGAAAGCGCACCAAGTTTTCATAGTCCTCCTCAGGGCACGCAACTCCCAAAGACTCAGCGACACCGCCATGTTTCCATGCCATTCGCTTGGTGACTTCAATCGCATTCAAGCGCTCACTGCCATTAAATAGCCCCGGAAAGGCTTGGCTCATCACATACCAAAACAGGCGCAGGGAACTCGCCGGCAGGCCATGCCCCTCGCGAAAAGGATCACGGTACAGCAAATTCGGGTGCAGGGCACTGTAGGCTCCAGAAATCGAGGAGCGCTCACCCGGCGAAGCGGGAAACTGCCAGTTGCGAGTGTTTTTGACAGCGGAGAGGGCTGACCCAAGGCGCTGTTGCAGCAATGGCCACCATGTACCCACGTTAATCGTGGCATACACCTTTTCCTCAACCTGAGTGGGCAGGGGATCCTCGGCTTTTGCTAACGTGGTTTGGGCGGTTTTCCAAGTTGGGTAGGTAGATGCTCCACGCTGGCAGGTTAGAGGTTGGGTTGGCTCCCCAAGGGGCAAAGCGATCCAGTAGCTTTCCCAAAAGTTTTCCAGTTGGGCTTGCCAAAGGGCATTCCACTCCCAGCGTCCTCCCTGCTGCCAACTGAGAAACTCTTTCTTTAACTCCTCTTGTTCTGCTGCAGGAAACTGTGTATCAATCCACGCTTCAATGTGAGCAATCCAGTGACAATCTTCATAGCCACTCCGTACCTTGGTTTTGATGGCTTGGCGCACATTTTTGCCAAGGTTGAGCCATGTTTCCCGCAAATGGTCTTGAAGCTCTTTGCCAATCGTGTCTTTGTCTTGTTCAGGAATGAGTGCTGTAATCACGTTGGGAAAACCCGCTGTCACCAAGCTGGAGGACGGCTGCCCTTGTGCCTCAACTGGTTTGGGGATACCAAATTCCGCAAAGTAGGGTTCAAAGTCTGGGTATTTTTGCAGCAGAAAGGCATCAATGATCGTTTGGTTGTAGAGATTGGGGGTAATCACAACATCAGGGCCATAGCGTTCAGCAAGGAACCAGCAGGCCTTGGCACTTAGGTAGTGGAGTAGATAGGAACCTGACCAAAAGTCCAGCAGCTTGCGTGAGGATTTAATGAATTCCTGCACGGGGGAAAAGGAAAACATCAACAGCCATGGGTGCTGCGGTTTATCCCCATTGCTGGCGTTTCGGGGAAAGAGGGTACCGGCAAGGGCAGCGGTAATCGAGGTGTGGGCTTCGAGGGGGCAGTCGGGAATGCGCGTGTCTGAGGGTAACAGCAAGACATCTTTGGCATAGACCGCTTGATCTTTGATGCGGCGATCGCCAGCAATGGCTTCGCCATAAAATCGCCAAAACCACCAGAAGACCTTTTCAGCATCGGTTTCTTGGCGAATCTTGCTCCAGATGGACTGCGCCTCAATTTCAGCTAAATTCTCATCGCTGAGACTCGCTGCAAAGGCAAAGTTCAAATCACTTTTGGCACCAGTAATCGGGTGACGAATTTCCACTTGGGTGATATTTGCAGTGGTTGTTGGGGGGGTGCTCATGCCGCGCTGAAAGCTCAGGCGATCGCTGGCCGAGGCAATATGGTCTGCGGTAATACCGCCGTGATGCTTCCACCAATTTTCCAAATCCTGGGCATGTTGATTCAGGCAAGACACCTGTTGCCATACGCCTTTGAGAGCTTTGTTGCGGTACAACGCCTTGAGGTAGGGGTCGTGGAGGAGGGCAAAGAGTTTGCGTTCGTAGTACATGGATGGCCTTCCTAGAACAATTGACTCCACTGCGAATCGGCGACCGTGCGCCTTGGGCGATCGCAGCTAATGTTTTATCCAGTGTCGTGAGTTGGGATATGCAGTGGAAGCAAAATAAAAATTCTTTTGTAATATTTAACAGTTTTTTCTACTAGCTATAAGAATTGAAACATTTGGGTCTTGCTTCCGAGAGATCTGCCAAGTTGCCTCCAACCCTGATGCTTTCGTTGAATCCCTTAGCGTTTCTCAGGAAGCGGGTTTGAGTATTTTCTAGTATTTCAGATGAAAATGACAATCCCTACCTAGGGGCGGGGCATTCAGAAGCTCCCCACTGGCCTCAAACCCTGATTTTAAGGGGACTCACTGCAAACTAACCTAGAAGCGATCGCCCGCCTCAAGAACTTTTTCAAGTTCGTCTGCCACCTCAAGAACCACGCGGATACTGGTGTAAAGGGCTTCGGGGTCACAGTCAGCAGCAACCTTCGTACAAAATACAGCGATATACCTATTGTCAGCAAGGGGACGCAACTCCCAAGCGCCAATTTTCTTATTGGCATTTTCAATTAACAGATAATTGGCTATCTCTTGGTCAAGAAAGCCCTCGCAACTGTAGCCCACAGACCAGACATCCCGAATTTCATAGCTTCCCAGCTGCTGGGTTTTGGAGTCAATAAAGGCCTGTTGCGTTCGACCGTTGGATAGCTCAAAGACAACGCGGTAATCACCATCCTCATCCACTTGATAGCGGATTCCCAGGCGATCCAAAACGCGACTGACACGGACATCTGCTTCGACTCGCCGCTGACCAAACATCTTGAGATTCTCACTATAGGGGTGATTTGTGTCATTGATAATACAGGTTAACTGATCAGGTTTTGATCGCCACAGGGAGGGTTTTACGAATGTTCATATGTGCGGCAGGGACGCGGGCATGGTATTGTGGCTAAGTAGCTCAAAATTCCCACTTTCTGCGAGGGGGCTCGCTGACCCAAGTTAGCCAAAGGGATGCCATGTTGTCAAAGGGCTTTGAGGTTGAACTCTACACGGGTAAGCCCACGGGCGAGATTGTGGGACTGTCGGATCGCATTGTGAGGGACTTACCGGGGTTTGTGCGTGAACCCGATAGCCGCAATGTTGAATTTACAACCCCGCCGGTCTTTCTATATGACCAAGCCCTCTGTGACTTGCTGCGTCCTCGCTTTCGGCTGCGCGCTTATTTGCAATCCCTAGGGGATTTAACGCTGGTTCCCGGTAGCACCCTGAGTCTAGGGGACAGTCAACGCTTTTATCGCTCTGACCCCCAGAATCCCTATCACACCTACATTGAGCAAACCTATGGCACAAGGGTTGTCACCGCCAGTGTCCACATCAACATTGGCCTGCGGGATCCAGAAGAGTTGATCCGTGCCTGTCGGCTAGTGCGGCTGGAGGCGTCCCTGTTTCTGGCGCTCAGTGCTGCGTCGCCGTTTCTTGATGGCAAGGTAACGGGCTATCACTCCACCCGTTGGGCAATCTTTCCGAAGACCCCACCGCAAGTGCCCCTATTTACTAGCCATGCCCACTTCATTGAGTGGACAGAGCAGCAACTCCAACGCGGCACGATGCAAAATGTGCGGCACTTGTGGAGTGCTGTGCGCCCCAATGGCGATCGCCGACCCTATGATCTCAACCGCCTTGAACTGCGAATTTGTGATCTAGTTACGGATGCCATTTCCCTACTGGCGATGACCGCTCTTCTAGAGGCGCGGCTCCTGCAATTGCTGGATACCCCTGATCTTGACCCCCTGCGGTGGGGGGATGGCGAGATGTTGGCACAACTAGCCGATGAAAACGAGCAGATTGCTGCAAAAAACAGCCTAGAGGCCGTGCTGACCCACTGGCGCGATCGCCGGCAACTAACGGCAGCCGCTTGGGTAGCCGAACTCTACGAAGAGGTTTGGCCGATCGCCAAGGCACAGGGCTTTAGCTGCTTTCTGGCACCGATTAAGAAAATCCTGCGACAGGGAAACACCGCCCAGCAATGGCTGGCTCAATATGCAGCGGGGCAATCGATCCCTGAGATTATGGCCACCGCCGTACAGGAAATGGCCGCTACGGAACAGGAATTTGCCGATCAACTCTGTCAACCAGTGGCGGCAGTGCGGGGCTAGGCATGGCGCATTTGTTCATTAGCACCGGCGAAGTCTCTGGGGATTTGCAGGGCGCCCTGTTGGTCAAGGCACTCTATCGCCTCGCAGCAGAGCGGGGGATTCCCTTAGAAATTTCTGCCCTTGGGGGCGATCGCATGGCCGCTGCGGGGGCAAAGCTACTCTTTAATACCGGAGGAATTGGCTCCGTGGGGCTACTAGAAGCCCTGCCATTGATCAAGCCAACGATCGCGCTCCAACTCAAGGCTCGCCGCTATTTACGGCAGCATCCCCCTGATTTAGTGGTTTTAATTGACTACATTGGTGGCAATGTCGCCATGGGGCGGTTTATCCGCAAACATTTTTCTATTCCCATGGTTTACTACATCGCTCCCCAAGAGTGGGTCTGGTCCCATAGTTTGAAGGCCACTCGGCAAATTGTTGCCCTCAGCGATCGCCTGATTGCCATTTTTCCAGAAGAAGCCACCTATTACCGCCGTCATGGTGCCAATGTGGTCTGGGTGGGGCATCCCCTCTTGGATCGCATTGCTGCGGCTCCCAGTCGCGAAGTGGCACGCCAAAGTTTGGGCATTGCTGCCGATGAGCTGGCGATCGCCCTGTTGCCCTTGTCCCGCAAACAGGAAATCAAGTCCCTCTTGCCTCTAATTTTGGGGGCTGCCACAAATATCGCCAAAGCCTATCCCCACGCCCGCTTTTGGTTACCCCTTTCGCTGCGGCAGTATCGCTCAGCCATTGAAGCAGTTCTCAAGGAATATCCCATTCGCGTCACATTGGCGGAAGACTCCCTGCAAGTTCTAGCGGCCGCAGATCTGGCGATCGCTAAATCCGGCACGGTGAATTTAGAAACCGCGCTGTTGAATGTGCCTCAAGTCGTGATCTACCGCGTTCATCCCCTCAGTTTGTGGCTTTATCGGCGTTTCCTGAAGTTTGACCTCAAATTTGTCTCTCCCCCCAATTTACTCGTGAATAGAGACATCGTCCCCGAACTCCTGCAGGAACGAGCCACCGTTGCCAACATTACCGCTGCTGCCCTTGCGCTATTGGATCATCCTGAAAAACGCCTAGCCATGCAGGCAGGCTATGCCAAAATGCGAGCTGCGATGGGTACCCCCGGCGTGGTCGATCGCGCCGCCACCGAGATTCTTGATCTGCTGAGCAACAAAAAAGTGCAGGATCCGCTGTCCCGCACTTAGGGAAGTCATGAACTCCTTTAGAGCGTTGCCAAGTTTAATGGGTTACTGCTGGGGTTTCATGGGGCGATTGCCCGGCCGCCGCTGCTGCATTTGAGTGGCCAAGGCTTGTCGTTGCTGGGGTGTGAGAATGCTGCGCATCGCTAGCATGCTTTCAAAGCGCAGGGAAGCCAGTTGATTTTCCAGTTGACGCACTTGCTGATACTTGCTGCGGATTTGCTCCTCCGAGGCATTGCCACTCATCATTTGCCGCAGTTCTGTCTTGGCAGTGCGCAGTTGGTTGCGGGTTTGCTCCATTTGGCCTTGGTATTGTTGCTGCACGGCTTGTAAACGTTGCCGCTGTTCAGGTGTGAGGTTTAGGTTGTCCAGATTGGCTCCCCAGCGAGGTCCGCCATAACCGGGGTCAGCGACGCTCGGGGGAGCGATCGCCAGTAGGGGGCTGAGGCTACCACATATAAGAAGCGTGGCTAAAGATTTTTTCAACATAGCTGTGTTCTCCTTTGTCAAAACTTAACTTGTCAAAACTCAACAAAGAGTAAAAGTAGGGTGGACAGAATTTAGTCGAAGATGGCGGGTTCTGCGTCTTGAAACATTGCTTGCCAATTGGTGGTGATGAAGATAGCCACTGCATCCGGGGACGTCTGCTTTGCCACTTGAGTTGAGGGTTTGAGGAACCACACACTGGTGGCGGTGGCGATCACCCCAGCCCCCAAAAGAGACACGATTTGCCAGCGTCGCTTACTCAGTTGATGTTGATGCAGAGCCGCTTGGACAATGCGCTGCTCCAAATGGGGGTGGGGGGGCGGGGGCGTCCCCGCATAGGTTTGTAAAAATTTAACCAAGGGTGTATCCTCCACAGGTGGGGGTTCACGTTTCATAAAGTGATTCCAGCCTCCGTAAAGTAAGTCCGCAATGTGCCTCGGGCACGAAAGAGGCGGGATTTCACTGTACCCACGGGAATCCGCAGAATTTCAGCAATTTCTTTTTGGGGCAAGCCCTGCAGATCATGCAGGACCAAAACACTGCGGTACTCCAAGGGCAGTGTGGCTAAACCGCGCTGAACTAAATCTTCGTAATGCAATTGTCGTAGATCCAGTCCAGGAGTGAGTGGCTCACTTTGAGACAGGTATTGCTGATGTCGCGATTTGCGCGTTGCCAGTTGGCGGCGATAGTCGCAAGCCACATTCCAGGCAATCCGATAGAGCCATGTTGAAAACTTTGCCTCATGTTTGAGACCCTTTAGCCCCTTCCATGCCCGCAAGAAAACCTCCTGCACTAAATCATCAAGGGCAACCGCACCGCACAACTGAAACAGGAGCGATCGCACCCGTTGCTGATGCCGTTGATAGAGTTCCCGAAACCCATTTGGATGTCCGGAAAGGCACTGCTCAATAATCCGCCGATCGGGATCGATCACTTGGGGTCGGGTCACGATAGCCGTTGATGCCGTTGCCGCTGATAGGGGTAAAGATACACTCATGCGAGGTATCACTCCATTAACGTAATTATCTATTTAGACGGGGCATCGAAAAGAGCGGTTCAAGACCCTTGGCACCACGGTTCGCTAGAATTTGGTAAACAATTGCGGCTACTGGCTGGACTATACTAAACGTCGGATGCTCTGACAGGGAACTGATCGTGAATATCGCCGAAATTTTTAACCGTGGTGGCTTGGCCATGTGGCCACTACTGATTCTCTCGATCTTGACCTTAGGCACCATTTTTGAGCGGCTTTGGTTTTGGAGCATTGTTCTCCGAGGAGAGACGAAACTGGCCGAGCAGATTCTGGATGCCGCTCGCCACGATTGGCAAGAAGCCATTGAATTAGCAGCCAATGCCTGTGACCAACCGATTGGTCGCTTCCTCTATACCCCTTTACAACTGATTGACACCAACCCAGAAATCTTTCGCCTAGCCCTAGAAGCTGCGGCTGATGAGGAGCTGAGTGCCATGCGGCGGGGAGAAAAGGTCTTGGAAGCAACGATTACGATGGCACCTCTACTGGGTTTGTTGGGAACGGTGTTAGGTCTGATTAGTGCCCTCAGTTCTATTCGCTTGGGGGATATTGGCACACCTGCAACCATGGGCGTGGGTCTCGGGATTAGTGAGGCCTTGATTAGTACCGCCTCTGGCCTGGTGGTGGCAATCATTGCCCTTGCCTTTCAGCGGCTCTTTCAAGCGTTTCTCTTGCAGCAGGCACAAATTTTTCGCCGCACCGGCAATGAATTAGAACTCACCTATCGCCAAGCATGGCTAGAGCAGCGGATCAAAGGGGAACCTGAAAAAACATTGTTCTAACTCAAGCTATTTTTGCCCCTTTGACAGTTCTGAAGGGGAAAATCCTACGGGTAGGGGGAACCAAAATCGTTATAATCGCTGTTGAGATTTCATTAGCGAGGCATCATGCGCGTTTACGTGTTGCTCTACAACCCGGGGACTGAAAATGAGGGCATTCATTCTCTGCAACTGGGCGATCGCAACCTGATTCTGATGTTTGAAAGCGAAGACGATGCCAGTCGCTATGCCATGCTTTTAGAGGCACAGGATTTTCATCCCCCCAGCGTTGTCCCCATTGATGCCAAGGAAATTGAAGAATTTTGCGAATCCTCAGGCTACACCTGTCACTTGGTTCCCGAAGGATTTGTGCCGACAAACGATGCTGAGCGTCTTTTCTTGGCACCCCCTGAACGCAATGTCGAAGAAACCGACTGGGAACTAGAAAATCGCGTGCCCCCCGCTGCTGAGAGTGAGTTCTCCGAAAGTGAACTGAATCAGTTGCGCCAACAACTTGAAAAGCTGCTGTAGATGGTGCGGGTCTGTGCCTGTCTAATTGTCAAAAATGAGGCAGCCCATTTGGCACGCTGTCTGGGCAGTGTCCAGCCTTGGGTAGATGAGATCGTTGTGGTAGATACTGGGTCAACGGATGAGACGATCGCGATCGCCCGCCAGTTTACAGAGCGCATTTTTACCTTCCCTTGGCAGGATGATTTTGCCGCTGCCCGCAATTACTCTCTAGAGCAGGCCACGGGCGATTGGATTTTAGTGATTGATGCTGATGAGGTGCTCGTGACCTTGCGGGAGCCGCCTGTGCCCCTCGGCCAACAACTGGAGGGCAGCACTTTCAGTGCTTATCAACTCCTACGACGGGAAATCGGCACGGGGCAGCAATTTTCTGACTTTGCCATTGTGCGACTCTTTCGCAACCTGCCGACGCTGCGCTATCAGGGACGCTTCCATGAGCAGTTGGTTTCGACAGCCGCAGAACCGCTGACCATTGGTACTCTGGAAACGCTGCGTATTGACCACTATGGCTATCAACCCGCACAAATTCAAGCCAAGATGCGCGATCGCAACATCCCGATTTTGGAACGCATCCGCGCTAGTGAAGGTCTGCCTTTGAATCTCCTCTTTGCCTTGGCGGATATGTACCACGCTGTGAATAACCCCACGGCTGCGGATGACTGCTACCAAGAACTTTTTGAGCGGCTCTTGCCCCATCTCCTCATCAGCCAACTGCCTGAGAATGCCCCTAGCGCCCTGCCCGAAATTCTGAATCAACTGGGGCGGCGTCTGCTGGCTATGGGGGATCACGAAACATTGCAACTCCTCTGTCAGCAAAGTCTGGTGTGGTTTCCCACCTATCCTCCCCTCAATGATTTGGCCGGGCGCTGGCTGATGGCTTTAGGATTTCCTTTGGGAGCAACGGCCTACTTTGAGTATTGCCTTGAACTGGGGCGCACCAATGGCTACAGCAAGCAGATGATTTTTCCCTTGGGCTATGTGCGGGAGATTGCAGCCGAACAACTAGGGCGTGCCTATGAAACCTTGGGCGATCGCGAGCGGGCGGCGGCGGCCTTTGCCCAAGCAACAGCTTTTCGCCAAGAAAGGGGCAATCACCAATAGAAAATAAAAAAGTGCCGCTGTTAGCAACGGCACCGCAGTTTGGGTTTCGGTGATCCAACCTTAGGCAAATTGCTGCCACTCTTCTTCCAGCAGACTGATGAGATCTTCATTGCCCTGACTCCGAGCCACTTGCAGCCGCCGCTCAAGAGTTTTCAGAATTGCATGGCGATGGGCTTCGGCCAAGGAGTCACGCTTACGCTGGGGAAGTACTGAAGGGGCAGTACTCGTCGTCGGAGCGCTTGTGGTAACTGGTGTACCGTTCGTTTGGTAGGTCACCCCCCGCCAGCAGAGGACATGATTGGGTTGAGGAACCGGTTCAGCCGCTTTGTGCCCTACCCATTGCACCCCCCGGTAGAAACCCTTGGCACCCGATTCAACAAGGGGAATGTGCTGCTCAGAAGTTTCGTATTTAACGCCGCGATAGATTACTTGCATAATTAAATCAAGGCTTCTAGGTGAATACTATTGACTCGTTATCAAGCTTTAGGTGATCTGCGTTAGGAAACAACTTGCTTTTAAATTTCTGTATTCTATTATACGATTTTTCGATCTTCATTGGGTAGAAGCCGGTTTTTTTAACAAATCTTTAGCCCTTCCACAGTCCTCCTATGAACGTGTTGTCACTCCCCGCCAATGCCAGTCACCTTCTAAGGACGTTGCGTCCAGGTCAACGGGAAATTAGTGAATGGCAAGGGGGTCTCTTGGCGGTATCGGCAGTGCCCGGAGCAGGCAAATCCCATGGCATGGCCGTAGGAGCCGCGATCGCCATCGCTCGCGAAAAACTCCATCAGCAGCGGCAACTGGTCGTAGTCACCTATAGTCGTTCGGCAGCGGCCAATATCAAGGTGCGGATTCGCCAGTACCTGCGGGAAATGGGCTTGCCCCGCAATGGTTTTAGTGTGCAGACGCTCCACAGTTTGGCCTTGAAAATTGCCACCAGTCACCCCACAGCGGGTCTGCGTTGGAGTGGCGAGAATTTAATGAGTGAGCATGAGCAGCGACGCCTGTGTGTTACCTGTGTTAAGGAATGGGCGCGATCGCACCCCGATATTCTCGAGCAACTGATCCAAGGCTGCGATACCAGTCCCCTGAGTGACGTTGAACACGATGGTCGCAGAAGTGCGCTTTTGACTGACATCTTGGTGAAGTTGGCACAAACCGTTATTAGCAGTGCCCGCAGTATGGCGTTGACGCCCCATGATCTGCGGCAGTTGTCCCAGCAGTTGCGCTCCCAAAGTGCAGCCGCAGCAGAACCCTACCCCTTTTTAGAAATTGGTGCCGACCTTTTGGAACTGTACCAGCACCATTTAGCGCAGCGAGAGCAAATTGACTATGATGAGATGATTTTGGCAGCGGTACAACTCCTAGAGGGCGATCGCCAGTGCCGCCAAGAATGGCAACAGCGGGTGTATGCCGTCTTTGAGGATGAGGCGCAGGACTCGACCCCCTTGCAATTGCGGTTACTGCGACTTCTCGCCGAGGACAACACCACAGGGCAAGTGAATTTTGTGCGGGTGGGGGATCCCAATCAAGCCATTAACTCCACATTTACGGCGGCAGACCCTCTCTTTTTTAATAAATTCTGTGACGAATGTGCCCAGCAGCAGGCCTTCTATAAAATGACCCAAGCGGGGCGATCCACCCCATTGGTCATTCGATCGGCCAACTTTTTAGTGAACTGGGTCAATCATGCCCTCAAAGGCCAAGAACTGCCCTTTCGATCCCAAGCAATTCAGCCCGTCTCACCGACGGATCCGCAACCGGGGGCGAACCCACCCCCCTGGGGAGAAGGGGTAGAAATTGCCCGACCAGCAACCGTTTTCGAGACCGTGCGCGAGCTAGCAGCACGTATTTCTGAGGTTTTAGCAGAGTATCCTGAGGCCTCAATTGCGGTACTGGTGCGTACCAACCGCCAAGGGGAATTTGTCGCGGATCTGTTGCGATCGCCCGCTAGCTTCAGCATTAATACCGACCTTGCCGCTCAGGGGATTCCGATTCTCGATGTATCGGGCATTGAACGGCGATCGCAGGTGCCCAAGGAATTGCTGGACATTCTTTATTTTCTCCACTGTCCCTATTCTCCCGAAGCGGTCAAAGCAGCTCTGACTGTTCTTCAGGAGCGCAAACGCATTTCTGTCCAAAATTTGGATCGCTTAGCCGCCCAGCCAGAGGTGTTTCTCTATCCTGGTCCTTTAGACCCCCCTGCCGAGGAACCGGTACTCAAGGCACGGCACTACTGTCAACGTCTCCTCAAAGCCCGCCTAGAGCTATCTCTATTTCCTTTGATCACGTACTGCGCTCAGGAATTGGGCTATGATGCCGCTGAATTGGCCACCAGCGATCGCCTGATCTGCCACTTGGCACAGCAGGAACCAACGCAACTGTGGGAGCGTATCCATCCCCGTTGGCAGGAGTTGGTGGCGACGGATCGCTTTGACGCTGTTGAGATGGAAGACCTCCATAGCCGCTTGGTGCGATCAGGGCAAGTGACGATTATGACGATGCATCGCGCCAAGGGTCTGGATTGGGATGCCGTTTTTGTTCCCTTCTTAGAGGCAAGAACCCTCCCCGGTGAGAGCTGGGTGGCGGCCAATGCCAAGTTCCTCAGTCCAGAGGTGGATTTTACGGATGTGGTGCGATCGCAACTGCGAGCCTACGGCCATCAGCAACCCCTTCCTGACTGGCAAACCGCCTATCAAAAAGCCACAGAGGCCAAAGTTGCCGAGGAATACCGCCTGCTTTACGTGGCCATGACCCGTGCTAAGCGTTTACTGTGGCTCGCCGCCGCCCACCAAGCCCCCTTTAACTGGCAGACCTTTGACTGGCGAGGGTTTTATCAACTGCAAGACAGTGACCCTTGTCCTTTCTTACCTGCCCTAGAGCAGAAGCTAAAGAAACATGCCAAGGCTACTCGCGGCGATCGCTAAGGCTATCACGCCCCGGCAAGCGTTCCATGGCTGCCAAGACGGCCCGTTCTGCTGCCAGAATATCCCGCTCCGCGCCCCCCAAAAAGAGTCGGCCAAAGCTGCCCACGGCTGAAATCTGCAAGATATTAATGAGTGCTGCCTTTTCCGCTTCATTGGCGGCCAGTGCGGCATAGGCGGCAGGTTCCACTTCAAACACATAGAGGGTTTGCCCCGCCAAAATCATATTGCCCCGCCGCGAACGGTTAATTAGTTGGGTGTGGTGGGCATCAATATTGCGAATGACTTGACTCGAAATCACCCGTGGCCGCAAGCAATCCTGTACCCGAGCGCCAATGGCATCTAAAATTGCTTGCCCTGCTGCGCGTACTTCCCCCTGATTGCCCGAATGCACCTCCAATAGTCCGTAGAGTCGCTCGATAAACAAAACTCCCGGCCGCACCACCGCAGACTTCAAGGCAATATCCAAAAGGCGATTGACATCAATCCCCGGTGAAATCTCCACCCAGAGGGAGCAATCCCCCGGCAAAGGCAAAAACCCTTGAGCCACGGTTCCCAAGTAGGCCGCGTGTTGCGGTTGAATCGAGTCGAGATAGACATAACTGCGCAGATCAACGCCCAAGGTGGTGGATTCCTAACGCGCCAGTACCCATGATCGCCGAAAATGCCCTAGGACAATAGCCATTGCAGGCGTGGATCCGTAAAGTCCTCAATGCAGACCTCTGCTCCTGCGGCTTGCAGTGCCGTTTCCGATTGCGTTGTTAACACTCCCCAGCAGAGCATCCCTGCCCGCACCGCTGCCATCACCCCTGCCACGGCATCCTCAAAGACAAGACAATGCTGCGGCAACACCTGCAACCGCTCCGCCACTAGGAGATAGCATTCTGGATCGGGCTTGCCCCGCTGCACATCCTGCTCCATCACCACCGTATCGAAAAAGTTGCCCACCCCCTCGCAGGAGAGCACCAATTCCACATTGGCAGCACAGGCCGAGGTGCCTAAGCCCAAGCGATAGCCTTTTTCTTTAGCACTTTTGAGAAAGGGCAATAGCCCCAGCAACAGTTCCAAATGGGGTGCCAAGAGTTCCCGAAAGACAGCCTCTTTGCCCGCGCCCCAGCGTTCGACTTCCGCTTCAGTGACCGATCGCCCCAAGAGTTCTGGCAGGAGTTCGGCATTGCGTTTACCCCCCATTTGCCGCAACTGTTCCAAGTTAATCTGCTGCCGCAGTTCAGGGGTGCGATCGACATAGACCCGCCAAGCTTCAAGGTGGTAGGGCATAGTATGGCAGATGACCCCATCCATATCAAAAATCAGGGCACGCTGCGAGGGTTCAACGGCAAGAAACTGGGAAAAATTAGCCATTGGCGAAAAATTTGGGCATCAGCAAGTGTAGTCTATCGTCTTTTGAGACTAAAGAGGCTGGCCAATCGATCAATCGAATTTTGCTGCAGGCTAGTCCCCAAAATCTCAATTAAAATACGGGCAACCACACCTGCAAAAAAATGAGTCAACATCTACAGTAGGAGTACAGCCCTTTATCTAAGCTATAGGGTACGTCAAGGGACGTTGATCCTGTTTAAGAGTGGATTTGACGGTTCTGGGTCTGTTCCATCTTTTGGGAAGAGGGCTGTAAATTGGCATACAAAAACACGCCAAAGTGGACGTGTTAAGATGAGTGTTACCAGCACGCAGGAGCCATTAGGGGAAGGGTCATGTTTGAACGGTTTACAGAAAAAGCCATTAAAGTCATCATGCTGGCACAGGAAGAGGCTCGCCGCCTCGGCCACAACTTTGTCGGTACCGAACAAATTCTCCTCGGATTGATTGGTGAAGGCACCGGTGTGGCTGCGAAGGTGCTACGTTCCATGGGGGTGAACCTCAAGGATGCCCGCATCGAAGTGGAAAAAATTATTGGCCGTGGGTCTGGTTTTGTGGCGGTGGAGATTCCCTTTACCCCCCGTGCCAAGCGAGTGTTGGAACTCTCCCTCGAAGAAGCCCGCCAACTGGGACACAACTATATTGGTACTGAGCACCTTCTTTTGGGTCTGATTCGCGAAGGGGAAGGGGTAGCAGCACGGGTTCTTGAAAATCTCGGCGTTGACCTGTCGAAAGTGCGCACCCAAGTGATTCGCATGCTGGGTGAAACCGCCGAAGTGGCTGCCGGTGCCAGCCAAGGGCGTACCAAAACACCGACGCTGGACGAATTTGGTGCCAACCTCACCCAGATGGCCATTGATGGCAAGCTAGATCCCGTGGTGGGTCGGCAAAAAGAAATTGAGCGGGTGATTCAAATCCTTGGCCGCCGCACTAAAAATAACCCTGTGCTGATCGGTGAACCGGGGGTAGGTAAAACCGCTATTGCTGAAGGCCTTGCCCAACGCATTGCCAATAAAGATGTCCCCGATATTCTGGAAGACAAGCGGGTGGTCACCCTCGATATTGGCCTGTTGGTGGCGGGCACGAAGTACCGCGGTGAGTTTGAAGAGCGGCTGAAGAAGATCATGGATGAGATCCGCCAAGCCGGTAATGTGATCTTGGTGATTGACGAGGTACACACGTTGATTGGGGCTGGGGCCGCTGAGGGTGCCATTGATGCGGCGAATATCCTCAAACCCGCCTTGGCTCGTGGTGAGTTGCAGTGCATTGGTGCCACCACGTTGGATGAGTACCGCAAACACATTGAGCGGGATGCTGCCTTGGAGCGCCGCTTCCAACCGGTGATGGTGGGTGAACCCTCCGTTGAGGAAACCATTGAGATCCTCTACGGCCTGCGGGAACGCTACGAGAAGCACCACAAGCTGAAAATTTCCGATGAAGCCCTTGAGGCGGCAGCGAAGCTGTCTGATCGCTATATTAGCGATCGCTACCTGCCCGACAAAGCCATTGACCTCATTGACGAAGCTGGCTCACGGGTGCGCCTGATTAACTCGCAACTACCGCCTGCGGCCAAGGAATTGGATCGCGAATTGCGGCAAGTGCTCAAAGAAAAAGATGATGCTGTGCGTGCCCAAAACTTTGACAAAGCGGGTGAATTGCGCGATCGCGAGATGGAACTGAAAGCGCAAATCCGTGCCATTGCCCAGCAGAAAAAATCCGAAAGCGCCAATGGTGAAGAGGAAACCCCCGTCGTTACCGAAGAGGACATTGCCCACATTGTTGCCTCTTGGACAGGTGTGCCTGTCAGCAAGCTCACCGAAAGCGAATCGGAAAAACTGCTGCACATGGAGGAGACCCTGCACCAGCGGGTCATTGGCCAAGATGAAGCGGTGAAAGCCATCTCCCGTGCCATTCGCCGTGCCCGTGTCGGTCTAAAAAACCCCAACCGTCCCATTGCTAGCTTTATCTTCTCTGGGCCAACCGGTGTGGGTAAAACCGAGCTAACGAAAGCCTTGGCCGCCTACTTCTTTGGTTCTGAAGAGGCGATGATCCGCTTGGATATGTCCGAGTACATGGAGCGGCATACCGTCTCCAAGCTCATTGGTTCGCCCCCTGGCTATGTCGGCTACAACGAGGGCGGTCAACTGACCGAAGCCGTGCGGCGGCGTCCCTACACGGTGGTGCTCTTTGACGAAATCGAGAAAGCCCATCCCGATGTCTTTAACCTGCTGCTGCAAATCCTTGAGGATGGTCGCCTCACTGACTCTAAGGGGCGTACCGTTGACTTCAAGAACACCCTCTTGATCATGACCTCGAACATTGGCTCGAAGGTGATTGAGAAAGGCGCTGGCGGTCTTGGCTTTGAGTTTGGCACTGAGGATGCTGCTGAATCGCAATACAATCGCATTCGCTCCTTGGTGAATGAGGAACTGAAGCAGTACTTCCGTCCAGAGTTCCTCAACCGCGTGGATGAGATTATTGTCTTCCGCCAGCTGACCAAAGACGAGGTCAAGCAAATTGCTGACATCCTCTTGAAGGAAGTCTTCTCACGCCTGACCGAGAAAGGAATCACCCTAGAAGTGACGGATCGCTTCAAGGAGCGACTCATTGAAGAAGGCTACAATCCCAGCTACGGTGCGCGACCCCTGCGGCGGGCCATTATGCGCCTCCTAGAGGACACCTTGGCTGAGGAAATGCTCTCTGGCCGTATTCGTGAAGGGGATACTGCCCTCATTGATGTGGATGAATCAGGTCAAGTGAAGATCCAAGCTCAACCTCGGCGTGAGCTACTGCCCCAAGCGGTTGAGTAGGGTATTGACTTCCTATGCCAGACACACCGCAAGAGGTTTATGGGGACTCCCTCAGCTCCCGAGCGCTGGATCACGACTGGCGCACCATTTATCCCTTGGGTGCTTACCAAATCCACGGTCTGGCATGGGTCGATCCCCAAGCCCTGTGGCTACGTCAATTGCCCCGTTTGCCCTTTTGCCAAGCAACCCTTGGCGCCAGTTTTTTGGCCTTGGATCGGGTAAGGGGTTTTATTTTGCTCATCAATGGCGAAAATGACCACAGTGAGATTCTCAATCCCTACGATCTAGAGCCATTTCTCGATGCCGATGGCCTCTGTCTCCATCGCGAAACCCTCTGGTTTTGCCGGGACACATGGCTCTATCGCTGTCATCTGCCTGACTGGCATGTAGAAAAGGTGTTGGCGTGCCGCTATCCCATTTACGGTGTGGCGGTGGATGACACAGGCATCTATGTGGCCTGTCAAAAATCGGGTTACATTCACTGTTTTGACGAGACGGGTCGAGAGCAGTATCGCCTCAGTGCGCCGGGCATTGGCTGTGAAAATTTAGCCCTTAAGGATGGCTATCTGTGGGTGAGCGATCGCTTAGAGCAATCCATCTATTGTCTCGATCACCAGAGTGGCCGTGTTGAATGGGTGGCCTTGACGCCCTTTGCCCAGCCAACGGCGTTTACCTTTGATGCGACGGGGCGACTGTGGGTGGCCTATGGCGGCGAAGAACCCTATTTGCGGGATAACCCCAACAACCGCGAAGCCCCCCTCGAAATTGATCATCGCGATATTTGCCTGATTCATCCTCTGCTCTATCAGACCCACAAAGAGCAGCATTACACGGTCTCCAATGGCTATCTGATTGAGATGGCCTACGTGGAGGAAATGTCTCCCCTTGATGCGCTGCACCTAGATAACCTAGAGTGGCGAATTGCTCTGCCCGCCAATTCCCTGCGCCAAAAATTGCTGCGGGTTGAACCCGTCGGTACCCCCTTTCACTTGGAAACGGTGGGTGATCAGCAGGTGGCGGTGTTTGATTTTCCTGAAGTGCGTCCCTACGAAGCCCGTCTTTTTGGTTGGCGTGCTTGGCTAGAAGTGAGAGGTATCAAGTACCATCTCAGCTTTGACGACATTGATGAGACGCTACCGCTGCCACCAGAATTTGCAGCACAGTATCTAGTGGATAACGATGAGTTGGCGATGGATCAACCCATTGTCCAGGAGGCGGCACGGCAAGCTGTGGGCACAGAGACCAATATCCTGCGTAAGATGCTCAAGATTCGTAACTATGTGTACGATCGCCTGAGCTATGCCATGCGACCCACGATTGAAACCCCCGATTTGGTTTTGAAACGGGGAACGGGGTCCTGTGGTGAGTACGTGGGGGTGCTCCTTGCCTTGGCGCGATTAAATGGCATTGCCTGCCGTACGGTGGGTCGCTACAAATGTCCCCCCCATCCCCAAAAGCGGGGTATTCCCCTCCAACCCACCTATAACCACGTTTGGTTGGAGTTTTATGTGCCGGGGGTTGGCTGGTTGCCCATGGAGTCCAATCCCGATGATGTCGTAGAGCGCGGCCCTTATCCAACGCGGTTCTTTATGGCACTGCCTTGGTACCACGTGGAAGCGGGTAAAGGGATTCGCTTTGAGAGCATGAATTATCGCGATCGCGGACTACGCCTTGGAGATTTAGCCCTCAATCATGTGCGCTTTACCATTCATAGTGAGCTGCCCCCAATTGCCTAAACAGTTCTAAGACAGGAGCACTCGCAGTAATCCCAAAGGAGCCGGCTGCCAATCGCCGCGCCAATCCAAAAGCTGTACTAACACCAAGTAGCCAATTCCCAATAACAGGGAAATGACACCGGTGACGATCGCCACCCATTTGCCCGATGACCGTTGAGACACCCTGAGCCTCCTATTCATTCTTGAGTCGCAATACTGCCATAAAGGCCTCTTGGGGGACATCCACCCGCCCGATCGCCTTCATCCGTTTTTTACCCGCTTTTTGTTTTTCGAGGAGCTTGCGTTTACGGGTCACATCGCCGCCGTAGCACTTGGCCAAGACATCTTTGCGTAAGGCGGGAATACTTTCACTGGCAATCACCCGTGAGCCAATGGCCGCTTGAATGGGAATTTTGAACTGGTGGCGTGGGATCAAATCCTTGAGTTTGCTGACAAGGGCACGTCCCACATAGTAGGCCTTATCGCGGTGAACAATCGCTGCCAAGGAATCCACTGGGTCGTTATTGATCAGGATATCCAGTTTCACCAGATCATTAGGACGGTAGCCAATCAGGTGGTATTCCATACTGGCATAGCCCCGCGATCGCGACTTCATTTCATCGAAAAAGTCCGTCACAATTTCCGCCAAGGGCATTTCATAGACCAATGTGGTGCGCCCTTGGGTGAGGTAGCGCATATCCTTAAAGATGCCCCGCCGCGACTGCGCCAACTCCATCAGCGTTCCCACATAGGTTTCGGGGGTAATCATTTCCAGTTGAACGTAGGGTTCCTCAATTTTTTCGCGGTATTGGGGTTCCGGTAGCAGGCTGGGGTTATCAATCGTCAGCACTTCCCCTTTGATGGTGGTGACGCGATAGACCACCGAAGGGGCGGTAATGATTAAGTCCAGATTGTATTCCCGCTCTAGCCGCTCTTGGATAATTTCCATGTGCAGCAGCCCCAAAAAGCCACAGCGGAACCCAAAGCCCATGGCACTGGAGGTTTCCGGCTCGTAGTGGAGCGAAGCATCGTTGAGCTTCAATTTTTCAAGGGCTTCCCGCAGATCCTCAAACTGATCGGCATCGGTGGGAAAAAGACCACAAAAGACCATCGGTTTGGCCTCGGTGTAACCCGGAAGAGGTTCCTTGGCTGGGTTTTGTGCCAATGTAATCGTGTCGCCGACACGAGCATCGCCAACGGCTTTAATGGCGGCTGCGAGGTAGCCCACTTCCCCGGCATGGAGACTGTCCACGGGTTTTTGGTTGGGGGCGAGGACGCCGAGTTCATCAATTTCGTATTCTTTGCCAGAGGCCATCAAGCGAATGCGATCGCCCTTGCGAACCACACCATCCATGACCCGAAAATAGACAATCACCCCTCGGTAGGCATCGTAGTAGCTATCAAAAATCAATGCCCGCAGGGGTTGATCTACCGTATCCCGAGGCGGCGGCACCAAATGCACAATCGATTCCAGAATTTCCTCAATGCCAATCCCTTCCTTGGCGGACGCTAGAACCGCTTGGGAGCAATCGAGACCAATAATCTCTTCGATTTCGGCCTTGACGCGATCGGGTTCAGCACCGGGTAGGTCAATTTTGTTGAGGACCGGAATAATCTCTAAATTATGCTCCAATGCCAGATAGACATTGGCCAGTGTTTGCGCTTCTACCCCTTGGGAGGCATCCACAACGAGGAGTGCCCCTTCACAGGCAGCCAGCGATCGCGACACCTCATAGGAAAAATCCACGTGGCCGGGGGTGTCAATCAAATTCAAAATATACGTTTCGCCATCGCGACTGGTGTAGGTCATGCGGGCAGCTTGCAGCTTAATCGTAATTCCCCGCTCCCGCTCCAGCTCCATATTGTCAAGAAACTGTTCCTTCATTTCACGGGGATCCACCGTGCCTGTAAATTGCAGCAGGCGATCGGCAAGGGTCGATTTGCCGTGATCAATGTGGGCAATGATCGAGAAATTGCGAATGTGGGAAACGGGGACGTCGGTCATACCAGCGAGGACAACCTTAACAAAATGAAAAACTCCTTTCTTGATTCTAAGCGTCCCTGTCCGATTGTGCTGAGAATTCGGTGGTAGGATAGAAATTAACTGCCGGGATGTAGCGCAGCTTGGTAGCGCATCTGCTTTGGGAGCAGAGGGTCGCAGGTTCAAATCCTGTCATCCCGATTCGGAACCGTAAACCTAGAACGATTGTTGCCCATACAATCCTGCGGTAGATTAGCCTCAGGCCTTTTGGATACGTATTCATTGATGCTGACGGTTCCACGGACAATTTGCCTTGGATTTTTGGCGGTGATTACGCTGGGGACGCTGCTGTTGTGGCTGCCTTGGTCCACTAGTAATGGGGAATGGAACCCCTTTATCGTTGCGCTATTTACCGCAACATCGGCCGTTTGTGTGACCGGCCACATTATTGTCGATACGGGAACCCACTTTTCTCCCTTTGGTCAACTGGTGATTCTGCTGTTGATCCAGGTGGGTGGTCTGGGGTACATGACGGCGACCACCTTTTTGATTATTTTGCTGGGACGCAAGTTTAACCTGCGGCAGAAGATAGCGGTACAGCAAGCCTTGGATCGGCGGGGCATGCAGGGGGCACGGCAATTGGTGCGCTCGATTTTGGGTCTCACGTTTCTCTTTGAACTGACGGGTGCCTTGTTGCTGTGGCTGATTTTTCGCCAAGACGTTAGTGATCCACGGGCACTGTGGCTGGCGGTGTTTCACAGTATCAGTGCTTGGAATAATGCCGGGTTTAGTCTGTTTAGTGACAGCTTGATGGGGTATCAAACCTCTGTGCCCCTGAATTTCGTGATTTCACTGCTGATTATTTTTGGCGGCATTGGCTATGAGGTGATCTTTGAATTTTATCTTTGGCTGCGGGAGCATCTGCGCCACTGGGGTAAACCCGCCTATCTAATCCGCAAGGCGAGCCAGATGACGTTTAGCCTCAATTTCAAAATTGTGACGAGTACAACGGCGATTCTCCTCATCTTGGGAACGGCGATGCTGTTTGCGACGGAGATGCGATCGCCAGAACGATTTGGTCTTTTTTCCTTTGATCAGAAGCTCCTCTTGGCCTGGTTTCAGTCGGTGACAGCGCGGACGGCGGGCTTTAATACCGTCAACATTGGTGAATTCAATAATGGCGGGCTATTTATTATGATTGCCCTGATGTTTATTGGTGGTAGCCCCGGTGGCACGGCAGGGGGCATTAAAACAACCACGTTGCGGATTTTGGCAGGGATTACCAAGTCAGCTCTGCAAGGGAAAGAGGTGGTGCTGCTCTACCGCCGTCAGGTGCCCCCCTCGCTGATCATGAAAGCGGTCGCTGTTGCCTTTGGCTCAATGTTTACGGTGCTGGTTTCCACTACCCTCATCGCGATCGCTGACCCCGAAGAGAATTTCATTAATATTCTCTTTGAAACCGTTTCCGCCTTTGCCACCGTTGGTCTCTCCACCGGTATTACCAGTGGGCTAACCGCCTTTTCCAAGTTGGTCTTGATTGTAACGATGTATGCCGGACGGGTGGGTATCCTGCTGCTGATGGCGGCAATTATCGGTGACCCCCAGCCTTCTAGCGTCCAATATCCTGAGGAAAACCTGCTGGTGGGTTAGGGGGCGGCGTACTCGGCAATGGCGGCAGCCATCTCTTGGGTACCCACGGGTTCTTTGCCCGCTGCAGCCAAATCATAGGTGACAAAGCGCCCCTCAGCAATGACTTTTTCAACAGCCGCTTGCAGACGCCGTGCCGCTTCCATTTCACCCAAGTGTTGCAACATCAACACACCAGAGAGAATCAATGCCGTAGGATTGGCTTTATTTTGGCCGGCATATTTAGGTGCTGAACCATGAATCGCCTCAAAAACGGCATATTCATCGCCAATATTGGCGCCGGGAGCCACCCCAAGGCCACCAATCATCCCTGCACAAAGGTCAGAAAGAATATCGCCGTAGAGGTTGGGCATCACCATCACATCATAGAGTTCAGGCTTCTGCATCAACTGCATGCACATGTTATCGACGATGCGATCCTCAAATTCAATTTCCGGATAGCGGCGGGCAATCTCACGGGCGCGCTCTAGGAAGAGGCCATCGGTAAATTTCATGATGTTGGCCTTGTGAACGGCGGTCACTTTCTGGCGATGGTTGGCCTTGGCATATTTGAAGGCAAACTCAATGATGCGATCGCTCCCCAGCACAGAAATCGGCTTGACACCAATGGCAGCATCCTCACGGATCGGCTTACCCGCTAGATCACTCAAAAAGGCACGGGCTTTGGCCGCCTCGGGACTGGTGTATTCAAACTCAATCCCGGCATAGAGGTCTTCGGTATTCTCGCGAACAATGACAAGGTCAATGTTTTGAAAATAGCTTTTCACCCCAACAATGGATTTAGCCGGCCGTAGGTTCGCATAGAGATTGAGCCGCTTGCGGATCTCGACATTCACAGAACGAAAGCCGGTACCCACGGGGGTGGTAATCGGCCCTTTGATGGCAGTTTTCGTGCTTTTGATCGCATCGAGAACGTGTTCGGGCAAGGGGGTACCATAGCGTTCCATCATGTCCACGCCGGCATCCACCACCACCCAATCAATTTTGACGCCCGTAGCATCAATGGCCGTGCGAGTGGCAGCGGCAACCTCAGGACCAATACCGTCGCCGCGAATTAAGGTAACAGCGTGGGACACGAGTTCTCTCTCCCTATGCAGAACTGAAAGACAAGGTATTAGGAGGGTATGATGCCGCTAAATGAGCTTCACCGTACGTAGCGTGTGAAACAAAATTGTCGCCAAGGCGATCGCGCCCGCAACAATGACAAAGTACAAAACAATTCCCATCATGTTTCTCCTCAACAGGTAGTGATTTACCTCGGAATTCAGAATACCCTAGGCTGTGCCTACAAAACTAACATCACTAAAGCGCTTTTGTGCCTCGCTGACGGGACGATTTTTGCCTTCCTCTTGCCAGTAGTTAATGATTTCGGTGGCACGGTTGAGGAGTTCAATCCGCTCGGCTTCCGTAATCCAAGATTTCTTCTCTAACTCCGCCTTCAGGAGTTCCCAAGCATCGGTGCGCGGCCAAAAGAAGTAGGAGGTGAGGGGGCTTGTCCCTTTGCCAACAATTTGATCGACAGCGATCGCCACGTCTTTTTCTAACCAAAGTACTCTCAGGGTAAAGCGGGACAATTCTAACCTCCTAAAACTTGTTTTTTACAAAAGGCCATCCTCTATAATAACCAATCAGGCCAGCTGCATACAAGTTTCTGGAGAGCTACCGTTGAGTCCCCCCTGTGCCTGTGTCTTCTTTGATATTGATGGGGTAATTCGCGATGTCAGTCGTTCCTATCGCCGTGCCCTAGCGGATACCGTCGAGCATTTTACGGGGGGTGCCTATCGTCCCAGTCAAAAGGAAATTGACAACCTCAAGGCGGAAGGCTGCTGGAATAACGACTGGGAAGGGTCGCGTGAACTCATTTATCGCTACTTTGAACGCCAAGGGAAACCCCGCTGCCAAGTGCCCTTGGATTACGAGCGCCTTGTAATCTTTTTTGAGGAGCGCTATAGCGGCCAAAATTGGTGCGGCTATATTCAAGATGAGCCACTGCTGGTGGATGTTGCCTATTTTCAGGCTCTTGATCAGGCACAAATCCGCTGGGGGTTTGTCAGTGGTGCGACGCGGGACTCGGCAGAATATGTTCTGAAACACCGCTTGGGTCTCGATCAGCCCCTTTTGATCGCCATGGAAGATGCCCCCGGCAAACCCGACCCCACAGGACTCCGCATGGCCTACCGTCAGGCCGCGGCTCAGGAAACCATTCCTGCCTTTTATGTGGGGGATACAGTGGCGGATATGCAGACCGTTGTCAATGCCCGCAAAGAACAAGCAACAACGCCGTGGATTGCCTTAGGGGTGATTCCTCCCCATGTCAAGCCCGAAGATCGGCAACGCTATGGCGATCGCTTGCGCTCAGCGGGAGCCAGTGCAGTTTTTGAACACACGCGCGACATTACCCCAGCGATGGTGGCAGCGTTCTTAGGGCAATTGGCTGCCCACGACTCAAACTGCGGGCAATAAGATCACAGCGTTCATTGCCGACATCGCCACTATGGCCACGCACATGGTGCCACTGGACTAAGGGATCATTGAGGGCATCTAGCTCCTGCCACAGGTCTTGGTTGAGAACAGGCTTTTTGGCGGCTGTTTTCCAGCCCCGCCGTTTCCAGTTGTGGATCCACTCCGTAATTCCCTTGAGGACATATTCGCTGTCGGTGTAAAGGGCGATCGCGCTCCCCGGAGCCAGTTGGCGCCATGCCTTGAGGGCTTCAATGGCCGCCTGCAATTCCATGCGATTATTTGTGGTCGCGGGGTGATGTCCTCCCAGTTCCCGCACAGAGCCGTCGGCAAAGTAAATGACCACGCCCCAGCCCCCCGATCCCGGATTGCCTTCGCAGGCACCATCGGTATAAATGGCACGAATCTCGGTCATGAGTCTCTATGCTCTCCAAAGGTTGCAAATAAAAAAGGGTGGCCACAAGACCACCCCCGAAACAAATGGATACCAAAGACTACTTGATGCTGACTTTGGCGCCGGCTTCCTCGAGTTCTTTCTTAGCGGCTTCGGCGTCTTCTTTGGTGGCACCTTCTTTCACGGGTTTGGGCGTGGATTCCACCACTTCCTTAGCTTCCTTGAGACCCAAGCCGGTCAAAGAGCGCACCACTTTGAGCACGGCAATCTTCTTGTCGGCGGGGACTTCTTCGAGAATGACATCGAAGGCGGTTTTCTCTTCGACTTCTTCTGCGGGAGCAGCAGCCCCACCACCCACAGGAGCGGCGACCATCATGCCACCGACCGGCGCAGCGGCACTGACACCAAAGGCCTCTTCAATTTGCTTGACCAGCTCAGCGGCTTCCAGCAGGGTCAAGGATTTCAACTTTTCGAGAATTTCATCGGTTGCAGCAGACATTGTCAACTCCTATCGTTTCAAGGTTGGAAAACAAGAACAGGTGGCTTCCCAAGGGAAACCGAAAACAGGATCGATCTATGCCGCACCTTTGTCGGCGATCGCCTGGGTTGCCCGCGCCAAGGAAGCAGGAACCTCCTTGATGCCAATGGCAATCTTCGCTGTGACGGCATTGAGGGCACCAGCAATCTGCGCCATGAGTTGTTCTTTTGAGGGCAGATCACCAATGGCCTTCACTTGCGCTTCATCAAGGGCCCGTCCCTCCATGACCCCACCGCGTAGGGTGGTTTTTTTCGTGGCCTTTTGGAATTCTTGGTAGGCCTTGATCGTGCCGCCAATGTCATCCTTGACCAAGAGGAACGCCGAAGGTCCCTTAAGGAATTGGGTCATGGGTTGCCAAGTGTCACTTTCTTTAACCGCCAATTCCATCAGCGTATTTTTAGTGACCTTGCAACTGGCATTACACTTGCGCAAGCGTTGCCGCAAATCCTTCATCTCAGCATCGGTGAGACCTTGGTAGTCAATCACCAGTGCCATTTGTGACTCGCTCAGGCGTTCCTTTAGCTCCGCCACAATTTCTTTTTTGTTTGCTAGCGTGCGTCCCACGCGCATCACCTCCTGTAGTCAGTGAAAGAAAAACCCCAGCAGTGGTGCCGGGGCGATCGCCCAATCCCAACGGATGGACTTCGCAAACCTCGGCAGGAAGATTATGTCTGAGCCAGACCCCTGCGGTCTTCGGTTTCAGTCTTGAGTTGTCCAGTATTGGGCAATAGACAAGTCCTCCTTAGGCGGCTTCGGCCAGTTTTAGCTCCCGCAGGGCGTTGATGTCCACTTGAATGCTCGGCCCCATGGTGGCGGCCACATAGACACTGCGCCAGTAGCGACCCTTGGCACCACTCGGGCGGTTGCGGTCAATACTCTCTTGTAGTGCCTTGAGGTTAACGAGCAAGTCTTCGGCGCTGAAGCTAGCTTTGCCAAAGAGCACATGGACAATCCCGGTGCGATCGGCGCGGAATTCCACTTTCCCCGCCTTGAACTCTTGAATCGCTTGGGGCAAGTCAAAGGTCACCGTACCGGCTTTGGGCGATGGCATGAGCCCCCGCGGACCCAAAATCCGACCCACTTTGGCCACTTGGGGCATCATATCGGGGGTGGCAATGAGCAGATCAAAGTCCATCCGCCCCTTTTGAATTTCGTCAATGAGTTCCTCTGAACCCACAACATCGGCACCGGCGGCACTGGCTTCAGTCACTTTTTCACCCCGGGCAATGACCGCGACGCGAATCGTTTGACCGGTGCCTTTGGGGAGCGCCACAGTGGTTCGCAATTGTTGGTCGGTATATTTGGGATCAATGCCCAAGCGGATGTGGGCTTCTGCCGATTCAGGAAATTTGGCTGTGGCCGTTTCCTTCAGCAGTTGCAAGGCCTCGAGGGGAGCGTAGGGACGATCCTCCACCTTGGCATAGAGTTCGCGCAGTCGTCGCGAGAGTTTACGCATCAGAATTTACCTCCACGGGGTACTAACGAAACGCAGTTTCTCCCCCAACACAACAACGGACTCAACAGGAACACACGAAGGAAAGCTTTAGTCGGCAATGGTCACGCCCATATTGCGAGCGGTGCCTTCGATAATCCGCATGGCCGCTTCAATATCGTTGGCATTGAGATCCGGCATTTTCTTCTCAGCAATTTCCCGCAGTTGGGCACGGGTGATCCTGCCCACTTTTTTCTTGTTGGGTTCGCCGGAGCCTTTTTCAATGCCCGCAGCTTTTTGAATCAGCACGGAAGCGGGCGGCGTTTTCAGAACAAAGGTGAAACTGCGATCTTCATAGACCGAAATTTCAACGGGAACCACCATCCCCACTTGATCGGCGGTGCGAGCATTGTACTCTTTGCAGAACATCATGATGTTCACACCGTGCTGACCAAGGGCTGGACCAATGGGGGGAGCAGGGTTGGCTTTACCCGCTTGAATGGCAAGTTTAATAACTGCGACGACCTTTTTCGCCATAGTGAGTTAGCGTCCTAATCTACTTTTTCCACTTGAGTCACTTCGAGTTCGACCGGCGTTTCGCGGCCAAAAATCGAGAGTAATGCTTTCAGTTTGCTGCGCTCAGCACTGACTTCAATCACCTCTCCCTCAAAGTCCTTAAAGGGACCATTGAGAACTTTGATCTTATCACCACTATTGAGATCAATGCGGTGAACCGGTTCTTGTTCTTGGGCTTTGCGGAAGATGCGATCCACTTCGGCCGGACTCAGGGGCATGGGCTTGACGTGACCGCGGCCGCGGCCTGTACTGCGGCGTTGCTCGGCACCCACAAAGTTAATCACATTGGGGGTGTTTTTAATCACCTGCCAAGCTTCATCATCAATTTGCCATTCACCCGTTTCGGGGGACTGCTGTGCCCGCACTTGGACAAGAACATAACCGGGAAAAACTTTTTCCTCAATGGTTTGCCGCGAGCCATCTTTTTTGATTTTGATGACGGGGGTTTGGGGAATTTCAATGCGAAAGATGCGATCGGCCACATCCAGCGTATGGAGCCGCTGCTCGATGGTGCTTTTCACTTTTTTTTCGCAGCCAGAGGCCACCTGCACGGCATACCAAAACCGTTTGACCTTACCCGCTTGATCCCCTTCGGCCACTTCAACGGTGTCGTCAAGAGGATCGTTCAGATCAGAATGATCAGTAAATTCACTCACCATAGGCGCGTACTCGTAGGAATCTTTGGCTGTCTAGAAAATCAGTGTGGCCAGCCAACGAAAGAGTTCATCCACTAGGTAGATGACCGCAGCCGAAAGGGAAACGATGAGAATGACTGCCGCAGATTCGCCAATCAGACGCTGGCGATCGGGCCACACCACTTTGCTGAGTTCTTCCTTGGTTTCGCGGAAAAACTCGGTTAGATTAAAGCCACTAGTGGGCTTTTCGCCTTCGGTACTCTTGGTCACGGCGGCACTCCTTAGGGCGGGGGCAGCCCGTTGCTACCCGTTTAATTCAGCGCGATTTATTATCATAGCAGGTTTCTTCTTTTTAGGAAATCCCGATGTTTGATTGCTTGCGATCGCGCACCCTCACGACGGCTATGGGTGAGGTGGCCTACGTTACCAATGATCTCGGCAATGTTAACCCTGCTCGGCCGCCTTTATTTTTTTGGCATGGCTTTGGCGGTGGCTCGAGCCGCTATGAATGGTCGGCAGTTTATCTGGCCTTTTCAGCCGAGTATCCCCTTTTTGCTTTGGATTTGCCCGGTTGGGGCGCCTCTGAGCATCGCGATCAACCCTATACGGTGGCGGCTTATGTGGATCATTTGCTAGAGTGCCTTGGTCAATTGACGGCAGAACCAGCGGTGGTGATCACGTCGTCACTGACGGCAGCCTTTGCCATCCAAGGGGCGATCGCCCATCCCCAACGCTTCCGTGGCCTGATTCTCACCTGCCCAACGGGGTTGAGTGATTTTGGTCAAGATTACCGCCAGACCCCCCTTGCCCAGATTGCCCGCCAGCCCTATGTGGATATCGCCTTTTATCGCCTCGGCGTGGCCAATTCCCTGAGTGTGCAGTCCTTTATGGCCAATCAACAGTTTGCTCGACCTAGCCGCATCAGCCCGGAAATGATTGCCACCTATACCCAAGTAGCGCAGTCGGCGGGGGCAGAATTTGCCGCGTTGGCCTTTGTGCGGGGTGATCTCTGCTGCGATCTCAGTCGCTTTTTACCCCATTTGACGGTGCCGACCTGTATCGTTTGGGGAGAGCAGGCAAAACTCCCTCCTGTGGCCGTGGGTCAACGCTTGGCACAGTTAAACCCCGAGGCGATTCGTGCCTTTGATGTGATGCCAGAGGTGGGACTAACGCCGCAGTTGGAGTGCCCTGCGGTGATGATTGGCTGGATTGATCGCTACCTTGGCCAGTTGCTGGCCTCCCCTTGAGGTGATCTAACGCTGGGCATTGGCAGTGGCGGGTAGGGTTGTGCCATAGACACGGGGGCGATCGCCCTGGGCCAATTGGGTGCTGCCTTGAGTATCCACTGCCCAAATGGTGGCTTTGGGGTTCCCCATGGTTTGGGTTTGAAAGAGTACCCGTTGCGGATCCGTTGTGCTCCAGCCCAAAAGGGTGGCAAAGTCGTATTCATCAGCGGTGGGATAAACCGTGGCCACATGACCCACCCCCGCCTGCCAAATCCATGCGCCATCGCTAATTAAATCAGTGGCAAACAAGCCGCCAAGCTGGCGCACCAAGAGACGATTACCGGTTTCTGACCAGCCAACTGGAACTAGTACTGCAATCAGACCTTGACCTTGGGGCACCTCTGCCAAAAATTCAGGCGGCATTTCCTTGAGGCTTTCAATGCGCTGCTGACTGCCGCTCTGGCGATCGCGAATTTCAAGAACGCTCACCAGTTGTTGCCGTTGCGCCTCGGGATCAGCCGTGAAGTAGAGGGTGGCCTGTGCCACATAGCGGCCATCGGGAGAGAGATATTGGGGCGTCTGCTGAGTCAAGCGGAGAGATTTCTTAGCCTTTAGAGCAGCGGCGTGGCCGTCGTCAATCCATTTCCAAGGCAGGGGGAAAGGACTCTGAAGCGGATCTGTGACTACTGTTTCTACGGGTTGATCGGGGGCTGAGGGTCGCTGGGCTTGGGCAGGCGTTACTGGGGCGATCGCAAGGGCTGTCAATATCCCACAGATTGAGGAGATGAAAAAGCCCCGCCACGGCGCAAATCGGGTTACCATGAGGTCACTCCTCTGAAATAAAGTTTGCTTATTTTATTGACAGTTTGGTTAAACGAGTGACGACGGCTCCTCACACCTCTAGCATAGCAATTGGCCTAGGCCGATCGCAGGAAAATTAACGAAGTTTTATGCTCTTGACAGAATTAGTCAAAAAATCTTGTGACTATTTGCAATCATTGGCAGTCATTGAGATTCATTCCCAGTGGTTTCCCCTCAGTTCCCCCTCGCTCAAAGATGCGGGGACGAGCCCCTATGCAGTGAATGCTAAAGGGCATTTGGCGTGGCCCAAGGGTCGGCACTCCCTCTGGTTGGGGCAGCGAATCACGGTACCCGCGACGGTTCAAGGCTATAGTGTGGCGGGTTTAACTCTACGCCTTGATCTCACGTGGTGGGCGGATCGGGCAACGGTGTATGTCAATGGTCAGGTGGTGCATCAGGGGGATTTATTTGATCATTCGGTGAGTCTGTGCCTAGGGGAGGCGGTGACCCCCGGCCAAGCGTGGGAGGTGGTGTTGCATCTTGTGAGTCCCGGCCACGATGACGGTGCTTTGGTGAGATCAGGCCTGCGGTTTGAATCGCCAACGGGAGTGGATCCCGACTTTATTGCCACTGAGTTGGACATTTTGGCGATCTTTGGTGAAACCCTCAACCTGCAACCCCTTGAACCCCTGCTGAAGGACGTTTTAGAAAGTCATGGACAGCGCCCCATCTTAGATCCGTTACTGGCGGAGATCCACGAGAAAATGCAGGCGATCGCTACCCCCTTGCGGCACTTCACCATGCACCTGTGTGGCCATGCCCATCTGGACTTGGCGTGGCTTTGGCCGATCGCCGAAACGTGGCAAGTGGCACAGTCCACTTTTCGATCTGTATTACAGCTGAAGGAACGCTATCCCGAACTCACCTTTACCCACTCCACTCCCGCCCTCTATGCCTATTTGCAGATCCATGCCCCAGAACTTTTTGGGCGGATTCAGGAAGCCGCGGCAGCGGGTTGGTGGGATGTAGCGGCAGGCCTTTGGGTCGAACCGGAACTCAATCTCATTCATGCTGAGTCCATTGCCCGTCAGATTCTCTATGGTCAGCGGTACGTGCAGGAGGCCTTTGGTGGCATTAGCCCCATTGCTTGGTTGCCCGATACCTTTGGCTTTCCGGAACGGCTCCCCAGTTTCTTGGCTCAGGGGGGCATTCGCTACTTTGTCACCCAAAAATTGCGCTGGAATGACACCACGCGCTTTCCCCACGGTTGGTTTGTCTGGCGGGATGTGGCGGGGGCGGCGGTGAATGCCCTGATGTCAGCACCCATTGGCGAGGGGATTGCTCCTGTGAAAATGGCTGCCTATGCCCAAGAGTGGTGGCAACAAACGGGAGCGCGGCGCAGTCTCTGGCTCCCCGGTGTCGGCGATCATGGTGGTGGACCAACGGCAGACATGTTAGAACGGGTGCGACGCTGGCAACACCTCGGTGGTATTGGGCCGCAGTGGCAATGGACAACCGTGCAGCAGTATCTGGAACAATTAACCCAAGAAACACCCCCTACAACCGCTTGGCAAGGGGAACTCTACTTGGAATTCCATCGCGGCTGCTACACCAGCCATGGTGATCAAAAGGCCGCCCACGATCGCGCCCAACGCCAACTGCAAGAGGCGGAACGCTGGTGTGCCCTCGCGGCAATCACAACTTCTTTTTCCTACCCCAAAGAAGAACTCAAAGCCTGTTGGCAACAACTTCTCTTTAACCAGTTTCATGATATTCTCCCTGGCTCCTCGATTCCAGAGGTCTATGCCGAGGTGAACCCAACATGGCAGCAACTCCTGACCACGACAGAGACAGTCCTAAGGGAAGCACAAACAGCGCTGTGCCAGTCGATTGACGGCGGTGAACCGCCGGTGACAGAGGCAATTCCCGTTGTGATTTTCAATGGATTGGTGGGCGATCGCGCCGGGGTTGTCCACATTGACTTGGCGCAGCTACCGCAGGAGGTTCCCTCTTGGCGGGTTTATTGTCCACGGGGCGACTACGATTTACCAGCGCAGTTGAATGCTCCCCAAGGTTGCTTGACGTTTCGTACCCCTGAGGTGACGGGAATTGGCTACACGCTGCTGTGGCTCTGCCCGCGATCGCGCCCTGATACGTTACCAACCCCACCCTTGGGCTATGTCTTAGAAAATAACTATCTCCACGTTGAAATTGATCCGGCAACAGGGGAAATCACTAACCTGTATGACAAGTTGAATCATCGTCCCTGCTTGGGCGATCGCGGTAATCAACTGCAATTTTTCCGTGATCAGGGGCAATACTGGGATGCTTGGAACATTGACCCCAACTATGGGCAGCATCGACTGCCGGGGGCGACCCTAGAGGCTATTGAATGGGTGACGTGGCATCAACTGGAGCAGCGACTACGGGTCAGATGGCGCTTTCAGTCCTCGCAGATTCAGCAGGAGTATGTGTTGCAGTATCAAACCCCGTGGCTGCGCATTGATACGGTGATTGACTGGCAGGAGGAACATATTCTCCTCAAGGCGGCTTTTCCCTTGGCAATCAGTGCTGAGCAGATCACCTGTGAAACTCCCGGCGGCGTTACGCTGCGCCCGACCCTTCCCAATCCCCACCTCAGCGCCCATGAGCAAACAAAATGGGAGGTGCCCTTTTTAACGTGGGTGGATCTGAGTACCCCAGAGTATGGGGTGAGTCTTTTCAGCGACTGCAAGCATGGCCTTGATGCCCAAGCGAATCAACTGCGATTGACCCTGTTGCGATCGCCCACTTGGCCAGATCCGACGAGCGATCGCTGTCAGCACCGCTTTAGCTATGGTGTGTTTCCCCACAGTGACTCGTGGCAAGTGGGCGGTGTCCCGCAGCAGGCGGCTCAGTTTAATCAACCTCTGAGGGGAGAAATTGCCCCCGCCAACCCATCAGGATCATTACCGCCCCACGCTCAGCTTCTCCATTGGTCGGATGCCCGCATTCAATGCCTTGCCCTCAAACAACCAGAGGATGGACAGGGTTGGCAATTGCGAGTAGCAGAAGTGGCTGGGGAAGGGGGCACCTTGGAACTGCACTCAACGCTAATCCCATGGCAGATCAAAGCACCGCAAACACTCTTGGAGACGCCCACAGAGAATACCAACACAGTGACCCTCAGCCCATGGCAAATTCAAACCTTCCGACTACACCCTTGACCTACAATTGCGCCTTGAGGATTCTTGGCGATTCTCAGACAAATCTCCCTCACTCAAGCAGGGCAGCTTGTTGACATTACAGCACATCAATCGTCGGGAAAGCTGTTGAAACATGACTCAAGTCTAAACTATAGCTATTCCAATAAAGAATGAGATATCATCCAGCACAATACTTGCGAATCACCTCATCAATTGAACTGTTTGACCCTGCATACATCCGCGCTCGCTTCAGCGCACTAAAGTCGTGCTCAATCACATTCAAATCAGGAGAGTATTTCGGTAAAAATAACACCTCGTGACCCGCCGCTTTCACCACTGCCTGAATCACCCCTTTTGGATGAATCGGTACATTATCCATCATCAACAACGAACGTTTCTCTAACGCCGGCAAACAGTACTGACTCAGCCAGCTTACAAACCCTACCGCATTCAAATATCCGCAAAACAGCATTGGGGCGATGAAGTCTTTCTGGTGTCTATACCGTCCTGCTACTAATACCAATATCATCTAAAGAACCATATTATTTGCTTATTATGGCCAATACTACAACAGATAGTACAAACTCAGCCAATATGCTCCCATGAAACAGCCGTACCCCGCTCAATGGCCTGATTCACTCGCTTGCCCAGCAGTACCTCATAGTATTTAGGAGGCAACCCATACCCAGGGCGAATCGAACGAATACACTCTGGCGTAATCACTTCCCCTGCCACCATATCTTTGACAAAGTACAGTGAGCGGCGATACACCAGCGACTTTTTCTCCGCCTCCGTAGGCCCATAGTGCACCCGCCCCAGCGCTTGATAAGCCCGCTGCGTTTCCTCCACCAGCAGTTTCATTTCGTGGGGTTCCAAACTAAAGGCGGCATCTACCCCGCCCTCAGCACGACTCAGCGTAAAGTGCTTTTCAATGACCGTTGCCCCTAGAGCCACCGCCGCTACTGCGACACCGATGCCCAGCGTGTGATCCGATAGCCCCACTTCACAGCCAAAGAGTTCCCTTAGGTGCGGAATTGTCCGTAAGTTAGAATCCGTTGGACTCGCAGGATAAGTGCTAGTACATTTGAGCAAGACAATCTGATCATTGCCGGTTGCCCGAATTGTTCGCACCGCTTCATCCAGTTCCGCAAGAGTTGCCATCCCTGTAGACATAATGATCGGCTTACCCGTTTCGGCGACCCGCCGAATCAGGCGTAAATCCACGTTTTCAAACGAGGCAATCTTGTAAATTGGACAGTCCAACTCTTCAAGGAAATCTACTGCCGTCAGGTCAAAAGGGGTGCTGAATGCAATTAGCCCCAGTTCTTTAGCACGCTTGAAGATGGGTTCATGCCACTCCCAAGGGGTGTAGGCTTTTTGATAAAGATCGTATAGATATTCACGCTTCCATAGACTGCTCTCATCACTAATGAAAAAATCAGGCTTCTCACAGCGGAGCGTGATTGTATCCGCCGTGTAGGTCTGAAGCTTTAGGGCATGGGCACCAGACTTGGCGACTACTTCAACGATCTCTAAGGCTCTATCAAGGGACTGATTATGATTCCCTGACATTTCAGCAATGATAAAAGGTCTAGGAAAGTTGATTCTGAAGTATTTGTTTATAATCTCTACATTCATATGACTTCATAACCGCAGAAAATTTAACATAGCATGTATCAAGGGATTATAAATATTTGGTCTACGATCATAGTCTATAAATAGTGCAGCATCAGCTATATTCCAAGAAATATGACCAATGAGTAGAAAGCCTAGTAAAGTACTTGAAACCTTGATTTTAAGATAAGGCTCTATAGCAGAATTTACATCAGTTAGTTCTTGTAAATCCTCATTCTTCATATTAATAACAAACAATAGATTTCGATCTGAAATTTCTATGACGTACCTAAAGTCTGGAAAAAAATTCTCTTTCTTTTGAGCATTCCAAAGATTCATTCGTGCATAGTTCAATAATTTTCTAAAGTTAACACTTGGGTTTAACTCTATTTTTTCGTGATCATAAACTTTATCTTTTAAATATTCCTCGATATATTTCTGACGATCAGATTCAGAATAAAGTACATATGGTTCATCAGGAATTTTCTGAGCAGTAGAAAGATCAAAGGACTGGCCTGAGTTAAGTAACAAAACTCTACTATCGAGACTATACTCTTTAAGAGCTTCTAAAACAGCGCTACCTTCAGGTGGATGGGGTAAATATTCATTAAGATTAGAGCGCGATCCAGCAATAACGTACTGGTCTGCAAAAGGCATGGCATAAGTTGGCTTAAGATAAAGAACAGCATCTACAAAGCCTTGAATGCCTTGGTTGGCAATTCGCTGTTTCTCTTTGAGCTTCTCAGCGTGAGACAGATTATGATAGCAAGCTGGATATCCTGAACCACCAGTATATGGCAGTAGAGCTAGATCAACTTTTCCATAGGTGGTTTTTATGTATTCCCAAGCATCTTTGTAAGGTGTGCAATCATTTGCATTAAAAATCACAAACCCATCCCACTTTATGACTAATGCTGAATCTACTAAAGTATTTAGTTGATGATACCCTGGGTCAGGCTCTACAATATCTACAATTAAGTCTTCAAAAAGTTTCTTCGGTGATCTGGCTGGTATACAATGCACATCTCTAAATGTAAAACCATTTGATTTTAAGAAATTCAACACAAAATTTGGATTTCTATCCATTAATATCACTTCTGCATCTTTGTTAATGTGTTGAATAGTACCAGCGGAACAATGATCTTCATGAATATGAGAAATATAAACATAATCTACATGACCGATATCCTCTATGCCCACTCTTAGGGGGGGATAGTGGTACCATGCTCCATGAAAGATACCATCATCTAGCCATGGATCAAATAAGATTCTTTTATTTTTGTGCTCTAGGATCGCAGTTGCACCACCAAAAAATTTTAACCTCATCTTGCTTTCAACTCCCTATATCGGTTTAACTGCATAAAGTGTAATTTGTCGGCCTATGCCTAGGTCAGCTAATGCTCTATAAAAACGACTAAGAAAATCCTTTTTTCCTACTTTAGCTAAGTTCATCTCAAAGCTCATTCTTTTTTCATGACATCTTCTTCCTAGCTCTTGATTTCCAACATAATTATCACCAAACAAAAGAAATATCTCAATAGGAAAAGAAGATTCTATTAATTTTACATCGTACCCAATACCTTCAGCTAAATTACGTAATGTTGTTGAATTAAAGTAGTTTAAGTGTGCAGGAGGCGCAATCCACCAATCATGAAGGTTATGTATGTCACGCCCAGCTACTTGAAATGTGTTGAATTCATTTGGAACATCAATAATCAAGATACCTCCGGGCTTCAAAACTGATTCATAAATCTCTTGTAGTACACGAACAGGATCTGGTAGGTGCTCCAAAACATTGAATAAAGTAACAATATCAAAAGAATTGGGAAATACACGCATTGTATCCAAGCCAGCCTCTACAATGTTCAGCCCTCTTCGTTTTCCATATTCAATAGCATCTGATGCTGGGTCGAACCCATAACAGTCAAGTCCCTTGCTCTTAAAAAAGAGTAAAGCTTCCCCCCACCCGCAGCCTATATCTAAAAGAGTCTTACCACTAACTGTCTCTTGGCTTATATTTTCAAGATTAGATAGAACTCTATCTCTACAAAAGTCATACCAATCCTTATCTTTTTTTTGAACCTCTAAGGAAGAATCATTAAAATTTAGATTACTAGAGTAAAACTCATTAAGATAGTAGCTCTGTATCTCTTCAGATGTTGGAGTTGGCTGTATTTGTAAGAAACCATAAACTGGATGAGGTACAAGCTTATACTCTCTCATAGGTATTTACTCCTGACGTAATCTGATGCACTACTCCATCCAATATTAGCAACTAAATCAATAATAGACAAGTGACTAATAAAGTTATTACTGTCTTTTTGAGGATAAGCAGTAGGTATAAACTCTTGAAAAGTTAATTTAATCATTGAGTTATTGAATAATCCATCCTTATCTATATATTCTTTTGCACCAATCGGGCTAATGTATTCTTCGCATCCAAGATACTGGCATATTTTTATGATTTTTTCGCTTCTTTTTCCTTCTATTCCTAATTGACTAGAAACCAAAAAAACTGGTGATAGATCCAACAATTTGCTAATAAGAGTAATTATTTTGATATTGAGTTCACATAGATTAGTTATTTTTTTGTCGTAAATGATATCTATTATTGGCAATATGTGTTCAATATATCTGCATTTTGCATAGTTATTTTGAATAGAAATAGAGTGTTTTTTGCGCCAATTCTTTTTATCGTCTATCTCAATTTCATTTATCTTTTGACTCAGGCTTTTGTGTAAAATAGGTACTGTTAAAAAATGAGGTTGATGATTGATGAGTATTCTATTTCTGTTTTGCCAGCTACTTTTTTCATATTGAACGTCATCTAAGAATATAAAAATGTCTACTAGTGATATTAAATTAAAGTATCCAGCCCATGGTAAGTATGTTGGTTGCATAATTGCGCACTTCATAGGTCAGCCTTAGTCTTCCGAACTCTATACTCATGCTCTAGTATGCCCATGCTTACTACATTCTCATAACTTACTTTGTTCCAAAATTCTTCTCTTTTGATTCCTTCTACCTGAAATCCAAATGATTTGTAGAGATTAATAGCAGCTCTATTAGATTCTGAAACCTGTAAGTATATTTTGTGTAAATTAAGAAAACAGAAAGCATAATCTAAAATTAAATTAATTGCTGTTTTACCCACACCAATTCCTCTATACTTTTCATTTGCAATATAGATACCGAGCTCTGATTTCCTATTTATCCAGTCTATGAACATTAATCTAGTAATACCAATTAACAGTTCTTGATCGGGTACAATGTGATTTACTTTTATTCCTAGAATTATTTGATTTTTGTCTTTTAATACTTTGTTAAGCCATTCTTTGGTTTCGTCTAAGGTAACTGGCATCGGTTTTGCCATCAATAAATGAACTAATGATATATCATTTTTCCATTGATGTATTATTTCTACATCTTGAACAGATAAAGGCTTAAGGCAAACAGAACCAGACTCAAGCATTTTCTACACCTAGAAAAAATTGAGTTTTGAGTAAGCACTTTCTACTTTTATCCTTGTTAAGTCTGGGATTGTGTGATTTTTGATAATTTCACTGTCGTACTTAACTCTATCATACCCAATGTTACTAGCATACAGCTTCAATAACTTTGCATAACCATTTTCTAGAGAATTAAATGATAGACTATCAAGTAATATGTCATGATCTCTTTGATGCAGTAGTTCCAAAAAGGGAATTTGATTTTTGTTGGTTGGAACTACAAGACCAACTAATTGCAAATATATCCGTTCCCAAGTAACAGAGCCACCTCCACCTAAATACCATGAGCAGTGTAGCATAATCTCAGCTATTTCATCGGTTTGAATATGCAACTGTCCTTCAGGGAAATACTGCATTTGCGATTCCACTTCCGCACGGTGAGGGTTGGCTCCACCAATCACCACTTCAGGGGCAAAATCCCCAATTTCCCGCAGGATTTGCAGGGCTCGGGTTGTGTAGTTCTGGGGATCTATCCCGCCAAAAAAGACCAGTACCTTACGTGGATCAAACGGTGGGCGTCCTTGTCGCTCCAATTTTTCGCGGGCAGCAATGAACTCTGATCTGAGGAGAGCGTACTCAGGCCCTAGCAACTGGCAACAGTGCGGAGGAACTAAGCCGACGTAGCGATCCCAGCGATGTGTATAGTTTTGATCCAGCAAGACATCACAATCATGGAAGCGGTTGGCAAGGTCATCAATGACAAAAATTTGCTTGACCACTGGGCGCAACTGCTGCTCCCACGCCTTGTCAATGCCGTAGTGATCGACAACCAGCCAGTCAGGGGTTGCCTCTAGACTTTCGATAATTTGCTTGGTTTGTGCTGCATCTACTTGTTGAGGCACGCCTAGGTCAGCCGCTGTTGTGGGTTCAGCTCCCCTTGGCAGCTCATAGACCCTAAAGCCCTTTTTCTGCACAAGGGCGATGATATTGTTTGGATGGTTGCGACAAATGAAAATACAGGTTACCCCTTGCTCACGCAGCGCTGTTGCCAATGTCATACACCGCATGATGTGTCCAGTGCCAATGTGGGTTGCCGAGTCGGCACGGAAAACAATGAGCATTTCCTAGCTCTCCTCCCTAGTTGAGTCTTCGCATCTCTGCATGGCAGATTGATCCCTTTAGCAGGGTCTTGACATCCCGACCCTCTTCACACTCTTTGATGAGACCAAAGACTTCATCTAGGGCTTGACCATAGCTCTGAATGATCTCCGGTGTATGCTCTGTGCAAACATATACGGCGTTGGTTGCCAAATAGCCTCGTGCTAGCATCTCTTGAGTAATGAGGGTTTTATACGCTAGGTTGTTGGTTGTGTTCTCAAACTGAAAGCGAATCAAAGCAGGAATTCCAGAGATTCTCAGAGCCAGTTGATGCTTGACAGCTAGTTGTTGCCAAAGCTCAGCAATATTCCGACCGGTCTGAGTGATTCGTTCCCAAGAACGGGTTTTGTCCATCACTTCAAGAGTTTTTAGGCCAGCTGTCGGCCCAATGCGTTCCGTCCAAAAGGTGCTGCTAATAAATGTGGACTGAGCAGCAGTCATGACTTCCCTGCGGCCAACAACTGCGGTAATTGCGTAACCGTTGCCTAGGGCTTTGCCAAAAACGGCCATATCTGGCTCAACACCATAGATTTTGTGCAAACCGCCAAGTGCCTGCCGAAAACCTGAAGTACACTCATCAAAGATTAAAACGATTCCTCTATCGGTTGCTAGTTTTCTGACTTTTGCCAAAAAACCATCTTTTGGGGGCTCGTTGCGCTGTACCTCCATTTTGATAACGCCAATGTCATGCTGATTCACCAAGGCTTCGAGTTCATCAAACTGGTTATAGTGAAAGGGAAAGACGGTTCCCTTTAATCCTGAGGGAATGCCCTTTGGCTCTAGCCTTGGGAGTAAATGCGTAGCTAAGGTTTGCTCATCACCAAGGTTGGCGGCTAAGTACCAGTCGTGCCAGCCATGGTACCCACAGATGGCCACCGAATCCTTGCCTGTGGCTGCCCTAGCAATACGAATGGCGATCGCGTTCGCTTCACCCCCCGTTCGGGCAAACCGCACCATATCAGCCCATGGATGTAGTTCAATGAGTTTTTCAGCCAGATAGACTTCTTCTGGACAGTTGAGGGTCGATAGATTGCCTTTGGCAATAACTTGTTGAACCGCTTCATCCACTTCTGGGTGAGCGTAGCCCAAGGTATTGGTGCCAATCCCCATCATTGACATATCAATATATTCGCGGTCATCTAAGTCCCAGATGCGGCACCCCTTAGCTTTACTAAAATAGCTGGGCCAATACTCTGGCAGAAACATTTCAGCGCGCTTGGAAAGAAGCATGCTGCCCCCAGGGATGACGCGTTTAGCTCGTTTCCACAACTTTTGGCCGGTTCCTAAGATGGCTCCCTCGTTTCTGCCAATATGCTCATTCAAACTAAAAGCCGCAGGATACTCCTGCTGCATTTGCCAAATTTCCCGCCAAGAGAAGTCAATTCGCGGGGCAAAGTGCTCAATCACCTGCCGAACAACTTGGTAATCTTCCGGTTCATCAACCGTCCAGCGACAACTGGACAGGTCAATAGGTGGTTCTAAAAACCTGACCTGAAATTTGCCACTGTTCCTAATGTAAGGAGAGACATGCTCACGATCAAAGGATGAGCAGGCTTCTTGCCACGCTGCTTCTAGGGCTTGAAAGGTAAATACTTCTACATCTAGACCATCGGCAAAGCGAGTGCTGGTCGCACAATAGTCGGCACTGGAGCTTTGAAATAGATCGATAACTTGGTCAACAATTTCAGGATCAATCAATGGGCAGTCAGCTGTTATGCGTATAACAGTTTTAGCACCATACTTTTTAGCCACTTGATAATATCTATCTAAAACATCCTTTTCACTGCCTTGCTCACAACAGAACCCCAGCCCATGCACATAATCTACAATTTTCTGATTTTCTGGTTGAGAACCAGTGGCCACAACTATTTGGTCTACTAACTTGGCATTTCGCAATCGCTGAAGTAAAAAATAAATCAAGGGTCTACTGTCCGCTTTCAGCATCACTTTGCCGGGTAAGCGGGTTGAACCCATGCGTGCCTGCACAATTGCGATTTTCATAGTTGCTCCCAGCGACTAGGATGGATTAAGTCTAGATCATCACTACATAGATGACTAGGCCAAGGAGGAAGATCGGTGTTCATTGCTTCTAAGATAGCTTGCAGTTGGCCGCAACTTTCAACACCAACGAGGATCCGGTCTAGTCCCTGTTGATGGAAGGCTGCACCTAAGCAAGCTTGCAAGGGAGTGACCCTTACGGTAGCTTGCCATGTTTCTATGTTCTGCCACAGCTTAGACCAACGGGAGAACTTTTGGGGACGCTTTTCAGCGGGCATGAGGAGCAATCCCTGTAGAAAAACAGAGCGCGCGTGCACCTCAACACCATCGCTTTTTAGACGAGCCAGCCAACCCGATTTCACTAGCCGCTGGTCTAGACCGTTAAAGGGAGCCTGAACAAGATCAGGTTTAAAGTTGGGATACAGTTGCTCTAATTCTTGCGGTGAATAAATGGAAAAACCAATCTTGTCAACCCAGCCATCTTTTTTCAATTCTAGGAGTGCATCATACAACTCCTTTCCCTCTGACCTAAGGAGATCCAAGGGATGATGCAATAATAGCCCATAGAGCTTGTCTAGCTTAAGACGCTGCAGTGATCTTCTACAGTTGTCTTGAACCCACTGCTGAACATTAGACAAGTTGGAAGGTAATTTGGGAAGTTTAGTGACAACATTCCAGCTCTGAACACCAATGTCCCCTAGCCTTGCTTCACTGTCACCATAGGCTATTGCTGTATCAAGGGTATCTATGCCCACCTCTTGAGCCTGTTGTAAAATGGCTTTTGCTTCTTCAAGGGTGACTTGACCTTGCTGGTTGGCAATTCCATAGGCAAGACCAAACTGAACGGTACCAAGAGCCAAACGCTGAGTATTCATTCCGACTTGTGAAAATAGCGATCCTGCAGATCTTTTCTTAGGATGCTTGTTACCCACTGACGATCATAAGGGTCGTCTAGATCACTACCGCTGTGGTCAACAAGTGTTTCCGAAAAGCGATAAATCAAGTGATAAATGCCAAGCTGACGAAAAATTTCAGCATAGTCCTGCTTGTAGGTGTATAAGCCAGACCGATGTTTGTAGGCATTTGCTCGTAAGAAGGGAGAATCAAAATCGGAGATCACTAAGTAGCCGCCATCCTTAAGCGCTAAATCCACATTGGCGACCGCACGGCTGAGAAGGGAGCGATCAACCCAGTGAAATACCGATGAAATAACTACAATCGTTGCTTCTTGCCAAGGTAATCCTTGGGCTTGGGTGATACTCCCCTGAGTAAACTCTAAGTGGGGAAAAGCTTTTTTACCTGCGGCAATGGCTTTGCCTGAAGGTTCCACGACTCGGCAGTGCCACTGTGGGTATTGTCTTCTAAATCCTTCAGCAACCCTGCCTGAACTGCCACCAACATCAATGAGTATTCCCTGCGCTGGCAAAGTCAGATGTGATAGAGCCCGTAAAATTCTATCGTTAGCCGGTGCAGGTTCGGTGGCACTTGCTGCATTGCGCTCATACCATGCATCGGCTTCTTGATTGACAAAAATAGTATCTTGTTGGTTGAGAGAGGTCATATGAAATGATGATGAATAACCCTGCGCTCTAGGATACCGATTTTATGCATGGACGCAACAGCAGTGCCAACTCCTGTCTTTATCTATAGCGATCGCTTCCTCGAACACCGCTGCCGCCAGTTTCACTTTGAGCGACCCGAACGGTTAGTGGCCATCCGTCAGCACTTAGAGGCAGCATTTCCAGCAGCAGAATGGCGTGAACCTACACCTGTCGGAGAAGGATTAACTCCTTGGTTGGAAAAGGTACATAGTCGGGTGTATTTAGACCAATTAACGCGGATTGCAGCACAAGGGGGCGGCTGGCTAGATCCCGATACCTACCTCAATGACCAGAGCGATCGCGTGGCGCGGTTAGCAGTACAGGCGTGGCTCGATGGGGTAGATTTAGCTGTACAGCGGCAGCAACCGATTTTTGTTTTGGCACGCCCCCCCGGCCACCATGCGTTGCGGGAGCGGGGAATGGGCTTTTGCCTACTAGCGAATGCAGCCATTGCTGCCCACTATGCCCTCAGTCTGCCAAGGATAAGACGAGTCGCAATTCTCGATTGGGATGTCCACCACGGCAATGGTACCCAAGCACTGGTTCAAGATCATCCTCAGATTGCCTATTGTTCACTTCATGAGTTTCCTGCCTATCCCTATACGGGGGATGGGGGCGATCGCGGGCACCACAACAACGTCCTCAACTTACCCATGCCCACAGGCTCCACTGGAGCGGCCTATCGCACTGCTTTTCAAGATCAAGTCATGCCCTTTTTGCAGCAATTTGGCGCAGATGTGCTCATCATCAGTGCGGGCTACGATGCCCACCGCGATGATCCCCTTTCTAGCATTGAATTACAGGAGGCAGACTATGGCTGGATGATGCACCAGTGCTTGCAGATCACTCACTGTATTGTCATTGGCTTGGAGGGAGGGTACAACCTTAATGCCTTGGGGCGATCGCTGGTTGCTACTGTACAGGCGACGGTTGTTGACGATGCCGCTCGAGAACTTCCTCATAAAGCGCAAGATACTGCTTAGCCACCACAGGATAGGCAAATTTTCTCACCGCATCAGCACGGGCTTGCGCACATAGTTGAGCATGACGCTGAGAATCCGCTAACACCCAGTGAATACCATTCGCAAGATCAGTTGTATCAAAAGGTTGAGCCAAGTACCCTGTTTGTTGATGAGTAATAATATCGGGTAATCCGCCAATACGAAAGGCAACTACTGGTGTTCCACAGGCCTGCGCTTCAATAGCGGTATTGGGAAGATTATCCTGCCGAGAGGGCACAATCATCACATCTGCTGCGCTGTACAGCTTACAAAGATACTCTTCATTATCAATATGACCCGTGTATTGAACTGGAAACTTCAAATCTAGTTTCTTACGAGGCTCAGATTCACCAAAAACAACTATTTGAAACTGTTGACCTGTATTTTTTAGATAACCCAAGGCTTCTTCGAGTAAGTCAAACCCTTTGCGCACATCTCGGCCACCCCCCATTGCACCAAACAGAACAATTGGCACTTCTGTTGGTAGGCCTAGGTTTTGGCGTGTTTGTTTTTTATGATAGGGGTACCACTGCTCAGTATTAATTGGATTAGGAATTACGCTAACAGGCCAATGATACATCAGTGCACTTTGTCGAACACAGTTTGCTAACCAGTGACTTGGTGCAACGATATGTATGGGCTTTTGCCAATATTTTCGCTTACGCTCCCAAGTCCAGCGATTGAGATCAAATCCCCTTTCATAAGCAGGTCGATTATGGGGATAGTAGCCCTCTTTCCAGCGCAAGTCATCTGTGTAGTGCTCCGCACCACAAAATGCCCACATATCATGCAATGTCCAAACAAGTGGCTGCGTTAACTTGGCAACTTCCTCAATACTTAACAGATTCGCTGCGATCCAGTGAAGATGGATAATATCAGGTAGCAGTGATTCGAGAAATGCCGTGGAATAGCAGGAAAATAGATTAGGGCTATGAAGAATTTTATTCTCTGTTCTAAAACCAGATAGCTTAATAAAAATTTTGGACAAATCATTAAGAAAACTATATTTAATCAATCCAAGTGGATTCTTATCAGAAAAGATGTAAGTCTCTTTCATTTGAGAGGAAGCAACAACCATCGAGGCATTACAGTTGATATCTCGCAGAGATTGACAAATTCTTAAAGCAGCTTTTGCAGCGCCACCTGTATCCGCGTACGTATTTAAGTGAAGCGCTTTCATCATGCCTTTTTAGTTAAGACAGCTAGTAAAGTATGTCCTGGAAGCATTTTACTTATTCCTAACTTCAAGAGAAGACTTATTGGACTTAGAGTAACATAGTTTGCAAGTAATCGGCATCCTAAATTGGGTAGTCTCAGTTTAGTTTTAAGAAAACTTCGACAATAGCCAACAACAAATCCTTCCACATGATAACTTTGTAGAGGCTCTTCTAATAGGTTAGTAACCTCTAGGGGCAGAATGTTAGGTAAGTAATTAAAAACACTTTTACACCAGTGAGACATATGATGAGGAGGCTGATCAAGGAGGTTTTCATAGCTTGGATCAATTTTACGTAAGACTTCAGAATTAGGTACAGAGAGAATTAATTTGCCGTTTGGCTGCAAAATATTGATTAATTTAGTTAGAAATGAGATAGGGTCGGGGATATGTTCAATCACCTGAAAAGCACAAATAGCGTCATACTTTTGATCTGGATATTGGTTTAGAAATTCATCGATTGAGACTGGGTAAATTATGAAACCTAGTTTCTGGGCATTTTGAATTGCTTCAGGATTAATTTCCATTCCTTCAATATCAACACCCTTTCGGCGTGCCAGTTGTAAAAAGCCTGCACCACCAATACCTACTTCAAGAACTTTTGATGATGGTTGAATATAGTCTAGAGCAGCATGGAACTCCCACTTATCAGACATATAGTACCATGGAAATTTTTGTAGTTGCTGATAAAGAGAACCATCACCAGCGGCTTCAGCAGGAGTGTACCATTCAAAATCAGTCTCTGGACACTTCCAATGGTAGATTGTTTCAATCCTAGTAAGCTGATTAGACACGTCAATACCGAATACCTTCCTCCATTGATCACAGACTTTCTTGACAGGTAATTTCCTAAGATGTACAGTATTCGATTGGCCTGTTAGAGGTGAATTGGGAATTGACAGATTCATAAAATTTAGATTTTGCTCAAACGTTTACTCAAACTTTGGAATTTTTTTACAACCCTGCTAGGTAGATTAAATAAAGCATTAGGAAAACGCATATACTTACCACCAAATTGCTCATTAAAGGTATACTTATCTGCTTCTACATCAACAGCCACTTCACTTGGATGTTGAATCTCTCCTATTGGAAAAACGGGCAAGTTTGCATGAATATGACTTGCAGTCTTTGTATGAGTTGCATCAGAACCAAAACCAATATTACTTACAAGATTAACATTGGGTGTTGCCGTTAACCCGCCATGATACCAGACACAGGCCGTCCATTGATAGTCCCATGTATTAATCTCACTTGAATACACTCGATTAAAAATCTTACGCCAGTATCCCTCCTCAACAGAGTTAAAGTGAAGATTTTGCCACGCTGATGATTTGCTCCACGCCGGCCAAAATGAGATGTCTACGTCGTATTTAGACCATGCCCGTTTCCACGTAGCCCAACCCCAGCAGTGATTATATTTAGAGAAATAATAGCTAGCTTTTCCACGCCACTGCCCATCCTGAAAGTTGTTTCCCGTGATAACCCAAACCCGTTCGTCTTGTTTGTAGTATTCAAGCAATTCATCACAAAACCTAAAAAAGTCAGGATGGGGCAAACAGTCATCTTCTAGAATAATCCCCTTTTCTTCGTGCTCAAAAAACCAAGTAATAGCACTACTGACCGCTACCTTGCATCCTAGGTTCTTCTCTCTAAAAAGAGTTTTAACTTCACAAGGCCAATCTACTTGGGTTGCAATTCTTCTCACCTCAGCAACTTTTTCTGCTTCCCCTTCTCGATCTGCCCTAGGTCCATCAGCAGCCACATAGAGCCTTGGTGGCCGAACCTGACGAATTGCCTCAAAAACTCGTTGTGTCGTATGAGGACGATTGAAAATGAGAAAAAGAACTCCTTTACCTAGCTGATATTTCATAACGAATACTACCTTAAATATTTCGATCTTGCCTTAAAAAATGGTTCATAATGTATTAAATTAGCTTGATAATAGTTATAGAATTGGGGCAAAATTTTGCTTTCATCAATACCTTTATAATTTTGTCCAAATTTACTTAAAGAAAACTGAATTTGCAACAAAAGACGAAATCCTTTTTCTAAAGGTTTTCCCTTATGAAAGCCAATTGTGTCAGCAGCTATAATTGTTCCTTTTGCTCCGCAAATTTCTACTATTTTATCTTCAGAATAGTATTTTCTTATCAAGTCATCAGTAACTCTTCCATCTCTGAAAATTTCTCTTGGCTTGTGAATGTGGGAACCCTTGACATAGCAGTGTGGGCCACTCACTGGACTAACATCAGTTAAATAAAAGAAAAACTTCAGAAACTTAAATCTATCATAATCAAAGTGAAATAGTTGTGCTTCTTCTGATAGACATGAATTATCAGATGGAATAGACCACCACATAGCAACTAGGTCTAATACAGGGGGTGCTTCTAAGTACAAATAAGCTAAGTTCAAGAGATCATTATCAAAAATAATGGATTGTATGTCTTCTGACTCAAATATAGTATCAACCGAGTAAGATATCCTAGCCTTTTTACCAAGATGATCAGCATCTCTCAACAGTTGCTTGTCATTTTCAGAGAGAGTATTAAGTGAAAAATGATAGATTTTTTCAATCTTAGACAGTTCTATTGTTTTTTCTAATATGGAAAATCCGTCTCTTCGTAATTCATCTAAACTTTTAGTAAACTTAATCTCTATATCATGATTAATTTTAGATAAAGACTTATTTACATTGGAGTAACGAAAATAAATTTTATAAATTTTTGCCAGTATTGGTGTAAGCCATCCATTTGTTTTAACGTATAAATTTCTCATCAATAAGTAACCTCTTTGAGGTGTTTGACCGCAGGTTAAGAAGTAAATGAAAGAAATTCCTAAAATAAGGAAGTCAATTGGTAATTTAAGTAAGTATATCTTTGAAAATAAGCTCATTCAATTACTCCTTACTTATGGAGAAAATCGTTACCACAGTTGAATTAGGATACAAACTGTTTTGTTGCAAAATTTCAACATTATCTCTTAGTGGAGCATTATTACAGAAGTAAATATGTGAAATTACATCCCCAAAGAGTTCATAAATTTGTTCAGCACTATTTAATCTTACAAAGCTACCATCTGTTGGTTCTATTGAATACCCGAATTTCTTCTCAGCTTCTATGGGCGACATATTTGAAAAATCCACTGCTATACCAATAATTCCACCGCTCTTAATTACCCTAATCATTTCAGAAGCTGCCTTTTCAGGATTTTTGCTGTATGAGATAGTCCAGCCGCATATTATTACATCAAAGGAACTATCTTCATAGGGCATAGAGTGCATATCTCCAAGATCAATCAGAGGTGAGTAGCTTATTAAGTCTAGGCCTTTAACATTTTTGAAGCCCCAACTGAATAATCGAAGTAAGTCATTTTCGGTTCTTGGGCCAATCACTAGAATTGAAGACTCAGGAAACACCGTTTCTATACCCAATAATGGTAGAATCAGTTTATTCATTCGAGGCATTAAAAAGTCTAATTTATGATTTTTAACTGACTTCATGTTATGAAATATAGTCAACTCAAATGCATTATCTGATTCTAACGACTTAATTCCGCGAGTTAAAGCAAAATATTTCAAACGAAGGGAGCCAATAAAAAGTCTGATATGGTCAACTCTTAAAAACTGACACACTAAGCTACTAACTTTAGATTTAATCTTTTTCAGAAAATATCGCATTTTAACTCCTTTTCATAAATTGAAATAATCGAGTCAATTTTAGCTTTATTTCATGTAATCTCGAAAAGATTTGATTCTCATAGAACAAATAATCGTTCACAAATTTGCCTTGAAATAAGCTATAAGGCTTGTAGTACGAAAATAAGTTTCCATAAAGCATATAGTAATATCCAAATGGAAGTGAATTTTTAGCCTCTTTAGGTTCAAGTTTCTTCAAAGATAAGTAGTCCTTTAGCTCTTGCAACGATGATGGCTCGTAAGTACAGTCTAATCCTTTGTAAGTAGCATCACCAATAGTAATCACAGGTTTACCAAGATAGGCTGCTTCTACTCCCATAGTTGAGCCATAAACAATAATCAGATCAGAGTTTTTAGCTAGGGCATAGGAATCAATAGGAGAGTGGCTAGGAATTACTGATACATTCTTACCACCAAGATTATTCCAAAAATTTCGGAGTCTTTGACTCTTTTGTTCTTTATGAGGATGAACACGTATAACTAGCTCTACGTCATCTAGTTGTGCTGCATAATTTATAAGCCAACGAATTGCTTCAATTTGTGACTTAAAAATAGGATGTTCTATTGAGTCTTCAACATAGATATATTCATCATCACTGGAACTATAATACGTCCATCTATACTTTTTACTTTTTTCAGGAACCATCCCTTTTATCTGTTTTTCTGTGAAAGAAACCCAGCCGATTCCTTCACCTTTTATTTTTCTTAAAAAATAAGATTCTGCTATTTCTTCTTTATTTTGATCTTGAGAAAGCTCCCACATTTTCTTTATTGATGCCCTAATAGTCTTAAAGTCATGGGGAGGCTTATCCGATAGATAGTATCGCTCTTTTGTTGCACCTCGTTCATGATAAAAAACAGGTATTGAGTATTTCTTGCATAAATAGATAATTGGCCTTGAACAAGCAAATCTACCATTGTAAGTTACAACTTGAGAAGGCTTAAAATATTGAATTAATTTTTCTACTTCTACATAGGTGGCGATCGCTGATTTGAAATAGCGCTCAATTAAGGCTTTATCTATATCTGGCTCAATATCCTTCATATACGACACATATGAACTTGCAACTCCCATACCAATTTTTATATTATTTAGTTCTATTTTTCTCAAGCAATCGACATTATTACAAGACCTTATTTGATCTTTGATTTTTTCAAACAATAGATCGACTAATGATTGATCAGGAGTTTTTACTAAGCAGTTAATGCCAAACTTAGAAAGAATTCTAAAAAGAGCCTCAACACGATTTCGGCGACTTCTAGATATCACAAAGACCCTTTTTGGAATATAGTCATCAGGATTATCTACATCAATAAACACAATTCCAGCTCTAACGCCTTCTTTTCTGTATTTAATTGCAATCTCTCCAGCAGTTTCTAAGTGAGGACAGTAGGCAAATGTTTCAATTATTAAAACATCAGCCTTTTGGAAATTAAATCTAGTTTCCTTATGATTATCGCTTTTGTCTTTCATGTTTTCCTACTAGTAGCAGGCCTTCTATATAACTTCAGAAACTGGTAAATTGCATAATTTCTGTAGTTGGTTACTTACAAGCTGTGTTTTTATTTATACATCTCTGCTACCCTCTCAATGAGATACACTAAAGCTAGTATTTATGTCAAGTGCTAGCTACAGTTCTTCACTATAGCACTGAGAGTTAAAATTTAAATATTTATGTTTAATTTTTTAATTTGTAGGTACTACAGCGGTGAGGACTGACTAGAGTGAACCAAGGATTAACGAAAGAGAGCGGCGTACTTGTGACGGGGGGCACAGGGTCGTTTGGCCGTGCGTTTGTCAAGGAGGTGTTGCGGCAGTTCCCTGATATTCGACGTCTTGTCATTTTCAGCCGTGACGAGCTAAAGCAGTTCGAGATGGCTCAGGAGTTCCCCTACCAAAAGTATCCAGGTATCCGCTACTTCATTGGCGATGTTAGGGATCGCGATCGCCTGCGCCGTGCCCTCAATAGAGTGGATATTGTAGTTCATGCGGCTGCCCTGAAGCAAGTGCCGGCGGCTGAATATAATCCCATTGAGTTTATTCGCACCAATGTCATGGGGGCCGAAAACGTCATTCAAGCCTGCCTCGACACCGGTGTCAAGCAAGTCATTGCCCTCTCCACCGACAAGGCGGCTGCCCCCATCAACCTCTACGGGGCAACAAAGCTCTGTAGTGACAAACTCTTCATTGCTGCCAATAACTTTGCGGGTCGTGATCTGCGGTTCAGTGTGGTTCGCTACGGCAACGTTATGGGGTCACGGGGGTCAGTGATTCCTTTTTTCTTGAAAAAGCGCTGTGAGGGCTGCCTACCAATTACGGATCCAGCCATGACTCGCTTTAATATCTCCCTCCAAGAGGGGGTAGAAATGGTACTGTGGGCACTGCAGCACAGTTGGGGGGGCGAAATCTTTGTGCCGAAAATTCCCTCCTACCGCATTCTCGATGTTGCAGAGGCCATTTGCCCGGAATGTGAGCAACAGTTTGTGGGTATCCGTCCAGGGGAAAAGATCCACGAAGAGATGATTACCACTTCCGATTCTTACACCACGGTTGATTTAGGCCAGTACTATGCCATTTTGCCCATTCAAGGGCGCTTCACGCTAGAGGAGTACTGTGCCCAAACAGGGGCAACACGGGTTAAACCGGGCTTCAGCTATAATTCTGGCACCAACGATCGCTTCCTTAGTGTCGAGGAGCTGCGCACTCTGATTCGCCAACACGTTGACCCGAACTTTATCCCAGGCAGGGGCTAAATGGGCACAATTCCCTACGGTCGCCAAGACATTACGCCAGAGGATATTGCGGCTGTGGTTGACGTCCTGCAATCGGACTGGCTGACCCAAGGCCCCAAGGTTCCCGAGTTTGAAGCAGCACTGGCCAGTTGTTGTGGTACACGGTATGCCGTTGTGGTTAGTAGTGCCACAGCAGCGCTTCACCTCGCCTGTATTGCAGCGGGGCTACAAGGGGGCGATCGCCTGTGGACCTCGCCGATTACCTTTGTTGCCTCGGCGAATTGTGGCCGCTACTGTGGTGCTACGGTGGATTTTGTTGATATTGACCCCCACACCTATAACCTGAGTGTTTCTGCCCTTGCCGACAAGCTAGCAATTGCCAAAAAGCAAGGGACGCTTCCCAAGGTTGTCATTCCTGTTCACCTCGCCGGACAATCCTGTGAGATGGCTGCCCTTGCTGAACTTGCACAGACCTATGGCTTTACCCTCATCGAAGATGCCTCCCATGCCCTTGGGGGTCACTACCGTGGCCGACCCATTGGCTGCTGTGAATTCTCGACGATGGCGGTTTTTAGCTTTCATCCCGTCAAGATTATCACCACGGGTGAGGGCGGTGCCATTCTCACCAATGATCCAGACCTCTACCAGCGCCTTATCCGTCTGCGCAGCCACGGGATTACCCGCGATCCCCAACACATGGTGAGCGACTCCCACGGCCCTTGGTATTACCAACAACTGGAACTGGGCTTTAACTACCGCATGAGTGACCTGCAAGCGGCCCTCGGCCTACAGCAACTGCAACGCCTCGATCAGTTTGTCGAGCGGCGGCGTTTTTTAGCCCAACGCTACCATCAATCTCTTGCGGATTTGCCCCTCACGCTCCCCTTTCAGCATCCTGATACCCGCTCCAGTTGGCATCTCTACATCATTCGCCTGAAGCGAGACCAAATTCAAGCTTCCCATCGCGAAGTCTTTGAAGCCCTTCGTTCCCTTGGAATTGGGGTGAATCTCCACTACATTCCTGTGCATACCCAACCCTACTATCAGCAATTGGGCTTTCAATGGGGAGACTTTCCCAACGCCGAGGCCTACTACCAAGAAGCGATTAGCTTGCCTCTGTACTATGGCCTGACCCTTGCCCAACAGGATCAAGTCATTCAGGCGCTCAAGCAAGTCTTGGCTTAAGACCGCAACGCCAACAGCCCCTCCCCTATGCGAAAGTAAGCCTGCATCAACCGCTCAAAGCGATCGCCCAAGTCCCGTTTTGACTCTGCTGGCGATCATCTCGCCCTAGGGGCTTTTAAGGTTTGAGGCCTCTTGCCTTCAAGAATTGTAGGAGGTCACTCCTTTGAATGTGATTGAGCACGAGTTCAGTGCGTTGAAGCGAGCATGGATGTATGCAGGGTCAAACAATTCTATTGATGAAGTGATTCGCAATTATTGTGCCGAATAGCGTCTCATTCTTTATTGGAATAGCTATAATTCTAACGAAGACCCAATTCACCCATGCCTAGTGATTAGACTATAAAGCATCAGGTGGCTTGAGGACAGTTTCATGGTGCAAGATGGGTTACGCTACTGGCCGCTGGGTATTGTTCTTCTTTTAGGGGTGGCTCTTGAACCGGTTAGAGCAGCAGAGATGTCCCTACCCCAAACGGGTGTAGCAGAGGAGGAGTTGATTGCTCTCATTAAAGAAGACCCCTTTGCCCAAGCTCGCCTGCCGCAATCTGAAGGCTCTGCTGTTGATCTATTGCCGCTGCCACCCCAGCCCCCCCCAGCAGTCGTTCCGCCTGTAGAATCCCCTGCTCCCCTACCCACGAGCACTGAGATCAAGGATGATTCAGCAGCCCCCTCTGTGGAACCTGCACCAAGAACGACTGACAATTCTTCAGGAGCTCCAACAACAGTGGAACTGACCGCAGAGCAAGCCGCACAGGAGGCGCGGTTAGCACTTCTACGGGAGGGCGATCGCCACTGGCAATTAGGAGACACCGTCACAGCCCAAACCTATTACCAAAAGGCTAAGGCTGACCTAGATTTGCCACCCCCCCGTGTCACCCCCCCCGCTGTACTGGAAATTAGTCAACTGCCCCCCGCTGCCCAAGTCTATTGGCGAGAAGTTCAAGGGGGTTCCCAACTCTACAGTGCCCAAGCCGTGCCCCTGCGGCTGTTGGTGGAGCAATTCCCAGAGTTTATCCCCGGCCAAGTGCGCTTCGCTGAGTTTCTAGCGCAGCAGGGTTCCCTCAAAGAGGCCTATGCCCATCTCGAAAAAGCCGCCAGCCTCTATCCTGATCAACCCGATATTCAACGTAGCCTCGTCACCCTCTACGATCGCCAGCAACAGTGGCTAGAAGCGGCTCTTGCCGCCCAACGTTTTGCCCTACTGAATCCTGACCACCCCGCCACACCCGAATTTCAGCAACTAGCCGCAGAGCGAATGCAACGGTTCCGTCGTCGCCTGCAGGGACAACTGCGCGAAGGCATGATTGTCGGCGCCCTCACTGGACTGGTGGGTGTGGCACTCACGGGCAATCCCTTACTATCCTTGGACTCGATTCAAATGATGGCCTTGATGATGCAGGGAGAATCTGCCCTAGGCCGTTCAGCAGCACAGCAAATTAGCCGCCAAGTCAAGCTCCTTGAGGATCCTGAGGTTCAAGCCTATGTCAATGAAGTGGGGCAACGCCTCGCCAAAGTGGCCGGTCGCAATGAGTTTGAGTATGAGTTTTTTGTGATAAAAGATAATGATCTCAATGCCTTTGCCCTGCCAGGAGGCAAGATTTTTATCAATTCCGGTGCAATTCTCAAAGCCAATACCGAGGCAGAACTTGCTGGCTTACTGGCTCACGAAATTGCCCACGCGGTGCTCTCCCACGGTTTTCGCTTGGTCACCCAAGGCACGGCCACTGCCAACTTGACGCGGTTATTACCTGCTGGTGGCTATGTGACAGGGATTCTCGTGACTAGCTATAGTCGAGAAATGGAGCGAGAGGCGGATATTTTGGGCACACGGATTCTGGCGAGGGCAGGCTATGCCGCTGATGGCCTACTTAACCTCATGCACACCCTCAAGAAGGAATACCGTCATCAGGAGCCACCGTTACCATGGTTTTCTACCCACCCGCCGACCAATGAGCGCATTCGCTATATCCGTGGTTTGATGCGCGATCGCGGGTACACCCCCTTTGCCTTTGAGGGGGTCGAACGCCATCAACAAATTCAAGCGCGCTTGCGTACCCTTGTGGATCCCCCCAATCCCAAAAAGTCCAAACGGGAAACTGCCAAGACGCCGCAATAGCTGAGTCCGCTTTGAATGTTCTGAATGTCTCGACATTGCTTTCAAACCCTTGAGTACGAACCCGCATTTCTCTCCCTAGGGGAAGAGTACTGGGACGAGGTACAGGCGGCAACCTTTCCGCAGCATATTCTGCGTTTTCGCAATGATGCCCTCTTACCCCTGATGGGTCTGAATCCCGCCAAGGTAACCGATGCTGACTTTATTGCGGCCTTTGGCCAGTTTCAGGGGCGTGAACCTTTTTTAGCGATGCGTTACCACGGCTACCAATTTGGGGAATACAATGCTCGCTTGGGGGATGGCCGAGGGTTTCTCTATGGTCAGTTTCGCGGTGTGGATGGTCAACTGTATGACCTTGGCACGAAAGGATCCGGCATCACACCCTATTCGCGGGGGGGAGATGGTCGGCTGACGCTCAAAGGCGGTGTCCGTGAGGTTTTGGCCAGTGAACTGCTGCATCGCTTGGGGGTGAGCACCTTTCGCAGTCTCAGTTTGGTGGAAACGGGAGAATCCCTCTGGCGGGGGGATGAGCCATCGCCGACGCGATCGAGTGTCTTAGTGCGCCTTGGCCGTTCCCATATTCGCTTTGGTACCTTTGAGCGGCTCCACTATCTGCGGCGACCGGACTTGATTCGACGGTTACTCGACCACGTCATTTACTACTACTACCCCCACTTGCTAGAGATCCCAGACCCCAAGGAACGGGATTGTACCTTTTATCGTGAGCTAGTGGCACGCACAGCGGATCTGGCGGCGCAGTGGTTGGTGGCGGGGTTTTGTCATGGGGTTTTGAACACCGATAATATGGCCATTACGGGCGAGAGCTTCGACTATGGTCCCTATGTCTTTTTGAAGCACTATGATTTGGGGTTTACAGCCGCCTACTTTGACTACTATGGCCGCTACGCCTACGGCAATCAACCAGCAATTTGTGCTTGGAATTTGGAGAAGCTGCAAATCCCTCTGTCTTCAGTAATGCCCCTTGAGGAAATGCAAGCTGCCCTAAAGACCTTTGGCGATCGCTGCCAAACCACCTACTTGAAACTCATGCTCAAACGCCTCGGTTGGGCAGACCTTCCTCTAGAAATTGGCCATCCCTTGGTGGCAGAAACCCAAGCTTTTCTCAGCCGCAGCACCATCAGTTATCCCCAATTCTTTGTCAGCCTACGGCAGGAATTCTCCCCTGAGTGGGCTGTAGATCCCAGTCATATCTTTCGTAACAGCTCAACCCTCACGCCAGCAGATCAGAAATTGCTAGAGGTTTGGAAAAGAACCTATTTTGAGCTACTTCAGCAAGCCAGCCCACGGCAGCGGGCGGCAATTCCCCAAACCCTACAGGCAGCCAATCCCCTTGTCATCCTCACTCGTTCCCAGATCGAACACATTTGGCAGGCCATTGATCAGGCGGATGATTGGTCACGATTTACTACAGCTCTTGAGTTGATGCAGGCATGAAGCGACTCCTTTGCCTGAGTAATGGCCACGGTGAGGATGCGATCGCTAGCTCGATTTTGCAGGCCTTGCGGCAGCGGTGTCCACACTTAGACCTAATGGCGTTGCCCTTGGTGGGCTTAGGGTCTGCCTATACGCGGCTGGGAATTCCTGTATTGCAGCCTAGAAAAATACTCCCCTCTGGGGGCTTTATCTACATGGATCTGCGACAGCTATGGCGAGATCTCAAGGCAGGTTTGCTAGGACTCTTGGGATCACAGATTCGCGCCATTCAAGCTTGGCAGCAATCGGGAGGACATCTGTTGGCGGTGGGGGATATTGTGCCCCTATTGCTGGCCTATGGCACAGGGGGAACCTATAGTTTTATCGGCACTGCTAAGTCTGACTACTACCTATATGACACGACGGGGCGTCCCTATCGTTGGGGCATGGGCTGGGCGGGGAGTGACTACCTGCCTTGGGAGCGATGGTTGTGGCGATCGCCCCGCTGTCGAGGCATTTTTGTCCGTGATGAGTTAACCGCTAAAGGGTTGCGGCAATTCGGTTACACGGTTCACTACTGTGGCAATCCCATGATGGACTTAGTGATGCCACCCCCTGAGCGATCGCCTTTTACGACTAGAACCATTGTGCTACTGCCGGGGTCTCGTGCCCCTGAGGCCTACCGCAATTGGCAACAGATCCTACGGGTACTGGCGCCCTATCCCGATCAGCCGCTGACCTGTCTTGCCGCTGTCAGTCCCAGCCTTGATTTACGGATGCTTGAGCAAAGCCTTGAGGGCTGGCAACCCATCGCCAGTGCATTACCCCAGACCAGCGCATGGCAGTTGGGTCAGCAACAACTGATTTTAAGTTCACATCACTTTCGTGAATTTCTGCATTGGGCAGAAGGGGGCATTGCCCTCGCCGGCACAGCCACAGAGCAGTGTGTGGGCTTAGGGAAACCCGTGATCACCTTTGCGGGTGCAGGCCCCCAGTTTACCCGTGAGTTTGCTAGTCGCCAAAAACGCCTTCTCGGAGACTCGATTTTCCTACTCGATGATCCTCAAGAGGCCATCCCGACCCTTTGGCAGATTTGGGAAGATGCGACTTTACTTGCGCGAATTGCCGCCAATGGCAAAGAACGCATGGGCGACCCCGGAGCGAGCGATCGCATTGCTGAGCAACTGTTAAAAATACTCGGCATTGAGTCCTGCTAAAAAAAAGACCCCCATCCGTAGATGGGAGCCAAGGACGATTGAGTTTGGTTAGATGAAGTCAGTGACTCTAATCAAGGCTCGGCATCGAGAGTACGGGTTCAGACTCACGGTCAATCCCCTTCTCGAAACCAGCCGCCGCCGCACGGGCACGACCAGCATGCCACAGGTGACCCACTAGGAAGAAGAAGGCCAAGACAAAGTGGGACGTAGCCAGCCAAGAGCGGGGTGACACGAAGTTCACCGAGTTGATTTCGGTGGCCACACCACCCACGGAGTTCAAAGAACCCAGAGGGGCATGGGTCATGTACTCAGCGGCACGACGCTCTTGCCAAGGCTGAATGTCATTTTTGATCTTGTTGAGGTCAAGACCATTGGGACCGCGCAACGGCTCCAACCAAGGACCACGGAAATCCCAGAAGCGCATTGTTTCACCACCGAAGATGATTTCACCCGTAGGAGAGCGCATCAGGTATTTACCAAGACCAGTGGGGCCTTGAGCCGAACCGACGTTCGCACCCAATTTTTGGTCACGGATCAAGAACGTCATTGCCTGAGCCTGAGAGGCCTCTGGACCCGTAGGACCATAGAATTCACTGGGATAGACCGTGTTGTTGAACCAGACAAAGCAGGTGGCAATGAAGCCCATCATGGACAGGGCGCCCAAGCTATAGGACAGATAGGCTTCCCCAGACCAGATAAAGGCACGGCGTGCCCAACCAAAGGGCGTCGTCAGAATGTGCCAGATACCACCAGCAATGCAGATCAAACCGATCCAAATGTGACCACCGACAACGTCCTCAAGGTTGTTGACGCTGACGATCCAGCCCTCACCGCCAAAGGGAGACTTCAGCAGGTAGCCAAAGATCACCGTGGGGTCAAGGGTGGGGTTGGTAATGACGCGGACATCGCCACCGCCGGGTGCCCAAGTGTCATAGAGGCCACCAAAGAACATGGCTTTGGCCACCAACAGCAGGGCACCAATACCGAGGACGATCAGGTGGAAACCGAGGATCGTCGTCATTTTGTTTTTATCTTTCCAGTCGTAGCCAAAGAAGGAGGAGTATTCCTCAAGGGTTTCAGGGCCACGAATGGCATGGTAAACCCCACCAAAGCCGAGAACAGCAGAGGAAATCAGGTGCACCACCCCGACCACAAAGAAGGGGAAGGTGTCCACGACTTCACCCCCAGGGCCAACGCCCCAACCAAGGGTGGCAATGTGGGGAATGAGGATCAGCCCTTGCTCGTACATTGGCTTCTCAGGAATGAAGTGAGCCAACTCGAACAGGGTCATGGCACCGGCCCAGAAAACGATCAGGCCAGCGTGGGCGACGTGAGCACCCAAGAGTTTGCCGGAGAGATTAATCAGACGAGCATTACCGGCCCACCACGCGAAACCGGAGGATTCTTGGTCGCGATTGGTGGCAAAAATCGAGTTACTAGAGAGCGTTACCACGGGGGAGTACCTCTTCTGGGAAGACAAAGTTTTCATGGGGTTGGTCTTGGGGCGCCATCCAAGCGCGAATGCCCTCGTTCAAGAGCAGGTTCTTGGTGTAGAAGGTCTCAAACTCAGGGTCTTCCGCTGCCCGAATCTCCTGCGAAATAAAGTCGTAAGACCGCAGGTTCAACGCCAGACCCACCACGCCAATCGCACTCATCCACAGCCCCGTCACGGGCACAAACAACATGAAAAAGTGCAACCAGCGCTTGTTCGAGAAGGCAATGCCAAAAATTTGGCTCCAGAACCGGTTGGCCGTCACCATCGAGTAGGTCTCTTCCGATTGGGTGGGGCTAAAGGCACGGAAGGTGCTGGCGCCTTCGCCATCTTGGAAGAGGGTGTTCTCCACTGTGGCACCGTGGATGGCACACAACAGGGCACCGCCGAGCACACCGGCCACCCCCATCATGTGGAAGGGGTTCAAAGTCCAGTTGTGGAACCCTTGGAAGAACAGCAGGAAGCGGAAGATGGCAGCCACGCCAAAGCTGGGGGCAAAGAACCAACTGGATTGCCCCAAGGGATACATCAAGAAGACGCTGACAAAAACGGCAATGGGGGCACTGAAGGCAATGGCGTTGTAGGGACGGATGCCCACCAAGCGAGCAATTTCAAATTGCCGCAGCATGAAGCCAATGAGGCCAAAGGCGCCGTGGAGGGCGATAAAGGTCCACAGACCGCCCAGTTGGCACCAGCGGGTGAAGTCCCCTTGGGCTTCGGGACCCCAGAGGAGCAGGAGGGAGTGCCCCATGCTGTTGGCGGGGGTGGAAACGGCAACGGTGAGGAAGTTGCAGCCTTCGAGGTAGCTGGAGGCGAGGCCGTGGGTGTACCAAGAGGTCACAAAGGTGGTACCGGTCAGCCAGCCCCCGAGGGCAAGGTAGGCGCAGGGAAACAGCAGGATGCCTGACCAGCCGACAAAGACAAATCTGTCACGCTTGAGCCAGTCGTCGAGGATGTCAAACCATCCCCGTTCTGCTGGCGCTCGTCCAATTGCGATCGTCATGGAATTAAATCCTCTTGCAGATATAGATGCCAGATTTAGAACCTTACAGTTGCTGGTAGGGCGTGATCGGCTCTCTAAAACTTAGGAGCGATCGCTCCAGCATCCTGTTAATTTGGCTTCATAAATTAAGAAACCCATCCCTCGCTAACGCTTGAGCTAGTAGGTGGTTTTACCTAGTTGCTGTTGGCGTTCACCAAGGGTAGGTTAAGCTTCCCATCAGCATTTGCTGCGGGAGAACTATATTAACGTGATAGCGGAATTCTTACGAAATATCAAGGTGATTGTTGCCTAGCTTCTCAGCTTTCTCATTTTTGAGCAGGGGTCGCAATCTGGCAAGAGAGCAAGAAATTCAGGCCTCAACTGGCAGAGAACGTCAGCAAGAAATGTTAACTTTTGTAACACTACTGCCAGCGGTTGCTGCCATAAAAGTCTTGGGCGATCGCCCACCCGCCAGAAACAGAGGGATAGCTGTCTTGATAAGATAGGAGACGTGCAGGATAGTCTTTGCCAACAACCGAGAAAAGGAGGCCCGCCATGGCGACCGAACGACGGGTGGCACGGGTAGCAGAATTAATCAAACGGGAAGTGAGCCAGTTGTTAATGTATGAAATCCGCGATGAGCGCGTGGGGGCGGGCATGGTCAGTGTCACCGATGTGGAAGTTTCCGGTGATTTGCAGCACGCCAAGATCTTCGTCAGTATCTACAGCACCGATGAGGTACGGCGCTCAACCATGGCCGGCTTGAAAGCGGCTTCAGGCTTTGTGCGACGGGAATTGGGGCAGCGCATTCGCCTGCGGCGGACACCGGAGGTCGTCTTTATTGAGGATCGATCGCTGGAACGGGGCAGTCGCGTTCTTTCGCTACTGAATCAAATTGGGCAACAGCAGAGTGCTGCAGAGACTCCTGAAACAGCGTCTTAGGTGCGGCTTGGTCTTGCGGGAACCGATGCAGTAAGGTAGTGCCTCGGCGGTAGGGAGGAGCTTTTGCTGCGCTGGGGAGGTGCCAGTAGGGTTTTCAGGATCACAAAGGCCGCAATGCCAATTAAGAAGTAACCAAAGCCCTGCTGAAGTCGCTTGGCAGAAATGCCGTGACTGAGATAGCTACCGATAACAGAACCGCTAGCGGCGGCTAAGGTGAGGGTCAGGGTTAAGTGGGGATCCAAGCTAACCGTGCCCAGATAGCCCCAAACCGCAGCCACGGAATTGGCGGTGATAATCAGCAGTGAGGTGCCGATCGCCTGCCGCATTGGAATTTTGCCCAATAAAACAAGGGCAGGCACAATGGCAAAGCCCCCACCCACTCCCACCAACCCCGTCAGAATACCCACACCAATGCCTTCGGTGGGTAGCCACAGCCAACAGTACTTACAGACTGGAGGAGCATAGAGCTGGCTCTCAAGGGAACGTTCCGGCGGGGTGAGTTCAGGGGCAGGGGGACGCTGTTGCCGCCGAATCATTAAAATAGCCGCCACCATCATAGCAACGGCAAAAAGTAAGAGTTGCACCGTATCGGTAATCCAAGGCAAGGCTGCCAGTCGTGCCCCAAGATAGGCACCCATCATGGTTGCCGAACCAAAAATCAGTGCCAGACGCAAATTAACGTAGCCGCGCCGCCACTGGGGAATGACTGCCAGTAAACTGACGCTGCCGACAATCACAAGCGTCATCGGGATCGCGACCTTGGTTTCAATGCCCATGACATAGACCAGCACTGGCAGGGCAAGGACAGAACCGCCGCCCCCCAATAGACCCAGACTCAAGCCGATGGCGATCGCCAGCCCATGCCCTATCCAGTAGCTCAGCATGGGTTATTTCACCTGTGGGCGATTGAAGGGCAGCAGTGCCAAAACCCGCGCTAGGGCACAGGTACCGGTGACACCGGCAAAGACCAAACCGGCACCGACAAAGCCCGACAGGAAGAAGAATCCCGGATTGACGGTAAAGCCCAAGATCACTCCCGTGAGAATCAGACTGCCGGCCACAATTTGCACCTGCCGCATCAGGCTGATGGGCGCACTAACCGCACCCGTGATCGGATAGCCCCCCTGTTTCCAGCGTTGAATGCCCCCTTCAAGGTTTTTCAGATTTGCGAACCCCCGCTGGGCAAGGATTTCGCAGGCCATGCGCGATCGCCGGCCAGATTCACAGTAGAGCACCACCGGGGTGTCAGAATTACAGGCGGGTTCAAGTTCCTTCACATTGGCCAAAGGACAGAGCAGCGCTCCCGGAATGTGGGCATTGTTGTATTCGCTTGGCTCCCGCACATCAATGAGCAGTACCTGCTGGCGTTGCAGGGCAGCGTGCAGTTGAGCCGCAGAAATGAGGGGAGACTCAGTCGTTGCTGTGGTCATCGTCGTTGGTTCTCCAGTGGTTACTCAGGGTTGGCTAGACAGGGGCGATCAGGGGTCAAAGGACTAGACGGCGGCGGCAACCATGCCACACTGTTGGTTAGCGGGCACCGCTTCCATAATTTTCTTGGGATCCGGCAGGTTCAGGTTGGCCATGAACTCAATGAACTGCTGGCGATCGCGACCGACAAAGCGGGGATTAAAGCGTTTTTCTTCACCAATGGTGGAAACGGTGTGACCGCGATAGTCATGGCCGGGATAGACCAATGTGGTGTCTGGGAGCGTAAAGAGCCGCTGTGTTACCGCATCGTACATTGCGCCTGCATCGCCACTTTGGAAATCAGTGCGCCCACAGCCACGGATAAACAGGGAATCCCCCGTCAGCAGGTGGGTACCATTCACGAGGAAGGCCATGTGGCTATCGGTGTGCCCCAAGGTGGCGATCGCCTGAATCGGAATGCTACCGACGTGAATCACTTCACCGTCTTTAATATAGCCATCGGCGCAGTCCACATGGGCATTTTCGGGCACAAGGGTTTTGCAGCCTGTGCGTTCGCGGACTTTGCCCGCCCCGGTAATGTGGTCGGCGTGGACATGGGTTTCGAGGCAGTAGCGCAGTTTCAACCCCAATTGCTCAATTAACTGCACATCCCGATCCACCTGTTCAAGGACGCTATCCACCAAGGCGGCCTCACCCGTGGCTTCATCGGCAATCAGGTAAGAATAGGTCCAAGTGTCGTAGTCAAAAAGTTGGCGAAACAGCATAACGGACTCCTTTATGGGGTATCGCGTGAGGGGAATCGTGCAGACTTAAAACGGTGACGACTTTAGCCTAGTCAATCTAAATATAATTTTATAACTATCTAGTAAATAAATGTCAAATGCCCCCTAGTCCCATTCCTGAGGCAACAGACCCATTTACGATAGGAGAAGGCGGTTTAGAGCACTGGGGATGTCCACACTACAGCAAATTACCCCTTGGCAGCGGGTCACAGAGGAGCTAGCAGCCATTGTCGGCAAGGGGAGCGTCATCAGTGATGCAGCAAAAGCCCTTGTGTATGAGTGCGATGGGCTATCCATGTATCGGCAACGACCCAAACTGGTCGTGCTACCGCAAACCACTGCCCAAGTCTCTGCCATCCTCAAGGTGTGCGATCGCTACCGTATTCCCTTTGTTGCCCGCGGTTCAGGGACGGGGCTATCGGGGGGAGCCTTACCCCACACCGAGGGGATTCTCGTCGTCACCTCCCGCATGAACCAGATTCTAGAGATTGATCTGGCCAACCAGCAGGTGGTTGTGCAGCCAGGGGTAATCAATGCTTGGGTAACGCAAGCCGTTGCCGATCAGGGCTTTTACTATGCCCCGGATCCCTCCAGTCAAATTATTTGTTCCATTGGCGGCAATGTCGCTGAAAACTCTGGGGGCGTCCACTGCCTGAAGTATGGCGTGACCACGAATCATGTGCTGGGACTGACGGTGGTGTTGCCCAATGGTGAGATTGTTGAACTGGGGGGTGCGGCCCCAGAAATGCCCGGCTACGATCTCATGGGTGTCTTTGTTGGCTCCGAAGGGACGCTGGGAATTGCCACAGAAATTCGGCTGCGGATTCTCAAACAGGCGGAGGCGATCGCCGTGCTATTGGCGGACTTCACCACGATTGAAGCAGCGGGAGAAACGGTTTCCGCGATTATTCGGGCGGGGATTATTCCCGCTGGCATGGAAATCATGGACAACCTCAGTATCAATGCCGTTGAGGATGTGGTGGCCACCAATTGCTACCCCCGCGATGCTGGCGCCGTACTCCTAGTGGAAGTGGATGGCCTAGATGCCGAAGTGCCCATTTTGCAGGAGCGCGTCACACGCATTTGCTATGAACAGGGAGCACGCCATGTAACGGTTGCTACAGAAGCTGAAGATCGCCTCCGCCTTTGGAAGGGTCGCAAAGCGGCTTTTGCGGCTGCGGGTCGCCTCAGTCCTAATTATTTTGTCCAAGATGGGGTGATTCCTCGCAGTCAACTGGCCACCGTCCTCAAGGAAATTGAACAACTGAGTCAGCGCAGTGGCTATCGCATTGCCAATGTTTTCCACGCTGGGGATGGCAATCTGCATCCCTTGATTCTCTACGATCAGGCAGTGCCGGGCGCCCTTGCCGAGGTGGAGGCTCTAGGCGGTGAAATCCTCAAGCTCTGTGTGCGCTTGGGGGGCAGCATTTCCGGTGAACACGGGATTGGTAGCGATAAGGCCTGTTTCATGGGTGAGATGTTTAGCCCAGCAGATTTAGAAACGATGCAGCAGGTGCGCTCCGCTTTTGATCCCAAACGCCTTGCCAACCCCGAAAAGGTGTTTCCCACACCCCGAACCTGTGGCGAAGCCGCCCATCAACTTCAAGATTTTGCCGGTATTGAGGCCTTTTAGCAAAATGAGTGCAAAAATTCCAGTCACGATTATCACGGGTTTTCTAGGGAGCGGTAAAACCACCCTAATTCGGCAGTTGCTTCAGAATGCAGCGGGCAGGCGCATTGCCGTGATTGTGAATGAATTTGGTGATGTCGGTATTGATGGCGAACTTTTGCAGTCCTGTTGCGATCGCACAGCGGGCATCTGGGAACTCACCAATGGGTGCCTCTGTTGCACAGTGCAGGAGGAATTTTTGCCCACCATGCAAACCCTCTTGGCACAACGGCAGGAGATTGATCACATTGTCATTGAAACCTCTGGACTCGCCTTACCCAAGCCGCTCGTGATGGCTTTTCGTTGGCCGCAGGTGCGCCATGCCGCAACCGTCGATGGAGTGGTGACAGTGGTAGATGGCGTTGCCTTGGCAGCCGGTCAAGTGAGTGCTGATCTGGAGGCGCTCTTTGCCCAAAAGGCAGCCGATCCTAGCTTGGCGCATGAGGACACCCCCCTTGAGGAACTCTTTAACGATCAACTGGCCTGTGCCGACTTGGTCATCCTCAGCAAGGCGGATCAACTGACTCCCGATCAGGTAGAGCTGCTCATCGCTGAACTGCGCACTCAATTGCCCCCACGGATTAAGCTGCTGGCGGCTCACCAAGGACAGGTGCCGGCGGATCTGCTGCTGGGATTTAATGCAGCGGTGGAGGAAGACTTGGGGCAGCGACCCAGTCACCATGATTTTGAGGAGGATCACGAGCACGATGCAGAGATTCAAGCCATTTGTTTAGAGATGGGCAGTTGCGATCTTCAGCGCCTGCGGCAATCCCTCGAGCGCTTGCTGCAAGTACCTGACATTTACCGCATTAAGGGATTTGCGGCCATTGAGGGCAAACCCATGCGTCTGGTGGTGCAAGGGGTGGGTCAACGGTTAGACTTGTTTTACGATCGCCTGTGGCAAGTGGCAGAGCCACGCCAAACCCGTGTGGTGGTGATTGGTCGTCAGTTGGATCAACAGGAGCTGCTGTCCCATTTTGCCTAGGAAGCTATGGCCAGCCTTCAGGACATCATTGACCGCCAACTGCGCCAACTGTTGGGTAGCAGGGCAACGTGGTTCATTGATATCGGCGATCGCCACCTCAGCATCTGGGTTGAATCGACCACTTTAGAGCCAACAGATTTAGATCGCCTATCTAGGTGGGGCAAGACCCTTTGGCAGCAGTGGCAACGGGGTAGTGTTCTGATTTTTGCTGCTGAGCCTCGTCAACCGTTTCCCTACTGGTGGACATCTTGGTCTGTTGCCTCAGCCACACCGCAGGCCACTCAAATAGGTGAAACGACTGCGGGCGATCGCTTTATTATCTGCGGCCTTGGCAGTTTAGGGCAATTTTGTATCCAAAGTCTGCGCCGCTTTGCCGGTGAGCATTTGGCTCTAGAGATTCGTGCCATTGAACGCCACGCCAACATTGAGTGGGAAATTCCGCAGTTGACGGAGTTGCTCAGTGAACCTGTGATCATCGGTGATTGCCGGCAGGAGGCGGTTCTGAAAGTGGCTGGGATTGATCGCTGTCGTACCTTACTGGCGGTGACCAGTGATGAGGCCACCAATATTGCGACGGCGATTGTGGCTCGGCGCTTAAATCCCGATGTCCATCTTGTGGTGCGCTCTAGTCGCGATAATCTCAATGCCCTCCTAGAGAAAAAACTAGGGAGCTTTGTGGCGCTCAATCCTACCGAACTACCAGCTCCTGCCTTCGCCCTTGCAGCCCTTGAGGAAAATATCCTTGCTGCGTTTACGATTGAGGGGCAGCAGTTTCGCGTCTTTCAACAACCCATCACCGCCGACAGTCCGCTGGTGGGTACCCCTGTCCATCGCTGGCAACGCCGTCACCAACGCCTCATTAGTGTGCGCTCGTGCCATGCCCAATCCTCAATCTTCCAGCCAACGCGCCCCCACCGCCTCTTTAACCATTGGCCGCCGGATTTGTGCTTTGCGGTGGGCGATCGCCCGATTTGGATTGAACGGGTAGAAGTGGTGAAATCCTTGCCCATCCCTGACCCCAATCCCATCCAGCGCCGCATTCAGCAGGTGCGCCAACTGCCTGAGCAGGTAGAACAATTCTGGCAGTGGCTCCATGGCGATCGCTCTCGTGAGTTGATCTTCAATGGCCTTTGGATGGGCAGTGGTCTGTGGCTTGTGACCGCGATCTTGCTGCGCTACAACGTCCCCGAACTCACATGGCAAAAAGCCTTTGCTGCCGGGTTTATTCTCCTTTTGGGGGGCTTTGGCGATGTTTTTGGCGGGCTAGAAAACGATCCGATTCCCCCTTGGCTGCTGGTGGTCTGTATTTTGGTGGCGATCGTCAGCCTCCTCTTTATTGTCGGTGTCTTGGGACTTTTGGCGGAAAAGCTGCTGCAAGCGCGGTTTGACTTTCTCAAGAAACGTCCCCCCCTGCCCACGGCGGATCACGTGATTGTTGTTGGCTTAGATCGCATTGGTCAACAGGTGGTGCAAATCCTACGTGCCTTCCGTCAACCCCTTGTGCTACTGGTGGACAACCCAGAGCAAACTCAGCTTTTTGAAGACCTGCCCATGCTCCTTGGCAACATTCCAGAAAAGCTCCCCCAAGCCCATTTGGAGACCGCCAAAAGTGTGGTTCTCACCACTGCCGATGAAATGTTGAACCTAGAGGCAGCCCTCATTGCTCGTCAAGCCACGGAGCAGCGGGAATCCCCCATTGGGTTGGTCATTGGCATCTATGATCCCAGCCTCACTAATGATCTGCGGGATCTCCTACCACGTGCCCGCCCCCTCTGTGCCTATGCCCTTGCTGCTGAGGCCTTTGCCGGTGCCGCCTTTGGCGAAACAATGTTGGGTCTGTTTCAAATTGACCAGCAGACGGTACTGATTGCCGATTACACCGTTACTGCCGGCGACACCCTTGAGGGCAAGTTGATTGGTGAGGTGGCCTATGGTTATGCAGTCATCCCCATTTTCTACAATCGCCATGAGCAGTTTCTCGGCGGTGAGATCAGTCATCAGTTTTTGCCCAGTGATACGCTGCAACTCACGGTGGGCGATCGCCTGATTGTTTTAGCAACCATTGATGGCCTACGGCGCATTGAACAGGGCAAAATGGCGCCCCGCCGTCTCTGGCGGCTTTGGGTCGGTCATCCTCGCAACGCGGAAGCTGCCCTAGAAATTGGCAATCTGATCACCAAGATTACGGGTCTGCCCCTGCCGCGATCGCGCACCTTTATCCAGCAACTGCCTGCGACACTGACTCTTGGACTTTATGAACCCCAAGCCTTTCGCCTCGGTCAACAACTGCAAGCCCTCGCCCCCGTGCGCCTCTTTCCCTTAGTGGATCAGGAAACTGCGTAGGTGAAAATCGGCTTCACCTTTTCACCCCAACCGATGCCATGGGGGAGGGCTCATGCGTTTGTTGTGTTGGTTAGGACACTATGCGCCGTCAGCCCCTCTATCTTGAAGGCACAACCATTGGCACAGCGGCGTTAATGCCACACCGTAGGTTCTAGTTTCTGAGCCTCTTATTGATAGGGGATGATCGTTGCCCTTAGCTTTTGTAGTATCTTTGGGAATTCTAGCCCTCAGGCTAAGATATTGATTAACAATCGTCAATTAATCTAAGTTGTTCCCATGAGTGGTAACCGTCAGCACCATCTACTCAACATTGAGGACGAAACGGGTAAGCGCACGATCCCTTTGGAGGCGGCAACCTACTCCATTGGCCGCGATGTCACCAATGCGATCGTGATTCATGGTCACGGTGTCTCACGGCAACACGCGCTGCTGCTGCGGATTCCTTCACCAAATGGCTATCGCTACCGCGTCGTGGATGGCAATGCTGAGGGTAGGCCCAGTGCCAACGGTATCCTAGTGAATGGCCAGCGGGTGCAAAGCCATGAGCTAAAAGATGGAGATGAGATTAACTTTGGCGGTTCTGTCAAGGCGCACTATGCTACTGTGTCCATGGGGGAGGCGGAGTTTATTAAGTATTTGAAGAGCGTTAACTATCACAGCATTAAGGCCGTGCCCATGACCTCAACGATTACCCAAGCTGAGGAAGGTGCAGACGATAAAAAATCAGAAGAAGAAACGGAATTTAATGCCACGCCCCCATCGCTGCCAGCCAATGCTACCCCAGCGTCAGCACCCGCCCCTAAATCCTCTCCCCCTTGGTTACTGATTGTTGGTGGGATCGTCGTTGTTCTTTTGATCGCGGGAATTGGCGTTGTGATCATCAATCGACCACCTGCCCCCCAATCGGAAACTCCCACGCAAATGCAGTGATGGCCTATTCCCAAAACTTAGCTCCTGCCCTGAACTCAATCTGGCAGCCGCAACCAACGGCGGATGGCTCTTTTACGTTTTTTTCGCCAGAATTTCAGGAAACGTTCCATAGCCTTGGGGGAGCGCGTCAAGAAGCCTTTGAAAAGTTCGCGATCGCCACCGATTTGCCCCGCAAAGCCCAAGCGTCTCATCTGCGCCTTTTGGACATCTGCTATGGTTTGGGTTACAACACCGCCGCTGCGTTAGAGGTGATTTGGCAGCACAATCCCACCTGTCAAGTTACAGTTATTGGCTTAGAACTGGATCTGGGCGTTCCCCAAGCAGCCTTAGCAGTCATGCCCCCTTGGCCAGCATCGGTTCAAACGATTCTTGAAGGACTCGCTCAGCAACAGCAGGTGAGCACCCCCCACTGTGAGGCACAGCTTTTAATTGGGGATGCTCGCCAAACCATTCAAGAGCTTGTTCGCCAAGGATTCCAAGCAGATGCCATTTTTCTTGATCCCTTTTCACCCCAGCGCTGTCCGCAACTCTGGACAGTGGAATTTCTGCGTCTGGTGGCTCAGTGTCTGGCACCAACGGGGCATTTGGCCACCTATTGTCGTGCTGCTGCCGTTCGTGCCGCTTTGCAGGCGGCGGGTTTACACCTTGGAACGCTACCACTTGTTGCCCCCCAGCAGAGTCATGAGTGGGCACAGGGCACCGTGGCTCGCTGGCAAGCCGATCAGCTTATTCCGCTGTCGCTGATGGAGCAGGAACATTTGCAAACCCGCGCGGGTATTCCCTACCGCGATCCGCACCTGCGGGATAGTGCGGAGATGATTCGATCGCGCCGCCAAGCGGAGCAACAAACCGCTAACCGTGAATCCACCAGTCGTTGGCGACACCGCTGGGGCATTACTTAGGGCGGGTATAGGCCACCTTGAGACTCCACAGCAGCAACCCCAAGGTCATCACAGAAATCAGCGCCCCCCACAGCCAATAGGGGAGCCAGAGGTACCGTTGGAGAAGCCCTGTATCGGAAAGCTGCCCCCCCGGCATGGCATAGGTAAAGAGGTAGTCCACCTGCTGAAATGTGCTAATACAGGCTTGCACCCCAAGGAATTGAATCGAAATCCCCTTGAGCCAGCGATTGCCGCGATAGGCCACCAGCAGAATGGCAATCCCCACCAATGTCATGAAGACAATGCCAAAGAGCGATCGCACCCACAGCAGCACTGAGGCGAGAATAATGATTCCTAGGGCTTTGAGGCAAATATCTGTGGCGCGATGAGAGCGGCTCGACAAAATAAAGACACTGCCAGCGATCGCGGGTCCTAGAGGTCCGCCAATGGCGACTAAGCCATGTCCCAAATTGCCCAGCAGCACCTCGCCCCCGTAGCGCGCAAATCCTGAACCACTGGGATAGATGACTAATTCGCGAAAGTAGCCCCCCAACAGAATCGCCGTGAGGCCATGCCCCATCTCGTGGAACCATGTGGCCAAGATTGTAAAGGGATACAGCAGATAGTTCCCCAAGGGAATCTGCCAAAGAAGAATCGTGACAAGGGCGGCGATCGCTAGCAGCAGTGCCGAACGAGGTTTCTCAGGGTCTGAAATATCCAGCGGCGTGGATTTGGGGTCTGGACGATAGCCAAACATACGCTCCCCAGCATGGATTACCGCTTCGGTGCCAAAAACATGATCATATTGCGCCCCTCTTGCTTGGGTGCCTGCTGCACTTCGGCCACCGCTTGCAGGTCATTGGCCATACGGTTGAGGAGTTCTTCGGCTAGGTGGGCGTGTTGAATTTCCCGCCCGCGAAAGGTCACAGTGGCCTTCACCTTGTCTCCAGCCTTAAGGAAACGCTCGGCGCGGTTGATGCAAACGTTGTAATCGTGTTCTTCGATTTTGTAGCGCATCTTCACCTCTTTGACATCGGAGGTGTGCTGCTTTTTGCGGGCTTCCCGCGCCTTCTTCTCCTGCTCAAAGCGAAACTTGCCGTAGTCAATAATTTTGCAAACGGGGGGATCTGCCTTGTCACTGACGAGAACAAGGTCAAGTTCCTTTTCACGGGCGATCGCGATCGCCTCTTGGGACGACATAATCCCCAATTGGGAACCATCACTATCCACCACCCGCACCCGAGGAAAACGGATGCGCTCATTAATCATGGGTTGTTCTTGCTGTGTTTTCTTGGTAAGAGCCACTGGTACCTGTACTGTCGTTGATAAAGGTTGGTGCAAGGACTGTCCTAGGCTCTAAGGTGAGCCAGCAATGACCCCCTGCCCCTTGCTCTACATCTTAGCGGAGGATTGCCAATAGGAGCTATTCTCGATTTCGCCTAGATACACAGAAACTAATTATTAAAGCAGCACTCGCCATAGGGGCCTCTAGGCTAGACTGAGGATGTTTATTGCCCACTCTGGGTGACATTGTAAGGTCTGAGGTATGGTGCAACGGCAACTGTTCACGTCAGCTCTCCTAGGCAGTCTTTGCTTCCTTGCTACCGCCTGTGGCCAACCAAAGGCAACGGCTCCCCCACCAGCGGCACGGGTGAAACTTGCGGCGGTTCAAACGGAAACCCTTTCGCAAACCGCTGTTTACAATGCCTCTTTGCAATCCCGTGAGTCGATCACGCTACAACCCCAAGTTTCGGGTCGAATCGCCCAAATCAATGTTCAAAACGGCCAGTTTGTCACTCAAGGCCAGCCCCTCATTCTTATTGACCCCTCAGAACAGCAAGCCGTTGTGGCCAGCAATTTAGCCGCAATTCAATCTGCCCAAGCCAATGTAGAGAATGCCCGCTCGATCCTCCGCGCCCTTGAAGCCCAGCGCCGCTCCAATCTGGCCACCGTAGAGTTCAATCGGATTCAAGCGCAACGCTATACAGCACTCTTTGAAGAAGGGGCTGTTTCCAAAGAACAAGCGCAATCCTTCATCACCAGCTTTCGCACTGCCCAAGCAGCACTCCAACAAACCGAGGCGGATATTCGTGCCCAACAGGCTACCATTGCCCAGTTAGAAAAAGCTCTCTTGGCTGCCCAAGCCAATGCCCAGCAGCAGGCCGTTGTCCTGAATTGGTTTCAGGTGCGTGCTCCCTTTAGTGGTGTTGTCGGCAATATTCCCCCCAAAGTGGGCGATTTTGTAACGCCCCAAACCGACCTCCTTACCCTGACCTCAAATCAACCCCTAGAAGTCTATATCCAAGTGCCCATTGAGCAAATCCCCCGCATTCGGATGGGGACGCCGGTGGAATTAATAGACATGAATGGCAATGCCGTCGGTACGAGTTCTGTCTTTTTCATTGCCCCCAATACCACAAACAATACCCAAACCATTTTAGTGAAAGCGCTCTACGACAATACGCGGAATAATCTCCGTGCCGATCAACAAATTCAAGCCCGCATTATTCTCGATCAGCAACCGGGGATTTTGGTGCCGACCACGGCGGTATCCAATCTTGCCGGGCAAAACTTTGTCTTTGTGGCCGAAAAAGACGCCGAGGGCAAAATGATTGCCAAACAAAAGCCCATTCAAGTGGGGGCAATCCAAGGAAATAGATATCAAGTTTTTGAAGGCCTCAAACCGGGAGAGCAAATTGTTGTCTCGGGAATTCAGCGCTTGCGCGATGGTGTGCCCATTACTCCTGAGTCCTAAAAGAGCATGATTAGCGATTTTTTTATTAAGCGCCCGGTTTTTGCCACGGTTTGTTCTCTGCTGATTATTTTGGTGGGGACGATCGCGCTGCCAACGCTGCCCATTGAGTATTACCCTAACGTTACACCGCCAACAATTCAGGTGTCTGCCAACTATGCAGGTGCCAACGCTGAAACCGTTGAAACGAATGTCACCACGATCTTAGAAACGCAAATTAATGGCGTGGAGGGGATGGATTACATTGACTCCACCAGTGACAGCTTTGGCAACAGCAATATCACGATCACCTTCACTGAGGGCTATGACCAAAACATTGCAGCGGTGGATGTGAATAACTTAGTGGCATCAGTCACCTCCCAACTGCCACCAGAGGTCATCAACACTGGGGTAAATGTCAGCAAATCCACAAATCAGATTGTTTTGGCCTTAGCCCTATACCCAGAGGAGGGATACAACTACGACGCCACATTCATTAGTAACTACGCGACCCTCTACGTGGTGCAACCCCTGCAACGTCTGAACGGGGTAGGGCAGGTTCAGGTCTTTGGTCAACGCACCTATGCCATGCGGATTTGGCTTGATCCCAATCGCTTAGCCAGTCGCGGTCTGACGGCTCAGGATGTGGTGCGTGCCCTCTCCGATCAAAATGTCCAGGTGGGAGCCGGGATTATTGGTGCCCCCCCAGCACCAGAGGGACAGGAGTTTCAAATTTCCATTCAAGCCCAAAGTCGCTTGGCCTCAGAAGAAGAGTTTGCCGACATTATTATTCAGCGCGGCGACGATGGTTCTGTGATTCGCATTCGCGATGTCGGTCGCACCGAGCTAGGAGCACAAAACTACAACACCAACTTTCAGTTTGATGGCCGTGACGCCGTTGGGATTGGTATCTATCAACTCAGTGGTGCTAATGCCCTCGACATTGCCCGCGCTGTCGAAGCGGAGATGGCTGTTTTAGCTGAGAAATTTCCCCCCGGTCTGAAGTGGAGCGTGGGATTTAGCACCACGGATGCGGTACAGGAATCAATCAAAGAGGTGGTCATTACACTCATTGTGGCCATCATCCTTGTCATTGCCGTGATCTTTTTGTTCTTGCAGGATTGGCGTGCCACGATCATTCCCTCGATCACGATTCCCGTTTCCTTGGTGGGCACCTTTGCCTTTATGAAGGCTTTTGACTTCTCAATCAATAGCTTGACCATGTTTGGTCTCGTGTTGGCCACGGGGCTGGTGGTGGATGATGCCATTGTGGTCGTGGAAAATGTCACCCGTCTCATGGAAGACGAGGGCATGACCCCCCAAGAAGCTGCCAGTCGCTCGATGGAGGAAGTGACAGGGGCACTGATTGCCACCTCGTTGGTAATGATGGCGGTCTTTATCCCTGTGGCCTTTTTTCCGGGGGTCACTGGGCGGCTCTATCAGCAGTTTGCTTTGACGATTGTTTTTGCGATCGCCCTTTCTACGTTTAATGCTTTAACCCTCTCTCCCCCTTTGTGCGCCCTGCTCCTGCGGCGGGAACGCCCCCCGATGGCGAACTTTATTTTGTTTCGCTGGATTAACCGCTTTCTCGATACAATGCGGCGGGGCTATGAACGCAACCTGACTGTGGTCGTGCGCCTAAAATACTGGGTGCTGGCAGGCTTTGTGGCACTGCTGGGGGTGACCTACGGGCTGTTTCAGATTGTCCCCGGTGGCTTTGTCCCCGAAGAGGATCAAGGTTATTTTGTTACCCTTGTGCAATCGCCTCAGGGGGTGTCCCTCGAATACACGAGCAATATTGTCTTCAAAGCAGCGGACGCGATCGCCCAAAATCCAGTGGTCGAACATACCTTTGCCATTGGCGGTTTTAGCTTCTTCGGCATAGGTTCAGACAAGGGGATTATCTTTACGAGTCTCAAGCCCTGGTCACAGCGGCCAACCCTTGATCAGTTGCTGCCCCAGTTTCAGAAGGCCGTCGTGGGTGAACTCGGAGCAGTGGTGTTTTCATCCAATGTGCCGACCATTAACCTTGGTGGCAGCGGCCTTGGCGGCTTTGATATGCAGGTGATGGATCAGCAGGGTCTCGGCCTTGAAGCCCTTGCGAGTTCAGTGAACGAGCTAATCCTCAAAGCCAATGCAACCCCCGGCCTTGTGTCAGTGAATACCCCCTTTGCCATCAACGCTCCCCAGTTAAATGTAACGGTCGATCGCACCCGCGCCCTTGCCTTGGGGATTCCCCTCAAGGACATTTTTAATGCCATGCAGATTTACTTGGGGTCGTTATACGTTAACCAATTCACGATTTTTGCCCGCAGTTACCAAGTGATTGTGCAGGCGGATAAGCAGTTTCGCGCGAATCCCGATGACATCAACCGCATCTATGTACGCTCGGAGCAAAATGCGCTCATTCCCCTCAGTAATCTCGTCACGATTGAACAGGTCTCGGCACCGCCGATTATTTATCACCATAACTTGTTCCGTTCGGCGGAGGTGACTGGTCAAAATGTGCCACCCCTCAGTGATAGTCAAGCGATGATGACAATGGCATCCTTGGCTCAGGAGGTTCTCCCCAATGGCATCGGCTATAGCTGGACGGGGTTATCCCTAGAGTCCACCCGCTCCGCAGGCCAAGCACCGTTGATTTTTGGCCTTGGTCTCGTGTTTGTGTTCCTCGTGCTCTCGGCGCAGTACGAAAGCTATATTGACCCCTTGATCATTATCCTTTCGGTGCCTTTGGCGATCATGGGCGCTTTGTTGGCACAGTGGTTGCGGGGGCTGAGTAATGATGTATTTTGCCAAATTGGTTTGGTGATGCTGATTGGCCTCGCCAGTAAGAATGCAATTCTGATTGTGGAGTTTGCCAACCAAATTCGCGAAAGCAAGGGCACGTCCATTGTCAAGTCGGTGATCTATGCCGCCGAGGAACGGCTGCGCCCCATTTTGATGACGGCCATCTCCTTTATTCTGGGCATCTTCCCGCTGGTCATTGCTACGGGTGCTGGGGCAAAATCCCGTCACTCCTTGGGAACAAGTGTCACAGGCGGCATGCTTGCAGCCACATTTCTCAGTTTCTTTGTGGTGCCGATCATTTACATCCTCATTAAGGAACTAGTGGCGCGGCTGACCAAGGAGAAGCTTGAGGAAGCAACCCCAACGGAGTCTTAACTTACTTTACAATTCGCAAAACGCTTGTATTGTGGGGAATGATCCTTTCGCTCGTTGGTGATCATGCCCAAACAACTGGATTTGCTGACCTCTGGACAGGTGATCCCAACACCACTGCACAGTGAAATGCAACGCTCCTATCTGGAGTACGCCATGAGTGTGATTGTGGGGCGGGCACTACCAGATGTGCGGGATGGGCTAAAACCAGTGCATCGGCGGATTCTCTATGCCATGTATGAGTTGGGGTTGACGCCCGATCGCCCCTTTCGCAAGTGTGCACGGGTGGTGGGGGATGTGCTGGGGAAATATCACCCCCATGGGGATCAAGCGGTCTATGAGGCACTGGTGCGCTTGGTGCAGCCCTTTAGCAGTCGCTATCCCCTCTTGGCAGGGCATGGCAATTTTGGCTCCATTGATGATGATCCTGCGGCGGCAATGCGCTACACGGAAACGCGCTTGGCAGCGATCGCCCACCGCACGCTACTGGAGAATATCAGCGACGCCATTGTGGATTTTGTCCCCAACTTTGACAGTTCCCAAGAGGAGCCATTGGTGCTGCCGGCGCAACTGCCGATTTTGCTGTTGAATGGCGCAACGGGAATTGCTGTGGGCATGGCCACAAACATTCCACCCCACAATCTGGGGGAAGTGGTGGATGCTCTGATTGCGCTTATTGACCGTCCCCATCTCTCCCTAGAGGAACTGCTCACCCACCTGCCGGGACCGGACTTTCCCACGGGGGGTGTGATTGTGGATGGGGCAGCATTGCTGCGCGCCTACGCCACGGGTCGAGGGACGATCACCCTGCGGGGGGTGGCCACCCTTGAGGATATTCAGCCCGGACGCGGCCGCCACCGTCGCCAAGCCATTGTGGTGACAGAGCTACCCTATCAGGTGAATAAGGCGGCATGGATTGAGAAGGTGGCGGATTTGGTGAATCAAGGTCGCCTTGAGGGCATTGCCGATCTGCGGGACGAAAGCGATCGCGAGGGGCTGCGGGTGGTCATTGAACTGAAGCGGGATGCCTCAGCGGCACAACTCTTGGAGCAACTCTACCGCCTGACGGCCCTACAAGTAACCTATGGCATCAACTTGATGGCACTGGTGGGCAATCAACCCCGCCAACTCTCCCTTAAGGAGATTCTCAGTGAGTTTCTGCAATTTCGCGAGCAGACCCTGCTACGGCAATATCGCCATGATCTCGAAACGGCTCAAGCCCGCCAGCATGTGGTGACGGGACTCTTAATCGGCCTCAATGCCGTGGATCAGGTGATTGAGATTTTGCGATCGGCAGCGGATGGCAGTACTGCTCAGCGGGAATTGATGACCCGCTTGGGTTTGAGCGATCGCCAAGCCAGTGCCCTGATTGCCATGCCCCTACGCCGCCTCACTCAACAGGAGCGCCAAGACCTAGAACGGGAACAGGCGGAGCTACAAGCGCGGATTGCCCAGTTGGCAACCCTGATTAGCCAGCGTCCTGAGCGCCTCAAGGCACTGAAGAAAGAATTGCGGCAGTTAAAGAAAGCCTTTGCCGATCCCCGCCGCACTCAAATCCTCACGGCAGCGCCGCCGCCCCCCACCGCCGTGGAGACCAATGATCGTGACGATACGCCCCTCTGGGTCGAAGTGAATCATCGCGGTTACGGGCGCTGTCTGTCCCAGGGCAGTCGGGGGAGTCTCCAGTGGCAAACGTGGCTACCGTGGTCAGAGCCATTGCCTTTGGCCTTCTCGGTACAGGCTAGCGATCGCCTGTGGGTGTTTACGGAAAGTGGCAAGGTGTATCCATTGCCCGTAGAGCGATTACCCGTTACCAGCCGCCGTGAGAGCGATCGCGGGCAACCGCTGCTGACCCTCTTGCCGGAGTCGGCGCAAGGGGAAACCCTCCTGACGGTCGTGCCCAGTCAACCCCCAGCAGAGAAGCTGATTTTGCTGACGCGCCAAGGCCGCACTAAGGTCATTCCAATCTCAGATCTGCAAGACCTGAGCGGGCGGGGTCTGCAACTGATGAAACTCAAGGCGGGGGATGCCCTCGGTTGGGTACTGCCTGCGGATACGGATCACTTAGTGTTGGCCACCTCGCGGGGGCGGGTCTTTCACTTTTTCATCCCCGACATTCCCGCTTTAGGGCGGCTGAATCCAGGTCAAGCGGCGGTGCGCCTCAGTGGGCAAGAAACCTTGGTGGGGGCGATCGCCCTGTCGGAACTGGAGAATGTGATCCTCGTTACCACTTCAGGCCTTGGTAAACAAGTGCCGCTGCCCCTAATGGAAGTTGTGCCCCTTGGTCATTTAGGCCAGTTGGCGATGCCTCTGCGGCAAAAAGCGGATCGCTTGGCGGGCATTGGCCGTGGCGGTAGCCCCCTGGCACTGGTGACGAACCAAGAGCGAGCCTGGATCACCAACGGCGAGGAGATCCCCATCCTCAATAAAGAGGCGGTAGGGGTGGCGATCGCTCCCCTTGATCCGCAGGAACAGATTCAGGCGGTGGTGCCGTTGGCCTGATCAGTTCAAGCCACTGACCACAGACCCGCAGGTGGTACCCCCCCGGCAGCGTTGAGGTTTGGCTGCCATTACCTGCCGTGATCAGAGGACGCACCGCTTCAATCAGGCTGAAATCAATGCCCCGTTTCAGGTGCTGACGCAAAAATCGCTGGATCAAGCGGCGTTGCAGCGCAAGGGGCAATTCCCGTAGGCGCAGCCGCTCCAAGGCAGGGGGATGCTCGCGGATCACGGTGGGGGCAAGACGCTCCACCTCAGCCTCGAAATAGGCGCGATCGCTAGCCAGCAGTTCAGCGGTTTGGGCAAGCACCTCTTCCACATTCGGATTAAAGTGCGCTTGCAGATAGGGAATTAACTCCAAACGCAGCCGATTGCGGCGATAGTTGAGATGGTGGTTCGTTGCATCCTGCCAGACGGGTAACCCGTAGGTTTGGCAAAAGGTAGCCGTTTCCGCTCGCGTCATCCCTAGGAGTGGACGTACTAACTGAATCGCACCCAAAGCACGGCTAGGTAAGAGGGTGGCTAGGCCATCGGGGCTGGTGCCGCGCAGTAGATGTAGTAGGAGACTTTCGGCGCGATCGCTCTGGGTGTGGGCGGTCACCACATGGGTGCAATCCAACGCCTTGGCCACGGTCTCAAAGACTTGGTAACGCCATGAACGGGCTGCGGCCTCAGTTTTCGGCAGCGGCGGCGCACTCACCACCTCACAGGGTAGATGCCATTGCTGCGCTAGCGCTTGGACAAAATTTGCATTGGCAGCGCTATCTGCCCGCCAGCGGTGATCACAGTGGACAGCCGCCAAAAACCACTGCCAGTAGGGCTGTAGATCCAATAGCAGGCGCGTTAAACAAACGGAATCTTGCCCCCCCGATAGAGCAATCAGAATTCGTGCCCCCCTAGGGAGCCATTGTTGGGTTTTTAAGGTGGTATGCAGGCGGGCGTGGTAGATGCCCCACACGGGCAAAAAACCGCTAGAAAAACCAACCGTAGGAGTGTAGGCCTTTCCCCAGCAGGTTCACCCCCAAGTAGCACACCCAGACCACCCCAAAGCCAACGGTGGCGAGAATGGCCGGCTTGCGCCCCTGCCAATCACGGGTCATGCGGGCATGGAGATAAGCAGCATACACCAGCCAGACAATCAGTGCCCAAGTTTCTTTGGGATCCCAACTCCAAGGCGCCCCCCAAGCCTCATTTGCCCAGACCGCACCAGAGATAATGCCGATGGTTAGCAGTGGGAAGCCAAGACCAATCATGCGGTAGCTCAAGTTATCGAGGGTCTCAGCCAAGGTGAGGCGTTGCAAACTCAATTGCAGGGTGGGTTGGGTCAGTACCGTGGTGCCGCCGCCCCCAGTCGAGGGTTCTAAGGAAGGTTCTGGCGCGCGACTGCGGAAGCTGCCTGTGCCCACAGAGCTGCCCTTAAGGCTGACGGGTTTGCCCCATGTGACCACTAGGAAGGCGATCGCCAGCAGTGACCCCACCATCAACGTGGCATAGCTGAGCATCATCACACTGACGTGCATCATTAACCAGTTGGACTTCAGGGCAGGCACCAGGGGCGCTGACTGCTGCATTTCCGGGGGGAGCGAGAGAGCCGCAAAAGCCGTAATTCCCATGGCAACAGGTGCAGTAACAACCCCCACAAGGCGCTGGCCACTGATGGACTCGGCGACAAAGTGCATGGCTGTCAAACCCCAGCACAGGAAAAAGAGGGATTCATAGAGATTGCTGATGGGAAAGTAGCCCCCCTCAATCCAACGCGCCGCCAGCAGGCCCGTAATACAGAGATTGGCGATCGCCATCCCCGTGCGACCCGCAGCCGTGAGAACAGGCCATTGGGGAAACGCTGCCCCACACCAGTAGAGCAACATCGTGATCAAAAGCACCGCAAAGGCACTGTTATCGAGCCAACCTTCTAGGGTTAATAAATCCATAGCTTTTTATTTTGCCAGCCTGCTACTCTTTTGTATTGTACTGTCCGAACCGTGCTTTTCTGGGATAGTGGCGCATCTCCCATTCTTGTGAAAAGGGTTGTACCACAATTTCAGCCTGAATCCCTATAATCAGGGGTGAAGAATCATCATGTTCTATTGTGCTGCTGCTGGAGCGAGAACCCCATGAACGAGCTACGGGCTGCGCTGGAATTGGCGACGGAGGAGGAGTTGCAAGACCTAACAGAAATTCTGTTTCGTCGTCGGCTCAATCCCTTGGACTATCTCACAACGCCGGATCCCATTGCCGTCCAAGCTCAGGATCGCCAAGCATGGCTCGATGATATTGAGGAGCGGTTTCGCTTTTTGGCGGCAGATGGTCTGACAGTACTCAAGGGCAAAGCACAGCAAATCAGCTATCGGCAAACGTTGATGCGGGTCTGTCGCTATCTGAAAATTAAGTTTTCCCCCAGTTGGACAGTCCCCGAACTGGAAATGGAAATCTTCTTGAATGTGTTGCAGCGGATGTGGAAAAAGCTGGGGGATGAGGATCGCAAGGTCTTGGCTGCCCAAATCCAAGATAGCTTGCCCGAACTGCGCAACGGCCACCCGATTTCTATGGAAACTGTACGCCTGATCCTAGAGGGAGGCGCGGCGATCGCCATCAGTTCTGTTGTCCGCTCCATGGTGGTGCAGCAGGTGGCTCGTCAATTTGCCATTCACTTTGCTGGGTACAAGCTCTCCATCACTCCCTTGGTGTCTCGGGGCGCTGCCGTGGGAGCCGCTAAATTTGCCCTCGGTCGCAGCGTCTTAGCCTTTGCCAGTACAGCTTTGTGGGTGTGGTTTATTGCCGACTTGGGTTGGCGTGCCATTTCCACCAACTATGCGCGCATTATTCCCACCATTTTCGCGATCGCCCAAATTCGCCTCCTACGCGGTGAGCAGGCATCCCAGTGGGCAATGGCCTAGAGTGTGATCACCCGCTCTTTGTCCAGGGTGAGCAGTTGCCGCAGTTGATCGAGGTTGAGTTCGGTTAACCACTGTTCGCCACTGCTCACAATCATGTCCGCAAGCGCTTTTTTCTGCTCAATTTGCTCGTGGATCTTTTCTTCAAGGGTACCCGTGCAGACAAATTTGTGGATTTGGACAGTGCGGGCTTGGCCAATGCGGAAGGCGCGATCGCTGGCCTGATTTTCAACCGCGGGGTTCCACCAGCGATCGTAGTGAAAGACATGATTGGCACGGGTGAGATTTAAGCCCACGCCCCCCGCTTTTAGGGAAAGAATAAAGACCGTGGGTGCCTCAGGATCGTGCTGAAAGCGTTCCACCATGAGTTCTCGCTGCGCTTTGGGGGTGCGTCCCGACAGGAAAAAGATCTCCTGCTGTAGTGCCTTTTCGAGATAGGTTTTCAGGTGGGTGCCAAATTCGGCAAATTGGGTAAAGACAAGAGCGCGATCGCCCACTTCCTGAAGCTCTTGCAACATTTCTATGAGGCGTTGCAATTTACCCGAGCGATCGGGGGCATAGTCTTCCTGTTTGAGATACTGGGCGGGATGGTTACAGATTTGCTTGAGTTTGGTCAGCGTAGCCAAGATATGGCCGCGCCGCTGGATACCTTCACTATTTTCAATGGCAGCAAGGGAGTCTTCCACCACCGCAGTGTAAAGCTGCATCTGCTCTAGGGTGAGACCGCAATAGACCAGCATCTCCTGTTTTTCGGGCAGGTCTTGGATAATGCTGCGGTCAGTTTTCAGGCGCCGTAGAATGAAGGGCTGAACATAGGTGCGCAGGGCGTTGAGGGAGGTAGTGTCACCATAGCGTTCAATGGGTCGCACATAGCGGTGCTGAAAGTAGGTGCGATTGCCCAAGTACCCCGGATGCAGAAAGTCCATAATCGACCAGAGTTCAAGCAGGCGATTTTCTAGGGGGGTTCCCGTCAGGGCAATGCGAAACTGGGCGGAGAGTTCTCGTGCCGCTTGGGACTGCTGGGTGTTGGCATTTTTGATGTTTTGGGCTTCATCGAGGACCAGATGCTGCCATGACACCTGTTGCAAGGTGGCGCGATCGCGCTGCAGGAGGGCATAACTGGTGAGAATCAGATCGTGAGTTTCGACGTTTTTCAGAAATGCCTTGCCCTTGGGGCGATCGCTGCCGTGGTGGACATAGGCACGCAATGTCGGTGCAAATTTTTGGCACTCCCGTAGCCAGTTGCCCAGGACCGAGGTGGGACAAATCAACAGTGTCGGTCGGTAGGCACGTCCTGCTTCCTTGAGGTGGAGCAAAAAGGCCAACAGTTGAATCGTTTTCCCTAAGCCCATATCATCGGCCAAGCAAGCCCCCAACCGCCAGCGTTCCAAGAAACTCAACCACGCCACCCCTCGCGCTTGGTAGGGACGCAGTTCACCACAAAATTCCTGCGGTGTCGGCACTGGATCAAGGGTTTGTTTACCCGTGAGGCCATCGAGTAGTGCCTGAAGGGCAGCATTGGCGTCTAAACCAAGAATGGGTAACTTGGCCACCGTTACCGTATCCCCGGTGGCAATGCGCAGCGTATCGGCAAGGGAGAGCTGGGTCTTTTGGGGAGACTGGAGAAACTCTTGAGCGGCCTTGACCTCTTGGGGACGCAGCAGCACCCACTCACCATTGAGATAAACAAGGGGACTCTCTTGGCGGCGCAGTTGATCAAAATCTGCTTCCGAGAGGGGATGCTGCCCCAACTGTAATTGCCACTGAAACTGCATCAAGCTCTCAATACTCAAGCCGCTGGTGGCGGTGGGCGGCAATGAAGCAATCATCCTCAGACCCAAGCGATGCTGGGCGCTATTGCGGCGCAAACTCGGCGGCAAAATAATTGCAACCCCCTGCTGCTCAAGGAGCGGAATGGCACTTTGCAAGAAGGCATAAACTTCCGTGGTTTGCAGCGTCAGACCCACAGGGGAGGGTTCTTGGAGACTGCGATCGAGGGGACGATAAATGCGTGAGGCCAAACCCAGTCCCCGCAGCAGGGTTTCTTGGGGCTGCCAGAGCACTTGTCCGTGATAGAGGAGGGACTCTTGCGTACATTGCCAAATCTCGGCTGCCGCCAGCATCGTTTCCGTTTCGCCCTCCGTTTGTAGGCCAAAGGCCAAGCGCCAATCACCCTCGGCAGTATCTGGGGGCACCAGTTGCAGTGCCAAGCGCCATTGGGGGCGCAGATCCAACTGCTCGCGGTAGGGTTCTTGCCAACGTTGGAGCCGTTCCACAAAAGAAGGTGGCAGTTCCGTTGCTTGCCCTGTTTTGAGGAAAGTCAGCCAGTGACTATGCTCCTTAGCCAAGCCCACTTTGGGTAACTCTAGGGTGGCAAGGGCAGTGTGGAGATAGCCCTGCAAGGTGTGGTGCAGAAAATCTGCCAATAGATCGGTGGCATGGGGCGGAAACCGCAGCGCCGTGGCATCAGTTTGATAACAGCGACATAAATGCGGCATCCGTTGGCTAAATTGCCGAAAGCGATCGCGATCGCCCCCATGGGTGAGCAGAATCCGCCACCCTTCAGCCGTAGGCAAGTATTGGCCGCGCACAATTAAATCCAGTAACCAGCGACTAACGTGCAGCCAATAGCGCAGATCATCGCCAATAGCAGCGCTTTCGCGACCCTGAAGACCCAGTTGATGTAGTTGCTCTAAAACCCCTGAGGCAGGAATCGCCCAACCCGGCACCTGCCAGAGAAACAGCGGTTCGCCGTTGACTTCCGCTAGGGGAGGCGGTAATAGGTGATGCTCCTGAATCTGTGCGGGCAAAGCAGCATAGGCAACACTCGGACTGGCCTTGACCAGCGGAGGTGTCTTCAGTTGGGTGGCATAGGGATAAACAGGCACAGCAGTCGGAACCCAAGGCGTGATTGCCTGAGTGAGCGATCGCCATTCTTCTGCCCATACAAAAAAGCGCGGCGTCGGCGTTGCCAGCCACGTCCCATGGAAAACAGCCATGCCAATATTTTAGTGGGCTTTCAAGAGGGATGCGAGTGCTTCAGCAGGCATGGGTCGGGCAAAGAGATACCCTTGACCATAATCACACCCCAGTCGCTGCAGGATGTGCAGTTGGTCGCGGGTTTCAATCCCTTCGGCAATAACGCGGTAGCCCAACTCCTGAGCAAGGACTAAAATCATCTTGGTAATTTTGAGGTTGCGCTGGTTGTCTTCCAATTGCTGGACAAAGGCGCGATCCACCTTGAGGTGGTGAATCGGTAGGCTGTGGAGATAACTCAGGCAGGAATAGCCCGTTCCAAAATCGTCAATACTAATTTCAATGTGGCGCTCCCGCAGTGACTCTAGGAGACTCAGCATTTCACTGCCCAATTCAAGGGCGATGCTTTCGGTGAGTTCTAGAACCAACTGTCCTCTGCCCAAGGGATACTGTTGCTGAATGCGGCTAAGGTGGTGGAGGAAACTGGGGTGCTTCAGTGTCTTGGCCGAGACATTCACACTCAGGATCAAGTTGGCTGCCCCTTGGAACTGCTGTTGCCACAACCAAAACTGTCGACAAGCCTGCTCCAAAACCCACTTGTCAAGGTCAACAATCAGCCCTGTATCCTCAGCAATTGAGATGAAAGCACCCGGCAGAATCAGTCCGCGTTCAGGATGTTGCCAACGCACTAGGCTCTCCATGCCCACCAGTTGTTGATCTGCCAAATTAAAAAAGGGCTGATAAAACAGCTGCAGTTCTCCATGCCTGAGGGCATGGCGCAGATCGTGTTCAAGGTGGAGGCGCTCTAGCACCTGTTCGTACATCTGGGCGTTAAAGATGGCGTAGCGTCTTGTGGAGTGGGCTTTCGCTTGATACAGGGCAATATCGGCATCCCTGAGGACAGCAAAAGCCGTTTTATACTCATTTTGGGCAAAGACGACACCAATACTACTGCTGAGGAAAATTTGCCGCTCCTCTACGACCAAGGGTTCTTGGAGGCAACGGGTAATTTGCTCGCAAAGAGCAATGGCACTCTCCAAGTTGGGTAAAGCGGTTGCCAAAATCACAAACTCATCTCCGCCGAGGCGAGCCACAATATGCCTATTTTCGATGAGACGCCGCAGCAAAGTGGCAAAGGCAATGAGCAGGCGATCGCCCACTGCATGGCCGAGGCTGTCATTGATCACCTTAAAGCGATCCACATCCAAAAACAGCACGGCATAGTGAAGCTCAGGATTCCTTTGAGCTGCGGCAATTGTGGCTGCCAACTGCTCCATGAAGTAGAGGCGGTTGGGCAACCCTGTCAGGGGATCGTGATAGGCCTCATGCTCTAGCTGCAATTGCACCTGTACCCGACTGGTGACATCGCGGGAACTGGTCTGCAACTGTTGCAATTGTCCCTGACTGTCGTAGCGGGGCTTGAAGAGGGTTTCTAGCCAGAGCAACTCCCGATTCGCTGTACAGGCTCGATGGGTGATGGGCCAAAACCGCTGCTGCTGAATCATCTGTTGCAGTTCCTGCTTGACCCGCGATCGCTCATCGGGATGGCACAACTGCGTAAAATGCTGACCAATGAGCCTCCCAGAAGACCAATCCAATAGGGTTTCATAGGAGGGACTAACATGCAAACACCGGCCTTCCCGATCTAAAAGGCACACAATATCGGTCATGTTTTCCGCCAGCAGTCGATAGCGTTCTTCGCTTTCGCGCAGCGCCAGTTCAGCAGCTTTGCGGTCTGTAATATCAATATGGGTACCCACCACCTTAGAGGGGCGACCTTGGGCATCCCGAATTAACACGGCATTGCTGTGGAACCAGCGGTAGGTTCCATCGTGGTGGCGCAGGCGAAAATCAATGTCATAGTCCGCTTCACCGCGCAGAAATTGCTCGTAGGCCGCAAGGGCGCGATCGCGATCCTCGGGATGGAGTTGCTCCTGCCAATCTGCGCAACTGAACGCTTCAGTCCTAGGCAGGTCGCCCAGCTGGGCTCTGTGGGTTGGCGAAACAAGCATGGTTCCCGTAGAGAGGTCATGAAAATAAAAGCCAATCTTGGAAGCACGGATAGCCACCTCTAACTGAGCCTGCTGCTCCTTGAGGCGCTCTTCGGCCAAATGGCGCTCAGTGACATCCAAGATCACGGTGTACCAGACCACGACCCCATTAGCCGCCAAGGTGGGCTGTCCGGCGCCCTCTAGCCAGCGCACTTCGCCGCTGGTGGGATGAATAATGCGCCATTGCCAAAGCCATGGCGTCAAATTTGCCGCAGAACAGAGAACCGATTGCCATGTGGCTTCCCGATCCTCTGGATGTACCAGCTGCCACAAACTTTCACCATCCTCAGCAGCCACCGCCGCCGGGATGCCCCAAAGACGTTCGCACATTGGATTCAGATAAAATACCCGATTGCGACCATCGGGGTACTGTTCATAGCGAAACAGGGCACCAGGTAGGTGAAGAGCTGTCAAACGAAACCGTTCTTCACTCTTGCGCAATGCCGCGGCAAGACGGGAACGTTTAGCCAGTTCTTTGCGGGCTTGGGCGTATAGATTGGCCTGGTAAACCGCCACCTCCAGTTGGGTGGCAATGGTACGCATAAAATTGATTTCCACTTCTGACCACGCATGGGTTTGGTGCGGCACAAACAAACTCAGGCTGCCCCAAGGGCGCTCTTTAACAATCAAAGGCACCAGTAACCATGCCCCCGGCAATTGTTCCGCAAAGGCTCGATTCACTGCATCGGTCAGTTGGCAGGTGTCGGCGATGGCAACCACTTCTCCTGCCTTCAGCCGTGTGGCCAAGGGATTGTCCTGATCTGGGATTTCAAAGCCAAGAAACCGCGGCGCATTGGCATCGCTGTGATATTCAGCAACCGGCTGCCACACCTGCCTTTCCGGAAGGTAGCGAACCACACAGGCATCCCATCCCAGCCCTATTTCCACAATTTCCCGCACAGCGGTGTCAAAGATGGTTTCAAGGTCAAGGGAATTGCGGATGGCTTGAATGACACGATTGAGAGCCTGCTCGCGCAGTAGTTGATTTTTGAGCGTGGTCACATCTCGGCCAACGGATTGAATCCCACTGAGGGAACCATCAGCCGTAAAAACCCCTGAATTCAGCCACTGGATCCAGCGACTCCCTTTTTGGGGATGAGGTAGGCAACTTTCGCAGGTAAATAGGGGCGCAGCGGGTGTAAGCTGCATCACCTGCGCTTGGAAACAAACGGCATCTTCACAGCAGACCAACTCCCCTAAGGGGCGACCAATGACTTCAGCAGCAGAACAGTTAAAGAAGCGGCAAAAGGCCTCATTGGCAAATAGGATGGTGGTATCTGGGTGCAGGGATAGAAGAAAATCACCTTGGTCTTGGAAGATGCCGGAGTCACACTGCCTAGAATCAGGCTGCTGCTGACGAGAACAGGCAAGCCCTTGGGGCTGTATTTTCTGAGGTTGGCGCCCAGTAATGTCCTGAAACGTGAGCACAATGCACTGCAGATTGCCGCTGGGATCAACAATGGGGCGGGCGTGGATTGCTAGGGTTAATCGCCGATCGCTCAACAGCAGATCTACGGCCACAGAACAGGGTTCTAAACGCTGGTGGACTTGCCTATTGGGCAACTCTTCCTTGGGATAGGGGCGATCGCTACCGCAGTAGTAAACCTGCAGATTTGCCCAAATGTCGGCTGCCGCCGCTTGGGGATCCGTCACCGCCAAGAGTCTTTGGCCAAAGGGGTTAATGTAGCTAATTTCCCCCGCGGGATCAGCAAGAGCCACAGCAATTGGTAACGCCCCTAGGATTGCTGTTAGGTAGTGCCCCCCATCACTTTTCCCCATTCCATCTGACCGGTCGATCACTGAATCTGCACCGCCACTGGCATTGGGGGTGGCAGGCCTTAGGAAAGTGGGGAACAAACTATCCATAGGATTAATCGTAGGAAGTTACTGGGGCTCCTGACTAAAGCTAAGCGCAGCAGCTTTCTGATTACATATTCGTAATAATTACGATGGTACTTGCTATTATTTTTTTTTTTTTTGACATATAACTGATTTATAACTGATTTTCTTAAGAAGTATAAAGTAATTTCCTATTCTCCTTCCTTGGTTTTGAGTGTGGCTTCCCGCTGAGCCAGCCAGCGCGCATACAGATCTGGGCGGCGTTGGCGAGTGCGTTCAATTTGCTGTGCCCGCCGCCAAGCAGCAATTTCCCCATGGTGACCAGAAAGTAAGACCGGCGGTACCGTCCACCCTCGAAACTCTGCGGGTCGAGTGTAGTGGGGATAGTCCAATAAACCGTCCTCAAAACTGTCTTGATGCAGGGAAGCCGCTTTGCCCACCGTGCCGGGCAGCAGTCGCAGCACACCATTGAGAATCACCAGAGCTGGAATTTCCCCACAAGTGAGAACAAAGTCGCCAATGGAGATCTCTTGGGTCACCAAATGCTGGACGACCCGCTCATCCACGCCCTCATAGTGACCACAGAGAATCACTAGTTGATCTCGCTCCTGCGACCAATGCCAGAGGTGCTGTTGGGTCAGGGGTTGCCCTTGGGGGGTGACATAGATCACTTCACGGCGGGGCAAGGAGGGCAGCGATTCCACCGCCGCAAAGAGGGGTTCAGGCTTCATCACCATGCCCACACCCCCCCCGTAGGGTTCATCATCCACCCGCTGGTGCTTATCAGTACTAAAGTCACGCGGATTCGTCAGGACGACCTCGGCAATCCCGCGTGCCAAGGCTTTGGCCATTAAGCCACTGCCGAGGGGGGAGGCAAAGAACTCTGGAAAGAGGGTAATAATATCGAAACGCATTACTGGCGGTGGCAAGAGAGGGAACCATAGTAGGCAAGGGCGCGCAATTGGCTGAGGGCACACAGTTGCTCTTGTTTCCACACCTGCTGGGTTTCTGGTGCTGGGGGAGGTGACTGGACACCAAAGAGTTGATTGATCAAAGGGGAGCGATCGCGCCGAAAACGGACAAGGGCATATTCTCCTTCCTTGAGCTTGGCAGCACTAGCAAGGGCACTGAGGGTGTCTGGACGGCTGCGGGTGCCATCAATGAGGCGATAGCGCTGCGCCTGCTCGTTACTGAAAATCATTGCTCCCATTTTGTTGCGAATAACACTGGGATCAATGCCCCGTGCCTGCGCCACATGATTAATAAACTTGCTGTACTCCTGTTCAAGGCCGGCTTGGAAGACCTCAATTTCTTGGGGGGTGAGGCGACGGAAGGGATTGCCAATATCTTTGCTACGACCGGCGCTCAGTGTCCGTTCTTCAATACGGTTGGCAGTAACGCCTCCCATCAATAGGCCATTATCGAGACTGGTGGGGCGATCGTAGTAGAAAACACTAGGGCCGAGAATGCCAATACTGCCAATCATGCTGCCGTGATCAGCGTAGATCCGATCCGCTGTCACCATAGCCCAAACGCCACCGGAGGCAGAAATGCCCTCAATAAAGGCATAGAGCGGTTTTTGGGTGGCTGCGCGGTAGCTCCTAATGCCTTCGGCGATCGCCTGCGAGCCAAAGATCGTGCCGCCGGGAGTGCTGATATTGACAAAGACAGCCTTAATCGTTTCGTCCTTAGCCGCCTCTGCCAACTGCCGCTGCACTTCATAGCCGTAGGTGACACCGACAAGGGGCGCAAAGAAGCTATCTTCTTCGTTTTGCGGGCTGCCGAGAATTGGCCCAGTAATGTCAATTCTGAGAATGCGATCGCGACTGCCCTCCTTGCCGCTAACGTGCTCGTAGGGACTGGTTTCACTGGCGGGCGCCAACAAGACCCCGAGGAGGGCAAAGAAGATCGTGGCACTGAAGCCCACCACCCCCAATGTGAAAAAAAACGTTAGCGTGCCAAAAAAGATCACACCGCAGCGGTGAAACACACTGGGCCAAAAGGGGGGAAGGGAGCGCGTCATAGAGGAGGAAAGGGTTGAGTATAATCTGAAAAGTTTTTAGTCAAATGTTTTACTTATTTTAGCCGCCCCCTGCGGTTTTCTCCTGTTTTTGCCCCTCACAAGCCACCCTTGCCGTGTTGACCTGTCACGATCCTTTTGCGAGGTAGGTTCTCTCTACGAATGAAACCCTCGATGACCGCTGAGCAGTATCTCAATCACCCCACCTTTGGCTTGCTTTATGGGGTGTGCCCTATTGATGAGCATCGGCAACTTTTTACCACGTTGTATGCACAGCGGCTGTTCTTCATTGTCAGCCAACGGCCGGCAGGGATGGCGTTTGAGTCTATTAGTCGCACCGATGCGCGGATGCTCATTGAACAGCGGTTGCGATCGCTGCGCCGTCTTGGCAAAACTGCTGAATACCAAGCCCTACAAGCGATTCATCGCCAAGCCTTCATGTAACCCGATCCAGATTTCGCTAGACTGAGGCTAGGTTTTGGGGAGCAAGGATGAGCTACGACTATGACCTATTTGTGATTGGTGCCGGCTCCGGTGGCTTGGCGGCCTCAAAGCGGGCAGCTTCCTACGGCGCTAGGGTGGCCATTGCCGAAGGGGATAAAGTCGGCGGTACCTGTGTGATTCGGGGGTGTGTCCCTAAAAAGCTCATGGTCTATGGCTCCAAGTTTAGCCACCTCTTTGAAGACGCTGTCGGCTATGGCTGGCGCCCCGTTGCAGCCAAGTTGAACTGGGAGCGACTGATTCAAGCAGTGAACCAAGAGGTAAATCGCCTCAGTCAACTGCACATTAGCTACCTTGCCAAAGCCGGGGTCGAACTGCTGCCCTTTTTTGCCCGCTTTGCTGACCCCCACACCCTAGAACTCGTGGATCGCCAAGGACAGGTGCAACGGCGAGTGAGAGCGGCGAAAATCTTAATTGCTGTCGGGGGCGAAGCGATTAAGCCCAATGTGCCGGGCATTGAACACAGCATTACCTCGCGGGAGATGTTTTTGTTGCCCAAGCAGCCAAAGCGCATGGCTATCCTTGGGGGCGGCTACATCAGTGTTGAGTTTGCCGGCATTATGCAGGGACTCGGCACGGAGGTCATTCACTTTCTGCGGGGCGATCGCCCCCTGCGCGGCTTTGATCAAGACATTCAAGATGGTGTCTATGAGGGGATGATTCGCCACGGCATTGATGTCCGTCCCCAGTGCCACATTACGGGCTTGAAGCTCACCAAGAAGGGCAATATCCGCATTCGCTACGAACAGCAGGGGCAAGCCTGTGAAACTAAAGTTGATATGGTGCTGTGTGCCGTGGGGCGTGCGCCCAACTTGCAGGGGCTAGGTCTTGATCAGGCGGGGGTGCATCTTACGGCCAATAGTCAAGGGATTGTCGCCATTGCTGTGGATGAATACTACCGCACCAATCAAGAACACATTTTTGCTGTCGGGGACTGCACTAACCGCGTCAACCTCACTCCCGTAGCCATTGCCGAAGGACGCGCCTTTGCTGATACGCAATTTGGTAATCTACCGCGCACCCTCAGCTATGAGAATATTCCCTCGGCGGTGTTTTCCCAGCCGGAGGCGGCTTCGGTGGGGCTGTCTGAGGCGCAGGCCAAGGCGAAATTGGGGGAAGAGAATGTGACAATCTACCGTGCGGCCTTTCGCCCGATGTACCACAGTCTCACGGGTCGAGATGAAAAGGTGATCGTCAAATTGGTGGTGGAGAAAAATACGGAGTGGGTGCTCGGTGCCCACATGGTGGGGGATCATGCGGCTGAGATTATTCAAGGGATCGCGATCGCCCTCAAAATGGGCGCCACCAAGAAGGACTTTGATGCCACGATGGGCATTCATCCCTCGACGGCGGAGGAGTTTGTCACCCTGCGTTAGTGGCCACTTGCACCGGACTGTGGAGCAGCTCTAGGGCCGCCAGATATTGGGGATCTGCTGCTGTACCCATAGCCATGAGACTCTCGGGAGCATCGAGAACCCGCCGATCTGGCTCAATCCCCACTTTGTTGATGTTGTGGTGATTAGGGGTTTCGTAGTGGGCAATGGTAACCGCAAGGCCAGAGCCATCACTGAGGTTAAAGAGGGACTGAATCGAGCCTTTACCAAAGGTGCGATCGCCCACCAGTCGAGCACGGCCATGATCTTGCAGGGCACCGGCTAAAATCTCACTGGCACTGGCGGTTCCGCCATTCACGAGGACGACGAGCGGATCATGGGTGAGGGCACCGCCACTGGCATTGAGGCTATCCACAATCCCTTGGCGATCGACGGTATAGACAATGACCCCCGAATCCAACCACAGTTGAGCAATTTCCACCCCCGCCTGCAACAGTCCCCCCGGATTATTGCGCAGATCAAGAATGTACTCCTCCGCTCCCTGCTGCTCTAGCATTTGAATGGCTTTGCGCATTTCTGTGGCCGCCATAGCGCTAAATTGACCAAGGCGAATATAGCCAATGGTGTGTCCCTGCACTTGGCGAACCTCAGCCATAACCGGATTAATCTCAATGTGTCCCCGTTTCAGGGTGATTTCTTGAGGAGCTTCACTGCCCCGTTGTAACAACAAATGCACAGCAGAACCGGCGGCTCCCCGCATTCTTTCGGCGGCTTCATCAAGGCTGAGCTGGGTGGTGGAGACGCCATCAATGGCAAGAATGCGATCGCGGGGTTGAATCCCCACTTGGGCAGCAGGGGAGCCATCAATGGGAGCAATCACTTCGAGGACACCGGTTTCAGGGTCAGTGCTAATTTGCAAGCCGACACCAGTGAGTTCCCCAGCCGTGGTGGTTTGCAGGCTACGAAATTGGGCGGGGCGCAGTAGCCGTGTAAAGGGATCCTCTAGGCTCGCCAACATGGTTTGAATGGCCTCATAGGTCGCCTCGCGATTGGGTAGGGGACGTTTCAGCGCCTTTTCGCGCACCAGCCACCAGTTTTGGCCATTAAAAGAGGGATCTACGTAGGCTTGGTTGACAATGCGCCATGCCTCATTAAAGAGTTTTTGTTCCTCCGTTAGGGCGATCGCCGAGTCAGTGGGGAAAATGCCCCAGACTCCCACCAAGACCACCAAACAACAAATGAGACGTTGCAGCCAACGAACCCCCATTCCTTCACCTGCTGATTGCTTCTTTTTCCTAAGCTAGCACTAGAAAAATGTTTCGGAAGACACCGTTATGCCTTGAGAACCACCTTGGGATGCAGGCGATCGCCCCCACTCACTCCGATCCCCACACAGGTAGCGGCAAAGGTGACGCCCACGAACCTCTCCGCCGGCGGTAGCCCCTCACCAATCACGGCGCGGCCATGATACCAGTCGTTGAGTTGTACTTCATTGAGTTCAAGCCACGGTAGATGTGAGAGAACCGCTTGGGGCGGGCGCAGTGGTAAATGCTCTGGCGAAATGCTTTCTAGGGAATGGCTCTCCTCAATCCTCAGGCCACCACTTTCAATCCGTTGCAGGGCTGCCAGCGTTCCCCCTACCCCCAGTGCCGCCCCCAAATCGCGGGCAAGGGCGCGAATATAGGTGCCACCGCCACAGGTAATGCGCAGGGTCAATACTGGGTAGCATCCTGCTTGCCAATCTAAGACATCAATGCTGTACACCTCAACGATCCGCGGCGGCACGCTCACGACTTCACCCGCACGGGCACGGGCATAGAGCCGCTGGCCATCCACTTGAATCGCACTATAGGCGGGGGGATATTGCTCAATCTGGCCAATGAATTGGGGAAGCTGTTCCTCAATGGCCTCAAGGGTGAGGTGACTGGCAGATTGTTCTTGGCAAATGTCACCCGTAATGTCATCCGTGGTTGTGGTGATGCCAAAGCGCACCGTGCCAATATAGGCCTTGCGATCGCTCAAATAGGGGAGGAGTCGCGTCGCTGCACCAAGGGCGATCGGCAGCACCCCTGTGGCCATTGGATCTAATGTGCCCCCATGACCGATGCGTTTGAGCCGCAGCCGCTTTCGCAGTTCGTTAATGCAGTCGTGGGAAGTGCAGCCGGGCGGTTTATTGAGATTCAAAAAACCAAACATCAAGGCGTTGCCGTCAAGGGTAAGCCACTCACAAAGCGTTGCAGGGCAGCGATCGCTCGGTTGTAGTCAATGGTAGAACTCAACAGGTTGCTCTGGGCTTGAATCAGAGCCGTTTCTGCATTGCTCACCTCCGCTTGGGTGCCAATCCCTGCTTGGAAGCGCAGACGGGCAAGGCGCAGTCCCTCGGTGGCTTGGCGCACTGCCACTTCATTGGTGCGGATATTTTCCTGACTGGATTTGAGCGTGTAGTAGGCCTGCTCCACTTGAAAGCGAATTAAGTTGCGAAAGGCGGCATACTGGGCTTCAGCGATCGCGGCAGCGCTTTCCTGCTGGGCGGCACTGGCACGGGAGACCCCGCCATCAAAGAGGGTCAGGTTCATTTGACCCCCAACCGTATATCCCCAACGGGGTGCCCTCCCATCTGTGAGGCTATCAAGGGTGTTAAAACTTCCGCCGGCCACCAACTGCGGCCCTAGATTCCCCAAGGCCACCCGGCGCTGCTGCAGTGCTGCATTTCGTTGTGTCAGTTGCTGTTCCAATTCCACACGATTCCGAAACGCCAAGGCAATGCTCTCCTCAAGGGAGAGTTTCCATTCCCCAACTACCCGAATGGGGTCAGCCGCCCGCACATTGGTTTTGTCATTGAGACTGAGCAGCTGTGCCAGTTGGCGTTGAGCCGTTTGCAGTTGGCTTTGGGCTTGCACGAGTTGCTGTTGGTTATTGGCCAGTTGCACCTGTGCTGTGAGGACATCGAATTGCGTGCCTAAGCCAGCCCGTTCGCGGGCGATCGCATCCCGTAGACTAATTTGCGAGTTTTGTACCGCTGCTTCACCAATGCGCACCAGCGCCTCCGCCTGTTGAATGTTGTAGTAGGCATTGGTGACATCCTGCTGCAGTTGTTCAAATTCTCGCTGCAGATCCAGTTCGGCATTGCGCACCTGTTCCTGTGCTGCTTTGATACTGCCATCCCGTTGGCCAGAGGTGAAAATGTTGTAGCCCAGTTGCACCGTGCTGGTCCAAGTATTGCTGGTGGGATTGGCCTGCAAGGGGGGTGGTAGTTGGGCATTTTGCAGGCGAATCGCCGCTGAATCCGTGCGACTAATCCCCAATTGCAAGGAGATGCTGGGATAGAGAGCCGCCTCCGCTTGGCGCAGAACCGCCCGACTTTGTTGCAGTTGCGCCTCAAGGATTTGCAGTTGGCGATTATTCCGCCGCGCCAGTTCAATCGCTTCATTGAGGGTAATGGGGCGATCCAAATCAATTTTTACTTGATCGGGACGACTCGGGAGATAGAGGGGATCGGGATTGGGATTGAAGGGCAGGAGATCGGTGGCCGTAGGGTTGGGTTGGGCGATCGCCCCCCCGCTCATGGTGATCAAGACCGCCACAAGGCTCCCCAGCAGCAGACTGCTTTGTTGGCAGATGGATGGTTGACCCATGCTCACTCCCGACACCGTTACAACTACGGATTCTTGCTACCACATAAGACTATAACAGTCCTTTCTCAAGGAATCGTTACCCAAAAGGCGGTACACTGACACTGAACTGGTTCCAATTCTGCAAAATTCAAGGCTTGATCCAGCGCTGTGGCAACCATTTTACGCACTTGGAGCTATCAATATCCGTGGCTCTACGACACCATTAGTGCCCTCGCAGCAATAACGGTGGGGGGGAGCGATCGCCTGCATCGGTTGGCTTGGCAAGATTTGGACTTACCCCGCAGTGCCGTGGTTTTAGACCTTTGCTGTGCCCATGGCGTGGTGACTCAAGCCTTAACTCAAGCCTTTGATCAGGTCACGGGACTAGATGCTTCCCCGAAGGCGATCGCCCGTGCTCGGCAGCGCGTGCCCCAAGCCACCTATGTGGAAGCCTTTGCGGAGAAGATGCCCTTTGCCGATGCCACCTTTGATCTGGTACACACCAGCATGGCGCTGCACGAAATGACTGCGGAACAACTGCGTGCCATTGTGGCGGAAGTGTGGCGGGTTCTCAAGCCCGGTGGCTGGTTTGCCCTGATTGATTTTCATCGTCCCCAAGTGCCTCTCTTTTGGCCGGGGATGGCCCTTTTTTTCTGGCTCTTTGAAACGGAAACCGCTTGGCAACTGCTGCAAACGGACTTAGCTGAGCAGCTACGGTTACAGGGCTTCACTGTCGAGCGGCAGACCTACCACCTCGGGCGCAGCTTGCAGGTGCTCCATGCCCGCAAACCCTGCCCAAAGAATTAAGATATATGAACGATTTGCAACACGAGTGCGATAGCGATGGTAAGTTCACTGCCCCAACTGGAGATCAACTTAGAGACCGATGCCGAATTTGTCGCGCGGCACATTGGCATTACGCCCACCGATCTACCCAAAATGTTGAGCCTGTTGGGGTATGGCAGCCTCAAGGAGCTGATCACTGCCGTCATTCCCCCGGAAATTCGCTTGCAACGCCCTCTCGCTCTGGGTGAAGGTCTCAGTGAAACAGCAGCCCTGCAAAAATTACGCACCCTTGCCCAGCAAAACCAAGTTTGGCGCAGCTACATCGGCATGGGCTATTACAACTGCATTACGCCAGCGGTGATTCAGCGCAACATTCTGGAAAACCCCGGCTGGTACACCCAGTACACCCCTTACCAAGCGGAAATTGCCCAAGGACGCCTCGAAGCCCTCCTCAACTTTCAAACCCTTGTCAGCGATCTAACGGGCTTGCCCATTGCCAATGCCTCTCTCCTTGATGAGGCGACGGCTGCCGCTGAAGCCATGACGCTGAGCTTGAATGCCTGCCGTCAAAAGGGAGCCAACCGCTTCTTGGTGGCGCAGGATAGCCATCCCCAAACCCTAGCAGTGCTGCGCACCCGTGCCCTGCCCCTTGGCATTGAGATTGTACCCATTGACTCGATCGCCAGTGAATTGCCTTGGGAGAATGCCTTTGGCCTGCTCTTGCAATATCCCGCCAGCGATGGTGCGGTGCGATCGCCCCAAGCCCTGATTGCCGCTGCCCATGAACGGGGACTCTTGGTGACGGTGGCCACTGATTTGCTGGCCTTGACATTGCTGACACCGCCGGGAGAATTGGGGGCAGATATTGCCGTCGGCAGCTCCCAGCGTTTTGGTGTGCCCTTGGGCTATGGGGGGCCTCACGCCGCCTTCTTTGCCATCCGGGAAGACTTTAAGCGGCAATTACCCGGACGACTAGTGGGGGTTTCCCACGATGCTCTCGGTCAAAAAGCATTGCGCCTTGCCCTGCAAACCCGTGAACAGCACATCCGCCGCGAAAAGGCCACCAGTAACATCTGCACTGCCCAAGTTCTCCTCGCGGTTGTTGCCAGTATGTACGCCGTCTATCATGGAGCCGCGGGGCTGCGGCAAATCGCTGAGCGCATCCATCAACGGGCAGTGACCCTAGCAGCAGGCTTAGCAGCAGCGGGCTATCCACTCTACCATTCTGAGTTTTTTGACACCCTACGCATTGGCTTGGGGAACCTGCCAGTACAGGTGCTCAAGGAGCGGGCAGCAGCGGCGCAAATCAACCTGCGTTACTTTGAGGATGGCAGTGTCGGCATCAGCCTCGATGAGACCACCACCGAGCAAGATGTGGCGGATTTGCTGGCGCTCTTTGGCACAAGTCCTGCGGCAGTTGCCGCGGGCGATCGCCTACCGCCAACCCTAAAACGCCAATCTGCTTACCTGCAGCACCCCGTCTTTCAGGACTACCACAGCGAACACGCCCTGCTGCGCTACATTCACCGCCTTCAGGCCAAGGATCTCTCCCTCACCACCTCGATGATTCCCCTTGGCTCCTGCACCATGAAGCTCAATGCCACGGCGGAAATGCTGCCCATCAGTTGGCCAGAATTCAATCAACTGCATCCCTTTGCCCCGGCTGAGCAAGCCCAAGGCTATCAGCAGCTGTTCCGTGAGCTAGAGGCAATGCTGGCAGAAATTACCGGCTTTGATGCCATTTCCCTACAACCCAATGCCGGTTCCCAAGGGGAATATGCGGGACTCCTAGTGATTCGCCAGTACCACCACAGCCGCGGCGAAAGCCAGCGCAATGTGTGTTTGATTCCCACCTCTGCCCATGGCACCAACCCTGCCAGTGCGGTCATGGCTGGCATGCAGGTGGTGGCAGTCAATTGCGATGCCCAGGGCAATATTGATGTGGCGGATCTGGCGGCCAAGGCCGAAACCTATGGCGATCGCCTAGCGGCCTTGATGATCACCTATCCCTCGACCCACGGTGTCTTTGAAACGGGAATTCGCCAAATTTGTGAGATCATCCATCGCTACGGCGGTCAAGTCTATATGGATGGTGCCAATATGAATGCCCAAGTGGGGCTGTGCCGTCCGGCGGACTTTGGTGCCGATGTCTGCCATCTCAACCTCCACAAAACCTTTTGTATTCCCCACGGCGGCGGTGGGCCGGGGGTGGGACCCATCGGGGTCAAGGCGCATTTAGCCCCCTTCTTGCCAACCACGCAGCTGATTCCCCAAGGATCGGAAATTGGCCCGGTGACTGCCGCCCCTTGGGGCAGTGCCAGTATTTTGCCGATTTCGTGGATGTACATTACCCTGATGGGGGGGGTGGGGTTGACACGCGCCACCGCAATTGCCATCCTCAATGCTAACTACATTGCCAAACGCCTTGAACCCTACTACCCGGTTCTCTACAAAGGTGCCCACGGTTTGGTGGCTCACGAGTGTATTCTCGATCTGCGTCCGCTGAAAAAATCCGCGGGAATTGAGGTAGAAGATATTGCCAAGCGGCTGATGGACTATGGCTTCCATGCCCCCACCATTTCTTGGCCGGTGCCGGGCACGCTGATGATTGAACCGACAGAAAGTGAAACCAAGGCGGAATTGGATCGCTTTTGTGAGGCGATGATTGCCATTCGCGCCGAAATTGCTGAAATTGAGGCGGGCGTCAGCGATCGCCAGCAAAACCCCCTGAAAAATGCCCCCCATCCCGCCCTGATGCTGGCCACAGAGCCATGGCCTTACCCCTATTCACGGCAAGTGGCTGCCTACCCCGCCCCTTGGCTGCGGGAGTACAAATTTTGGCCAGCGGTTGCCCGCATTGACAATGCCTATGGCGATCGCCACCTCGTGTGTAGTTGCTCAGTGCCCATCACTTCACCAGAGTCTTAAGCAAAGCTGAAATTTTTGCAGCGGTTCGCCATTCTCCTTGTCACCGCTCAAAGGGGGTTGCTAAAAGTAAGGCAGATCAACCCCTAGGGTGGCGTTATGACCTTGGCTAGTCTCGATACCATTGTTCTCTCCCGTTGGCAATTTGCCCTCACGGCCATTTTCCATATGCTCTGGCCGGTCTTGACGACGGGCATGAGTATTTACCTCGTGGTCATTGAGGGGCTATGGCTGAAAACCAAGAACCTGACCTACTATCACCATGCTCGCTTTTGGTCAAAGCTGTACATCCTCAACTTTGGTATTGGCGTGGCTTCGGGGTTGCCCATGGCCTTTCAATTTGGCCTCAACTGGGCACCCTTCTCGGAAGCAGTGGGGGATTTCTTCGGCACTGTCTTGGGGTTTGAGGGCACCATGGCCTTCATGCTGGAAGCCAGCTTCTTGGGCATTATGATTTTTGGCTGGCAACGGGTACCGCCAGTGATGCACTGGATTTCGACCATCTGTGTCGCCTTTGGTGCGAACCTCTCCACCTTCTGGATTCTCTCGGCCAACTCATGGCTCCAGACACCAGCGGGGGGCGTCTTTGTCGAGGGTAAGTTCCGCGTTCAAGACTACTTCCAAGCCATTGCCAACCCCTTCATGGTCAAGAGTTTTTTCCACATGTTCTTTGCCACCCTAGAAACCTCGCTGTTTGTTATTGGCGGCATTAGTGCTTGGTATCTACTGCAAAATCGCCTGCCCAATTTCTTCACGAAATCCCTGAAGGTGGTGTTGGTGATGGCCTTGGTGATTGCACCGCTACAGGTGTTTGTTGGCCACCTCAGTGCTGAGCAGGTCTATCATTACCAACCCGCCAAATTAGCCGCCATGGAAGCCCTGTGGGAAACAATACCCGCAGGCACCCCTGCCAATTGGAGTGTGATTGCCTTACCCAATGAGGCCGCCCAAGCAAATACCTTGGAACTGAAAATTCCCGGCCTGCTGAGCTACCTACTGGAGTTGAAACCGCAGTTAGACACACCGATCTTGGGCTTGAAGGAGTGGAACGCTAGCGATCGCCCCCATTTGATTGGCCTGATTTACTATTCTTTTCGCCTGATGGTGGCCATTGGTCTGTACCTCGCGGCTCTCGCGATCGTCACCGTTTTTGTCTGGTGGCGCACAGGCCTCGAGGGCGATCGCCTACGCAATTACCAGTGGCTCTGGTGGGGCTGGATCTTTGCAGGACCCTTGGGATACCTTGCCGTCGAAGCCGGTTGGATTGTCCGCTGTGTCGGGCGTCAACCGTGGATTGTCTATGGCCAGTTGCGGACGGCAGAAGCGGCCTCCAATTTACCGCCCCAAGTGGTGCTCTTTTCCCTTAGTGGCTTGGTTGCCCTGTACACCATTTTCTTCTTTGCTGCCCTCTTCTTTGGCAGTCGCATCATCCAAAAAGGCCCCAATGTTGCCTTGCCGGTGCCGGGGCTGCACAATGCTGAACAACTGGAAATCCGCATCAAACTAGCAGAGCACCAACCGGATCGCCGTCCCCTAGAAACTCAACAATAAGGGAGTACACCATGGAACCGAATCCCCTTGCACCCTTGGAGCACTTTTTGCCGCAGGTATGGTTTTTTATCCTAGGGTTGTTTCTCTTTCTCTACATTCTCCTAGATGGGTTTGATCTGGGCATTGGCATTCTTTCTCTCACCAGCAGTAACGAACGGCGCCGCAATATCCTCATGACCAGCCTTGGCAATGTTTGGGATGCCAATGAAACATGGCTGGTGCTGATGGGGGGGTCGCTGTTTGGTGCTTTTCCCTTGGCCTATGCCACCATCCTCAATGCCCTTTACCTACCCGCAGTGATTATGGTGGTGGGGCTAATTTTGCGGGCAGTGTCCTTTGAGTTTCGCGAGAATGCCAATAATAAACGGGTGTGGAACCTTGCCTTTGGCATTGGCAGTTTTTTGGCTGCCTTGGGGCAGGGCTTTGCGGTGGGCACTGTTTTTGAGGGCATCAAAGTAGATGCTGCGGGTCACTTTGCTGGAGGCATGTGGGATTGGTTGACGTGGCACTCGGTGTTAGTGGCACTGACGCTGATTCAGGGCTATGTGCTGATTGGGTCAACCTATCTGATTTACAAAACCACGGGTGAGTTGCAGCAAACCCACTACCGCACGGCCACGATTGCAGCTTGGACAACGTTTATTGGTGCTGTGTTGATTACCATTAGCGCCCCCATTTTCCATGAGCACCTGCGTGCCCAACTGTTTCAGCCACCGCTGTTCTACATTTTTGCCGCCATTCCCATTTTGGGTATCTTGCTGATTTTTCTATTGCTGCGTAGTTTACAAAAACGGGAAGAAGTCATGCCCTTAGTGTGGACGTTTTTACTGTTTCTCCTGTCATTTATTGGCTTGGGCTTTGTCATTTTTCCAAACATCATTCCCCCCAGCGTCACCATTTACGAAGCCGCTGCCTCTCCTAGCGCTCAAGTCTTTATGCTGATTTTCGTCGCTTTCTTAATTCCAATTATGCTGGCCTACAATCTCTACAATTACTTAGTGTTTCGTGGCAAAGTTGTGGCCTAGGTATTGAAAAAATTCAGGCCTAAAACACCCTAGCAGAGGAGGCAAAACAAGGCACAATAGCAACAGATAGCCTTTTTCTCTCGCTTGAGGACGCATCAGCAGAATTAGCGGCAAGCTTAGCGGCTTTCAATGGTTGTGAAAAGGCTGTTAACTTCCTTTGCTGCTCATTTCCGTCCATGTCCTGTTGGCAAGTTGACCTTTACCGTCGGCCGTTGCGTACCCCCAGTGGTCTTGATCTGTGGGAACTTGTGATTTGTGACCCTGAGGAAAATTTTTACTACACGGCTTTTTGCCCAGAACCCCTCGTGAGCAGTTCATGGCTGGCCACAGAGTTTAAAAGTTGCGGGCAGCCCCTGCCGCAGCGAGTGCAGGTTTTTCGTCCCCAGAGTTTAGGCCTCGTGGAAGTGGCTTGCCAAGAACTCAACCTTCCCCTCGAAGCCACCCGCCGCACCCCGGCTCTGAAGCACTACCTGTGCCAACGCACTCAGGAATACCAAAGCCTGAAAACCTACACCGGTGAAGCCTACGATCCCTTGGCCATTGAGCAGCCGCCGCCATTGCCCCTGCCCGATGATATTTGGGGAGATTCTTGGCAGTTTGCAGCAATTACTCCCCCCGACTTGGCACAACTGATGCAATATCCGCTGCGGATTCTGGCCTTTGAGATGGCAATGTTGCCAGAGTCTTTGGGGCTGGCTCCCGATACGTTGATTCCGGGAATTATTCTCTATGGCGGTCGCAAGTCCCTGAAGCTGGCGCGGTGGTTCCAAGAGCAACTGCCCTATCGCTTAGAGTTTGTGCCGGGGCGACCCTGTGGGGTGGTGTTGCACAGCGGCTTGCGCGATCGCTGGGTCTTTTTGACGTTTGAAGATACTGACATTGCTCGGGCAGGGGAAGTGTTTCGCGATCGCCTGCGCTCCACTCAGGGTCTGCACTTTCTCCTCATTCAACCGACTCCCAATGACACCACCTACACGGCTCTCTGGCTGCTCCAACCTCTTGAATAGCCTAAGGTTTGAGCCGTCCCTGTTCTAAGCTTTCCTGCAGGGCACGGGTTTCATCCAAAACCGTTTCAATGCCTTCAATGTGGGTCTGGCGCACAAAATTAATTTTGATTTCCTCTAGCCACATCACCAACAGATCTTGAATCACCTTGCCCACCTGTTCCTCTTGGAGTTCGGCAGTCAGGGTTTGGCCAAATTTTTGCGCCAGTTGACTCGCCAGTAATGCGCCTTCGCGGGGTGGATTGCCTTGGTGTTTGCTCGCTTGCTCCAATAGCAGAAAGAGGCGATCGCTAATCTCCTTGGCAAGGGATTGGTGCCAGTGGCGCGGTAAGGCCTCAAGGGATGGAATTTCCAATAACCGCCGATAGGGGGGCGCTTGCCGTAGGACTTGATCGACACTGTAGGCCACTAAGCCTTCCACTTCTGGTCGCAGTTGGGGGATCACGCGGTAAATGACTACCTGCACAACTAAGGCTGCCAGTTCCCCCAGTTCATCAATGTCATTGAGCGTCTTGCTCCCTTGGCCGCCAGAGACACGCGGTAGCCAGCGACTCAATTGGCCGCGACGGATTGCTTTTTGCAGTTGGGTGAGGACTTGCAGGACAACCACTTCCGAAATATCGGTGGCGATCGCTGCCACAACCCCCTGCGACGCCTGCCGCTCAAGGGTATCAAGGCAGATAATCTCCGCTTGATCCAAGCGAATGGTCACTGGGATAATCCGCAGCCATGCCCACGTCGGTGCCAACCACCAAAAGGGAAAAAAGAGGAGCACATCATACCAGCGCCAAAACATGGCATCTCGCCAGTGATAAGCGCGATACTGGCGACTCAGCCAAAACGTCCGCCCCAAAAATTCAACAAAGAACAGGAGAGTGAAGGGAAGATCAATGGCATCAAAGCGGTCAATAAAATTTCCATCCTCACCGTAGCGGCGCCAATAGTTGGTAGCCATCAGGGGAATGATCTGCGCCTCAAACCAAGCAAGGCTGGTCTGCCAGTCCCGTTCATTGATGTACTCCGGACTCCAAAAGCGCTCAAAGGACTGTTTAGAGGAGGCATTGCGATCGCCAAAGACCCGCAACCGCATCAGGTTCTTGATTCGCTCAAGGGTGCCGGTTTTATTGGCAAGGGCAAAGGGGTCGGTGTCCACCATAGTTTTACTCTGCTCGCGCAACTGAGCTAGGAGTGCTTGCGTCGCCGCGGCATCCACCCCTTCAGTGGTAATCGTTTGCCGGAGTTGGTTGACCGTGTTGATGTACCGCTCCGTCGTCCGGTGGGGTTCGATTCCCTTAATGGGGTCATAAAGGGCAGTCATCGGCAAGGGCTGGGGCAGATAAATCACCCGCTGAATCAGGGGAATGCGGATCTTTCCCAAAAGCCAGAAGTCCCGTAGGGGAATATAGGTGAGATCAAAGAGCACCAACAGAAAATTGGCGCTGGCAATGGCCACCATGATCCGCTCATAGGTTCGATTCAATGGTTTATCAAACATCTGGCTCCCCTAGCGCAAGCGGACATAGCCGGCTTTTTCAATTGCGGCTTGACCCTGATCCGTTAATAACAGGTCTGCATAGGCACGACCGGCTTGGGCATCCGGGCTATTGTCATCCTTAGTAATGACAAACAGACGACGGGTGAGGGGGTAACTGCCCTCCTGAAAGGCGCGATAGTTCAGCGTATTCCGTCGCTGTGGACATTGAGACGGATCCACATAGGGCTCCTGATAGGGGGGAACATACTGATTGGGCTGCCGTCCCAACGGCAAGGGTCGCACACTACACTGACCAACAATTTCCGGTGCCGAGGCATAGTAAATGCCGCCGGGGGTCGCCCCCACCCGCCGTAGGGCATCTGTGGTATCCCGCACCATCACCACCTTGGGACTGAATGGCTGGTTCCCCAAGACATCTTGGACGAAAAACTCTACCGTTCCGCCATCTTCCAGCCGCCGTGAAAAGGGAGTAATGGCTAGATTCGGACCGCCCACTTGGCTCCAGTTCGTGAGTTTTCCGGTATAAATATCAACCACTTGCTGTACCGTGAGGCCAGGAATCTGGAGGTTGGGATTGACAGCGATCGCGATGCCATCGATCGCCACCGGTAGTTCCAGCAATTTTATCCCTTGGCTCTGCGCCTGCTGCCGCTCCTGTGGATTGAGGGAGCGCGAGGACTGGGCAAAGGCAAGTTGATTATTGAGAACCATGCGAATGCCACTGCCCGAGCCTGGCGTGCCGGTGGGGGGGTTGGTGTAGCGCAGGCGAAAATTGGGCCAAGCTAACTGAATCAGGGGATCGACATCGCGGCGAATCGGTGCCCACGTCGTACTGCCCCCGTATTGAAACGTACCACTGGGAACATTGCTGACATCGCTGAAATTCGCAGCCGCCATCTCTGGCGTACTCTGGGGCACCCCCAAGTTTTCAGTCACCTGTTCAAGGGGATTTTGATTGCCCAGTAACCGAATCACGAGCACCGCCCCCACCCCCAATAGACCACAGGTGAGGACAAGAGACACCAGCAAAGGCAGCAGGTTGCTATTGCGAGACATGGCAAAACCAGTCAAAACTCTGACCCTAGCCTAGCTCAAGGTTGTCCCCACACTGATCTTTTTTTAGCCAATGTTTAGGTTTAGACGCCGTGGTGCAGGGTTTTTACCCACTTGAGACGCTTCGCCCGTACGGCCATACGCAGCGTCGTCGTACTCACCACTGGTAACCAATGGAGCATATAGAGGGTTCCCCGCAAACTTTGCCAAAAGAGTTGCCAGATGCTCACCGATTGTGCCTGCGGAATGCCCCGCAACATCCCCACCATCGAAATCGTAAAGCTCAGTGTCGTCAGGGGTACTAGCATCGGGCTGCGGTGACGCAGTAGAGCCATCAGCAGGTCGGGAATTGTGGCCGTGGGAATGGCGTATTTGATCAAAAACCAGCAGAGCACATCCCAACTTTTTTGCCAGCCAAGGCGATTGCGCAGCAGCGGTTGCCAGTAGTCCAAGTAGCTTTGATAGCCCCCTTCAGCCCAGCGGTTGCGTTGGTGCCACAGCGCCACGAGTGTGGTCACCCCCTCCTCCTGTACCGCTGGATTCATCAGCACGTCAATCTGCCAGCCATGGAGATGCAGCTTCAGACTGAGATCCAGATCGTCAGTAATGGTTTCTTCATTCCAGCCGCCACAGCGCTCTAGAGCTTGCCGCCGCACAAATTGGCCATTGCCCCGCAATTCCCCCATACCCCCGCAGGCGACCCGCTGCTGTTGATAGTAGGCATCGAGGATCATTTCTGCCGCTTGGCCTTGGGTCAGCAAATTGATGTCGGCATTACTAATTGCTTTGCGCACTTGCACCGCGCCAACGCTGGCCACCTGAAAGCGGTTGACCACCTCTTGCAATAAATCTTGGGGTACCGTGGCATCGGCATCAAAGACACCAATAATCTCCCCCCGCGTCAGGGGCAGGACTTGATTGAGGGCACCGGACTTACCCCCGCCCGCCCCCGGCAGCCGCCGCAGCACTTTGAGGTGAGGATATTGCTTTTGTAGTTCACTCAAAATATCGGGGGTGCGATCGCTACTGTTGTCATCAATAATCCACACCTCGTAGTGGGGATAATCCAAGCGGCAAAGGTTTTTGACGAGGCGACCAATCACCGCCTCTTCATTTTTCGCCGCTACCACCAAAGACACCATCGGCTGCACACTTTCTGCCGTCTCCAACGCAGGTAGCGTTTGTGGCTTGGCTCGCCAGTAGCGCAGTGTTTGCAAGCTCATTAGCAGCGTTAGGGCATAGATCAGCCAAATGCCACCCACAATCAGATGCAGGGCGATCGTGCTCCCCCAAATCAGAGAAAGCGCTAGGAAAGCCTTGCGACGGCGACCCTCAGAACGCGGTTGTAATGGAGGACTCTCTGGGGCATCAACCCACTCCGACAGGAGTTCGTCGAGGGGATCGGCTTCGTTGTAGAAACTGTTTTCGGGCCAGGAATTCTCCGGCATAGGTCACCTGATTGAGAAACCAGTACTTATCCACTCCCTTAAAGAAGCTGGGAATGAGATAACACCACACTGTGCAGCCTTCGCAGACGGAGAGTCGGCCTTGGGAGCGGCGATACTCCTCTACCACCTCGGAGGACTTGTACAGCTCGTACAGGCGACCATTGATGGGGACTCCCTTCTGCGCAAAGTGGTAGCAGGGTAGAAGCAACTCATCATTGGGGGAAATGGCAATCACCGCATCCACCGCCTTGCAACGGGGATTTTGGGTATTGTTTCCCCCCGCACGGATGAGGGCTAATGCTGCCTTATTGTAACCAACATTGTTATACTTCTTCGCATTTTGTTCAATGTGGTCGGCAATTTCAGGGGTGGGGTTCTTCTTGTCGTTGTAGTGTTCATGGGCGGTAAAAGCGGGATTCAACCAAACCCGTACCCCTAGACTTTGGGCAAATTCGGCCACCTCACCAATCCGTTCATAATTTTGAGCAGTGACGGTGTGATTCAGCACTGGATATTCACCAAGCTCAAGGGCAATTTTGACGGACTCCACCAACGTGTCAAAAATTTTCACGCCCCGCGACTGATCATGGGTGGCCGCATCAGGCCCATCGAGGGAGAAGTTCAAGAAATCCACCAAGCCCTGAATTTCCCTAGCACGGCGGGGATAGAGAATCGTGTTGGTCGTCATGCTGGTGATGAAACCCAGACGCTTGGCTTCACGGTAGATGGCTGGGGCATCGGCACGCAGCAGCGGTTCACCCCCCGTAAAGTCCACATATTTGACCCCCAAACGTTTCAAATCGCGGAGATTGGTTTGGATGGCGCTAAAATCAGCTTCTTTGCCCGGTTCCAGTGCCCAAATGTCGCAAAAGTGGCAGCGGGCGTTACAGCGGTAGGTCAGGTAGTAGTTAGCAACCAGTGGACGCATTGAGTCTCTTCCTTAACGAATTCAAGCAAGGCCAAAATGAATAAAGCAGTCAATGAGTTTATGCAAGCAATTGAAAAATTTCTAGACAAAACTTCATCAGAGTTTGAGTTGCTGAACAGTTTAGCACTCTGCTGAGCTGAGGAATGGAGATCTATCCCTGAAGCGGCTGCAAGTTTAGCAATGCTTATTATTGATAAATATTTTTTATATTAAAAGCGTATTGCTATTTGCCTAGATTATCTTTTACCGTGAGGGTATGCGCAATTGTGAGGATAGCCCCATGAATCAACGCCTTGCCCAACGCACGTCTACTTCATTTAACGACCAAAATCCGTCAGTGGCTAATGACTTATCCGATCACAACGCCAGCGATCGCCCACCGCATTTGCCGCCTTATTCCAGCCCAATCTCCCTTTGCCCGCACCCTCTGCTTCTTGGGTCGGCCAGTCATCACCATTCCCCTCTGTGTAAACTCAATCCCTTTTATGAAGAAGTCGTGATGCTGCGGTTTCGTGCCCTCACCGACCTCAGCAATGTCTGGCAAGAGGACATCAGCCAATACGTCTAGGCAGCGAGGAACTTGCAGTTGCTATACGATTAAAATGTATAGCTTTGTATCCATGGTGCCCGTCCCATGCTGAAAGCCCTCTTTGGCGATCCCAATCAGCGCAAGATTAAAAAGTATCAGCCCCTTGTGGTCGAAATTAACCTGCTGGAGGAACAAGTTCAGGCTCTCAGCGATAGTGAGCTACAGGCAAAAACGGCTGAGTTTCGGCAGCGACTCGACAATGGCGAGACCCTCGATGATTTACTGCCCGAGGCCTTTGCTGTGGTGCGCGAAGCCTCACGACGGGTACTGGGGATGCGCCACTTTGATGTCCAGCTCATCGGTGGCATGATTCTCCACGATGGCCAGATTGCCGAAATGAAAACGGGGGAAGGGAAAACCCTCGTGGCCACGCTGCCGGCCTACCTGAATGCCCTGACGGGGAAAGGGGTGCACATTGTTACAGTCAACGACTATCTGGCACGGCGGGATGCGGAATGGATGGGGCAGGTGCATCGCTTTCTGGGTCTGACGGTCGGGCTGATTCAGCAGCACATGGCTCCCCAAGAGCGGCAGAAAAGCTATGCCTGCGATATCACCTATGCCACCAACAGCGAAATTGGCTTTGACTACCTGCGGGACAATATGGCTACGTCCATGGCTGAGGTGGTGCAGCGTCCCTTCAACTACTGCATCATTGACGAGGTGGATTCGGTACTGATTGACGAAGCCCGCACGCCCCTGATTATTTCAGGTCAAGTGGAGCGTCCCACCGAGAAGTACCTCAAGGCGGCTGAAGTTGCCCGCCTCCTGAAAAAAGACGAGCACTACGAGGTGGATGAAAAGGCTCGTAATGTCCTCATGACCGATGAGGGGTTTATCGAAGCTGAAAAACTATTGGGGGTGAGCGATCTCTATGACCCCCAAGACCCTTGGGCACACTATATCTTTAATGCCATCAAGGCCAAGGAACTCTTCCAGCGGGATGTGAACTACATCGTCCGCAATGGTGAAGTGGTGATTGTCGATGAATTCACGGGACGAGTCATGGTGGGTCGCCGCTGGAGTGATGGCCTGCATCAGGCGATTGAAGCCAAGGAAGGCCTAGAGATTCAAAATGAGTCCCAAACCCTCGCCACAATTACCTACCAAAATCTCTTTTTGCTCTATCCCAAGTTGGCGGGGATGACGGGGACAGCCAAGACGGAAGAGGCGGAATTTGAGAAAATTTACAAGCTGGAAGTGACGGTGGTGCCCACCAATCGCCCCAGCCAGCGGCGGGACTTTCCCGATGTGGTCTATAAAACGGAGCGGGGTAAATGGCTGGCCGTGGCCTCTGAATGTGCCGAGATTCACGCTACGGGTCGCCCAGTGCTCGTGGGTACCACCAGTGTTGAAAAGTCGGAGCTATTGTCCCAACTGCTGCGGGAGTTGGACATTCCCCATAACCTGCTGAATGCCAAACCTGAAAATGTGGAGCGAGAGTCGGAGATCATTGCCCAAGCCGGCCGCAAGGGCGCAGTGACGATCTCAACCAATATGGCAGGCCGCGGCACCGACATTATCTTGGGGGGGAATGCCGACTACATGGCACGCCTCAAGGTGCGGGAATACTTTATGCCTCGCATTGTCATGCCCCCCAGTGACGACCCGATGATGCTATTGGGGCTGAAAATGGATCGTGGCGGTGGCCAAGGCTTTAGTCAGGCGGCGCAGAAAAACTGGAAAGCCTCACCGGGACTCTTCCCCTGCGAAATTAGTAAGGAGGCGGAAAAGCTGCTGCGCCATGCGGTGGATGTGGCAGTTAAGACCTATGGTGAGCGCAGTCTGCCGGAGTTGCAGGCGGAGGATATGCTGGCGATCGCCTCGGAGAAAGCACCGACCCAAGACCCTGTGATTCAAGCCCTGCGGGATGCCTTTAACCGTATCCGCGAAGAATATGAGCTGGTCACCAAGAAAGAACATGAAGAAGTGGTCGCCCTCGGTGGTTTGCACGTGATTGGGACAGAACGCCATGAATCGCGGCGGATTGACAACCAGTTGCGGGGACGGGCAGGACGCCAAGGTGACCCCGGATCCACACGCTTTTTCCTGAGCTTGGAGGATAACCTACTGCGCATCTTTGGGGGCGATCGCGTCGCCAGTATCATGAATGCCCTGCGCGTTGACGAGGATATGCCCATTGAGTCGGGACTCCTTACCCGCAGCTTGGAAAATGCCCAGCGCAAGGTGGAAACCTACTACTATGACATCCGTAAGCAGGTCTTTGAATACGACGAGGTGATGAATAACCAGCGGCGTGCCATCTATGCTGAGCGGCGGCGGGTGCTGGAAGGGGAAGACCTCAAGGATCGGGTGCTGGAGTACGCCGAAAAAACCATGGACGACATCATTGCCGCCTATGTCAATCCCGATCTGCCGCCAGAGGAATGGGATTTAGAGGGCTTGGTGGCCAAAGTACAGGAATTTGTCTATTTGCTGTCGGATCTGCGCCCTGAGCATCTGGCTCATCTCAGCGTACCGGAGATGCAGGCCTTTTTGCATGAGCAAGTGCGCACCGCCTACGAGCAAAAAGAAGCAGAAATTGAGCGCATTCAAAGGGGTCTGATGCGACAAGCGGAGCGGTTCTTTATCCTACAACAGATTGACCTGCTGTGGCGGGAGCACCTACAACAAATGGATGCCCTGCGGGAGTCGGTCGGCCTACGGGGCTATGGTCAAGAGGATCCCTTGGTGGAGTACAAACGGGAGGGCTATGAACTGTTCTTGGACATGATGGTGATGATTCGCCGCAATGTCGTGTATTCTCTCTTCCAGTTCCAGCCCCAAGTGGCACCGCCCCCAGAGGAGGTGTCCTCGTCCTCAGATCAGGCCTAGCCGAGTTGCCCAAAATTGATCCTTGTTGCTCTGGAGCAATCTGTAGCGCTACGGGGTCAACTATACTGGCAGAGTTTCAGTGGGCAGGGTGTGGCGTTAAGCGTGTTGGCAAGATCGGCTTCTCGGGTTGTTGGCAGTGGGATTGCACTTGCGATCGCTAGCTCCAGCGCCAATATCGCATTACCTCAGGAAATTCAAGGCGATCGCCTGAACTTAAATGGCCGCGACTACCCCGTGGCTTGGCAGCAGTGGCGCGATAACCAAAATCAACTGCGCATAGGGATTAGCGATGGTGGCCTTGCCAATCGCTTGGGGGTGCTCCTTGGGGATACTACAGACCCGTTTCAGCAACCAGTGGCTTGGTTTCAGCCGCAATTTAGCCCCTTGGCGGTGCGCTTTAGCCCCAACGGCATGTATCGCTACTTGGACATTACACCGTGGATTGAGCAATATCAGTGGCAGGTGCAACCCCAAGGGAATACGCTCCAGATCAGTACCCCCCCGGCACGGATTCTCAGTTGGCGGCAGGGACGACAACCGTGGGGCGATCGCTGGGTCTTTGAATTAGACCGCCCCACCCCTTGGCAAATCAATCGGCTCACCTTTAGCCGCACAGGTCTTACCCCTCGCGATCTCAGCCTGACGATTGAGGCGACGGGACAATTGGCCACGATTCCCAATGTCAAAATTACCGCTACCCCCAATCGCACAGTACTGGAAACACAAATTCCTGGCACGGCTCGCCCAGTGGCCTCAATGCTGCTCAATCCACCGCGTCTGGTGATTGATTTTCGCAGGGATGCGCCCCCCCCGCGTACGATTCAATGGGCACCGGGGCTACGTTGGCAACAGCAAACCGTGACCCTCGGCAATCACCAGTTTCCAGTAGATTTGCTGGTCATCAATCCGCAACAGCCGGGGCTGCGTCTGCGTCCCCTCGGCATGACCCCCACAACCTTGGTGGGCTTAGCAACGGTGCCCGAACTGGCTCAACGCTGGCAAGCCGCCGCCGCCATTAATGCTGGATTCTTTAATCGCGATCGCCAAGCTCCCTTGGGGGCCATTCGCAGTGAGGGCAACTGGCTCTCAGGCCCGATTCTCAATCGCGGTGCCATTGGCTGGGACGATCGCGGCCAGATGGTTGTCGGTCGCCTGAGTTTGCAGCAGCGGGTGAGGACGCCGGCCGGTACGGTGCCCATTGTCACGTTCAATTCTGGCTATGTCCAAGCCGGTCTTGCCCTTTATACCCCCAGTTGGGGCGCGAGCTACCAAGGGAAAACGGGCAGCGAAGTGGTGATTACGGTGCGCAATCAGCAGGTGGTGGGGCAGCAACCGATCCATAACAATCAAGCGATTCCTATTCCCGCAGATGGCTTTCTACTGGTGGCGCGTAACTTTAATTCCGCCTTGGCCAACTTCCCACCGGGAGCTTCCGTGCAACTGGAAACCACGGCTGTGCCCGCTGTGTTTAATAGCATTCCCAATATTGTTGGTGCAGGTCCCCTACTGGTGGATCAGGGGCGAGTGGTCTTGAATGCGGCACTGGAGCAATTTGGAGCAGGTTTAGATGCGCAGGCAGCCCCCCGCAGTGCCATGGGCAACCGCAGTGATGGCAGCATTGTCTGGGTCACCACCCACAACCGTATTGGGGGTATGGGGCCAACCCTCGCCGAATGGGCACAAATTGTGCGGCAGTTGGGCTTGATCAATGCCGTCAATCTGGATGGTGGCAGTTCCACGGCTCTCTACATTGGTGGGGTCTTGGTGGATCGCCATTCGGTGACAACAACGCGGGTCAATAATGCCATTGGGGTCTTTTGGCAGCCAACCCCCTAAAGATAGGCCAAGGGATCGCTGGGTTCGCCATTGAGGCGCACTTCAAAGTGGAGGTGGGGGCCTGTTGAGAGTCCCGTCGAGCCAACTTCAGCAATGGGCTGCCCCTGTTGCACGAATTCACCTTCTCGTACGAGCAATCGCTGGGCATGGGCATAGAGGGTCGTCATGCCGCCGCCATGATCCAAAATCACGGTTTGGCCGTAGCCCCCTGACCAACCGGCAAAGATCACGGTGCCCGCTTCAGCAGCAAAGATGAGGGTGCCAAAATCTGCCCCAAAATCCACCCCAGCATGAAATCGCCGTGTGCCTAAAATTGGGTGAATCCGCCAACCAAAGGGACTGGTCAGCGGTGCTTGAATGGGGTAGGCAAGACGACCACTGCGGGGAAGGGGTGGGGCGCCCCTAGGGACATAACCGAGGCGTTGGTTAATGAGCTGCTGAATGGCGGCACTATCACGGGCGAGTTGGGCTTCAATGGAGGCAAGGGCTTGGCGATCGCTCCGTAGGCGAGCAATGAGTTGCCGTTGGTTTGCAGCTTCGCGCTCATAGATGGCCTGTTGCTGTTGCAGTTGTTGGCGTAGGGCTTGAATGAAGCGCTGTTGCACTTGAATTTGTCGCTCCTGCTGCTGAAGTCGCTGGCGATCGCGAACCAAGGCGGCCAAGTGCTGGCGATCGCGCTCATAGACCTGACGCAGACGCCCCTGCTGCTCAAACCAATCGTTAAGGGTTTCCGCCTCAAAGACCATTGCCCACTGCGGAATCTCGCGGTAGCGTTGGAGCCGCCGCAGGCGATCGCTAATCACGGCCACACTGGCTTCGTAGCGCTGGCTGAGGGTTTGTTGCTGTTCCTTGAGGTCTTTGAGCAGTTTTTCCGCTGCTTGCAGGCGATCGCTGGCCGCCATTAATTGCTGCGTTGTTGTGTCCACATTGGTTTCCAAACTCTCAAGGCGATCGCTCGCCGCTGCCTCAAGGCGTTCGAGTTGTTGACGCTGCTGACCCACCGCCTGCTGGTGCTGCTGATGTTGTTGGATCACCCGCTGCCAATACGCCAAGTTTTGGGAGGGCGCCGTTGCCCAAGCCACTAAAGTGGCGCTGAGGGTCACAAGTACCCCAAGGCAAACGTAGAGGCTATAGCGGTATCGCATCGGCATTGAGCGCCCTCAAATACTGCAAACATTACGTTGCCGTGAGTGGCATTATCCAACCTTTGCTGCCTGCTGCAGAAAGCGAATCGCCCACTGTGGATGGCCGCCCCAATGGAGATGGAGATAACTGGCGTGGAGTTGAGAACTGCCCCAGCCCTCGGCTTGACCGTCCAATTGCCACAGCGGCGTTGGCGGCGGCACACTCAAACAGGAATAGTGAAATTCATGGCCTTGAACCGTCTCTCCTGCCCGCAGACACACCGTTGTTTGTAAAGCCGTGGCTTGGCGATAGCCGAGGGTGAGTTTTTTACCCATGTGGGCAACCGTCGGCAAGTATCCCACCAAAGGATAGTAGTGTCCCTCGCAGGTTTGGATGCCTTGGCTGAGGTACATGAGGCCACCACACTCGGCATAGAGAGCTAAGCCCCCTTCAATGGCCTGCCGCAGTGATTCAAGAAACGAGTGATTCGCCGCTAGCTCTGGGGCAAACACCTCTGGAAAGCCACCCCCCAAGATCAACCCCTGTAGACCGGTGGGCAAGGGGGCATCCCGCAGGGGTGAGACCGGAATTAACGTTGCCCCTAAAGCGTGGAGCAGATCAAGGGTGTCAGCGTAGTAAAACTGAAAGGCGGCATCTTGGGCAACGCCAAGGGTGACTGGGGTCAGGGGGGAAACGCTAAAAGGGGGGGCTGCGGGGGTGGGGGCTGGGGCAAGGAGTGGCGTGAGGCGCTCCCAGTCAAAACAGGTGTTTCCTAAATGGGCAAGGCGATCGCCGAGGTGATGAAATTCCCCTGATTCGTGGGGCGGCACTAAGCCGAGGTGGCGACTGGGGAGTGCCAAGGCCTGATCGCGATAGATGATGCCGAGAATGGGCACCCCAAGGGGGGCAAGGGCAGCTTCTAACATTTGCCGATGGCGATCGCTGGCCACCCGATTCAAGACCACGCCAGCAATCTGGAGGGAGGGATCATAGTGGCAAAAGCCATAGACCAAGGCCGCCACGGAAGCTGCCTGTTTTTGCACATCCAAAACCAGTAGGATGGGAGCCTGCAAGAGTTGGGCAATGTGTGCCGTACTGCCCTCATGGCTGCCCCCTCGGCCATCAAATAGCCCCATCACTCCCTCAATGAGCACTGCATCCATCCCCTGACTGTAATAGCCCACACAGGCGCGGACATAGTCAGCACTGGTCAAGACCACGTCAAGGTTACGGCAAGGCCGGCCACTGATAGCACTGTGAAACAGGGGATCAATGTAGTCAGGCCCCACCTTAAATGTTTGGACGCGCTGCCCCCGTGCCGTTAAGGCTGCATTCAAGGCCAAAGCAACCGTTGTTTTGCCGACACCACTGCGATCGCCCGCTATCACCAATGCCATCGTTAATCCCGTTCCCCAAGAAAAATCAATCTATGGCCACAATCCATCGCAATGCCTGCATTTCAGGGAGATTCCCTGCCCCAGCCGCCGTGAGAGCGCCCCCCACCCCTGTAAGATAGGAGACTAAGCGTGCAGTCAACAGTTGGGTCAGGGTCTATGACAGCGGTAACTTCGGTGCCCAGTTTCTGTGAAGGAATCCAGTATTTTGGCGACGATTGGCCAGACTGGGATCGCTATGGTCAAACACCGCTTCTGAATGCCCAACAGCCTGCCCTTACCGACTTAGACGCCACCGAGGCCGCTTATCAAACGCTGCTCTATGCCGATGCCCTCCGCTATCTGATCTTACAGATGACCGGCAGTAAAGCCTCAGGTCACCCCGGCGGGTTTGCCAGCCAAGCGGAAGCCTATGCCGCCCTAGTGATGTTGGGGCACAAGAATATCATCACGGAAGTGGGGCACCATGCCCCCGGCTTCTATGCCGCCATGTTCTTGGATCGCTCCCTCGAAAAGATGGGCATTTATACGGTTCAAGACCTGCGCGATCGCTTCCGCGAAAAACATGGCCTTCTGGGTCATCTCTCTGGCTATATTCCGGGGATTCTTGCCCCCGCCGGCCCCCTCGGACAGGGGCAGCACTTTGCCATGGCCGCTGCTTGGTTGCACCGCCAGACCCTCTTTCCCTTCACCTTAGGCGATGGCGGTCTGGGGGAACCCTACGTCATGAGCAGTATGGCCCACTTCCACACGGCTTTCCCAGAGGTGACCAACTTCCTGCCTGTCCTCGTGTGGAATGGCTTTAGCCAAGAGCACCACAGCATGGTCTCCCGCAAAACCAATCCCGAAATGATGGCCTACTGGCACGGCAATGGCTTCCAAGAGGTGGTGCTGGTGGATGCCAAGGACTTTGATGATAGCGACCAAGAGGGGGATTACGTTGATAGCACGCTCTTTTCCTTTGGTCAGCGATTGGCCTTCATGCAGGCGGTGCTCAAGGGGGTACAGGAGGCGGCGCGATCGGCTCTCTCCGGCAAGTTAACGGTCTTTATCCTCAAGCAACTGAAAGGCGCCGGCGTGCATGCCAAGGGGGCAAAATCCCATAACCTCTATGCCCAGCACACCCTCGACAACCCCGATATTGTCAATGCCCTGAAAGCCCGTGCCCTGTCTCCCGCTGCTTGGGAACTGGTGCGCCAAAACTGTGTTGCTGCGGCCGGTGGGCCTGCGGCAGAGGTGGTGGTCACTGAGCAGGTCTTAGATTTACCGCCCCTTGGGGAGATTTCCCTTGAGGCCTATGCCTTGGGGGAAAACAAAGTAGCCACAACGGCGATGGGGCGCATGGTGGCAGAAGTGGGACAGCGCGATCGCCGCTATCTGGTCACGAATGCCGATGGCAATGAGGCCTCTGGCATTGGCAACATCAACCAAGCCCTGAAGATCATTCACCCGACCACGGATCCCCTCTACAATCAAGTGCCCAATGGCCAAGTCTATGAACCCCTCAGCGAAGATGCCTGTGCCGGTCTAGCGGCAGGGCTTTGCTTGATGGGCAGCCGCAGTCTTTGGTGCTCCTATGAGTCCTTTGCCATTAATGGTCTCCCCATTTGGCAAACCGTCACCCAAGCCATGGCAGAGCTGCGCCGTCCGACGCCAGCCACAGTAACCCTCTTTACCGCCGGTGCCCTTGAGCAGGGGCGCAATGGCTGGACGCACCAACGCCCAGAAATCGAAGCCTACTACGCTGCCCTATTGCGCAATGGCAATGTCTTTGTCCTCTTTCCGCCGGATGCCAACAGCATTCAAGTGTGCTACCGCTGGGCACTCACAGCACAAAACAAGGGGATTGCCATCTTTGCCAGTAAAACACCGCTGCCGGTGCGCACCACGTTTGCCCAAACCGAACAGGCCCTTGATGAGGGCGCGGTAACCCTCTACGAGTCTGCTAGTGGTCGTGCCACATTGGTGCTAGCGGTGCTAGGGGATATGATTTTGCAGCCCGTGTATAGTGCCCTACCCCAGTTGGAACAGCTCGGCTATCGGGTGCGCATTGTCTCGGTCATTAACCCCCGCCGCCTATATCGGCCTACGGATGTGGCTTGGCAAACCTGTGCCGAACCCGATGGTGGCTTTGCCGATGAGGCCACCTTCCAACGACTTTTTGGTGGTGATGCCCTTTTGGGAGTCACGGGCGGGCCTGCGGCACTGTTGGAGCCAATTCTTTTGCGTGCCACCTGTCCCCGCGATGTCTTGGCTTGGCAACGGGGAGAAACGACGGCTAGCCCCGCCGAACTCATGGCCTACAATGGCCTCACTCCCGAAGCGATTTGCGATCGCGCCCGTTCACTGCTGAAGTAAGTGCCCATGACTGCTGCCCATCAAAAAGCCCGTGCCCTCAAGCCCGGCAGCCCTCGCCCCGCCAAAGCCCTCTGTAGCGAGTGTGGTCTTTGCGACACCTACTATATCCACTACGTCAAAGAGGCCTGTGCCTTCCTCAATCAGCAGTTTGAGACTCTCGAGCAGCAAAGTCATGGCCGTGCCCGTGATCTTGACAATTGGGATGAGTGCTACTTTGGCGTTCACCAGCAGATGATGGCGGCTCGCAAAACCGAACCCATTGCGGGGGCGCAGTGGACGGGCATCGTCAGCAGTATTGCCATTGCCATGCTGGAGTCGGGGCGGGTTGAAGGGGTGGTCTGCGTTCAAAATAGCGAGAGCGATCGCTTTACCCCCAAGCCCGTGATTGCCCGCAGCCGTGAAGAGATTCTCGCTGCTCGCGTCAATAAACCGACCCTGTCTCCCAATCTATCGGTTCTCGAGCAGGTGGAACAATCTGGACTCAGGCGGCTGTTGGTGATTGGGGTTGGCTGTCAAATTCAGGCGCTGCGAGCCGTACAGGACAAACTGGGTCTTGAAAAGCTCTACGTCCTAGGCACTCCCTGCGTGGACAATGTCACCCGTGCCGGTCTGCAAAAATTCCTAGAAACCACCAGCCGATCGCCCGCAACCGTCATTTACTACGAGTTCATGCAAGACTTTCGGGTGCATTTCAAGCACAGCGACGGCTCCACGGAAACCGTGCCCTTCTTTGGCCTCAAGACCAATCAACTCAAGGATGTCTTTGCCCCCTCCTGCATGAGTTGCTTTGACTACGTGAATGGCCTTGCCGATCTGGTCGTGGGCTACATGGGCGCCCCCTTTGGTTGGCAGTGGCTGGTGGTGCGCAACGAGCTTGGCCAAGAAATGCTTGACCTCGTGCGCGATCAGTTAGACATTCAGCCTGTTACGAGTGCCGGCGATCGCCACGCTGCCGTGCAACAAAGCATTCCTGCCTACGATAAAGGCGTCACGCTCCCCATGTGGGCGGCGAAACTAGTCGGCCTAGTAATTGAGCGCATTGGTCCCAAAGGGCTTGAATATGCTCGCTTTTCCATTGACTCCCACTTCACCCGCAACTATCTCTATGTGCGGCGCAACTATCCCCAAAAACTGGCTGCTCACGTGCCCGCCTTTGCCAAAAAAATTGTTGATCAGTATCAACTCCCTGCCCAATAATCGCGACAAAAAAAGCCCCCCCTGTGGGGAGCGATATTTGGACTTATCACTAGAGCGGTTTAGGAGCGACCTGTTTAGGCTTCAATGCTTGGCGCAATCATCGCCACAGGAGCCGATTCACCGCTTGCCAAGTCGAGGGGGAAGTTGTGGGCATTGCGTTCGTGCATCACCTCAATACCAATGTTGGCGCGGTTGATGATGTCGGCCCAAGTATTGATGACATTCCCTTGCGCATCCACAACGGAGTGGTTGAAGTTGAAGCCATTGAGGTTAAAGGCCATCGTGCTAATGCCAAGGGCAGCAAACCAGATGCCCACCACTGGCCAAGCAGCGAGGAAGAAGTGCAGCGAGCGGCTATTGTTGAAACTGGCGTATTGGAAGATCAGCCGACCAAAGTAACCGTGAGCTGCCACGATGTTGTAGGTTTCTTCCTCTTGACCAAACTTGTAGCCATAGTTGGTGGATTCGGTTTCGGTGGTTTCACGGATCAGGCTGGAGGTCACCAGAGAACCGTGCATAGCGGCAAACAGGGCACCACCAAAGACACCCGCCACACCCAGCATGTGGAAGGGGTGCATGAGGATGTTGTGCTCCGCTTGGAACACAATCATGAAGTTAAACGTACCGGAAATGCCCAGCATCAGGCCATCGGAAAAGCTGCCTTGACCAATGGGGTAGATCAACAGCACAGCCGTTGCCGCTGCCACGGGAGCCGAGAAGGCCACGGGAATCCAAGGCCGCATCCCCAGACGGTAGCTGAGTTCCCATTCCCGACCCATGTAGCAGAAAATGCCGATCAGGAAGTGGAAAACAATCAGTTGATAAGGACCACCGTTGTAGAGCCACTCATCGAGGGAAGCAGCATCCCAGATCGGGTAGAGGTGTAGCCCAATGGCATTAGAGGAGGGCACCACTGCCGCTGTAATGATGTTGTTGCCATAGAGCAAGGAGCCAGAGACAGGCTCACGGATACCATCAATATCCACGGGGGGTGCCGCAATAAAGGCAATGACAAAGCAAATCGTTGCGGCAAGGAGCGTCGGGATCATGATCACCCCAAACCAGCCAATATAAAGGCGGTTTTCTGTGCTGGTAATCCAATCGCAAAAACGCTCCCACAGATTCGCTGTCTGACGACGTTGCAGAACTGTAGTCATAGTCGTTATGAATCCATGAATAACAACAGAACTTAAGCAGCAGCAATGAACGCTGCAAGTTCCTATTTATTGATTATATGGTTATATTTCTGAGCGGCAAGGGGTTTGAGGTCGGCTTTTATAGAATCAAAAGACCTTTGTCTATCCATTGACTTTTATCAATCTTTTAGATTGACGTTGGGCGGGTAGCAGCGTCTCTGAGACGTGGTTTCTTACCGTGTTGAGCGTGTTAATGCCTGTGGGCTATAACGCAATAAAAAACCGCCCCTAGTGCAGGAGCGGCTGTGTCAAAGTTCAGCAGATGAGTGTTGCTTAGCTGTTGATGCTGGGAGCAATCATGGCCACAGGAGCAGATTCAGCGCTAGCCAAGTCGAGGGGGAAGTTGTGAGCATTACGCTCGTGCATCACTTCCATACCCAAGTTGGCACGGTTGATGATGTCAGCCCAGGTGTTGATCACGTTGCCCTTGGCATCAATGACCGAGTGGTTGAAGTTAAACCCGTTGAGGTTGAAGGCCATCGTGCTGATACCCAGAGCGGTGAACCAAACCCCGACCACCGGCCAAGCGGCGAGGAAGAAGTGCAGCGCACGGCTGTTGTTGAAGCTGGCGTATTGGAAGATCAAGCGACCAAAGTAACCGTGGGCAGCCACGATGTTGTAGGTTTCTTCCTCTTGACCGAATTTGTAGCCGTAGTTGGTGGATTCCGTTTCGGTGGTTTCACGGATCAAGCTGGAGGTCACCAGAGAACCGTGCATGGCGGAGAACAGTGCGCCACCAAAGACACCGGCCACACCCAATTGGTGGAAGGGGTGCATTAGGATGTTGTGCTCAGCTTGGAACACAATCATGAAGTTGAAGGTACCGGAGATACCGAGGGGCATCCCGTCAGAGAAGCTGCCTTGACCAATGGGGTAGATCAAGAAGACCGCAAAGGCAGAGGCCAAGGGAGCGGAGTAGGCCACGCAAATCCAAGGCCGCATACCGAGGCGGTAGCTGAGTTCCCACTGGCGCCCCATGTAGCAGGAGGCACCCAACAGGAAGTGGAAGACAATCAACTGGTAGGGGCCACCGTTGTAGAGCCACTCATCGAGGGAAGCAGCTTCCCAAATGGGGTAGAAGTGCAAGCCAATGGCGTTGCTGGTGGGCACCACTGCACCAGTGATGATGTTGTTGCCATAGAGCAAGGAGCCAGAAACAGGCTCACGAATGCCATCGATGTCCACAGGGGGAGCAGCGATGAAAGCAATCACAAAGCAAATGGTTGCGGCCAGCAGGGTGGGGATCATAATCACACCGAACCAGCCCACATAGAGGCGGTTATCGGTGCTGGTCACCCAGTTACAAAACCGCTCCCACAAATTCGCGCTTTCGCGACGTTGGAGAGTTGTGGTCATAGTCGTGATAAGTCCAAATATATTTCCCGTTACAAACCCTTGAAAACAGTTATAAACTGCAAGGGCTTAAGCATTAACTTAATATTTGCCCCAAGGGATCGGGGAGAGACCTAAATTATTGTTAATAAAGCTAAATAAGCAGTTGTATTTATTTATTTTTCTTAATGATTTTATTTCCATTGATTGCGAGCGATCGCCCCCCCCTGAGGACAAGCTCAAGGGTTAAGATATTTTAAGCAACCGTGTTTAGGGCAGGGCCTTCCCATGCGCGTAATTTTAATGACTGGCAAAGGTGGCGTTGGTAAAACCTCAGTGGCGGCAGCAACGGGGTTACGCTGTGCTGAGTTGGGGTACAAAACGCTGGTGCTGAGCACCGATCCCGCCCACTCCCTTGCTGATAGTTTTGACCTTGAATTGGGGCATGTCCCTGTGCCCGTCGCCGAAAATCTCTGGGGAGCGGAACTCGATGCCCTCATGGAACTGGAGGACAACTGGGGTGCGGTGAAGCGCTACATTACCCAAGTCTTGCAGGCGCGCGGGCTAGAGGGCGTTCAAGCTGAAGAATTGGCGATTTTGCCGGGGATGGATGAAATTTTTGCCCTTGTGCGCATGAAACGCCACTATGACGAAGGCCAATACGATGTCTTAATTATTGACTCTGCCCCCACAGGTACGGCACTGCGGCTGTTGAGTCTACCCGAGGTGAGCGGCTGGTACATGCGCCGCTTCTATAAACCCCTACAGCGGATGTCCGTGGCCTTGCGACCGATTGTGGAGCCAATTTTCAAGCCCTTGGTGGGGTTCTCTTTGCCCGATCAAGAGGTGATGGATGCGCCCTATGAATTCTATGAGCAGATTGAAGCCCTCGAAAAAGTCCTCACCGACAACACGCAAACCTCAGTGCGCTTGGTCACCAATCCAGAAAAGATGGTGATTAAGGAGTCGCTGCGCGCCCATGCCTATCTTAGCCTCTATAACGTGGCCACCGACTTAGTCATTGCAAACCGTATTCTGCCGAACACGGTACAGGATCCCTTCTTTGCCCGCTGGAAAGAAATGCAGCAGCAATACCGTCAAGAAATTCACGACAATTTCCGCCCGCTACCGGTGAAGGAAGTGCCCCTGTTTGCTGAGGAACTCTGTGGTTTGGCGGCACTGCACCGCCTGAAGGAGACCCTCTACGCTGATGAAGATCCAGCTCAGGTTTATTACCAAGAGCAAACGATTCGGGTGGTGCCCAGTGATGGCCAGTACAGCCTTGAACTCTATCTACCGGGGGTACCCAAGGAAAAAATTGAACTGAACAAGACGGCAGATGAGTTGAATATCCGCATTGGTAACCATCGTCGTAATATGGTGCTCCCCCAAGGATTAGCAGCACTGCAACCGGTGGGCGCGAAAATGGAGGCGGACTACCTGAAAATCCGCTTTGCTAGTGCCACCAGTAGCTAATTCGGCTAATCAATGACTGATGAGACTTGCCACTGTGACAACAACTGGGCTGGCGATCGCCACCACCAATCTGACTAAAGTTTATCGTTCTGGCCATGACGAGACCCCTGTTCTTCAGGGCATTAACCTGCAAATCCAGCGCGGTCATATCCATCTGCTAATGGGACCTTCGGGGTCAGGGAAAACCACCCTGCTCTCGATTTTGGCTGGCATTCTTGCCCCCACCAGTGGCCAAGTGGTTGTCTTAGGCCAAGAGATTACGCAACTGTCCAAGGCTGCACTGGCGAAATTTCGCTTGCAAAATATTGGCTTTGTCTTTCAGAGTTTTAATCTTTTCCCCGCCTTGACCGCGCTGGAAAATGTGGAACTGGCGCTCAATCTCAAGGGAATCAAAGGCAAACAGGCCAAGGAACAGGCGGCAGCCCGTCTAGAGGAAGTGGGGTTGGGTCATCGCCTCGACTTTGTGCCCGCAAATCTTTCTGGGGGTCAGAAACAGCGAGTGGCCATTGCCCGTGCCCTAGCGGGTGAGCCGCAGATTATTTTTGCTGATGAACCGACGGCTTCCCTGGATTCCCAAAATGGCCAACAGGTGATCAAAATTCTCTACAAGCTAGCAAAGCAAAAAGGCTGCACAGTGTTGATTGTTACCCATGATCCACGGATTACAGCCATTGCCGATCGCATCACCAAAATCGAAGATGGCAAAATTAGCGACGGTTAAGCCTGCTCCCGTTGTACCCAGCGTTCCCAAAGCAGTTGCAGCGTCAGCGCCACCAGACCCACGGCAATAATGCTAAAGACCCCCGTTGCGAGGGTACACAAGCCCACCACAAGGGTGCGCACGGCCACGGCCAAGCTATAAACCAGTTGATTGTGGTAGCTCACTGCGTGAGTGGCAAAGACGTAGGCGATCGCCCCTGTTAGCCGATAAAGGAGAATCCCAAGCGTGCCAGCAATCAGCGCACCAGTTAAACAGCGTAATGGGTTAGTTTTTGGGGGGAGGAGGGTCATGGATGGTATTCACCTTTGTGAGCCGATGATTCCAGAATACGGTAGCCAATGTCACGACGATAGTAGCAGTCGGCAAATTCAATGGCGCTGACGCCCGCATAGGCCTTGGCTTGAGCCGTGGCAAAATCAGGAGCCAAAGCGGTAATGTTCAATACCCGACCGCCATTGGTGTACCATTGCCCCTCTTGCCAGCGCGTTCCAGCATGGAAAACGAGAACCCCTTGGGCGATCGCTGCGGGAATACCCTGAATCACATCCCCCTTGCGGTAACTCCCCGGATAGCCCCCCGCCGCCATCACGACGGATAGAGCTACCTCATTGCGCCATTGCAACGCTCCCAAACTGGCTAAGCGTCTCTCGACACAGGCCAAGAGCACCTCAATCAGAGGGGTTTCCAAGAGGGGGAGGACGACTTGGGTTTCAGGATCACCAAAGCGACAGTTAAATTCCACCACGTAGGGATCCCCTGCGGACGTCACCATCAGACCGGCATAGAGCACCCCACAGTAGTGGATTCCCCGATCCTGCAACGCCCCAAGGGCAGGTTCAAGAATCGTCTGTTGAATTCGTTGCATTAACTCTGGTGTCACCCAAGGGACAGGGGCATAGACCCCCATTCCTCCAGTATTTGGACCTGTGTCCCCTTCGCCAATGCGCTTGTGGTCTTGGGCGGGCAGCAGCGGCAGAATGGTTTTGCCATCCGTAACGGCGAGTACGGAGACCTCTTGCCCCTCTAGTACTGATTCAATGACCACCTGTTGACCAGCGGCGCCAAATTCACCCCCAAAAATCCGCTCGAGGGCAGCGATCGCCTCCCCTTCGGTGGCCGCTACCGTCACTCCTTTACCTGCCGCTAAACCATCGGCCTTAATGACAATGGGTGCCCCTTGGGCTTGAACATAACGAGAGGCCGCCTCATAATTGTCAAACACTGCTGCTTTGGCCGTAGGAATCTGAGCCGCCTGCATGAGCGCCTTTGCCCAAGCTTTACTGGCTTCAATTTGTGCGCCGGCCTTGACCGGCCCAAACACAGGGATGTTCAACGCCTGTAGGTGATCGGCCAAACCCACTGCCAAGGGAACCTCTGGCCCGACAACCACTAAATCAACGTTATTCTCTTTGGCAAATTCACCAATACCCGTGAGGTCGGTGGCTGCAATGGCCACATTCTCACACCGCTCCAGGCTGGCTGTGCCCCCATTCCCCGGCAGACAATAGACCTGTGTCACGCGAGGAGAATCGAGTAATTTCCAAGCGATCGCGTGCTCTCGACCACCACTGCCAACGACAACGACCTTCACAGATGCACTCCAAAAAGATAAGCCATATTTTGAAATCAATCTTCAGGAGACTATCAAGTTTATCAGTCAATAGGCAACGTTCTCTCCAAAGGTAAAATGATTGGCTTATTCCTTTGCAGAAGTATTGAACAACAGTTTGAAGAGGTAGGAAAAAGAGAAGAAATATTGTATTCTTCCCTTAAAAGATTAAAAAACAGTCAATTTACTATGGCATCTTTTGGAGCTATTGTCAAGTCTATTCTCAGGCGCCTCAGCCCTTGCGACTATCCCGTCCTGAACTCACAACTGCTCTTCAAAATCTGGCTGACGTACATTTTGGACGCCAGCTTAAACAGTATGAGAGCCTTGTTTTATCGGCTCAATCAGTCAGGAATAACAGCCGTTTTCACAAGGATGACGAGAAACAGTAGTCTGGCTATGGCGTAAAGTCTGGCTATGGCGTAAAGTTACGTCCTATCAAGATATTGACCCGAATAGGAAACGGCTGTTCAGGTAGATATAGCTATTTCGAAAGGGAGTGAGATATTTTCAAGAGGGATAGGCTATACTCAAAGCGTCATGAATGTTACTCAAGAATATGAGCTATAGCTTGGACTTACGAGAGCGGGTTGTCTCCTATATCAAGCAAGGTGGCAAAATCAGTGAAGCGACTCAAATTTTTCAGGTCAGTCGCGCCACCATCCATCGCTGGCTGAAGCGAGAGGACTTAGCGCCCACGGTTGTCCCCCGTCGTCCTTGGAAACTGGATTGGGCGGCCTTAGCAGCGGATGTTGCTACCCATCCCGATGACCGTTTAATCGACCGTGCCCAGCGATCGAGTGGAGTCTGAGTATGGGTGGTCAGCGCGAGGCCAACGAATTGATGGAGAGCGAGCGGGGAAGCGTCAGAAAAGAGAGAGTTTAGTCGCAGGACGGTATAGACACCAGAAAGACTTCATCGCCCCAATGCTGTTTTGCGGATACTTGAATGCGGTAGGGTTTGTGAGCTGGCTGAGTCAGTACTGTTTGCCGGCGTTAAAGAGACCGTCGTTGTTGATGATGGATAATGCACCGATTCATCCAAAAGGGGCGATTCAGGCAGTGGTGAAAGCGGCGGGTCACGCGGTGTTATTTTTACCGAAATACTCTCCTGATTTGAATGTGATTGAGCACGACTTCAGTGCGCTGAAGCGAGCGCGGAGGTATGCAGGGTCAAACAGTTCGATTGATGAAGTGATTCGCAAGTATTGTGCTGGATAATGTCTCATTCTTTATTGGAATAGCTATATCCTGAATCTCACCGGGCGTCTTCGCTACTTCCGCGCGCCATCGCCCGAAGCCGCCGTGCGCGTTCACAGCTTCGCACCACTCTGCAAGATACTGACGCTTCACCTTGTCCTGCTCCGTATCCTGACCCTTTGTTTCTAGAATCAGATGATCACCGTTCTTCAGCCGCACCAGGAAATCAGGCCGGTACTTGCGCACCACACCGCGATAAACGTAGAGCACTTCGAAGCCTAGGTGGTCATTCTTGACCCAGGCAGCCACCGCGTCACTGCTATCGAGCGCGAAGGCGTCGGACGCTTCCCATGTGCTGTCGTAGACGCAGACGTTGATATGGGATTTCTCCGTGCGCTCGCAGGGCTTGCCCGTGTACCAAGTGCGCATCTCGCCTGTGGAGCGGATAGGATGATCGCGGTCGAAGACCGGCTCGATGCGATCGGTGTTCTCCTGCCGAACCGCCTCCCATATATGCTGCACCACCCGCGACAGGTTCAGCGTGATGATCAGCCGTCGGCGCAATTCGTCCTGATAAAAAAGCGGTGGCGTAATATGAATACGGTCGGAGCGGATGAATTGCTCGACGATGCGAATCAATTGCGCCAATAATACTTCGCGGCTGCCTTTCCAAGCGGTCTGCATTTGGTCAAAGACATCGCGCACCGTCTCAAATATGATGCGCTGGGTGCGGAATTCCCGCGCCAGCCGCTCCAACTCGATGCGGTTGATCCGGGTGACGTCTGGCTTGCCTTCGAGGATCGGCGCCAGCTCGGCGACCTTCGCTGTCTGCGCCGCGTCCAGTTCCAATGGTCGCACCTTCGACCAGTCCAAGGTCAGCGTCGGTTGAAAGAAGCGCTCGATGCGCACCACATTCGGCCAGCGGATCTCGAGCTGTGCCTTGGTCGGGTCTGGCTCAACGGCGGTCTTGGGCGTGGGCGGCGGTGGCGGGTCGTTCTCGCCGCCTTCGTGGGGCAAGAAGGTGAAGGGCACGCCGAAGATGTTGACGTATTCCGGCTCGAACAGCCCCGTTTCCGGGTTGACTTCGTACGAAGTGCGCCGCAAGCCGCGACCAACCACCTGCTCGCACAGCAGCTGCGACGTGAACGCCCGCAGTCCCATGATGTGCGTCACCGTCTTGGCATCCCAGCCCTCGGAGAGCATGCCGACGGAGATGACGTTTTGGATTCTCTCGCCCGGCTGTCCCACCTTGCCCACCGTGTCCACCATCTGGCGCAAGCGCTCGGCCTGCTGAGCCTTGGTGAGTTTTGCGTTTTGAGTTGCTGGTTTTGCGTTTTCTGCCGTTGCCTCGACCCCTTCTTCATCTTCGACAAACTGACCACTCGAAACGAAAAACTCTTCTTTCGCTTCCGCCTCATCGAGCACCTTCGAGTCGATATGCAGGATGCGCTCTGGGTCGCACAGTTCGTCGATGTGGATGCGCCGCGAATCGAAGGCGTGCTTCACGCGCGCCGCGGTCTCGGTGCGGTTGCAGACGGTGATCATCACCGGCGGCGTGGACAGCCCGGCCGCCTTCCATGCCTTCCACGTCTCGCGCCAATCGTAGCCCAGGAGGTAGTAGGCGTTCAGCACTAGGTCGGGCAGCGGTTCGTGTGGTTCGGCGCGGCGGTTCAGGTCGTCTTTCACGTCCGGGTCGTTGTAAATGTGATAGAGGCGCGACTTGTAAGTTTTGGCATCGGGGACGGCATCGTCGCGCACCACCACGCGCGGGGTCTTGACTAGGCCAGACTCGATGGCGTCATTCAAGCCGAAGTCGCTAACGATCCAGTCGAAGAGCGCCTCTTCGCTGCTCTTTTTGCCCGAAGGCGTGAAGGGAGTAGCGGAAAAATCATAGCACCTGAGGATGCCCCGCGAGCGGTGCAGGCGATCCAGCCCGCCGATCCACACCGTGGCCTCCGCGGCGCTATCCTTGAGATCCCGCTGCCGCAAATACTTTCCTTCCGCCTCCCAGTTCACACGCCAGGCGTGGTGCGCCTCGTCGTTGATGACCAGAAGGTTGCGCGCATTGGCCATCTCGCCCAGCACCTCGCGCGTGTAGGCCTCGTCGCTTTTGACCCCGCGCTTGTCCACAGACTTGCGTTTCTTGATCTGTTCTTCGCTCTCCCAGGCGAGGGCGTGCCAGTTGCGCACCAGCACTTTGCCTTGGCGCAATTTCTCGAGCAAGGACGAGGGCACGATGTCGAGGGCTTCGTAGTAATTGCCGTCCGCGGCGGGGTAAAGCACTTCCAGACGCTTTTTGACCGTCAGCCCCGGGGCGATGACCAGCACGTTTTTGGAGAAACGGGCATCCTGCGGGTTGGCCACCTTGTTCAGGACCTGCCAAGCGATGACCAAGGCCATGACGATGGTCTTGCCCGAACCGGTGGCCATCTTGCAGCATTGGCGGATGTACTCGCCGCCATCGCCGGGGATTTCGATGCCGGTGCGCTCAGCGGGGGCGGCCTCGGTCAGCCAGATGAGCGTCTCCACCGCCTCCAGCTGGCAGAAGAAGAAGCGCCGCCGGTCAAAGTTTTCGGGGTCGGTCCAATGTTCCAGCAGCCGCTTGGTGATGCTGGTGACGCCCGGATAGCCCGCCTCGCGCCAGGCCTTGACGCGCGGGCGGATCTGGTTGACCAGCGGAATCTCGACGAAGATGCCCGGGTCATCGAAGGCTTTTGAGCCGGGCGTCGCCACCACGTACCCCGCCGGGCGGCGGCCCTCCACCAATTCGAAAATACGCGTCTCGCGGTCGTAACGCCAGTGCCGCTGCGGCTCCTCGTAGGGCGAGTTGATGATCAGGCGGTCAATGGTGGTGCTGGGCATCAATTTTCCTCTCTATTTTCATTCTTATTAGCAAACTCCATGATCTTATTGCAAAGCTTCTCGAGAGAATCCGATTTCTTGCCAGCATCCCAAGCTATCTGGAGTCTCGATGCAATGTGCAACGCGTTCTTCTGTAGATTCCCGGCAAACCCGTATTCAGCATCTGCCTTAGATCGAAACTCATCCCAGTTCTCTTTTCCAATCTCTTGCTCAACCACCTTCCCGATGTCTGAGGACCACATGACTACAGCGGCCCCCCAGAACGTACTGGTCGGGAACGGCTCAGGATCAGATACACCGCATAACTTGAGGATTGCGCTGTTGTTTCTGCGGTGTTTCTCCCTGCTTCCGTTTTTGTCCGGCTTGTCGCCGTCCGAATCCAGTACCGCGAGAGTCGGGATCTGCAGGCACTTGGCTACCGCGAGAGGTTGAAGCATCCGACTTTTTCCACCGGTGGGGACAATGTGACAGCCGAGTCGTCTGAACTCATCCCACCGGTTGAGCAAGTGAAGGTAGGTGGTCAAATATGCAGTATCCTCTAGCCCCTCGACGAATACGATCCTAGACGCGAAGAATATTTCGCTGAGCTCAGGCTGGAGTGCTTGATGGATCTTTGCCAACTGCTCGCTCGGTTCGACAGGTTGCTGGCCTTTCACAGCCGCAATTTGATTTGCCACCTCTTGATGGGTGGTCCTAGTAATAGACGAAGCACCATTGACCTTGCGGACCATCCGGACACTCTCGAATCTCTCACCTGATATGAAGTATGGACTGTGGGTTGTAACCAAGATTTGAGAGTTCTGTTCGCTCAGCTTCACGAGCACGTTATAAAGATGCCTTGCTTGTGGGGGATGCTGATAGAGCTCCGGCTCCTCACAGGCGAGAATCAGCCGTGGATCTGCGTCGTCTCTGTCAGAGAGTTCTTGGAGCAGTGCGAGAATAAACGAACGTTGAAGCCCGTGCCCGAAACGTGTAAGCTCCCCTTCAAACCCTGCCTCACCGAGAATGGCCTGAGCAAAAGGCTCATCAACACGTACCGCCTTTTCGGGGTCCTGGTACCATTGCACTCGAAGCGTTGCGTCTTGATGCGCCCACTGCACAAGCCGATTTCGCAGAGCTGTAGATATTTCGGTTAGCTGTGCCTGACTATCGGCAAGGAGTTGTCTGTACTTCTCCTGCATTTCCTTGCGGATGGGATCAAATGACTCCTTGAGGTTGACTTTGGACCGAACCGTGCGGCTCAAAAGCTTCCCTAGGGCTGTGTCCTTAGACTCTTTCTGCTCGCTAGCCGCTTCCTTCACTGCGGGCACGTACACCCACTGGATGTATTTCTCGAGAAGGTTTTTACCCTTTGATACACCATAGAACTCGTCCGCACTAGGGAGTTCTTCGCACAATTCCGGGTGCTTTTCTTCATACTCACGAAGTGCTTGGACCATTGCATCCTTTGTGCCAGGATGCGGAAGATCAGGGTACTTCTCTCGCACCCTGGTGTATATATCCTTCAGCTCAGCAACCTTTTTCCCAGCTTTTTCGGCTTCAAAAAACAGCGCGAAATCCTTGATAACCATCCGGCGACCGTACTGCTTTACTTCGGCTGTGTTTGCAACAGGATCAAATTGTGCCTCAACTGAGACAACCAATTGATCATGGCGCACATAATGCTGGAGTTCATTCTTAGCTTCCTCTGAGAAGTCTGTAAAAGTGATCGTTATCTCGATAGGATCCGTTGTGTTTTTGGCATGGAAATCCTCCTCACTGAGCGAACGCGTGTTGAGACCGGGTATCCCTGATTCACCAAAGAAGACGTTGAGGGCATGCAGGACACTTGACTTCCCTGAGCCGTTGGCTCCGACGAAGCACGTGTAGTCATCAAGTTCGATAGTCTGTTCCTTTATCGAGCGGAAGTTTCGAATGCGGACGGATTTGATCTTCATGTGTCAATCTCCATAATCTTCAAACTCTCGATCCCCCGGTCGTCCACGATCTTGACCGCGATGCGCTTGTGCTCGCCCGGCTCGAATGGCAGCGACACCGTGCCGCGATAAGCCTCAATCAGTTCCTCGTCGATCTCGGCCTTGAGATTGCGCGCCAGTTTCGCCCAGCCTTCGCCCTCGCCCGCCATCGGGAAGAAGACTTGACGCGGGTAGAGGCTGCGCCCATCATAGTCGGTATCCAGCATCCAGACGGCAATCTTGTCCGCCCCGCCCGATTCGACCCCGCCCGTTTTCGTGTTGTAGTAGTCGAAGCCATGCACGGCTACGACGTACTTGCCGTCTTTCTCCTTGCGCACCTCCACATCCGGCTGGCCGATGAGCCAGAAGGAGTCGTTGCTGGCGCGCTTCTTCTTGAGATCGTCGGTGAGCAGATCGGCGTTCATCTGCACCTTGAGCAGCGTCACCCCTGGCCAGTGGGTCTCGTCAATGTCTTTGGCCGCCTCGGGGTCGAACTGGAAGGCGGCGAAGACGATGAGCTTCGGCCTGGGCACCAGCGTATGCGCTTCTTCGATGGCCTGGGCCACCTGCCGCTGCTCCAGCGGTGCGTGCTCGGAACCAAAGGAGACCACCACGCGCATCGGGCTGTCGGCCGGGCCGGTCTCGCGCACCGAATCGGCACCTTCGTCGCTGGGGCGCGTCTCGCCGTCGGCGTGCAAAAAGCGGCAGCCGGGCAGCGGCTCTAGGCGCGCGAAGCGGATGTACTGCCCCGCCTTGCCGCGGATGCCGGCGCGCAGCAGTTCGTCGCGCCATTCGGCCTGGCGCAGCGTCTCGCCCGAGCGGGCGATGGATGTGTCGGCTGGTTGGGATCTGGCTTCGAGAATCTCCTCCGGCGACTTGACCGCAATCTCCTCCGGCGACTTGACCGCCGGCGCGGGCACGGCCTCCACCGTGAACGGGCCAGTGACGCGCACCTTCTTGCGGTCTACGAAGGGCTGGTCGTAGAGCGTCTCCTGCGACGCATGGCGGGCGATCGCCTTATCCATGGCCTTTTGCATCGCGCGGCGGGCGGCGTGGAAGGCGTCAAAGGGCTTGCGAGCCGCTTCCGGCCAGTCGGCAGGGAACTCAAAGGGCACCTCCCACTCCACCAGCTCATTGACCTTGACCGCCTGGCCGGCGGGCATAGTGAAGGTGGCGCTGTCCGGCGCGGCAAAATCCACGAATTGCCCGGCGCGGCCCCCTTGCGTGACCTTGAAACGGGGATAGCCCTCACCCCCGGCCCATCTCCCAGGGGGAGAGGGGAGACGCAGCGCGGCGTTGAGGTCCGCCAGCGCCTGTTCGATGGCCGGATGCATGCGGGCGTAGATGCCGTCGATCTCCGGGTTGTTGGCGATGGACTTGAGCGTCACATGCGGCACGGTCTTGTACTTGAAGCCGCTGCCCACGCCTTCTTCGGGATGCGCCAGCTCGTAGTAGTCGAAGACCGCGGTCATCAGGCGCTGGCGGGCGAGCGTGAGCGCCACGCGCGAGGTGTCGCAGGTGATCCAGCGCCGGCCCCATTGCTCGGCCACGTAGGCCGTCGTGCCGCTGCCGCAGGTGGGGTCGAACACCAGGTCGCCCGGGTCGGTGGTCATCAGGAGACAACGTTGGATGACTGTAGTTGTTGTTTGCACCGCATAAGTCTTATCTATCTCCCCTCGCGTATCGTTCCAAACGTTCGGAATCTCCTGAACGGGGTAATCCTCATGGAACAGCACGTAATAAAGATTGTTACCGATTGGGAACAACCTATTTGCTGTAACAAGACTTTTCATGCCTTCGAGATTTGTCTTCCAGCTTTTGCCTCTCGTCGGGCGAAAAACACGGCCTTCATACGCAAAATCGAACACGCAGCTTTCGGTACGACCGGCAGAATTCAAATTCTCCGCAACATACGGCCTTGCGCCGTTCGGTATGCTTGCTTGCCCACCTTTCTCTTCGCGTGTCATATATCGGCGGGATCCATCTGGCATTTGAAGCAAGCTGAAGCGCCCTTCATCTCCAATGCCTTTGTCAGTATATAGCTTCCTAAATTTCAGCCGCCCCTTGCTGCGCGCGTACCACAACAAGTAATCGTGCACATTCGCAATCAACGTCGTTCTAAGCGGTATCTTTGTTCTGAACGAAATCTGACTCACAAAATTCCCCGCCCCGAACACCTCATCCATCAACTCCCGCACGTGGTGCACGTTCTCGTCACTGATCTGCACGAAGATGCTGCCGCTCTCGGTCAAGAGTTCCCGCGCCAGAAGCAGCCGGTCGCGAAGATACGTGAGGTAGGAGTGGATGCCCAGCTCCCAAGTATCGCGGAAGGCGCGGATCTGCTCCGGCTCGCTAGTTAAGTCCTCGTCCTTGCCGTCCTTCACGTCGCGTTTGTTGACGAAGGGCTGGAAGTTGGAGCCGTAGCGGATGCCGTAGGGCGGGTCAATGTAGATCATCTGCACCTTGCCGGCCATGCCCTCCTTTTCCAGCAGCGAGTTCATCACCAGCAGCGAGTCGCCGGCGATGAGGCGGTTGCTCCAGTCGTGCTTGTGTTGGTAGAACTCGACGACCTTGTGCAAGGGTTCTTGGCGCTCGACCTCGAACAACCCCAGTTGCACCGGTTCCTGTTGCCCATTTTTCTTGCGCACCGCCTCGATAATTGTGCGCGGGTCAATGCGCTCGTGGACGTGCAGGGAGACGGTAGGAACTTCAAACGAGGTATGCTCGGCTTTGCCCGCCCAGACCAGTTGCGGGTCGAGGTGCGGGTCGTAGGCGTAGCGCTTTTTCTGCTGTCCGGTGTCGGGGTCGGTTTCGGGCGTGACCAGCCCAACGGGCGGGTTGTTGACGCGCGCTTTGTCCCGATGCTCGTAGGGTGCGATCGGACGCTTGGTCTCGGTCTTCTTTTTTCGGGCCATCAAGTCCTGTCTGCAGATTGGTGGTTTTGAAAGCTAAACAGTAATTAAACTGCAATAGTAGATACGTATGCAAGGACTTAATTTGTAACGATAAACAGCATAGAGACCCCATACTTAACCTGCTATCTAAGCAAAATACCCAAACAGAACAATGGCCTGAGTATCGAAAGTGGGTGCGCTTTTACCTGCATTTCTGCAACAAGTATGGGTCGGATTCTGGCAGCCTGCACTAGCTTCCAAGAGACAGACGGTGAAATAACAGGCCGAAGCCCAGTAGTCGATTGGTTATTACAGACCCCTCCTCTCGCCATTTAGTCAACCAAGGGGAAAAGCCCACTCCGAAACCATGGAATCTGTCACTGCTGATGAGAAATCAGGTGCTCCCATTACGGAAGTAATACCAATTAAACTATCTTTCAACGTTTCTGCGATGAAAGTTAATCAGGAAACAGTTTTTGCAAAGCCTCCTCTAGGGTAGGTGCCATCACAATCCGCTGATTGTCCATAACAATGACCCGTGCCAAGGTGGGCAGTTGATTTTGATCGGCTTCGAGGTAAATGGGTTCGACGTAGAGGAGCGATCGCTCGATGGGGATAATGAGGAGATTTCCCTGCACCGATCTTGACCCTTGGCGATTCCAGAGGGAAATTTGCTGTGAAATCATTGGGTCTTGATTGATCCGCGCCTCCATTTGTTCAGGGCCAAAGACCAGTTCTTGCTTGGGAAAGACGTACAGCAGGAGCTTGCCATAGTTTTGACCATCGGAGCGAGCCGCTAGCCAACCAATGAGGTTGGGACGATTCACGGGCGTAAAAGGAACAAGCAGAATAAACTCCTCAGTGTAGCCAATGGGCAGCTTGGTAATCAGATAGTAAGGGGCAACGGCTTGGGGCTTTTCGCGGTAAATCTCCTTGGGAATTTGCCAGAGGTCTTCGCGGTTGTAAAAGACCACGGGATCCGTCATGTGGTATTTCAGGAGTTGTTCCGACTGCACCTGCATCAAATCAATGGGATAGCGAATGTGGCGGTAGAGGCGGTGGGGCATGGCACTCAGGGGATGAAAGAGGGTTGGAAAAACCCGCTGCCACGTGCGAATTATGACATCGTCGGGTTCCACCACATAAAACGTGACATCGCCGTTATAGGCATCCACCACCACTTTGACAGAGTTGCGAATGTAGTTAAAGGAGTGCTCGCCGGGATCGCCATAGGGATAGTAGCGACTGACGGTATAGGCATCAATAATCCAGTAGAGATAGCTCACCCCTGTGGCGCTAGGACTGGCAGCAATGTCCTGTTCAGAGCGTGGATCGGCGACCACAAGGTAGGGTTCACTGTCAAAACGTAAAAAGGGGGCGATCGCCCGCACCCGCTCTTGAATTAAGCGACGAAAAAGTACCCGTGAGTCCGGTCGTAAATTGGGGGTCAACAGCAGTTGCCAGTCACCAAAATAGACACCGTAGACCAAGCGCCGCCACCAACTGGCAATGGGAACCCCCCCCGTACCGTCGTAGTGGTTATAGACATTTTCGGCGCCACGGGGAAAATCCAGCTCTAGAACCGCCGAAGGGGCAAAGACATAGGTATGGGTGAGTTCACCGTAGTAGATCCGGGGGTAGAAAAAGGGAATGCTTTCACGGATTTGCGGCGGATCGACCAGTAGCTCACCCGTATCGCCAATATCGCGGACAAAGTATTTGGGCAGACCATTGGCTTCGGCGGTATTCACGGGACTCATGGTGAAGCCATAGCCGTGGGTAAAGACCAAGTGCTCGTTAATCCAAGTACGGGCAAAGCGCTGAACCGCACTGTAGTCCACTTCGCGAGCGGCAATGAGGACTTGGCGAATTTCTGATTGGTCTTGCTCAGGGGATAGTTTGAGATAGTAGCGATCCAAAAAGGCCGCTGGAAACCGATAGTAGGAGCGCAGTTGTTGCAGTTGCCGGTTCGTTTCTAAAAGGGGGCGGGTATCCCAAAGGCGGATATTGCGGGTGGTGGCGGCGTTGGCAGCAATGATCTCGGCGTTGAGGTTATTTTCCGGCTGAAAGGGTTCGACCCGCATTTTTTCAAGGTTAAAGCCTTCGCGGGTGTGGGTAATGGTGCGTTGAATGTAGGGGAGTTCCCGTTGCAGTTGATTGGGTTGAACAATGGCCGCTTCAATGGCTGTGGGCAGGAGCCAATCGGCAATCAGGATGACCACTAAATAGCCCAATGTAAAGCCAAAGAGGCCGGGGGCGATCGGTCCTAGCCGCCGCTGCCCTTCGCCGCCCCGTCGAATTGCTGACCAAGCCAGTAAACAGGCGACGCCAAAGGCCGAGGCTGAAAGCCAACCATAGAGGGGTAAGCGTACAGTGACGTCGGTATAGCCGGCGCCAAAGGCAGCCCCATTGGTCGAATAAAGAAGTTTGTAGCGTTCTAGCCAGAAGCTAAAGGCCACTGTGGCAAAGACAAAGGCACTTAAGCCCTGTAAATGCCGCCGTTGCGATCGCACGAAGCCGAGGAATTTGCCATGACTGAGACTTTCATTGGCAAGGAGATAACCCAAGGCCGTTCCCCCTAAGCCGACAACACTGAGGTTCACCAGCCATAGGCGCAACAGTTCCCACAGGGGGATTTCAAACAGGTAAAAGCTAATGGAATGGCGAAATAGCGGTTCCGTATGGGGATCACTGGCGGCAAACAGTCCCTTGAGCACCACCGGCCAGCTCAGGCAGGCGATCGCCCCCATGGCAACGCTCAAGAGAATTGCAACCCCCTGAAAGAGGCGCAGGGGCAACCACAACCCCAGTACCAATGCCGCCAAGCTCGGCACGAGTAGCCAAGGATTCTGCACCACTAGAAGTGATAGCTCTGCCACCCGCCAGACACTCAATTGCGGCAGCAGAGGGCTGTTAAAGGTGATTTCTGAACGCTGTTGCCACAGTTGCAGCGCGATCGCCCCAATGTGGTAAGTAGCAACAATTAGCAGCCAAATGAGACCACTGGCACACAACAAAAGCCGCCACAGCCCCAGCCCCCGATAGGTACTCTGGGCGGTCAGGGTGGGATCGAGGGTCACGGTGCGTTGCCGCAGGAGCCAGTGTTGCTGCCAGCCATAGAACAGTGCCGATGCCCCCGCAACCGCCAGAAACAGTAAAGCTTGGACACTCCAGCGCTGCCAGACCACCGCCAAATAGCCCAGTTGATCAAACCAGAGGCTTTCGGCAATGAAGCGACACAAGCCAACCCCAAGGGCGATCGCTAGAACCAGACCACCCAGCCAGCGCAGCCAGCGGGGCATCAACTGTACAAGAGGGAGTGACGGCATCAACCTCGAAAAATCGTTAAAACTACGGTACAGTGCAGCTAGATGCTTTCCTAAGGCCAGTTTAGCGATTTAACTATGTGCTTGCGCTCCCTACTTGTTAGCCTTTTGAGTATCATTTTGCTTCTTGGCGCCCCTGCTCCAAGTTTGGCCCTTGGCGGTGAATTGCCGCCCCTCAATGCCCCAGCACCCGACTTTTCTCTTCCCAGCAGTGTCGATGGCCAGCCCATTTCCCTGAAGGATTATCGCGGCAAGTGGGTGGTGCTGTACTTCTACCCCAAGGACTTTACCTCTGGCTGTACCCTCGAAGCCCAACGCTTTCAGCGGGATATTGAGCAATTTCATGCCCACAATGCTGAAGTCATTGGCGTCAGTGCCGACTCCGTGGACTCCCATGAAGATTTCTGTGACAGTGAAGGCTTGACCTTTCCCCTCCTCTCTGACCCCGATGGCCGCGTCAGCAAGGCCTATGGCTCTTGGTTGGGGTTTGTCTCGCTGCGCCACAGTTTCATCATCGATCCTGAGGGGATATTGCGCGAGCGGTTTGTCAAAGTGAATCCCGCGATCCACAGTCAGGAGGTACTGGCTCGCCTAGAGGAACTGCAACAGCAAGTTTAGGCCTCTATTGCTGTGGCGGGGGTTCAGGGGTTGCTGGAGATTCCTTTTGCACCTGCTGCGCTGCCTGCTGAATGGCATCTTTATATTTGGCGGGTGCAAGTTCCACGGCTTTGGCATACAGAGGCGCAGCTTCTGTCTTTTTCCCCTGTTCCGTCAGTGCCATCGCTTGGGCAAGCACCGGGCGAAAATCGTTGGGGTTTTCTTTGCCCAGATTTTGGAAGAGGGTCAGCGCCTCATCGTAGCGTTTTTGCGCCATATAGACATCGCCAAGGAGAAGTTGTACCGCCGTGACATCGACGCTCCCTGGTTGGACTTTGTTGGCTTGCTCTGCCCCTTGCAGGGTCTCTTCAATGAGGCCAATGGCCGCTTGGGGGCGATTTTCCTTCAAGTAGAGATCCACTAAAGCCCGCAGGGCATTGAGATTGCCGGGGGATTTGGCCAGAACCCCTTGAAAGGTTTGGGCAGCCCCCTCGCGATCGCCCGTTTGCTGCTGTGCCTGTCCCAGCAGAATCGCATAATCGGTTTGTTCGGGGCGCTGAGCAGCTAAGCGGCGCAGGGGGTCAATGACGCTAGCAATTTCTCCTTTGCCCAGTTGAATCAGTTGCAGCCGAGCCAGCACCAACCCTTCTAAGGCTGTGGCATTGTTGGGTTCACGCTCCAGCACCAGTTGGTAGCCTTTTTCTTGGGCTTGCAGTTCGGCAACTTTGTCAGTGGCGGCAGGACTGGTCACGGGGCTTGGCGTGGGTTGCGCTGGGCTAAAGGCACTGCTGAGCAGGGGCATCACCGAAATGGCAATGAAAGGAACCACGCCCAACAGCAAAACCAAAAGGGTGAGCCACTTCTTGCGCATTGTGCCTCCTTGAGGGTGCCCAGCATTTCCAGTGCCAGTATGATTCTAGCCTAGGAGCCGAGGGGAATCACGGCCAATTTTCAGGTCGGCCACCTTCCCCCTGTTAAAATTTGAGCAATTCCTCGGAGAGCTGCCATGGGTGAACTAACGCCAGAAACCATCAATTGTGCAGAGGCCTGTGTCAATGGCTGTGTCTTGGGCGATCGCTGTCCCAACCGTGAGTACATTGCTGCCGCCACCAAGTTTATGAATGATACGCCCCTCGATCAAATTCTGCAAATTGCAGCGGATAGCTATCCCAAACGTCTTTTGGCCGCGATTGAGCGCGATCGCCAGCGAGCGGCGAACCCACCCCAAGAATAGCTATTTCCAGATGCTGTGATCATGTCTCGTCTGCGTGCATTGCAGGGGTACCTGCTCCTGCGGCTTTTACTTGCGCCGCTGATGCTGTGGACGATTGTCACCGTCGTCTTTTTGCTGCTGCGAGCCACGCCGGGGGATCCCGTGGATGCGATTTTAGGTCCCCGTGCCCCGGTGGCTGTCAAGGAAGCCTTGCGAGAACAATTGGGCTTGGCTCAACCCCTGTGGCAGCAATACTTGACTTACTTAGGGCAACTCCTGCGATTTGATCTGGGAACCTCCCTCACCAGTCAAGGGGAAGCCGTCACGAGTATCATTGCTCAGCATTTCCCTGCAACGGCAGAATTAGGCCTCGTCAGTCTAGCGATCGCCTTTGGTTTAGGGGTGCTCATTGGCAGTCTGGCTGCGGTCAAATCTGGCACTGCTTGGGATATCGGAGGGCGTCTCTTTGGCATCATCACCTATGCCTTGCCCCTCTTTTGGCTGGGGATGCTCTTGCAACTGCTCTTTGCGGTGAATCTGCGTTGGCTTCCCTTGGGTACCCGCTACCCAATCACGGAAACACCCCCCCAAGGTCCTACAGGGCTGTACCTGCTGGATGCGCTCCTGAATGGTAATCTCCACCAACTGGGAACTGCTTTTAGTTACTTGCTCCTGCCTGCGTTGACGCTGGCGATCGTCCTCAGTGGTATCTTTGAGCGCATTGTGCGGGTGAATCTCAAGCAAACCCTAGTGGCCGATTATGTGGAAGCCGCCCGTGCCCGTGGTATCCCTGAGCATCGGATTCTCATTCACCATGCCCTCAAGAATGCCTTGATTCCAGTGATCACGGTTTTGGGGCTGACCCTTGCCAGCCTCTTGGGGGGAGCCGTGTTGACAGAGGTGACGTTTTCTTGGCCGGGGCTGGGTCAGCGACTCTACGAGGCCATTGCTCTGCGGGACTATCCAACCGTACAGGGCATTGTGGTTTTCTTTGCCGTGATTGTGGTTGCCGCCAGTATTCTCATTGACTTGCTCAATGCTTGGATTGACCCCCGCATCCACTACTAACTTTTTGGCATCTGCCGATAAAATAAAGAACAAGCACGTAATAAAACTTAACATTAGGAGGTTATCCCCCATGGCTTTAGCCGTTGGTACACCCGCCCCTGCCTTTACTGCCAAAGACACCCATGGCAATACGGTGTCCCTCAGCGACTTTGCGGGCAAAACTGTGGTGCTCTACTTCTACCCTAAGGATGACACCCCCGGCTGCACCAAAGAGGCCTGTAGCTTCCGTGACAACTATGCCGCCTATCAGGGCAAAGAGATTGTCGTTTTGGGGGTGAGTACCGACGACGAAACCTCGCACCAAAAGTTCACTGAAAAATACAACCTCCCCTTTCCCCTCTTGGCAGATGTGGATAAATCCATTATCAAGGCCTACGACGTGGATGGTGGCGGCTACGCCAAGCGAGTTACCTATGTCATTGATGGCAATGGCATTATTTCCCACGTCTATACCAGCGTCAAAACCGATACCCACGCCACCGACATTTTGGCAGATCTTGGTCTGTAAGGGTTTCCAAGAGTGATGTTTCGGCGGCTAGAGCAGTTCTAGCTGCCTTTTTTCATCCAACGGAGAGAGAGGGATTCGAACCCTCGGTGACATCACTGCCACACTCGATTTCAAGTCGAGCGCATTCGACCACTCTGCCATCTCTCCCAGTATCCTATATTGTAACCTCAGCTAGGATAAGGTAGAGCCACAAGAAGTCGCTGCCGGAAATACTCCCATGAGTTTTAGTCCAGAGTACCTAATGACAACAGAAGCCTTAGCCCATAACCAGAAAAGAATGGACGGCTATTTTGGGGATTTTTTTGGCCTGATGCGGAAGGCACTCGTTGCTGGTGGTTCAGAGCTGGGGTTGGGGATGACACTTTTTTCTCTGGCGGTGAGTATTCGTGCTACTCGGATCATTGAAATTGGACGTTTTAAGGGCTTTTCAACACTGTGTTTAGCAAGTGCACTAAGATTTATTGATATTGCTGGCAGGAACCGCAACAGCACAAGCAGCGACCTGACATAGACTACAGGGAGTTCGAATCACCCAAAAAGCGACAACTCCTCTCAATTGATCCTTTTCCAACTCGGGAAGCTGAGCAGTTAATCATTGAAGCAAACCTTGAAAGTTATGTTGATTTTATTAATGCCCGTTCAGATGAAGTCACGATTGACGGTTTAGTTGATCTCATTTTCATTGATGGTGATCACAGTTATGAAGGGTGCAAAGCGGATGTCTTCAATTATGTACCGTCGTATTTACGACCGGGTGGCTACTTTATTTTGCATGATTACTATGGCTGGTATGATGCTGAAGGTAATAATAACTCACCCGTGAAGCAAGTTATTGATGAATTGATTGCAGAGGAACTATTTGAGCATATCTTAATTGATACTGGCTATCAATCTTTTACCGTCTTTAGAAACCCCAATCCTTAGTAGACTGCTTTTCTTAGCTTCTATGAGATCAACCCTAACTCTGAGATAGATATTCGTTAATGTTCAGTTCATCACTAACATTGATATTGGGATTTTCCTCATCGGGATAGAATACAATTTCTAATCGCACTCTACCCTTATGCCAACCCGTCTTATCGAGCATCATAACTCTTGCTGAGCAACCTCTAACTAATGGTGGAATCAATCTAGCATCATTAAAAATAAAAAATAAGATTTAGAAATTCTTCTGGATAAGTAATATCAGTATTACGGTGTTTGTAAATAATTCTTGAGTTATCATCTTCATTCGGGATAAAACGAATGACCTCTTCGCGATCAAGAACATGGCAGTTTGTATTCATAAGTGCTGGTACACATTTTATTGAGTCTTTCACTTAGTATAGCCTAATCCTTGTCAAAATTAGGTTTCCTGCCTCGCTGATGGCAACAATTTGGCGATCGCGCCCAAACAAGGCACATCCTACCTGTAATGACCGCCCCATGGGAGCAGCACAATGGGCATGGATATAGGTAATGGCGCGCTCATCAATGCGGTTGGCAATGTGGCTGAGAATCTCAGGCAAGGCTTGGGGAGCCATTGTTGCTAAAAATTTGAGGGCAGCCTCAACCGTTGGTGCTTGCCACACCTGATGCAGAGTCTCTGGGTCTAAGCCTGCAAGGGCACAAAAGGCGGTGAGAATTTCTTGGCGAGCATCCGCAAGGTGGTGATGGGTATGGAAAATGCCGCCAGCGAGTTTAATTAATTTGCCGTGGTAGCCCAAGAGGAGCAACTGTTGAACCTTGTGTTGAGCAGCGGCCACCAGCATTGGCCCTAGCCAATTGGCAGTTTTTACACACAGGGAAGGGGGAATCTGGAGTTGCTGCGCCACCTGAAGGCCGTTCTCGCCAATACAAAAGACGAGGATGGGAGATTTTGCTGCCTTCTGGGCTAAGTCCTCGCGATAGCGATCCAGTTGCTCCGAGGCTGTGAGGGGTTGGGCTAAGGCAGTGGTTCCCAGTAGGGAGAGTCCCTCAACAATGCCAAAAGCCGCATTCGAGGTGCGCTCTGCCAAATCTCGCCCTTGGGGCAGGAGAATCGTGACGGCGATCGCCCGCTCCTTAGGACAATAGAGCAACAGGTTAGTGGTTAACAACAAGCGGGCATAGCGGTAGATAGCTGCCTCGCCCGTGGCGCGATCGCGCCCCACCCCAAAGCCTCCCTCAATGTGAATTTTGGGAGCAGTTGCAGGGTCTTGCCAGCGCACCCAAGCCCAGATCGGGGTATGGCGGGTGAGATCAAGGGGATCACTGGGTTCACTGTAGGTAATGGCCAAAGCCTGTTGGGCATCTAAGCATGCCCCTTGGGCAATCCTAAAGGTTTCACAGCGGTTGGGGCGCAGCAGCGCAAGGGTGATTTCCTTAGGACAGGTTCCTTCCGTAAGGCAACGCAATGCCGCCACCGCCGCCGCCGCCGCAAAAACTGGTAGCGTATAACCCACGGGTGTTAAGTAGTTAACTGAGCCAAACTAGTGCGAGCCGCTTCGGCAACCGCTTCCGCAGAATCAGTGGTCAACTGTTCCAGCAGGGGGCGAGTCTCTGGAGTGCCAATTTGGCCAAGGGCGATCGCTAGGCGATGGCGGACTTGCCAATCGGGATACTCGACAAACTGCCGCAGCTGGACAATGCTTTCTGGTTGTTTCAGTTCACCCAAGGAACCAATGGCGGCTAATTTCACCAATTCTTGGGGATTATTGAGGGCTTCCGTGAGCAGCCCAACAGCAGCAGGATTGCCTAGGGCACCCAAGGCGGCAATGATACTAAACTGCAACAGCCAATCATCGGTACTGTGGTAGGCCGTTTCTAAATCTTCAAGGGCAAAGGGAACTTGTAGGGCAGCCATCGCATCCGCTGCAGCAGCACGGACATCCGTTTCGCTGTCATGGAGCAGGCGATCGCGCAACAGGTCATGGGCTTGATTGAGATTGACGTGCCCAAGGCTGGCAATTTGACTCACCGCAGCGTAGCGGACACGGGAATTTTCATCTTGGCTGAGGGGTTGAATGAGCCGAAAGGCATCGTTGGGGTCAAGGCTACGCAGTTGATTGATGCCCCGCAGGCGATCGCCCACATCCGCTGAGGTAATGAGTTCCTGAATTGCTGCTGTGTCCACGCCAATATTCTCCACCTGATTCCTTTGATCCTACTGGGTTGCGTCACCCACAGAAAAGGGCAGAGCGATCGCGGCTTCAATTCTCTGCCCTCAGCTTAGGCGTTGTCACTGGGTTGTGCACTCTAGGCCTGTTTTTCAGCCTCAGCAATTTGCAGCATCGTCTTCAGGACGGAGTCGGGGTTGAGGCTAATGGAGTCAATCCCTTGCGCTACCAAGAATTGAGCAAACTCAGGATAGTCACTGGGGGCTTGACCACAGATGCCAATTTTGCGCCCCTTGGCCTTCGCCGTTTGAATCGCTTGCGCCACCATGCGTTTGACCGCTTCATTGCGTTCATCAAACAGGTGCGCCACCAAGGCCGAATCGCGATCCAACCCCAGCGTGAGTTGCGTCAGGTCATTGGAGCCAATGGAGAAGCCATCAAAGACCTCGGCAAAGGCATCCGCCAACACCACGTTGCTGGGGAGTTCGCACATCACATAGACTTGCAGACCATTTTCCCCTTGCTTCAGCCCATGTTTGGCCATCTCTGCCAGTACTCGCCGTCCTTCCTCTGGGGTACGACAGAAGGGAATCATCAGAATCACGTTCGTCAGCCCCATCTCATCGCGGACTTTCTTCATGGCGCGGCATTCAAGGGCAAAGCCTTCGGCATAGTTGGGGTCGTAGTAACGGGAGGCGCCCCGCCAGCCAATCATTGGGTTTTCTTCATGGGGTTCAAACTGGCGACCGCCCAAGAGGTTGGCGTACTCATTGCTTTTGAAGTCGGACATGCGCACGACCACAGGCTTGGGATAAAAGGCGGCAGCGATCGCCCCAATCCCCTGAGCCAACTTATCGACAAAGTATTCCGCCTTGTCGGTGTAGTTTTGAGTCAGCTCGGCAATTTTCAGCTTCGCCACCTCATCGGTCAACTCATCGTAGTGGAGCAATGCCAAGGGATGGGTCTGAATGTGGTTAGCAATAATGAACTCCATACGTGCCAACCCCACCCCATCATTGGGAATTGCCGCCAAGCTGAAGGCTTCCTCGGGGTTACCCACATTCATCAGGATTTGGGTGCGGGTTCGCGGCAGATTTTCCAGAGCCACTTCCTCCACATGGAAGGGCAGTAATCCCTGATAGACGTGCCCCTCTTCCCCTTCTGCACAGGAGACCGTGACCTCAACACCATTGGGAATGGTTTCGGTGGCATCGCCACAACCCACAATCGCAGGAATGCCCAACTCACGGGCAATAATCGCCGCATGGCAGGTGCGTCCCCCCTGATCGGTGACAATGGCACTAGCTTTTTTCATGATGGGCTCCCAATCAGGATCCGTGCGGTGGGTCACCAGCACTTCCCCCGCTTGGAACTGATCGATATTGCGGACATTGAGAATGACGCGGGCACGGCCTTGGCCAATCATTTCGCCAACTGCCCGACCTGTGGCAAGGAGCGTTCCTTTTTCTTTGAGATGGTAGCTGCGCAGGACGTTCGTGGCTTTTTGGGATTGGACGGTTTCGGGGCGCGCCTGCACGATAAAGAGTTCACCTGTGAGGCCATCCTTTGCCCACTCAATATCCATCGGGGTGTAGGTTCCCCGCAGAGCAGAGTAGTGCTCCTCAATGAGGCAGGCCCAGCGGGCTAGGGTGAGGATTTCTTCGTCGCTGAGGGCAAATTGTTTCCGCAGTGGCTCAGGCACGGGTTCATTGCGGGTGAGCTTCGTCCCGCCAAGGGCATAAACCATGCGAATTTCTTTGGTGCCGAGGGCTTTTTTCAAGATGGGTTTATAGCCCGCCTTCAAGGTTGGCTTAAAGACCAAGTATTCATCGGGGTTGACGGCGCCTTGAACAACGTTTTCGCCCAAGCCATAGGCGGCCGTGATCAGGGCAGTGTCCTTAAAGCCCGTTTCTGTGTCAATGGAGAACATCACCCCAGAGCAGGCCAAGTCGGAGCGCACCATTTTTTGCACCCCCACCGACAGGGCCACATTGAAGTGGTCAAAGCCTTTGATCTGGCGGTAGGAGATCGCCCGATCCGTAAAGAGTGAGGCAAAGCAGCGATGACAGGCGTCGAGAACGCCCTTGAGACCATGGACATTGAGGTAGGTTTCCTGCTGACCGGCAAAGCTAGCATCGGGCAAATCTTCAGCGGTGGCACTGGAGCGAACCGCCACGTCCGTATTCGGGCCATAGCGATCGCACATTTTTTGGTAGGCGGCAGCAATCGCATCCGTCACTTCTTGGGGAAACGGCGTGTGCAAAATTAGCGAGCGAATCGCTTGCCCCACGCGGTGGAGTTCTGTGACATCCTCGACATCGAGACCTTCAAGGAGCCGCCGCAGTTGGGTATCAAGATTTCCCGCTTGGATAAAGTAACGGTAGGCATAGGCTGTGGTCGCAAAACCATCGGGGACATTAATGCCTTTGGGCGTCAGTTGTTGGAGCATTTCCCCCAAGGAAGCGTTTTTGCCCCCCACTAGGGGCAGGTCTTTGCAGCTCAAGGAATTCAGTTCTAAAACAAACGCTGTTTCCCGATGGGTCACTTCACTGGTTGGTCTAGGGATGGATTGAGTCATTGTTATGCTCCCAAACATTAAGTTTCATTGATTAAATTGCCGTTTGCTGTCCCTCTGGGGATGCAACAGCAGTGCTTGAGCCGTTAAAGTTTTGAGTGTCTTTGGCTCCCTTTGCTATCGTGAATCTGTGAATCACCTAACTGCACGCAATTCCCAAGTCAGACTTGTCCGTTGCCAAACGCAGGCTGCTCCTTTGCTCAGACACTGGGTAAAGCACGCAACACATTTCCAACGGAGACTGGATAGGCAAAGTTTGCAGCGGTCATCATCTGCACGGTGGTTAAATCACTATTGCCCTATATCTCCATTCTGAAACAGAAAAATTGGCTGTGTTTGTTGCTTAACAATCCCTTAAATTCGTTAGGATTCCAAATCACGATGGGTAAAGGGTTTGGCATTGGCGCCGCTATAGGTTGCCACAATGTGGCCATTCCCCACCAGTTGGTATTTGTAGGTAACTAATCCCTCTAGCCCCACCGGGCCTCGCGGCGGTAGTTTGTGGGTACTGATACCGACTTCAGCGCCAAAGCCATAGCGGAAGCCATCGGCAAAGCGGGTGGAGCAATTGTGAAAAACGCCAGCGGCATCCACCTCTTGCAGAAAACGGGCGGCGGCGGCAGCATCCTCGGTAACAATGGCTTCAGTGTGCCCCGATCCATAGGTGGCAATGTGATCCAGCGCGGCATCGAGATCGGGAACAACTTTGATAGAGAGGATCAAATCGCAGTATTCTGTCGCCCAGTCGGCTTCACTGGCAGGGGTCATGGGCACAAGGTGGCAGGCGATCGCATCCCCCCGCAATTCCACCCCTGCTTTCTCAAGGGCAGCAGCCACTTTGAGTAAAAAGGCCTCGGCAATGCCCCGATGGACAAGAAGCGTCTCAATGGCGTTACAGGCAGCCGGGTACTGGGTTTTGGCGTCGAGGGTAATGGCGATCGCCTTCTCCAGATCCGCAGCGACATCCACATAGAGATGACACAGACCATCGGCGTGCCCCAGCACAGGAATCCGCGTGTTGTTCTGGATATAACGTACAAATTCATTGGAACCCCGCGGAATGATCAGATCAACCCATTGATCCAGTTGCAGCAATTCCGTAATTTCTGCCCGCCGCATCAGGAGGGCGATCGCCCCAGCGGGCACTGCCGACTTCTCTAGCCCTCTGTGAATGGCCTGCATAATCGCTTGGCACGAGCGACTCGCCTCCTGTCCTCCCTTGAGAATGGCGCCATTCCCCGATTTAATTGCCAAGGAAGCAATTTGCACGACGGCATCGGGACGCGCTTCAAAAATTACCCCCAGCACCCCCAAAGGGCAGGTGACGCGACTGAGAATTAAGCCTGTATCCAATTCGCGATGGAGTTGGCGCTGACCTAGAGGATCCGCAAGGGTCGCCACTTGACGCACCCCGGCGATCGCCGCCGCTAGTTTACTGGGACTCAGTTCCAACCGCGCATAAAGAGAAGGATTGAGCTGATTGGCCTTGGCCTGCTCACAGTCGGCAGCATTGGCCGCCAGAATCTCCTCCCGCGCCGCTTCAAGGGCACAGGCCACCTGCTCTAGGGCATCATTGCGGGCAGTGGCATCCAGCTGAGCCAACAGACGCGCCTGCTCATGAACTTCTTTGACCCGTTGCACGAGGGGAGAATCTGCCATAGGGGTTGCCAATTCCAAAGACGTATAAAAGCGATCGTACGCCAAATTGTCCCGCACTTGTGGTAGGTTAACGGCAATTGCGTTGCCCTAGAATTGGCCAAAAAACAGGTTCAGGAGGATCATGCGAATTCTATTTGTTGCTGCTGAGGCGGCACCGCTGGCGAAAGTGGGGGGCATGGGAGATGTGGTGGGTTCCCTGCCCAAGGTGTTACGCCGCATGGGACATGATGTGCGCATCTTTATGCCCTACTATGGCTTCTTGCCCGACAAGGTGGAGATTCCCAAGGATCCCATCTGGATTGGCCATGCCATGTTTCAGACGTTCCATGTCTATGAAACGGTGTTGCCGGGGTCGGATGTTCCCCTTTACCTGTTTGGCCATCCCTGCTTTAATCCCCGCCGCATCTACTACGGGGAGGATGAGGACTGGCGGTTCACCTTCTTTGCCAATGGGGCAGCAGAATTTGCTTGGAACTACTGGAAACCCCAGATTATCCATTGCCACGATTGGCACACGGGAATGATCCCAGTGTGGATGCATCAGGATCCCGACATCACCACTGTGTTCACCATTCACAACTTGGCCTATCAAGGGCCCTGGCGGTGGCGCCTCGAGCAAATTACTTGGTGTCCGTGGTACATGCAGGGGCACAATACGATGGCAGCAGCACTGCAGTATGCCGATCGCGTCAATACGGTTTCGCCTACCTACGCCGAACAGATTAAAACCCCCGAATATGGTGAGAAATTGGAAGGGCTGCTGTCGTTTATTAGTGGCAAGCTCTCCGGTATTCTCAATGGCATTGATACAGAGGTCTTTGATCCCAGTACCGATCGCGCCCTTGTGCAAAACTACACCGTAGATACCCTTGAGCGGCGTAAGGCCAACAAAATTGCGCTCCAAGAGGAACTGGGGTTGGAGGTGAATTCCGGTGCTTTCTTGGTGGGGATGGTCACCCGCTTGGTGGAGCAAAAGGGGTTGGATCTGTTGATTCAGGTGCTGGATCGCTTTTTGGCCTACACCGATAGCCAGTTTGTCCTCTTGGGAACGGGCGATCGCTACTACGAAACCCAAATGTGGCAAATTGCCTCACGGTTTCCGGGGCGCTGTAGTGTCCAGTTGCTCTACAGCGATGTCCTGTCGCGGCGGATCTATGGCGGTGCCGATGCCTTCATCATGCCGAGTCGCTTTGAACCCTGTGGCATTGCTCAGATGATTGCCCTGCGCTATGGCTGTGTGCCGATTGTCCGTCGCACGGGTGGCCTTGTGGATACCGTCTCTCACCATGATCCAGAGCGGCAAACGGGAACGGGCTACTGCTTTGACCGCTATGAACCCCTTGACTTCTACACCTGTCTAGTGCGGGCGTGGGAAGGGTATCGCTACAAACGGGAGTGGCACACCCTCCAGCAGCGGGGTATGCGCGAGGACTTTAGCTGGACAAAATCAGCACTAGCCTACAATGCCCTCTATAACTCCATTTATGGCTTGCCGCCAGAGACCATGCCCAATCCTAGTCCAACCCTAGTACCGGCAACGACCTGATCCTCAGGACGATGTAATGTGTGGTCATTATTGCCTACGAGTACATTGATCCCCTCTGGCAGCCCCTCCCCGATCCCCAAGGGTGGGGGCAGGAGATTGACCACTGGGTACTGGATGTGGAGGCTGCTCGGCCGCAGTTGCGGTACTGGTTGCAGCGGTTAGCACCGGGCTATTGGCTGTTACACCAATTAAGTGCCCTTGGCCAAACGGTGATGGAAGTGAGCGATCGCCTGCGGCAACTGGAGGCAGCGGGTATTATGGTGATTGCCCTAGCCGAAGGCTACGTGAGCGATCGCCCCCCCAGCGGAGATCAGCTGCTATCCCTTTGGGATCAAGTAAAGCAGCAACTCCATCACCACACTCTCTGCCATGGCCATGCCCGCAATCGCCTCAAGCACCGTCCGCCGCCGGGTCGTGCTCCCTATGGCTATCGCCGGGGCAAAGAGCACTATGTCATTGATCGAGCGGCAGCCGTTGTCGTCAAGGATTTTGTCGAGCATTTTCTCCTTTATGGCTCCCTCAGTGCAGCGGTGCGCTTTATTGCCACCACCCACCACAAGCAGATTAGCGTAGCGACCGGTCGGCGCTGGTTGACCCACCCCGTCTATCGCGGCCATCTCTACTACCAAGGGAAAACGGTGACTCCTCAGACCCATGCCCCCCTGATTGCCCCCGATGAAGCGGCTCAGGTGGATCGGCTGTTGCGACGCCAACGCTCTCTGCCTCGTCGCAGTGCCAGTGCCCCCCATCCTCTGGCGGGATTGGTGATTTGCCGCCAATGTCAGCAACGCTTTGGCCGGACTCAGGTGCAGCCTTACCGCCAACCGAGCCAATATGCCTACTTGCGTCCCCTGCACTGTCCCCTCTCCCCCAAATGTCGCAGCATTCCCTACGACGCGGCCTTGGCTGCTGTGATTGATCAAATTGCTGAGCGCCTGCCGCCCGCGATCGCCCAACTGTCGCTGCCGCCGCCACCGTTGACGGCTCAACTGCAAGCAATTGAAACCCAACTGCACCGCCTTGCCGAACTAGAAGCCCAAGGCCTCTTGGATCCCGAAACCGCTCAACTGCGCCGCTATAAACTGGCTGGGGAACGGGCACAAATTGAGGCACAGCAGGCCCAATTGCCCCCTAGTAATCTTTTGCAACTGGCGGTGACCCTTGGTCAGCCGCAATTTTGGTACCAACTCTCGGCAGCAGAGCAACGGTTCTATCTACGGGAGTTTTTACATGCCATAGCGGTCACCAGCCGCCCGCCACAGCCTTGGTCGATCCATCTGCAATTTATTTGGGAATCCCCCATTGGCAGTACTGCTTAGCCATTTCTAGCTGAGTTTTTAGTCACAAAAGACCAATCGCCATAGCCGCAAGTTGCAACTCAGAATTGCTGAAATACAAAGGCTAGTTTATAGATAGATAAAAAACACAGATAACAAGTCACAGGTGTAAGGGGTTATGACGATTGAACTCAGCGATCGCCAAAAACAAATTCTTGGCGCCACGATTAACCATTACATTGCCACGGCAGAACCCGTCGGCTCAAAAGCGATCGCCACGGAATACAACCTCAACGTCAGCCCGGCCACGGTGCGCAATACGATGCTGCTCCTCGAAAAAAGTGGCCTGCTTTACCAACCCCACACCTCCGCAGGGCGGGTGCCCTCTGATTCTGGCTATCGCGTCTATGTGGATGAACTGATCCAGCCCATTCCCGATGTGGCTCGCAAAGCCGAGAGTCTCTTGAGTGAGCGGTTTATCTGGGGACAACAACGCCTTGAGGTGATCTTGCGGCAAGCGGCGCAGTTGCTCTCGGATCTCAGTGGTTACATTACCCTGATTACGCTCCCCAATCGTTTGGAGCGGCAGATTCGGGTGATTCAACTGGTCGCCTTGGATTCCCAGCAGGTGATGGTGATTCTTGTGCTCGATACCTACGAAACCCAGTCGGCACTGATCCAATTGGATCAAGGGGAAGAAGACCCTGAGCTACGGGAGCGCACCCTACAGGTACTGACTAACTTCCTCAATCATCAGTTGCAGGGGCGATCGCTGGTGGAACTCAGTGCCATTGACTGGCAAAAACTGGATTTGGAGTTTCAGACCTACAGTCAGCAGCTTCAGACCCTACTGCGGCAGTTGAGCGATCGCTACAGCCACCAAGGCACTTCCTTTGTCATCAGTGGTCTTGCCGATGTTCTCCAGCAGCCAGAGTTTTCCCAAGTGGAGCAGGTGCAAATGCTACTGCATCTTCTCGAAGACCAACAGGATCAACTGGCTCCCTTGATCAGTGGCGATAGCCAAGCCCCCTCGCAGGTGCAAATCCGCATTGGCAGTGAAAATACCTTAGCGCCGATGCAGTCCTGTACACTGGTTTATTCCTGCTATTGCTATGGGGACTCCCCCGTGGGCAGTATTGGCATTCTAGGGCCGACGCGGATGCCCTATGCACGGATTATTCCCCTAGTGGCCACAGCGGCAGATTATCTAACTGAACAGGTGAGTCGCCGCAAGTAAGAAAATCAAAACATCCGAGAATTCTTGTGCAGTCAACGGCCGGCTTTATCATGCACAATAAACTATTGGGCTTTCCCAGTTGGAGATATTGAAATGCCGACACCCGCCTTGCTGGTTCTTGCCGATGGTTCAGTCTTTCGCGGTTTTTCCTTTGGGGCACCGGGAACAGCCATTGGCGAAGTGGTCTTTAATACCGGCATGACGGGTTATCAAGAGGTACTCACTGACCCAAGCTATTGTGGTCAAATCGTGACATTCACCTACCCTGAGTTGGGCAATACTGGAACCACGCCCGAAGACGATGAATCCGATCGCCCCCAAGTGCGCGGTGCGGTTGCTCGCCATATCTGTGACATTCCCAGTAACTGGCGATCGCAACAATCCTTACCTGATTACCTCAAAGCCCATCGCATTCCCGCCATTTACGGGATTGACACCCGCGCCCTCACCCGCAAAATTCGTACTGTCGGTGCCATGAATGGCGGCATCTCCACGGAAATCCTTGATCCCGTTGAACTGCTGCAAAAAGTCCTTGCCGCTCCCAGTATGCAGGGACAAAATCTAGCCAAGGTGGTGACCACCCGCACCCCCTATGAATGGACAGAACCGACGCCCCCGGCTTGGGAATTTCGTCCCCAAACAGCCACCGAAGAGCCACCCTTGACGGTTGTGGCCATTGACTTTGGCGTGAAGCGCAACATTCTCCGTCGCTTGGCTAGTTATGGTTGCCGTGTGATTGTTGTGCCGGCGGATACCCCAGCGGAAACGATTCTCAGCTATGACCCCGATGGCATTTTCCTCTCCAATGGCCCCGGCGACCCTGCGGCGGTTCAGGAAGGCATTGAAACCGCACGCAAATTACTGGCGGCTCAGCGTCCCATGTTTGGCATTTGTCTGGGGCATCAGTTGTTGGGACTTTCTTTGGGGGCGGAAACCTTCAAACTGAAATTTGGTCACCGCGGGTTGAACCAGCCCGCTGGCCTGACCCGGCAAGTGGAAATTACCAGCCAAAACCACGGCTTTGCCATTACTGAAGAATCCCTTGCCCAAACCCCCGTTGAGATTACCCACTTTAACCTCAATGACAAAACCGTTGCCGGTCTGAAGCACCAAACATTGCCGATTTTCTCAGTGCAGTACCACCCTGAGGCCAGCCCCGGCCCCCACGATGCTGATTATCTCTTTGGCGACTTTGTGGCGCAAATGCGTGCCTATCGTCAACAACACCCCCGCAGCCAATGAAAGGGCGATCGCTCACCCCCTATCTCTTTCTTGCCCCGGCCTTGGGGTTACTCACACTGACGGTCTTTTGGCCAGCCCTACAGGCCTTTTTCCTGAGTTTCACCCGCTATGAGATGGATCTCCTGAGTCCGCCTGTGTGGGTGGGATGGGCCAACTTTGCGCAATTGTGGCGCGATGGTGTTTTCTGGAAAACCTTGGCCAATACTTTCCTCTATTTAGTGGTCGTGGTGCCGATTCTGGCGATCGCCCCCCTGCTGTTGGCGATTCTGGTCAATCAACCTCTGCGGGGCATCCACTGGTTTCGTGCTGCCTACTACAGCCCCGTGATTATCTCAATGGTGGTGGCGGGGATTGCTTGGCGCTGGCTCTATGCCCCCAATGGCCTCTTCAATCAACTGGTACAGGGTCTGCATCTGCGGGACACCCCGATTCCTTGGCTGACAAGTCCCCAACTTGCCCTCTTTAGTGTCATGGCCGTCACGATTTGGAAAGGCTTGGGCTACTACATGGTGATCTATCTGGCGGGACTTCAGGGGATTAGTGGTGAACTCTACGAAGCGGCAGCACTCGATGGCAGTGACGGCTGGCGACAGCATTGGGATATTACCCTACCGCTGATGCGTCCCTATATTCTTTTGGTGAGCATTATCTCAGCAATTTCTGCCACGAAGGTCTTTGAAGAGGTCTATGTCATGACCCAAGGGGGGCCCCTCAATAGCTCCAAGACAATTGTTTATTACATCTATGAGAATGCCTTTCAGCGCTTAGAGATCAACTACGCCTGTACGATGGGACTGGTCTTATTCCTATTTATCCTGTCGTTGTCTCTCTTGAATCTCAAGTTTGGCCGACAGGTGGAAATGCCCCTTAGCTAACCACCTGCATGCGTTGAATCAACCATTGATTGCCGCGACGGGTAAAGGTGTAAATGACGCGGTAGGGATCGCTATAGGAAATATCATTGCGTAGGGTTCCCTGTTCATAGAAACGGGCATCCTCATTGACTTCCACCAATACATCCACGCGATCGCTGCCTCGGGGACGGACTTCCTTCACTTCTAGGTTCCGCAGGGTATAGACCCAATGGCTGCCCTCGGATTTTAAGCTCTGTGCCCGCGATCGCCAGCGGCTGAGTTCTGGCTCCGCCAAAATCGTTGCTAGTTTGTCCATCTCAAATGCCGTGCCAAGGGCTTGGGCTTTAATTTGCTGCCACGTGCGGAGGCGATCGCGTGCCATCTCCGGCGTTAAGGTGGTGGCTAAGGTCGTTGGTTGTGGCGTTGGGGTTGGCGTTGCCACAGGAGTTGGCGTCGGGGTCACTGGCGGTGGTGGTGGTGGGGCTTCAGCCGTTTTGGCTGGCCAATAGACTTTTGCCAAGGCGCCTAACCCAACAAGAACAACCCCTGCACCCATCCAAAACCAAGTCTGACGTTTTTTGTGGTGACTGGTTGGAGGGCGGCGCCGTTTGCGAGTGGATGCTGGGGGCGTGTCGGTCTCCGTTGCGGTTGAAGAGCGGGTAGCAGCCGCTGCCGAAAAGCCTTGACCCAGCCCAGTATGATACTCCAAGGGCAACGTTTCCGCTGTGAAGGAGACGGGCGGCGGCACGGCCACCGTTGGTCTAATGACTTCGGGGAGGGCAGAGGCAGTGGTGCTGGGCGGTTCAGGGGCAAAGGAGTCGTCACTGAGAGCCTCTAAGTAGGTTTGGATATCGGGATCCGCAAAGTAGGCATCCAAGGCCACCGGCGTTTCCCCCAAATCCCGAAAAGCAGGATAAATTTCTTCCCGTAGCCATTGCTCTGTGTAGTAGTACAGGCCCGGCAGCAGATCGCTGGAGTCATGGGAATGACGGCGGATAAAGGCGAGACTCTGCTGATCTTGAGATTTATCGAGAGCGGCCAAGGCCTCAGCAGGTTGTCCCAACAGCAGTAAACAACTGGCCAGTTCGAGGTAGATGTCTTGATTGGGAGAGAGCCGCTCTAGTAAATTCTTGGCACGGCGAATATAGCTCGGCTGAAGTTCCTGTACGCCCCGTGCCACCAGCGCATGCACTGCCAGATAGGTCGCTACTGCTGAGGGACGGCGGGATTCTCGTTCAAAGAGTTCCTGTTGCTCTGCTACGGTGAGATGGCTGCGCAGTTGCAAAATAAATTTGAGAAAATCCTCAACCCCTAGGCCAGAGTGATCGTCATGACGACCTTCAATGCCCCCGCGATCGCTGAGCATCTCCCGCAGCAATAAAATACCCCGCTGCCGATTCACACTATCGGATAGAGGCAGTGCCAGTAACTCCAGAATGCGGTAGGGACGCAGCCGATGCAGTTCCGTCTCCAACTGCTCCTGGAGGTCGGGAAACAGGTTCGCCCGCTGAAGTACCTCTAGACCGGCTTCGAGGCGAGAGGCGGCTGCTTGGTAGGACTGCCGCTGCCATTCCTCGCGTCCCAATTCCAAATAGGCCAAAGCCACAGTCAGCGTAATGTCAGCAACGGCGGCAGAGGAAGTATAGGGGCGGTTGAGATCAAAAGCATCCTCCTTTAGGAATTGTTCTCCCAGTTTGACCACTTGGGAGTAGTTCCCCAGTTCATAGAGCAGGAGGAGCGCCCCCGAAAATTGCTGATCACTAATTTCAAGGTGGGGAGCGGTGGCATCGGGATCCAACTGGGCAATCAAATCATTGGGGTCAACGGCACAGCAGTGGCGATCGTAGGCATGGCGCTGCTCAGGTTCTCGCAAAACCGCATAGGCTTGCTCAATGAGTTCACGACGGGTGGAAACGGTGGTGGGGGAGTGTTGATGGGTGGGCAGTTGCAACAGCCGATCCTGAAACGCTTGCTCGATTTGCTCCGGCGTTGCCTGAATTGGCACACCCAGCACTTGGTAATAGTCGAGGGGAATGCGCACCTGAACCCAAACCTCTAGAGATAAACCAGTCCATCAACCGCAACACGTGCCTTGATTTAGGAAGAACAGGGAACCCCTCCAAAAATGGCTAAGGGTTTAGAAATGACACCAGAACCCTTTGGGAATAACCCTACAGAGGATTCCCAGAAAAAAGGGAGCATCAAACATTCTAGGATATCACAATTTTTGCCCCTCAGTGCGAGTTTGCGCAGAGATTGGCTGGCTTAGCCGCGCACTTTTGCTGTAAAGCCAGAGGCCTTAAATTGCTCCAACTGCAAAGGTGTTGGTTGGTCGTAGGGCACGCTAATGCGAATTTCAAAATCGCTAATGCCGGGTGGAATCACATCAATTGCCCCAACCCGTGTGCGGTTTTGCAACACTGGATTGCCATTGGCATCGTAGATGCGGCCAAAGACATCGGCATCCACCACTGTTTTGCCGGATTTATTCTCTGCTTTGCCAGTAATCAGGTAGCAGTTGGCCTTGAGGGTCGTGCCCCCGGGTGTGACTGAACCTTCACCAATTTCTGGCGGGCATTCGTGGTAACTGAGGTCAAAGAGCCGCACTTGAATAGCGGCGATCGCCGGCAGCGGGGCGATACTTGACCAGCACAGGACACTCAGGAGCAAACACACCACTCCTCGACGCAGATATGCCACAAACCGATTCGCACTCATGGTCATCGCTCAGCACTTCAACACGCCCCTATTATCCCACAGTGGTCAAAATCCACAGATCAACCGCTCCCAATAGCAGCGTAAAGACGGCCAAAATACCGTACATCCAAGGCTGAGCAAGGGGCTTAATCACCTCTGTGGGCAATCCCGTATGAGCTTCAATGGCACGCATCATTTGGGCAAACCCCGCCACTCGCATCGGCAGAAGATACCCCTGACCTGTGGCAGTGACTAGATAATAGACCAAGCCCCCTTGGCTGGTACTGCGGGGCTGAAGCCCTTGAATCTCTGACCAAGCCAGTTGCCACTGCCGCCGCAGGAAGGGGGGCACCCAACCGGGATAGGTGAGGCAAATCCCTTGCGCGTCCAGTTCTACCCGCTGACTCAGTGCCCCCCAGAGCAAAATGCCCCCACAGGCGATCGCCCCCCAAAGCAGCAGGGGTGAAACAGGCGCCGCCGTCTGTGCCGCCAAAAAGGGGAGAGGAAGTGTGAGTGCGCCATAGAGGGCAATGAGCGTTCCAGAAATCAGGGGCGAGGTTTTGAAGCGCAGAGGTTCAGTCATGGTTGTTGCTGAGTTATTGCCTCAAGGGTTCATGATCATCCATCAATAGAATAGCCAAGTGGCAAAGGCATATTTAGTCCCCTGCACCACGGGCAAAGCCGTATGGGGATGGGTGTAGTAGGCGGGAAAGACAACGACATCACCGGTGCGGGGTGTGACCTTCACCCCTTGGCGATCGAAATAGGTTTCTCCCCCCTGAAAGTCCTCGTTGAGATAGCCCACTAAACTCACATCCCGTGTTGGGATACCTTGCGCCAGTTCCATTTGCCGACTGGCCAGCAGCAGGTTGTCCACATGGCGGCGATAGCCCTCGCCCACGCGATAGCGCAGGATCGAGAAGTTCTCAATTTCAGGAAAGCGAATGCCATAGTGCTGGTAGAGAACAATCTGAATCGTTTGTGTGGCTTGAAGCAGAATCTGCCGCATTGTCGCCTGTTGGGGATCTTGGGGATCAAAGCGGAGCAAACTGCCGCCGCGCACTGAGCGATCGACCGTCCCCATGAGAATTTGTGCATCCTCAAACCCCACCTTCTCAGCCGTAGCAATCACCTGCTGACACTGGTGAGCCGGAATCAAACGCTGAAAAAGGAGAATCTCACCCCCCAAGTCAAGAATTTGCAATGGTGCAGCACTCATAGGGCAAAGATTGTTGCTATCTCTACCATCGGTTTAGGGGAGGCGTAGTTGCAGCGGTACTTCACTTTGGACATTGCCACTGACAATCACCTCTTGGCGATCGAGCCACCCCTTTGCCCGCTGTCCCTGAATTTGAATGCGGGGATTGCGCTGGCGGTAAAAGACGCCCCCTTGGGCTTCCACTTCCTGTTGAGGAATCCGCCAAATCAGTTGAGCCGTGCGCAGGTGGGCATTGGGGCGCTGAATTTCCACTTGACCGCTGGCTTCCACCCGCTCTTGGGGAATCCACCAATTGAGGCGTTGGGCACGCAGTTGTGCCTGTTGAGGTTGGCTATTGATCTGGGCATTGTCAAAGATGGCGCGGTTTTCAGCCATCAGGAAGACACCACGATTGGCCTGCCCTTGAATGCCTTGAGTGGAGGACTGCACCCGCACCGGGCGATCGCTCACCAATTGCTGCTGCGGAATCAACCAGCGTACCGTTTCTCCTTCAACCCGTAGGGCAGGGTTGGGAAGCTGCACTTGAACACCCCCCTCAAGGGTAACTACCTGATCGCTAATCGACCAGATGGCCCTTTGGGCTTGCAGCCGCTGCCCTTGGCGATCGCCCGCCACACCGCGGACGGTGACCCCCCCTTGACCAATCACCCCTGCCAACAGTCGATTGGGTTGCTGCTGCCACACTAGACTCTCCGTACTGAGTCGCAAATCCTTGGCCTCCTTGGCTGACGAGGTCACCTGAACGGCATTGAGGGCACGCAGTTCTTGGCGTTGGCTATCGGCTTCAAGGCGCTTAGCAGTGACAGTGACTTGGGGATAGCGGGCTTGCAAGTTTTTCTGGGCAATGAGAACGCCGCGATCGCCCTGCCAGACCAATTGATCGGCCACAATCGTCCCCTTTTGCTGGAGATCAGTGACGGTGGTGCGGCCTTCAATCCAGAGTTGTCCATCCCGCTGCCGCACATTGACTGCCTTAGCTTGCACCTTGTAAGCAGTTTTGCCCTCTGCCTTTAATTCCCCCGTCAGGTTTTGAATCTCCAATTGCTGGCGATCGTCATCGCGATAGCGCGCTCCCGCCGCTTGTAATAACCAGAGAAGTTCACCTTTGGCATTGGTTTGCCGTAGGGTCAGATTTTGCAGCTTGACATCCCCCGTGATTTCTGGTTCTGGTGAGGGTTCCTCGCCCACCCATTGATCCACCCAGCCGCAGCCTGTCAAGGCCAGTACAAGGCAAAGGGGGAGGAGGGGTCTAGGCAGAGGCATTGTTGTCTAGGTTCTCTAGGGTCTCGGGGACTTATTGGGCGCAGCTTCATCTTTCCCTTCGGCGGTATCTTGCTCCCAATGGGGAGTCACAATGGGGGGCGGCGTCAGGCTACCCGTGACGGGGCGATAGGTATAGGTTGGGCGGGGTGCTTTTTGGATTTCTTCGCGGATGCTTTCGAGATCAATGTAGCGATCGGCAACGTTAATCAGGCTATCGCTCGTCATCGATCGCAAGCTCACCACCTCGACCCGTGCCCCCCGATAACTCACAGCATCCACCGCATAGGCCAAATCCCCATCGCCGCTAACCAAGATGGCCGTATCATAGCAGCCCACCAGTGCCATCATATCGACGGCAATTTCCACATCAAGGTTGGCCTTTTTCGAGCCATCCGGCAGCTGCACCAGTTCCTTGGAGACGACACGGTAGCCATTGCGGCGCATCCACAGCAAAAACCCCTGCTGTTTTTCATTGGTGGGGTCAACCCCTGTATAGAAGAAGGAGCGAAAGAGACGGGAACCTTGGGTCAAGTAGCAGAGGAGTTTTGAATAGTCAATTTCAATGCCCAGTTGCAGTGCTGCATAGAAGAGGTTGGAGCCATCAATAAAAATGGCAACGCGCCCGCGATTTTGTAACACCTGTTCTGGCGTGTAAATAGCTGAAGACGAAGATGTAACCATGTAGAAATCATCTCAAAAAAAGTGTGTTATCGAAATATGAAGTCATACCTCTAGCGTATCGCGCGTCAAGGGGAATCAGCGACAGTTGCAGGCAGCGACAGTTTTTGGAAAATCGGCTCTGGATTGGCCAGAGGTTGTGACGCAGGTAAAACACCCCACTGGGCTTGGCGATCGCCCAAAAGGTCGGGGTCAACTGATCCGTTAAATTTAATACTATAGCCCAACTGCCCATAGATAGCCTCACTCAGTTGGGGGATAATCGGGGCAAGGACATAGGCCACAAGGCGCACTGACTCCAATACACAGTAGAGAATCTCCGCCACCGCTTGCGTTTCCCCAGCCTTATAGCGTTTCCACGGTGCCTCTTCATCAAGGAACTTATTCCCCGCCCGTGCCAGCGTCAGTGCCTGTTGACACACCTCATGGAAGGCCAGTTGCCGATACCCTTGGCCATAGGTTTGGCAGAGGTGCTCCGCCAGTTGCCGCAGGGGATGCTCGCGCGGAATCGCTGACCCTTGGACATTGGGTACTTTCCCATCGGTATATTTCCAAGCCATTTTCAGCGTGCGATTGAGCAAATTGCCCAGATCATTGGCCAGATCCGCATTGAGGATATTGACAAAGCGGGTCTCGCTAAAGTCACCATCGCGGCCAAACTCCACCTCTTTCATGAAGTAGTAACGCACGGCATCGGCACCGTATTGCGCCACCAAGGCAAAGGGATCAAGGGTATTCCCCAGACTTTTGCCCATTTTTTGACCATCCTTGGTGAGAAAGCCATGGACAAAGATCTGCTCTGGCAGTGGCAAACCCGCCGACATTAACATTGCCGGCCAAGAAATGGCATGGAAGCGAAGAATATCCTTGCCAATAATGTGCAGATCAATCGGCCACCAAGTTTTGAGGGCATTGGCTAAGGTTGGCTCATCTTCTGGTTCCAAGAGGGCAGTGACATAGCCCAAGAGGGCATCAAACCAGACATAGAGGGTCTGATCTGGATCCGTGGGCACGGGAAACCCCCATGCCAGATTCACCCGCGAAATGGAAAAGTCCTGCAGCCCCCGCTCAATAAAACTCAGCACCTCATTGCGACGGCTAGGGGGCTGGACAAAGTCAGGATGTTCAGCGTAGTAGTCCAAGAGCGCCGGCTGATACTTCGAGAGGCGGAAAAAATAGTTGCGCTCATCTCGCCATTCCACCGTCCGATTCACGTGGATCGGGCAGCGCCGACCCTCAAGCAGTTCGCGTTCCTCCTTGAATTCTTCGCACTCGACACAGTACCAACCCTGCTGCTGACCGAGGTAAATGTCGCCGTTGTCCCATACCCGCTGAAAAAACTCGTTGACAATGGCGTGGTGGCGAGGACTGGTGGTGCGGCTAAAGCGATCGTAGTGGATATTCAATTGTTGCCACAGGGCTTGAAAACCAGCGGCAATCTCATCGCAGTGGGCTTGGGGACTGAGACCCCGCTGTTGGGCGGTGCGCTCAATTTTTTGGCCATGCTCATCGGTACCGGTAATGAACCGCACCTGATAGCCCTGCAAACGATAGAAGCGAGCAAGCACATCGGCAGCAATGGTTGTGTAGGCACTGCCAATGTGGGGAAGGGCATTGACGTAGTACAGGGGGGTAGTGAGTGAAAAGTGCGGTGACAAGCAGTGTTTCTCCCTAGGAGGACGAGCAAATCGCGTTATTTATCATAGTGCCATCGGTAACAGCTTGGAGGCGATCGCCCACCGCCAGATCCACCCAAGGACTCAGGGGGCCTTCTTGCTCACTGCCATTGGCAGCCAAGTCACTGTGGCAAAGGAATAGGCGATCGCTCACCCGTGAACATAGATCCACCAGTAAATGCTCCAGACGTTCTGACTCCAATTGCCACACCCGTGCACTGGGACTCGCCGCCCCCTGCCGCAAAAAGATCGGCGCCTGCCAAAGACATTGCAAGCCGCCATCCTGCCAACGCGGACTGCCGACATCTAACCAAAAATGCCAGCGATGAGCCAGTTGGGCACTGCGATATTGAAATGTGGTTGCCAGTAAGACCCCTTGGGGCTGCCGCAGGGGTGGAGCGGGATCAGCGGTTACAATTCCCCGCCGCAGTAGGGCGATCCATTCCCGTAGTCGCTCAGCCGTTGGCGTAGCTCGGTGTTCTGGGAGGTGATCATAAATTTGCCAGTAGGCGGCTGTGCCCTCAAGGAGCGATCGCAGGGGAGCCAATTCACTGGCTGTCAGGTTGTGTGGCCAGAGATAGCGTTGAATCGCCGCCTCTAGGAGATACACAGGCATTTGGCTAGGATCTAGTGTGCTCAGCCAATGACGCAAGTTCTCATAGGCGTCCGTGGCACGATGACCAAAGCGATCCCAATGGCTGTACTGGGTTGTACTCAGCAGTTCGGCTTTCTCCAGACCCGGCTGAAAACAATAGCAAGAGAGCAGGCCTGCCCGCACAGGATCAATCGCTCGCGGCAGCAAAACCGTTAACATCTCCGCAACCGCCGTTGCCTCTGGGATCATTCCCGTTCGCGGATAAACAAACAGCAACAGCGTCAAAAGGGCACGCACAAAGGGGGATTGAATCAGAGGGCGCTGCTCATTCCAGATCACCAAGGGAATGTCGCGTTTTTTTAACTCAGTGCTAAAGACATGGCGGGCAACGCTATCTAAACCGGGGGCAAGGATGGCGATCTCGTTTGGTTGCACCATCCCTTGATGAATGGCGGTGGCGATCGTTGCAACCACTTCCTGCAACAGTTGCATCCGCGAAGTGGTCTGAATAGCCGCGATGTTTTCGGGCAGCGTAGCTTGGGGCGTAGTGAGGCGTTCTTGAATCTCAGTTTGGAGAGGGGTGTTGCCAAAAATCGTTTCGGCAGGGCAGGGTTGCTCAATGACGGTGGCTTGGTTTTTCAGGCTGAGAAACGCATCGGGATCAGCTCCCAGACCGAGACGGACAGCGCCAATGGGTTGGTGAGTCAGGACAATCTTGATCCCCTGTTGGTTGAAGCGGGCGATCAAATCCGCCATCACCGCTGGATAGTTGTGGGTGTTGTCAGCCAAAAGACACTGAAACCGTTGCCCCAAGGAGGCTTGGTATCGAGGATGGTCAAGGAGAACTCGGCCAAATAAATCCGTGGTAATGCCGTAGGTGAGAAGGCTGTGGGCAGTACACCAACTTTGCCACTGTTTCAGGGCAGTGACGATCGCCCCCACGGTTTCTGAAGGCATCTCAAGCTGATGATCCCAAATGAGTTGGGGTAGATCATCAAGGCTGAGGCGGGCAAAGGCAGCCAATTGAAAAATATCAAGCAGATGGCGAGTGGCGCGATCGCGATTTTCACTGAGGACAGCAAACGTCTGGTTGGCAAGCCAAGGCTGCCACAACCGCTGTGCCCATACCAACTCCGTTTCTGGTTTCAGACGCAAAGGGGGATGCGGATCGACGGCCTTCGCCTGCACCAGTAGTGGCCAAAAAAGTTCCACCTCATCCTGCATGAAGCCCACTGGCGTGGTGATGTAAGGTCTGTAGCCACTGCCCAACTGTGACTCAATTTCCCGTTGGATGGCTTGGCGGCCTTCTACGCTATCCGTCAAAAAGAGGAGCGATCGCTCACGGGGAATCACGGACTTGTCCTGCCCGACCCACTGGGCAAATTCCCTTACCAGTGCACAGGTCTTGCCACTGCGACTACCGCCACTGATCCACTGCAACACCGCCAACAAAGCCCGCAAAGCCAATTTGCTACGATTCTATCTATCCTATCGATTTATTGCTGCTGCGGTAAGAGAACAATAGCAATGTCCAGCAACCCCTTTATTCGCCTCAGAGACTGGATCAAGCGTGCAGAGCAGTGGTATCGCACAACTCCGAACCGCGCCCTACAGGAAGCCTATGAAGCCGCTCTGAAAATTCGCGCCATTGAACTGGAACACTTTGACGGTCAACCGATTAGTCTCCTCAATCTGCCCGTGGGAGAAGTCTCTAGCTACTTCGAGACAGAGCTAAAACAACTGCTAAAAACCATTCGTATGCGGATGATGGAGTTTCGCGCCAGCCGTCAAATTTTGCCCCTTGCTCCCCCCCAAAGCCCCCCCACTCCTGTCAACGATAGTGTCAATGGTGCAACGGCAACCTATACGGTGACGGCTACCGTCAGTAGCACGACCGAGGAACCCAGCGTTTATGAAAAGCTGCGGGTGATTGATGCCACCCTCAACCGCTATAAACGGCAGCGTGAAAAGGAACTCAATGCCCTTGCCCGTCCCAGCCTCAGTCGCCAAGATCCCCAACAACGCCAGCAGGCGGCTGCCCTCGACAAAATTGAGGATGATTCCCTTTATCTCTCGGAATATATCAGTGATGATCTCACCGATGATTCCAAGCTGGACAGCAGCAGCTTTATTCCGCGCTCGATTTTGCGCACCGCCGATCGCTTTCGCCGTGAACTCAATTCTGATGAAACCACCGAAGCTGAAGTCGTTCGTGATTTTCGCACCTCAAAGCTGCGCACCCGTCTGGCGGTTCGTTTTATGCTCTTGCTGGTGATTTTGCCCCTGTTGACCCAGCAAATTTCCAAGGCACTCATTGTCAGCCCCCTCGTCAACCACTTTAAGGCGGTGGGGCAAATTGAACGCATCATTAACTCCCAACTGGAGGACAACATTCTCGATGAACTGGCTCGCTTTGAAAATAAAATTCGCTTTGAAAGTCTGGTGAGCAATGTTCCTGTTTCTGCAGAGGAAATTCAAGACCGCATCCGCGAGAAGGCGATCGAGCTATCCACGGAATACCAAAAGGAACTGATTGAACCCCTGAAAAACATCCTTTCCGATGCCTTGGGGTTTACCGTCTTTCTGGTGCTGGTTTTCACAGGTCAGCGGCAACTGGCCATTGTCAAGGCCTTTTTGGATGAAGTGGTTTATGGCCTCAGTGACAGTGCCAAAGCCTTTATCATTATCCTATTTACGGATGTCTTTGTCGGATACCACTCCCCCCACGGCTGGGAAGTGTTGGTGAACAATACCCTCGAGCACTTTGGCTTTCCGCGCAATGAGGACTTTATCAACATGTTTATTGCCACCTTTCCGGTGATGCTCGATACGGTATTTAAGTATTGGATTTTCCGCTATCTCAACCAGATTTCCCCTTCGGCAGTGGCCACCTACAAGAATATGAACGAGTAGTTAGGAGCACACCACTGGCTGGAGAATGGGACAGATCCTGCCCTCTTGGAGTTGCGCGGGCGATCGCCAGCCGGAGAGGAGGCCTTGCAATTCCTGTTTAAGAATCTGCAACTGCTGAATTTGTGCCTCAATGGCCGCCAATTTTTCCTCTAACTTTTCCTTGATGTGATCACAGGGAATCTCACCGCGATCGTATACCTCAAGCAAGGCTTTGATGTCGCTCAGGGTGAGGCCAAGGGACTGGGCACGTTTGATAAAACTTAGGCGAGCAAAAACATCCTCAGCAAAGAGGCGATAGCCCCCACTGGTTCTGCCAACAGTTCGCAACAGCCCCAATTCCTCGTAATAGCGAATGGTCTTGACGGGCAGGCCACTACTGTGGGCAACGGTACCAATCAAGTAGGCAGCTGCATTCATGGCAGTTCTCCCAAGATCAGCAAGACAGCGATTTTAGAGAAGGGCACTTTAATTTTCTGCCATCGAGAGGCCAGATCACCACTTTCAGAAATTCAGCCATCTGCGCTATAATCATAAAGCTACGCGGATGTGGCGGAATTGGTATACGCGCACGTTTGAGGGGCGTGTGGCTTTGCCTTGCGAGTTCGAGTCTCGCCATCCGCATTGTTTATGGGTGAATAAAGAAGGCGATCGCCAGCACGAGGTAAGTCATTATCAGCAGGACGCCCTCTAGCCAATTGCTGCGCCCATCACTACTAATGGAGTTAGTGATCGCGACAGCAGCCACAACTGCCAGTAGCTCAAAGAGGTTAAAGCTCAGGTTCATCTCCCGTTGTCCCAAGAGCCAGCCCACCAGCACAAGCACCGGCGCCACAAAAAGGATAATCTGCAGGCTAGACCCAATCGCCACCGCCACTGCCCCTTCCATACGATTATTGAGGGCAAACTTGATACAGGTGATGAACTCAACCACACTGCTGAAAATGGGAATGAGAAACACGCCTGTAAACAATTGGGTCAACCCGATTTCACTAATGCTGTCCTGCAAACTATCCACGAGGATGTCGGAAACAAAGACTAGCAAAATCGTACCCACCAGCAGAATGGCAAGGGGCACCTTGAGATTGACAGTGGGAGAGGGTTCCTGACCAGCGATCGTCTCATCCATCAGGTAGAGGTGACGATGGGTTTTCATGGAAAAGAGCAACATCAGACCGTAAAAAATCAGCAGCAAAATCGCCGACGCATAGGAGAAGTGATCAATCAAGTGAAGCGGCACACTGGGTGCCGCCGCCTGAATCGCGGTCGGGGTCATCAGCACAATCACCGATAGGGTGAGGGCAGAGGCATTAATGCGTGCCACAGGTGCTGAGAACTGTTGCTCTGGAAATCGGATGCCCCCAACAACAATGGCCAGACCCAATCCCAAAAGCAAATTGGCAATAATGGCACCGCTGAGACTGGCTTTTACCACCTCTGCCAGACCCTGACGCAGGGCGACAATGGCGATAATCATCTCAGTGACATTGCCAAAGGTGGCATTCAAGAGTCCGCCAAGGGCAGGGCCAATGACTTCGGCGATCGCCTCTGTGGAATTGGCAATCCCAGCCGCAAGGGGCACAATGGCGAGACCACTGAGGATAAAGCTCACCATTGGCGGCATTTTGACGATAAAGTTAAGGAGGGCAAGGGGCACAAAAATCAGTAGGCCCAGCAGAATTTTTTCCTGTGTTGTCATGGATCGATCCCCTTGAGCGAATCATCAACTGACTGTCTCCACCTCTCGGGAATTCGCTACTACGGCTATACGGGCGCCCTACCAGAGGAACAAATTCTCGGCCAGTGGTTTGAGATTGATATTAAGCTCTGGTTGGATATGGCACAAGCGGCGGCCAGCGATCGCCTTGAGGACACCCTTGACTATCGCCCCCTCTTGCAAGCCATCGAGCAGTTAATGCAGCAGCAACGCTTTCACTTAATTGAGACCCTAGCAGCAGCAATTATGAAACTGTGCCTAGCGCCCCCCCAAGTGCAGCGAGCTGCTGTGCGTGTAACCAAACTTGCCCCCCCCGTGCCCAATTTTACGGGTCAAATTAGTGTTGAAATGGTGCGCTGCCATGCCGAATCGCCTTAGCCAGTGCCAAAGTCTCTATTTGCGCAAGCATGCCGAAAACCCCATTGACTGGTGGCCGTGGTGTGATGAAGCCCTTGCCAAAGCAGCGGCAGAGGATCGGGTGATTTTTCTCTCGATTGGTTACTCCAGTTGCCACTGGTGCACTGTCATGGAGGGGGAAGCCTTTTCGGATCTGGAGATTGCCGCCTATCTCAATGCCCATTTCCTGCCGATTAAGGTGGATCGCGAGGAGCGACCCGATCTGGACAGTATTTACATGCAGGCACTGCAACTGATGACGGGTCAAGGGGGTTGGCCGCTCAATGTATTCCTGACGCCGCAGGATCGCCGTCCCTTTTATGGTGGTACCTACTTTCCTGTGCAGCCGCGCTATGGCCGTCCGGGCTTTTTACAGGTGTTGCAGGCGGTGCGCCGCTTCTATGACCAAGAAAAGGACAAGCTCGCTGCCCAACAGGCCACGCTCTGGCAATATCTCGCTCCCCCCCCTGAGATGGGAGAAGCCGTCCCCTTGACTGAAGAACTCCTAAGGGCAGGGATTCGCCAAGTGACGCCGATTTTGCGCGATCGCCCCCAAGGCACCTGCTTCCCCATGATGCCCTATGCCCAAATGCTCCTACAGGGGCTGGCGTTCAGTCCCGATCCCCCAGAACTGTTGCAGCTGTGTCAGTTGCGGGGACACAACCTCTTGCGGGGGGGGATCTATGACCATGTGGGCGGTGGTTGGCATCGCTACACCGTGGATCCCCAATGGACAGTGCCCCACTTTGAAAAAATGCTCTACGACAATGGCCAAATTGTGACCTATCTAGCGCGGCTGTGGCAGCAGGGCGATCGCGCCCCCCAGATTCCCGCTGCAATTGCCCAAACGATTCAATGGCTTGATCGCGAAATGACGGCCCCTGAGGGATACTTCTATGCAGCACAGGATGCCGATAGCTTTATCAGTGCCAATGATCCTGAACCCGAGGAGGGCGCCTTTTATTGCTGGCAATATGCAGAGCTAGAGCAGACCCTAACCCCAACGGAATTGGCACAACTGCAAGCCCACTTTGACATCTCTCCCAGGGGCAACTTCGAGGGCAAGATTGTGCTCAAGCAAGTGCGCCCGCCGGCGAATCCTGAGGTGCTAGCACCGATTCTGCGTAAATTCTTTGCTCGCCGCTATGGTGCCGATACGCCCATGGATCAACCCTTTCCCGTGGCCACGGATAATGCAACCGCAAAGGGACAGGCTTGGCCGGGACGGATTCCGCCGGTCACTGATACAAAAATGATTTTGGCTTGGAATAGCCTGATGATCACTGGCTTAGCAACGGCAGCCCAAGTCTGGAGAGAGCGCACCTACTGGCAGCGAGCGGCTAAAGCGGCACAATGGCTCCACGAGCATCAATATCAAGAAGGCAAACTCTACCGCCTCAACTATGGCGGCACCGTGGCCGAAGTGGCGCAGGCCGAGGATTATGCCTACTGGATCCAAGCCCTGCTTGCCCTGCATCAAGCCAGTTTAGCGGTGGGGGAGGCGGCTCAGCCGTGGTTGGAATTGGCCACGCAGTATCAAACCCTCTTTGATCAGGAATTGGCGGCAACAGAGGGGGGCTACTACAATGCACCGGAGCGCGCCGATTTGATTGTGCGCCAGCGGGAAGGTCTCGATAATGCTACACCTTCTGCGAATGGGGTGGCGATCGCCAACTTGGTGCAACTCTTTTTGCTCACAGAGAATCCCGCCTACCTCGAACAGGCAGAAAAGGGATTGCGTTTCTTTAGCCCGTTGATGAAGGAGTCTCCCCAGAGTTGTCCGAGCCTTTTGGCGGCGTTGCAGTGGTATCTGCGTCCTGTCTGTGTGCAAGCGCGGCCTGATCAGGTTACAACCCTCTGGGAGCGCTACTTGCCAACGGCTGTCCTCAAAGTTCGCGATGACCTCGAGCCAGTCGCCCTTGTCTGTGAAGGCTTGCGCTGCCGCGAACCGGCACTGACCCCCACCCAACTACAACAACAACTGGATAATCTCTATGGCTGAAGCGTTGCGTCGTACGCCCCTCTATTCCCTGCATCAAGGGGCACGGTTTACCCCCTTTGGCGAGTGGGAGATGCCCTTGCAGTACAGCAGCATTTTGCAGGAACACCAAGCGGTGCGGCAGCGGGTGGGGATGTTTGATATTTCCCACATGGGCAAGTTTCTGCTGCGCGGCTCTGAGGCGATCGCGGCACTCCAAGAACGGGTACCCACCAATCTCAGTCGTCTCCAGCCCGGCCAAGCGAAATACACCGTTCTCCTGAATGAGGCCGGGGGCATTGTCGATGATGTCATTCTCTACATAGGCGAGGGTCAAGTGCGTTGTATTGTCAATGCAGCCACCACTGCCAAGGACTGGGCATGGTTGCAGACGTATTTACCCGCCAGTATTGAGTTCATTGATGAGTCAGCGACACAGGTACTGATTGCCCTTCAAGGCCCTGCCGCGACAGCGACCTTAGCTCCCCTGTGCGATCGCCCCCTAAATGACCTCAAGGCCTATCGCCATGCTCAAGTGAACCTGTTGGAACAGCCCGCTTGGATTGCGCGTACGGGCTACACCGGCGAAGACGGTTGGGAAATTCTTGTGGCACCAGAATTGGGGCAACAGTTGTGGCAAACCCTGCTGGCGGCGGGTGTGACTCCCTGTGGCTTGGGGGCGCGGGATACCCTGCGCTTGGAGGCGGCCATGCTCCTTTACGGCCAAGACATGGATGAGCAAACCACTCCCCTAGAGGCGGGTCTCGATTGGCTGATTGATTGGCAAAAGCCCGATTTTGTGGGTCGTGCGGCTCTCTTAGCCCAAAAGCAGCAGGGGATTGAGCGGCAATTGGTGGGGTTAGAACTGGTGGGCAAAGGCATCGCTCGCCACGGCTATCCTATCTATGCGGGGGCACAGGCTGTGGGGGAGGTTACCAGTGGCACCCTATCTCCCACCTTGGGGAAGGCGATCGCCCTTGGCTATGTCTTTCCAGAGTTTGCCCACATCGGTCGTGAACTGGCGATACAGGTGCGCGATCGCCAAGTCCCAGCCGTGGTGGTTCCTCGCCCGTTCTATCGCCGTCCTCGGTAGCCGCTGCAATTCCGCTAAAATTTGATTCATCAGTCGTAAAGTGCAACGAATGCTGGAAATTTGCCCTCGCTGTGGTGCTCGTTTAGGAAAGCCCTTGTCCTCTGGCCGCCAAGTGTGTAGTGCCTGCGGTTGGAGTACAGTGGTTATTGAGCGATCGCCGCCACCGCCCCCCACGGGATTGTCTCTCCTTCTCAGTCAAATCAGGCGGCTGATCAAGCGTTTTTTCCAGTATCTAGGAGGACAACTGCAACGCTTGTGGCGATCGCTGACCGCTCGTTCGCAGCAGCAACAGCCCCGCCGCAATCTCTGGGAAAGCCTCGTCACCAAGCTCAAACACCTCGAGGAAAAAATTCCCACCGGTGATCCCAGTAAGGAGTGGCTGACTCCTGAAGAGGCCTTTCAACTCTTGGGCGGCAACCCAGATAACCCCAACTCCAAGGTGAGCACCCTCGATGGCAAGCGGCGGATTGGCTTATCGGCCTTTCGGCGACTGGTGAATACCGCCGAATATGCGGATTTTGGCTTTCAATACTCTAGCGATCGCCACCTGAAAAATTTACCCTATTTGCGCCGTCTGCCTCGCCAACCCTAGGGCGATCGCAAACCGAGAATAATCTGCCACTCCTGTTCGGTGACCGGTTGTACCGAGAGACGGCAGCCCTTTTGCAACAGCAGCATCCCCTCTAGGCCGGGCGTTTGCCGCAGTTCTGGAAGTGTAATTGGCGGTGAAAAATCGCGGCGATACTGAATATCCACCATGAACCAGCGGGGATTGTCAGGCGTACTTTTGGGGTCAAAGTAGCGACTGTCCGGATCCCAAGCAAAGTGGTCGGGATAGGCGGCCTTGACGACTTCGGCAATGCCCATGATGGCTGGTGGGTTGGCATTACTGTGGTAAAAGAGCACGCGATCGCCCACCTGCATGTGATCGCGGATAAAATTGCGAGCTTGGTAGTTGCGTACCCCTTCCCAACAGGTGGTTTGTTGTGGGGCTGCCTGCAAATCCTGCCAAGAAAAAACGCTTGGCTCCGACTTCAGTAACCAAATCCCTGCCATCAAAGATTCCGCAATGGTTAAGTTTAGAGGTCTGCCGTGCCCAAGCTACAGCGTAGCAAATCCTCAACGGTTGCACAGTAGGGAGTTAGCCCCAAGGTTTGAGGATTAAGCACGGTGTCATAGGTGAAGTTACGATAGTTCAAGCAAAAATAATCCCACGGCGACATTTGCACTCGAAATACCCGCACAAAGAAGTTGATCACTGGCAGCGTCAAGGGGACTTGCAAATAGATGGGCAGCTTTGCCGCAGCGCACAACTGCGCCAACATCTCATTGACAGTAATTGGCGGGTTACCCAGAGCCACCCGACGCGGTACGGGATACTCAGGATGCTGCAACAGGTAGAGAACCACTTGGGCAATATCGCGGGCATGGACAAAGTGAAAACTGGCATCAGCACGGAAAAAGCGAGCCAACCACAGCCACTTGAGCACTTCGCGCATGCCTTCGGTGATAAACGAGGGTCGCTTGCCATCGGCGCCACCACCAAAGACCATCGTGGGAAACAGTTCAATCACGCGATCGCCCACCGGCAACTGCTCAATGGCATGGAGACACTCATACTTAGAGCGAATATAATCCGTTCCCAAGGTGCCTGCTTCCGGCAGCGGTTCCATTTGATGATTGAGGATACTTGCCGTTGAAAAATAAAAGACCCGCTGGCAGCGTTGCGGATCCAGTTGCTTGAGGAGATGGCAGGTTTGCTCGTAGTTGATGGCAAAGACATTGTTCCCTCCCCAAGCGGTTGCCGTTAGGATTGCAAGATCGAGGGTGGGCAGTAGCGGTTCCAAGGGGGTCAAATCCATGAGATCCGCCTGAATCACGTTCACCCCGGCTCTTTGGTGAGGATCAATCTGCAACCGTGCTGGATGCCGCACCAGCAAAAAGAGTTCATGATCCGTCTCTTGGATCAGCGCCTCAGCGATGTACTGGCCAATGCAACCACTGGCACCCGTGATTAAGATGCGCATTAGCCGAGGGACTTCACCAGATCAAAGAGAAAACCCACATTCTCCTCAGGGGTTCCTTGGAGAACGCCATGGCCAAGGTTAAAGATATATTTGCCCTTGCGACCCGCTTCGATAATGGCTAGCGCTCGTTCCTTGAGCACTGGCTGGGGGGCAAAGAGCGTAACGGGGTCTAAATTCCCCTGCAGACCGACACTGGCAGGAAACTGCTGGCGAATCGTGCCGATGTCCACAGTCCAGTCAAGGCTGACAATATCTGCCCCAGTTGCTGCCATGCGATCGACCACTGCGGCACTGCCATTGATATAGAGGATGATTGGCACATCGGGATAGACGGCTTTGACCTGCTGAACCACCTGCTTTTGGTAGGGGAAGGCAAAGGTATCGTAGTCCTGACGGCTGAGTTGACCCGCCCACGAATCAAACAGTTGCACCACTTGGGCACCACAGTCAATTTGATAGCACAGGTAGTCGGCAATGGCAGTGGCCAAATGGTTTAAGAACTTGTGGAGCAACTCTGGCTCACGGTAGGCCATAGTTTTGATTTCAATGTAGTCCTTGGAGCTTTTGCCCTCAATGGCATAGGCGGCAAGTGTCCAAGGGGCACCGGCAAACCCCAGCACCGTGGCGCGATCGCCCACCTCTTGGCGCAGGGTCGAGAGAATTGGACGAATAAAAGGACAGGCCACTTCCGGTTCCAAGGGATGGAGTTGTTGCACCTGCTCAAGGGTACGGATGGGTGGATCAATGATCGGCCCTTTACTCTCGACAATGTCAAAGGGAATACCAATCCCCGGCAAGGGCGTGAGAATATCCGAAAAGAGAATCACACCGTCGGGGGCAAAGGCACGAAAGGGTTGGAGTGAAATTTCAATGGCCAGTTCGGGGATTTCCGATCGCTCACGAAACGAGGGATAGCGATCGCGCAGGTCACGGTAGACCTTCATGTAGCGTCCAGCTTGCCGCATCAACCAAATGGGGGGACGCTCAACGCTTTCACCACGGGCAGCACGTAGGAGTAAAGGGGTGGTCATCCTAAAATGTGTAATTCCAATCGTTTTCAATGGCTCTGGAAGACTCGCTCAGCAAGCCCTATTGAAGTCAGGTGTTGCCTGCGATTCACAGAGTTTAACCCTACAATCATACCCTAGGGGGCGATCGCTCCCACACCTCAGAGGAGAATTCCCTTGCTTTACCACGCGCGGGGCTGAAACTGCGGGTCGTTGAGAATTGCCACGCCATCCCCCGACTGTGCCAACACAAATAGACCCTGCCGATAGGCATAGTGAGCCACCTCAGGCGGCACAATCATCCCCGCCACGGCTCCCAAGAGTTTTGTGCCCCGATACTGATGAGCCAAACGGCGAAATTTGGCAATCCGCTCTAGGTGTTCATCCACATCACTTTGGCTGAGCTTGGTTTTCACCTCAACGAGAACGGCTTCATCGGTGTTAACGACCAACAGATCAATCTCTAGGCTCTCATTCCCATCTTGGAGGATCACATCGCTGTAGAGTTGGGAGACAGCAATCCCCCGACTCTGAAATAAGCGCAGCACGGCTGGACGTACCTGCCATTCCACAAATTCCCCAAGACGGTTACCCAGTTTGCCAATCTGTTGGTTAAGTTGGCGAGCTTCTTCTCGCAGTAACCGTTCAGTCTCTTGAAAACGCCGCTCAGTTTCTTGAAATCGGCGTTCTGTTTCCTTTTGAGCTTCCAGCAGCTCTCCCAATAACCGCCAAACATCCTCAGGGGTATGGGCTTGTGTCATGATCTTGGTCGGGTTTTCTAGGCTACAGCTAACCCTCTCATCATAGCCTAGGAGGCGCTCAGAGAATTTCCATCATAAACTGCGCAAGGGCACTGCCACTGTGCTTTACCACGCGCGGGGCTGAAACTGCAGGTCGTTGAGAATTGCCACGCCATCTCCCGACTGTGCCAACACAAATAGACTCTGCCGATAGGCATAGCGAGCCACCTCAGGCGGCACAATCATCCCCGCCACGGCTCCCAAGAGTTTTGTGCCCCGATACTGATGAGCCAAACGGCGAAATTTGGCAATCCGCTCTAGGTGTTCATCCACATCACTTTGGCTGAGTTTAGTTTTCACCTCAACGAGAACGGCTTCATCGGTGTTAACGACCAACAGATCAATCTCTAGGCTCTCATTCCCATCTTGGAGGATCACATCGCTGTAGAGTTGGGAGACAGCAATCCCCCGACTCTGAAATAAGCGCAGCACGGCTGGACGTACTTGCCATTCCACAAATTCCCCAAGGCGGTTGCCCAGTTTGCCAATTTGTTGGTTGAGCTGCCGTGCTTCTTCCCGTAGTAAACGCTCAGTCTCTTGGAAACGCCGGTCAGTTTCTTGAAAACGCCGCTCAGTCTCCTGAAATCGACGTTCTGTTTCCTTTTGGGCTTCCAGTAACTCCCCCAATAACCGCCAAACATCTTCAGGGGTGTATGCTTGTGTCATTGAATTGATTATTGACTTGATTATTGACTTGATTGAGGATTGCCGCCAAGCTCAGGTATTTTCTATACGATCATAGCCTAGGGAATAGAACCCATGAATGATCCACTACTCGCACAATTTCTAAACCTCAGCCGCTGACAAACAGGAACCTGCATTCATGCCCAAACTATACTTACTGCGCCCAAGATGAGGCCACCCGTGTCATTTTTGGCATCCCCAAGCAGGCCATCGCCCTTGGCGCTGTGCAGGATGTTTTGCCCATTGGGCGCAGAGGTGCCTTTTTGCAGGCGCCGGTAAATCCCTAATTAGCGTGATAGATTCGGGTAAATCCGCAGCCGCCGATTCGGCTCTTCACCAAAGCTACAGGAGGTCAACTGGTAGTGCTCAATCAACTCGTGTTGCATTCGCCGAATGTTGGCCGATCGCGGGAGTAGCTCCACTGCTTGCCCCTTGGGAATAACAATTTCTTCCACAGCTAAGCGCGCCTCCTCAAGGGCTTCCAATTCGTCATCACTGCCCGTTGGACTAAAGAGGGAAAGATCTGCTGACTCGGCTGGACTGGGGTCTTCAATGCCAAGCAAATGCCGTAACCCCCGCACAATTTGCGCCATACTATTTGTCTTAATGGCATGGACGGGGAGATGGTGAATATGGGCAAGGTGCCGCAGCTTGCTTTCCCCCTTGAGATGGGAGCGGAGCGTCAAAATCACATCCGCTTGATCAATATCCTTAGTGACAATAATGGGTAGGTTGAGAGTGCGAATGGCTTGCTCTAAATGATGGCGGCTGACGGCATAGGGAAAGACGTGGAGGGGGAGTTCTTCGCCATTCGGCCCAACCGTGGGGGTATCCAATGTGGCTTCGAGCAGTTGGGCAAAGTTGGCTCGCAGAGGTTCTTTGTTGGCATCGACGACGGGTAGCATCTGGCCACTCTCACGCCAAGAGGGACGCTGAGGCACAGATTTGACCTCCGATCGCTGGGAAGGAGGCTCAGGACGACTAATCACCACTGAGCCATCGGCAGCAACACTGCGAATTTCAGGTGAGGGTTGGCGACCCCGCAGTAGGAGATCCACACTGGCGGCCACATCGAGATGCACAACCCAGCGATCGCGCTCCAGCATTTCCACGGCTATTTGAAAAGTGGGTGGAGCTTTGCGTTCAAGAACACTCTTTTGGGTGCCCCGCCGCCGCGCTTCTTCATCCCCAAGGGTGACCGATTGAATGCCCCCCACCAAATCCGCGAGGGTCGGGTTTTTCATCAGGTTCTCAATTTGGTTGCCGTGGGCAGTACCAATCAGTTGTACGCCTCGCTCCGCAATGGTGCGTGCTGCTAGTGCCTCTAGTTCGGTGCCAATCTCATCAATGACAATCACTTGGGGCATGTGGTTTTCCACCGCCTCAATCATCACCTGATGCTGAAGTTCCGGGCGAGCCACCTGCATTCGTCGTGCCTTGCCAATCGCTGGATGGGGAATATCACCGTCGCCCGCAATTTCATTAGAGGTGTCAATAATCACTACCCGTTTGTGCAACTCATCGGCCAAGACGCGGGCAATTTCCCGTAGTGCCGTTGTTTTACCAACACCGGGGCGACCTAAAAGCAAAATAGACTGGCCACTTTCCACCAAGTCGCGAATCATACCAATCGTGCCAAAGACGGCTCGCCCCACCCGGCAGGTCAAGCCAATAATCGTTCCTTGGCGATTGCGCAGGGCACTAATGCGGTGCAGCGTACGCTCAATGCCAGCGCGATTGTCACCACTAAACTCACCCACCCGATCCACGGCATATTGCAACATCTCACGGCTGACGGGCGTCTCGGCAAGGTATTGGGTGCTGTGGATAAACCGTGCTTCCGGCAATCGCCCCAAATCGAGAACAATTTCTAAGAGTTCTTCCCGCTGTGGATGATCGGTGAGGGACTGTCCAAGGGGCGGCGGTAGGATCGCCAATAATTGATCGAGATCGTCAGTGACTTGGCGTTGTCCAGCAGTCAATTCAACCATAGGGTACAGAGGGTGACGGGACAGATTTCAAAGGAGACACAAGGGTAGCTGCTTCAGCAACAGCCGCTGCAAGGACAGCAGGAACAGTTTGCCAGGGTTGGTCGGCGATCGCGTGGAAAGGGGCAAGGCGTTTGCGAGCATAACTACCATAGGCAACACCAGCAATTCCCTGTGGATCTAGCAATCCCATTGCCCTGAGTTTAGCAACCGTATGGCCATTTGTGCCGCCCGCCAACTGCACAAATCCGGGTAAATTTGCCCCTAAAATGGCTTGACCCAATTGAATGGTGGCTCGTGTTGCACCATCGCCAATATCGCCACTCATGGGACGACCATCCGCCTGCCAAATGAGGGCACACTGCAACGGTTGAATCTGCCCATTGATCCAGCGCAAATAGTCAATTACTCCCTCGCCTTGGGGACAACTGATGGCTAGCACCTGCAAATATCGAACCCAGGGGCGGACGCGCTGCCAAAGCTGGGTAAAGTCATTGTAGCGCTGGGGTTGGGTGTGGATTTCTAGGGCTTGAATAGTGCCTTGGGCAATGAGGGGAGTGATCTGCTCAAACACCGCTGGCTGCTCATAGGTGGAAATCAAACCCAAGGGGCACAGGGGTAAACAGCGGCCACAACCATAACAGCGATCGCGCACCACCCCCTGCACCTGTTCATCAAAGCGAATGGCGGCAGCAGGACAAATGCGTTCACAGGGGCGATCGCACCTTGGGGGACAGCGACTCGGATCAAACGTGGCCTTACGAAAATGCGGGTCAGCCCCATCATTAATACTCACCATCAGCAGGGGGCGAGTGGCCCCAAGGCTTGCCGCAACTGTCAAAGCGTGATTAGCCGCGTAAATCACGGCAGGGTCGGCGGCCACATCAATACAATCAGCCCCTGCCAGTGCATAGGCCAACGTCAAGTTATAAATTTGGGCAACATCTTGGAAACTGGCACCGTTAATGAGTTTGAACCAACGATGTGCCGCTAAAGCCGCTAGGGGGGCAGCAAAATTAACCATAAATATATTTTATGCGTTTTCAGGATTCAGCGTCGTCGTGACTCATCATCCGTTGTAGGGCTTGCAGGCCTTTTTTAATCTGGCGAGAAACTGTGACCGCACTTAGACCCAAGAGTTCAGCAGTTTCTTTTTGACTCAAATCGTGCAAAAAGACAAATTCCAGAATCTGACAGGTGCGGGCTTCTAGTTTTTGCAGACACTGCTGCAAACGAATGCGATCTTCTTGGGCGAGTTGAAAACTTTGGTACCGTTGATCGGGCACGATGTCACCGAGGGAAACGGCATCTTCCTCACCCTCAAAGGTGGGGGCATCTAGGCTGACCGGGGTGGTGTGGTAGTTGGCAAATTTTGCCGCTTGCCATTCTTCAAGGGGAACATCGAGCGCTTGGGCAATTTCGTTATCGGTGGGGGGGCGATGCAGTTGTTGGCGGAGTTCTTGAATCACCCGCTTTCCTTGGCTTTGGAGGGCTTGCCAACGGCGGGGGACGCGAATTTGTGGACTTTTGTCGCGCAAATAATGTTGAATTTCACCGCGAATGTAGGGAATGGCAAAGGAACTAAAGGCCACGCCCTTACTGGGATCAAAGCGTTCAATGGCGTGAATGAGGCCAAGGGTGCCCACTTGCATCAGGTCGTCAAAGCTTTCTTGGGTGCACTGTACCCAGCGATGGGCTTCCTTGCGTACCAGTCCCATGTTCAACTCGACAAGGCGATTCCGCAATTCGCGTGCAGGGTTGTCTTGGTATGCCTGCAACAGCGAGAGGGTGGAATGCTTGAGGTCAGTATTGGCTGTCGTGCTGAACATAGAACACACCGTACCTTAAATCCCCCACAGCTTCAAAATGAGCAGATCAATGAGCACATCCTACGGTCTTCTTGGGTTATTGAACAACAACTTAAATAGATACCTGAACTAGATATCAACTGCGACTATGAAATCGCCTATTCTTACGATTCCACATCTAGTATGGCAAGGCATCCGTAGTTTCCCTGTGATCTCGACCACAGGTTAGGTTAAATTTTGCTAAATGTTGTTCCTTAGGTTCGCAGACTACCGAGGGCGATCGCGCCCCACAATGCAGTTCCCAAGCCAATGCGATACCAGATAAAGACCCAAGTGGAATGGCGTTGCAGGAATCGCAGCAGCCAAGCGATCGCCAAATAGGAAAAAACCATGCTCGAGAGTGTGGCAATCACAAGAGGAATAAACAGCGTCCCCTCATCAAAAACATCTTTGGCTTGAACAAGGGTGGCGATCGTCAGTGTGGGAATGCCCAACAGAAAAGAAAAGCGCGCCGCTGTTTGCCGCTCCAGCCCTAAAAATAAAGCTGTCGTTAGCGTGGAGCCTGAACGCGAAGCCCCCGGCAGCAGGGCAATCATCTGGCCACAACCCACTAGAAAGCCATCTAAAATGCCAATGTCTTGATAGGTGCGTTTGCGGGAACCCCATTTTTCTGCGAATCCCAAAAGAATTGCCATGGCGATCGCCATCGTGGCAATGATCTGAGGCCGATCCAACTCAGCTTTGGCCCATTTCAGAAGAAGTCCTGCCGCTAGTGCGGGAATCGTGCCCACCGTGATCCCAACCAACAGTTTCCATTCTTCCCGCTGCCAATCCCGCTGTTGCCATGCCTGCCAAGCCCCTTGGACAATTTGGCGAATATCCTGCCAGAAATAGCCAAAAACCGCGATCACGCTACCAAATTGCATCGCATCTAGGGCAGTTTTATGCCAGACACTTTTCCACCCCAAGAGGTCACTAAAGAGAATCAAGTGAGCGGTACTGCTAATGGGCAAGAACTCTGTAATACCTTGCACGAAGCCGAGGATGACTGCTTGCAGCCAGAGAATAATATCCACGTTTCTGTCTCACCTTTGCAACCTCACCATCTTGCCATGAGTCGGTGAACAGGCTATCCTCGCCAAGATGTTGTAATAGATTGTAGAAACAGTCTTCTTAAACGCAGCAGCACTGTTTTGCCAGTTAGGCGTGTATGTCTTTGCCAGTTAGGCGTGTATGTCGGGTAACTTAGAAGCCGTTGAGCGGGAAATTTTAGGGTTACAGGGGATGCTATTGGCCGCCTTGGCGGAAATGCGTCAGCTTTATGATGTTTATCTAGAAATGCTCGCCCCCATTGCCCGCCAGCAGTTGATCACCGTCAGTTATCAGGTGTGCACTCAAGTCTTTCCAGAGAAATTTTTGACCCTTGAAGACCTAGAGCGACAGGACCTTCAGCGTCAGATTGTTGAACTGGCGATCGCCTTGGAAACCACGATTTTAGGCCTACAGCCCCGTCGCCAAGAAGACTCAACTGCAAAGCAAGAGGCGACGAATGGGGAAGAAAACGCAACCAAGGAACAGGAACCCCCCTCCCTATCGGAGCAATTGAGCCAAGTTCTTTATCAAAGTTCGCTCAAGATGAACCATCTACTGCAACGGGCGGCTATCTTACCGCCTGCCCCAATCGCGGTCATTTTAGAGATTGCCAGTAAGGCGGAAAATCGTCCCCTTGGGCGGATTCCCCATTTGTTGACGATGATGCTAGATGAGCAGAAACTACAAGAGGAGGGCGAAGAGGAGCGAGACACCAGTGAGTCCCCAAGGGAATCTTCCAGTCATCACCCCATGGCAGCCATTTACCTGCAACTTGAGGAACTGGAGTTTCAGCATCCTCCCCTCGGCAATCAGCGCAGTCAAATTCGCCAACTGGAAGCACGTCTGGCCACCCTCCAGAAGCAACTGCATAAAAAACAGCGGCAATATCTGGTTCTCAAGGCCAGTCGGGCATGGTGGCAAACGTGGAAAGCCAATGAAGCCGCAGACGCGACCGCCAGTGTCCCCGAAGCAATGGATGGTGAGCAATAGGGAAGGAGGCCTGCTGTGTCCCTTGACTGGCCACGCCTACAACGCGCCCTTGCCATTGAAACGGAGCGGGGTTTTTGCAACCTTCAGGGCAATACCTATCGGTTTAATGAGTATTTACACGCAGCGTTAACGCAAGCCCCTCTGCAACAACTCCCCCTTCAGGTGCGCGATCGCTGGCAGGAAACGGCGGCAGCCTATGCCCACTACAACGATCTCTCCCCCAGCCAACGACAACACCTCGTGGTGAAAACGCGCCAACTGCTCCACGATGTCCACAAACAACTCACGAGTCCACCCCCGCGCCCCCGTCCCCTCGATCAAGCGCTCAAAACAGTGAATGGGATTGGTGAGCGCACTGCGGCGAAACTGGAAAAACTTGGGCTTTATACGGTTGCGGATCTCATTTACTACTTCCCCCGCGATCACATTGACTATGCCCGCCAAGTGCCGATTCGGCAACTCCAAGCTGGGGAGACCGTCACCCTTGTGGGTAAAGTCCGCCGTTGCAACTGTTTTACCAGTCCCCGCAATGCCAAGCTGACGATCTTAGAAATTGTTCTTCAAGATCGCACCGGGCAAATTCGCCTGAGTCGCTTCTATGCGGGTGCCCGCTATGCCCAACGGGGGTGGCAAGAGCAGCAAAAACGCCTCTATGCCCCACAGACCATCGTTGCTGCCTCTGGCCTCGTGAAACTGACGAAGTATGGCCTTACCCTTGAAGATCCGCAGTTGGAAGTGCTGGATCATGCTGGGGCAGAAATAGACTCCCTCACGATTGGCCGTATTGTGCCGGTCTATCCCTTAACGGAGGGAGTATCTCCCGATGTGATTCGCCGTGCGGTCGATCGCGTTCTGCCCTTGGTGCAGGGCTATCCTGATCCCCTACCGCAGGCGCTGCGCCAACGTCATCAACTCATGCCCTTAGACATGGCGCTGCGGCACATTCACTTTCCCGCGGATCAAAGGCGACTGAGTCTGGCACGGCGGCGGCTGATTTTTGATGAATTTTTCTACCTGCAACTGGGATTGCTCCAACGGCGGCGCCAGCAGCAACAGCAGGCCAGTGCCCCCCTCAACCCCCAAGGGGAACTGATTGAGCAGTTTTACCAGGGGCTGCCCTTTCAACTCACAGGGGCGCAGCAGCGGGTGGTGGCGGAAATTTTGGCGGATTTAGAGCGCCCGATTCCCATGAATCGCCTTGTCCAAGGGGATGTGGGATCCGGCAAAACCGTTGTCGCTGTGATTGCGCTATTGGCGGCTGTGCAGTCGGGTTACCAAGCAGCTCTGATGGCACCCACAGAGGTTCTGGCGGAGCAGCACTACCGCAAGCTCTTGGAATGGCTCACCCCTTTGCATGTGCCGGTGGAACTGCTCACAGGATCGATACGTACAGCCAAGCGCCGCCAGATTCTGGATCAATTGGCAACGGGGGAATTGCCGGTGCTGGTGGGCACCCATGCTCTGATCCAAGAGGGGGTGACGTTTCAGCGCCTCGGTCTCGTGGTGATTGATGAACAGCACCGCTTTGGGGTGGCACAACGGGCAAAGCTGCAAGCCAAGGGACTCCTGCCCCACGTGTTGACTATGACGGCGACACCGATTCCCCGCACGCTTGCCTTGACCCTCCATGGGGATTTGGATGTGAGTCAAATTGATGAATTGCCCCCCGGTCGGCAGCCGATTCAAACAACCGTCTTGGGACGGGGCGATCGCTCCTGCGCCTACAATTTAATCCGCCGTGAAGTGGCCCAAGGGCGGCAAGCGTATATTGTCCTGCCTTTGGTTGAGGAATCGGAAAAACTAGATCTGAAATCCGCCATTGCCGAGCACGAGCGATTACAAACGGAGATTTTTCCCAATTTTCGCGTCGGGCTGCTCCACGGTCGCATGGCATCGAGTGACAAGGATGCCACGATTCAAGCCTTTGCCAAGGGGGAATTGGATATTCTGGTGGCTACCACGGTGGTCGAGGTGGGGGTGGATGTCCCCAATGCCACGGTGATGCTCATTGAACATGCTGAACGCTTTGGCCTATCCCAACTCCATCAACTGCGGGGGCGGGTGGGGCGGGGTGCCCAACAGTCCTATTGTCTGCTGCTCAATAGTTCTCGCAATGATGCTGCCAAGCAACGGCTGAATGTGCTGGCGCAGTCTCAGGATGGCTTCTTTATTGCAGAGATGGATCTGCGGCTGCGCGGTCCGGGGGAGGTTTTGGGGACGCGGCAATCGGGATTACCGGACTTTGCCCTCGCTAGCCTTGTTGAGGATCAAGATTGCCTAGAGGCGGCGCGATCGGCGGCCAGTGAACTGATCGCCCAGGATCCTGAGTTACGGGGCTATCCTCTGCTGCAAGCAGTTCTCCAGCAACGGCGCGATCGCCTGCTTGAGGGCATGATGAACTAATACTCCCCCTTTGGGAGGGATATGTTAAATTTAGTTAAGAACCTGATAAAAAGCGCCGCCAATGAAAGTCTCTTGGAAAACTGTTCTCCTTTGGTCAATCCCCCTACTGCTCATGGGGGTTCTCCTCTGGCAGGGGGCGAGCAACTTTATGCTCAATCAAAGTCAGCCTCCTCTGAATACTGCCAGTACGCGCATGAGCTATGGGCGATTCCTCAACTATTTAGATGCGGGTCGCATTAGTAAAGTGGACATTTTCGATAATGGTCGCACCGCCATTGTGGATGTCTCTGATCCGGAACTGATTAACGGTCGCCCCCTGCGGGTACGGGTAGATATGCCGGGGACGGCTCCAGAAGTCATTAGTAAACTGCGGGAGCAGCACGTAGAAATTGATGTCCATCCCGCTCGCAATGATGGTGCCCTGTGGGGACTCTTGGGTAATTTACTCTTCCCCGTCTTGCTCTTGGGGGGACTCTTTTTCCTCTTCCGCCGCTCCAGCAACGTGCCCGGAGGACCAGGTCAGGCGATGAACTTCGGTAAGTCTCGCGCCCGCTTCCAAATGGAGGCCAAAACGGGTGTCATGTTTGACGATGTTGCTGGTGTCGATGAAGCCAAGGAAGAACTACAAGAGGTGGTCACCTTCCTGAAGAAGCCCGAGAAATTTACAGCGGTGGGTGCTCGCATTCCCAAAGGGGTTCTCCTAGTAGGTCCCCCCGGCACGGGGAAAACGATGCTCGCCAAGGCGATCGCGGGTGAGGCAGGGGTACCCTTCTTCTCCATCTCAGGTTCAGAATTTGTCGAGATGTTTGTTGGTGTTGGTGCCTCCCGCGTCCGGGACTTGTTCCGCAAGGCCAAGGAAAATGCTCCCTGTCTCATCTTTATTGATGAAATTGATGCTGTGGGTCGCCAACGCGGGGCTGGCATTGGCGGCGGTAACGATGAGCGGGAGCAAACCCTCAACCAACTGCTGACCGAAATGGATGGCTTTGAGGGGAATACCGGCATCATCGTGATTGCGGCAACCAACCGTCCGGATGTCTTGGATGCGGCTCTCCTGCGTCCGGGTCGCTTTGACCGACAGGTGGTGGTGGATGCGCCGGATATTAAGGGTCGCTTGGCGATTCTCAAGGTGCATGCCCGCAACAAGAAATTGGCGCCCGAAGTTTCCCTTGAGGCGATCGCTCGCCGTACCCCCGGCTTTACGGGTGCCGATTTGGCCAACCTCCTCAATGAAGCGGCGATTCTCACGGCCCGGCGGCGGAAACCCGCCATCACCATGCTGGAAATTGACGATGCCGTGGACCGGGTTGTTGCTGGTATGGAGGGCACACCGCTGATTGACGGCAAGAGCAAGCGCCTCATCGCCTACCACGAAGTGGGTCATGCCATTGTCGGTACCCTCTTGAAGGATCACGATCCTGTGCAAAAAGTGACATTAGTGCCTCGTGGTCAAGCCCGTGGCCTGACTTGGTTCATGCCTTCAGAGGATTCCGGATTGATCTCGCGATCGCAACTGATGGCGCGGATGGCTGGTGCCTTGGGCGGTCGGGCTGCTGAATACGTCGTCTTTGGCGATGCTGAAGTCACGACTGGTGCTGGCAATGACCTGCAGCAAGTGACAGCGATGGCACGGCAAATGGTGACCCGCTTTGGTATGTCAGATCTAGGACCTCTCTCCTTGGAAACCCAAAACGGTGAAGTGTTCTTGGGGCGGGACTTGGTGTCTCGAACAGAATACTCCGAAGAAATTGCGGCTCGCATTGATGCCCAAGTGCGGGAGTTGGTGCAGCACAGCTACGAACTTGCCATCAAGATTATCCGGGACAATCGCGTGGTCATTGACCGCCTCGTCGATCTCCTAGTAGAGAAAGAAACCATTGATGGTGAAGAGTTCCGGCAAATTGTTGCTGAATACACCGTTGTTCCCGATAAAGAGCGCTTTGTACCGCAGCTTTAGATAAGCTAAATTAGTAGATTCAATCGCCCTAACCCCTCTCCCAGTGCGGATGAGGGGGATTTTATTTTGACTGCTTTTCCTCTGTAAATTCTATGCTCAACTAAACCGACTTTCATGTCAGTTTCCTTGACACCATTTCCACCAGTAAATAGAATGATAATCGTTATTATTTTTAGGTACCCTATGTCCCAGCAATCCCGTAACCAGTTGTTAACCGTGCAAAGCAGCCTTGAAAGTATACCCACCTGCGTCTCGACCCAGGTGTCAGATGCTGAGATGGAGCAGGCGGTTCGCACACTCCTCATCGGGCTAGGGGAAAATCCTGATCGCGAAGGCCTGCGGGATACCCCCAAACGGGTTGTTCAAGCCTTGAAGTTTTTAACCAGTGGCTACCGCCAATCCTTGGATGAGTTGCTGAATGGTGCCGTTTTTTACGAAGACACCAATGAGATGGTCTTGGTGCGCGACATCGATCTCTTTAGTTGTTGTGAGCACCATATTCTGCCAATCATTGGGCGAGCCCATGTCGCCTACATTCCCAATGGCAGGGTCATTGGCCTGTCAAAAATTGCCCGCATTTGCGAGATGTATGCGCGGCAGCTACAGGTGCAGGAGCGCCTGACCCAACAAATTGCAAATGCTTTGCAAGGACTCCTGAAACCGCAAGGGGTGGCTGTGGTTGTTGAGGCCACCCATATGTGTATGGTGATGCGAGGCGTACAAAAACCGGGCTCTTGGACGGTCACCAGTTCAATGCAAGGGGTGTTTGCTGAAGATGCCCGCACCCGCCAAGAGTTCCTAGATCTGATCCGCCACCAACCCTCCTTCCGCTAGTCTGATTACCAGACGAGGGGGAGAGGACACCTTTCTCCCCCTTTTGTGGGAAAAACTGAATCCCTAGGCCAGCTCTTGCTACTTGCCTCAATTATTTTCAGAATTTCTGCCTTTGAGCAAATTCAGCCATTCCTCAACTTGAGCCGCTGCAATTTGCCGGCATCCCAAGCCAAAGGCAAGGGCGATCGCCACCGCAATAGAACCAAAGAGCAAGCCAAAGGCTAAATTGACAATGCTCGTTGCAATGCCCATCTGCTGCAGAGCCATTGCCCCCACAAACGTCATCGTTGCTAGCCGTGCCGCCTGAGCGAGAAAACGCCCTTGGGAGGTGCCAGAACTAGCAACAAGCCGAAATACTAAATTGGCAAAGTACAACCCTACCGCTAAGATCAGCGTTCCGACCAACACCCGACCAATCACCACTACTAGGGCAGTGACAAAAGCACTGAGAGCAGGAATATCCAGTACATCAACGGCAGCGATCGCTCCAAATAACAAAACGCCAACAAAGGCAACGATGCCCATCACTTCTGAGGGCTGTCGCCAGCGCTGCTCGGGTGCCTCCGCAGGCTGAGACTCCTGAGAATCCACCATCGGACGCTCTAGACCTAGCCAGACCAACACTTGATCAAAGCCGATGGTTTGCAGGAAATTGGTAACCGTCTCCGCCACAAAGCGGCCAATTACATAGGCCAGCAGCAGAATAATGGCTGCAGTAAAAATTTTCGGCAATGCCGTCAGCACTTGGTTTAGCATTGCCGTTGCCGGTTCCGTAATGGCCACGATTTGTAGCGCATCAAGGCTAGCGATCGCCGTCGGAATCAAGATTAAGACATAGACAATCGTACCGATGACCGTTGCTAGGGATTCCCCTAAACTGGTTTGCCCTAGACCGAGGCGCTGACCAATGCGCTGAATTCCCATGGCCGTCATTAAGTTAATGACTAAACTGCGGACAATGCGGGCAATAAACCAACCGACAACCGCGATAATCACCGCCTTAAAGACAAAAGGCAGTGCGCCTAGAATATCATTCAAGAGATTTTGTACAGGCTGCAATGAGCCTTGCAGATCAAGCACCCCCAAAATTAGGGGCAGGAAGAAAAGAAAAACAAACCAATAGAGGGTATTTCCCAACATCTCAGCCACAGACATGGTGGCCGGCCCCTCTGAGGAACCATTCCCCTCAGATTCAAGGGGGAGTTGACGATCCAAATTCAAAGAACGGGCAGACTGAGTGACCACCATTTTCGATATAGTTGCTACTACCCAAGCTACATCCGCCAGCAGGATCGCTGCCCCCAGCTTTGGCAGGAAACTAAAAACTTGATTGAGAAACGCATTGAGGGGCTGTGACACTGTCGTCAAGCGCAGGGCATCTAAAAAGGCCACCACCGCCAGCAAAAGAATGACCCAGAAAACTACTGCTGCCAGAATCGCAGTCACTGATATGCTTTGGAGCGACTCATTTCCACCAAAGAATTGGGTCAATCGTTCATCAACCCGCATTCGTTTCAAAACCGAGCGTGTTATCTTTGCCAGAATAGTGGCAACAATCCAGCCAATGAGCAGCAAAGCAACTGCAATAATGACTTGCGCTAAAAGGCTCCCCAAATTGTTGAGATCAAAAGCTGGATTCACTGAATTTTCACCGACAATTTGGGAAGTTTCTTCAGTATTAACTTGAGCCAACAAGCCTTCAATAGGGTTCTTAGATGAAAACCTTAAAATAGCTAGGTTAAATGTATCACGCATTACAACCGTCCTCAATTCAGACACACCCTTATCAATGCAAAATTCAGTCCTAGGATATCTAAAAAGTAGCGTGATGTCATTGAAAAACGTTTTTAGGTACTGAGATATTGAGATATGTTAAAAAATCCTAACTGTGGTCACTAGCAAGGAATCAGTTGGCTCGCTCTGAAACAAGCAGCTACAACTTGTTATCAAACACAAAAATCCCCCACCTAGAGGCAGGGGAGCTGACAAAATTTAACTTAACTTAAGTAGATCAACCGAACTTGGCTGCGGTTGAGGCAATCAGGAAGGCCGCATAGGTCAAGATGTAGCCAACGCTGAAGTGTGCCAGACCCACCAAGCGGGCTTGCACAATCGACAGCGCCACCGGCTTGTCTTTCCAACGCACCAAGTTGGCCAAGGGAGTGCGCTCATGCGCCCACACCAAGGTTTCAATCAGCTCTTGCCAGTAACCACGCCAGCTAATCAGGAACATGAAGCCTGTTGCCCACACAAGGTGACCAAACAGGAACATCCATGCCCACACCGACAGGTTATTGGTGCCGAAGGGGTTGTAGCCATTGATGAGCTGGGAGGAGTTCAACCAGAGGTAATCCCGCAGCCAACCCATGAGGTAGGTAGAGTTTTCGTTGAACTGAGCCACATTGCCTTCCCAGACACCAAGGTGTTTCCAGTGCCAGTAGAAGGTAACCCAGCCAATGGTGTTCAGCATCCAGAACATGGCCAGATAGAAGGCATCCCATGCAGAAATATCGCAGGTACCGCCACGGCCGGGGCCATCGCAGGGGAAGGCATAGCCGAAGTCTTTCTTATCTGGCATCAGTTTGGAGCCACGGGCATCCAACGCACCTTTGACCAAAATCAAGGTGGTGGTGTGCAGACCCAAGGCAATGGCGTGGTGCACCAAGAAGTCACCGGGGCCAATCGTCAAGAACAGAGAGTTGGTGCCACTGTTGATGGCATCGAGCCAGCCGGGTAGCCAGACATTGCCGTAGTTCGGCCAAGCGGTGCTAGCAATGCTATCGGGGTTCGACAGCAGCGTATCAAAGCCATAGAGCAGTTTGCCATGGGCCGCTTGAATGAACTGAGCAAACACCGGCTCAATGAGGATTTGCTTTTCGGGGGTACCAAAGGCCACCACGACATCGTTGTGGACATAGAGACCCAAGGTGTGGAAGCCCAAGAAGAGGGACACCCAGCTTAGGTGGGAAATGATCGCCTCTTTGTGTTGTAGTACCCGATCCAACACATTGCCTTTGTTTTGGGCTGGATCATAGTCCCGCACCAAGAAGATAGCCCCATGGGCAAAGGCACCCACCATCAAGAAGCCAGCAATGTACTGGTGATGGGTATAGAGGGCAGCCATCGTGGTGTGGTCTTGGGCAATGAAGGCATAGGGTGGCAGCGAGTACATGTGCTGTGCTACCAAGGAGGTGATCACGCCCAAGCAGGCCAAGTGCCAACCCAACTGGAAGTGTAGCGAGTTGTTATAGGTTTCATAGATGCCTTGGTGAGGCATGTTGAAGGGACCTTCCACCTTCGTGCCAAAGAAGTCCTTGGCATCCATCATCTCTTTAATGCTGTGGCCAATCCCAAACTGGGTGCGGTACATGTGACCCGCCACAATAAAGAGCACCGCGATCGCAAGGTGGTGGTGCGCCATATCCGTGAGCCACAGGGACTCCGTTTGGGGATGGAAGCCACCCAAGAAGGTGAGAATCGCCGTTCCAGCACCCTGTGCCGTGCCAAAGATGTGGCTAGCCGTGTCAGGGTTTTGGGCATAGACACCCCAGTTGCCCGTAAAGAAGGGCGCCAAACCAGCGGGGTGGGGCATGGTGCTCAGGAAATTATCCCAGCCCACGTGCTGACCACGGGACTCCGGAATGGCCACGTGAATCAGGTGACCCGCCCAAGCCAAGGAGCTAACGCCAAACAGACCGGCCAAGTGGTGGTTCAACCGCGATTCGGCATTTTTGAACCAAGAGAGGCTAGGACGGAATTTGGGTTGTAGGTGCAGCCAGCCGGCAAAGAGAGCCAGCGAAGCCAGAATCAGCAGGAAGATGGCACCTTGGTAGAGGTCACCGTTGGTGCGCATACCGATGGTGTACCACCAGTGATAGACACCGGAGTAGGCAATGTCCACAGGGTTAGCAGCCCCCGCTTGGGTAAAGGCATCCACTGCGGCTTTGCCAAATTGAGGATCCCAGATCGCATGGGCGATGGGACGGGTGTTGACAGGGTCTTGAATCCATTGTTCAAAGTTCCCCTGCCACGCAACGTGGAATAGGCTACCAGACACCCACAGGAAGATGATGGCCAGATGCCCAAAGTGGGAGGCAAAAATCTTCTGGTAAAGATTTTCCTCGGTCATGCCATCGTGGCTTTCGAAGTCGTGAGCCATGGCGATGGCGTACCAAATCCGGCGTGTGGTCGGATCCTGTGCGAGGTCTTGGCTAAACTTCGGAAATTTAGTTGCCATAGTTGGTTATCTCCTCCTCGCCCCTATCCTACAGAAATAATCCGAGCTAGGAAGAATGCCCAAGTAGTGGCAATCCCCCCTAGGAGGTAATGGGCTACACCGACGGCACGGCCTTGAATAATGCTCAGGGCACGGGGCTGAATGGCCGGTGCAACTTTCAGCTTGTTGTGGGCCCAAACAATGGACTCAATCAGCTCTTGCCAGTAGCCACGACCACTGAAGAGGAACATGAGGCTGAAGGCCCAAATGAAGTGAGCACCCAAGAACAACAAACCATAGGCGGATAGGGCTGAACCATAGGAGCCAATCACCTGAGAAGCTTGTGCCCACAGGAAGTCCCGTAGCCAGCCATTGATGGTGATGGCACTTTGGGCAAAGTTACCGCCCGTGATGTGAGATACCGTGCCATCGGGAGCAACAGTACCCCAGACATCCGACTGCATCTTCCAACTGAAGTGGAAAATCACAACAGAGATGCAGTTGTACATCCAGAACAGACCCAAGAAGACGTGATCCCAACCGGAGACTTGGCAGGTACCGCCACGACCGGGACCATCGCAGGGGAAGCGGAAGCCCAAGTTGGCTTTATCGGGAATGAGGCGAGAGCTGCGGGCAAAGAGGACGCCCTTCAGCAGAATCAGCACTGTCACGTGGATGGTGAAAGCGTGAATATGGTGCACCATGAAATCGGCCGTTCCCAGAACAATGGGCATCATGGCGACTTTGCCACCGACAGCAACCACATCACCACCAAAGGCAACACTAGCGGTGGCAGCAGCATTGGGAGCCGTACCACCGGGGGCTAGGGTGTGTAGGTGTTGTACCCATTGGGCAAAGACAGGCTGAAGCTGAATGCCAGTGTCGGAGAACATATCTTGGGGACGACCAAAGGCACGCATCGTGTCGTTGTGGACGTACAGACCAAAGCTGTGGAAGCCCAAGAAGATGCACACCCAGTTGAGGTGGGAAATGATGGCATCGCGATGGCGCAGTACCCGATCCAGAACGTTGTTTTGATTCATGGCCGGATCGTAATCACGCACCATGAAGATGGCACCGTGGGCAGCACCACCCACAATCAGGAAGCCGCCAATCCACATGTGGTGGGTAAACAGCGACAGTTGGGTTGGATAGTCGGTGGCCAAGTAAGGATAGGGGGGCATTGCATACATGTGCTGCGCCACAATAATGCTCAGCGAACCCATCATGGCTAGGTTGATCGCCAGTTGGGCATGCCAAGAGGTGGTCAGCACTTCGTACAGACCTTTGTGGCCGGCACCGGTGAAGGGGCCTTTGTGGGCTTCAAGAATCTCTTTGAGGCTGTGGCCAATCCCCCAATTGGTGCGGTACATGTGACCGGCAATGATGAAAAGGACAGCGATCGCCACGTGATGGTGAGCCGTATCCGACAGCCACAGGCCACCGGTAACAGGGTTCAAGCCGCCGTTAAAGGTCAGGAAATCCGAGTAGGCAGCCCAATTAAGGGTGAAGAAGGGAATGACGCCACTCAAAAAACCCCAATCCACTTTGGGATATAGGTCGGCCATCAAGCTGGGGTTAAGGATAAACTCGTGGGGCAAGGGAATATCCTTAGCAGCAACCCCTGCATCCAAGAGTTTGTTGATGGGTAGCGAGACGTGGATCTGGTGACCTGCCCAAGCCAAAGACCCCAAGCCAAGCAAGCCGGCGAGGTGGTGGTTGAGCATGGATTCCACGTTTTGGAACCATTCCAGCTTAGGAGCGCGCTTGTGATAGTGGAACCAGCCTGCAAAGAGCATTAAGCCAGCCATGACCAAGCCACCGATTGCGGTGCAGTAAAGCTGGAACTCATTGGTGATCCCAGAGGCACGCCACAGTTGGAATAGCCCCGAGGTGATTTGGATGCCGTGGAAACCACCGCCGACATCACCATTGAGAATGCCTTGACCCACAATGGGCCAGACCACTTGAGCACTGGGCTTGATACCGGTGGGATCGGCCAGCCAAGCCTCATAGTTTGAGAATTTTGCACCGTGGAAGTACATCCCACTCAGCCAGATGAACACCACAGCCAGATGGCCGAAGTGTGCACTGAAGATCTTGCGGGAAATATCTTCAAGGTCGCTCGTGTGTGTATCAAAATCGTGGGCAAGAGCGTGGAGGTTCCAAATCCATGTGGTGGTTTGGGGTCCTCTGGCCAAGGTGCGGTCAAAATGCCCGGGTTTTGCCCATTTTTCAAACGATGTGGACACCGGGTCATTGTCAACCACGACTCTGACCTTTGGCTCTCGCTCCGGTGGACTGATGGTCATCGAGTCTCTCCTCTCTCTTAGGCAAGGAAGGAACGAGGGCATTCACCTCGGCAATATAGAAAGATCTTTAGATCAATGATTGTGAAGAATCGTGAATCTAAAGACCCAGAATGGAACGATAAAGCCCGTTCAGGAGGCGAATGCTCAATTCAGCATTATAGAAGGGGAGTACAGACTTTGCCGATAATTAACATTATTTAAGATGCTTGAATTCTTGACATGATTGTGGGGGTATAAATGCATAATATATGCGCTATCATATCCATTGATTTAATACAGGTGGCCGTGGCTCAATTCCCTGTAGAATCGGCTTTTGGGGCGATCGCCCCCGACATGTAAATTGTTTTAAGTTTTATGACAAAAGTGATTATTTGTACCACTGATGCGCCTAGGCCGGTCGGCCCCTATAGCCAAGCCGTGCGGCAAGGGGAATGGGTCTTTCTCGCAGGGCAAATTGCCCTTGATCCAAAAACGGGTGAGATTGTTGGTGGCGAAGATGTCAAGGAGCAAACCCGCCAAGTGATGGATAATCTCAGTGCTGTCCTCAAGGCCGCCGGTAGCGATTGGTCACAGGTGGTGAAAACAACCGTGTATCTTGCAGACCTCAATGACTTCGCCGCCATGAATGAAATCTATGCTCAGTACATGGATGCTGAGACAGCGCCTGCCCGTGCCTGTGTGGAAGTATCGCGCCTGCCGAAGGGAGCCAAGGTCGAAATTGACTGCATTGCCTACTGTCCTACAACGGCCTAACGGCAATCACCGAGGCACGGAAATTATACTCTTTGCCCTCTAATTCTACGGGCGTTCCCACTTTGATGGCCATATTCCCTAGCACCGGGCCATTGTTCGTGATTTGGCCTCGGCCTTCGAGGGTCAGGAGCAAGTTGCTACTGTAGGCCATCTCTGGGCGGGGATCTGGCAGCGCTTTAACCGACCCATCGGGCTGGGAAACAGTAACTGTGCGCGGCAGAACCTGGACATTTTTCACAGTAATTTGGCCGTAGGGCTGGTTGCGAATAATAAAGTTGGCGGTACTGCTCTTGGGAATTAGGTCTTGGGGAGTGGGAGTACTCAGACCCAGAACGAGAACATCTACTTCAATGGGTTGGGCAGCGGTCATTTGTGCCAACGAGGTGCCCGATCGCCCCGGCAGGAGGAACAAGCCCGCCAAAACGCACAGGAGAACAAGCCCTGCCCCAAGGTCTAGAAGACTCAGCTTGCCAAAAAGACGGCCATAGCGATCAATGAGTTTCATCGGCACTCTAGCTTAAACCCGCAGCAACATCCTACCACACGGGTTCTCCCTAACCGGCTTGCCAAACCCAGAGTTCCCCTTGGGTGCCCCCGGCGGCTAAATACGATCCCTTGGGGTGCCAAGCAAGAGTTGTGAAGTATTCTTGGGCACCTTGCAGTAACTCCTGCGGTTGAGTTTGCTGCCAATAACACAGCCATCCCTCATCGCCACTGGACACGAAGCCTTGACCTTGGGGATGAATAGAGAGGGCGCGCACAGTGCCACGGTGCAGATCCAGCACTTGGGGTTGCCAGCCGCTTGCATCCTCGCTGAGGCGCCAGAGGATAATCCCCTCTTGGGAACTGCTCAGGAGCTGGGGGGCTTGGTTGGCGGTTTCCAACCAGTGAAGATGCCGCACTTTACCGGGAAAGCCCTGCATGTGCCACGGATACTGATCGCCCCAACGCCAGACAAAAAGGGTGTGATCCATGTTGCTGGCCGCGAAATATTCCCCTGTGGCGGACCAGGCTACGCCCACTGTCGCAGACATAAACCCCAATTCTTGGGGATCGGCATCCCAATCTTTAGCCGACCACACCCGCACACCGCCATAACCGGCAACGGCCAAAGCATCACCCGTAGGTTGCCAAGCCAAAGCCAGCACTGACGAGGCCGCAAAATCAAGGGTGGCAATGACATCGGCTTGAGCCGCATCCCAAATCTGGACGTAATGACCAAGACTAAAAGCAACCCAAGGCAATGTGGGATGCCAAGCCAGTTGATCAATCCAGTGGGAACCGTAGTGGAGCACCTGAAGATTCTCAGGGTGAGCTAAGGAACCAATGAGTACCCGTCCCTGCTCTCCCGCCGCTGCCCACCACTGGCGATCGCTGGCCACCGCGAGGATCGTTAAGCTTTGATCGGTCGCCGTTTGCAAGATGAGTTGCTCACCCACCTCTGGATCAATGTGATAGACCTCTCCTGCGGCGGAAGCGGCCAACAGATGGCGATCGCCCCACGCCAAGGCGGTGACGTACTCTTGAAGTTGGGTTTGCCCTAGTGGGATCAGAGAATTCACCAGTCACGCCCCTAGTGGAGGGTGTCGAAATAGATCTGAATGCCGACAATCATGGCAAACATGAGGACAATAAACAAGCTGATGATCAGCCAGTGCCCCGCTAAATTCACGTCAAAGATCTCACCATAAATGTTGTAGAGCCGGTCAATAATGCCTTCTGCTTGGCCAATGGCTTTTTCCCGCTTCAGCATCCAGTTAGAATACCGTTCTTGCCAAATCTGCAGATCATCCTTGTAGTTGGTCATCTCCTCTTGGAAGGTGGCAAAGGCGGCTGGGGTGGTTGGCGTTCCTGGTTCCGTGGGCTTTTGCGGTTCGGCCTCATCAAGAGCTGGGGTGTAGTAGCCACGAACCCCCGGGAAGTAGCAGGTCTTAGAGAGTTGGGCACCCGTGCAACGACAGCTTTCGGGGGGATGGGTTTCATTGGGTTTCGTCCAGCAGGGATCCAAAGCGACATCCTTGCCCACTTTTGTAATTGTGACAAAGGCTTCAAAGGGCCACTTGGTTAGGGTAAAGACATTCATGACTTGGCCAATCGGATTCATCTGGGAGGGGGCAATAATCCCGCCCCCAAATGTGACTTGGGGAATAATAAAGAGAATTAACAACAGGGGGGCGATCGCCATAGACCAGACCGAGCTTACTGTCCAAGTCACGGATGCGATAGCCAGTGTCCGTCTTAACAATTTCAAAGTGATGCCGCGAAATGGTCGGATAGGAAATCACAATTTCGTTGTGGGGCGATCCCCCTACCCGTACCGTGGGTTGCAAGAGTGGAAATTCCTCGACGGAAGCGGGCGTACTCATTTGCAGAAAGGGGGATGATTCTTGATCCGAGGCTAAAACCGTTGCCTCATTGCTATGGGATGCCATGGGACACAGGATCAACACACCGACGGTTCCCCTTCACGATAACAAGTGTCCTTGAGTCTTGGGGAAGGCCTAGACTAAACCGTTACGAAGTGCAACAACCGCCGCCTGCACACGGTCATCCACCGCCAACTTGTTCAAAATACCCCGCACATGGGTCTTGATAGTATTTGGACTGAGAAACAGCTTACTGGCAATTTCAGGGTTACTATAGCCTTCCACCATCAGCTTCAGGACATCCAGTTCCCGCTGCGACAGGTGATAGTCCATTGTCGGTTGGGGCGGATGCAGGTGCTGGATCACATGGCGGGCAATCTGGGGATCAAGGTAAGTGGCTCCTTCTTGGGCAGCAGCGATCGCCATCAGTAATCGCTCAACGGTTTCTCCCTTGATACAGTAGGCATCGGCACCACTAGAAAGGGCAGCAACAGCTTCAAGAGCCGATTGGTGGGAGGTAAGCATCACCACATGAATGTCAGGAAATTCTCGCTTCAGCCGTTGGGTGGCGGCAATCCCGTCTAGCCTTGGTAGGCCAATGTCCATAATGACCACTTGCGGCTGCAACTGCCGTGTCATATCAATGGCGCCATAGCCATCTTCGGCATAACCCACCACAGCAAACTGCTCTCCTAGGGCTTGTCCTAGCCCCAGTTGCATCATTGGATCATCTTCCACAATCAGGAGCCGCAGCTTGGGTGCCATGGTGGGCGGGGAAGTGCATTAACCGAGACCCGGAACGTTCAAGCCACCTGTTAACTCTTCCATCCGTTCCCGCATGGTAGCGGTGGATTTTTGGTAGGCATCGCGCATGGCAGCGGTCACCAAATCAGAGAGCACTTCAGCCCCTTCACTCAGGAGATCTGGGCTGATTTCGACGCGGCGGGGTTCTTGGGTACCACTCATAATCACTTTGACGGCACCCCCCGCTGCTTGACCCTCAATGTCCATTTTTTCGAGGTCTTCTTGCAGCTTCTTGGCGCCTTCTTGAACTTGTTGTGCTTTCTGGATGGCTGCGGCCAGCTCCTTCATTTTGCCAAGACCGAAGCCAAAACCCTGTCCCTGTGCCATAGTGTTCCTTCTATACAGTGCGGACTATTGACTGCTATCTTATCACTGTCTTGAGAAGGGATTAGCGCGCTGCACGGGCAAGGGCATTGTAGAGACCATTGAGGACGGGAGGGGAAGGGAGGGGGGGCGAGTTCTCGAAAATTTGCATCGGAGTAAGATTGGGTCGACCATAGAAGCGGCTGCTGCTTCGGCGGTCAAAACTAATATTGGCGCCTTCTAGGGCAACGCCGGCAAACAGACCCGCACTGCGTGTGTAGGAAAAGACTTGGGGACTCGGATCCGTAGGACTGACGACTTCGCCACCCACAGGGCCTGCCGCAACGGAGACATTGCCGCCTAGACGAAAGGACTGCGCCAAGCTGCGCATGACGACGGATTTATCCATGAAGGCCAGCACCACATCCGTGGATTGGGCACCAATTTGCAGGCCAAAGCTCCCGCCGGTCATTGTGATAAAGGCGGGCTTACTCCATTCATTATTTTCATTGCGCACAAGCAGAATACCGGCCCCACGGCGGCCCCCAAAGAGAAAGCCCGCTTGAACGACATTGGGAATAATGGCAATTCCTTGAGCGCGCTGGACAATCCTCGGTGGAATGCGGTTGTTGTTGTTAAATGTAAACTCGCCAAGGACAAATGTGGCATTCTCGACCCGTTGCACCATGCGAGAATCAGGGGCATTTTGGGCAAGGGTGGTATGGGGGATGAAAATCAGGGCGATCGCCCCTACAATTGCAGCGCCGGCTCGGTGAAATCGTGCCATAGGAAAACTCAATTCCATCGCAGTTCCTCTTATTTGTGCGTCAATGCATCGTTAGACGAGCCAACCTTATCTGCCTGTTCCCTGACCTGTCATGCCCTAGTTGGCAGTAACAAACCTGAAGAAAACCTGTTTTTTGATTTTCTGCAACCGATTTCCGGCATCTGTTGTTAAAACGGATGTGGCAGAATGTAAAGGGTTTTGCCTGCACTAGTGATTCATACCTAGTTCGTCTTTCCAAGCAGGCAGCTCTCATGGAAAGTTAGGTGGCACGCATGGAACCCCTGTATCAATACGCTTGGCTGATTCCCGTTTTACCCCTGTTGGGAGCGCTGATTGTTGGCTTTGGCTTGATTGCCTTTTCAGAGACCACCTCGAAACTGCGGCGACCCAGTGCCATTTTCATCATGGCGTTGATGGCGATCGCCATGGTGCATTCTCTGAGCCTTTTCTGGAGTCAAGTCCAAGGCCACGCCCCCTATACGCAAATGATTGAATGGGCAGCGGCGGGCAATCTCCACATTGCCATGGGATACGTGATTGACCCCTTAGCGGCATTGATGTTGGTCATCGTCACAACGGTGGCCTTTTTAGTCATGCTCTACAGCGATGGCTACATGGCTCATGATGCGGGCTATGTTCGCTTTTTTGCCTATCTCAGCCTGTTTGGCTCCTCGATGCTGGGGTTGGTCGTCAGTCCCAACTTGGTGCAGGTCTATATCTTTTGGGAATTGGTGGGGATGTGCTCCTACCTGCTGATTGGCTTCTGGTATGACCGCAAAAGCGCGGCGGAAGCAGCACAGAAGGCATTTGTTACCAACCGTGTCGGTGATTTTGGCCTTTTGTTGGGCATGGTGGGGCTATTTTGGGCAACGGGTACCTTTGACTTTGGTGGCATGGGCGATCGCCTGACGGAACTGGTCAATACCGGCCTACTTTCCCCTAGTCTTGCCGCCATTCTTGCCATCTTGGTCTTTCTCGGTCCTGTGGCCAAATCTGCCCAGTTTCCCCTGCATGTGTGGCTACCAGATGCGATGGAAGGTCCGACCCCCATTTCTGCTCTGATTCACGCGGCAACCATGGTGGCAGCCGGGGTCTTCCTGATTGCGCGGATGTTCCCTGTGTTTGAGCAATTGCCCCAAGTGATGACGATCATTGCTTGGACGGGGGCCTTTACGGCATTTATGGGGGCAACCATTGCCATCACCCAAAACGACATCAAAAAGAGCTTGGCTTATTCAACCATTTCCCAACTGGGCTATATGGTCATGGGGATGGGCGTGGGTGCCTACAGTGCTGGCCTTTTTCACCTGATGACCCATGCCTACTTCAAAGCGATGCTCTTTCTTGGATCGGGGTCAGTCATCCACAGCATGGAAGGGGTGGTTGGCCATAACCCAGACTTGGCTCAAGATATGCGCTACATGGGGGGGCTGCGCAAGTATATGCCGATTACGGGGGCAACGTTTCTAGTGGGGTGCTTGGCCATTTCTGGCGTGCCTCCCTTTGCTGGCTTTTGGTCAAAGGATGAAATTTTAGGCGCGGTTTTTCATGCCAACCCGGCAATGTGGCTGCTGACGTGGCTCACGGCGGGCTTAACCGCCTTTTACATGTTCCGCATGTACTTCATGACCTTTGAGGGCAAGTTCCGTAATGTGCCCCCAGAGTTACAGGAGCACTATGATCACAATGCCCACCACGATCAGCACGCTGCTGAACCCCATGAATCTCCTTGGACAATGACCCTACCCTTGGTGGTGCTAGCGATTCCCTCGACGTTGATTGGTTTTGTGGGTACCCCCTTCAACAATCTCTTTGAGGCCTTTATCCATGCTCCCGGTGAGGAGATGGTGGCGGAGCACGCGGTGGATTTGACAGAGTTTCTCATCCTTGGCGGTAGCTCTGTGGGCATTGGCCTGATTGGCATTACCTTGGCCTCCCTGATGTATCTCAAGGGCACTCCCAGTCCGCAGGCGATCGCCAAAGCCATTCAACCGCTGTACCAGTTCTCACTGCATAAGTGGTATTTCGATGAACTCTATGAAGCGGTCTTCATTAAAGGCTGTCGTCGCTTGGCGCGTCAGGTCTTGGAAGTGGATTACAACGTGGTGGATGGCGTGGTCAACCTCACGGGCTTTGTCACGATGGTCACTGGTGAAGGACTGAAATACTTCCAAAATGGCCGTGCCCAATTCTACGCCCTCATTGTGCTGCTGGCGGTGTTGGGATTTGTCATCTTCTCGGTGCAAGCCTAACCCCGGTTATGGTTCTTTCCCAACTGCTGGAGGAGTAAACACGACTGCCATGAGTACGTTTCCTTGGCTGACAACGATTATCCTGTTCCCAATTGTGGCTTCCTTGGCGATTCCCTTCATTCCAGATGCCACAGGCAAAGGACGCCCAATCCGCTGGTATGCCCTGACGGTGGGGTTGATTGACTTTGCCTTGATTGTCTATGCCTTCACGAATTTCTATGACCTGAACACCCCCGGCATGCAACTGTGGGAAAGCTATGACTGGATTCCCGAAATTGGCCTGCGCTGGTCAGTGGGGGCAGATGGCCTCTCGATGCCGCTGATTTTACTCACGGGCTTTATTACCACGCTGGCGATTTTGGCGGCTTGGCCAGTGACCCTGAAGCCGCGACTGTTTTATTTCTTAATGCTGGCGATGTATGGTGGCCAGATTGCCGTTTTTGCCGTGCAGGATATGCTGGTCTTTTTCCTTGCGTGGGAACTGGAGCTGATTCCGGTGTACCTGCTACTGGCCATTTGGGGGGGGCACAAGCGTCAATACGCGGCAACAAAGTTCATTCTCTACACGGCTGGTAGCTCCCTCTTTATTTTGGTGGCGGGTTTGGCCATGGCCTTCTATGGCGACACGATTAGCTTTGATATGCAGACCTTGGCGGCCAAGGACTATGCCATTGGGTTTCAACTGCTGGTTTATGCCGGCTTTTTGGTGGCCTACGGCGTCAAGCTGCCGATTGTCCCCCTGCACACGTGGTTGCCGGATGCCCACGGTGAAGCAACAGCGCCGGTGCACATGCTGCTGGCGGGGATTCTCCTGAAGATGGGCGGCTATGCCCTGATTCGCATGAATGTCGATATGCTGCCGGCAGCCCATGCCAAGTTTGCCCCCGTTTTGGTGATTTTGGGGGTGGTCAACATCATCTATGCGGCGCTGACTTCCTACGCGCAGCGCAATCTCAAGCGCAAAATTGCCTACTCCTCGATTTCCCACATGGGCTTTGTGCTGATTGGGATTGCCTCGTTTACCAATTTGGGCATGAGTGGGGCAATGCTACAAATGGTCTCCCACGGCTTGATTGGGGCGAGTCTCTTCTTTTTGGTGGGTGCCACCTATGACCGTACCCACACGCTGATCCTTGAGGAAATGGGCGGTGTTGGCCAGAAAATGAAGAAGATCTTTGCCATGTTTACGGCCTGCTCCTTAGCCTCCCTTGCCCTGCCGGGGATGAGTGGCTTTGTGGCTGAACTCATGGTCTTTATTGGCTTTGCCACCAGTGATGCCTATTCGTTGCCCTTCCGCGTGATTGTGGTCTTTTTGGCGGCAGTGGGGGTGATCTTGACACCGATTTACCTGCTGTCGATGCTGCGGGAAATTTTCTACGGCCCTGAAAACAAGGAACTGGTGGAGCATGAAGCCCTTGTGGATGCTGAACCCCGCGAGGTGTTTATCATTGCCTGTCTTTTGGTACCAATTATTGGCATTGGCCTCTATCCCAAGCTATTGACGCAAATTTACGATGCCACCACGGGGCAGGTGATTGCGCGAGCGCGGGAAGTGGTACCGACACTGGCTCAGCAGGTGGATCAACCCTTAGGGACACTGGTGGCACCGAGCCTGAACTCTCCCTCTAAATGAGTTGGCTGCGAGACTGGGTACTGGGGGAGTGGAGTTGGTTGCGCTTGGGGCGATCGGCACTCCTGATTTATCTGATCATTGCGGTCTATCTCTACTTTGGCGCCGATGCCCTCATCTTCCATCCACCCCGTCCTACCTACTCCCTTTCTGAGGAGATCCGGCTGATTCCAGTGGGGCAGGGCGATCGCCTTGCGGTGCGGTATGTTGCCAACCCAGACGCTCACTTTACGCTGCTGTTTAGTCACGGCAATGGGGAAGACCTCGGCATGGTGGAACCCTTTCTACAGACGCTGCGGCAGTGGGGGTTTTCCGTCCTCGCCTACGACTATCGTGGCTACGGCTTGAGTTCGAGTCGCCCTAGTGAGCGTCATGCCTACGCAGATGCTTTGGCGGCCTATACCTATCTCACAGAGGAACTGCGAGTCCCCCCAGAGCGGGTGATTCTCTATGGCCGTTCCCTTGGCGGTGGGGTGGCGACGGAACTGGCAACACAGGTTGCAATTGCGGGGTTGGTCTTAGAAAGTACCTTTACTTCCATCTTTCGGGTGGTGGTGCCTTTCCCGTTATTTCCCTTTGATCGCTTTATCAATCGAGATAAACTGCCGCAAGTCAAGGTGCCGCTGTTGATTCTCCACGGTACTGCCGATAGCATCGTGCCCTTTCGTCATGGCCAATACCTTTTTGCCATTGCCCGTGAGCCAAAATTTTCCCTCTGGGTCGAGGGTGCCGATCACAATGATTTTGTTGAGGTGGCGGGCGATCGCCTGCGGATAGCGTTAGAGGAATTTGCTGCTTTTCTGAAGGCACAATCTGCCTAGGGTGTTTATTAAGGGAAAGCTGATGTTCCCAGTAAGGGACAGTTGTTGAGGTACGCTGAGATCGTAGCGCGAAAAGATTTTCTTATGGATGCTTTGGCTCTTTGGCAGCATTACCAAGACTGGTTGTACTACCACCCTGAGTTAGAGTTCTATGTGGATGTCAGTCGTATGGGGCTGACCCCAGAAGTGGTACGTCGCCTAGAGCCAGCTTTTGAGCGCGCCTTTCAGCAAATGAAGGAATTGGAAGCAGGGGCGATCGCCAACCCCGATGAGGGCCGCATGGTGGGGCACTACTGGCTGCGGGATGCCGATTTGGCACCAACTCCAGAACTGCGTGCCGAAATTCGCGATGCCATTGCCCAAGTGAAGCAGTTTAGCCAGCAAGTCCACAGTGGCGCCATTGCTCCACCCCAAGGGGGTCGCTTTACCGAGATTCTCTCCATTGGCATTGGGGGGTCTGCCCTAGGTCCGCAGTTTGTGGCGGCTGCCCTTGCCCCTGTGAATCCGCCCCTGAACATTCACTTTTTGGACAACACCGACCCTGCCGGGTTTGAGCGGGTTTTTGCGGAACTAGGCGATCGCCTGCGGACGACATTGGTGATTGTCATTTCCAAATCGGGGGGGACACCGGAAACCCGCAATGGCATGCTAGAAGCCCAAGCCCGCTTCCAACGTGCCGGCCTTGCCTTTGCCGATCACGCCGTCGCCGTCACCCTGCCGGGCAGTGGCCTTGCCCAAGTGGCGGAGTCCAACGGTTGGCTGGCCATTTTCCCGATGTTTGACTGGGTGGGGGGGCGCACCTCGGAACTGTCAACGGTGGGTCTATTGCCCGCTGCCCTGCAAGGGATTGACATTGATGCCCTCCTCGCGGGAGCAAAATTGATGGATCAGGCAACCCGCGTGCCGAAGATTCGCCAAAATCCCGCTGCCCTACTCGCCTTGGCTTGGCACCATGCGGGCAATGGTCGGGGTGAAAAAGATATGGTTGTCCTGCCCTACAAAGATAGTCTGCTCCTGTTTAGCCGCTACTTGCAGCAGTTGGTAATGGAGTCCCTCGGCAAGGAAAAAGACCTCGACGGCAACATTGTCCACCAAGGGATTGCGGTCTATGGCAACAAGGGAACCACGGATCAGCATGCCTATGTGCAGCAGTTGCGGGATGGCCTACCTAACTTCTTTGTCACGTTTATTGAGGTGCTGCGGGATGGCCAAGAACCCGCCATTGACGTGGAGCCGGGGATTACTGCGGGGGATTACCTCAGTGGCCTACTCCTCGGCACCCGCCAAGCTCTCTATGAAAAGAATCGCCCCTCCCTGACGGTGACGATTCCGGACGTGACCCCGAAAACCGTGGGTGCCTTGATTGCCCTCTATGAACGAGCGGTGGGTCTTTATGGCTTCTTGGTGAATATCAATGCCTACCATCAGCCGGGGGTGGAAGCGGGGAAAAAAGCAGCGGCGGCCAACTTGGCGCTACAACGGCAGATTGTTAAAGTCTTAGAACAGAGCGACGAACCCCTAGACTTGCAGGCGATCGCCGACGCTGTCAATGCGCCGGATCAACTGGAGCGGATTTACCTGATCCTGCGGCACCTTGTGGCCAATGATCGCGGCATCGAGCAACTGGGGGATCCAGGGCAGCCAAGTCAATTGCAGTTTCGGTGGCAACGCTAATGCAGCGGCGGCAATTTTGTCAGGGGTTGTTTGCCTTGGGGGCGATCGCCCTCAGTGGGTGTCAAGCCACTGCCAATACAGGACTCACCGTCTATTTACTGCGAAAATCCTTACCCCCCCAATTGATTCAGCGCTTTCGTCAACAGGCCGGCGTGGGACTTCAGCTGCGGCTGCGGGAAACCCCCCAAGAGTTAGCCAACACCTTTGCAGCGGGAATCCTCGGGTCAGCCGTCCTCAGTCTCGGGGATGCTTGGATAGCTCAGGCCGTGGCGCAACGACAGATTGCCCCTATTCCCAAACCACTGATTCAAAACCGGTGGGACTGGGCTGAACCGTGGCAGCCATTACTGCAACTCATTGGCAAAGACGATGCTCTCTGGGGTCTGCCCTATCGCTGGGGGGCAACAGTCCTCATTTATCGCCGCCAGTTCTTTGCCGATTTGGGCTGGGAACCCACAGATTGGGATGTCCTATGGCATCCAAGCGTTCAAGGCCACTATAGCCTGTTAAATCAGCCGCGGGAAGTGATTGGGTTGACGCTGAAATCCCTAGGGCTATCCTACAATGCCCCACCCACCCACCCCGAATTACGGCAACGCTTGCAGCGTCTCCGCCAAGGGTGTCGTTTTTTTAGTTCTGACGCCTACCTGCAGCCACTGATGCTGGGCAGTACACAATTAGCAGTGGGTTGGTCAACGGATGTACTGCCGCTGCTGAAGCGAGATCCGCAGACCTATGCCGCCGTGTTTCCCGCCAGTGGGACAGCGCTGTGGGTGGATTTGTGGGTCTGTGGCCAAAACCCCGATGCGGCAGCCTTGGCTTGGTTGAACTACTGGTGGCAACCGGAAGTTGCTGAGCAACTCAGCCAGTTTAGTGATGCTCCCTCGCCGCTGGTGAGCGATTTAAGACGCACTCTCTTGCATCGCTATATTCCCCTAGCGACTCCCACCGCCTTTGCCAAGAGTGAACTCCTGCTCCCCCTCGATGTGGCTGCCCAAAAACGCTATGACACCCTTTGGCAGGAAATGTTTTTGCCCCTCTCCTAAGTGTGCCGCGGTTGCCTTGAACCACCTAGGATTTCTGCCACATAGGCGAGGGCTTGGGGGCGATCGCGAATTTCTCCCCGCGCTTGCGCCGCTTCCACAGCTCGCAACAATTCACCCACACGCGGCCCCGGCGAGACCTGAAACACTTCTACCAGATCGGCACCCCGCACCAATTGGGGGGGATGGGCAATGGCATCCTTGGGGTCTAACCACCCTTTGACCAAGGGCACTAGATGCGCTTTGGGGATGCCCCGGCTCAGGGCAAGGGCAACAAAGGCTGGAAAATAGCTACCCGCCGCGCGGAATAGATAGAAGGCTTGCTCGCGGTTCAGGGGGTGTTCGAGGGGGACTAGCCAGTGGTTGAGCAATCGGCACAGGACTTGGACAATGCGAATTTCATCAGTGGTGTAGGTGAGGGCAGTTAGTTCCTCGGCAGCGCGGCGATCGCTGGCATTCACGAGGCAGGTGAGCTTGGCCAAAGCCGCTAGGGTTCGCCGTTGGGGTTCGCCGGGGGCAGTTGTTGCGGCAATAGATGTCGTTAGCGCTGGCCAAAGGGCTGGGAAGGGAAAATTCCCTAGGGTGGATTCAAGGGCATGGTAGTGGGTAATCCGCTCCTCGGTGACCGACGGCAGCCACACCGCCAACACGCCATCGCGAAAAGCAAGGGTGAGATAGGGGGCACTCTCAAGGGCACTGAGAAAATAACTGAGTTCCACCCGCACCCGTTCTGGGGCGACTCGTCGCAGTTGGGGGGCAAGGGTTTGGATCACCTGCCGCGTTTTGGGCGTAATCGTAAATTGCAGTTGGGCAGCTTGGCGATAGGCGCGTAGGAGTCGCAGGGGATCAGCAGCGAGATTTTCTGGTGCGACATAGTGAATTTGGCGGCGTTGCAGATCTTGGAGGCCACCGAGGGGATCGATGATGTGGTGGTGGTGAATGTCGTAGGCAATGGCATTGAGGCGAAAATCGCGATCGCTCAAATCGGTCAAGAGGGTTTCTCCGTGCCGCTGGGCAATATCCACCGTTGTATTAGCAAAGACTAAGCGGGCAATCTGACGCTGCCGATCCAAAACCACTAAACCAGCCTTGTACTTATCCGCCAGTTTTTGGGTCAGGGCAATCGCATCCCTCGGCACAATAAAATCCAAGTCGGGGCACGAATTGATCCGGCCTAGGAGCGCATCCCGCACCGCTCCCCCCACGAGGTAGGTATCGGCCGGTAAATCACTGACTGCGATCGGCCAGCGACTAAAATCAAAGGGTTGAAGGGCGACCATTAGAGCTGGTTGAGAGCGATCGCTTGCCCCCCAAGGGTGACCCTCAAGTTTTCCCCCTGCACACAGACGAGCCCTGCGGCGGTTTCAATGGTGAGGCAGTTATTTTCAAATTTGAGTAAGCCGTTCCAAGGCGGGACTGCTGGGGCAGAGGTGGTGGGCAATCCAGACGGGACACTTTCTAGCCAAATCAGCGAGGCATCCCCAGAAAAGTGGCGATCGCCCATCGCCGTTTTGATTATCAGACCACCGCCCGCCGACGGTGAAAAGGCAATATCGCAAATGGGCTGCCACTCCTTGCCCACCAACAGTTGCAATTGCTGTGGCTCCTGAGGTGTGGCAGTGGACTTGAGCAGTAACCACCAAGTTTTCCAAAGTTGCCGTGCCGTTCCCCAACGCACCACCTGCCCCGACGGAATGGCGACCTGTTCGTAGTGCCACGCCGGTACGGGTTCACTGACGTATTGTGTGGGCAAGAAGGAATGGGCTTGGAGGACACTGGCCACCACATCGGCAAAGGGCGCCTCGGCAAAAAGGGTTACTTTTTCATTGGCCACACTCTCACCTTCTACCACCGCCACCACCGTTTCCGTGACCGTGCGCAATTGATAGCAGTGATTGCCGAGGCTAACCACCTTCAAATCAGCACTTTGGTAGGTACTGGGCAGGGGGTGTTGTTGCAGGATCAGCATTTGAATCACCTGCTCATTCGTCCACTCAATCACGGTGGTTTCGTTCGCAGTGGCCATTGGCTTAGCCATTGGCGTTGGGGCGGGCAACGGAACCTCTTCCATTTCCCCAGCCTCAAAGACCACTTCGCCATTGGGCAGTATAGTTCCTGAGAGCTTGGCTTCCTCTAAGTCTTGGCGGCGGGCGATCGCCCCGGTCAGATCCGCCTCTGAGAGATCTGCCCCCACCACATTTGTATCCTTCAGATTACTGTCGTGGAGCACCGCCCCCTTGAGGATGGCCCCACTGAGCACCGCCTGCTGCAAATTGGCGCGTGAGAGGTAGGCACCCACTAGGATGGCGCCACTGAGCATGGCTTCCTGCAAGTTGGCATCGGTCAGATTAGCACCACTCAGATCTGCGCCAATCAGATTTGCCCCCCGCAGATTGGCATTGGCCAAGTTGGCCTTGATCAAATCCGCTCCACTCCAGTTGATGCCCTGAAGATCCGCCCCCGCTAGATCCACATGGCTCAGTTGCACCAGAGGGAACACACTGCCCGCCAAATTCACACCCCGGAAATTCCGCACCCCACGGGCAAATTCGCTTAACAAGGTTTCAAGGGTAATTGCTTTGCTCATAGCCGCTCACTAGCAGGGCACCACAGAGTTTTTCAAGCCCACTGCTATAGCTATTCTAGGTCTTGATTCCCATCCAGAGGAGCCAGTCAGCGATGCCATGGTTTGTCAAAATTGAACGCGGTATTGTGGACAAAGCCACCTTTGATCGCCACGTTCCTGCCCACCGTGCCTATGTGCGCGCCCTCATTGCCGCAGGGCATCAAGCCCGCACGGGATACTGGGCTGAGCGCGGGGGTGGCATGTTGTTGTTTCAGGCGGATTCCCGGCAAGCCGCTGAAGAAATTGTTGCCCGCGATCCCCTCGTCCAACACCAGTGTGTCCACTACGAACTCCATGAGTGGTGTATCGTCGAAGCCCCCGATTAGCCTTGGCGCAGTTTTTCTGCCCAGACACGGGTGGGTAGCCCCCACACGTAGATAAAGCCCTCGGCTGCCCTGTGATCAAATTGATCCTCGGCACCATAGGTGGCCAAATCGGGCGTGTAGAGGGAGTAGGGAGATTGCCGCCCCACCACCCGTGCGGTTCCCTTAAAGAGCTTGACGCGCACGGTACCCGTCACCCGCTTCTGGGTCTGTTGAATAAAAGCATCCAAGGCTTCCTTGAGGGGGCTATACCAAAGGCCGTTATAGACCAAACGGCTGTAGGTCTCTTCAATCCCCCGTTTGTACTGCGTCACATCGGCGGTTAAGGTCAAGCTTTCCAAATCGCGGTGGGCGTCAATAAGCACCAAGAGGGCAGGGGCTTCGTAAATTTCGCGGGATTTAATGCCGACAAGGCGATTTTCAATCATGTCAATGCGACCAAAGCCGTGGCGCCCCACCCGCTCATTGAGTTCACTCACCAGCGTTACGGGATCGAGGGAGCGGCCATCGAGGCTAACGGGAATTCCGGCCTCAAAGCCAATATCCACATACTCCGGGGAGTTGGGGGTATTTTCAATGGCTTGGGTCATCAAATAGATTTCCTCAAGGGGTTCAATCCACGGATCCTCAAGGGGGCCGGCTTCAATACTGCGTCCCAAAAGATTGCGGTCAATGCTGTAGGGGGAAGATTTTTTCACAGGCGCAGGAATGCCAAAGCGTTCGCCATAGGCAATGGTTTCTTCGCGGCTCATGCCCCATTCGCGAGCGGGTGCCAGGACCTTGAGGTTGGGATTCAGGGCGGCGATCGCCACATCAAAGCGCACTTGATCATTGCCTTTCCCTGTGCAGCCGTGGGCAACGGCATCGGCACCATACTCAGCAGCCGCATCCACCAAGAGCTTGGCAATCAGAGGGCGAGCAAGGGCCGTCGAGAGGGGATAGCGATTTTCGTAGAGGGCGTTGGCCTGAAGAGCGGGAAAGGCATAGTTGCGGATGAACTCAGCTTTGGCATCGACCACCAGCGAGGCACTGGCACCAGCATCAAGGGCTTTTTGGCGAATGGGTTCCAGTTCATCCCCCTGTCCTAAATCAGCGGCGAGGGTAATGACTTCCTTCACGCCCCACTCGTGCTTGAGATAGGGAATACACACGGAGGTATCCACTCCCCCCGAATAGGCCAAAATGACTTTTTCTGCACGCCCCATGATTCTTTCCTGAAATAAATGCGATCGCTACTATAGCGGATCTGTTTGCCAGAAACGTTATAGCAATAACCGTTTCGCCGAGCCTTACATCTGTTTCACTTCGTTTGCTAGGGGCAGGCCTTGCTCAAAACAGGTCAGATTTTCAATTGTCGTACGGGCAATATCCGTGAGGGCATTGCGGGTAAAGAAGGCTTGGTGAGCAGTAATCACCACATTGGGGAAGGATTGCAGGAGTTGGAAGGTGTCGTCTTGAATAATCGTGTCCGAAAGATCTTGGAAAAAGAGGGAGTCTTCCTCTTCATAGACATCAATGCCCAGATAACCAATTTGGCCGCTTTTAATGCCCTCAATGACTGCTTTGGTGTCCACCAGCTTGCCACGACTGGTATTGATCAACATGACACCGCGCTTCATTTGGGCGATCGTGGTCGCATTGATCAGGTGTTCATTTTCGGGGACAAGGGGGCAATGAAGAGTGACAATGTCCGATTCAGCCAAGAGGGTTTCTAGGGTTGTGTAGGTGCCTATCTGCTCAAAGTCTTTGTTGGGGTAGGGATCATAGCCGTAGAGGTGGCAGCCAAAACCAGCCATAATCTGAGCAACAATACGGCCAATTTTACCCGTGCCAATGATGCCGACCGTACAACCATGGAGGTCAAAGCCCATCAGCCCCTCTAAGGAAAAATTATCATCGCGCACGCGGTTGTAGGCACGGTGGAGTTTGCGGTTTAGCATCAGGATCAGCCCCACCGTATGCTCCGCTACCGAATAGGGGGAATAAGCACTGACGCGGGTAACTGTGATGCCCAAGCTGGCCGCTGTTGCCAAATCCACATTATTAAAGCCCGTACAGCGCAGCGTCACCAGACGCACCCCCAACGCTGCCAGCCGTTTGAGGGTCTCTGCCCCCAGATCATCATTGACAAATACACAGACGGCCTCATGTCCCTCGGCAAGGGAAGCTGTTTGAGGACGCAGTAGCACATCGTAGTAGGTGAGGAGATGGGGATGACCTTGAGCTTCATTGGCGGCATTCAGAAACTGGCGATCGTAGGATTTGGCACTGAAAACGGCAACTTTCATAGCATGGCTCTCCTAGCCCAAGTGACATTACAGCCCTTTTCACTAGGGTTGAACACTCTAGAATCCTGAGAACGTTAATGGCGGACAGCATGCCGATGTGTCCTGTCTGTTAACCCCATATTCCACAAAAGAGCTGTAGTTAGCTTAGCGAGTGTCAGCTTAAGGTTGTGTTAAGGGAGGACAAATACCCAGACAACTGCTTAGGGGATGCCCTTAGCGCTTGCGAAAAAACTGGCGAATGGTTGCGGCAATATGCTCAATGGTGGCATCGCTCAATTCAGGCCAAATGGGTAAGCTGAGAACCTCGCTGGCAAGGCGATCGCTCACCGGATTGGGTGGAGATTGCCCCTTATACATCGGACAGTGATCTTGGGGAATCGGGTAGTAAATCATCGAACTAATACCAGCCGCCTTCAGGTAAGCCGCGAGCGCATCCCGCTGGCCATTGAGCACCCGAATGGTATATTGATGAAACACATGCCCTGGTGAGACTGCTGGGGTCACCACCGCCTCAAGACCCGCCAAGGCTTGGTTATAGGTTTGGGCGACTCGCCGTCGCTCTTGATTCCAGCGATCGATATGGGGTAGCTTCACCCGCAGAATTGCCGCCTGTAGGCTGTCCAAGCGAGAATTGTAGCCAATCATTTCGTGGTGGTAGCGTTGACGGGAGCCGTGAACCCGCAGCATGCGCGATCGCTCGGCTAAATCATCATCATTGGTGGTAATCAGCCCCCCGTCGCCATAGGCACCGAGATTCTTGGTGGGAAAAAATGAAAAGGCTCCCATGGTACCGATCGCCCCCGTGAACCGATGAGCTAAAGCCTCTTGAGTTGCCGTTTCACATTGACAGTTCTCACAGGGCGGACAATAGCGGGCACCAAAGGACTGGGCACAATCCTCAAGAATGGCTAACCCATGGGCTTGGGCAATTTCAACAATTGCTCCCATAGCAGCTGGCCGCCCAAATAAATGAACCGGCAAAATCGCCTTGGTGCGGGGGGTAATGGCTGCGGCAACTTTACTGGGATCAAGGTTAAAAGAGTCCAGTTCCACATCCACAAAGACCGGGCGGGCACCCACCAAACTAATCGCCTCTGCCGTCGCAAAAAACGAAAAGGGGGTGGTAATCACCTCATCCCCAGCACCTATTCCCAAACTGCGCAGGGAAATCACCAGTGCATCTGTCCCTGAATTAACTGCTACCGCATGGCGCACCCCTAAATAGGCGGCTACCTCTTCCTCAAAGGCCTGTACCTCTGGCCCTAGAATGAACTGACCGGATGCCAGTACGCGGGCAACTGCGCGATCGATGTCTGCTTGCAGGAATTGATATTGGGCCTTGAGATCAAGAATAGGGATGGTATCCATGAGAGAGCGCAAGTCTTTATTATCATCCTCTCACGAGCGTAGTGTGGTTTTAGCGAATTAAGCTAGGCTTAGAGTGTAGAGCCGTTCTCAAGGGCGGGGTTCCAGACCCGTTTTTTTTGATGAATCCCCAAGAGTTGTTAAAACGCTATGCCAGCGGTGAACGGGACTTTAATCGTGCCAGTTTGACAAATGGCGAGTTTATCAACGCTGATTTACGGGGGATTATTCTCTCCCGTGCCGACATGGAGTGGGTCAACCTGAGCGGAGCCAATCTCAGTGGTGCGGTGCTGTGTGGCGCAGAAATTGTTAATGCCATGCTCATCAAGGCAGAATTGGTGGATGCCAACCTCGCTGGCGCAAACCTTAGCCGCAGTGATCTCAGTTGGGCAAACCTGACGCGAGCCAATCTCAGCCGCGCTGAACTTAGTGAAACCACCCTGCGGGGAACGGTGCTTCAGGGTGCCAATCTCTCTCGTGTGGACTTGGCGAATGCGGATCTACGGGGATTGACACTCGACGGCGTTAACCTTTCGGGGGCAAATTTACAGGGCGCGAATTTGCATGGCACGGATCTAAAGCAGGCGAACCTAACCCGTGTGGATTTAATTCAGGCGGATGTCAGCAATGCCAATCTCAGTGGTGCGAACCTCAGCGGTGCCAACCTGAGTGGCGCGAACTTAACGGCGGCGAATCTCACGGGAGCCAATCTCAGCCGCGTTGATCTCACGGAAGTCAAGCTCAGTGAAGCCAACCTTGCCAAGGCCAACCTTGTCGGCGCGGAACTGGCCAAGGCGGATCTGTCCTCCCTAGAACTTTCAGATGTCAACCTCAGTGGTGCCAATCTCAGTGGCGCGAACCTGAGCCATACCAACCTTAGCCGTGCGGATCTCAGTGGGGCAAATTTACGGGGCGCCAACCTCAGCCATGCCAAACTGGTGGGCACCAATCTGCAGGGGGCGAATCTCCAAGGGGCAAACTTGCAGGGGGCATTGCTGGACAATGCGGATTTGAGTCAAACGGATCTACGCAGTGCCAATCTCAGTGGCCTCGTCTTTAATGGCGTGAAGCTGCGGGGTGCCAATCTCAGTGGTGCCAATCTTCGCGAAGTGGAGTTAACGGAAGCCAACTTTAGCCGTGCCGACTTGGTAGAAGCGAATCTCAGCCGTGCCCGCTTGGTGGGAGCCAACCTGAGTCGTGCTACTCTCTCAGAAGCGAATCTCAGCCGCGCCACCCTCAGTGGAGCTACCCTGAGCCGGGCAACGTTTAGTGGCAGCTTACTGGGAACTGTAGATCTCAGCGGTGTTAACTTGAGTGGGGCAGACTTAGGGGACGCCAACCTCTCAGGCTCTAACCTGTCGCGGGCGGATTTGACGCGGGTGAACCTGACTGCTGCGGATATGAGTGGTGCCAACCTCAGTGAAGTGGATTTGCGGGGTACGATTATGCCCGATGGCCGACGGCGAGCTTAGGCGGGGTCTTTTTCGGGGACGGCTTCTTCGGCAGCTTCAACCGGCTGGGGTCTCGGTGGCGCTTGACGGCCAAAGAGGTGCACCAAGTGCTTCAAATGAGCGGCAAGTTCAGGGGTAAGTTGACCCGCAGTTAGGCGCCACGCCCAGTTGCCTTCGCTCGTACCGGGGAAATTCATGCGGGCATGACTATCGAGACCGAGCAAATCTTGAACGGGAAGAATGGCTTGGTTGGCAACGGTTCCTAGGGCCATGCGAATCAAAGCCCAGTGGGGTTCGCTGGGGGTATAGCCCAAATAGTCAATGAGGCGCTGCTGTTCCCAGTCACTGAGGGTGCGGTACCAGCCGACAGTTGTGTCATTGTCATGGGTGCCGGTGTACACCACACAGTTGCGCTCTTGATTAAAGGGTAAAAAGGGATTATCCGAACCACCGCCGAAGGCAAACTGGAGAATTTTCATCCCCGGAAACTGAAACTGATCCCGTAGGGCAATGACATCGGGGGTAATATCCCCTAAATCCTCGGCGAGAATAGGCAGTCGTCCCAAAGCAGCTTGCAAGGTTTCAAAGAAGGCAGCACCAGGACCCAGTTGCCACTCACCGTTGACGGCTGTTTCCTCCCCTTCGGGCACTTGCCAGTAGCCCTGAAAGCCGCGAAAGTGATCCACACGGATAATGTCCATGTAGGAGAGCAGGGCACGGAAGCGCTCAATCCACCAAGAGTAGCCATCGGCAGCAAGGGCTTTCCAGTTGTAAATGGGGTTGCCCCAGAGTTGTCCTGTGGCACTGAAGTAATCTGGAGGCACACCGGCCATGAGGGCAACCGCACCCGTTTCTGGATTGAGTTCAAAAAATTGGGGAAAGGCCCAGACATCGGCACTGTCGTGGGCAACATAAATGGGAATATCACCAATAATCTGAATCCCCTGTTGATTGGCGGCTTCCTTGAGGGCGTGCCACTGCTGGTAAAAGAGAAATTGCTGAAACTCGTACTCAAAAATGCGCTCTTTGAGAACGGCTTGGATCGCGGCAAGGGCGGTTGGTTCGCGATCGCGCAAAGGGGCGGGCCATTCATACCACGGCTGTCCCTCGTGGTGATCCTTCAGCGCCATAAAGAGGGCATAGGTGGGCAGCCAGTAGTGGGCAAGGGCTTGAAAGTCGCGAAAGGCCTGCCAGTCTTCTGGGGTGGCTTGATTCTGAAAGCGTTGAGCAGCAAGGCGCAGCAGGGGGAGTTTTTGGCTAATGACAGCCTCGAAATCGACGCGATCGCTATTCTCAAGCGTGAGTCCTGCCAAATCTGCTTCCGTTAACCAGCCCTCCTTGACCAGTTCATCCAAGCTGATCAGCAGTGGGTTGCCGGCCATCGCGGAGTAGCACATATAGGGGGAATTGCCAAAGCCCGTTGGCCCTAGGGGCAAGACCTGCCAGTACTGCTGATCACTGGCAACCAAAAATTCAAGGAACTCACGAGCTGCCGCACCCAAGTCACCAATGCCATGACCACCAGGCAGGGACGTGGGATGAAGCAGTAAACCACAGGAGCGGGGAAAGTGCATTATTTAAGCCACGGGGAAACTTGAGCTAATTATCGCCCAATTCTGGATCGGCAATCTCGCTGGATTCCGCTAGAATTTCTGCTTCAAGGGCGGCTAGCTCCTCTGGCGACATCCGCGCAAGGCGATCGCTCATCACGGCCTCCTCATAGTCTTTGAGTTGCTGATGGTAGGTCATCCGTCCCGTAAAAACCCGCAGGAGATAGGTGGAGAGCCAACCCAGAACCACCAAGACAAAAATGGCTTGACTCCAAATCCCTGCTTGAAGCGGCTCAATCCCCGCAATGCGCAACAGCAGATAAACCAAGCCGCCCGTAAAGAAAACACCAATACCAATCCCTAGAACATCAATGCGGCGCATAGCACCTAGAAATCGAGAGAGCGCGGTTGGGGACGAAAGTTAATAAAGGGAGCCAGCAGGAGTAATCCCGGAAAGAAGAACGTCACCAGAAAGTACATAAATGCCCGCTCAAAGGAGCCAGCCACATACCAGCGAGCATTCAAATAGGCATAGACGATCGCCGGCACCACCAGCAGATACAGCCCTGCCAAGGCGCCATAGACACCGAGTACCAAAAGCTCTGTTGAAACTGCCATAATTGCTACCTCTTCACCAACGATGACCAAACTACTCTGCAACGGTGCGGGTTTCGCTCACGGCTTCCCCAAGGGCAGGAACGGCCATTCCCATGGCTTGCGCAAGGGCTGGAGGCGGCGCTTGGCGGCTGGGGGCATTGAGATATTGACCGGTGAGAATAGGGGGCACCGGCTTCATCTTGTGCTTGGCGGTAAAGAGGCGATGGGTTTGGGCAAGGTTGCCGCGCTCACTGATATGCTCATTGGCAATTTTCTTGCGCAGCTTGACGATCGCATCCATGATCGCTTCTGGACGGGGCGGACAGCCGGGCAAATAGACATCCACGGGAATCAGCTTGTCCACACCACGCACGGCGGAATAAGAATCAGAGCTAAACATCCCCCCTGTGATCGTGCAGGCACCCATGGCAATCACGTACTTGGGATTGGGCATTTGATCGTAGAGGCGCACCAAGGCGGGTGCCATTTTCATCGTGATGGTGCCAGAGGTGATGATCAAATCCGCCTGACGGGGGCTGTTGCGGGGCACCAAGCCAAAGCGATCGAAATCGAAGCGCGAGCCAATCATGGCCGCAAACTCAATGAAGCAGCAGGCAGTGCCATACATGAGCGGCCATAGGCTCGATAGCCGTGCCCAGTCATAAACATCGTTGAGGGAAGTAAGGATGATATTTTCCGCAAGTTCTTGGGGAACTTCAGGACGAGCAATTGGATTGAGGATGGCAGGCGAGGTCGTATTGGTCATAGGGTTCCCTCAAGGGACATCGGCCAAATGTAAAAACACTTAAAATTATAGGCCTTTACCCTAACAGATGCAGCCAATTGCATTGAGCTGGCAATAAAAAAACTTGACAGCAAGGATAAATTATTTTTGGCCGCCCACCTGCAGGCCGGGGGGTAGGTCTAAGGTGTCACCAATGGTGATGCCATTCCAGTAGGCCGCCAGCAGGACATCACAGGTTTTGCCCCAGGCGATCGCCCCTTGATGGTCGAGGCCAATGGCGCCAAAATCCCGTTGCCGACTCGCGGCTTCCCGAAAGGATTTTTCAAAGGCCGCCTCAAGGGAAAGCCCATCGGTGACGCGCACCACAATCCGCGTGGCCAGCGCCTCATCCAGAATATCCTCACCAATGCCAGTACAACTGACTGCTGCTAAGCTGTTGGCATAGGTGCCGGCTGGCGTTGCGGAGTCACTGACCCGCCCAATACGCTCAAAGCCCTTGCCGCCAGTGGAAGTCCCCACGGCCAAGTGTCCCTGCTGATCTAAAACCACAACACCAATCGTGCCCCGCCTTGCCTCCTCAGCCACGACTCCGGCCATCGATGTTTGGAAATTGCCTTTGCGTTCCTCGAGCCACTCGTAGAGTCGCTGATCCGTGAGGGGTTGATACACAGGAAGCTGCAATTCACGAGCGAGCTCTGCTGCTCCCACATCGGACAGAATACGGTCAGGGCACTGTTGCAACCAATGCGCAAGGTCAATGGGATTTTTCACCCGTGAGACATTAATGACACCGCTGAGGCGCTGCCGCTGCCCATCCATGAGCGAGGCACTCATGCGAATTTGACCGTCGGATTGCAGCACAGACCCCGTGCCTGCATTAAAGCGCGGTTCATCCTCTAGGAGCCGACACCCCAAAACCACTGCCTCAATCGCCGTTGCCCCTTCTTTTAGGGTCTGAACCACTTGGCTGACAATGGCATGCAGGGATTGGCGGACGGGAATGAGACCGCCTTTGTCTTGGAGCGAGCTGCCGGCGCCGCCATGGAGAATCACAGTGGGTTGGGGCATCCTGAATAGGCGAGATAGAAATCAATGGACTAAATTCACGATACCCCGCGGCGAGGGTCTAAATCCACGGGCTGCCCTAAGCAACTGCTGCCGCTGGCATGGTCTCTGTCTGAGTCGTGGCTTCCTCAGTATCCAGTAGCGCTTGTAGTTCTTGGATGGCTTGTTGGGTATCTTCCACTTGACTGAGGAGCGATCGCGCGATTTTTTCCCCAGAGGCGGTGGACTCTACAACCTCACGAATGTGATGGCGAAAATGATTGGCCATTTCCTCTACTTGTTGGTTGGCAAAGACCACTTGGTTGGCCAATTTGTTAATTGCCTCACTGATAAAATCGAAACCAGCCATCTGCTGGCCACTGCGACTGGCAATCAGCCCCGCCTGCACCGCAAGGTGTTTCACCTGACGGGTAATCTCAGCAATTTGATGGGTGGCTTGGTCGATAATTTCCACGTCCTGTTTTAGCCGTTCGCTGAGGCGATAAACCTCCGCTGTGTGACGGCTAATTTGGTTAACCCCGGTGAAGGTTTGCTGAAAGGCTTTGCGCCCCCGCTGGGAAAGAACTTGGCTAATGGAGATGAACCGTTGATTGAGTTGGGCAATCCGCTCCGCTTGCTCACGCACAGAGCGCTCCTGCTGCTCTAGGGCTTCGTTCATCTGTTGGGTGCGGGTCAGCTCGCTTTCAAGGCGCTTGGCATAGTCTTGGTTCCGCTCTTTTTCCACCTTTAACTTCTCAAGGAGTTGCTGGGTGTGGAAGTGCTGCTGCTGAATGAAGAGATTTTTCTTGCTCAGCACTTGCGCTTGGGCAATCAGGATCAGCCGCATATCCACCAACACCAGTTGCTTGCCCTTACGCACGACCACGGGTTCGTAGACAAAGGCGGGGGGGCGACTCAAGGCCTGTTCCACGGCTTCTTCCACAGGAGTGCGTGCCATCAAAACAAGGGGAGGTACTTGGGGGGCGGCAATTTCTGGAATCAATTTGATCGGGCGCGGCAAGTAGAGATCGCGACCAAACTGCTTGCTCATGCGCTCAAAAAACTTGACCTTGGAGATCATGCCGATGACGCGATCGCCTGCCACCACCAGTACCCCCGGTAGCTCAGGATAACGTTGAAATTCATCAGCCACTTTTTCAGAGATGGTTTCAGGGGAAACCTGATAGGAAAAATAGGGTAAGTCAGCCAATGTAGCGGCTGCAGACAGTTGGATATTGACTGTCTCATTCATTTGATTGTCCCCCAGAATGAGTATTCAATTGTTTTAGCGTGAAGACTGTACTCTGCTTTACCTCACTTAAATTATCTCGACTTAAGAGTAGGAGGAAATTATTTTTTGGTTATCTTTTGGTTAAGTTCGATTCCCACTAGATTTCAAAATACCCGAATTTTTCGTTTATTCCAGATTCACTGACTTCGGATTAAATTTAAGACGTATGGCAAATGAATGTTATGTAGAATACACTTTTTATTTTCGAGGCTATGAATTTTCAGCATACCACTGCTGCACCTGCTGTTGAATGGCTGCCGTTTCTGTGGCACTCAGTTTATCCAAATTTTTGAGGATAATGCTCATGCGTCCTTGGCGACTCAAGATTTTGCGGTGCCGGGCTAGAAAGTGCCAATAAAAAAAGTTAAAGGGACAGGCGCGATCGCCCACTCGTTGCTTGGGATCATAGGCGCACCCTTGGCAATAATTACTCATGCGCTGAATGTAGTTAGCAGACGCCGCATAGGGCTTGGAGGCCAAGCGTCCGCCATCGGCAAATAAGCCCATTCCCAAAACATTGGTTTGCATCACCCAGTCGTAGGCATCAATAAACACGCTGTGGAACCAGTTTTCCACTTCTTGCGGAGACAAGCAAGTAATCAGGGCAAAGTTGGCGAGGATCATCAGCCGTTGAATGTGGTGGGCATAGCCTGTGCGCTCAATTTGCTGCAGAACGTGGCGCAGACAGTTCATGGTGGTGCGATCGCTCTGCCAAAAGAACGTCGGTAAGGGGTGAGTGTGCTGAAAGAAATTATGCTGGCAGTAGTCAGCACCAAGGTAGTGATAGAGACCATACATATACTCACGCCAGCCGAGAATTTGGCGAATAAAGCCCTCCACACTGTTGAGGGGCAGCGGCCGTTCCCTATAGGCGGCTAAGACAGCATCGATCACTTCTTGGGGGTGCAATAGCCCTAGGTTCAAATAGGGGGACAGCAAACTGTGCCATAGGGTCTCTTCTCCTGCCACCATGGCATCTTGGTAGGGGCCAAACTGGGGCAAGCGGTATTCAATAAAGTTTTCCAAGACCTGCAGCGCTTGGGCGCGGGTGACTCCCCAGTCAAAGGGTTCGATGTGGCCGTAGGTGTCAAAGTTGCCTTGGCGCACTGTCTCAATGACTTCTTGGCTGATCTGATCGGGAGAAAAGCGCAGCGGTGGTGGCGGTTTGAGGCGAGTAGGCGGCGGTTGGCGATTTTCGGCATCGTAGTTCCACTTGCCACCCACGGGGGATTTGCCGTCCATGAGAATTTGAAACCGTTGGCGACCGGCGCGGTAGAAATACTCCAAGACCAGCGTTTTGCGACCCTTCGCCCAGTCCTGAAATTCTGCTTCTGACCAGAGAAAGTGATTGTTGGGCAAGAACTTAATGGTACAGGGGAGATCGAGGGTAGCGATCAGATCCCGAAAGGGGCGATCGCTGGGCTGCATGATCCGCAGTTCGTGGATATGGTGAGCTTCAATCCACTGTCGCAAGGGGGTAGCAAAGTCGGGGGCGATCGCGTAAGTCGCCGGCCAACCGGCTGCCTCGAGTTCTTGGGCAAAGTGGCGCATGGCCGACCACACCAGCACGAGTTTTTGAGCATGGTAGCGGCGTTGTTGCACCCATTGGCGGGACTCAATGAGGATGACGGGCACAGGGGTTGGACAGCTTTGCAGGGCTGATTGCCCTTGCCACAGTTGATCGCCTAAAACCCAAACGCCAATGGCCATCCGAACTCAGATTGTAAATAAGGACTAAGGGAGAATGGTTTAGTACAGCCAATGTGATTTATCTTAGTGTTCAACTGTTGCAACTCCATACGACACTCATCATGCAAATTCGCCGGCGTCCCCCTAATCCCGCTGTAACCGTTCGCAACCTCCACTACCAAGTACCGGTGGCCGATGAGGCTCCCCGCAATATCCTTGAGAAAATCGTTTGGCACAAGGAACAGGAGGTAGAGCAACTGCGGGAAGTGCTCCCCCTGCCGGACTTGCAACGTCAGGTACTCGATGCACCACCCGTACGCTCCTTTTTCGCCGCGCTGCAAAACCCTGTCACCCAGCCAGCACTGATTGCCGAGGTCAAGAAGGCCTCTCCCAGTAAAGGGGTGATTCGCCCCAACTTTGACCCGGTGGCGATCGCCCAAGCCTATGTTGCCGCTGGCGCGACTTGCCTTTCCGTCCTAACGGACAGTGAGTTTTTCCAAGGCAGTTTTGAGTACCTGGCTCAAATTCGCCAAGTGGTGGACGTGCCACTGCTGTGCAAGGACTTTATCATTTACCCCTACCAAATGTTCTTAGCGCGGTTGCGGGGCGCTGATGCGGTTCTCTTAATCGCTGCCATTCTCTCGGATCGCGATCTGCGTTATTTCCTGCGCATTGCCCATGGCTTGGGGCTAACCGCATTAGTGGAGGTGCACAGCGCCGAGGAGATGGAACGGGTACTTGAGCTGGAGGACGTACAGTTGGTGGGCATCAACAATCGCAATTTGACGGATTTTAGTGTTGATCTAGCCACCACTGAACAGCTTTTGGCCACCTATGGGGCGCAACTGCGCGATCGCGACATCCTCGTGGTCAGTGAATCGGGCATTCATCAGCGCGCTGATGTTGAGCGGGTGACCCAAGCGGGAGCCAAGGCAATTTTGGTGGGAGAATCCCTCATGCGACCCCCAGCAGAGATGGCGCACCTCAGCGCTGCGGAGCAACTCCAAGCACGGATTCAGCAGTTATTCCCAGAGTTGGCACACAAGTAGCGCAGTTAACTATGCCCCTGAAGGCAGTCTTATTGGATTTCAATGGGGTGATCCTTGATGATGAGGCGATCCATGCCGCCCTCATTGATGAGATTCTGCTGCAAGAGAACTTGCGACCCCAGCGGGGGGAATACGATCTCTTTTGCTTGGGACGCAGCGATCGCGCCTGTTTGGATAATCTCCTCAGTCGCCGCGGCCGGGCAGTGACCCCGGCCTATCTCGACAAACTGGTGGCACAAAAGGCAGCTGCCTACCGCGCACGCCTAGCCAATATGGAGCCTTTTCCCTTCTTTGCGGGGGCGATCGCCCTGCTGGCGAAACTCCATGCTGCGCAATTGAAAATTGCCATTGTCACCGGTGCCCTGCAATCCGATGTGGACTTGGCTCTTGAGCGGGGAAACTTGACTGGCATTGTGGACTGCATTATCAGTGCCGAAAGCGTAGAACGCGGTAAACCCTATCCCGACCCCTATCTCCGTGCCATTGCAGCCTTGCAAGCCCTAGGGGGCGATCTCACAGCCGCTGATTGTCTGGCGATCGAGGACACCTTGGTGGGGGTGCAATCCGCCCGTGAAGCTGGTGTCAAAGTCTTGGGGGTCGCGCACACCTATCCCTTTCACATGCTCCAGCGTCGTTGTCACTGGGTGCTCGATCGCCTTGATCAGTTTGACCTAGCAGAAATTGCCCCTGTTTTTGACCGTCGCGTGGCTAGGGCAACTGCCTAAAGGTGTTTGACCTCAGCAATGAGTTGATTGAGCACTTCCTTGGCATTGCCAAACAGCATCAGCGTTCTGTCCTTGTAGAACAACTCATTGTCAATACCGGCAAAGCCCGGATTGAGACTGCGCTTGATCACAATCGTGTGTCGTGCCCGATCCACATCGAGAATGGGCATCCCATAGACAGGGCTACCGGGGTTCGTGCGCGCGGCTGGATTCACGACATCATTGGCACCAATGACCAGTGCCACATCCACATGCTCAAACTCTGGATTAATGTCCTCCATGTCCTTGAGTTGGGGGTAGGGGACATTGGCTTCGGCAAGCAGCACATTCATGTGACCAGGCATGCGACCTGCCACCGGGTGGATCGCGTATTTGACATCCACACCCAGCCGCTCCAGTTGATCTGCCAGTTCTTTGACACTGTGCTGCGCTTGGGCAACCGCCATCCCATAGCCGGGAACAATGACCACAGATTTGGCATAACCCAGCATCATCGCACTTTCTTCGGGGTCAATGGTGCGCACTGACTTCGCGGTGGCATGAACACTACCCTCAGCACTGCCTGTGGTCGAGCTACCAAAGCCACTAAAGAGCACATTGGCCAAGGAGCGATTCATGGCCTTGCACATAATTTGGGTCAGAATCAGCCCCGCAGCTCCCACCAAGGCACCCGCGATAATCAGCATACTGTTGCCAACGATGAAGCCCGCAGCACTGGCAGCCAAGCCCGAAAGGGAGTTCAAAAGGGAAATCACAACCGGCATATCAGCACCGCCAATGGGCAGGACAAAGAGCACCCCCAAAATGCTGGCGATCGCCACTAGGCTCCAGAAAATCGGCATCTGACTTGGATGCAACCACACCCAGCCACTGGCCACCCAGAAAGCCACCAGCAAGCCGAGGTGAATCGCCTGCTGCATCGGGAAAATGATCGGGGTTCCCGAAATCAATCCCTGAAGCTTACCAAAAGCAACAAGGCTACCAGTAAGGGTGACACCCCCAATCAGCACCCCCAAAAGAATGGTGATCAGCGTACTGGGGGTCAGCGGTTCACCCAACGCAACGATGCGGCAAAATTCCCCAATGCCCACCAAGGCAGAGGCCGCCCCTCCTAAGCCATTGAGTAACCCCACCATCTGGGGCATGGCCGTCATTTCCACTTTGTAGGCAGCGATCGCGCCAATGACACTGCCGAGGCCAATGGCCGCTAGGATGCCCGTATAGCTAATAATCTGGCGATCGAGGAGCGTGACCACAATCGCAATCAACATCCCCAAGGCGGCAAGGCGATTTCCTTGACGGGCCGTGGCCGGAGACCCCAGTTTTTTCAAACCGAGGATAAAGAGCGCCGCAGCACCCAGATAGCTCAATTCTTCAATGCGTGTTAGCCAATCCATGGTTCCTACCGCTTAAACATCTGCAACATGCGATCCGTGACCAAAAAACCGCCCACCACATTAATCGTGGCGAGCACTGTCGCAATAAATCCCAAGACCACCGTTAAAGTGGTGTGCCCACTCCCCGCCATCAGTAGGGCACCAATTACGGCAATCCCCGAAATGGCATTGGAACCAGACATCAAGGGGGTATGCAGGGTGGGGGGAACTTTGTTAATCACCTCAAAGCCAATGAAACTGGCCAAGACAAAAATCATCAGACCGACAAGAATGGGATCTGTCATAGAACGAATCCTCTAGGGACATCTCTAAACCGTTGTTGCCAAGGTTTGGGCAGGATGCAGCAGTTGCAGTACCCGTGGGTTGCGAACCTGCCCTTCATGGGTGACACAGGCGGCATCCACAATGTCATCGCCAAAGTTCAAGACCAATTCCCCTTGGGGGGTGAGGTACTTCAGAAGGGTCGAAATGTTTTTGGCATACATTTGACTGGCATGCACCGCCATTGTCGAGGGCAGATTAATTGGGCCAATAATGGTGACCCGCTGATGACAAATAGAGCGCCCCGGTTCTGTGCAGGCACAGTTGCCCCCCTGCTCAGCGGCTAAATCCACAATCACCGAACCCGGTTTCATGCTGGCCACCATCCGTTCTGTCACCAAAAGAGGGGCAGGCTTGCCGGGAATTTGAGCAGTGGTAATGACCACATCGGCACTGTGGACATGGGCAGCGATCGCCTCTTGGGTTTTGTGCTTCGCCGCCTCAGAAACCTCTTTGGCATAGCCGCCGGCAGCAACCGTATCCTCCTCAAGGTTAACTTCGACAAATTTGGCACCGAGGCTTTGTACTTCCTCCTTGACCGCTGGGCGAATATCAAAGGCTTCAACCACGGCTCCCAAACGCCGCGCGGCGGCGATCGCCTGCAAGCCAGCCACCCCTGCCCCAATCACAAACACCTTGGCGGGGGGAATCGTACCCGCTGCCGTCGTCAACATCGGGAAAAAGCGCGGCAAATGGGAAGCGGCCAATAACACCGCCGCATACCCTGCCACTGCTGCTTGGGAAGACAAAGCATCCATACTCTGGGCGCGACTCGTGCGGGGAATACACTCGAGGGCAAAGGCAGTAATCTGCCGCTCTGCCAAGTGTTGCATCTGCCATGGATTGCCCAAGGGATTGAGAAAACTAATTAAGGTGGTGCCGGGTCGAATCCACTCCACCTCGCGATCGCGCAGCGGCGCCACTTTGAGCAGCACATCCACACCGCCCCAGACCTCTTCAATGGAGTAACCAATTTCCGCACCTGCTGCACGGTAGTCATCATCGCTGAAGTGAGCCATATCCCCTGCACCAGACTCCACACAGAGGTGATACCCCTGCTGCACCAGCTTGGCAACGACTTCGGGAATCAGGGCAACCCGTTGTTCACCCACTTCGCGTTCCTTAACGACCCCAACTTTCATAGGCACTCTTGGATAGGGTTTGCAGTCTTGACAGAACAATTCCTTGGTGTACTCATCCAGGCATTTTTATAACCGCCCGACACCGTCACAACACATTCACCTGCTGTCCTGTACTGATACTCAAGCTACTGCGATCCCCTTAGGAATGCGAGGAAATGTCAGCATTTGATGGGGATTCTCCACAAGTCTTATGATCCCCAGTAACGTTTGTAACAAATGTTGACATTATCATTGAGTACTTTTACTTAATTTCCCCTCGTCATCCTTTTGTATGCTCAAAGGAGCTATACCTCATTTGGGGTTGCCGATGGAATTTCCTAGTAATAGCGACTAATTGCCTTATCAAAGGGATTACGTTCAAAGCAAAACTTAAAGTAGTTATGCCAAATGTCGGGATTAATCGCGTTGTTAACTTCGGCAGCCGTGAAGTGATTGTTACACTTGCGCTTAGACCCCTGATAAAAGAGAGCGAGCCAGTCTGACAACCGATAGTCAACCAAGGGAGCACGAAAATTGCGAGGCTCTGGATAACCCAATTGACGACGGATGCGCTCATCCTGCCAGCGAATCGGTGTGATGACATCCTGACTACCACAAAACTGGGAGAGGGCAATTTCAATACTGGTGCCAGCAGTTTTACGAGTTTTCAGGAAAATAAACCGATAGGTGTGGTTAATAATCATTGCGAATAGCTATCCAGAAGGGCAGTTTGACCGCTACTTGCGCTCTTGTGGCAGACTAGGAGATTGCAAGTACAGAGTCACAGGCATGTTCAAAACAATTTTAGTGGCACTCGATACCAGTGAGTTATCGGCACGGGTGATGGCAGCGGTGGCACAGTTAAATCTTGACCCAGATGCCCAAGTGATTCTCAGTCATGTGATTTCACCGGTGGAGTCGGGGTTTGGGGTCAGTGCCGATCGCCCCTCGTTGCATCCGCAAATGGGCACCTACCGCAGTATTGAGCAGCATTTACAACAGTTCCAAAGCCACCTCCCCTGTGACTCGGAAATTGAAATTGTTACCGGTGACCCCGTCGAGGAAATTTTACGCTTGGCCAATATCTATGGGGCAGACCTGATTGTGCTGGGGAGTCGCGGCCTCACGGGGGTTGAGCGGGTTGTGCAAGGCTCAGTAAGTGGCGCCGTTGTGGCGGATGCCCCCTGTTCGGTGTTTGTGGTTAAATCAGCGGAAACTTAGGGTATGACAGCACCATTGACGGGTCTGACAGCGGCGGAAGTGGCGGAGCGGCAAGCCAGAGGTCGCATTAACCGTCAAGCGAGTGAAAGCAATCGCACCTATGGCGACATTTTGCGGGAAAACCTCTTCACGTTTATCAATGGGGTTTTTGCTTTTATTAGCGTCATTTTGCTCTTTTTAGGTCGTCCGGGAGATGTGGCCGCCATCATCGTGGTGGTGTTTCTCAATGCCATCATTAGCATCCTGCAAGAAATTCGCGCCAAACGGCAGTTGGATGAAATTAGCCTCCTCACCCGTCCCCGTGTCAAGGTGCTGCGCGATCGCCAAGAGGCCATTATTGATCCGGCAGAAGTCGTAGAAGGGGATATTCTCCTTTTGGAGCCGGGGGATCAAATCGTTGCCGATGGCACTGTCGTTGGTGATGGACAGATCCAAGTGGATGAGTCCTTGCTCACAGGGGAGTCGGATCTCATCTCCAAGCAAGCGGGCGATCGCCTGTACTCTGGGAGCTTTTGTGTGCGCGGTGCCGCTGCCTATGTCGCCGAACAGGTGGGGGAAGCCAGTACCGCCCATCAACTAACTGCTGCCGCCAAAACTTACCACCACAAACTGACCCCCCTGCAACGGGAAATTAACCTGATTATTCGCGTCATCCTTGCCCTTGCCATTTTCCTGTGGCTATTGGTGTTGCTTTCGCTGTTGGTACGCCTGACCACCCTACAAATGAGTGTGCAAACGGCGGCAGTGGTGGCGGGTCTTGTCCCCGTGGGCTTGTATCTCACCATTACCCTGACCTATGCCTTGGGGGCATTGCGCATCTCCCGTGCCAATGTCTTGGTGCAGCAGGTGAATGCCATTGAGTCCCTCAGTGGCGTCGATATTCTCTGCCTTGATAAAACAGGAACCCTTACAGCCAATGCCCTTGAACTCCATAGCTGGTACGCCCTCACCGAGACAGAGGAAAAGACAAAAGCAGCTCTTGCCACGTTTACCGCCAGTGTTAGTGCTCCGAACCGCACCCTTGTTGCCCTCACAGAGGCCTTTGAGGGAACTCCCCAACCCCTACGCCTTGAGATTCCCTTTTCCTCGGTCTATAAGTGGAGTGCCGCAGCGTGGCAGGACTCGGAAACGTTTATCTTGGGGGCACCGGATGTTCTCTTTACAACCGATGATCTTCCTTCTGGTACGACTGAGTTGCTGCGGCGCGGACGGCAGCAGGGACTGCGGGTGCTTCTTTTTGCCCGTAGTCGCAGTGATCCGCAATGGAATGAGCGGCAGGAGACTGCCCTCTTGCCCCCAGACCTAGAACCCTTAGCAGTGATTTGGGTGGGCGATCGCCTGCGACCCCAATCCCGTGAGGTTCTAGAACGCTTTCAGCAAGCCGGAATTCAAATCAAAATTATCTCCGGCGACCACGCGGAAACCGTTGTTGCCCTTGCGAAACAAGTGGGTCTCGATGATGGGGCGATCGCCATCTCCGGCGCAGACTTGGCCGCCATGGATGATCCCAGCTTTGATCAAATGGCCGAGAAAGCCACGGTCTTTGGTCGCATTACCCCCGAGCAAAAGGCGAAACTCGTGACTCGACTACGCGCCCTTGGGCATCAGGTGGCCATGATTGGCGATGGTGTCAATGATGTGCTGTCCCTGAAGCAGGCCAACGTGGGAATTGCTATGGAAAGTGGCAGTGCCATTACCCGGAATGTGGCTGATATTGTATTGCTTGCGGATTCCTTTGCCGCCTTACCAGCCGCCTTTCGGGAAGGACAGCGCATCTACAACGGCATTCAAGATGTCACGAAGCTCTTTCTGGTGCGGGTGTTTAGCTTTAGTTTGCTTTGTCTAGTCACCGTTATGGCAGGGCGCGCCTTTCCGCTGTTGATTAAGCACAATAGCCTGCTCACCCTGTGGGGAGTGGGTCTGCCGACCTTGGCGGTGGCTTTTTGGGCAGTGCCGGGGCCGCGTCCCCATCGATCGCTGATTCGTTCATTGTTGCACTTTGTCATCCCCGCCACCCTAAGCCTCGCACTGTTGGCCATTTTCATGTACTTGGGGGTGTTAGCACGGGAACTGACGCCCCTTGTGGAATTGCTCCAAGGACGCTTTGATCCAACGCTGTTGAATGGCCGCGAGGTGCTCTTAGAACTGGGGCAGAGTGTGGCGATCGCCCGCACGGCCTTGGTGACGACCCTGATGCTGGCCTCCCTTTGTTTAGTCCTGTTTCTCAAACCTCCCCATCCCACATGGGTTGGCGGTTCGCCTTTAGTGGGCAACTGGCGTTATGTTGCTGTGGTTTTAGCTCTGCTGGCTGCCTTCCTGATCATCAGCTTCTCGCCGACCCTACGGGCAGTGGCCGAGTTGGAACCCCTGTCGTGGTCACTATGGGCATTGATTGTGCTGATTGTCTTGCTATGGGTGGTGGTCTTGCGGGCTTTTTGGCGCTATCGGCTTTTGGATCGCTTCCTTGGTGTCGATCTCAGTTAGGCATGGGGGGCGCGATCGCGCTGAATCGAGTAGAGATGGGCATACAACCCCCCTTGGGCGAGGAGTGTCTCATGGTCTCCCTGCTCGCGAATCGTCCCTTGATCCAAAACCACAATTTGATTGGCGTCCCGTACCGTACTGAGGCGGTGGGCAATCACAATCATTGTGCGAGTGCCGGTAATGGAGCGCAGGGCCAGTTGAATTTCCCGCTCCGATTCATAATCCAGACTTGAGGTCGCTTCATCAAAAATCAACACATCGGGATCCGCCAAGAGGGCACGGGCAATCCCTAGGCGCTGCCGCTGTCCCCCCGAAAGCCGCAACCCCCGTTCACCGACAATTGTGCGATAGCCCAAAGGCAACTGCTGCACAAATTCATCCACCCGCGCAATGGCACAGGCCTCATAGACGGCGTCGGCACTGACCTCGGGGTTGGCATAGGTGAGGTTATCCCAGAGGGTGCCATTAAAGACATCCACCTCTTGGTGGACAATGGCCAAACGACGGCGATAGGCGCGGACATCGAGGGTTTGAATATCTTGGCCATCAATGAGAATCTGCCCCTGATCCGGCTGGAAGTAGCGAAAGAGCAGCTTGATCAAGGTGGATTTCCCGGAACCCGATCGCCCCACCAAGGCCACCGTTTGGCAGGGTTCAATCAGTAAGTTAATATCCCGCAGAATGGGACGCCCTGGCGTGTAGCTAAACCAAACGTGCTGAAAATCCACTTTGCCCGAAAACTTCAGGCTAGGAATCTCCTGTTGCTCCAGATCAATGGCATCGCGACCGGGGGGCAATTCCATAAATTCATGGAAGCGCAAAATGGAGGCATAGCGGCGCGCAAACACCTCCGACACCTGCGAGAGGGGGGTAATTTCGGCATAGGCCATACTGGCAAGGGTGTAAATCGTAATAAAGTGACCAATCGAGACCCGGCCGGCGATTGTGGCTGCTAGGGAAAACCCCAACAAACTGAAAAGACAGAACTGGACTACGGTTCCCTGCCAAGTAATCAGGTGCATATAGCCGCGATGGATGCGGTCAATGACCATCTTGAACTCACGATCGAGGCGCTGCTGTTGACGAGCGAGTTCACGGGCTTCCGTGGCAAAGGCCTTGACGGTTTTGATATTGGTAATGATTTCTGAGGTGCGGCTTTCTGTGCTTTCGATGTGGCTGTCGAGAATTTCTTCCTTTTGAATGATCCGTCGCAGGGTGCGCAGGGTCAGCACCAGAATCACAGTAAAGGAGGTCAACAACCCAAGGGCGATCGGCCAATCAAGCCACCAGACAATCACGCCAATCCCCAGCACCCGTACCAGTTTGGGAATCAGTTGACCGGCAATTTCGGGATAGCTCCACGTATGGTTGGAAATCCCTTTGCTAACACGATTGGCAATGCGACCCGGGTTGTTTTCCTCAAAGAATTCTAGGGGCAGCGTCAGAATTTTCTCGACGGCTTTGCGAGTGTGGTCGCGGCGGGCAGCCAAGGCAATCCACCAGTGGAACCATACCCCCAGCCACGGTTGAATTGGGGCACGCACCACAGTGGCCAAAAAGACAATACTGCCGAGAACGGTGAGATTGACGCCAAAGGCATTGTTCCAGCCCGTCCATGTTTGCAGCGTATGGGCGATCGCCACCACTGGCGGATCGAGGGGTTGTTGCGAGAGCAGGTTGAGAATTTGACCAATGGCATAGGGCACGAGCAAATCCACCAGTTCGCAGAGACTAGCTGCGGTCATACTGGCGATCGCCATCCCCCGATAGGCGCGATAGTAACCCAGAATGGAGCGAAACGTGGCCATAAAAACAGGACAAGCACTGTTCCTATTTTAAGATTTCTTAAAATTTTCTGCCGTCGCTCTTGGGTTGAGAATGCCCTTAGACCTTCACAGAGACTGGGGTGCGATTGAGGCGCGTTTCATAGGGGGCACTGGCAATCAGCGATCGCCCGGTCATCTCAGGGGGTTGAGGCAGCCCCAAAATTTCCAGAATTGTTGGCGCAATATCCGCCAGACACCCATCCTCTCGCAGGCTCACATCTGTAGCATGGCCGGGGATTTTGCGTTTCTCCCCTTCCACCAAGATGAAGGGAACGGGGTTAGTGGTGTGAGCCGTCCAAGGGTTACCGTCCTCGTCAATCATGTACTCAGCGTTGCCATGATCAGCGGTAATCAGCAGCGTGCCCCCCACCTTTGTTGTTGCTTCCACCAATACGCCTACACAGTGATCCACGGTTTCAATGGCTTGAATTGTTGCCACTAATTGCCCCGTGTGCCCCACCATATCGGGGTTAGCAAAGTTCACCACAATTAGGGCATATTCCTGTTTCTCAATAGCCTCCTTAACCGCTTCTGTGACGGCAAGGGCAGACATGGCTGGCGCTTGATCGTAGGTGGCCACCATTGGACTGGGGATGAGAATGCGATCTTCGCCAGGGAAGGGTTCCTCAAGGCCGCCATTGAAGAAATAGGTGACGTGGGCATATTTTTCTGTTTCCGCTGCCCGCAATTGCTTCAGGCCATGCTCGGCAATCACTTCCCCAAGGATATGATTGAGGTTTTGGGGCGGGAAGGCGACACCACAGTTAAAGTTGGCATCGTATTGGGTGAAGGTCACGTATTCCAAGGGCGTAATTAGCGTCCGCTCAAAGCCACTAAAGTCAGGGTCAATAAAGGCTTGGGTGAGCTGGCGGGCGCGATCGGGACGGAAATTAAAGAACACCACGCCATCGCCGGGTTCAACGGCTCCTTCAGCAATGCGCGTGGGGACAATAAATTCATCGCCAATATCTTGGGCATAGGACTTAATGGCGACATCCACCGCCTGCAGGGGTTGAATATTTTCATTGCTGGTCATGACGCGGTAGGCCGCCTCGGTACGATCCCAACGGCGATCGCGATCCATGGCATAGTAGCGACCACTCACCGTCACAATTCGTCCGCAGCCAATGGTTTTCAGGCGTTGCTCCAATTCCTCAAGGACACCTGCGGCATCGCGGGGGGGTGTATCGCGACCATCGGTAATGGCATGAATACAGGCCGGTAACTCATAGCGCTTGGCCAGTTCCACCAAGCCGTAGAGGTGATCAATGTGGGAATGCACCCCGCCTGCAGAACACAGACCGATAAAATGCAGCTTGCCCTTGCGCTCCTTCACAGTTTGGCAGAGCTTCACAAGGACGGGATTGCTAAAGAGGCTACCATCTTCAACGGCATCGGAAATGCGCACCAACTCTTGGGGCACAATGCGCCCAGCACCGATATTTAAATGCCCCACCTCGGAGTTACCCATTTGACCTTTGGGGAGTCCCACCGCCTTCCCAGAGGTGTAAATCAATGTGTGGGGGTAGGCTTGCCACAAACTGTCCATAACAGGCGTATTGGCGCTAGCGATCGCATTACCGTAGGTCTCTTCGCGATAGCCCCAGCCATCCAAAATCATCAAAACAACGGGCGCAACAGGAGACGATGCCATGTGAATGCCCTACCTTAAACTTCTCTGGGAAATGGTGTAAGTTTTACAACCTCGCAAATGATACCATTCTCCACCGCGAGAGACAAATTGGGTAGCTTCTGCTACAGTCCGCACGCTGGATCAATTCTGAATCCATAGATAGATCTATCCTAACGGATCAACGATGGCCAAATGTTGAAAACTGTTACAGATGCGGCTTTTCGGGATTAAATCCTTGAAGACAAAAAATTGCCGTGATAGTATCCAAACTGTTGTTTGTTAGCCAAAATTGGGAGTCGTCCGTTGTCACTTCGGGTAGCAGTGGTCGGTGGTGGTCCAGCGGGTTCCTCAGCCGCCGAAACCTTAGCCAAAGCCGGAATCCAGACCTATCTCTTTGAACGTAAATTAGACAATGCCAAGCCCTGTGGCGGTGCGATCCCCCTGTGCATGGTCAGTGAATTTGACTTGCCGCCGGAAATCATTGACCGCCGCGTGCGCAAAATGAAGATGATTTCCCCCTCCAATATCGAGGTGAACATTGGCCATACCCTCAAAGACCACGAGTATATCGGTATGTGTCGCCGCGAAGTCCTCGATAGCTTTATGCGCAATCGGGCGGCGGATTTGGGCGCCAACTTGATCAATGGCACCGTCTTTAAGCTGGAGCAGCCCGCCACCAGCGATCAGCCCTACACCCTCCACTATGTCCAAGAGGATGGCACAGCTCAGACCCTTGAAGTGGATGTGGTGATTGGTGCCGATGGGGCAAATTCCCGCATTGCCAAGGAAATTGATGCCGGCGATTACAACTACGCCATTGCCTATCAGGAGCGCATCCGCCTGCCTGAGGACAAAATGACCTACTACAACGAGTTGGCAGAAATGTACGTGGGGGATGACGTGTCCCCAGACTTCTATGCATGGGTTTTCCCGAAATATGACCATGTGGCCGTGGGCACCGGCACCATGAAGATTAACAAAGATCGCATTCGGGAGTTGCAAGCGGGAATCCGCGCCCGTGCTGCTGCCAAACTGGAAGGGGGGCAAATTATTAAAGTGGAGGCTCACCCCATTCCTGAGCATCCGCGGCCGCGACGGGTGGTCGGTCGCGTGGCTTTGGTGGGAGATGCAGCCGGTACGGTCACCAAGTCTTCTGGGGAAGGCATTTACTTTGCCGCCAAGTCAGCCCGCATGTGCGCTGAAACCATTGTCGAGACCTCCAACAGCGGTCGCCGTATCCCCACCGAAGCAGATCTCAAGCTCTACCTGAAGCGCTGGGACAAAGCCTACGGCATGACGTACCTAGTGTTAGATCTGCTGCAACGGGTCTTTTATCGCTCCGATGCCACCCGTGAGGCTTTTGTGGAGATGTGTAGCGATATTGATGTACAGAAGCTGACCTTCGATAGCTACCTCTACAAGACGGTGGTGCCGGCTAATCCCTTAGTGCAGTTGAAAATTACGGCAAAAACGATTGGTAGCCTGATGCGGGGCAATGCCCTTGCGCCCTAAGTGAGTTGCGGATCCGCCCTCGCCCTTAGAGGGCTTGGATCCACTCATGAATGCTGTACTCTATCCACACCTGATGCTGCCAGTAGGGGTCGTTTTCAATCAATTGGCGCACGGTCTCTTCGCTATCCGCCGCGTAAATGGCAAAAAAGTAGCGCAGGTCTTTCGTAGGACCAATGGTGATGAGCACCCCTTGGGCTTTTTGAGCCGCAAGGCCGTCGAGGTGTGCTTGGCGATGGGGGGCACGCCGTTCGAGGACATCCTCACAGTAGCGTCCCCAAGCCACAAATTTGGTCATTTGATCCTCCTAGGCTTGTTCGGCAGCCAGTTGTGCCAGTTGTTCCTGCTGATCACGGCTGATGCAGGCTTGAATAATGGGTTCTAGATCCCCTTCTAGGACACTGCTGAGGCTAAAGTTCTGTCCCAAACGGTGGTCGGTGACGCGATCGTCTTTGTAGTTGTAGGTGCGAATTTTTTCGGAGCGATCGCCCGTACCCACTTGGGAGCGACGCATTGAGGTAATGGCTTCCTGCTGTTCCCGCAGCTTCATTTCGTAGAGTTTTGCCCGTAGGATTTGGAACGCGCGCTCCTTGTTTTTCAGTTGGCTACGCTCTTCGGTGCAGAAGATGCGAATACCCGTCGGCTTGTGGAAGAGGTCAACGGCTGTTTCTACTTTGTTGACGTTTTGGCCACCAGCACCTCCGGATCGCGCTGTGGTGAGTTCAATATCCTTGGGATCAATTTCTACTTCCACTTCATCCACTTCGGGCATTACCGCCACGGTGGCCGTAGAGGTGTGAACTCGGCCCCCCGCTTCGGTGACAGGCACCCGCTGCACGCGATGGACACCGGATTCAAACTTCAGCTTGCTATAGACGCGATCGCCCTTGATTTCGAGGATGGCTTCCTTGAAGCCCCCCATTTCTGCAAGGGATTCACTGACTAAGCTCACCTGCCAGCCTTGGCTTTTGGCGTAGCGGGAGTACATTCGCACTAAATCCCCTGCCCAAATTCCCGCTTCATCGCCCCCAGCACCCGCTCGAATTTCGAGCATGATGTTTTTATCATCATTGGGGTCACGGGGCAGCAGCAGAATTTTTAGGCGTTCCTCCAGTTCAGCAATGCGGCGGCTGAGATCCGCGACTTCTTCTTCAGCCATCTGGCGTAGCTCGGGTTCATTGACTGCTTCTTTAAGCAGTTGGCGGGCATCCACCAGTTGCTGATTGAGGGACTGCCATTCGTGATAGGCGTTCACCGTCTCCTCTAGGGCAGCACGGGAGCGAGCCACCTTCTGAAATTCGGTTGGGTTGACCGCCACATCGGGATCCGCCAAGCGACGGGTAAGTTCTGTAAAGGTTTGCTCGACAGTGCGGAGTTTTTCCAGAAGATAGGCTTCTGCCATAGGAAGGGCGGCGATACTCTAGACTTTGCGGGAGTAGTACTCAACCACGAGGAGTTCATTGACTTGGAGAGCAACCCATTGCCGTTCGACAATACCAGTGACTCTGCCGGTGAGGGTGCTTTTATCCAGTTCCAAGTGGCTGGGAAGATTGGCAAGACCGGGATTTTGAAGGTTGGTTTCCACCAAGCGGCGCGATCGCTCATTATCGCGGACGGTAATCACGTCCCCCGGACGGCACTGATAGCTGGGAATAGACACACTGCGGCCATTGACCAGAATATGGCCATGATTCACCAGTTGGCGGGCTGCTGGAATCGTTGGTGCCATCCCAAGGCGGAAAACAGTGTTATCCAGCCGCATTTCCAACAACTGTAGAAGGGTTTGCCCCGTGGAACCACTGACCCGACGGGCTTTGCGCACATAGCGTACAAGTTGCCGCTCCGAGACCCCGTAGTTGAAGCGCAGTTTTTGCTTTTCGTCAAGGCGCAGGGCATATTCCGAACGCTTTTTGCGGGCTTGGCCGTGTTGACCGGGGGGATAGCTCCGCTTGGGGGCTTTGCGGGTGAGACCAGCCAGTTCACCCAGACGACGGACAATTCTCAAACGAGGGCCACGATATCGAGCCATGCAACTATACCCAACCTACAGTGATGATGGTGTCCAACCAAAAATGTGCAAAAAATACACTGATTTGCCGAGGGCAACTTAATCAGCTTGCCTAGTATATCAAGGGGATGGGCGCGATCGCAACCCTAGGACGAGGATTTCTAGGGCAAACGCATAGTAGAAAAGTAAGCCAATCGTTTGTGGGAATGCCACCATGCCAACCCTCTGCCCGTCTGCTCGACCACGTCAAAACCCTAGAAGACCCCCGCGCAGAACACTTGCTAGAGCATCAACTCCTTGACATCATTGGTCTGACCATCTGTGCCGTCCTCTGTGGTGCAGAGGTGTGGGTGGCGATTGAGGATTACATGACTGGACTGTAGTGTACGATAAAGACTTAATCTCGTCCCCATCGTAGCTGGCTTCCGCGTCGCGGTGGCGAATCGATAAGTGCGGGGAGTCCATGTAGCTCACCTTTTAGGTAGAGCGCGGGACTGATAGCTCCCTGAACCCCTCATTAAGTTAGAGCAACAGGTGTAACCCAATCTCTTCGATGGAACTGATCCAAGCTGCCCTGCCGGCCTTTTTGCGGGGAGCACTAAATACACTCATTTACTATTGTCAGTGTGATTGCCGGCGTGGACTTAACCTCAGTGATGCGGGTGTGGGTGATTCGCAACAGTAGCCAGCCATTTCCTCTGTATGCGCTGGCCTTAATTCTCTACCTGCTAATGAGTTTGCCGATCGCGTGGTGGGGACGGCGTTTGGAGCAGCAGCTAAAGGCTAAAATATCTTAAGGTCTGCACATTCTGGAGCCGCTTTCCCTGTGAGCGATCGCCTGCACCTGACCCACTTACCCAGTCTCGCCACAGAACGGGACGGCCAAGATGTTATCCGAGGTCTGACTCAGCAACCCAAGTCTCTTCCCTCCTACTACTTCTACGATGCTGCGGGATCACGCCTCTTTGAGCAAATCTGTGAGCTGCCGGAATACTACCCCACCCGTACAGAATTGGGCATTTTAGAGACCGCCGCCGGGGCGATCGCCCAACTCACGGGCGCCTGTGAACTGGTGGAACTGGGCAGTGGCAGCGATCGCAAGATTCGCCTTCTCCTATCAGCCTATGCCCACATACAACCTCGGCTGTACTATCGTCCCATTGATGTCAGTGGCTCGATCCTCAAAACCAGTGCCATGGCTCTTCTTGCCGACTATCCGCAGCTCAGTATTCATGGTCTTGTCGGTACCTATCAAGTGGGATTAGAGCACCTACCGCCCCCCTTGGCACCTCGGCGCTTGCTCTGCTTTCTCGGTAGCACCATTGGCAACCTCTCCCCCAGCGAATGCCAGACCCTTTTTCAACAGATTCATCGGGTTCTTAGGGACGGGGACTATTTCCTGCTGGGCGTGGATCTGATCAAAGACACGAGTATTTTGCTCCCTGCTTACAACGATGCCCAAGGGGTGACGGCTGCCTTTAACCGCAATCTCCTCCATCACCTCAACTGGCGCTTTCAAGGAAATTTTCAGCCCGCAGCCTTTGCCCATCGCGCCATCTATAACCCGATTGCCCAGCAAATTGAAATGTATCTCGATTCACAGCAGCGGCAAACCGTTACCTTGGCTGCCCTTGATTTTCAGTGCACTTTTACTGTGGGTGAACCGATTCTCACCGAAATTTCCCGCAAGTTTGATCTTGCTGCCCTCAAGGCGGCATTAACGGCTGCTGGATTTCGATGGATCAAGGCCTTTACCGACCCTCAGCAGTGGTTTGCCCTCTGCCTCTGCCAAGTTTAGAGCGAAGGCCTTTGGAATAGGTTAGAATCAGGGAGAAAAGCCGCCTTCATGGCTCAGGTTGCGGCATTGATAGCTCAGCGTGGAAGGATTCTATGCCCATCGGAGTACCCAAAGTCCCCTACCGGATGCCCGGTGAACCCTACACCCAGTGGATTGACATCTACAACCGTCTCTATCGCGAGCGGATTATTTTCCTTGGTAAAGAAGTCGATGATGAGATTGCCAACCAAATTGTGGCGGTGATGCTCTACCTTGACTCCGAAGATCCGGGCAAAGACATCATGCTCTACATCAACTCCCCCGGTGGCTCCGTCACCGCTGGCATGGCAATCTATGACACGATGCAACATATTAAATCCGATGTCGTCACCATTTGTGTGGGTCTGGCTGCCTCGATGGGGTCTTTCCTCCTTGCAGCCGGTACCAAAGGCAAACGGTTGGCATTACCCCACTCCCGCATCATGATTCACCAGCCCTCTGGTGGTACCCGTGGCCAAGCAACGGATATTGAGATCGAAGCTCGCGAAATTTTACGGGTACGGCGACAACTCAATGAGCTATACGCCCACCATACCGGCCAGCCCCTCGAAAAAATTGAGCGGGATATGGATCGTGACTTCTTCATGTCCGCCGAAGAGGCAAAAAACTACGGCTTGATTGATCGGGTGATTGAGGAGCGTCACAGCTAGTTTGCTGGCACATTGGCTGAGAGTTCAAATGAACATGAGGTTGAACATGTTGCAATTGCTCAAGTCGGCTATCGGCATTCCCCTTGTGATAGGTGGCATCCTTGTCCTAGGAGTAGGTCAACCAGCGCGTGCCCAAGGCGCCAGCCCGCTGCCTCCGGAAATGATGAAGACCATGGTTGAGCAGCTGAGTGATTCCTTGGCAAAATATGTGTCACGGGCAAGTTGTACAGATATCGCCCAGTTGCTCAAAATGCTACCCACCAATGGTACTAACCCAGCTCCCGATTCCGGTTCCATCATCGGTGCTGCTATCCTGTCAGTCAGAAATAATCCGGAGCTGCAAGGGATCATTGTCTCGCGAGTGGGGCCACCGCTGGTCAGTAAAGTTGTGGAATGCAACATGATTTCGGCGGATCTACTGCTGAAGGTCATGAGTCAATCCCCCTCCAACCCCTAAAAGGAGCAACCCATGACTTGGCGTGCCACGACCACTGCGTTAGATCGTATCTTTGCCAGCTTAGCGTATCTGCTGCCGCTCTTCTACGTCATGCCCTTTGGTGGCTTTTTGTTTGATTTGTTTCCACCACTGCAAGCACTGGTGTTAGTGGTTTTACCGGTAGCCTTGATCTACTCCATTCCCTTTGCTGGCCTAATTGTTTTTATGCTGTTGTACCTGCTGGTGGTGCGCAACAGTCGTATCAGCCTTTTTATTCGCTATAACACGATGCAGGCACTGTTGATGGGGATTGTGCTGTTTATTGTCCAACTACTGGTACAACTGCTGATCCGCGTTGCTAGTTTTGACCTGCTGATTAAAGTGCTCTTCAACTTTGTCTTTATTGCCACGGTGATTGGCGTCGTCTATGCGGTGGTGCAGTCTGTACGCGGCATCTATGCCGAAATTCCCACGCTGTCGGATGCCACAAAAAGCCAAGTGTTTTAGGGGATGCGAGGGAGTCCCTCATCCCGTATGATCAGAAGGTGACGCTACGAAAAACGACAACATCATGGAAACACTCAAAATTACCGTTTATATCGTTGTGACCTTCTTTGTCCTGCTCTTTGTTTTCGGGTTCCTTTCGGGTGACCCAGCTCGTAACCCCAAGCGTAAGGATCTCGAGTAATCCTCGCCAAAGGGGGTGGGCATCGGGTAACGTAACTAGGCAGTGGTCGTGAGGAAGTTTGGCCGTTGTTGTTTTTACCCCTTTTTGCTAGTCTGCCCCCCCCTGCACAACCCGCAGAAATGACTGAGGTCAGCGGCGCATCACCAGCGGAGCTACTTGGAACAACGGTAGCTCCTGATCTTAGCAGTACAACGCCGATCAGCCCTAGGCCAACACCGAATTTTACAGCCCCCCTCCGTCTTGGGGAGGCCAATGCTGAAACGCCCGTTGTCCGTGATCAACCCTTAGAGGTGACGGCCGATCGCCAAGAGTTCGATCTGATGCGGCGCTTGTTTAATGCCATTGGCAATGTTTTCCTCCGCTTCAAGGAAGCTGAACTCACCGCTGATCGCATTCAAACCGATATTGACGCCCAAATTCTGGTGGCGGAAGGTAATGTGACGATTACGCGCGGCGATCAAGTCTTGCAGGGCGATCGCTTGGAATATAACCTCAGACTCGATCAAGGCTCTCTCACCAATGCTCGCGGCGTCGTCAATACCGCTAGGGTGGATCAAGACCTGAGCCTGACCCGCTCTCCTAGCCCCCCACCCCTTAGCCCTCTCCCCGGTCTTGACGAACAGGGCACAGATCTCCAAGCAGAAGTGACAGAAACCTTTGATCGGTTGCGCTTTGAGGCCGATCGCCTAGAGTTTGATGGCCGCCGCTGGTTGGCGACAAACCTGCGAATCACGAATGATCCCTTTAGTCCGCCAGAGCTGGAGGCACGGGCTCAGGAAGCCACCGCCGAACCCCTCAGTGCCGATGAAACCCTGCTCAAGGTACGACGGGGTCGTGTGGTCTTTGATCAGCGGGTGGCCTTACCCATTGTGCTGCGGCGGTTTGTTGTAGGTCGTCCCTACGAAATTCTCCCCTTTGAGTTTGGCTATGATGAACAAGATCGCGGCGGCGTATTTCTCGCCTATCGGTACAGAGCAATCAATACCCCCAATACCCAAATCACCTTCCTGCCATCCATCTATTTAGAACGGATCATCAACAATGACTTTGATGTTTTTGATGCTAAAAGCTACGGGGCGGCGATCGAGCTAGGCCATCGGTTCACGCCGCAGACTCGTGTGCGCGGTTACGGCTTCTTGAATACGCTCAACCCTAACGACTGGCCGAGTACGTCACGCGCAGGGGTAGACTTGTTCCACAATTTTGATGCCCGCAATCTCCTAACGGTTTCTGCCCTTTATCGCCAACGGGTTTTTAATCGTTCCCTTGGGGAGCAGGAAATTACCAGTAGCTTTGGCGGCATGTTCAGTGGTACAGGTATTCCCTTAACTCAGGGCCTAACACTCAGTTATCTTCTGGGAGGTCAATACGTCACGGCAGCCAGTGATGATCCCTCCTTACCCCCTAAGCCAAGCCTAGGTCGTCTTCAAGCTGCCGCAAGTCTTAGCTGGGTGATGCCCATTTGGCGGGGCACTCCCTTACCGCCGACGCGAACCCAAGGCCTGCGCTATAGCCCCCGTCCTGTACAACCCTTCTTGCAGTTCTATAGTCAGGTAGGCGGTGTAGCGAACTACTATACCAATGGCAGTACCCAACCCGCGTTAGTTGCAGGGGCAGGGTTTCGGGGTCAAGTGGGTCATTTTTCTCGTCATTGGTTTGACTACACCAGTTTTGATGTGGGATTTACACAGACATTGAGTGAGCCATCCTCGCCCTTTCTCTTTGATCGGATTACTGACTTTAGTGTGCTCAACGTGGGATTGTTGCAGCAGATTTACGGTCCGCTGCGAGCGGGTACCCAAATGCAAATTAATGTGGACACAGGGAGAGTTTTTGATACAAACATTATTGTTGAATATAGCCGTCGCACCTATGGGGTGGTGTTTCGCTATAACCTCGATCGCCAGTTGGCGACGATTCTTTTGCGCATTAATGGGTTTAACTGGCGCGGCAATGCTGATCCCTTTTCCAGTCCCGGACTGGGTACGGCGACCGATGGTGTGATTCGCTCCAATTAGGATGATGCTTCTATGCCAACACCCAATGTACGTGTTTTTCCAGATTTGGCTGCCCTGACGGCGGCGGCAAAGCAGTTTGTTCTTGAGCAGGCCACTGGGGCGATCGCCCAACGGGGGCAATTTATGCTTGCCCTTGCCGGCGGCAACACGCCTAAACCGTTGTATGAAAGCCTTGTCTGTGCGGATACTCCTTGGTCACGGTGGCACATTTTCTGGGGTGATGAACGCTATGTTCCCCTCGATCATCCCGACAGCAATGCGGGGATGGCCTTTCAGGCGTGGCTCAATCATGTACCGATTCCCAAAAATCAGATTCACCCAATGCCAACGGCGGATGCGGATCCGCAGACCGCTGCCGATCGCTATGAGCAAATCCTGCGCCAAACCTTTGGCATCCGTGAAGGAGAAGTTCCCAGCTTTGATCTGATTTTGCTCGGTATGGGATCCGATGGCCATACAGCCTCCCTGTTTCCCCACACAGCAGCCCTGACGGTGGGCGATCGCCTGATTACCGTGGGCAACAAGGATGGCCAGCCCCGCCTCACCTTCACGGTGCCCCTGATTAACCATGCCCGTCAAATTCTCTTTCTTGTGACAGGTGCCAATAAACAAACTGCTCTACGTCATATTTTCTCTGGGACGACTGATCCCCATCTCTATCCGGCACGGCTGATTACTGGCAATGCCCTTTGGTTTTTGGATGCGGCGGCGGCTGAGGGTGTCGTTGCAAACACCTAGGCTGTGGGTCTGCCCCGTTCGTGAATGGCCTGAATAATTGCAGTATTGGCTTTCGGAAAGGGAAACTGCTCCAATTCCTCAGGGGTCACCCAACGGATGGCATCGCACCCCAAGGGCTGAGGACTTCCTGAAAGATGCTGGCAGTAATAGACATGGAGCGTCACCCGAAAATGGGTGTAGGCATGATCAATGTCAATCAAATGCTCACCAACACTAATCTCAATGCCCAATTCCTCACGAATTTCCCGCTGAATACACTCCTGAACCGTCTCATTGGGTTCAATTTTGCCCCCCGGAAACTCCCATAGTCCCCCCAATAGACCTGTTGGTGGCCGCCGATCAATGAGAATCTGACCTGCCGCATTCCAAATCACCGCGACACCAATCTTTTTATGGGGTAAGGGGGAACGGTTCATTTTGCGAGGAATCTCATGGGTTAACTGCTGTTGGTAAGCGACGCAATGGTGTTGCCAAGGACAAGCATGACACAGGGGTTGGTGGGGTGTACAGATCGTTGCCCCCAGATCCATCAGGGCTTGATTAAAATCGCGGGGGGCTTGGGGACACAGCAGTTGCGCCGACCACTGCCAGAGTTGGGCTTCCGCTTGCTTGGGGGGGATCGTGAGTCCATAGAGACGGGCAAGCACCCGTTTGACATTGCCATCGAGAATCGGCTGGGGCTGATTAAAGGCAGCACTGAGGATCGCACCTGCGGTACTGCGACCAATTCCCGGTAATGCCACCACGGCCTCGTAGGTGCAGGGAAATTGCCCCCCATGATCGGCCATGATCTGTTGAGCCGCGCGGTGCAAATGGCGTGCCCGTGCATAGTAGCCCAATCCCTGCCACAGTTTCAAGACGGTTTCCAAATCGGCAATCGCTAAGTCGGCGATCGCGGGAAAGGTGGCTAGCCAACGCTGATAGTAGGGAATCACCGTGGCCACTTGGGTTTGCTGGAGCATGATTTCTGAGACCCAGATGGCATAGGGATCGCGCGTGTGCCGCCAAGGTAAATCCCGCCCCTGCTGCTGATACCACTGTAAAAGTGCAAAACGAAGGGCAGGTAGTGTGTACCCGCCCCCACTGTCCTGTACCGTTGGCATGGGTTATTTGCTGTCTTCCGCTTGGGCAGCCGCTTGGAGCGATCGCTCGAATTCAAGACGTTGCTCGGCACCGCGCAAGAAGTAACCGCTCATCATTGCCGAAGCCAAGAGACGCCCAAGGTGCTCCCGATTCGTGGTAATGGAAACCTCAAACCCCTCCGGTGGCAAGTAGCCCAGCAGGTTACCAATGTGGCGTTCCATCACAATGGCCATTTCTGGCGACGCGGGACGGGACAGGCGAGCCACCACTTCTGCATCCAAACTTTGCAGATAGTTCCAGAGGGAATCAGCACTTTCTTGAAGATTGCGAGGGTTCATGGTTGGCTCCATAGAGTGTCCTCCCAAAAAGGTAGTCTGGCCAACAGGTCAGCGTGCCTGTGATAGCCTAGTTTTAATCTAGCAAGGGTGAATTTTCAGTGGGGGGTGGGAGAACCGATCTCCCAAGGTCTCATTTTCCGTCCCCGTTTTTATTATTATTTAGCTAATAAAAATAGGGTTGTTCTGGGTGAATTCCTATGACGGAACGTGATTTGTTTGACCTTGCGCCCTACATTGATCATACCCAGCTTGACCCCTTGGCAACCACAGCAGAGATTGAACGATGCTGTGCTGAAGCAGAACAATGGAAATTTACCGCCGTCTGTGTCATGCCCGTCTGGGTGAAGACGGCAGTCCAGTTGCTCCACCGCACACCCGTAAAAGTGTGTACTGTTATTGGCTTTCCCAGTGGTGCCCACACCAGTGCCACGAAACTCTATGAGGCGCAAGAGGCGGTTGACAGTGGGGCAACTGAGTTGGATGTGGTCATTAACTTGGGTTGGCTCAAGGAGGGAAACACCGAGGCCGTCTATCGCGATATTGCCCAAATCTGCGCGGAAACGGGGGTGACCGTCAAGGCAATTTTGGAAACCACGGTGCTGACAGAGGAAGAAAAACAACTGGCCGTGGATATTTGCTTGGATGCGGGGGTGGCTTTCCTGAAAACCAGTACGGGCTGGCGCGGGGGTGCCACGGTTGCCGATGTGCGTCTGCTCAAGCGCCTGAGTCGCGATCGCGTGGGCATTAAGGCCTCTGGCGGCATTCGTACGCGGGAGCAAGCCCTTGAACTGATTAATGCGGGTGCCACTCGCTTAGGTACATCCCGCAGCCTCGACTTGATGCAGGTTTAGCTATTCCCCTGTAATCGCAAGGGGACTCACCCACACTGGCGGACAACAACCATAGGGGGTGACTTCAACTTCAGTGCCCAGATGGAGAATACCTTTCAGCAGGCTGCGAATATCGCCGGCCACGGTGGCCGCTTCAATGCTGATGGCTTCGCCGTTGCGCAACAGCCAACCGTCAAAGGGGAGGGAAAATGAGCCTTGAAGGGCTTTCACGCCCGCGTGGAGGGCATGGAGTTCGTCAATCCAGACAAGACCATCGGCGCGATCGCCCCCTTCACCCGCTGGGACATCGTAGAAGTGACCACTCACTGTCACCTTTGCCCCTAAGTTGGCATGCCCCGTGGGCTGGGTTTGAAAGCGACGCGCCGTACCGGCACTGTGGTAGAGACCCGTGAGAATGCCCTGCTCAATCAGAGGGGTGCGGCGGGTGGGGGTACCTTCGCCATCAAAGAGGGGCTGACCCACATTCTGGGGATGGCGGGCGTCGTCGTACACGCTCAAAAGGGAGCTGGCGATCGCCTGATGGAGGGATTCTGGCGTCGAAAGGCTCTGGCGATCCAAAATGTTTTGGGCATTAAAGAGATTGCTAAAGGCACTGAGCAGGCTGAGGAAGGCAGCGGGTGAAAAAAGCACTGGGTACTGGCCAGAGGCAATCGGTTCATAGGCCAAGTGGCGAATGGTTTTGTCGGCCACTTCATCAATACAGCCCGCAATGTCTAAGTGCTCAAGATCGGGACTGATGCGAATGGCACCCGCACTGCGGGGTTTGCGACCCGCCTCATCGGTTTTGCTGTAGAGATAGAGCGTGGTTGTGGTGCTGGTTTGCTGGCGATCGGCTCCCTCGCTGTTGAGATAAAACCGTTCTATGCGCCGCTGGCTGAGACCATTGTAGGGAACACTAGCGATCGCTGGATGTCGCCCCAACAGCTCCCGCTCGGCGGCAATCAGTTGATCTAGGAGGGTTTTTGCCGAGGCAAGGGGCAGATCCGCCGTTGTAAGTGTTGTGTCACCAAGGGGGGCGGTGGCCAAGGGACTAAAGTCGGGAATATCCTCTGTAACACCAAAAGCACTGGCTTCTTTGGCCATTTCTAGAGCCGTCTCTAAACCGCGATCGTCCAATTGGGTGGTGCTGGCAACCCCTAGGCGACCCGTTGAGTTCCACACCCGCACGGTAATCCCCGATCGCTGCGAGGCCTTCACCTGTTTGGGTTCCCCCTGCTGCACTTGGACACTCACCTCATCCACATGGGAGCCACCAAGGTCAAATTTCTCAATGCCAAGGCGGCGGGCGATCATCGCGACCCGCTCGTGGAGAGTGGATGCAGGGGTCAAGGTTACCGTCATGGTGTTCGGTTCAATGTAATTAACAAATCTTAAAACCATTCTAGCCCTATCCTCGGCGTGGTGGGCGATCGCCTAGGTAGGTTAAAAATCACATCATTTCTCGCTAAGATTTTTGGAGCAATGTTGATCGCGAGAAGAAAGCCATGGTGCAACCATCCTTGGGGCTTGATGGTAACGGCGAGTGGTTGGGGGGAAAATCACCCCAGTGGTCTGAGCGCCGCGCCCGCCTTGAAGAACTAATTGCGACCCTGCGAATTGCCGATGAACTGGCGGCTGGGAAGTATTTGATTACCAGTGGCGAATTAGCAGAGTTAATGGATGTCCATACCAGTGCAGTTACTAGCCGCGGTGAAGAATGGATATGGCGTAACTGGCAAATTTCCCGCGTGCGCCGCGAAAGCAATCAAATTCTCTGGCAGTTGGAACGCATTGATATCGCCAAAGAGCAGCCCTCAGAATTGCCCTCGAGCTAGATTGTGAGCCAGTCATGGATCTCGATTTTCCTTTGGAGTGTTTTGACCACGATTTAAGTGCGACGGCCTTGGCCCACTTTCTCAATGCGGATCAGTTGGCCGTAGATACCGAAACCATGGGCTTGAATATTCCCCGCGATCGCCTATGTTTGGTTCAGTTGTGCGACCCAGAGGGACAAGTAGCAGTGATCAAGATTGCCCGTGGCCAGAAAGAGGCTCCCCACCTGCAGCAACTCTTGGAGCACCCCCGCATTACCAAAATTTTCCACTATGCCCGCTTTGATTTGGCCACGTTGCGCTACCACTTGGGGATTCGGGTTCACCCTGTCTTCTGCACCAAAATTGCCAGCAAGATTGCCCGTACCTATTCCCCCCGCCACGGCCTCAAGGACTTGGTCTTGGATTTGTTGGGCATAGAAATTGATAAATCCGCCCAAAGTTCCGACTGGGGCAATGCCATGGCCCTGCGGGAGGATCAAATCCGTTATGCCGCTAATGATGTGCGCTATTTGATTCCCCTGCGACAGCAGCTCACAGCCATGCTGAAACGGGAAGAACGCTTTGAGTTATTCCAAACCGCCCTGAGTTGCCTACCCGCGATCGTCGATCTGGATTTAGCGGGCTACACCCAAGTCTTTGAGCACGGCTAGAAACGGCTCCATGGTCGAGACAGTGCTTGGCTGGCCACGCTGGCACCGTTCACAAAAGGGGCACTCATAGCAGTATTTCCGAATCTGGGCTGGGGGCACTTGGGGCAGCTCCTGTCCTTGCTCATAGGTTTGTAACCATTGGCGCAGTTGGTTAAGGCACTGCTCTAGGGTGTGGTGGATTTGCTCGTGGATGGCCTCACTGTAGGGAAAGGTGTAGAAATTTGCTCCCTTCTCTCCTTGGGCAAACCAATAGGTCATGGAAATTTGGCTGGGGGGGTAGGGACTAGTGGCTGCTAGGAGATAACAGTAAAGGCGAGTCTGCCAATGACGGGCTAAGGTGTCTGGGGCGGGTGGGTGGGCATAGGTTTTCCAATCGAGAATCTGCGCTTGCCCTTGGCCAAAAATCACGTAGTCATACACGCCCACAAGGGTGAATTCCTGCCAGCCCAGACTGCGGACATGCTCTGCTTCCCCTTGACCCTCAATCATGGGGGGTGGCATGGTTTGAAAGGCCGCAAACCACGGTTGTAATTCGGGCTGCGCCTCAAGAATTGGGCGGATATCGAGTCCTTGAAAGTGCTGTTGCATCAGGCGGTGGAAGTCGCGACCCTGCTTTTGGGCAGTGGTTTCCGTTAATTGTGTGGCCTCTGGCAGTATCAAGCTGTCAAGATAGCGGTACTGATATTGCCGTGCACAGGTTTGCAGGGTGCGTAGATGGGCTTGGGAAAGTTGCATCGTCTAGATCCAACCCAATAGTGTCATGAGGCCGTAGAGGATCCAGAGCGTGGCCACTGCCGTTGCCCAATAGGGGGCAGCCCAAGATTGCTTTTGCTGTAAATCTGGGGAGTGCCACTCACTCACCTCAACAAAGGGAACTGTCCCACGTCGAAACCAGCCACGTACCACTAGCGATCGCCCCGCCAAGGTTTTCAGATAGGCTGGCTCAAGGATTGGCCAAATCGGCCCCCAAGCTCGATGGCAGCGCAGGGGAAACAAGCCCTGATCCGTCTGCAGCCACAGGTGCTGTCCTAGACCATTGCGCAAGCCTGTCACTGCCCGTAAATGCCCCTTTAGTTCGACAACGGGACTATCAAGGGGCAAAAGACGATGAAGAAGCTGACCCAAGGTGTAGGTTTGGGGTGGCCGAGGCGGGTAGTAGGCATTCAGGCGTAAAAAGAGACCTAACCCAAGGCCAATGGGAATGAAACCCCGTGCCAAGGTAGACCAATCCGCCAACCACCACAGAGGAAAGGCGATCGTCCCCGCCCGCAGTGCAAATTGACCAACGCCCGTGAGGATAATCGTCGTGATGACTCCTGCGATCGCTCCCCAGAAGGGAGCCAGTTGTTGCCCAGCCCGTTGACAGCGAAGGGAGGAAGTCGAGGGCAGGGAAAGCAGGGGTTCCAGTCGCCATTGCCGCGCATAGGTCATCAGGGCTTGCAGGCGTAGCCCAAGGGGACGATGGGAGGAGGTCAAGCGAAACCAATACCGCAGGGGATGGGCGGTATCCCAGCGGAGCAGCATTGGCCAATCGAGGGGTTGATTGCCCCACAGGGCAGCTTGGGTTGGATTTAGGGGTAGAAGCAGGCGCAAGGATTCTAGGGGGATACCAATTTCCCCTTGGGCACACACCGTCGTTGCTGTGGCTGCCATGAGGCGAAACCAAGCCATCACAAGGGTATTGGGATTACCGATCAAGGCTGCCCCTTGGCGATCGCTATAATACTGCCGCAACTGATTGCTCCAGAAGCAGAGCATCTCCAGCCCACGAAAGAGAAGATAACTCCCCTGACCCACCATGGCACAGAGGAGATAGAGGGTACCCCTGATGATCCGCCGTTTCCAGTGCTTGCCATAGGGAGGGGCAAAGCGATCGCCCCAACGGCTGCACCAACAGTACAGGTCATAGGGCAGTTGCAATAGCAGTACAAGGGGGGTCACTAGGGTATTTAGCCCCAGCCGTAGTTGGGCAATTTCACTGGCCATTAAAGCCAGCAGTTCCTCGCCAGAGAGCGATCGCAATAGACCTTCGCTGACAATAATGCGGCGCTGCCAGCGCCCATAGCTAAAAATGATCGGTGCTGCCGTCATCAAGCAGCCTATTTGGGGACGGGGTTGCCACCACGACCACGACAAACGCCCCAAGAGCATCACCGTTTCGGGACTATACTCCTCAAGTTCGCCAAGACTCACAGGACGCAAACCATAGCCAGCTCGCAATCGCCATGACCACAGCCAACTGCCACCACTGAGTAACCCCAATCCCAAGCAACCCACTAAAAACCAAGCTATTACCCCTTCCCAGCCCCGCAGGAGTGCCAGTGGATCATTGGCGTAGTTGAGGAGGCCTGCAATCAAAACCTGTAGCGGTTTTTGGAGTAGCCACGCGATCAGCAGCAGTGTTGCCCCCTGACTTAGCCAGAGATAAATGCGAGGCACCGGTCGCAGTTGCATAGGCGGCCTTGAACTCGGCGCTGAAACACACTCAAGGTAGGAGGAAGTGGGTTCCTCATCCAAATAGCGTTCTAACTCTGGCAGATGTTTTTGCGCCCAAGCCCGAATGGAGGGGAGGGGCGATCGCGCTAGGAGTTGACACAGATCAATGGCCTCTTGCCACTGGCGGGTGTGGGCATAGGCTTTAATCAGGTGCAGATGAGCCTTGAGACCTTCGCGGCGTTGACCGTGGCTGGCAATGACGGCTTTGAAGGCGGCGATCGCCAGTTGATAATCTCCGCGATTAAAGGCCGCTAAACCCGCAATATAGCGAGGATCTAAGCGAAAATCGGATTCTGGATCGGGCATACTTGAGTATTCCCCAGATCACGGTTGCTGGTTACCACCAAGGGCGTGGGCTTTCAAATCCTCTAGGGAGACATACTCAAGGGCACTGACATGGGTTGCTTCCAGAATTACTGGGGGAGCTACGTCAGCCTCTAGGGCTTCCCGCCAACGGGAGGCACACAGACACCAGCGATCGCCCGGTTTCAGCCCCGGAAATTGATAGGCGGGCACTGGCGTCGAAAGATCATTGCCCCGCGAACGGGTAAAGGTGAGAAATTCGGCGGTCATTTCCGCACAGACCACATGGGCACCGACATCTCCTGCCCCCGTCCGACAAAAACCATCGCGATAGAATCCTGTGAGTGGATTTTGACAGCAGCACACCAAGGGTGTTCCCAACACATTCATTGCCGTCATTATTGATGCCCCCAAGTTTTTCACCCTAAGTCTAGCTATAGCATAAGCCTGTGCCCAAGAGGCCTATTGCAGCCAGTCCCCGGCCAATGCGCTAAACTAAAACTCAGAAATAGTATTGTTGTTGTTTTGTTTGGCCTATGCCTAGCGTTGTTCCCCAAGAGCGGCAACAGGTTATTCGCAAGCACTACCCCAACTACAAAGTCATTGTCCTCAACGATGACTTCAATACCTTTCAGCACGTTGCTAACTGTTTAATGAAATATATTCCCAACATGACCAGCGATCGCGCGTGGGAATTAACGAATCAAGTTCATTACGAAGGCCAAGCCATTGTTTGGGTGGGACCCCAAGAACAGGCGGAACTGTACCATGAGCAACTTTTGCGGGCGGGGCTGACAATGGCACCCCTTGAACCCGCATAGGCATTGCCCTTTATAAACAGTGTTATCACCGCTATTAAAAACTTTGAATCCTGTTACCTTTCTTCATGTGTCACTATAAAAGGTAGTTTCATAAGGTTGAGGAACTGCCAATGGCCGTCACGACTGCCAAGCGTCCGCCGCGCTTAACCCTGCAGGTGTTGGAGATCGCCGCTGATACGACGGCAATTCGCTGCCTAGATTGGGATCGCGATCGCTTTGATATTGAGTTTGCCCTTGAAAATGGCACCACCTACAATTCCTTTCTGATCAAAGGGGAACAGATTGCCCTCGTAGATACGTCCCATGCCAAGTTTGGCGATCGCTACCTCGAGCAACTCTGGCAACGGGTGAACCCCAGTGACTTGAACTATCTCATCGTCAGCCATACCGAACCTGACCACAGTGGCCTCGTCAAGGACGTATTGGCAAAAGCCCCCCATGTAACCGTGGTGGCCTCAAAGGTGGCGTTACAGTTTCTGGGGGATCTGATCCATCAGCCCTTTAGTCAGCGACAGGTGAAAAATGGCGATCGCCTTGACTTGGGGAAAGGGCATGTCCTTGAGTTTGTGATGGCCCCCAATCTCCACTGGCCCGACACCATCCTCACCTATGATCACGGCACCCAGACCCTCTTTACCTGTGATGTTTTTGGTGCCCACTTCTGCAATGATGATCCCTTTGACACAGAACCTGAACTGCTAGCGCCAGATTTCAAGTTTTACTACGACTGCCTCATGGGACCCAATGCCCGCTCCGTCCTCTCCGCCTTCAAGCGCTTGGAACCCCTGCCTCCCGTGCAACTAGTTGCCACAGGTCATGGCCCACTGCTGCGCCATCATCTCCCGCAGTGGCTAGATTCCTACCGCAACTGGAGCCAAGAACAGGCCAAAGCAGCAACAACGGTGGCCATTTTCTATGCTGCTAACTATGGTTATGCCAATGCTCTGGCAGAGGCGATCGAACGGGGAGCCGCCAAAACTGGGGTTGTTGTTGAAAAAATGGATCTGCTCACCGCTGAACCCCAAGATATTCGCGAACTCACCGAGATTGCCGCTGGGATCATTATCGGTACACCGCCCACCACTGCCGTTGCTAAAACTGCCCTGAGTACGATTCGTGCGGCTGCCCATGCCAAACAGGCCATTGGGGTCTTTGAAAGTGGTGTGGCCGACGCTGAACCCGCCTATCCCCTGCTCAACCAGTTTCGGGATGCCGGTCTGACGCCCTCGTTTCCTGTGATTCGGGTCACAGCAGCACCCACTGAGGCACTGTTCCAAGAGGCGGAAGAAGCGGGTACTGACATGGGTCAATGGCTGTTGCGCGATCGCACCGTCAAGCAGATGAAAGCCTTGGATACTGACCTCGATAAAGCCTTGGGTCGCCTGAGCGGTGGGCTATACATTATCACCGCCCAAAAAGGTGCCATTAACAGTGCCATGTTGGCCTCTTGGGTGGCCCAAGCCAGTACCGAACCTCTTGGGGTTTCCATTGCGGTGGCCAAGGATCGGGCCATTGAGTCCTTTCTACACGTGGGGGATACCTTTGTCCTCAATGTTCTTGAAGAAGGGAACTACCAGCCCCTGATGCGCCATTTCCTAAAGCGATTCCCACCGGGCGCCGATCGCTTTGCCCATGTGAAAACCTATCCAGCCAGTAATGGCAGTCCCATTTTGGCCGATGCCCTTGCCTATATGGAATGTACCGTTGTCAGCCGTCTGGATGCCCACGATCACTGGATTGTCTATAGTACTGTGGATAATGGTCGCGTCTCAAAGCCCGATGGCATGACTGCTGTGCACCATCGCAAAGTGGGGAATCACTACTAAACTTGGGCACTCCCTACCCAAAGTGCGCTAAACTAAGTTTGCTGCGGACGTGGCGGAATTGGCAGACGCGCTAGATTTAGGTTCTAGTACCGCAAGGTGTGTGGGTTCAAGTCCCTCCGTCCGCATTCAAAAGCTTAGCAATTGAGGGCACAGTTTGCAGTTCGCAGCCAAGAAAGCATTGGCAAAAACCTTTCCCTAAATCTTTTTGGGGACTTGACTGGGATGTTTTTCTTTGAAGTGAAGAATTTTAGGAGGATGGACACAACTGGACTCGAACCAGTGACCCCCACGATGTCAACGTGGTGCTCTAACCAACTGAGCTATGCGTCCTCGGAATTCCTAATATAGCATACACAAGGCTAACCTTTAAGTAGTTTGACCGTCACATTTGTATCGGTGCGATCGCTCAACGAACGAGTGGCCACCCCTAAAACCACTGGCTCAGTCACCCCCGGTTCAGGATGTTCGATGGTTCGTGCAATCACGGTCAGGCGATCGCTCCCTCGGCCGAGCCGTCCCAAGGAAAATAAATCATTCGCTGCCTGTACCAGCGTTGCCTCAAGGGTACTGCTCTCAATGTCCGGGGGCACTGTGATCACAACTTGCGTTGCCCCGTTGTCATAGACGAGGGTGTATTTGCCAGCACCGGGCACTGGGGAGTGCACAATCGGTACAATACTCAGGGCAAAGAGTCCCACTGTCACAACACCGAGAAACCCCGTAATACCAACAAAGCGAAAGCGCACACCCCAGCGAAAAACAAATGTGAGTGCGGTTAGGCCAGCCATGACAAGGGTGGCAATGCCAGCCCAGCGGCTATAGGTGGCAAAATCGGCGGGGGTCAGCACTACTCTTCCTCCTCATTACTGACAAAACCATTCACAGGGGCTTGATCCTGCTGCAACGCTGCCCGGAGGGTATGCCATGTCAATGTCGCACACTTAATCCGCACCGGGAACTGAGCCACCCCCTGCATGACATTGAGCTTGCGAAACTCTCGAGGGAACTCAAACTGCCCCTTCATCATCGCTTGGAACTGCTCCACCATTTGGAGGGCACGACTCACGGGTTGCCCCCGCAGGGCATCGGCCATCAAATCCGCTGAGGCCATGGCGATCGCGCAGCCTTCCCCCTCAAACTGAATATCCTGAATGATTGTCTCCCCCTGCTCATTGGTGCCTAGGGCAACGGTTAAATCAATGGTGTCGCCACAGGAAGGGTTATGTCCCCGCTGCTGACGATCCACAGGCTGCGTGCGGCCACGGTGGCGAGGTTTCTTGTAGTGCTCTAGGATGACTTGCTGGTAGAGCGTGCGGAGATGATCAAGAGACATTTAGAATACTCTATGCTCAGTGCATTTCCTCAAGGATTTTATAAACTATATTAACGGCTAAGGGCGGTGAGACTTTGCCAAAAAAGCGTCAAGGTGGCTGCTGTGCCGACACCAAACATGAGGGAGCGACCAAGGGGAAAGTTGGCAATATAGCAGATGCTGTACAAAAAGCGAGCCGCGACAAAACTCAGGCTGGCGATCGCCACCGTTGCATTATCCACCCCGGCAAAAAGGGTCAGCAACACTGCTGCTGCAAAGGGCATAAAGGTTTCAAAGCTATTTTCGTGTGCCCACACTGCCCGCTGCGCAAAGGGGGGCAGTTTCTCAAAGAGGGCACGGGGAGCCGCCATATCAAAGCCCGCCTGCCAGCGCCCCACCACAACAAAAATGTAGGGGAAATAGATCAGCAGCGTTGCTGTCAGTAAACTGGCGGCTAGTAGCCAAGGGATATTGCTCAACATCACCTAGACTCGCTCCAACACTGGCAGCGCACCACTGAGCACCCCATCGCGAGGGGGCAATTCCTCACAGAGAATTTCGCAAGAGTTATTGGGACTTTCAATCAACTTCACCTTATGCAGCGTCGCCCCCAACTGGCGAATCGGCTCCTGCAATAAATGCGCAATGTAAATGGCGATGTTCTCTGCTGTGGGCACCACCGTCGCAAAATAGGGAATATCTTTATTCAAAAACGTGTGATCCAAAGGTTCAATCACCTGTTCCTTGAGCACCTCCTCGAGCTTGACCAAATCAACAATCATGCCCGTCCGCGGATGGATTGCCCCCTTGACCGTAATCTCCACGTGGTAGTTGTGGCCATGGCCGTGGGGGCGAGCACACTTGCCATAGATGCGGCAGTTTTCTTCGTAGCTGAGATCCTCAAGGGCTAGACGATGCGCCGCACTAAAGTGAGCACCAACAGAAAGATAGGCTTCCATAGGGTCTCCCGTGTAGTCCGCCCAAAGGCGGGGGTGTTCAAACAGTTGAATGCGCACAAGGGGTAAATGGGGAGAGAGTCGATCCCAAATCACCCGTGCAATATGTTCAGTCGTGGGTAATGTGGCTTGAAACTCTGGCCACACCTCATTGAGATAGGAAAAATTCAGGGGTTCAATGACTTCACGGCGAATGATGTGCTTGACATCCGATAGGTTCAACACCATGCCAAAGTCATCAACAACGCCGCCCATTGAAACAAACAACTCATAGTTATGACCGTGGCCGGGAAAGCGACTATTGGCACCAAACCGAGCCAAATTCTCTGCTTCAGACCATTCTGGCAACCAGTAGCGATGACTGGCGGCAAACTCAGCACGGCGGTGAATAATACAATTCATGTCAAGTTATGAAGATTTGCAACAATTCAGCAATCTCCCCCTATCCTAACGAATTCTGGTTCCCCCAACCATTGGCTTTTTTGGCACATTTCCCTAAAGTCCGCCAAGGATGAAAGGCTTTTGCCGTACTTGGCCAATCAGCCAGCGCAGACTGTGGTTACTGAGAATCGATAAAGGCCCCATGACCATCAGGGATTTCACCTCTGCACGGCTAATTTTAACTACCCCTCCCGGTTGCAGCATCGCCGTCGAGTGAGTGAGTTCCCGCAGGGTGGCATAGGCAAAGAGCAGCGGCAGCACGCAAAAGAGGCGAATCGGAATTGCCGCCTTGGGCACGGATAGCAAGTAGGCTTGAGCTTCATCGAGATCATGCCAAGCAAGGGCAATCAATTCCTTAATGGCGGCATGATTTTGCTCAAGATGTTCAGCACTGAGGATGGACTGGTGGCTACTGCCTTGGAGCAGCAGAGATTCATTGGGGATATAGATCGAGTTTTCGTGCTCCGCATCCCAAGCAATATCCTTGAGAATGTTCACCGTTTGCAGCGCTTCACCAAAGGCAGCGCAGCGCTTGAGGAGTACTTGGTATTCATCGGCACCAATGCTGGGGGAATGCTCGTACCACAAATCCGTCAGGAGATAGCCAACGGTACCCGCGACGTAATAACAGTACTCTTTATATTCATCGAGGGTTTGAATGCGAATGCCATTGGGATAGAGGTTAATAAACTTTTTCATCCCATGCACCATTTCGCTCACCCAGCGTTGGACGTGCTGTTGGGACGTGAGGGGCAAAGAACGGTAGAGGGCAAAGACGAGTCCCGTATTTTTCACCAGTTGCACATGGGCTGGCTCCCCCTGAACCCCCCGTGCGGTTTCACCATAGCTATTGGCTAGATCGGCACTGTCAAAACACTCCAGCAGATGATCCAAGAGAGCGGTTTTTGCGGGGATACTGGCAACCGGATCATCCTCAACGGTATCGGCAATGCGACAGATGAGATAGGCCACCAGAACCGCCCGACCCAAATTTCCGGGGAGGAAGCGAATACTGAGGGCAAATGTGCGCGAGACTTGGGGGAGTATCTCTTGGCAAAAGCGCTCAGCATCCTTGACGGAAACTGGGTTCTCCAGCACCATTTGAATCATATGGGGGTTCACTCCTACACGCATTGATCGATAGTTGAGTCAATCCTCGACCGTTCCTCAGGCCAACACTCTAGGGCAGTCAATTCACGATTCTCCAAAAGGGTCTCGCGATCGCAACCCAGCAGGGGACGACTTCCACAAACAAGGATTGAGCAAAATCTATAGCTATCATACTCATTTTTGTTTGTCTAGGTGGCCTGTGACAGTTGCCGAGATTGCCTGAGGTACAATGGTGGATAGCTCACAATTTGCCAGAACAATAACATAGCTTCAACAATTAACAACAATTAACAACGGTATCAGATTTGGCGGAAAATGCCTCTCGTCCACCATAGCGGACGCTTGAGTGTGACACTCTTTCCATTGGTCAGTTTCTAAATTGCCCGCGATCGGTCTATCCAAAAGTTAAGACGGTAATCAGCTCGAAAATGTGTACTCCCAGCGTAGCGGTTGTGTCAACAGGCCAGCACAGCAAAGTTCATTAACAATGACTCCATGCCTCGTCCTTGTGCCCCAAGGGGCAGAATATCAAGCGGTACAACGAGGGCTACAGGCGTCCAATGTGGTGATTATTCCGATCCGAGCAGGGGCAGCCACAGTGACCACACCGGCATTGATCAGTGCCCTTGAGGAATCGCCTGCCATGGTTCTCATTTTGGGGGTTTGTGGGGGCTTGCATCCCGATGATCGGGTGGGTGAAGTGGTTGTCTATACTACTTGTCAGGATGAAGCAGGGCAAACGTATTCTTTAGACCAGACGTTATCGGCGAAATTGGCGCCTGCGTGGCGACGGGTGAAAGGCATCACAACGGCGAAAACCGTTTCTAAGGCCCAGGAAAAACAAACCCTTGCGGCTCGCGGGGGGGTGGAGGTGGTGGATATGGAAGGGGTGCCACTCCTCAAGGCTTTAGCGGGAATGCCGGTGGTGATGGTGCGGGTGATCAGTGATGGTGGCGATCGCGACCTCCCCGATTTGAGTCAAGCCTTTGATGCTCAAGGCAATTTGCGGCCGGGGCCACTGGCTATCGCAATGCTGCGCAACCCCCGTGCGGCGGCACACTTGATTCAAGGTAGCCTCAAAGCCCTCAAGGTGCTCACAAGAATTGCCCCAGAGATTGTGCAGCAACTCAATGGCTAAGATAGGGGTAGCCAGCTTGGAGAACGCTGTGGCGCAGCTTATTGGTCAAATTTTGGGCGATCGCTATGAACTCCTGCGCGAACTGGGGTCTCATCCGGGGCGGCGCACCTATCTGGCGTTGGATCGGCGGCGCTATGAACAGGTGGTGCTGAAGCTGCTGCTTTTTGGTGGCGGCATGACATGGGACGACTTTAAGCTCTTTGAACGGGAAGCGGCTGTGCTGCAACCCTTGGATCATCCGGCCATTCCCCGCTATCTCGACTACTTTGAAATCAATACCCCTGATCTCAAGGGCTTTGCTTTGGTGCAAACCTACATTGAGGCAAAATCCCTCGCCACATGGCAAGCAGAAGGGAGAGTGTTTAGTGAAGAGGATTTGCGGTTACTGGCCGATCGCCTGCTGGATATTTTGATCTATCTCCATGGCCGTCAACCGCCGGTGATTCACCGCGATATTAAGCCGACAAATATTCTTTTGGGCGATCGCTCCGGTCATGATCTTGGCAAGGTCTATCTTGTGGACTTTGGGGCGGTACAAACGGCGATCGCAGGCAGCACCCGAACCGTGGTGGGTACCTATGGCTATATGCCCCCGGAACAATTCGGCGGTAAAACCCTACCCGCCAGTGATCTCTACGCCTTGGGCATGACCCTCATCTACTTAGCAACCGGCACTCCCCCCGATGAGCTGCCGCAAAAGGAACTGCGGGTTCAATTTCAACCCTTGGTCTCCTTGAGTCCCCCTTTTATCCGCTGGCTCGAAAAAATGGTCGCGCCCGCCCTTGAGGAGCGATTTGACTCTGCGACTGCGGCTCGCCAAGCCCTAAAGCAACTGGACACATCACCCCACGAGGCCTCACTCATAACAAAAACGCCGCCCTACGGTTCCCGCCTACAGGTGAGAGAAACACCCCAAGGGCTACTGGTGCAAATTCCCCCCGTTGGATTTAATGTCAGTCTCTTCTTCCTGATTCCCTTTGCAGTGGCTTGGAATGGGTTCTTGGTCGTCTGGTACAGTCTAGCGATTAGTTCTGGCTTTTGGCTGATGGCTGTTTTTGCTACTGGTCATCTTGCTGTCGGTTTAGGCCTCATTGGCGGCATTCTTTACATGCTATTGGGATGGCAGGTGTTGATGGTCACCCGTAAGGATCTGCGCTTCTATGAACATATCCTTGGTTTCCGCTGGCGTCGTCCTAAAGTCCTGCCGCTTGAAGTGATTGAACAGATTGAATTTCAGCCCCACAGCACGTACCGCGATCGCGAGGGCGATCGCCAAGAGCTATCGAGCAAACTGGTGATTCGTGCCGGTAGCCAAGCGATCGAACTGACTGAAAATGCCCTTAGCGTGACCTCAAGGGATCTGGAATGGTTGGCCTACACCCTTGGCCGCTATCTGGGGCGACGGGTCACACAGGCTTGTCAGGATGTCCGAAGTGCTTGAGAACATCACCACTGAGGCGGCAGATACGCCAGTCAGGTAGCACAGTCGCACCCATGCGCTCATAGAATTGAATCGCAGGAGTATTCCAGTCCAAGACGCTCCACTCGATACGGCCATAGTCGCGATCGCTGGCTAGCCGGGCTAATGCCTTCAGCAGAGCAGTGCCCACCCCTTGACGCCGATAGGCAGGAAGGACAAACAAATCCTCTAGCCAAAGGCCGGGGCGGGTGAGGAATGTGGAGTAGGTGGTGAAAAACAGGGCGTAGCCAATAACGTCTGTGGGGGTATGGGCAAGAAGTACCTCGGCGTAGGGGCGATCGCCAAACAAATGCTGCCGTAGCGCCTCCTCTGTGCCCGTTACTGCGTGGCTGAGCTTTTCATAGGCCGCAAGCGCTTGGATCAGTTGGAAGATGATTGGAACATCCGCCGGGGTCGCTGCACGAATCGCAAAGGAGAAAGACACGCTAACCCAAACTAAATTGAGCGCAGCCAACCGGCACTCAGAGCAACGGTAAGCGCCATAAACAACACTGTCAAAGTCCACGTGGCACGGTTTAAGGTCGCTTCTGCACTTTTGGTGCTGGTAAAGAGCTGGGCTTGACCGCCAATACCACCGAGGCCATCCCCCTTGGGACTGTGGAGCAAGACCAATACAATCAGGCCAACTGCTGAAAATGCCCACAGACCAATGGCAATTTTTTCAATCATCCTTAACCTCGCTGGCGATGCGAATCTATACAACTTGACCTCTCCCTCATCTTACCGCAAGCCTAGGAGCCAATGGCACAATACAAGATAGGCGTTTTGAACGTGCCCCATGAACCAGCAAAATCTGCTTCAGCAATTGCTTTTAATTGGTGTTGGCACCACCTCCCTTGTGGCCGAGAAGTTGCGTCAAGTGAGCGACCAATGGGTGAAAGAGGGACGCCTCAATGCCGATCAGGCCAAGGCAATGGTGGATGAAGTCCTTGCTCACCTCAAAGAAGATGCCGCCTCCCTCGATGAAGCGGTGCAACGACAAACGCGCCAGTTTCTAGAGAGCTTGGGTGTGCCACAACAGTCAGAAATTGATGAACTGCGGGGACGCATTGATCGCCTAGAACGGGATGTTAGGGAGTTAAAAAATCGCTCATGGTAAGACAACGGGTGCATCGGGTCTATGGCTGGCTCCTCTGTGGTATTGTCCTAGTAGTGGTATGGTTGGTGGCCGCTCCGATTGCGATCGCCAGTGTGCCGCTAGAGGCGTCAACGGAGGCTGCGGGACTTATGGGGAATCCAAAGGTGGTGACCACTCCTTCAGGTTTGCAATACGAAGATATGGTTGTCGGCTCAGGGGCGCAGCCTCAAGTGGGCGATCGCGTGACGGTACACTATACGGGCATGCTCACTGATGGGCGCATTTTTGATAGCTCCCGCGATCGCGGTCAGCCCTTCCAATTTCAAATTGGTGTCGGTCAAGTCATCAAAGGCTGGGATGAAGGGGTTGGCTCAATGCACGTCGGGGGGCAGCGGCGGCTGATTATTCCGCCGAACCTAGGCTATGGTGCACGCGGTGCGGGTGGGGTCATTCCCCCCAATGCGACGCTGATTTTTGACGTTGAACTTTTGGGTGTGCAATAGGATTGAACTCGGCAAGGGATGCCCAAGGCCAAGGTACTGTACATCTGCCGCGAGTGTGGTGCCGAGTCTGTGCAATACTTTGGTCGCTGTCCCAACTGTGGTCAGTGGAATACCCTTGATGAGCAGGTGGTTAGCCCTGTAGAGACCGCTGCTCGACGCACAACCCCCCGAAAATCGACCACTCCCCACCCCCGCAGTGCCAAGGCCCTAGGAGAGATTAGCGAACAGACACAGAGCCGTTCTGCCTCCGGATTTGCCGAGTTGGATCGGGTTTTGGGAGGGGGGATTGTGGTTGGCTCCCTCGTGTTGGTGGCTGGCGAACCGGGAATTGGCAAGTCCACGCTTTTGTTGCAGATGGCAGCCACCTTAGGGCAACAGCAGCGGGTGCTCTATGTCTGTGCTGAGGAATCGGCGCAGCAGGTGAAATTGCGATCGCAACGACTGGGCATTGCCGCCTCCCCCTCGCTCTATCTTTTGGCGGAGACGAATTTGGAGGTGATCCTGCAGGAGCTGACCCATCTGCAACCCCATCTGGCGATTATTGATAGCATCCAAGCGGTGTATCTGCCCCAATTGACGGCTGCCCCCGGCTCGGTGTCTCAGGTTCGTGAGGGCACAGCCGCCTTGATGCGCTTAGCCAAGCGGGAGCAGATGAGTCTCTTTATTGTGGGGCATGTTACAAAGGAGGGGGCGATCGCCGGTCCGAAGGTGCTGGAACATTTGGTGGATACCGTGCTCTACTTTGAGGGCGATCGCTTTGCCAGTCACCGCCTCGTACGCGCTGTCAAAAACCGCTTTGGGGCTAGTCAAGAAATTGGCGTTTTTGAAATGGGCGCGCAGGGCTTAGCCGAGGTCACAAATCCTTCGGCGCTGTTTTTGGGCGATCGCGAGCCAACCCCCGGTACCGCCACCATTGTGGCCTGTGAAGGCACCCGTCCGCTTGTGGTTGAGTTGCAAAGTTTAGTTAGCCCCACCAGTTATCCCTCTCCACGCCGCACGGCCACGGGCATTGAGTACAATCGCTTTTTGCAAATTCTGGCCGTCCTAGAAAAACGCCTAGGGGTGCCCCTCTCGAAGCTAGATGCCTATGTGGCGTCCGCTGCCGGGCTGAATGTGGCGGAACCCGCTGCTGATCTGGGGGTGGCAGTGGCTGTTGTGGCTAGTTTTCGCGATCGCTGGGTGCACCCCCAAACGGTGATCATTGGCGAAGTGGGCTTAGGGGGACAGGTGCGAGCGGTTTCCCAGTTAGAATTACGGCTGCGGGAGGCGCTGAAGTTGGGATTTCGCCGTGCCATTATTCCCGAAAACCAAGCCTGTGCGATCGCGGGGCTAGAGATTTATCCTGTACGTCGTGTCACCGATGCCATTGTGGCTGCCCTTGCCCCCATGACCACTGAGGAATCCCCCTGAGGGCTATCCTTGCGAGTCCAATTTATCCCTAAGATGTCTGAGACAGATACCCCATTGGTGGAGCGGCAGTGCAAAGCCAGCTGTGACAAGATACACTTCCGCCATCAACGGACTCAATTGCTGACACAGTTCGCCAAGGCGATCGCGAAAACAGCGACCACTGGCATAGGCAGGAACAACTCCCCAGCCCACCTCTTCAGCAACAAAAATGAGTTGAGCGGCACACCCTTGCACACTCGCTAGGAATTCAGTAACGGTTGCTTGCCATTGATCTTGAGATTGATCTAGGCAATTGGCCACCCATGTTCCCAAGGAATCCACAAGGGCGCAATGATCAGGCGGCAGGTCACGCAGCAGGGCAGCTAGTTCGAGGGGGCACTCCCGCAATTGCCACTCAGCGGGGCGGCGAGCACGGTGCTGTGCAATCCGCTGCAACCATTCTGTATCCTCTGGGGGGGCGATCGCCGTCGCAACATAAATCACTGCTTGTCCGCTGTGGGTAGCAACGGCTTCTGCCCATTCACTCTTGCCACTGCGACTCGGACCGGTCACCAAGACATGATCAGGCATGATTAGGCACTGTTGGTTAACTCAACTGTCGGGGATCAAGACGTTCTCCCAAGCCCTCACCAAGGAGCGACAGACCCACGACCAGCAATGTCATGGCTAGACCCGGAAAGAGCGTCGTCCACCAGATGCCCACCGACAACCCATCCAAGGCCTGTCGTAGATCCTGCCCCCATTCGGGTACCTGCGGCGGCAACCCTAAGCCCAAGAACCCCAGCCCTGCCAAGGTCAGGATGGCATCGGCGGCATTGAGGGTAAAGAGCACGGGGATACTGGGAAGCACATTCACCAAAAGATACCGCTGTAGAATGCGGGGGGTCGAGGCGCCAAGGGCGCGGGCAGCTTCGATAAAGACCTCATTTTTTAGGCTCACCGTGTGGTTGCGCACAACGCGATAGTACTGGGGAATATAGGCGACACTAAGGGCGATCGCGGCATTGAGCACCCCCTTGCCGACCACAAAGGCCACCGTCACCGCTAGGAGTAGCCCCGGCAACGTGTAAATCGTATCCATCAAAAAGAGCAACCCGCGATCGAGCCAGCCCCCGCGGTAGCCACTCAATAATCCCAAGGGCACTCCCACCACCAAGCTCAACAGCGTTGCCACCAAGACCACCTGCAAGGCTGCTTGGGCACCAAAAATCGTGCGGGAAAAGACATCATAGCCCAAGCGATTCGTGCCAAACCAGTGCTGCGGCGAAGGCGGCGCGTGAATCGGAAAGTCAAGAAATTCTTGGGGATTGGCAATCCAACCAAGAGCCTGAGCAAGGGGAGCAAGAACCGCCAGCAGCAGAAACCCCCCACAAATAATTGCCCCCACCAGCAACAGCCGATCCGAGAGGCTATTCATGCATGCCCTATCCCAACAAACTGGCTAGCAAAGCTTTCTGCGCATGGAGACGATTTTCCGCCTGCTCCCAAACGCGAGACTGCGGCCCTTCAAGGACACTGGCGGTAATTTCCTCCCCACGGTGAGCCGGCAGGCAGTGGAGAACGATCGCCCGTGGATCCGCAAGGGCTAGCAGTTGATCATTAATTTGGTAGGGCTGAAAAATGGGCTGGCGATCGCCCGCTTCTGCTTCCTGTCCCATACTCGCCCAGACATCCGTGTAAAGCGCATGGGCACCCTTAGCCGCGGCCTGCGGATCCGTGAGAACAGTCACTTCACTCTTACCGCCACTCAATGCCTTGGCTTGCGTCACAATATCGGGCAAAGGGGCAAACGGCGGTGGCGAAGCCACCCGAATATTCACCCCCAAGAGGGCACAGCCCAGTAGTAAGGAATGCGCCACATTATTGCCATCGCCAATGTAGCAGAGGGTCAGTCCCGCCAATGTGCCAAAGGATTCCCGTAGCGTCAGCAGATCCGCCAAAATCTGACAAGGATGCTCGCGATCAGTGAGGGCATTAATCACGGGTATGCGGGCATAGTCGGCAAACAGTTGCAGTTCTGCCTGACCATAGGTGCGAATCGCCACCGCATCCAAATAGCGATCCAATACCCGTGCTGTATCGGGCAACGGTTCACCACGCCCCACCTGCATGGATTGGGGGTTCAGGTCAATGACTTGGCCGCCCAGTTGGTACATCGCCACCGTAAAGCTGACACGGGTACGGGTCGAAGCCTTCTGAAACAGCAGCCCCAAGACCTTAGGACACTGGGGAGCCACCTTGCCGATTTTCATCTGTGCTGCTAAATCCAGCAGATATTCTGCCTCTGCCCGTGAGAGGTCGGCGATGCTCAGCAAATCACGCCCCCGCAGTGTTTCCATCACAAATCTCCCCACCAAAACTGGTATCCACTCATGGTAGCAACCTCAGAGGCCTTCCAAATGTACAAATACAACCCTTTTCTCAAATCTGGGGGGCATTAAGGAACGCCGAACCCGTCCAAAAGTCACCTTCTAAGAGGTCTATCCTTCCGAGGCGCCCAACCGTGGCTCTGTCCCTGCAAGGAGGCGTTGGATATTACTCTGGTGTCGCCAAATCACAAAAGCACCTGCAATCACACTAAAACCGACAAACGGCCACGACTGCGTAAAGAACCAAAACCAGAAGGGCAAGGAGATAGCAGCAGTGATTGAACTCAGGGAGACAATGCGGCTGACTGCCAAGACCACGAGAAACACCGCAAAGGTGGCCAAAGCCGTGGGGGCATTGAGGGCAAGGAGCACCCCTAAACCAGTGGCAACGGATTTGCCGCCGCGCCAGCCCAACCAAATCGGCTTACTGTGAGCCAAAACCGCAATGAAGGCGATCGCCAGCAGGACAAATTCCAACCAAGTGGTCGGTACTGTACTCCAAGATTGCCCCAGAACCCAACGCGCCAAAAGAACTGCCCCTAGTCCCTTGCCCACATCGACTAAAAACGTCACTAGGCCGGGGCCTTTGCCCACTACCCGCAGCACATTGGTCGCCCCCGTTGAGCCAGAGCCATGCTCACGAATATCAATCCCGCGCAGCGCTTTGGCCAAGAGGTAGCCCGTGGGAATTGAGCCGAGCAGGTAGCTAATGAGCGCCAGCAGTCCAAGGATGAGTGCAGTGGTCACAGGAGCCTCCCTACTCAAAGAAATCAGAACTACGGCTAGGACGCAACTGGGGTTCAGGGGCAAAGCCCAAGAGCAAGGGATATTGCAGTAGTGAAAGGCTGACTTGGGGTTGGGAATCATCAATAAGAATCAGAGGGATGTAGTCCTCCTGCTCGAGGCGATCGGCACGAAAGGCCAAGGCATCCGCAGATTCAAAGAGCGCCACCCCCTGATCAGGGCCAAAATCTTGGCGACTAATGCCCAAGCAATCCTGCAATCCCCGTCGCCAGTCCCCCAGCCGCTCAGGGGAATCGGCCAAGACCAACACCCGCAACATATCGCCATAGAAGTCCCGCAGGATTGAAATGATTGCCGAGGCAACAAGGATATTTTGCAACCGACTGGGGAGCGATCGCAGGGCACCCCGTCCCCCGAGATCAAAGAACCAACTTTCTACCCGCTCAGCATGAACTTGCTCAAACGTACGTCGCAACTGCCAAGGAGGGCCATAGTAGTTGGGGCTACTCCGATATTGCTCTAGCAAACGGCGAATCCGATCCGCTTCCTCCTGAAATCCCTCATCAAGAACTAACTTGGGCGGCGTTGTCGCTGTTGCTGCTGGGGCAGAGGCAGTTTCCACGACAGCGGGCGTCGGGGGCAGCAATTCCATTTCCTCAACGGTGGCCGCCAACTCCTGCATGCTCTTGACGAGAAATTCCTTGAACCCCTGCACTCGAATCGCGAGTTCTTGGGAGGCACCCACAAAGTTGCGGCGGAGCTCCTGTTCGATGCGTTCCTTGCGCCGTTCTAGTTGCTCAATGGTGAGTTGCAGACTTTGTTGCCGCTCTTCAAGGGACTTGAGGCGATCGTGCACAAGACGATGAAACTCAGCATCAAGGGCTTGAATTTCAGCTTTGAGGGCATCCCGTTGAGCTTTGAGGGCAGTTAGTTCCTCTGGGGTAGGTTCAGAGGCATCAGTCACCGTAGGGTCATCCGTCATTGCGAACCGTGGAAATAAAGGCTGTGCGTGGGCAGCGTTCTTGGAGGCATTGTACTAAAGTTTTGGCGTCAAACAGAATCGGCAGAAAGTGGATATTCTTGACCTCCCGAAAATAAAAGAGCACGGGAAAGGCTGGCCAAAAGACCTCCCAATGCTGCCATTGCTGATAGGGAAAGTGGCGAATTTGTCGGCTGCCGCGATAGACATCTAGTGCTGTTGCCGTAAATTCTAGTCGCAGGGTAGCCGCCTGCACAGCCAAGAATAGCGCAAACAGGGAGATGGGCAAGCCCAGCCACCAGCGCAGCCACCACAGGGGCAGACTTAACAGCAGAACCCCCAGCGGAACAGCAAATGAGGGTTGAAGACGTACTGTGGCCAGTGAGGTTCCTTGCATGGTTTTACTCTACTCCTGAGGGGGCGTCGGTTCTTCTAATTGTGGCAAATCCTCTGGAGTGGGAGGAGTTTCCTGTTCAGTGACTTCAGGTGCAGTGGTCTCTAGAGTCGGTTGCTCCAAAGGTGGGGACGGCTTGGATGGCACTCGCGGGCTAACGAGAACAGAACGAGTCGGGCTTTCTGCTTTCTTAAAGGGATTCAGGCGCTGCCAGAAGGACTGTTGCGGCGTGGGGGGCGGTGTCTCTTCGGCTGCTTTGACGGTGGGTTCTGGGGTTGGCTCTGATGCAACGGGCGTTTCCTCTACAGGTTCAACGGTGGGTGTTGGTGCCTCTACTGCCGACGTTGGTGTAGGTTCCTCAGCAACGGGGGTCTGAGTGGCAGATTCTTCAACAACAGCTGTTGGCTCTGGGGTCGGCTCGGAGGGAGCGGCGGATTCCTCAACAATAGGTGTTGGCTCTGGTGTCGGTTCAGGAGGGAGGTTGCTGGGGAGATCCGGACTGAGGCTACTTTGAAGATTTTTGGCGGCCAGTTCTCCCCGCAGCAGGCGCGAGAGGACATCCTTGCCATTGGGTTGATAGGTCACAAGGCGGGTAATGGGATTGTAGGGAGAGGGGATACGCTGACCATTGCCATCCAGAAGTTCGAGCCGTACCCAGTTATCCCCCGGCTGGAGTCCAGTGAGATAGTAGGCCTGCCAGCGATCGACCGTGAAGGATTGACCATTGATCGTGCAGCGCACCTGCCAGACTTTCTCATTGTTTAATTGTTGATCCAACGGCAGGTTGCTGAGATAAAAATCAAGGAGCACTGGTTCAGCGCCATAGGTGCCGCTGGGCTGATTGTAGGTGAGCAGGGGAAGACTAGCAGATCGAGTGTCCTCATCTGCAGTGTAAAGATGAAAGGCCGTTTGAGCATAGGCAAGGGGATGTTTCAGACTTTCACCCCAAGGGTACACAACAAAAGCACGCAGAAGGTGTGTTCCCGGCTCAAGGTTCGTAAATTCAATGGGGGTGTTCAGGTCATAGACACTGCGGCTGGGCAGATCATCGAGCACCACCTCCACATGGGGGCCTAATCCTGTGCGCTGATCTTGAAACAGGCGTAGCCCTTGGACACTCAGCTTGACGGTGACGTTGCGGCTTTGGAGGGTTTGGTTGGCTTCGGGGGTGAGAATTTTCAGCCGCGGTTCATAGCGATCGAACCAATCCTTCATATCCTCAATGGCCACAGGAGCCGCCACCTCTGCCAGCGAGCCACTGGCTTTTGCCGCGGCGATGTCCCCCACTGACCACAGGAGAACGATACTGAGAACCAAAGCGATCGCCCGTTGCCAACAGACCTGCCAACCCTTCATGCACACCTCAGATGGTTGTAGTACCAAGGACAATTTTCGCAGATGGGCTACCCACTTCAGCAATCCCGATCTAGGGAGCACGATCGCTGCTGTAGAGGACATGACCACTGCTAAATTCTCGCAACTCCCCAGTGTTCAGACGTACTTGCAACGTCCCGCGATCGCTAATGCCCACACCGATGCCCTGCCACCTTTGTTCTCCTTGGACAAGAGTGAGCGATCGCCCCCGCAAAAAATCCTGCTGCGCTGTGATCTGAACCCCCTGGGACTGTTGCCAACACCACAGAAGCTCAGCGCGAATCGCCGCTAGCAGTTCCAGATCCGTAGGCACCGCTTGGGGAGAATAAAGCAGCGTGTGGAGGCTAATGGCCTGGGGAAGACCCATTGCTTCAACGTCAACACAGCGGTTCAGTCCCACCCCCACCACCAGCCAAGGGGAACGGCGTTCACAGAGAATTCCCGCCAGTTTCTTGCCCTGAGCCATCACATCATTCGGCCACTTCAATTGCAGATGGCGTTCCACCGTTGGTCGCAGCCCACTCAACGCCCGCATCACGGCTATCCCGGCTTGGACACTGGGCGCAACGATCGCCGCCGACTGCGGCAGGATAAAGGAGGCTGTCAACACCCCCTTTGGGGACTGCCAAGTACGGTTGTACTGACCTCGCCCCCGTGTTTGTGCCTGAGTGTAGATGACTTGACCGCCATAGAGTTGATTGGCATGGTGCAATGCCCAGGTATTCGTGCTCTCACAGGTCTCTAGCCACACTAACCAAGGAAACTCCATGGCGATCGCTTACTTGGGTACAGAAACAGATGGCTCAATGAGTGCCCGCAACAGTTCTGGTTTCGGATGCGCCCCTACCCGTTCAAAAAACACCTGAAGGGTCTGATCTAGCCACTGCGCCAGTGCTGCATAGCTTGCGGGAAGGGTTGTGATTTTCGCAGCAACGAAATAGCGATCGCCACTGTGGGGAGCTGGCACAAGAATATTGGCCGCTTGGCAGTTATTCAAGGCACTTTCAATTTGACTGCGACCAATCTCCGCTGGGGCGGTTTGCTCAATCATGGTGGCCAGTTCTTCTAGGGTGGCAGCGCAATCGCGATGGTCAAGGAGCCACGCTAAAACATAGGCTAAGGCTGGGGGTTGGGCGATCGCCACCCGTTCGTGACTGAGCAAAGCGCGATAGGTTGCCAGACTATGGAGGGGACGCTTTTCAAAATTGGCCATCACCACAGCACTGGGGGGAAGATGCTCCCGTAGGCCAAGACGCAGTTGATTGGCACTGCCCTGCCGATGAAAGACGCAGAAGATCGTGTTTTTACAGACGTAGCGCAAGTATTCCGAGAACTTGACCATCCCCAACTGCAAAATGTCAAAGTTGGGCAGCAGGGCTTGTACCGCCCCTTGGACTTTACTAATGGGTAGCCCTTCCTCCCGCAGGAGCTTGCCACACTCCGAATCACGGCGGTACCAATCGAGAATCTGCCGCGTTTTGGCGATCGCCCCCTCGGCATGGCGAGCCAAACTGACACTCAAGTCCGCACACAAACGACGATTATCAGGATCTAAGGGAATGGCGGAGGGTGGGATGCTGGGCGGCGGCGCTTCAATGGGGGGAGCGGGACTGGCGACAGGTGGGCGGGGTTTTACGGTTGGATCAGGGATGTGGACAAAGGCATCACAAATGGCCTGAAAACTCTTGCCAGCCGCATCTTCGTAGGCGCAGCCAATGACTGTTTTGCCGTACTGCCGTAACTTCTTGGCAAGGGAGCCAAAGCCACCATCGCCGGAGACAATCACAAACGTATCAAAGCGGTCATCTTGAAAAATCAAGTCCACCACATCAATCGCCAATTGAATATCAGCAGCATTTTTGCGATTTTCGTAGGAAAAACCAAAGACCTGTACAGGCTCAATGCCCAATTGGTGCATTTCCCGGCGCAGTGACCCAAGGCGAGCATCACTCCAGTTGGCATAGGCACGTTGCAGCAGCACCCGCTCGATGGGGTAGGCTTGGCGAATATGGGCTTGGATGGCAGCGAGGGAAATTTTGGCCACATCTGCGGCTTTGATGTTGTAGCCTTTGATCAGGTTTTCAATGTCGTAGAAAATAGCGGTACGACGCGAGCCATTCCCAGAAGTGCGGGTTTCAAGGTGTTGCAGTCTTTCCTCTAAACGTTGGAGGAGGTCTTCGATCTGGGGGGTTAGGGAATGACGTTGACGATCTTGCACCCAAGTGCCCACCAATGCCCCCGCAGAACTGACCGCCACCACAGGAAGCGGTTCACGGGTAAGGGTGACGGCGAGGGAACCCGCCACAATCGCTCCTAAAGGAGGTATGCACCAGTTCTGCCATGCCATAACTTATTTTACGAATTCTTGGAAAACTCCCTCTCAAACGCTGTTTTCTTGCAACAGTGCCATCCCGCGATCGCAAATCGTTTTTGCATAGTCTGTCCAGCGGCCACTGCCCCAGTAGCGAAAACAACTGGTTTGCGATGTCAGCACATAGAGGAGCGCTTCGCGGTAGGCAGGGCTTTGGGTCACTTGCGGGTCAGCCGCCACCAAAGGATCATAGATGCGGTGAAACTCGGCACTCAGGCGTTCCATCGGTTGCAGAACGGTCTCATAGCCCTTGACCCAACTGAGGTGATTCGTCCAAGAGGCACCCTCCATGGAGAAGTGGGGATTGGTTTGTTCAAGGTGGGCGATCGCTGCCGCAACCCTTTCTGGCGTTATCGGGCTATCCCCTAAGGTCTGCCAGAGTAGATGTTGGTGTACCGCTTGACAGCGAGGAAAGCGATCGCTAGTCACCCCCTGAGCCGCCAAGAGGGCAAGGTACTCACTGCCATTGAGACCCACCACCCCCGCCTGCGGATTCGCTTTTATCTCATGCCACACCGGCATAAAATCGCGGGGATATTCATTCATCATCACACCACCGTTTTCACCATCGGCAATTTGACTCACACAGGGGGGACCGAGGGGAGCCTGCCAGTGAGTGGCCAGATGCTTAGCTTCGTGATAAGGCTGCATTTGCGCCACAAGTTTCGTATCCGAGCCTTGGGTTTTAATCAGCACCGTTATTTCCGCCACCTCTCCTTGGGAGTTGCGCGCCACAAGGACATTCGGTACATACTTGGCAGCGTAGGGTAGCGGCGACCCATCCAACTGTTCAACACTGTGCTCCTGTACCAGCAACCAACTGTATCCACAGCGTTTGAGGCAGGTCACCAAGGTAAAGAGCGTATCCGGATGGTTGGGCAAATGCATTTCTGGCAGTGAAAAGCCCTGTACCCTTTGCAGCGCTTCAACGCCAAAGAGGGCTACAAATTGATGCTGCCAAGCGCGAATATGCAACTCAATGTCAGCGATTGGAGTGGAGGGAATCACCGCATGTCCCCAGCAGGTGCCCAGCCATTCCACGTAGGGAGCATAGGCATCCACAGTAATCCGCCGCAGGGCGTCCAGTACCTCCTCCTGTCCCATCTGCTCCAGCCCCCAGAGGAGGTTGCCGGAGTAATCGAGCATAATCCGCGGTTGACAGCCCTCAGCCACCAACTGGGGAATCCAGTCCCCCATGCGCCGATAACACCAGAGAAATTGGGTCACGTTGTGATTGTCCCCCTCGTGGGGATGCATCAGCATATACTGCAAGTGACTGATGAGGCTGCCGCCCTCCCCCGCTGGAATGGTCGGCTGGTGCATATGGAGGGCACAGGCAAAGGCGGCGCGAATAGAGGGGAGCATTTGGGGGGGCAAGGGGGGGCAACGGGGCACTTCACTCAACGCCTGTTCCCAACCACTGAGGACAGGTTCTCCTTGAGGCGGACAGGTTGACCAAGGGAGGGTAGGGCGGGGCATGATTCAAGCTCGAAAAACTTGGGCGGGATCAAGGCGCATCACTTTTTGAATCGCCAATAGGGAAGCACTGACACACATGGCGACGGTGGCACTAAAAACGGCGAGGGCAAGTTGGGGAGTCATGATAATTTGGATGGCACGGGCTTGCATGGTCCACATCCCCAGTCCCCAGCACAGGCCTAAACCGGGCAGATAACCCAGTACGGCCATCCACAGGGCTTGCTCAATAATAATGCGATACAAGTACCCGTCAGAAGCCCCCATTGCTTTGAGGGTGCCATACTCCTGTAGGCGATCGCTCACCGAAGAATAGAGAATTTGACTGACAATGACCACCCCTACAACCACGCCAACCCCTGCCCCCAGTCCTAAGATAAACCCCACACTGGTACTGGCTAGCCAATAGCGCCGCGTCATTTCAGTCAGGGCAGCACGACTGAGCACTTGATAGTTGGGAAAGGCTGCCCGTAAGCGTTCCTGCACCTTTGCTAAATCCTCCCCCGACTTGGCTTTCACCATGACATAGGTGATGCGGGTACTGGGGGACACCAACGGCAGAAATTCGGGTACCGGCTCACTGGTATCAAACCGAGGGAAGTTTAAGTAAAGGTTCGCAGTTTCCAGCGAAGTAAAGACATAGGGGCTAGAGACAATGGATTTGACACCGCGCGTCCAGCCAATGACCGTCGCTGGGTAGTTATTCACGCGACCTTGCTCCCCTAGAGCCGTAAGGGAAAGGGCATTGAGGTCAATGCGATCCACGATGACACTGTAGGGTTCTTCTAGCTCCGTCAGGGTTGCACCAGCAACTGTCGTCAAGGGCAGCAAGGTGCCTGTCGGTTCAATACCCACCACCTGCACTGGATCGATCGCCTCTGTCTCTGAACGGCGCCACATCGCTGACTGGATCAACAGAGGTTCTGCGGCTGCAACCCCTGCAACTGCCTGGGCATCGAGGACAACTTGATACTCAATAGGCAACGTTAAGCCAAAATAGCGCAACTCACTGGAGGCAATCCAGAAATCCGCTTGACTTTTGTTCACCAAGAGTGTGGCCGATCGCCCAAAGCCCTCAAGGAGTCCAGTTTGAACTGTGACCAGACTGACGGCAAACGTGATGCCTAGTTGAGCCACGAGAAAGCGGCTAAAGTCTTCTAAGAGATTTTTGCGGGCAAGGGAAACCATTTTTCTATCTTAAGTTTGCGATGGGGGCATGTCTAGACCGTGCTAGGCAGTTGGGGAAAAAACGGCCACCTTAGGCGGCTAGTAAAAAATCCCTAGTTAAAAACTCTGCTGGTACCTCTTGTTCTTGGGGCAAGTAAATAGCCACTTGAATCTGTATTTGTGAAAGATAACGACACATCAGTGGTCCTATTTCCCGCCAGTCTAGACCCCCCAAGCCACAGCCAAGGGCGGGAACAGCAAGAGATTGAATGCCTTCTGCTTGATAGCTATCCACTAACCATTGCAAACCTCGCTCAATTCCTGTAATGTCAGACGATTGTTTCCAGTGAGTTTTAGTCGGAAAGAGTAAAAACCATTTATTGGCATTCAAGTTGGGTAAGCTCAAAGGTTCATCCGCTAGATCGCTGTCTAGAGAAGCTTCACGTTTATACAAATATGGTTTCCCCATTGTAAGTTGCTTTTTCTTGCAGACATCTTGATAGACGACGTACATATCCGGAAATTGATATTTTGCCCGTGAGGCTAATCCCTTACCCATTACACCGACGGTATTGACACTGATTGTTAAGGTTTGCATTTGGGAGAAGAACATATCTCCATCCACCCAAGATAGATGACTCGTAATTGCAGCACGTCGTCGGGGTTGGAAAAACATGTGGGGTTCAACTATGACTTCAACAGAACTGAACTGTTGTCGAAGGCGCTCTGCCATCTCCTGACTTGCAACATAGATAGAATGAATCTCAGTGGGGGGAACCACTTTTGGAACCAAGCATTCCGCCATAATTTTTCGCTTTGTACCATCTTCAGTTTTCCACCAGTCATTATTGAGAATGCTCCAATAATCGCGATGGATGATTTGTAGTCCAGTTTTAGCATCGCGGATTTCAGTAACGGAGTGGGCTGCATTCCCTAAAGCAATGAAGGTTCCTTTGATATCTAGGACACGGGGTTTAATTCCTAAAATGACAACATTGTTTTTATTGATTTCACTTAATACTTTATAAAGCATGGGATTTCGGGGTTGAAAATAGAGGTTGGCATATTGCCATAGACTCTGACCATTTGGTGCGAGGCGGTGTTGCCGACGCACAACGATGTCTGCGTTATAGATAGGTGTCGGGGAAAGACCGCGTTCTACGACTTGCTCATGTGCAAGAATTCTGTGTTGGAATATAGAGGAGAGGTTGTTCACATGGGTAATGTAATATAAGCTTTTGATCTTGGGTTCAGGCATTCTTAACCTCTAGAGATTTTTTGAGTTTGTTCTTTGACCCAACTCAAGTAAGCAGGAGAACCGGCAATAATGGGTAGGGCAATGATTTCTGGAACTTCATAACTGTGTAATGCCAGCAGGCGATCGCGCACTTGCTCAAACAGGGCAGTGCGGGTTTTAATGAGCAGTTGCCATTCGGGATCGCGATGTACGGTTCCTTGCCAGCGGTATATTGATTGAATAGGCAGAATTTGCACACAGGCAGCGAGGTGCTCAGCCACGAGTTGATTGGCTAAAGAGAGTGCTTCAGTTTCCGTAGCAGTGGTAACCATCACCACACAGTACTCTGTTGCCGTTTCCAAGCCCGCTGTCCTCACGTCACGCTTGATGATGTCGATCATATCCTGAACAAATCTTGAATAAAATCGTGCAGTGAATGTTGTTATTACCGGTATTGGGCTGTGGACAGCTCTGGGGGAGAGCGCGATCGCCACGTGGCAGCGCTACTGTCAGGGGAAAACGGCACTCATCGCCACGCCTGACGGACTGGTGGGAGCAACGACCTTGCCAGTCGAGAAAATTATTGCAACGACAACGACTCAAGCGCTCAACGATGCAAAATTAACCCCTCCTCTAGACAGTGCTGGGGTAGTGGTCGGGTCAAGCCGTGGCTTTCAAGCACAGTGGGAAACATGGTTACGGCAGCCTTCTCTTTCGCGACAAACATGGTTACAAACCTTACCCGCCACTGTATCCCAGCAAGTGGCACAAATTGCCGGCACCCAAGGGATAGTTCTCAACCCCACAGCGGCCTGCGCGACGGGACTGTGGGCGATCGCCCAAGGGGCACTGTTGATTGAGCAGGGTTATTGTGATCTGGTGTTGGCGGGAGGGGTCGAGTCCGCCGTCTCGCCCTTAACCTTGGCCGGGTTCCGCCAGTTAGGGGTGTTGGCTCAGGCGCGGGCGGCTCCCTTTGATCGCCAGCGGCAGGGATTTGGCTTAGCGGCCGGTGGTGCCATTGTCGTCCTAGAATCCGAGGCACGGGCGCGATCGCGGGCTGTTACACCCTATGCGCGAATTGCTGGGGTAGGTCTCAGTGCCGATGCCGAGCATATGGCTGCCCCCAGTGTCCAGCAAACCGGTGCTCTCCTAGCCATTCAAAAGGCCTTGGCTCAGGCGGGGTTAACACCGCACCAGATCGACTGTATCCATAGTCACGGTACGGGCACACGGCGTAACGATGCCGCTGAAGCCACTTGGATTCAAACCCTTTTTGGTCAAGGGGTTGCGGTCACCAGTCACAAAGGTGCCCTTGGGCATACCCTAGGTGCTGCTGGCGCGATCGCGATCGCCCTCTCCTGTCTGTCATTACGGGCACAGGAGATTCCCCCCTGTGTTGGCTGTGAGACTCCCGACTTTGACCTCGACATTGTCCAACACAGCCGCACTGCCCCTTTAGGCCACATTCTCTGCTGTAGCTACGGCTTTGGTGGTCAGAATGCCGTGATTGTTCTAGCGCATCCCTAGGAGGCAGTGACCACCCTTGGTTGAGCAACCCCAAACTTTTGCATGATCGTTTTAGCCATTTGTGGGGGTGTGAGTCCTAAGTCAGCTTTTGATTCCTCAGGACTAGCGTGCTCAACCAAGATATCCGGTACCCCCAAACGCAACACAGGCAGCAGAATATCCGCCTCTTGGAGTGCCTCGAGTACCGCCGAGCCAAAGCCCCCCATCAGGCAGCCTTCTTCTAAGGTGACCACGCGGCCAATTTGTTTCGCCAAAGGCAGAATCAACTCAGTATCTAGCGGTTTGGCAAAGCGGGCATTGATCACTGCGGCACTCATGCCGTGTTCCTTGAGGATTTCTGCCACTTGCATCGCCGGATAGACCATTGAGCCGTAGGCCACCAAGAGAATATCTTCACCGGGGCGCAGGAGTTCCCCTTTGCCGATTTCGAGGGGTTCCCAGCCTTCCTCCATGAGGGCGACACCATAGCCATTGCCCCGGGGATAGCGTAGGGCGATCGGGCCATCGGTGTAGTTGATGCCCGTTACAATCATGCGTTGCAATTCCGCTTCATCCTTGGGTGCCATCAGCACCATATTGGGTAGGCAGCGCAAATAGGCAATGTCGTACATCCCTTGGTGGGTCGGGCCATCAGCACCGACAATCCCCGCTCGATCCATGCAGAAGAAGACGGGTAGCTTTTGGATGCAGACATCGTGAACAATTTGGTCGTAGGCGCGCTGCAAGAAGGTGGAGTAAATCGCCGCTACGGGGCGCATGCCTTGGGTGGCCATGCCGGCGGCCATTGTTACGGCGTGCTGCTCGGCAATCCCGACATCAATGTATTGGTTGGGCACCCGTTTTTGGAGGATATCTAGCCCTGTACCCGTGGCCATCGCCGCTGTAATGCCAACAATGCGCGGATCGTTTTCTGCGAGTTTAGTCAGGGTTTCGCCAAAGACTTTGGAGTAGCTGGGGGGCTTGGGTTTGCTGGAGGGTTTGGCCTTACCAGTGACGAGATCAAAGGGGTTTTGCGCATGGTAGCCCACTTGGTCTTTCTCGGCGATCGCGTAGCCTTTGCCCTTAACCGTTGCCACATGAACCAAGACAGGACCGGGAATCGTATGGGCATGTTGGAATGTGGTAATGAGTTCTTCCAAATTGTGGCCATCCACCGGACCAACGTAAGTAAAGCCCAGTTCCTCAAAGACGGCGCCCACCTTAGGAACCGCAAGGCGTTTCATGCCCTCCTTGATGCGCTGCATCTCCGGGGTTAGGTTTTCACCAAAGAAGGGGATATGTTTGAACTGCTCTTCGAGGTTATCAGTAATAAATTGCACCTGCGGTGAGAGGCGGATTTTATTCAGATAGCGGGGAATCGCGCCCACATTGGGGGAAATGGACATCTCATTGTCGTTCAGCACCACCATCAGGTTGGTGTGGGGCAAGTGGCCGGCGTGGTTAATCGCTTCTAGCGCCATCCCCCCAGTTAGGGCACCATCACCAATAATGGCCACGACTTTGAACTTCTCTCCCTTGAGATCGCGGGCGATCGCCATCCCCAAAGCTGCCGAAATACTCGTGGAGGCATGACCAGCGCCAAAGTGATCAAAGGGACTTTCGCGGAGGTTGAGATAGCCAGCAATTCCTCCCTTTTGCCGTAGGGTATGGAAGTTGTTGTAGCGACCCGTCAACATTTTGTGGGGGTAGGCTTGGTGCCCCACATCCCAAATCACGCGATCTTTATCTAAGTCAAGGGTTTGGTAGAGTGCGAGGGTGAGTTCGACAACCCCCAAGCCTGGCCCAAGGTGTCCTCCCGTGGCCGCCACCGTTTCCAAATGTTTGTCGCGGATTTGGGCGGCAATTTGACTCAATTGGGCAATGGACAACCCATGCAACTGGTTGGGATGGGTGAGTTCACTTAAGTGCATAGAAACCCGACCTCGCAAGATACCTAGGAGCGATAGCCTACCGCTGACCACAGAAAAACTATCTGTTGACTGATTCTAGCAAAGTCCCCGACCGAAGTTGGGCATTATTTCGCCCCTAGACGCGGTGAAAAGCCGCAATAATCCCGAAACAGTTGATCATAAATTTCTAACGCTGTTTCATAGAGTTCGCTCAATTCACGAATTTCTTCCGTGGATTCATTGGTGTAATTTTCCACCAACCAAATCACCCATTGGTAAAATCGCTCCCGACCCCACTGTTGCCAATAGTTGGCGAGAATTCCCCGCGCAAGGTCAGTTCCCAACCGTTTGGGGTAACCGTGGCTTGTGGCCAAGTCCTGGAGATCCCCTAGGAAGCGTTCGGTCATCGCACTGAGGTGACTCAGGGACATCTGAGCACATTGACAAGCCCGCTCAAAGGCGGCGTTGGTCTCTAGGGAACTGGGCTTGACCGTTTCAGCCATCAAGCGACCATGACTATCTACCTGACGCTCGACAGCGCAGTGGGGAACTTTAGTGAGGGGGTAGCCTTCACAGGCGAGATACACCCGAAAGTTTTTCTCTAAACAATCCACTTCCTTGGGACTGAGGTGGATGTCGAGTTCAAGCAGGAGTTGACCAAAGGTACGCTCATCAGTGGTGGTGGTGGTTTGCGAGTAGGTCATCGCGAAGTCCCTCACAGGTCGTCAAAAGATTATCCTGTGATCTTTTTTTCGTTATGCACCTCAGCCAAGAAGGCAGCCTACAAAGCTCCCAACACCGTGTCCTCGAAAGTCATTAGTTCATCGCGGTGTCCCTCTAGGGTGACTTGGGTACCGATCGCATGGGGTTGCAAAGAGAGTTTGACGGTTTCGAGCCGCTGGGCACCTCGCCAATAGAACCAAGGGGCAATGGGGGTTAGACCAATGAGACCAAAGGCCAAAATACCGCGATCGGGAAAGAGGACGGTCAACACAAGGGCGATCGCTGTGGCACCGGAGACGGCAAGGCCAAAAAGCAATGCGGCCAAAAAGGGACTAGCGGCAACATTTCCCTGAAACGTCACTTCACTGCCATCAGCACTGACACTGTGCAGGCGGTAGCCCCGCTGCTGGAAATACTGCTTGAGGCGGGGAGCCAGTTCGGCAATGGGCTGGGCAATGAGCCATTCTTTGGTTTCAATGCGTTCTTTGGTGGAGGCACGAATAAAAAACACAAAGCCGACGGCCAAGAGACTCGTGAGTAAGAGAGTGGAAGGATAAGTTAAATCGCTGGACATGTTGAGGGGGTCTGAACGGATGGGCTTGCTACCCTCATTGTCGAGGATTTGTTGTGGTCTGCAAAGAGATATTGCACCGCGATCGCCCCTTGGGGTTCTGCGGAATACTAAACCCTAGCCATTGTTGTTGTGTTGCGCCATGATGCGGTCTCACACGTCTCCCCGCGATATTCGGGCACCCCGCTGCCGTCGGATGTGGTTGCGCTCAGAAACGGTCTTTGCCCTACTGCTATTGACCAGTGACCTCGTGGGGTTGGTGTTGGCTTGGAAGTTGGGCTTACAACTCAATCGCTTCTATGCGCCGTTGCCCCCTGATTTAGCAGCGTGGTACTGGCTGGGATTGCCCAGTGTCTTTTGGCTCTTTGCCACTGGTCTATTGTTTTTGATTGCTGTGAGTGGGCTGTATCACCCGCGCGGCCATTGGAAAAATTATCTGCGCCTTGCCAAGGTGCTGAGCTTGGGCTATTTGTTGGCGCTGGCGATCGCCTACTTCTATGACCCCACCGTAGATTTACCCCGCTCGCTGTTTTTTAGTGCTTGGGGTCTCAGTGTGGTTTTCGCGGTGATCTTGCGCTTAGCCGTGAGTCTGGCGTTCAAAATTTGCACCCTACGGCAACCGATTCGCGCTTTTCTGGTGGCGCCCCCGGAGCGACAGGAGCATCTCAGCCGCCTACTAGAGCAACGCTCGAACTATAAGATTGTCGGCAGGGCGATCGCCACCATGGCCAATGAACCGGAAACCCTGACCGAGATTCTCAACTGTCAAGCCCAAGAGGTGATTGTAGAAGGCCTCCCCCCAGCCCATCTCGCTTCAGCCCTCTATTGGCAACTACGCCAACATGGCATTGCCCTACGGTTGATTCCCTCCAGCTTGGAAATGCTTTACCGCCGCGGCACCCCGGAAATTGTGGCGGCTTTGCCCACCCTGCGGGTAGATATGACGTATCTCAATGGTTGGGAATATCGGCTGAAGCGCTATTTGGACGTGATTTTGGCACTCTTTGGCATCGTGGTGCTGGCACCCCTCTTTATTGTGGTGGCGATCGCCATCAAACTCACCTCCCCAGGGCCTGTCTTTTTCCGCCAAGAGCGGGTAGGACTCCACGGCCAAGTCTTTCAGATGTGGAAATTTCGCACCATGCGTGCCGATGCCCCGCAACTCCAAGCGCAGTTGGAAGCGCAAAATGAATCCGCCGATGGCATTCTCTTCAAGCTAAAAAACGACCCTCGCCGCACGCGCCTCGGCAGTTTCCTGCGCAAGACCAGCATTGATGAACTGCCGCAACTGTTTAATGTCCTTTGGGGAGATATGAGCTTAGTGGGGCCGCGTCCGCTACCCCTGCGGGATGTTGCCCGTTTTCATTCTTGGCACCATATTCGCCATCAGGTGATGCCGGGGATTACCGGGCTGTGGCAAATTTCTGGCCGCTCTCAAATTGGCAATTTTGATGAAGCCGCCCGCCTTGACCTTTACTACATCGATAACTGGTCTTTGAATCTGGATTTGGAAATTCTAGTGGAGACCGTGCACATTGTGCTCTTTGGTAGTGGGGCGTATTAGGTGCGGCAACAATTGGCTGGCAAATAACTGTTCCACCTGTTGAGCTGAGAGGGGGCGGGCAAAGAAATAACCTTGGCCATAGTTACAGCCGAGGGCTTGGAGCACACGATATTGTTGACGGGTTTCGATGCCCTCCGCCACCACCTTTAGTCGCAAAGAATGCGCCAGCATGAGAATCGTGTGCACAATTGTCGCCGAAGATTCCTCACTATTGAGGGCGGAAATAAACGTGCGATCAATTTTTAGTGTATCAATGGGAAAACGGTGCAAATAACTCAGGGAAGAATAGCCCGTGCCAAAATCATCCATATACAGGCCAATGCCCATGGCGCGAATTTCCTCAAGGGTGGCGATCGCCACCTCCTTGTTGTCAATCAAGATGCCCTCGGTCACCTCAAGGCGCAGTCGCTCAGCGGGAAATTCTGTTTCTGACAAAATTGATCTTAAGTTGAGCAGCAGATCCGCTTGCTGGAAATGACGACCGCTGAGGTTGACACTAATGCTTAAACTGCGACTGCGGGGAAACACCTTTGACCAGCGTTGCATTTGCCGACAGGCTTCTGCCATCACCCACCAACTAATGGGTAGGATCAGACCCGTTTCTTCGGCGACAGTCATGAATTCACCGGGGGAGACGATTCCCCGTTCGGGATGTTGCCAGCGCAGCAGCGTTTCAAAGCCGACAATATTGAGCGTTGATAGATCAACAATCGGTTGATAGTACACCAAAAATTCATCGCGCTCTGCCGCCCGTCGCAGATCAGTTTCCATTTGCATCAGGGCAATGCTCTGGGCACGCATCGTCATGCTAAAGACTTCATAGCGAGCTTTGCCCAAGGATTTCGCGCGGTACATGGCGGTATCCGCATCCCGCAACAAGTCCTCAGCCGTTTTGCTTTCCTCGCTGGGGAAGGCAATGCCAATACTGGCACTGGTAAAGACTTCATGCCCCTCAAGGAGAAAAGGACGGCTCAGAGCCACTAGCACTCGTTCTGCCACTTCGATCGCTTGGGCGGGAGTCGTTAACTCCTCCAAGAGAATGGCAAATTCATCACCCCCAAGGCGGGCGATCGTGTCCTCAGCGCGGGTACAGGCCGTCAGTCGCTGGCCAATGCCAATCAGGAGTTGATCCCCAGCTAAGTGCCCCAAGCTATCGTTGATCACCTTAAAGCGATCCACATCTAAAAACAGCACCGCAAAGAGGGAGTTGGGGCGCCGCACGCGACGGGTAATGGCTTGCGTCAGCCGATCCATAAAGAGCACCCGGTTGGGTAGCCCCGTCATGGCATCGTGGAGGGCATCGTGGAGAATTTGCTCCTGAATCAAGTGGTACTCTGTGACATCGGTCATCGAACCGGCCATGCGATAGGGCTGTCCCTCTTCATTGCGCAGGGCTTTGCCCCGCGATCGCATCCAACGGTAACTGCCATCGGCGTGTTTAATCCGAAACTCACACTCAAAATGGGGACGGGTACCGAGAAGATGCTCCTTCATGCTCTGGCGTAGCCGCTCTAGGTCATCGGGGTGGACACGCCGCCACCATTCCTCGATGGTGGGTTGTAGGGTACCGGGGGTTTCGCCAACCAGCAGTTCCCAGCGGGGAGAATAATACATCGAGCGATCGCTAATCTGCCAATCCCAAAGGCCATCATTGGCGCCCTCAGCCGCCAGAGCATAGCGTTCTTCACTAATGCGCAGGGCGAGTTCAGAACGTTTGCGTTCAGTAATATCGGTAATGTAGCAGCGAATTAATTGGCTCTCCCGCAGCAGATGGATTGTCACTTCGTAGGTGCGATCGCCAACGTTGATTTCTTCAACAGAAAATCGCTTTTCCTGCAACGACCAGCTTTTGAGGCGCGATAGCAGCGGATGCTGCACATCTGGTTCCCCAAGATCGGGAAATTCCTGAATGGCCGCTGGGTTGAGATAGGTAATTTGGCCATTGGGAGCCAGTTCAATGATCGGATAGGGACTTAACTCTGGAAAGGAGGACAACCGCAGCAGTTGGATTTCGGTCACCTCAGACATTTCACTGCTGACGAAGGCACCCCCCCAAGAGGCCACGTCTTGATCTGAGATACTTGATGCTTCGAGGGCGCGGGTGTAGCGATTGAACCCGGAGTCAGAAATATTGGCGATCGCGTGGTAGCGGGCGCGCACATCACCGCCAAAGACGATCAAATCCTTATGCTGAAGAATGTGGGATTGACAGGGCTTGCCATTGACCGTCAGACCATTGACACTGCGCTTCCCTTGTAAATCGCCATCAATGAGGCGAAAGAAAAAATTACCACTGCTGGGATCCAAAACCCGTAGCAAAACAGCGTGCTGACGGGAAACCATTGGCGACTTAAGAACAATCGTATTGCTAGGATGTCGCCCAATTGTATAGGTACTGGCTTCCAAGGGAATGGTACGCCGACCCTCCTGATCCTCAATAACGAGGAGATGGCGCCACTTCTTCGGCGGATCAGACTTCACATCAATGGCCTCGGCAAATTGTCATGAGGAAACGGTTTTCACTAGAAACTCCTCAATCAAACCGGTATTGATGAAGAGACTCACTTGCTATTCTAGGACGTGAGATTTTATCCTGTTTACAGAAAATTTACTGGGTTGCAGTGCAGTCTTTATCCTGACAATACTTAGAATAAGTTAAGCATTTCTTAACAGTGTAATGTGATTTTCATGGGTGGCAGTCTTTTTCACATCGATGGAACACACTTAAAACTGTGAAAGCTGCTCTGGGAGAGGATGATATCCCCCTCACATATCCCATAATTTGGAAAACCGTTATATGTTGGCTTCATCCTATCGGATTATTTTTATTCTTTTTCTCTCGATGGCTGTCTGGCTCCAAAGACGCCGTCCAGTGGGGCGATCGCTTTGCCTTGGACTCGTAGCGGCTCTCCTGCTATGGTTGATCCCACCCTCTTTGGCAGCAGCCATGACCCCCAAGCACTACACTGAGCTGACATTTCCCCCCTTACCGGAAATTCAAGTGCCGGCCTATGAACGCCGTCAGTTGGCCAATGGGATGGTGGTCTATCTCCTAGAGGATCACGAGTGGCCCTTGGTGCGAGGCACCTTAATCTTTCGGGCAGGTAGTCGTTGGGATCCGCCGGCTCAGGTGGGTTTGGCAGAAGTCAGTGGCGACCTGATTCGCACGGGTGGCACCCAAGTTCATCGTGCCGCTGAAATTGACCAATGGCTTGAGGATCGAGCAGCAGCCATTGAATCGGGTGTCGGCAAAAGTTTAGGGCGGATTAATTTCAACAGCCTCAAGGAACACAGTGAAGCGGTTCTAAGCCAACTAGCGGAGATGCTCCAAGCGCCAGCAGTAGAACCAGAGCGATTTGAACTGGCGATTCGGCGCCGACAGGGGATCATTCAACGCCGCGATGATCAACCCAATGCCCAAGCAGAACGGGAATTTTACAAGCTGATCTACGGTGCGGAGAGTCCCTATGCCCGCACCCAAGAGTTAGAAACCCTTGCCAAGATCACACCGGCGGATGTGCAGCAGTTTTACCGCAGGTACCTCGCTCCCTCCCGCTGTATTTTGGGCTTGGTGGGCGACTTTGATGCCTCACAAATGGGCGATCGCCTTGAAGCAATTTTTGGCTCATGGCAAGATCCACCGAATTTACCTCCTTTGCCCCCCTTACCTAGGGTAACAGTTGATACGTCGCCAACAACGGTGGTGATTAATCGCCCCCATCTCTCCCAAAGCTACATCTACACGGGACAATTGGGGGGGACGCTCAAAGATCCGGACGTGTTTAACCTCTATGTTCTCAATGGGGTTCTCAATGGCTTTGGCGGGCGTCTTTTCAATGAAGTGCGATCGCGCCAAGGCTTGGCCTATAGTGTTTATGCCGCTTGGAGTCCCGAATTTGACTATCCAGGGGTCTTCTATGGGGTGGGACAAACCCAAACCCAGACTACAGCCAAGTTTCTCAGCGCCCTACGGCAGGAAATCCAGCGACTGCAACAGGAACCCGTTAGTGCCGCAGAACTGAACTACGCCAAAGACAGTATTCTCAACTCCTTTGTCTTTAATTTTCGCGATCGCCTGCAAATTCTCAATCGTCTCCTGCGCTACGAATACTACGATTTGCCCAAGGATTTTATCTTCCGCTATCAGCGAGCCGTTAAAGCCGCAACGGCAGCAGATCTGCAACGGGTGGCACAAACCCGCCTAAAACCAGAACAGTGGCGTACCCTGATTGTGGGCGATCGCATCCCCTGCCCTACGACAAATTGCCAGCAACGACAATCTCAATCCTAAGAGCAAGATGAGCTTTCGCATTCAGAATATTGCGCGGCTGCGCCAAATCAAGCAATCATCGTTAGACTAGCGATACAGACCTTTTCCAAAATCAAGTAACAAGTTGTGAGGAAACCCTATGTCAGCTTTGCGTCTCGCTCTTTTAGTCAGCCCTACCTTTTTGGCATCCGTCCTGAGCTTGGTCCCATTGATTGCACCTGCCCATGCCCAACTCAGTACCCCCATTCCCGTGCCACCTCCAGAAAGCAGTGAGTGTGTCACTAATCCCCACCAGAAGTTTCAACTGGTCTGTACTCGCCTAGGCGCTCAGGAAACGAAACTGCAAGCTAGCCGTGATAATGGTTCGCTGCCCCCTCCTGTACTAGAGTTTACTGAGGAAGAAAGTAATACCGCGATCGCGCTATTTGGCTGTGATTGTCCCCTGTGTCTAAATGCCCTACGGCAAATGCGTGGCCAGCCTCCCCTCAATCAACTGGGTTAATACTGGATACAAGGGAGTAGGATCCAAGTATGAGCCGCTGGATTAACCTGCTTGCCCTACTCCCTAATACCATCCTCACAATTTTATTTAGTCATCCCTCGCCCCACAATCGAGAAGTGAGGTTGAGAACCGTAGGGTCAGCGTCGGGAGGATGTCACACAATCCCAATTTGGGTCTGTTGATCATTCCATATTTTCCATTTTTCGTAGATGCGGCGTAATGTGCCGTCCTTCTTGAGGATGTCGATGGCTTGATCAACTTCTGTTTTGAGGGTTTCTCCTTTGGGGTTGTTCTTATTAAAGGCAATCACATAGTTATCCAAAAAGATCGGGACACCAATTGGGCGCAGGCTATTGTTCACTGTGCCCCCCGGACCGGCACCAAGAACGTAGTAGGCCACTATCGGGAAGTCGACGAGCAGAGCATCAACATGCCCGATGGCTAGAGCATTCATAAACCCCGTTGCATCATCATAGAGACGGGTTTTGATGCGGGGGTCTTTCTCTAGAATTTCCTGCGCCTTGTAGCTCATACCAGTGCCAACGGTCATGCCAGCCAGATTGGCTAGGGTAACTTCACTGGTGGCAGTGTATTTTTCGAAGCGGGGGTCATCTGCTCGCACTACAATCTGTTGGCCGTAGCGGTAGTAGGGCTGGGAAAACCATTGGATGCGCTTGCGATCAGTGGTGATTTCCCAACCGTTAAGAATCATGTCAAAGCGATTGGCGGCAAGGGCAGCGAACAGTTGATCATAGGACACCTCAAAAAAAAATGCCCTGACTCCCATCAGGCGTGCGATTGCTTCAGCAATTTCCACCTCAAAGCCAATCAACCTGCGGCGATCCGCTGGATCGTAAAAAACGTAGGGGGCACCCTCAATCGGATCCGCCCCCCAAGTCAATGTACCGGGGCTGAGCAGGCCATTGCTTGAGATGATCCCTGTCGCCGTAGATCCAGACAAGGAATCCCCCTTCCCGCCACAGGCCGTCAGCAGGCTCTTGCTGGCTGTGGCAATTATAGATATCGCGATTCCTTGAGAGACATGGCGCAAAAAGGTACGACGCTGCCATCCCATACCGACTTTCATCTTTGCAGTTGATCGGGCTTGAGGCTACCCATTGCTCAAACCCAACTCAGTTTAGCACATCGGCAGGCAGCACCCCCCGCCAGAGAATCCATGGAGGCTAAGGGGTGCTACTTTTTATCGCTACTGCCGCCAAGACTACGCCGTTTTGTTACTGTTTGGAAGGCGTAAATAATATCTCCTTCCTGCCATTGTTGAAAATCATCCAAGCGCACACCACATTCGTAGCCCGCCGCAACTTCGCGGACATCGTCCTTCATGCGTTTTAGCGAACTCAAGATGCCTGTGTGAATGACGCTTTGCTGGCGCAGCACCCGTACTTTGCAGTTGCGCACGAGCTTGCCATTGAGGACATAACAACCGGCCACAGCTCCTTTGCTCAGGGGGAAGATAGCCCGCACTTCGGCTTGACCCAGTTCTTCCTCGACCAGTTCGGGTTCCAGCATCCCCTCCATTGCCCCTTGAATATCATCGAGGAGCTTATAGATGATGTTGTATTCGCGGACATCAACGTTGTGCTGCTCAGCCGCTTGGCGTGCCCCTGAGGCAAGGGTGGTATTAAAGCCAATGATGACGGCACTACTGGCGGCGGCAAGGTCAACATCGGTTTCAGTAATTTCGCCGGGGGCAGCCAACAAGACTCGTAACTGTACTTGATCTTGGGGCAGTTGGTTGAGAGCCGCCAAAATCGCCTCGACGGAACCTTGAACGTCGGCTTTGAGAATGAGATTGAGTTCCTTGAGTTCCCCTTCGCGGGCTTGACTGGACAACGAGGTAAGGGAGACCCGCCGGGCGGCTGCGGCTTGGGCAAGGCGGGATTGGCGTTGAGCGGCGGCTCGCTCCTCCGCAAGGGCACGGGCGGCTTTTTCATCGCTGAGGACTTCAAATTCATCTCCGGCAGCAGGGACATCCGCCAGACCCAAGACTTCGACAGCAAAGGAGGGGGTTGCTGCCTCGACACGCTGCCCGCGATCGTCAATCATGGCGCGAACCCGACCAAAACAGGCACCTGCCACCAGAATATCGCCGACCCGCAGGGTACCGTTTTGTACCAGCAATGTGGCCACAGGTCCTCGTGCCCGATCCAAGTGGGCTTCAATGACGGTGCCTTTGGCGGGGCGATCGGGATTGGCGTAGAGATCCTCCACCTCAGCCACCAGCAGGATCATTTCTAGGAGCGTATCGAGATTTTGCTGTTGCAGGGCACTGACAGGTACCATAATCGTGTCGCCGCCCCACTCTTCGGGCACCAAGCCGTATTCAGTGAGTTCCTGCTTGACCCGCTCCGGTTGGGCAGACTCTTTGTCAATTTTGTTAATGGCGACAATGATCGGCACTTTAGCTGCTTTGGCGTGGCTAATGGCTTCAATGGTTTGAGGTTGCACCCCATCATCGGCAGCAACCACGAGAACAGCAATATCGGTGACCCGTGCCCCCCGTGCCCGCATGGCGGTAAAGGCTTCGTGACCGGGGGTATCGAGAAAGACTACCTGATGTTTTTCGCCGTTGTGTTCGACATCCACGTGGTAGGCGCCAATGTGTTGCGTGATGCCGCCTGCTTCCCCTTGAGCCACTTTGGCATTGCGAATGGCATCGAGAAGGCTGGTTTTGCCATGATCCACGTGACCCATAATCGTGACCACGGGTGGACGCCGTTGCAGGTGATCGAGGTCGCTTGACTCCAGCATTTCGGTGACTTTTGTGGCCTCGGCTTTCTGCTGTGCCGTTTCCACCGTAATCCCCAATTCCTTGGCCACGAGTTCAATTGTTTCCACCTCAAGGGTTTGGTTGATGGTGGCGGCAATTCCCTTAAAGAAGAGAATTTTAATGATTTCCGCTTCGGGGCGACGCACTAAACTGGCCAACTCCTGCACTGACATCGGGCCTTCAATCGTAATGTGATCGGGCGGTGGTGCTTCGGCTGGCTCTTCGTGACGGCGATCGCGATGGCGGGGTTGTTTTTTCTCGCTGCTTTTTTCGGTTTTCGCCGCTGGTGTAACGGGACGGGCGGGACGAGGCGCCTTGGGCTTGGGTGGCCGTTGCAACGATTGGCTGACATCAACGGTTACTTGGTGTACCCCGACCAAACGGCTGGTGAGTTCTAGTTCTTCCTCTTCGTCAATGACTTCTTCACGCAACTTGACGACGCGGGAGGATTTCCGTTTGTTCTCCTCATCATCAAAGTCTTTGTGACGGTGGCGGTCTTTGATGACTTTGCTAACGGACTTGTCATCGAGTACCTCAACGGTTTCGGTGACGGGCTTGGGTGGATTGGGTGCCCGCAGGACTGGCGCAACGGGTTTGGGTGGCGGTTGTAGCTCTGGTAAAGCTGGCTTGGGCGCCATTTCCGGGGGGTTGACGGGTGCCGGGGGAACTGCCCGCTGGACAATTTCAATGCGATCTTGACTGCTGGGTTTCGCAGGAGCGATCGCCACCTTTTCTTTTTTGGGGGGTTCCTTTAGCTCTTTGCGGGGCGGGGGAGCCGCAGCGACTTTTTCCACTTTCTTGGTGGGGCGGGCGGGCGGGGGGACTAAAGTAGGCGCTGGACGCGGTGGTGTCGGTTCGGGTTTTGCGGGAGGTGTAGGGGGTTTGGGCGCCACAGGTTCCACTGCCTTGGTGGCAACTGGTGCAGGGGGTGTGGGTCGCGCAGGGGGCTGCGGTGCTTGGGGACGAGCGGGAGGTTGTTGTAATTGAGGCTTGGGCGCTTCCGGCGTCCCAGAGCGGGGTTGAGTGTGGACAGCAACAATTTGCTGCGTTTTTGGAGGGGCTGGGGCTTTCTTCACAGGAGGAGGTGTTTTTGAAACTTTACGGGGTGAGGCACTATGGGGTTGATAGGTTTTGGCAGCTTCGCGAATGCGATCGGCATCGGCATCGGAAATTGTGCTGCTGTGACTTTTATAGGCAATTCCCAACTGTTCACAGATGGCCAATAAATCTCGATTATCCAGGTTGAGTTCTTTTGATAGGTCATAAATGCGAACTTTACCAATGCTCATGCTGTCTCTCAAAGGCTCTGAAATCTCTACGAAGGGGCAAACGGTAGGGCGATCGCGATCGCTCAGGTAAAGGCTACCGTCAAGGTGGAATTAATGGGTTTTAAGGGATGGGTTGGGGCAACTCACTCAACAACAATCTCAAGAGTCGGGGCTAAAAAAATAGAAGTATCCCTATTATTAACGATTTTGGTAGGGATTGATCAGGGCAACAGCCCTAAGGGGGGATCAATTTCAATTCTGCGGGCTGCTAGATCAACCACCGGCACGATGGCTGGCACAAAGGGAATATACACTGATCGGCGGGCTTCTTGCGCTGGGTCGAGTAACTGCACTTCTAGTAAGTCATTGCCGGCATTGACCAAGCCCACCACTTCGCCAACTCGCTCACCGTGGTGATACACGGCAAGTCCAATCAAGTCCATGAGGTGGTATTCATTTGCGGCAAGGGGTGGGCGATCGCTGGCGGGGACTAAAATTTCTGCCCCCTTGAGTGCCTCCGCTGCGGTGCGATCGCTGACTTCGGCAAAGGTAACCACAAACTGTTCGGCACGGGGTAAAAATCGCCCGCGCACGAGGGTCACCGCATGGGGTTGGGGCTGCCGGGGCGATCGCAACCAACGAGAACCCGCCACGGTAAAGCGTTCGGGAAAATCGCTAAAGGGCTTGACCTTGACCTCCCCCCGCAGGCCGTGGGCACCGACAATTTGGCCGATACAGAGCCATTCACTTGTCTCAGGGAAGGGGGTCACCATAGGCCGTCCAAGCCAACTTGAGTAAACCGTTCATAATTGCTGTGGCAACGCTCACGCCCCCCTTGCAACCCTTAATGGAGATGTGGGGCACCCAAGACTTTTGCAGGCGATCCAAAATGGGGGGGAGAAAATTGGGGGCAGCGTCAATAATTAAGGCAGGGCGAATTTCCTGAGCCTCCACTAAAGTCAGGAGAGGTTCTAGGGCTGAATGATCACTACTGAGGACAAAAATAGCCGTGGGATGGCGTCGTGCCAAGGTTTCTATGCCAAAAGCAATGCGGGACTTTTCCTGCTGCGGACGGGTGAAGGTTTCTGCCCCACAGTAAATGGGATTGCCAAAGGTGTTTTGGGTGTAGGAGAGCACCCCCACCTGCACCATCGTCACATCCACCACAATCGGGGTATGAGCGGCAAGGGCAGCCACACCGGATTGCAGGGCCTGCTCTGAGTAAATAATCAAATTCAGATACTCTAAATCCCCCGTCGCATAAATCACACGGCGCGTAATATCGTACTGTGCTGGACTCAGGTTGTGCCCGGCCAGCAACTGGTCAATAACCCGTAGTTGTGCAACGTCAGACTGGTGCCATTCCATCAAAGGTGCCGCAAGGGAGCTAGGGAATAATCAATATACCAACAAAATTTCTGCCCCACTAGGCGAGGTGGAGCCGTGACATCCTCTAGTGTACGAGGCGATCGCCCGATTTCATGCATGGTGTGGCGATCCACGATTTCAGCGAGACTGGTATGCTGGAAACAGCGTCCTTGAACTTGTGCCACTGTGTCTCAGATTTTCTGTCCTGTCCCGGCAGATCAACGACCGATCAACGAATATCGTGACCTCAAAGCCTCTTGGTTTTTTGAATGGTCGAGTTGGCCGCGGCCGCGTTTTCAAAGGCGTTTGCTACTGCTGTGGGGGATGGCTTGGCTCATTAGTGGTTCGGTGGCGATCGCCAGCTTTTCAGTGCAAGAGGCACCCCTACATGTTTTCTTCGCTGGGGTGCTAGGAGCAAACTTCCTGCTGTTGCTGATTCTTTTGCGCCTTGTACTCGGTTGGGCTTATGTGGGCGATCGGCTGCACCGTCCCACGGTCATTTATGAGGAAACGGGCTGGTACGACGGTCAAGAGTGGCAAAAACCCGAAACTGAATTGGCTCAAGATCGCCTGATCTATACCTACGAGTTGCGCCCGATTTTACAACGGTTACAGGTAACCCTTTTGGCGCTCGTGATCTTTTCTTTGGGACTGACCCTTGCTTGGGCACTCCTGTAGCTGCTGCTGATATTGTTGCTCATTGACCTGCATGACCGAACCTATGTCCAAACGCACCCAAGCCCCTCTGCTCGATGTTTGCTTACTGCGGGAAGGGATTGTTGAGTCGCGCCACCATGCCCATGCCGTGGTCTGTGATGCCCGTGGCCGAATTCTTGCCCTTGCAGGAAATGCGGAAACCGCTGCTTTTATCCGCTCTGCCCTCAAGCCCTTTCAAGCCTTGGCAGTGACAACAACGGGAACGATGGAGCGGTTTGACCTGAGCGATCGCGACCTCGCGATTATCTGTAGTTCCCACCAAGGGCGTATTGAGCAAGTCCGCCAAGTCTTTAACATCCTCTGGCGTGCCGATGTGGATCCCACTGCCTTGCAATGTCCCGTTCCCCCCGGCCGCCAAGGGGCACTGCAGCACAACTGTTCGGGTAAACATGCGGGGATGTTGGCGGTTTGTCAACAGCGCAATTGGCCATTGGCAAGTTATCTGCACAAAAATCACCCCGTCCAGGCTCTGATCCTCTCCAAGGTGGCAGAACTACTGAAGATGCCCGCCGCAGAATTTATCTGTGCCCACGACGACTGTGGGGCGCCCACGTACTTGATGCAACTGGTGCAGATGGCCACCCTTTACGGCCAACTGGCCTCGGGCAATGACTGGGCAATGGAGCGCGTCGTTCGTGCCATGACCCACCACCCTGATTTTGTTGCCGGTCCCGGTGCCTTTGATAGCGAGCTGATGCGCCTCACGGAGGGGGAAATCCTCAGTAAGTCCGGAGCTGAGGGGATTCAGTGTGTGGGTCGTGTGGGCGAAGGGATGGGATTGGCGATTAAGGTGAGTGATGGTGCGAAGCGTGCTAAGTATGCCGTTGCCATTCAATTGTTGAAGCAACTGGGCTGGATTACTCCCAGTGTGGCGGAAGCCTTGGGGGAGCAGTTTCTGATTCCCAACCAATTTACCCGTCTCGAGGTGAATGGTGAACTGACCTTTGCCTAGGGGGCTAAATTCTAGCCTGAATAGGTTCTCCCTTGGGTTATGATTTGTATTCAATTTTAGTGAGCACGGAGGCTGTTGTGGCTGTCACAGCAAATGTCGGAACCATCTTTCCTGTGGTGTGGGCGGGCGATCGCGTGCAGTTAATTGACCAAACCCGCTTGCCAGAACAGTATGAACTCAAGGACATCACCACCGCAGCGGAGATGGCCACCGCCATTCGGACAATGGTTGTGCGCGGTGCGCCAGCGATTGGGGTTGCCGCTGCCTTTGGCATGGTCTTGGGGGCACGGGAATACACAGGGAGCGATCGCAAGGGCTTCTTGGCTCACCTAGAGAATGTCGCTTCCGAATTGCGGCAAACCCGCCCAACGGCAGTGAATTTATTTTGGGCCATCGATCGCATGCTTGGGGCAGCCCAGCAAGCCACAGCCAGCCTTGAGGAACTGCAGCAGCACCTTCTTGAAACCGCCCAAACCATTGCCCGTGAAGATGTGCAAACCTGTCAAGCCATTGGTGAAAACGGCCTTAGTGTCCTGCCGAAAACGCCCGAGAAGTTGCGCCTGCTTACCCACTGCAATGCCGGTGCCCTAGCGACAGCAGGCTATGGAACAGCGTTAGGGGTGGTTCGTGCGGCTTGGGCGGCGGGTCGCTTGGAGCGAGTCTATGCCGATGAAACTCGTCCTCGTCTTCAGGGAGCGAAATTAACCGCTTGGGAATGTGTGCAAGAGGGCATTCCTGTCACCCTGCTGGCGGATACGATGGCGGCGCACTGTATGCAGCGGGGGATGATTGATGCGGTGGTGGTGGGCGCCGATCGCATTGCCCTGAATGGGGACATGGCCAACAAAATTGGTACCTATAGTGTTGCCCTCGCCGCCAAAGCCCACAACATTCCCTTCTTTGTCGCTGCACCCCTTTCTACAATTGATACTAAAATTGCCACTGGGGCGGAAATTCCCATTGAGGAGCGCCACCCCCAAGAAATTTATCAGGTGGGGTTTAGCCGCATTACACCCGCTGGGGTAGATTTTTACAATCCGGCTTTTGATGTCACCCCTGCCCATTTAATTAGTGGCATTATTACGGAGCTAGGGGTTTTTGCTCCCGCTGACCTTGCACAGGGTATTGGTGCAGCAGCAGGTTAACGGCGGCAGACTGCACGGGCAATATCACCCGCTATCGTACCGGGAGGATAGCTTTTGGTTCCCGTCCAATCCCAACCGTAATAATCACTCTTAACATCGTAGGGATTACAGGACGCCGTTGCCCGATGCCAGTAATCGTCGCCAAGGGTCGAGAGGCTAAAATCCACTTGGATAATGCCATTCCTATTTCTATAAAAGCGACGGGAATCCATATCCACAGTGTAAACACGGCCTCTACTGTCGCGAGCCACTTCCACTTCCATTTCTGCGAAACTAGGCGGGGCGATCGCCAGACTGAGGCTCAACGTTGCTGCCCCCACAAGGGCAACAGGTGTCCGAAACATGGTCACAAAACCTCTTTTTTTGCTAACACGATCGTAGCAACTGTGGTAGAAAATCGTTATTCCCAATTCAAAAAGCTTTATAGAAAAGATGATTTCCTCGCCATCCTCTTTAAGTACAACCGACCTCAACGCCCTTGCTGAACGGATCCGTATCGCGGCTGAGCGAGCCAATGGAAATGTCCATGACCTGTTGGCATTGCTGCGGCTTTTAGAGCAATTGCATCGCGAAATTTGTGACAATCAGTTTCAAGCGGCCTTGCCCACCAACCGCCAAGCGCTCTATCAACTACTGCGGGATATTGAAACCAATGGCGGCTGGCCCTACATTCCCCGCAAACGCCTAGAGTCTTTTTTGGGGGCAATTCAAGAGGAATCAGATAGTCATGAATGTTGAACGCTGGCTGATCCGCCAAGAGCCGCAGTGGCTAGAGCTAGAACACCTCCTCAACCGTGCTGAGACAGAGGGGATTCAAGCGCTATCGGCAACGGAGATTTGCCGCCTCAGTCAGTTGTACCGCTTGGTTAGTGCGGATTTAGCGCGGGCAAAAACTCGCCGCTTGGGCAGTAGCATCGTCAACTATTTGCAGGGTCTCACCTTGCGGAGCTACAGCCAAGTCTATCAGGGTCAGCGCTCCCAAGATTGGCGCAAAGTTTGGTGGTTTTTCCAGCGGGGCTTCCCAGCGGTTGTCCAGCAAACATGGGTCTATACGGCCTTTGCCTTGGGGGTATTTCTGGTGGCGGCGGCGATCGCTTGGTGGTATGCGTGGAGCGATCGCCAATTTTTGGAACTAGTGGTACCCGCAGACATCCTTTCCCTTGTGGAAGAGGAGGGCAAGCTCTGGATGGGATCGATCGTCGGGGTTGAACCCCTAGCCTCCAGTGCCATTATGACCAATAACCTGAGTGTGGCTTTTGCAATGCTAGCGGGAGGTATCCTAGGGGGGCTAGGGACGCTTTATATCCTCTGGAACAACGGTCTGCACATGGGGGCGATCGCTGCCTTGGTGGCTCAAAACAATCTAGGGTATCCCTTTTGGGCTTTTGTCAGTCCCCATGGTGCTTTGGAGCTGCCTGCAATTTTTCTGGCCGGCGCTGCGGGTCTGTTGTTGGGGCAAGCGATTCTCTTGCCGGGGCGTTACCGTCGCCTGAGCGCACTCAAAGGCAATGGCGCCTTGGCAGCACAACTGATGTTTGGCATTGTTCCCCTCTTGGTGATTGCCGGTATTATCGAGGGCTTTTGGTCGCCCAATCCGCTAATTCCCAACAGCGTTAAATATCTTTCTGGCTTAGGGTTATTTGCGGCTTTAGTGCTCTATTTGGCTTGGCCGCTAGAGCGATCGCCCACGGGTGAGGGAAAATAGAAGGATGCTTTATTGACGTTTAGGCCGATCGCGAGAACACTATGGCAGAAAACTGGCGCAGTCGCATCATTACAGAAGGCGTTCAACGCACCCCCAACCGAGCCATGCTGCGAGCCGTGGGCTTTGGCGATGAGGATTTCAACAAGCCGATTGTTGGGGTGGCCAGTGCCCACAGTACGATTACCCCCTGCAATATGGGGATTGCTGCCCTTGCCAGTCGTGCCGAAGCAGGCATTCGGGCAGCGGGGGGAATGCCGCAGTTGTTTGGCACAATTACGGTCAGCGATGGTATTTCCATGGGCACGGAGGGGATGAAATACTCTCTCGTCTCGCGGGATGTGATTGCTGATTCGATTGAGACCGCCTGTAATGCCCAAAGTATGGATGGGGTGCTGGCGATTGGTGGCTGCGACAAAAATATGCCCGGCGCGATGATTGCCATGGCACGGATGAACATTCCCGCCATTTTTGTCTATGGGGGCACGATTAAGCCCGGTCATTGGCAGGGTCAAGACCTGACGGTGGTTAGCGCCTTTGAAGCGGTGGGTCAGTTTAGTGCCGGCAAAATGGATGAGGCGACGCTCCATGCCATCGAGCACCATGCTTGTCCGGGGGCGGGTTCCTGCGGCGGTATGTTCACGGCCAACACAATGTCCTCAGCCTTTGAAGCCATGGGCATGAGCCTAATGTACTCGTCAACAATGACAGCGGAGGATGCTGAAAAAGCCGACAATACAGAGTTGGCGGGCAAGGTGCTGGTGGAGGCGATTCGTAAGAATATTCGACCCCGTGATATTATCACCCGCAAATCCATTGAAAATGCCCTCAGTGTGATTATGGCGATCGGTGGCTCGACAAATGCCGTGCTGCACTTTCTGGCGATCGCCCACAGTGCCGAGGTTCCCCTCACCATTGATGACTTTGAAACCATTCGCCAGCGGGTGCCCGTCCTCTGCGATCTCAAGCCCTCGGGTAAATACGTGACTGCGGATCTACATCGGGCAGGGGGCATTCCCCAAGTAATGAAAATGCTCCTCAATGCTGGCCTACTCCACGGGGATTGCCTCACGATTACGGGGGAAACCATTGCCGAGCGGCTGCGGGATGTGCCCGATACCCCCGACCCCAACCAAGAGGTGATTCGTCCGTTTGACAAGCCTCTCTACGCCACCGGCCACCTGACCATTCTCAAAGGGAATTTAGCCACTGAGGGCGCTGTCGCCAAAATCTCTGGGGTAAAAAATCCGCAGATTACCGGTCCGGCGCGGGTCTTTGACTCTGAGGAGGCCTGTTTAGAGGCCATTTTGGCCGGTAAGATCAACCGCGGCGATGTCATTGTCATTCGCTATGAAGGCCCTGTGGGTGGTCCGGGGATGCGAGAAATGCTGGCTCCCACCTCTGCCATTATTGGTGCCGGTTTAGGGGATAGTGTTGGCCTCATTACCGATGGTCGCTTCTCTGGTGGAACCTATGGCATGGTCGTGGGTCACGTTGCCCCAGAGGCGGCAGTGGGTGGCACGATCGCCCTTGTGGAAGAAGGAGACTCGATCACCATTGATGCCCATCGGCGGCTGCTGCAACTGAATGTCAGTGAGGAAGAACTGGCAGCGCGGCGGGCTAAATGGCAGCCCCCGGCACCTCGCTATACCCGTGGGGTATTGGCCAAGTATGCCAAACTCGTGTCTTCTAGTAGTCTGGGGGCAGTGACTGATCGCTTTGTTTAGAGGTGGCTAATTCCTGCAAAAAGGCCTCGATACCGGCGCGATCGCTCGTTTGGCGCGGATAGACCAGAGCAGGGCGTTGCAGGGTAATCAGCTTCACCCCCAGCTCACGGGCAAGGGTCTGCTTGATCTGCTCACTCTCGGTACCCGAGGCCTTGGTCACCACCGTTGTAATCTGCCACTGTTGCCAGAGGGCACGCTCTAACTCTCGCGATACGGGGGGGAAAATGGCAATTAAGCGCTGGCGATCGAACCCCGCCGCCAAGGCAGCCTCCAGTGCGCTTGTTGTGGGCAAAATCCGTGCAAAGAGGGTAGCCTGACGCTGGAGGGGCGCAAAAGCTGCCAAATGTTTGACTCCTAGGGTCAGCAACACCCGCTCACCCATGAGGAGATCCCCTTGCAGCAGTGTTGGCAAATCAGTATAGATGCCAAGAGCTGGCGGAAATGCTGGGCGTTCAAAGCGCAGGTAGGGCAAGCCAAATTCTTGGCTGATGGCAATGGCAAGGGCAGAGATTGCCACCGCAAAGGGATGGGACGCATCCACCACGGCTTGAATCGAATGTTGCTCGATAAACTCACGGGCACGCTCAGGGGTCAAGCGCTCGATATGGCAACTCAACAACGGATGCGCGTCATAAAGATGGCAGGCCGCCGCTGTGGTCACGCTCACCCAGCAGGGAAACCCTTGGCAGACAATTAATTGGGCAATCCAGCGACTCTCTTGGGTGCCGCCAATCAGCCAAATCGCTCCAGTCACCTAGCCCAGCAACGCTCGGCGAAAGTTTTCTCGATAGGACTTATTCATCAGTAGCGGTAGCCACAGCACGCTGAGAACAAAGCGCGATTGTGTGTAGTAGGTGCGGTGAAACCCTTGCCAAAAGCGCAGCGCAATCAAGAAGTAGAGAACAATTGCACCCAGACCGAGGAGTTCCATAAAGACGTTAGTGGATCTGAACTACCACTTCCACATTACTGGATTCTCCGGATCAAGGGTAGCAATGACCGGCCGGCTAATTTCATCGAGCATGGCCAAAATGGACTTATCTAACTGAAGGTCAGCCGCTTTGATATTTTCTAGCACTTGTTCCGGATGGCGGGCACCAACAATGGCACAGGTTTGCGGTTGATGCAGTAGCCAAGCCAACGCCAAATTCCCGACACTGCTGCCCAAGCTCTGGGCAATCGGTTTCATCAACTCAATCGCTTCAAGGGCACGGTCGTAGGTTTCTCCCTGAAAGAGCTGGTTTTTAGCACGGTTATCCTCAGGGTCAAACTGGTGGCCGGGACCAAAGCGACCCGTGAGCAACCCTTGGGCGAGAGAGGAGTAGGCCAAAACGGTAATCTCATGCTCAATACAGAAGGGGATGAGTTCTGTTTCTGCCCAGCGCCAAAAGAGGGAATAGGGGGGCTGGACACTCTCAATGCGTCCGTACTGCATCGCCTCCGCCAGTTGAGCACGGGAAAAGTTGGAGACCCCAATGGCACGGATTTTGCCCGCCACTTGCAACTCCACCATGGCTTGCATGGTTTCCTCGATGGGCACGATTTCTGAGCCAAAGGAGCCGGCAGGCCAGTGAATTTGGTAGAGGTCAATGTAATCAGTGTTCAGGTTGCGCAGCGATCGCTCGCAGGCGGCAATGACCTCCTTGTAGCGCAAGTGGTTAGCAAACACCTTTGTTGCATAGACACAGCGATCGCGCAAATCACCGACCGCTGCGGCCACAATCCGCTCTGAATGCCCATCGCCATAGACCTCAGCCGTATCAATGGTAGTCATCCCTGCTTCCACAGCCGTGCGGATCGTGCGAATGGACATCTCATCTTCTATACCGACCCACCAACGCTTGCCCGCTTGCCACGTGCCAAGAATGAGTGGCGTAATTTGGATATCTGTACGACCAAGGGGACGAGTTTGCATACAATCCTTCTCTTAAAGGAACAGCTAGGGGGGATGGTGGGAGACTGCACAATGGGTTTGACGATGACGTGATTGCGCTCTTGGTGCTTGGCTTCATAAAGCGCCTAATCCGCTGCATTAAACAGCTCTAAGGGGGAATCATTTCCCCGCGGAATCAGTAAGGCCACCCCAAAGCTCAGTCTCCCACAGCAACCCGCTGAAGAATATTCATGGACAATGTATCTCGCTTGAATCGCCTCCTGCAACTGCCACGCCACCAACTCCGCACCACCAATGTCTGTAAATGTCAATTTTTGTGACAAACCAAGAAGAGTACTGTCGTGCTGCCATAGGTTTTAATGCGTTGCTGCTGCCAGCCGATCGCTAAGATCGCCTCTAAATCTGGTGGATTTTTTGTGCGACACTCAACAGCAATTTCTCCCTCAGGGCTAAGACACTTTTGCTGCCAAATTAACTGGAGAACGGGTAGATATAAGTCACTATTATAGGGAGGATCAAAGTAGATGAAGTCAAACTGAGGCACAGGGACTTGGGTCAATTTCTGGCGCACATCTCCCCGCAAAACTAAAGTGTGCTGATGGGGCTGGGCAAGGGTTGACCAGTTTTGGCGGATGACTTGACAGGCTTGGGGAGACTGTTCGATCGCCACCACCCACTGGGCACCCCGCAGCAGGGCTTCTGCTCCCATGGCACCGGTACCAGCACACAAATCCAGCCAGCAACATCCTTGGAGGCGACCCTGCCAAATATTGAAAATGGCTTGGCGAACTTTGGCACGGGTGGGACGGGTACTGTGACCGGAAAGGGTTTTGAGCGATCGCTGGCCAGAAATTCGCAGAGGCATACGCTTAAGGTAACGGCTTTCGCCCAAAATAAAAAGCCCCGGGAGTCTTGCCGTGTTTCGACCCCAGGACTTTTGTTTGCGAATCACTCCTCACTACCTACAAGATACTCTGAGTCCTTGGGAACTCCTGTAGCGACACATGACACTTTCTGAAGCGGCACCCTTTTGGCTTTAGGCTGCGGGCGTTGACTGCATTGTCGTGGTTCCTTTGGTTTGGGCAAGCCTGCCAATTTCCTGATCAATAAAGAAGAGTCCTTGCCCCTCCGTGCCAATCAGTTCAATCTTGTCAAGGATACTCTTGAACAAAAACTCTTCTTGGTGCTGCTCGGCCACATACCACTGCAAAAATTGCAACGTCGCATAGTCAGGCTCCGTATCCGCTAACTGCACTAACTCATTAATTTTGTGAGTTACAAACTGTTCATGCTCATAAACTTTACTGAACATCTCCCGCAGGGACTGAAATGTGTGTGGGGGAGCTTCCATACCGCCTAGGATTGCCAAGGCACCGGTTTCATGCATGTAGTTCAAAAGCCGCCGCATGTGTGCCATTTCTTCATCAGCATGTTGACTGAGGAACGCCGCACAACCCTCAAGGGCTTTGTGGGCACACCAGGAACTCATCTGCAAGTAGAGATGTGCTGAATAAATCTCAAGGTTGATTTGCTCATTGAGCCGGTTGGTCATTGCTTGGGATAGCATTGTTGATTCTCCATTCGTAAAGTTCAAGAGGGTAAAAACCACACTGATGACAGCCGCCACAGTGGCTAGGGATGATTTTTTTCACCCGTCCTTTGCGGATGAGTTGGCTAAGGATCAGTTCAATCATCGCTGGCGGTACCTGAAAATGGGCAACCAATTCTTCCAAGGAAACCACGTGGTGCTTCTGAATATAGTCCTGCAGTTGCAAGAGCATAATTATGTCCCCTGTGGCGAGGAAAACCGCTGGCGATCGCCCCAATATTTCAAGGCCATGATTACCATCCCCATCACTGCCCCTAGAGCCAGTAACCAAATTAGCGAGAACATCGGATGCGCCGCAAAGGTCATGAGTTGGTAGTAAGCAGTGGCGACCCAGTAGGCCAATCCCGTTGTCCAAGCCGCTACAAAGATAGTCCAGCCCAAATTGGTTTCTCGATAGACGGCGGCAGTGGCCGATACACAGGGAAAGTAGAGCAAAACAAAGAGCAGGAAGGCGATCGCTGCCGTTGTCGTGCCAAACCGTTGTGCCATCTGGCCAAATGTTGTGTAGTGCACGCTCTGAAGTTCAGCTGCGGCTTCGGGGTTATCTGCCTCTTGCAACACATGGAACCCTAAAGGATCAAGCACCCGTTGCCCCAGCTCACTGAGATTTTTGGGAATGCTGAGCACCGCTTCCTTTAATCCCCCCCAAACTGAAAAGGGTTCTTCTGGTCTATCTCCAGCTTCAGTGCTTTGGGCTTCTTGGCGAGCTAACTCTGTATAGAGGGCATCCATCGTTCCCACCATCACTTCCTTGGCAAAGATCCCCGTAAAGAGTCCTACGGTTGCTGGCCAGTTGTCGGACTGAATCCCCATTGGCGAGAAAATCGGCGTAATTTGGCGACTAAAGGCGCTCAAAATCGATTGAGTACTATCCTTTTGGCCAAAGCGACCATCGGTGCCGACAGAGTTGAGCAGTCCGAGAATGACCACAAGGACGACAATCATCTTGCCCGCTCGACTAATAAAGGTTTTTAGCCGCTCCCAAGCCCGCAGGAGTACCCCTCTGAAGGTGGGTAAACGGTAGGGGGGCAATTCCATTACAAACGGAGCAATCTCTCCTTGAAAGAGGGTGCGCTTCAGCAAGAATCCCGTGAAGATGGCTGCGGCAATTCCCACCATATAAAGCAAAAACACGATATTTTGGCCGTTGCGGGGGAAGAAAGCAGCAACAAACAGGGCATAGACCGGTAGGCGGGCACCACAGGACATAAAGGGATTCATCAAAATCGTCATCAGGCGATCACGCCGATTCTCGAGTGTGCGGGTGGCCATAATGCCGGGGATATTGCAGCCAAAGGAAACCATCATCGGTACAAAGGACTTACCGGGTAAGCCCAGCCAGCGCATCAACCGATCCATGACAAAGGCTGCCCGTGCTAAATAACCAGAGTCTTCAAGAAGTGTGAGAAAAATAAAGAGCAAGCCAATTTGAGGAATAAATGTTGCCGTTGTTTGGATACCGCCCCCCACTCCCTCTGCCAGAAGACCAATGAGCCAACCGGGGGCATTAAATGTTTCCAGCACTTGGGTTGGCCAACCCACGACCAGCGTTCCGACACCAATATCAAAAAAGTCAATAAAGGCACCCCCCACGTTAATTGAGATGAGAAACATCAAGTACATGACGGCCAAGAAAATGGGAATTCCCAACCAGCGGTTGAGTGCAATGCGGTCAATGCGATCAGAGACTGTTGTTGTCAGGCGATCGCCCTGTTCCAGAACCTCAGCCATTAGGTGCTGAATCCAGCAATAGCGACTATCGGCAATCACAAGGTCTATGTCTTCTCCTAGGGTCTGGTGAATCCGCTCTCGCCATTGGCGCAGTGGTGCTACAACATCATTGGGAACTGATTCAATATATTGCAGCCAAGCCAAGGCCTGTGCCCGATTTTTGAGGCCTTGAGTCAGCAAATCAGCAATAGCCTCTTCAATCACAGGGGGTTGGGGCACACTAACGCTAGAAACAGGTGGTGCTGCCAAGGCAGTGCGAATAGTTTGCCGCAGTTGAGCAAAATGCTGTTGTTGTTTGGCACAAAAAGGCAGCACCGGTAGACCTAAGCGCTGGCTCAAGGCTGGGATATCCATCTTGATTTTGGTGGCACGAGCCACATCCATCATGTTGAGGACAAGGATGAGGGGGACTCCTAGATCAAGCAATTGTGATGTGAGGTAAAAATTGCGCTCTAAGTTAGCGGCATCCAGAATATTCACTACCAAGTCATATTCCCCCGCCAATAGAAACTTGCGGGCAATCTGCTCGTCTAAGCCAGTGCTATCCTCAGCATCGAGGGCATAGACCCCCGGTAGATCCACAACTTGGACAGTGATGTCGCGATCCCGATAGCGGCCTTCCTTGCGCTCAACAGTAACTCCTGGCCAGTTCCCTACCCGCTGATTTGCCCCCGTAAGACCATTGAAAATTGTTGTTTTGCCACAATTTGGGTTACCAATTAACGCAATTGTTGCTGCCATGTCACACTCCTTTGCTAGAGCAGATGGACTTTGAGGGCATCAGCTTCATCCTTACGCAAGCTCAAATGAAAGCCTCGCACCTTAATATCTGTGGGATCACCCAAGGGGGCATGGCGGACAACCTCAACTTCGGTGCCGGGGGTTAAACCCATGGCTAATAATTTGCGTTTGTAACTGGGGGTGGTAGGGGCATAGCCGATAATGCGCAGGCGAGCACCAAGGGGGGCACTGCGTAGGTTTACAGCTGCCAATTCCAGCTCTTTGAGCAAGATGTTTTGGGCTAGCTCGTGGTTCACACAAAACCGCTTTGAGTCAAGAGCCACCATGACTGCCCCGCGATCGCCCCGATGTAAGATGCTAATTATCGCCCCCGGTGCCAGACCCATCCCCAACAGTTGCTGGGTATTGCTGCACATTAACTTCACAATGCAGTAGCGATCGCCCACCTTAGCTTCAGCAAGGGAAATCAGATTAGACATGCCTCGTCTCCATCGCTGTCTTCGAGAATGGGGGTCGGCGATATAGGTAAAGGGTGGCCACAAAGGTGATGACATATTGCATTTAATGATTTTTTGAAAGCTAGTTATTGCATATAATTCTCAATTTATAGCACAGCTTTGCAGTGGCACCGTGACTTTAGCAAGTCTTAACCTATCTCCAATCATCCTAAGAGCTGGGTCTATTTGAAAGTTTTGGTGTGAATTTTGTCTTAAGTGAGATATTGAGACTTGTAAAAAGTCTTTTATTAAGATATTTAATCTCATAAGAGATTTTACAAAGAGCGTTTTTTATGGATGCGCAAAGCTCCTGCAAGTCACGGCGATCAAACCCGCTCAAAACGACGAAAGTCCCTATGGGTTTAGAAATCACCCTTGCTCATAAAGGCAGCTTGAAAATTTGCCTAAGTTTTGTCGTTAGCCAAGTTTTGATGCTGTTTTTCTGCGATTGGGTCATCTCCGCCTCGATAAAACAAATAAACAAGCCAGCGAGGTCAGAGCTTGTGATGTCCAAGTAGCGTTTGAACTCATTGGGTTTTTCAGGTCAGTGGGGTAAGGTGTCATCCCCCCTTCCCAGCGCTTTGGCAGCAACGATTAAATCGTAGTAATCGGTGTACCACACCTGCGGATCGTCCATGTCGGGAAAAAGCCGAGCGTTGTCAATCAGGTAAAGAAGAGCGACTAGGATCCTTTTTCTGGTGCGGTAGAGCTGTCTCGGCGGGCAATGTTCTGCTGTGAGCAGATGAACAAGACGAATCAGGGCAAACACGCGACTTAAGGTGATCTCGAAATCTGACCGTACTTGAGAGGGGGATGTTCTTCTCCTTAAGGTTTACAGTTGCCATCCCCAGAGACAAGCGTTGCTATTAAACCCTTGGAAAACGGCTCTACCTGACTGGTTCTGTTTGACCGATTGTGGGTGCCGCAATAGAGCAGATTTTTCAAACTCCCTTTTGAAGAGGGTTTTCACTGCCATAGTTTGAACTATGGACTAAAACTGGACTAAATTTCCTAGGTTGTGCCAACCGCTCCATCGCCATTGAGGAAAACCCCAGCAAGTGTTATCTTAGATAAGTTATCGGGATGTAGCGCAGCTTGGTAGCGCACTTCGTTCGGGACGAAGGGGTCGCAGGTTCAAATCCTGTCATCCCGATTGGTTAGCCTTAAACTGTTAAGATAGGTAAGAAATACCCTTGGATTTTCTTGTGCTATGACCTCGGCTGCATCCTCAGTTGCCCGTTCTGACTTAGCAGAATTGCGTCGTCTCAAGTCTCTCTTGCCACCAGAGCTGCAAAGCTGGGTGACGATCGAACCGGCCAGTGGGGTGAATCCTCCCCTCATTACCTGCGAAGAAATTGGCAAAGATGAGGTGGAGATTCAAATTGATTTAGCCCGTTGGGATCAATTGGCCAAGGATCAGCGCAATCTCCTCTTTTGGCATGAGGTCGCCCGCATTCAAAATGACACGATTCCCCGCGATGGCTGGGAGATGGCAGCACTGGCGATTGGTTTAGGGGGTGCTGTGGGAGAACTCTGGGTGCAGGATGGCCTGTTGCTGCTGCTTGCCCTTGGGCTGTGTGGCTTTTCGGGCTGGCGGCTCTACCAGCGCAATAATGGTGAAAAGGTTCTCAAGGAAGCCATTGCTGCTGATGAGCGGGCGATCGCCCTTGCGACTCGTTTTGGCTATGAACTCCCTAACGCCTACAAAAGCCTTGGCAGTGCCCTCAAGCTCCTAATTGAGCAAGCCCCCAATCGCCGCCAACGCAAACGCTATGAGATGCGTCTGCAAGCCCTGAAAAAAAGTGCGGCCAAAGCCAAAGCCCGCATGCAGGCCATGCAAAACGACACTCCAGCAGAATCTTAATCATGGCTCGGCCAAAACGCCAACTGCTGCTGCCAACCCTCATTCTCCTATGGACAGTGGCCAGTCTAGGGTTTATGGCGCAGTGGGATTTACATCCTGTCCTGCGGTACTATGGCTGGGTCTTCACGGCGCAAGTTGCCTTTTTGATTTTCTTTGCGCCAGCGATCGCCCGACAGCTCAGGGGTACCAAACGTTCCCAAAAAAATGAAAGCCTGCCTTGAATTCATAAAAAACCCTCGATCGCTCTGACCGAGGGCAGCACCTATGGCTCAAGAGGGGAACTATTGCAATTAATTTTCAAGAGCTGGATTGAGAAAAGTCTCCAATTGTTTGAAATTGAATCCCATGGCGCGCAGGGCATGCCAAAGGTGACCCTGTAGGAAGAAAAAGGCAAGGAAGAAGTGGGCATTGGCCAACCAAGCCCGCGGGGTATGCTGCCCAAGGGGTAAATCAATGGTGTCCGCAAAGTAGGGAGCAATTCCCAGTTTCACTTCTAGGGGTGGTCCGTAAAACTCTACGGGATAGGCGAGGGTATTCACCGCACAAAAATAGGCCGCCACAAATCCCGCGAGGGCAATGCCGCCAAGGGAGTAGGAAAGGATGGCTTCAGCATTAAACATCAGCACTTTCCGTGCCCAATTCAGCGGCGGCACAAGAATATGCCAAATGCCACCCGCAATGAGCAAGAGGGCAACATAGATATGCCCGCCCACGAGATCTTCCAAATTGTTAATACTGGCGAAGTGGGTTTGATAGCCATAGATGACAAAGGGATCCAAGGTGGGCTGGGTGACAAGGCGTACCGTCTGCAAATTGGCATCGTACAACCCGCCCCAGATGGTTGCTTTGAGCACTAATAGCAAGGCACCAAACCCTAAAAAGAGCAAATGATGCCCCAAAATAATCCCCAGTTGTTTCGGATCGTCCCAGCGGAAATGGAAGCGCCGCGCCCGCCCTGTGGCGGTACTGAGATCGTGAGGGGCACGAAAGGTATGAAAGAGGGCACCCGCACCCAGCACGGCTGAGGAAATGAGATGCACGGCGCCAATGACAAAGTAGGGGTACAGATCCACAACTTTACCGCCCTCGCCAATGCCAAACCCTAAGGTCGCTAAATGGGGCAGCAAAATCAAGCCCTGTTCCCCCATGGGTAGATCGGGTTTGTATTGGGAAATTTCGTAGAGCGTAAAGGCACCCGCCCAAAAGACAGTTAGCGCTGCTTGCGCCACATGGGCAGCAATAAATAGACCCGACAGGTTCACGAATCGGGCATTGCCTGCCCACCAGTCGTACTTGACATTGGCTTGGCCATAGGTTTGTAAACCTGCACCTGTTGGTGGTGGTGTAGTCACAGAGGTTGGGGATTCACTGGCGATCGCCATACATTCCTCCTTCGATAAACGCATAATATCGACGCTGAACTTATTGAGGATAAATCTCAATAAAGCCTAGGCCTACTATAGCACCACTATTGAGAATTATTAGCATCTGGCAAGGATAAAATGTAAAGATATGTAACTCCCCTCCAGCGGCAATCTGTATCTCCGAGAACTTGAGCAAGATCAAGCCAAGGCAGTAGGGTAATAGCAATAGGCTGTTGGCGAGCAAGTATGGCCATTTTGCTTTATCACGACGACGTGGCAACGGCAGCAACGTTGGTCTCCATCTTGACCACTGCGGATCATCGGGTGGATGTCGTTGCTCGCTCTGAAGACCTCTGGGGACTATTGGCCAGTAGTCGCTATCACCTATTGATTGTGGATGAGTCCCATTTAGGCACGGCAGTTGAGGCCTTTTGCCAGCAGGTGCGCGATCGCGGGTTTCAAGAGCCAATTTTGATTCTTACCCGCAAGGATTGGCCAACCCAGCCAGAAACCCAAGTGATTTATTACCACTATCCCTGCTCCCCAGCAGCGCTCCTTGAAATCGTCCAGCAGCTCCTCAGCGCGATCGCCACCTCCAAGCCTGACAATCATAACGACTCAGGCCTGCCCCTTGTCCTGCACATTGATAACGACGCCGAGTTAGTTCGCTCCCTTGAGGAGCACTCCGTTGATGGTGGGTTCCGCTACGTCGCAATGGATAGCTGGCCGCTGGTCAACACCTTACTTGAGGAATGCTGGCCCAATGCTGTCATTCTCAATCCTGAAGTGATGCCTGATGAGGTAACCACCCGCGAGTTCTTGCAGCAGTTGCGGCAACATCGTCCCCCCATCCCCGCCCTAGTATTTACTGCCCGTGACACCTGGCGCGATCGCCTCGCCGCCATTCGCCTTGGCTCACGGATCACCTTGAGTAAGCCTGTTGATCTTGAGCGACTCTTGCAGACTCTCGAACAGTTACTGCAACCTCAAGAAATGACCTCCGCTAGTATCCTGACCGTGGATGATGACGCCGTCACCCTAGCCATCTTGAAACGGCTCTTGGAACCCTGGGGAATGAGTGTCACCTCCCTTCAGGATCCCGATCAATTTTGGGATGTCCTAGAGGCCACCAACCCCGAATTGGTTATTCTCGATGTCCAAATGCCCGGCATTAACGGCCTAGAACTCTGCCAAGTGGTGCGCAATGATCCCCACTGGAACCAGCTGCCAATTCTTTTTCTTACCGCAACCACCGATCCAGCCCTTGTCACCCAACTCTTTGCCGCTGGCGCCGATGATTTTGTTAGCAAGCCAATTGTCGGCCCTGAGCTAATGACGCGGATCATCAATCGCCTAGAGCGCACCCGCCTCCTGAAACGCTTGGCAGAGGTAGATCCCCTCACGGGATTGAGCAATCGTCGTAAAGCCACAGAAGAGATTGAACGCTTTTTGACCCTTGCCAACCGCCAACAGCAAACTCTTTGCATCGCCGTTTTGGATTTAGACCATTTCAAACGCATCAATGACACCTATGGTCACGACGTTGGCGATCAGGTATTGGTGACCACCGCTCGAATGTTGCGACAGTCCCTACGGATGGAAGATGTCGTGGCTCGCTGGGGTGGCGAAGAATTTTTAATTGCCCTCTATGATATTTCCCTTGATGTGGCCAAACACCGCCTTGCCATCTGTTTACAGCGATTGCGCAACCATACCTTCCACGCCCCCAACCATGACAGCTTCAAGGTGAGTTTTAGTGCCGGCATCAGTCAGTTTCCCACCCACGGGGAGACCTTACTACAACTGGTGAAGATAGCCGATGATGCCCTCTATGCCGCTAAGGCAGCGGGACGTTCTCAGATTGCCACGGCGCCAAAGGAGATGTCTCCAGAGCTGGCCAATGCTTCCCCCCAACAGGAATAAGCTATCCTATAGGAGCACCCTCATTCTTAGTAAGACTTGGCGTCAGCACCGTTAACTGCTCTGAATGTATGAACCTTGAGGCGTCCCCTGCGCAAAATGCCACGATTCTACTGGTAGATGACGACCCTAATCTTGTCCTCTTGGTCAAGGATTACCTTGAGATGCAGGGGTATCGTGTACTGACGGCAGCCCATGGCAACGAAGGTCTGGCAATTCTGCAGCAGCAGACGCCCGACTTAATTATTTGTGATGTGATGATGCCCCAGATGGATGGCTATAGCTTTGTCAGTGCAGTGCGACAACAAACACACCTCAGTTGGTTACCGGTGCTCTTTCTCTCGGCCAAGGGGCAAACCCACGATCGCATCAAAGGGTTGCAAACCGGCGGTGATGTTTACCTAGTCAAGCCCTTCGAACCGGATGAACTCCTCGCCCAAATCCAAGCCCTCCTCAAACAAACGGCTCGCCTGCGGGAAGCGCAACGACTGCAATCCCCTCCTGCGCCTACACCACCCCCCGGTGTCGAACTCACTCCCACAGAAACCCGAATTCTCCAATACGTTGCCCGCGGAATGTTGAATCGTGAAATTGCGGCAGAACTACATGTCAGTCAGCGTACCGTAGAAAGCCATGTCAGCAATATTTTGGGTAAAACCGGCTGCCATAATCGCACTGAATTGGCTCGCTGGGCGATCGATTACCATTACGTGTAACATACTCTCGACGATCGCGGGGCTTCCCACCTAGTCGCTAAACCCATATCACCGCTGCATGTGTTCTGCCAATAGGGCTTGGGCGCGGGGTTTATAGAGCAGATAGAAGAGTGCCTCCATATAGCGCATCATGTCTTCGCGGTTTTCTTGGGAAGAGAAGTTCCAGAAGCCGTAGATCTTGGCAAGGGAAAGCAGGCGTGTACAGTGAATTTTCCAAGTGTAGGTGCTATAGACCCGCTGGATACCCGCTTTGGAAATTCGTTGCCACTGCTGCGGATCGCGATCGCAAGCCTCTATAAAGCGGCGGATAGTCTCCGCCATTTCTTCTAGGTGGGTTGGGTTGATATAAAAACCATTCACCCCATCTTGGATAATTTCCAGAGGGCCACCAAAGCGGGTACCAAAGGTGGGCAGACCACTGATCATGGCTTCCAAAATCGTCAGGCCAAAAGCTTCAAACAACGCCGGCTGGACAAAAATCCCTTGGCGATCGGCAATGATGCGGTAAACTTCCCCCGAATCTGCTTTCGGTAAACGAATCCCTAGCCAGCGAATCTTACCGTGGAGATTGTACTCGTGGATGATTTGATAGAGCTTCTCAATTTCGGCGATTTCCTCGCGATCGCTGGAGTCTTCGGTACGCAATTTCCCTGCCACCAAAATTAAATTACACCGCTCTTGCAGTTCTTTGCTGCGGCCAAAGGCTTCTGCCAGTCCTGTGAGGTTTTTAATCCGATCCAGCCGTGCCATCGAAAAGAGAGGGCGTTTGTTCGGATTTTCTAAGTAACCATAGATCTGCTGCGGATCCTCAAGGGTAAAGAGCAGTTCTTCCAACCGCTGGCGATCGCCCTCTAGCCGCTCCGTATAGTGGTAGTAGGGAAAGTAAACCTGTTCATTCACCCCCGGTGGCACCACATTAAATTTCGGGCTAAAGAGTTCAATGCCGTTCACCACATGGTACAGGTCAGGCATCGTAAAGGATTGATAGGACTCGTACTGGCCAATACTGTCGGGTGTGCCCACAATCTCTTGGTAGGTGCTGCTGATGATAAAGTTGGCAGCATTCATGGCAATCAGATCCGCCGTAAATTGCATTGAGAAGTGATATTTATCCTCTAAGTCCTGCCAGTAGAGGTTACTAAAGAGGTACTTGGATTTCTCGAGGGCATGGGCAATGTTGCATTGGGTCACCTTCATTCGCCGCGCCAGCAAAAAAGCCACCAAGTTGCCATCGGAATAGTTACCAATAATTAAATCGGGCACATGGCCAAATTCCGCCCGCAACTCCCGCTCCGCGTCAATGGCAAAGGTTTCCAAATAGGGCCAGATTTCAAAGCGAGAAATCCAGTTTTGGGTCACCTTGGGATTAAATTCCCGAAACGGCACCCGCAGGATCCAAGCGTTGTTGGTGCCGTAGATTTTCTCTAGGCGTTGGTTGCACAGCGTCCCTTCGGCATTGGGAATCAGGCGAGTCAGGACAATAATTTTAGGTTGTGCTGCCAGTACCCCCAGCCCGGCCAGTTCTAAATCCTCCCGCATTTGTTTTTCGAGGCTTTTCACTTGATCGAGGATATAGACCACCTGCCCGCCGGTGTCGGGTCGCCCCAGCACCCCCTCTTGGCCAAACCAGCCGTGGGGAGAAATGAGGGCAATGCGAAAGAGCATCGGAATCCGCGAGACAAAGGCCTCTAGCACTTGGTGATCGGGCGAATCTAAGAGTTGATCTAAAATTTCTAGGGTGTCGCGTACCCGTGCCGCCGTATTGCCCCAACCCGGTTCAAAGCCCAGATTTTGGAGTTCAAAGCGAAACTCACTGTAGGCCTCGTCGGAGGCGCGATCGCTCAAGGCCACAAGAGCTTGCTTCACCTGTTCTGAGAGGTGCTGAGGAGAGCGAATCCGCTCATTGATCAGAAGTTGATAGCCGTTGTAGCGGTGAATTTGCAAAAAGTTAAAGAGGTTCTGCTGCCACTGGCGCGGGTCTTGGAAAAGCTTGCTGGATAAATAGCGATTGAGAAATTCCACCCCCTTACCGATATTCTTGGCATCACGGATAATTGGCGAGTAGTCATAGAAGGGCTGGACATCAATTTCAAAAACATCCCCCTCATTGGGATGGTACCGATTGACTAGGCGATCGCGCAGATCCAGTAGCTCTGGAATTGTCATCGGCACGATCGTCAAATCCTCCACCAGCAGCCGACACACCTCCTGCTGCGCAATCCGTGGCCGAATAATCCAACACAGACTTTCGTTGTCAACAATGATCTCTTGGGTATAGAACACCAGCTTGCTGAGGCGGGATTCGAAGGGTGTGGGGACAGGGCGATCGAGGTCGCGACAGTAATCTGCAAAGGCGCCCAAAATATCATTGCGCAGGAGATAGCGTTTTTCCCCTAGTTGCAGGATGCGTGAAAATTGGCGCAGATCGGCACGTTCATCACTTTCAACAACGGATTTGAGGAGCACAGAGGTCATCGGCAAACTCACAACACGGCTTTTACCTGAGACAGCACAGCGGCTCAAGTCGTTTCTATTCTAGGGTTCTCCCTGAATGGGGTCAATTTTGCGCCAAGGATCGCCGGATTTGGCCATAGTTCCAGAATCCAAACACTAACCACAGGCCTAACAGCCCGCCCGTGAGCGCCAGTACAGGCACCACCCCAAAATTACGGATCAGAATTGGTGCCGCCGCCGTAAATAACCCACCGCCGACAATCGGCTCAAAAAGAATCTGTTTGTAGGCAAAACTTTCCAAGGCGCCCGATTGGTTGTGGGGATCCACCATACGAATCAGCAATAGCCCAGTAGATGTCACCCCCATCGATTGCCCCATGTCGCCAATTCCCCGCTCAAACCAGAACATGGGCAAAATTCGCGGCGCTAAATAGAGCATGACAAAGAGATTCCAAGCAATTCCCCCCACACTCAAGAGGAGAAAGGGAATGAGATTTTCACCAATGGCGGCTAAAGAGAGGGTGGCCAAGGCGGTAATAATCGTCACATCCAAGGCGACACCGCCAATACGGTTAATCAGTGGCCGGCTAATCAGGTACTGTTTGCGCCAACGGGTCAGGATGAGCTGCACAATAATGCCACCGATCAGCGCCAAGGGAAATAGGGGCACATAGGCCATGAGCTTTAAACCCGTTTGTCCCCAAGTGAGACGCTCTAGGAGTCGCAGCGCTTCAAGAATCACCCAGCCCACAATAATCGCCAAACCCACAAAACAGAAATTTAATGACAAAGGATCAATGAGTAACTCCCGCAGCAGTTGTCGCCGCCGTTGCCGTGTTTCTAGGTCATCGTGGGGATGAGGGTCGAGATTCTCCGCGGTTTCAGAGTCCACCAAGGGTTTGATCTGCAAGCGTCCTGTGCGCCGTGCCCAGTTGATCAGTGCCACTCCAAAAACCACCCCAGAGACTAAGCCCACAGTGGCCAAGCCCAAGGCCATATCAGCCCCAGCGGTAAAGTTTAACTCCCTAAAGGTATCGGCCATGCCGGCGGCAGTCCCATGCCCCCCCTCAAAGGTGATCTCAATCAGGGCACCAGCAATTGGATCCATGCCAAATACAGGAGTGAGAACAAGCAACGTCAGCAGCAGCCCCACCACGTATTGCCCCCAAGCCAAAATCTGACCAAAGGCGACCTGCGGTGAAGCTTTCTGCCAAATTTCCCGAGGGCTAGGGATGATCTCCCCTAGAAATAGACAGGCAAAAACTATGTTGATGAAAATACTGGGAGACTGTTTCCAAACTTCGCGGATGTCTTCGGCAAAAAGACCGTTCCCTAAACCGGAGTTGGGAGCAATTTGACTGGCGATCGCCCCAAGGACACTAGGGCCAAGAATGAGTCCCAAAACGCCCGCAATGACTGAACTGGGCATATAGAGCGATCGCATCAGTGCCCAACGCTGCCGCACAATTCGCCCCAACAGCAGCAAAACACCAATAAAAATAAACGCCCAGAAAACCGTAATCAGCCTAAACATCTGCCATGCCAACTCTGAAGATTGTCGTGATCATAGAGCCTGCAACCGTAGGACTCAACCCCTCCCAAGTTCGTGGCTGCGCAACCAATCCAAAAGCAACGCATTGACGCGATCGGGCTGCTCATCGTGGGGACAGTGCCCCGTGTGATCCAACTCCACCACCTGCATCCTTGGTTGTACCTGTTGAAACTGCTGGCTCAGCATTGGCGGGATGAAGCGATCCTGTCGTCCCCAAATCAGCAATAGGGGTTGGGGCACGCTCTTGAGCATTGTCTTGGCACTCGGCCCAAAGTCCGTGCGGCTCATGGCGCGAATGATTTGCCCAAAGGCGCGATCGCTATCACGGTCATAGGCAGGGGTGAGCAGGATGTCCAGCAATTCATCATCCACACAGTTGGGGTTGGCGTAGGCCAATTGTGCCCAACGCTTGACAATGAAGGGACGGCGAATCGCGTAAAAAAGGGTGCGCAGCAGCCAAGGAGCCGTAAAAATCTGTTCAATTCCGCTCACAAGGGGAGCGATCGCCCTCGGAATCAACTCCTCGCGCACCGCTGGATCCGGCAGACTTAGCATCACCACCCCCGCCGTCATCTGCGGATAGCGATAAGCACAGGTCAGGGCAATCAACGCCCCAATGGAGTTGCCAGCAATCACCGCTGGCTGCCCGACAATCTTCTGCCAAAAGGCATGAACCTGAGCCGCCCAAAACTCAGCCCCATAGGCCGCAATGGGCTTTTCTGCTGCCCCCAATCCTATTAAATCGAGAGCATAGGTCGGCTGATAGTCTCCCAAAACCCGAAGATTGTATCGCCAATGCCGTAGAGACGCCCCAAAGCCGTGGAGCAAAATCACTGGAGATCTCCCCTTCTTCTCATCTACAGCAGCAGGCCACCAAAAGCTATAGCGACTCTGCCATCCTCGCCAGCACCACTCCCGCTCGACGCCATAACGATAGGGGTCTACCAGTTGTCTCATGCACCTATTCGTCCAATAATGACTTCTATCTTAGTTATGAAGTTTTGCAACAGGTTCATCCAACCCCAAAAAGGAGTTCCACATTGAGTCCATCACCGACAGTACAGACAAAGGATGCGATCGCCCCCCACGGCGGTATCCTCGTCAATCGGATTCTCTCCTCCGAACAAAAACAGGCGTGGCTCGCCCGTGCCGATCAATTGCCCCGCATTACCCTTGATGAGCGCGCTGTCTCCGATTTAGAACTCATCGCCATTGGTGGCTTTAGTCCTCTGACGGGGTTTATGGGACAGGCCGACTACGAGCGGGTCGTTGAAGAAATGTACCTTGCCAATGGTTTGCCTTGGTCAATTCCCATTACCCTCTCTGTCAGTGCGGAGGTGGCTGCTCGCCTAGAAATTGGCCAAACCATTCGCCTCGATAACGCAGCGGGTCAGTTTTTGGGTATTCTCGAACTCACCGAAAAATATACCTATGACAAACGCCGTGAGGCGCGCTGTGTCTATCGCACTGAAGATGACAAACACCCCGGTGTCAAGGTGGTCTATGAACAGGGAGAAGTCAACCTTGCAGGCCCGATTTGGCTCCTAGAGCGGCATCCCCATCCCCAATTTCCCAACTACTGCATTGATCCGGTGGATTCCCGTGCCCTCTTCCGTGAAAAAGGTTGGCGCACCATTGTGGGGTTCCAGACCCGCAATCCGATCCACCGCGCCCATGAATATATCCAAAAATGTGCCCTTGAAATCGTCGATGGTCTCTTTTTGCATCCCCTCGTAGGTGCCACCAAGGAGGATGATATTCCCGCCGATGTGCGGATGCGCTGCTATGAAATCATGCTCGAGCACTACTTCCCCAAAGATCGGGTGATTCTGGCCATTAATCCGGCAGCGATGCGCTATGCAGGGCCACGGGAAGCGATTTTCCATGCCCTCGTCCGTAAGAACTACGGCTGTACCCATTTCATTGTTGGTCGCGATCACGCGGGTGTGGGGGACTACTACGGCACCTACGATGCCCAACATATCTTCGATGAATTTGATCCAGCAGCCTTGGGGATTATTCCCTTGAAATTTGAGCATGCCTTCTACTGCACCCGCACCCAGTCTATGGCCACCAGTAAAACCAGTCCCAGCAAACCCGAAGAGCGCATTCACCTCTCAGGGACAAAGGTACGGGAAATGCTGCGCCGGGGCGAATTGCCACCTCCAGAGTTTTCGCGTCCAGAAGTAGCAGCAGAACTGGCACGCGCCATGCGACAACCGCAACTCACGCCATAGCCTAAACATAAAACGAGGGGGTCAAGCTGATGGCAGCAAGACCCCTAACGAAGTTAGCAATGACGAAGTAACTCAACAACTAACGTGGACAAAACGTGGTTTTAGCTGGCGATCAAAACCCCCACTAGGCGATCTCAACCGATCAAGCTTGGAGCATGGACACTAGGTAATGGATTGCTGTCAACGTTGACGACCTTGGATACTAGGAGGTTACCTAGCTTTGCCTTAACTCCCATGGACGACAGGATGGGGACTTCGGCAGTAACCACACAAACGATAAGGCTGGATAAAGCGAGAGGACAACTATACAACGGTGAAGCTCAAAGGATTGGTTTTGATATTACTCGCAAGACAGGAGTGAGATTTATCTTGGAGTAACTTTGCTTTATCCCGAACTCAAGGACTGGGAGGCACAAGCCTTAAGTTCACTCTTATCGTTAACCTTTCTTTCTGTGCCTACTTTTAAGTTAGCATAGGCCTTTGGGAATGCTCAAATGTTAACGGGAAATTCAATATCTGAAATATTCCTTAACTGATTCTGAAATATGCCGTTAGATTCAGTGGTTGCAACCTTTTGGTGGTACCCTTAGCGCTGAGCGTTATTTCTAGGTTTTAACAGTTTGGGCGATCGCCCCAAGCTCATAAAAAACTGCACCAGCCCCATGATTGCCGCTATGGCGGAGCTGATGCGGAAGGAATACCAGTTATTTTTACCTGTAAAGTCTCTACAGGGATTCTGCTTGCGGAAGACAGTAACTAACTCTTACGGGAGGGTGTTCCCGTAAAGGGCTGTGCTCCTGTGGAAGGATAGTGATCATTGCGAGGGGTGAAGATGCGCCCAAATGCCTCCATCAAAAAGACCATCATACTTTGCAGTTTCTCACGTAGTGCTTTTAACATAGGTCAACTCCTAAAGAAAGCGATTTAGGCTTCAGCCTTTGGCTTAATGATTGAACACCGCAGGAAAAACTTGAAACTTGCTCTACCGGAGCAACGGAATCGGACTTTGCCTCAAGATCATTAGGTACAGCCCTTTTCACATGAATGGAACACACTCAAAACAACTAAGGCTCCTATAGAGGAGGTTCATTTCCCCTTATGCAGCCCGTACTTAGAAAAGGGCTGTAAAGGCTGTACTTTTAGTATAAAAAATCAGACCAGTTACCTGAGGGAGTTTGAGACAATTTTTTATATGCTGAATAAGAAAGTTATTCATTTGTGAAATTTTGCTCTGAATGAGATCACACCCATGACATTTATTTCCCCTCTTTCTGATCTTTCACTGCGGGCACAGGTGGCGCAGATGGTGGTTGTACGAGCCAGTGGCTACCTCTACGACAGCCAGATTCAGTATCCCGCTTGGGAGCCGCCCCAAAACACCTTAAAACACTGGATTAAAGACTGGGGAGTTGGTGGGGTGATTCTCTTGGGGGGCAGTGCCGTCGAAGTGGCAGAACGCTGTCGGCAACTCCAATCTTGGGCCACGATTCCACTATTACTAGCAGCGGATATTGAGGAGGGGGTGGGTCAACGCTTCAGTGGTGCCACACAATTTCCCCCGCCAGCAGCTTTAGGCGCCATTGCCCAAAAGAACCGAAAACGGGCGGTTGACCTTGCAAAGGAAATGGGGGCATACACCGCAGCCGAAGCTTTAGCCATTGGCTTGAATTGGGTTCTCGCCCCGGTGGTGGACGTGAATAATAATCCCGCAAACCCAGTGATTAATGTGCGCGCCTTTGGCGAGGAGCCAGACATTGTGAGTGCCCTTGCAACCGCGTTTATTCAAGGGGCACGGGCCTATCCAGTGCTCACAACGGCAAAGCATTTTCCCGGCCATGGGGATACAGCCACGGATTCGCATTTGGAACTGCCCGTGATTCCCCACGATCGCGATCGCCTGCAAGCTATTGAATGGCCGCCCTTTATTGCTGCCATTGCTGCCGGGGTGGATACCGTCATGAGCGCCCATGTCCACCTACCCGCCTTGGATGCCGAGCGACCCGCCACCCTGTCTCCCCCGATTCTCACGGGAATCCTGCGCCAAGAGATGGGGTTTAAGGGTCTAATTGTAACCGATGCCTTGGTCATGGGGGCGATCGCCAACACCTACGGTACCGCCGAAGCTGCCGTCAAAGCCGTAGAAGCAGGTGCCGATATTCTGCTCATGCCCTTGGATCCGCCGGCAGCCATTGAAGCGGTGGTTGCCGCCGTTGAGTCAGGGCGGATTCCTCCTGAGCGCATTCAGGCCGCTGTAGCCCGCATTCAAGCCGCGAAGGCTCGCCTTCAGCCTCTAGCATTACAGTTGGACTATTTCCAAACGACACCAGCCGTTGAGGTGGCCACCACCATTGCCCAAGACAGTCTCGAGCGGGCTGGCCAAGCCTTGCAACCTGTGCCCTTAGGGGTGAATTGTCTGATCGTGGATGATACTCTGCACGCTAGCTTTTTGAACCGTACTTGTCCCGCATTGACACTGCCCCCCACTTGGGGCTTTGACCAACGGGTGGTGATTGATCAGCAAACGCCCCTCACCATGATTGAGGGCTTCCCCAAGGCACCGACCTTAGTGCAGGTGTTTAGTCGTGGCAATCCCTTCCGAGGCAAAGCAAGTTTAAGTGCGCCAGCGATCGCCACCCTCGAACGACTGCAAGCCCAAAATCAACTGGCGGGTCTGGTGGTCTATGGCAGTCCCTACGCCTACCGCGAAATTGCCCAGCATCTGCACTCCGATGTGCCCCGCGTTTTTAGCTATGGGCACTACAGCATCGCCCAAGGTCTGACCCTAGCGTCCTTGCTAAAGGTTTCTTGATCTTTTGCGAGGGAATCGATAGGGAACCCCTATACTCTCTGTACGTCCCTAGAGATACCCCCATAGAGCTTGGTCTTTCATCACCATGATTAAGTTTCCCACTGCGGTTGGCTTGGCAACGCTCTACACAGTCACCACAACGCTGGCGATCGCCCCCATGAGTTTCGCCGCCCCCCAGTCTTGGCTCGATCAACCGCCGCGCAACTGGAATCCCAACCTTCCTATCCTAGAGATTCCCCCACGGGGCAATCCTGATCCCAGTGAGTTGAACCGCTGTCGCAGCACCCTACGTTCTCCCCAATCCATGGCCGATCGCCTGATCCAACAGCGAGGCTGGTATCTCGTGGGCACCCCCATTCGCCATCAGAATGTGGAAATTATTCTTGGCAATAGTCGCTTTGATGGCATGTGTCGCCCGATGGGGTATCAGGCCTTTGTTTTTTCCGGAGGACGTTACTTGGGAACGCTATCGCCGAATCTCATGGATTCCCGCGCTGATGGCTCATTCCTAGGCGAGGTCAAGTTCCAAAACGATGGCACCTTCACCGCAGACTTTGCCCGCTACACGCCCAATGATCCCCTCTGTTGCCCCAGTCGCATCAGTACTGTCACCTATCGCCTCGAAGGGGGACTCCTACCCCTGCCGCGCTTGGTGCCTGTGGCGGTTTCCACACAAGCAACAGCAAATAACCCTCCCTCCCAACCCCCAGAACTGAGCCTCAGCGGTCAACGCTGGCGTCTCAGACGCATTGGCAATCAAGCCGTGCCAGTGGATACCGCCTTTATTGAGTTTGATAGTGCTAACCGCCGTGCCAATGGTTTTACGGGCTGTAATAGCTTTAATGGTGGCTACACCGCCAACGGCCCGCGGCTGCTTTTTGCCCCCTTAGCCACCACCCAACGCCTCTGCGGCCAAGAACCCCTTCAGAGTGTGGAAACCCAGATGCTACAGGGACTAAGTCGCACCAATCGCTACCGCGTTCAAGGAAATACGCTGCAACTCTTTGAGGGCAATCGCCTGCTATTAACCTTTGAAGCGGGTGCGACGGAAAGTCCCCTCAGTGGCCGCTGGCAACTGCAGCGCCTAGCCAATATGCCGATGCCACCGCGCAATCCCATGAATACGGCGTTTATTGAGTTTGATAGCAATGCCCAGCGAGCAACGGGCTTTAGTGGCTGCAATAACTTTAACGGTGGTTACAGCGTCAATGGCCAGCAATTGCGGTTTTCGGCAGTGGCGACAACGCGGCGCGCCTGTATTGGCCAACGGGCACAAAGGATGGAGATGTCGTTTTTACAGACCCTTGAGCAAACGAACCGCTACCGCATTGAGGGAAATACATTGACGTTCTATGATGGCGATCGCCCCCTTGCGATGTTTCAGCGAACACCCTAGGGAAGATCTGCAATCTTAGTGACTCTTCATGACCGAGAAACCTCGTCCCCGCAAAAAAAACCGACCGACCGCGACCCGCCCTCCTCGCCCCCAGCGACGCACCCCAGCTCAACCAATTCGGAAAGCACCCCCAACTGCCGAGGATGTCCCCGAACTCCTCTATGGTCGCCATGCCGTGCTCTCAGCCCTTGAAAGTGGCCGTCCCTGCAACCGTATTTGGGTGATTCCCTCGCTGCGCTATGATCCACGCTTTCATCAACGCTTGAATGAAGCTAAACAGCAAGGAGCGATCATTGATACTGTAACCCCCGAACGCCTCGATCAACTGTGCCAAGGGGGGCGCCATCAGGGGATTGCCCTTCAGGTGGCTGCCTATCACTACTGGTCTCTTGAGGATCTCTTGGCCAAGGCCGCAACCGTGAATCAACCCGTTCTTCTAGCGGCAGATGGCATTATGGATCCGCAAAATCTCGGTGCCATGATCCGCACCGCAGAAGCACTGGGCATGCAAGGAATGATTATTCCTCAACGGCGAGCCGTGGGCATTACTGCAACAGTGGCCAAAGCCGCCGCAGGGGCGCTGGAGTATTTACCGGTGGCACGGGTGATTAACCTCAATCAAGCCCTTGAAACCCTGAAGGCGGCGGGCTATTGGATCTATGGCCTCTCGGAACGTGGCGCGGTGCCCCTACCGAAAATTACCTTCGATCGCCCCACCGTCTTTGTCGTTGGCAGTGAAGGGGAAGGGATTAGCCTACAAACCCAAAAACACTGCGATGAGATTGTCGCTATTCCCCTAGCGGGGCGCACCAATAGCCTCAATGCATCAGTGGCAGTCGGTATTGCCCTCTACGAGATCAGTTGTCAGCGATCGCCCGCTTGGGATTTGACCCAAGCATCAGAGGCCTAGGAAACCGCTACCACAGACCGCAGGGCAAAAATTTTATTGAGAACCGCCTCGACCACCTTGTCGGGAGTGGAGGCACCGGACGTAATGCCAATGGTGATTGGGCGATCGGGCAGCCAGTTCTCGGTAACGGTGAGAGCGTGATGCAGCGGTTTGTGTTCAATGCGATTCCCCGGCCCAATGCGATCGGCAGAATCAATGTGGTAGGAAGGAATCCCATGTTCAATGGCAATTTCTTGAAGGTGGGTGGTATTCGAGGAGTTGTAGCCACCGATCACCACCATCAGATCTAAGGGTTCCTTGACCAAGTTCAGCATCGCATCTTGGCGTTCTTGGGTGGCATCGCAGATGGTATTGAAGCTCATGAAGTGCTCATTGAGGCGATCGGGACCATACTTTTGGATCATCGTGCGTTCAAAGAGTTTGCCAATTTGTTCGGTTTCCCCCTTGAGCATCGTTGTTTGATTGGCAATGCCGACCCGCACCAGATCGCGATCGGGGTCAAAGCCCGCAGAACAGGCCTTGGCAAACTTGGCCATGAAGGCCTCGCGATCGCCCCCTTTGAGGATGTAATCGCAGACATAGCGGGCTTCTTCGAGGTTGAGCACAATCAAATAGGTGCCCGCAAAGGAACTGGTGGCGATCGTTTCTTCGTGGTTGTACTTACCGTGAATGATCGAGGTGAAATTGACCTTTTTGTGCTTTTCAACACTGTGCCACACCTTCGACACCCACGGGCAAGTGGTATCGACAATCGTGCAGCCCCGCTCATTCAGCAGTTGCATTTCTTGGACACTGGCACCAAAAGCGGGCAAAATCACCACATCCCCTTGGCGCACCTCACTAAAGTCCTTTGCCCCATTGACCACCGGAATAAATTCCACGGCCATTTGCCGCAGGCGCTCATTCACCGAGGGATTGTGGATAATTTCATTCGTGATCCAGATGCGCTCGGTGGGAAAGTGGGTGCGGGTTTCATAGGCCAAGGCAACGGCACGTTCTACCCCCCAACAAAAGCCAAAGGCCTCCGCCAAGCGAATCGTTACATCCCCCTGTTGCCAGCGATAGCCATTGGCGCGGATTTGTTGAATCAGCGAACTTTGATACTCCCCTTGCAGCTGCTGGTTTACTTCCTCACCGTGACCAAAGCCTTTGCGGTGGTAGTTTTCGGAACTGTGTAGCGATCGCTTGAATGCGCGGGTATCCATTGGTTTTCCTCTGAAGCAATCTGTATGGTATTTTGACACACTCTATAGCGCAATCATGGGGCGAACTCCCCGTTGTGCCAACTCCTGTACCGTTTCTCGCGCCCAGCGATCGGCGGCCAAAATGTCCTCTAGGGTAGGGTTGTTAATGTTTTGGGCAGAGTAGCGATCGCAGGTCATCTCAATCAGGCGGGGAATCTCAAGGAACGAAATCGCCTCGGCAATAAAGAGCGCCACTGCCTGTTCATTGGCAGCATTCAGGACTGCCGGCATGGCTCCCCCAGCGCGACCCGCCGCATAGGCCAGCCCCATACAGGGATACTTTTGGTGATCCGGCGATCGAAAGGTTAAATCCCCCGCCTTCACCAGATCCAGTGCCGACCAATTCGTGGGAATTCGCTCTGGCCACGAGAGGGCATACAACAGCGGCAACCGCATATCTGGCCAGCCCAACTGCGCCAGCACGGAGGTATCCTGCAACTCAATCAGCGAGTGGATAATGCTTTGGGGATGGATCACAATCTCGATATTGTCGTAGTCCATGCCAAAGAGGTAGTGGGCTTCAATCACCTCTAGGCCTTTATTCATCAGGGTTGCCGAGTCCACAGTAATTTTGGGTCCCATTGACCAGTTGGGGTGTTTGAGGGCATCGGCCACCGTCACTTGCGAGAGTTTTTCCACCGGCCAATCACGAAAAGCGCCTCCGGAAGCAGTGAGAATAATTTTCCGCAGTCCTCCCTCGGGCACCCCCTGCAAACACTGAAAAATCGCCGAGTGCTCAGAATCAGCGGGCAAGAGCTTGACACCGTACTCCTGAAGCAGCGGCAAAACCACGGGCGCACCGGCAATCAGCGTTTCCTTATTGGCCAAGGCAATATCTTTACCCGCTTTAATGGCGGCGATCGTCGGCACCAGACCGGCACAACCAACAATGCCGGTGACCACAACATCGGCATCCCCATAGGCCGCTACCGTCGCAATACCGCATTCCCCCGCCACCAGTTGTGGTTTTTGGGGCAGATCGGCCAGTGCCGCCTCTAACTCTGGCAGTTGCTTGGCATCGGCAATACTGACAATCTCCGGCTGAAATTGGCGAATTTGCGGAATCAGTCGCTCCAAGTTGCGCCCGGCAGCAAGGCCAACAATACGAAAGCGATCGGGATATTGGGCAACAATGTCAAGGGTTTGGGTACCAATGGAGCCAGTGGAGCCAAGGAGAGTGAGTGCCTTCACAGTTTTTGGGGGAGGGTCAGTGGACACCTTAATATCTACCGCAGGAGGGGACACAAGGCAAACCCATACCTATTCCGTTGAGAATAGCAAGAGGCGTTTCTCTAGTCTTTCCCAGTCATGGTGTTACCCCTTTTCCAACTGGTGCAGCAACTAAATCATAAAAAGGCCGAATTTCTCAGCTATGACACCGCCCTAGCTCAGGTGCGACAGGCCTATCAACAGGCTCTCAAGACATGGCAGCAGCAAACCATTGCCGACATCACCGCTGCCATTGATCCGCAGATCCCAGATTGGGGGGCACGTCCTATTGAACCATGGCATCAGGGGTGGCGCATTCCCTTGGGGGTACAGTGGCCCCATCGTCAGGCGGCGCGGGAGTGGGCAATGACTCAACTCATGGATGTCACCACTGTGGCGGTGGATGGTTCCCAGATTGTGCCCAGTGAAGAGCTATTTTTGCCCGTGGGTGTGGTACAGGCGGGGTGGTTTCTCAATCCCCATCGGCGCGATCGCCCCTACGCCAAGGAAATTGTCCTTGAACTAATTACACCAGCGGAACTGCGCCAAGCGGAAGAACAGTTGCGACAGCCGCAAATTTATCGCTTCCACGAACGCTATATCCACCTGCGCCGCTTTGAACTGGAACTAAAAACCCTTCAGGAGCGCATGGCCGAGGTAACCGCACCCGCGTTGCTATTGTTTGATGGCTCCTTTGTGGCCACGTTTGCCGAGTCCTATGCCCCCGAGTGGCAGAGGCGATATGTGGCGGCACTGTGCCAAACCCTTGCCGCGAGCCGGCAACACCAGATTCCCTTGGTGGCCTATATTGATAGCTCTCAGGCACGGGATTTGGTGACCCTTTTAGGACATCTGGAGCAGCTGGCGCCGAGTCCCCACCTCTCGGATGCCCAACTGTTGAGCACGGTGTTGACCCAATGGGGCGATCGCTCCCCTGTGTTTATCTGCGATCGCGGCGGCATCCTTGAAAATTACGGTGCTTGGGTCAAGGGCATTGGCTTTTGCTACCTCAAGGCCCATCAAGGCTATCCCGTGCGCCTCGAACTCCCTCTCTGGCTCTACGAAGCGGGCTTACTGGATCAGGTGATTCGCTGGCTCTGCGGGGAGCTGATTACCGGTCAAGGCTATCCCTATGCCCTTGAAGCTGCCGATCAATTGGCCGTTCTCCAAGGGAGCGATCGCCAAGCCTTCCTCAAGCAATTGCAAGTCTGGGCAGAGGGCGTCGGCATGGAACTGCGCTTTAGTCGCAAATGGGTGAGTAAGCAGCAGCGGCGTTAGCTCTATTGGGACGAATTTTGCAGCGCCTTCAGTGCCTGTTCCAATTCCCCTTGCGACCTCGGCATCCAGTCTTTGCCCCGCAATCGCCGCAACATTTCTAGGGCTTCCTCACGGGTTTGACCAGTATTTTGTTGGTGCCGTTGCCAGAAGTCGTCCCACCAGCCGGGGGGTTCCTGCTTGCTGCCTGTGTATTCCGTGGGGCGCCCAGTGTCACCATCAATCACGAGGCTGCCGACATAATCGGCATTGCTATAGACCTTGGCAATTTGATCATGGATGTGGCGCATATCTTCGGCAGCAACAACGCCATTATCGGTGGCTTTATAAAATTGCACCGTGACGCGGATGGGGAAGCGGGGATCCCGCTCGATCGGCAGGTTATCAATTTCAGTGAAGGGGCCTTCCACCTTGCCATAACTAATGACTGCCGCCTCGACATTGGAGCGACCAGCGCTAGGTGCTGCCTCCATGAGGGCGGGGGCGGGCATCGAGAAAGGGGGCATAACCGATCGGGGCCGAGGGGCTTGCTTCAGGGGCACTTGGATCAGCATCACCATATTCATTCCTGCTGCCTCCGCTTGGGCAGAGGTGATCTCGCCACCCCCGCTTCTCACTCCAAAATCACTGGCGCGTTGTCCCACTAGGCTCGCCCGTTCGCCATTCTTATTGAAAAATAATCGCTGTCCCCACGTCCTGCCGGCTTCAAAGGCATCCCGCTTGTTGTCAATAACGGTGGCACTGGTACCTTGGCGCGTGACCAAAATGGCTAAGACGGCTGGGTTCTTTTCATAGCTTTGGTAGTTAAACAGCACAGGGTTAAAGGTGGCTTCCCCTTGGGAGGGAATGGGTAGGAAACAGGCTTGGGCACTGACGAGGACATGGCTATCGCGATCGGCCAAAAGGGAGCGACGATTTCCTGCCCACGATCGCGGGTTGTGGAGATACTTGCGGAAGTTACCAAGAAATTCCTTGAGGTTGACCCGTTGGAGTGGCTTGCCCTTTTCATTGCCCACAAGGATAAAGAAGCGCTCAAGGGGAATATCCGCTGTGCGATCGCTAAAGTTGGGAAAGCGAATCACGGGCATCAGACTCAGTTCATAACCCTTGGTGCGTGGGTTGTACTGCTGAATTTGAATCGTCATGTCACTGATATTAGGGCCGACGGCAGAGTTGTGGTAGCGAGCGGTGTCCTCCCATGTGATGTCAAGAATGTTCAAACCATATTGCTCGGCAAGCCGCCGCGCTTCTGAGTTGTGGATCATGCTGCGGGTGCGCTCAATGACTTGGCGATAGCGATCATAATCAGCCACAGAAACGCGCGGTGGCGGTTCAGGTTTAGAGAGTGGCGAGGGGTTTGATTCAATTCCCCAATTGGGTTGACCTTGGGCAGCGGACATAAAGTTTTCTCCTGGGGAGAGCAACTTCCCCGCTAAAAGGGTACCGAGAGCGAGTAAACCAATGAGGCCAAGGGAGAGTTTGAGGGGCACAGCCATAGTAGCGTTCTGAATCCTACCCTCTAGCCTAGTCAAGGAGACTGAAAATCCTGCCATGGTTTCACTTTTTGCAACAGGGTTTTAGGATCAAAAAGCATCCTTGCCCGCAAATTGCCTGTGTTATCCGCTGCTGAAATTCGCGATCGCGCCACCCACCTCAAATCAACACTTCCCCCCCATGTCCGCCTGATTGCCGTGAGTAAGTTTATGCCAGCGGCCGCGATTCGGGCTGCCTACGAAGCTGGCATTCGGGATTTTGGCGAAAGTCGCGTCCAGGAAGCAGCCAGCAAACGCGCTGAATTGGCTGACCTCACGGATATTACTTGGCATCTCATTGGCCACCTGCAAACCAATAAAGTGCGGCAGGCGCTGCAACTCTTTGACTGGATCCACACCGTTGACCGCTGGAAATTGGCCGAGCGCATCAATGCCATTCTTAGGGAAACCGACACTCCCAGTCCCCACTGTCTATTGCAGGTGAAGCTGCGCCCCGATCCCCAAAAACACGGCTGGGAAAGATCCGAACTGGAAGCAGCTCTGCCCCAACTCGATGCCCTCTCCCATCTGCGCTGCTGTGGCCTAATGACGATTCTGCCCTTGGGGTTGCCTCCCGCAGAACAATTGCAAGTCTTTCAGGAATTGCGGGCTTGGGGCGAGGAACTGCGTACAAAACCGTGGCAGCAGCTGCAGTGGCAGGAGTATTCCATGGGTATGACGCAGGACTATCCCCTTGCGGTACAGGCCGGGGCAACCATGGTGCGCATTGGCACGGCGATTTTTGGCGATCGCCAAGCAACGCTAGAAATTCACCACGAGTAATGTCCTTGGAAGGGGTTGGTTCGGGAATCATCGCCGGTGGCGGAAAGAGGGGACTGCCCGGCGACCAAAGTTCAACGCTATCGCAGTGCTGATCGTAGTACTCAGGATCAGTGGTGACCCGCACCGCTTGGGGTAGGCCGGGGGCAAGGTAGGCCACATCTTTGCTACCAAGGCCAATTTTGACGGTGACGCCCGGCGGCAGTAGGTGGGGTTGCTCAAGCAGCGATCGCAAGTCGGCCAAGGTATAGGCGGGTTCAGACTGGGGCGGTAGGCTCAAGTCCAAATCAGGGACGGGATCGAGATCAACCGTAGCCGTAGGCGAGGTGGCGGCCATGTCGGAATTCATGCCCGCGGGCGATCGCCAGTGCTTCCTCGGGTGCCAGCTTCCAGTTGGGCGAAAGCGGAATCACCCCCCCACAGTAGGGACACGTCATCGTTCGCGCCCAGAGGAAATTTGTTGGGATAGCATTTGGGTTGGGTTCGTTAGGAAAGTAAGGTAATAGTCTCTCTTCCCGTCGCTTGAGAAATTCATTTTTGAGGCGGTTAAATTCCTCTAAGAGAGCTTTGCCATATTTGGCAGGCCATTCGTAGGTGGCTTTTTGAACCAGAACAGCTACTCGTCGGGCAGAGTCAATTTTTCGTCTAGTTGCAACAGGATCGCAGCGCGAGGCCAACGAATTGATGGAGAGCGAGCGGGGAAGCGTCAGAAAAGAGAGAGTTGAGTCGCAGGACGGTATAGACACCAGAAAGACTTCATCGCGCCGATGCTGTTTTCAGGATATTTGAATGCGGTAGGGTTTGTGAGCTGGCTGAGTCAGTACTGTTTGCCGGCGTTAAAGAGACCTTCGTTGTTGATGATGGATAATGCACCGATTCATCCGAAAGGGGCGATTCAGGCAGTGGTGAAAGCGGCGGGTCACGAGGTGTTATTTTTACCGAAATACTCTCCTGATTTGAATGTGATTGAGCACGACCTCAGTGTGTTGAAGCGAGCGCGGATGTATGCAGGGTCAAACAGTTCGATTGATGAGGTGATGCGCAAGTATTGTGCTGGATGATATCTCATGCTTTATTGGAATAGCTATAGGTTCACTTCAATAATTTGCGGCCGATCCCCTGCTGTAGAAGTGGAAAAGTTGACGACAACCCCTACAGGAATTTTGAGGGTTTCCATATACTTCTTGACTTGCTTGACTTCCTTATCGCCAATGTTCTGAACAGCCTTGAGTTCAACGACTACAACCGCTTGGCCATGGTCACGCACAATGAGATCGGGAATGGCCTCCCCCACAAAATAACCGTGAAAGAAAATCGGTACCTTGCGTTGTTCTTCGTACTCAATTTGCCGTTCCCGCAGGGCAACCTCAAAAGCTTTTTGATAGATGGCTTCGCTGAAACCACTGCCTAATTCTTGGAAGATGTCTTGGGCAATCTCCTGAATAAGCTGGATCCAGTGTCTCATAGGGACGTAGCGTGCTGACGGTACCAAGCAATTGTACGTTCTAAGCCTTCTTTGAGGGGAATTTGGGCACGAAACCCAAAGGCCTCTTTTGCCTTAGTGGTATCTAGGCAGCGGCGGGGTTGACCATTGGGCTTATCGGTTTGCCATTCAATCTGGCCTTGAAAGTCCATCAGGTCGCAGATGAGTTCAACTAAATTCTTAATGGTGATTTCTTCACCCGTACCGAGGTTAATCGGATCAGGATGATCGTAGGCTTGGGTGGCCATGACAATCCCACGGGCAGCATCTTCAACATAGAGAAATTCGCGGCTAGGGCTGCCATCCCCCCACACGGGAATCACCCTCTCCCCCTGTTGCTGAGCAATGTAAACTTTGCGAATTAAAGCAGGAATCACATGGGAACTCAGGGGGTCAAAGTTATCCCCCGGCCCATAAAGATTCACGGGCAAGAGATAGATACCATTAAAGCCATACTGCTGCCGATAGGCTTGCAATTGCACGAGAAGGGCTTTTTTAGCAATGCCGTAGGGGGCGTTGGTTTCTTCGGGGTAGCCGTTCCAAAGATCGCTTTCTTTGAAGGGAACAGGGGTAAATTTGGGATAGGCGCAAATCGTCCCCACACAGACAAATTTCTCGACTCCCGCGCGATAGGCACAATCAATGAGTTGTGCCCCCATCATCAGGTTGTCATAAAAGAGTTCAGCGGGCTTGACTTGATTGAGGCCAATTCCCCCCACATGGGCAGCAAGGTGAATGATAATATCTTGGTTTTGAACGACGGCTTGGCAAGCAGAGAGTTGGCGTAGGTCGTAGTCGCGCGATCGCACCACTGTGATTTGCTCAGGCACTGCCCCGGCGTTTTGCAACTGCGCCACCACTTGGCGTCCCAAAAATCCCGCCCCACCGGTGACAAGAATCCTTTTTTTACTGAGATCCATCACTAGTCTGCCTTACTGATAAACTGCCGCTGGGCAATGAGATCCAGCACGGTGTCGGAGGTGGTTTTGGGGGTTGTTCCTTGAATCCCCACCGCATGGAGATCCGCTTCCACCATCAACGCCACCAGTTCCGGAAAGGTAACCGAGGGCTGCCAGCCCAAAACGGTTTTGGCTTTGGTTGGATCCCCCAAGAGTAAATCCACCTCTGTGGGACGCAAATAACGGGGGTCAAATTCCACATAGTCCTGCCAGTTGAGACCGACATGACCAAAGGCGAGTTCTAAAAATTCCCGCACGGAGTGGGTTTCGCCTGTGGCCACCACATAGTCATCGGGTTGCTCCTGTTGCAGCATCAGCCACATGGCACGCACATAGTCCTTGGCGTAGCCCCAATCTCGCTTCGCTTCTAGGTTCCCCAAATACAGCTTGTTTTGCTGGCCAGCCACAATGCGGGCAACGGCACGGGTAATTTTGCGGGTCACGAATGTTTCACCGCGCCGCGGGGAGTTATGGATCCAGCCTTGGCCAATACCGGCATGAAAGGTGCCAGAGGTGGTTGCCAAATCGAATACCCATCCTTCATGGGCGATCGCGTGGGCTTTAATGACTTCGTCCTTGGGTTTACAGAGATGCTGTCCCGATTGGGTGGTCTGGGGACTGTTCAAATTCAGCTTGTAGTAGGTGCGATCGCCCCGTTCTTCGAGGCCAAGGGTAATACGCTGCTCTAAGGTGGTGCTCACCAACCAATAGAGGCCTGCCGCCAATACGGGTGAAGCCGTGCAAAAGCCCTGAAATTCATAGGTACAAGGGGTAGTGCGCAAACCATCCCCAGCGTTAAAGCCCTCAAGAAACGCCAAGCGAGCCGCATGATCAGCGTTGAGAATGCGTTGGGGAATCCGCTTGTGACCCTCACGGGTATAGATTTGGGGGTAGAGGTAGCGGCCATAGTCGCAATTGCCATTGAGATGCAGTTGGGTCACAGGCTGAGCGTTTGGGAAGCTGCTCGCAGCAGTGTACTCACTGGTATATCCTGCGGCAACTTTTCGCCATGTGGCACTGACCCGCGCCAATAATTCTGGGTCTTGGCTAGCGACTTTCACTTTACCGTCAGGGGTAAGATGCCCCTCTGCAACTAGAATCCCGAGGAGCCAAGCTTCGCTGGGGCTGACATCCACTTGCTCCGTAGGGGGGGGCAGATCAATGAGGGCAAGGCGATCGCCCACCTGAACCTGCTGTGTCTCCTTCGCACAGGGCGTTTCCCTATCGAGGACAAAAACTTGATGATCAGCAGTTGTTTCGTAGAGAGCCGCCCCTGCCATGATCCGATGAACGGTTTTATCGCCGCCATTCCAAGTGGCCGTCATACAGGTCACACTGGTCCAGCCTTCGGCATCCCAGACCTCAAAGCGATCCTCAGGTGCCAAGTCGGTTGTGTAGCGTTTACCCTGCTTGGGATCACTGCGATGGGGAACAACATCGGCAATGGGCAGAATATCCATCAGTCCCCGCCGCCGCAGAATCACTGGTGTGGTGCCAGTCACACACTCATGGTTAAAGAGAATCCCATTACAGGCAAAAAGATTATAGGCCTCGCGATAATTCACCGTTTGCCAGTGGGCATAGACCTTGGCACAGGCATAGGGACTGCGGGGATAAAAGGGGGTCGTTTCCCGCTGCGGCACTTCCTGCACAAGGCCAAACATCTCCGAGGAACCGGCTTGGTAAAACTTCACCTGTTTGCCCGTGCGCTCTTGGTATTCGCGAATCGCCTCTAGGAGTCGCAGCGTCCCCATGGCCACCGTTTCGACGGTGTATTGCGGCGCATCAAAGCTCACCCGCACATGGGATTGCGCTCCCAAATTGTAAATTTCATCGGGCTGGCTCAGTTCTAAAATGCGCCGTAGGGTACCGCCATCGGTGAGATCGCCATAGTGCAGGCGCAGGGGAGCGCCCTCTTGGTGGGGGTCAACGTAAATGTGGTCAATGCGATCGGTGTTAAAGGTGGAGGTGCGGCGAATAATGCCGTGAACTTCATAGCCCTTTTCAAGCAGGAGTTCACTCAGATAGGAACCATCTTGACCTGTGATACCCGTAATTAATGCCCGCTTGCGATCGCCCATCCTTTATTGCCTTGCGCCTAAACGTGTTTGTTCTGGATAGCCCACAGCCCGCTTTAATGCGGCTAGGGAGCGATTATAGTTCAAAATGGCAGCAAGAAGGTTCCCTTGGGCTTGGGTCAAATTCGTTTCGGCATTGGTGACTTCTTGTTGCGTTCCTACCCCTGCTTGAAAACGCAGCCGAGCGAGGCGCAGCCCTTCAGTGGCTTGGGTAACCGCTGTCCGTGCTGTAGCAATGTTTTTCTCATTGGCTCTGAGATTGGTGTAGGCTGTTTCCACCTCTAGGCGGATGATGTTTTTCTGATTGGCATATTGTTCCTCAGCGGTTGCTGCAAGGGCTTCTTGGCGAGCCGCACTGGCGCGGGCATTGCCGCCATCAAAGAGGGCTAATTGCATTTGCAGTCCTACCCCATAGCCAAAACGAGGTGCCAGATCATCGGTGACCTTGTCCAGCAGATTGCCACTGGCAAAGAGACTCAGTTGGGGACGGGTAGCCGCCAATACTACCTGACGATTGTTCAGGGCAATCGTGCGCTGTAGCAGCCGCTGCTCTAGCTCAACACGGTTCTGATAAGCAAGGAGAATACTATCCTCAAGGGAAAGTGACCATTCTTCAGCGGGTTCAACGCGGTCAGCGATCGCCACATCCGCCGTCTGATTCACATTCAATCGCTGCGCCAACTGTCGCCGAGTGGTGATTTCCAAATGGCGCGCTTGGCTCAAGTTTTGTTGGGCATTGGCAAGGTTCACCTCGGCAGTTAACACATCCAATAGAGTGCCAATCCCGGCTTGCTCAAAGGCTTTAGCATCCCGCAGAGTCACTTGGGCGTTGGTTACCGCCGCTTCAGCAATTTGCACCTGTACCTTTGCCTGTTGTGCCAAGTAATAGTCATTGGTTACCTCAAGGATCAGTTGCTGGCGTTGACGCTGTACCTCCAGTTCACTGAAGCGCACTTGGTTGCGAGCTGCTGCAATGGCCGCCGATCGCCCGCCCCCCGCAAACAACGTATAGTTCATCACTAGGACTGCATTCGATGTTGCCCCACTCGTTGCCCCAAAAAGATTGGTGAAAAAGTTCGTAAAGTTGAGTTGATTTACTGGTGCAAGGGTAATGGGAGTGAAGTTGGAGGGGGTAGCCGCCTGACTGGCACTATTTTGCAGTTGTTGCAGTTGCTGTTGCAGCTCAAGGTTTTGCTGATCCGAAAACGCCGTGAGTTGGGGGCCTTGAAATCGCTGTTGTAGTCGTTGCACCTGAGTATTCAAAATACTGCTGGCGGCCAGTTGCTGCGTGAGAAGCTGTTGCTGCGCCTGTTGCTGTTGCTGCTGTTGCAAGGAGAGCTGCTGCTGAAAGTTGAGGGGCAGGTAGGCAGGCTGGCCACCGGGGGAGGTATTTTGGCCAATGCTGGCTTGAAACGCAAGGGTGGGATAAAGCTGTGCTTGCACCTGTCGCAGTTGTGCCCGTGCCCGTTGTAGTTGTAGCTCACTAATCTGGAGGCCAATGTTATTGCGAATCGCCACCTCAATCGCTTGCTCGAGGGTGAGGGGTTGATTGAGATCAATGTTGACCGTTTCAGGAAGCGCCAGTCTATCGGGATTGGGGTTGAGGGGCGTGAGGACATCCGAGGCTGGCGTTTGGGAAGATGCCTGTGCCACTGGAGTCGTGGTGGGTGTAGCTTGAACCGAGCTAGACAGCGTCACGGGGGCGATCGCGAGGAGTCCGGCCATCAGCATTGTCTTGGGATTCAAGGCAAGAGCATTCATCATGAGGACTTAGACGCACAACCTACTCAACTCAGCCCCTAGAGGAATTCGCCTAAGCACCGCTAAAGCTTGCCAGCATCCAGCCATGTGCTTCACTCCCACAACACACCCATTCTGCAAAACTCTAGCATGGATTCTCGATTGCGATCGCCCCCTAGAGCAACAGCCGCAGACCACGAGGATTGAAAAGGGGGAGAAAACTGATCTACAATAAGGAACCCTCAAAAAGGAGAGGTGGCTGAGTGGTCGAAAGCGGCAGATTGCTAATCTGTTGATAGGCAGGTAACTCCTATCCGAGGGTTCGAATCCCTCCCTCTCCGTTGAAGAAAAGATCATCCAACCCATTGCGGAGACTGAATCTTGTTGCAAGTCTAACTCCAGTTGGAAGCGGCCAAGGTCAGGGGATAATAAAGGCACATGACCTCTTTGGGATGAGACAATGGCCAGCGACTTAGCAATGACAATTCTCCCCGGTATGACCGTGAAGGTCACCAATCCCAACGATACCTACTACCAATTTCAGGGGATTGTACAGCGGGTTACAGATGGCAAAGTGGCAGTGCTCTTTGAAGGCGGGAACTGGGATAAATTGGTTACGTTTCAGCTCAGTGAGCTAGAGCCAGTGGTGACCACGCCCAAAGGAAAAGCGAAAGCGAAAAAGTAAACGATGGCGCGGCGATCGCCTCCCCCCCAGCCCTTTGCGGAAATTATCCAGACAGCAACGGATCACTGCATTGCGCAGTGCCACGAACCCGCTAGCCTCGATTTTCCCGTGGTGCCCGCCTTGGGTAGTTGGGTGCGGATTCCTGAAGGCGATCGCGTGATCTACGGCGTTGTTGCCTATGTGGTGACGGCTCCCCTCGACACCATTCACCGTGCCACCGCCTTGGGGTTATCCCTAGAGCAACTACGGCAGGAGCAGCCCCACATTTTTACCCTGTTGAAAACGGAGATCACGATCGCCATCACTGGCTTTCAGGAACAGGAACGCTTTTATCACCACTTGCCCCCCCGCCCACCCCAAATGCACCAGCAGGTCTATGCCTGTACCCCTGAGGAAGTGATTGCCTTCAGTGGTACATTGACCTTTTTGCGAACACTGTTGACCCTGCGGTATGGTCCCGGCGATGCCTTGGTGGCGGCAACGCTGCGTTCCTTGTATCAACTCCGCCAGCGCGATCGCCAGTGGCTGGTGCAGGCAGCCCAATACCTGAACCGACTCCTCAAGGATGACTACGATCGCCTGCGGGGCATTATCGAGCAGTTATGATAGCGGGCAAAACAAAAGCAATCACCATCCCCAGCAAAATAACAATTTCTAGACCCAACAACACTTGATTGGAAGGCTTGAGCCTACCGCCACGCCACCAGTTCCCGATCCGCCGCTCCTCTGGAATGAAAAGCGAGGAGTGCCAAAATCGCGATCGCCCCATGGGCAAGGCGCAGCAGAAGGGGTTGATAGGGAATCGGTTTGGCCATCGTTATTGACGAGCGGGATGTAATTGCTTGACGAGGCGATCGTACTGCTGCGTTTCCGCCCAATCTAGAATTTCCCGTGCCCGCAGCACCGGTAGTGGGTGAGTCAGTTGACTGGCCTGCAATTCCTTGAAAAGGTTGTACCAACCCCGATCAGCGGCCTCATAGTCACGTGCTTGGGCAATGAAGGCATCGAGATTCAGGCGATCGCTCCACTGGGGCGAGCCACCACAGAGTTTCATCAGCACCGAGGCCACAACCCGCGGGTCTTGGGTCACCAACAAGGCCGCGCGATCGCAGGTGAGTTCAGCACAGCGCAACCAATGCATCAATTGGGTTTGCAGTCCTTGCGCCAAGAGCAAGCCCCAAGGGGAGAGTTGACTGGTGGCAAACAGCAGCAGGTTGGCGATCGTCAGATACACGCCATGCTCGCACTTGAGATGTCCCAACTCGTGCGCCAGTACTGCCTGCAATTCCTTGGGTGTCAGCAATTCCACAAGGGAGGAGTGCAGTACCACAAAGGGCTGCTTGCCCCGCATGGCAAAGGTATAGGCATTGGGGACAGGATGCTGTTTCAGATACAGTTGGGGTGGCTCTAGGCCTAAAATACGGCAAGCCTCGATATGAAGCCCGTAAATGTCTGGAAGTTGCTGTTCACTTAGGCGCAGACTGCTGCCAATATTTTCAAGATAAAAGGCCTGCTCCGCCACCGAACCTAGGAGCGATCGCACGAGAAGATCTAACCCCGGCAGTTGTTGGAGGGCTTGGGTGGCCTCGCGATCGCGGGGATGACGAAACTGATCAGCCCTCAGGCTGGAATACGCTGGAACAGGCATGAAATCGTGATTTTTACTTTGACCCCTCTACTGCCAATTTTAAGGTATGGCACAGGTTTCTCGCATCCCTGCCAAAACGTTCGGCGGTGTTGGGCATGATCTGCGACCTGAGACCAAAAAAAGCTACGGCAAGTGCACCCATCGCTTGCTCCTAGATTAGGTGCTCACCTTTACCGTAGCCTTCTTTAGTCAAGGGAGTTTTAGTTAAAAGGCGTCATCCTCCTCTTCCTCCCCATAGTCATCGTCCTCGTCTAGGAGTTCGTCCTCTTCATCGTCAGCATCACTACTGGCGAATTCAAAATCGCGAGTCCGTCCAGTGATTTTTTCAATCACGTGGGGCGCCGTTTCATCGTCAATGAGGACATCCTCACCGAGGTCAGCGGTCACATTGACCGTCATTGAGGGGGGTTCGGGTTCAGGGCTGATAACGTGGGTTTGACCCAAGCGATCTTCACCCTCTTCCCACTCTTCGTCGCCGTTGCTACTTTCCTCGTAGCTGTTGAAGCCGGTGCCCGCTGGGATGAGACGGCCAATGATGACGTTTTCCTTGAGTCCCCGCAGCCAATCGGACTTGCCTTCAATGGCTGCTTCCGTGAGTACCCGTGTTGTCTCTTGGAAACTGGCGGCTGAAATAAAGCTATCGGTATTCAGCGAAGCCTTGGTAATCCCCAAGAGGACAGGGGTATATTGGGCAGGTGCACCACCGGTGAGTGCCATGGGTTCGTTGGCTTGCTCCGCTTGGCGCAGACTCATGAGTTCCCCAGAGAGAACGATTGTATCGCCGGCATCATCAATCCGTACTTTCGAGGTCATCTGGCGGACGACCACCTCAATGTGTTTATCGGCAATCTCAATCCCTTGGGTGAGATACACCGACTGCACCTCATTGACCAAGAAGGATTGCACCTTCTCAAGGCTAATTTGGGCGGCTTTGAGCAACCCTTGGGGTTTGTAGTACTCAAAGTAAATGGAGAGGATGTCGTGGGGATCCACAGGGCCATCGGTGAGGGGGTCAGCGAGATTGACCTTTTGACCATCCACCACCAAGGGGTTTTGACCCGGCAGGACAGGGTATTCCTGAATCGTGCCATCCTCTTCAATGACTTTGATATCTACGCTGTCATCACTGTTGTAGGTGACTTGACAGGTGCCGGGGCGCACAGCCAGCACGCATTTTTCCTTGGGATGGCGCGCTTCAAGGAGTTCTTCAATCCGAGGTAACCCCTGAATAATGTCCCCCGTTTTCGCCCGCTCAAACACCAACAGGGCGAGGTTATCCCCGCGCTGCACAAGGTCACCGTCCTCAATTTGCAGCACTGCCCCCGGCGAGACAAGGTAGGGACGAGCTAAGCGCAGGATCACGTGCTCATCGGCCACCGCCATGACCGCTGCTGTTTCTGGGGCAGTCACCCCCTTGGCCAGTTCATCGCCGGGACGCACGAGATCGCCAACTTTGACCGTGGGTTTAGCCCCGTTGGTCTCGATCCGCAGGCGATCGCTCTCAGTAACGACCAGAATACGGCGAACCGATTCCCCACTGCGCAAGATCCCCTGCACTTCACCTGCCTGCTTGGCTTTGATGTCCGTGCGGGCAATCACGGCACCGGGGCCAATGTGATCGCCATCCTTGACCAAGAGGGAAGTAAACGTACTGCCTTGGGTTTGATCGGCAGCAATGTCACGGCGAATCACCAAGGATTCCAGAATCACCAGTTGGAGGCGCTGGGCTTCTGGATCCACCTCATCCGTCACAATTTCAATGTCAGCAGCCAGTTGGGGGGCTTCGCTGCCAATTTCAAGGACTAACTGTGTCCGCAGCAGATCAACGCCATCAACGGACTTAACTCGCTCATCGTGTTTGTAGGGCAACCGCTGCACAGCCCGCAGGCGAATGGACTGTCCTGAGCTATCACTGGAGTCTTGGCTGGGTACCGATGGCTCATCAGGCACGCTAAATTCTTGAACGGGGCGCAGCAGAATCGCTGGTCCTTCGGGAGTGTCCTCCAGATAATCCACTTGCGAGAGGGTTTCGACCACAAGGCCGGGGAGTACCTCTTCACCCGGACGCGCCAACACACCATGCTTCAGCCGCGCGGCTTCCGGATCATCCACAAGGTGCAGTTCGCCGGGCTTGATAATAATTTCCCGCAGGATGTCGTTTTTCTGGATGACTTCGACGACACCGCTGTTTTGACAGAAGATGTCCTTGACAACCTCCGTCCCTGCTTCGACGTATTGGTTGTCCTCGACCATGAGCAGCGAGATGTCTTTATTGACCTCATGGGTTTCTTCGGGAATCCACAGGAGCGTCCCCCCCTTGAGGACTTCGTAGCCCTGCTTGGCTTTGCCTTTTTTGGCCACTTCAATGTCGGCATATTTGAGGATACCGCCAGTCGTGGTGTGGTAGCGATCGTCAATGAGTTCGGCCACCACTTGACCATTGGCAACTTTCGTACCGGGGGCAGCTTTCAAGGAGAAGCGCTGACCAGTGGCGGTTTCAATAATGTAATGCTCGCGTCCCTGCTGGGTTTCTTTGAGCACCTTGGCTTTATCGAGCATCACCGAGGCAGTAATAATTTCCACCTCGCGACCGCCTTTGCTGTCCTGTTGCTCAGGGAGACGCACGACACCGCCATGCTCGGTTTTCACCGTAGTTTCTGCCAGCACGGCTCCGGCTTCAATGCGATCGCCATTTTTCACCACTGGCTCCGCACCGGGGGGCAGGTTATAGACTTCCCCAGACAGTACCCAAATCAAGCCACCTTTGGGGGCAATGCGCGTTGTGGTGCCTTGGCGATCGCGCTTCTCCTCTGCTTCGAGGTTGACGAACTTCACTTGACCCGCCAAATCCGAGGCCACATCCTTGGTCACTTTCTCCGTGGACTTGCGGACACTGCGGGAGGCCTGCGCCACTTCCGCCAACAATTGACCCGCTGCAACGGTTTCACCCTCTGCCACTAGCACAATTGACCCTTGGGAGAGGTCAAATTCTTGGCTTTGCTGACCACCTTTGATCACAAGCTTGCCAGCGGTTTCGACAATAAAGGCATCATCCCCGTGACGAGTGCGGTAGGGACGTACCCGTAATTTCTTGCCGTACTCCACCGTGCCAGCAAAGGGAGCGCGTTCTTGGCGAGCCACTTCCCCCGTAAACACCCCACCGGTGTGGAATGTGCGCATGGTCAACTGTGTACCAGGTTCACCAATGGATTGAGCCGCAATAATTCCCACCGCTTCCCCCATATCCACCAGTTGGGCATGGGCAAGGCTCCAGCCGTAGCAGAGACGACACACAGAGCCAGTGGCCTCGCAGGTAAGAGGCGATCGCACCACTACTTCTTCGATACCCGCATCAACAATTTTCTTCGCTAGATCAGCAGAGATGGCTTGATTTTTGGCCACCAGCACTTCGCCCGTTTCCGGATGGCAGACATCATTGAGCACCACTCGACCCAAAAGCCGATCCTCTAGCGCCAGTACCTTATCCCCCACCGTCATACTGCGCAGCGTAATGCCCCGCTCCGTTTCACAATCCTCTTCGCGGATAATCACATCTTGAGAGACATCCACCAAGCGCCGGGTCAGGTAACCGGAGTCCGCCGTCCGCAGTGCTGTATCCACCAGTCCTTTACGCGCACCGTAGGAGGAGATAATGTACTCCGTCACCGTCAGCCCTTCGCGGAAGTTGGTTTTAATCGGCAGGTCAATGATTTCCCCTTGGGGATTGGCCATTAACCCCCGCATTCCCACCAACTGGCGCACCTGCGAGAGGTTCCCCCGTGCCCCCGAGAAGGCCATCATATACACGGAGTTGAGGACATCAGTATTACGGAAGTGCCGCACCACCTCGTTTTTCAGTTCTTCGTTGGTGGTGTTCCAAGTGTCAATCACCTTCTGGAAGCGTTCTACCTCCGTAATTTCACCCCGCGAGTAGCGCTCTTGAGCGGTTTTAATTTCCTTTTCAGCAGCTTCGAGGAGTTCCTGTTTTTTCGGGGGCACGAGCAGGTCATCAACACTGATGGAGACGCCGGCGCGGGTGGCATAGCGAAAGCCAAGGTCTTTGACTTTGTCGGCCATTTCCGCTGTGCGGGCGGTGCCAAAGTTACTAAACGACCAAGCAATTAGGTTCCGCAAGCCTTTTTTGTCAATGATGCGGTTAAAGAAAACAGGCTTTTTCTCAGTCATGGTGTTGGGGTCTCCCAAATTAACTGGCTAGGGCTTCTTGAATCGTTTGGTTGTAGATGATGCGACCGGGGGTGGTGCGGATGTATTGGGAAATCAGTTGACCGTTAGCATCCTCCTTGACCCGCCGCAGGGAATACTCCAGTAAACGGGAACCATCTTCATAGGTCGTAATCTGAGGTTCACTGGTATCACCATCGTCCACCTCACCGTCGTAGCGCACCCAGACAAAGGCATGGAGCGGCAAGTGTCCCTGTTCGTAGGCCATGACCACGTCTTGGAAGTTGGCATAGTAGCGATCGCTATAATCTGGCAGCTTCGGATTTTCTGCCGTCAAGTAATAGCAACCCAAAACCATGTCTTGGCTGGGAGTAATAATCGGCTTGCCCGTGGCCGGCGACAGAATATTATTTGAGGCTAGCATCAGCATCCGCGCCTCCGCTTGAGCCTCAATCGAGAGGGGCACGTGCACCGCCATTTGGTCACCGTCAAAGTCCGCGTTGAAGGCAGGACACACCAAGGGGTGCAGTTGAATGGCACGCCCTTCCACCAGAATCGGCTCAAAGGCCTGAATCCCCAAACGGTGGAGGGTCGGCGCCCGGTTGAGCAGCACGGGGTGACCCTCAATCACCTCCTCCAGCACATCCCAAATTTGGGGGTCATTGCGCTGGATCATCCGCTTTGCTGCCTTAATGTTGTTGACAATTTGTTGGCGAATCAAGCGGTGAATCACAAAGGGCTGGAAGAGTTCAATGGCCATTTCCCGAGGCAGGCCGCACTGGTGCATTTGCAGTTTTGGCCCCACCACAATCACCGAACGACCGGAGTAGTCCACCCGTTTCCCCAGCAGGTTTTGGCGGAAGCGACCCTGTTTCCCCTCAATAATGTCGGAAAGGGACTTCAGGGGACGGTTATTGGCGCCCACTACCGTACGACCGCGACGACCATTATCAATCAGGGCATCCACCGCCTCTTGAAGCATGCGCTTCTCATTCCGCACAATAATCTCGGGGGCGAGAATCTCTTGCAGGCGGGCAAGGCGGTTGTTGCGGTTAATGACGCGGCGGTACAGGTCATTAAGGTCAGAGGTGGCAAAACGCCCGCCATCTAACTGCACCATTGGCCGCAGATCCGGTGGAATCACGGGAATGACCGTCAAAACCATCCACTCCGGCTTTGCTCCAGTGGCAATGAAGTTGTCAATGACCCGCAGCCGTTTGATCAGCTTGGCGCGTTTTTGCCCCTTGGAGTTGAGGATTTCCTGCCGCAGTTGGTCGGCCTCCCCTTGCAGATCTAAAGCCTGAAGCAGGCGTTGAATGGCTTCAGCCCCAATACCCACCTCAATACCCTCTAGCTCCGAGTCTTCGCTGTAGATCTCTTCTTCAATTTCCTGCCACTGATCTTCGCTTAGGAGCTGCTTGTAGCTGAGACCGGGGTGATTGCCCGGATCTAGCACTACATAGGAGTTGAAATAGACAATTTGCTCTACATCCCGCAGGGGCATATCCAGCAGGATCGCCATGTAGCTGGGAATCCCCTTCAGATACCAGACATGGGTCACTGGGGCAGCCAACTTAATGTAGCCCATGCGATGGCGGCGCACCCGCGATTCGGTGACTTCAACGCCACAACGTTCGCAGACAATGCCACGATGGCGCACCCGCTTGTATTTACCGCAGTGGCACTCCCAATCCTTAGCAGGACCAAAAATCCGCTCGCAGAAGAGGCCGTCCATCTCCGGCTTGAGGGTGCGATAGTTAATGGTTTCTGGTTTAGTCACCTCGCCCACCACTTGACCGTTGGGGAGCGTGCGCTGCCCCCATTGGATGATGCGCTCCGGTGACGCGAGAGACACTTTTACATAATCAAAGCGTTGCTCGATTCTGGGCATAAACTCACAAATCCTTTGGCGGTGAATGGATCAAGGGGGCGATCGCCCCCCAAACAAGCTGACTCAGTTCTAAGTGTTTAGAATGTCGTTGCCCCTTCTTTGTCGTCCGTGTCGTCGAGGGCACTGTAGTCAATTGTGGGTCGTGCCGGGGTACGGCGAGGGCTGACATCCACCATCAAATCCACCTCGGGGTCAGGTTTCATTTCGCCATCGTCATCAAAGCTGGGAATACTGGCCTTGCGCACGGAAATATCCAAGCACAGGGATTGCAGCTCCCGCATCAGCACCTTGAAGGACTCTGGCGTGCCCGGTCGGGGAATGGATTGCCCTTTAACAATGGCATTGAGGGCTTCATTGCGTCCTTGCATATCATCGGACTTGACCGTCAGCAACTCTTGGAGAATATAGGCGGCACCATAGGCCTCCAATGCCCACACCTCCATTTCGCCAAAGCGCTGACCCCCTTGCTGGGCTTTACCACCGAGGGGCTGTTGAGTAACCAAAGAGTAAGGCCCTGTGGAGCGGGCGTGGATCTTATCGTCCACCAAGTGCACGAGCTTCAGCATATAGGCCATCCCCACCGTCACTGGCCGGTCAAAGGGTTCACCGGTGCGGCCATCATAGACGACCATTTTGCCCGGATCCTCAGGATTAAAGACCCAATCTTGACCCGTGACTTCTTTGGCCTCTTGTAGCTTGGCATGGACGGTTTCGCGGGATTTTTCCTTGCCGTGCATTTCATCAAAGGGAGTAATTTTGAACCGACGACCAAGGCACTCCCCAGCCCAGCCCAGCAAACACTCATAGACTTGCCCCACATTCATCCGTGAAGGCACCCCCAAGGGATTGAGGACAATATCCACGGGGCGACCATCGGGCAGGAAGGGCATATCCTCCACCGGGAGAATGCGGGAAATAATCCCCTTATTGCCGTGGCGGCCGGCCATTTTGTCCCCCACCTGAATTTTGCGCTTCTGGGCCACATAGACCCGCACCACCATATTGGCACCGGGGGGTAGTTCATCTCCCTGCTCACGGGTAAAGACGCGCACATCGACAACGCGACCTTTTTCACCATTGGGCACCCGCAGGGAGTTATCCCGCACATCCCGCGCTTTTTCACCAAAGATGGCACGCAGAAGTTTTTCTTCGGGGGGCTGATCCGATTCCCCTTTGGGGGTGACTTTACCAACGAGAATATCGCCCGCCTCGACAAAGGCACCGATGCGGATAATGCCGTTTTCATCTAACTGTCGCAAGGCATCCTCGGACACGTTGGGCACTTCGCGGGTAATTTCCTCTGGTCCAAGTTTGGTTTGCCGCGCCTCGATCTCGTACTTCTCAATGTGGATGGAGGTATAGACATCCTCTTGAACTAGCCGCTCGCTGATCAGGATGGCGTCTTCGTAGTTGTAGCCTTCCCAAGGCATATAGGCCACAAGGATGTTTTGGCCAAGGGCTAGTTCGCCCCCCTCAGTGGCGGAGCCATCAGCAATCACCTGTCCTGCCTGCACGCGATCGCCGACAAAGACAATCGGTCGTTGATTCAAGCAAGTATCTTGGTTGGAGCGCTGGTACTTTTGCAGCGTGTAGGTCATCTCAGGGCCGTTATCGGTTTTGACGCGAATTTGATTGGCATCCACATAGGTGACCACACCATTGGTCTGGCTGAGAATCACCATCCCAGAGTCCCGTGCTGCCTGAGCCTCTAGACCTGTACCCACTAAGGGACGGTGCGGTCGCAACAGGGGGACTGCCTGCCGCTGCATGTTGGATCCCATGAGGGCACGGTTGGCGTCATCGTGCTCTAGGAAGGGAATCAGCGAGGTGGCCACAGAGATAATCTGTACTGGCGAAACTGCCACGTAGTCCACCTGATCGGGGGTGGTGGTGGTGAAATCTTGACGATAGCGTACCGGCACCACATCCCCAAGGATGTAGCCGTTTTCATCGGTGGGCACATCCCCCGGTGCTACCCGCTTATCATCTTCTTCGTCAGCGGTCATGTAGATAGGCGGCTGATCCCTCAGGACGCGACCATCTTTCACCGGATAGAAAGGCGTCTCAATAAAGCCATATTCATTGACGCGGGCATGGGTGGCCAAGGAACCAATCAACCCAGCGTTGGGACCTTCAGGAGTTTCAATGGGGCAAATGCGACCATAGTGACTCGGGTGAATATCCCGCACCGCAAAGCCCGCCCGCTCACGGGTGAGCCCCCCAGGGCCTAGGGCACTCAAGCGCCGTTTATGGGTGAGTTCCGCGAGGGGGTTGGTTTGATCCATGAATTGGGAAAGCTGGCTAGAGCCAAAGAATTCCTTAATGGCCGCCACCAATGGCTTCGGATTCACCAGCGAAGTGGGCGTCAAAGAATCCGTGTCAGACACCGTCATCCGCTCGCGGATAATCCGCTCTAGGCGATTAAGGCCAACGCGCACTTGGTTTTGCAGCAATTCACCCACAGAACGGACGCGGCGGTTGCCTAGGTGATCAATGTCATCAATCGTGCCCAGATCAAACTCGAGGTTAATTAGATAATCAATGGCCGCAAGAATATCTTCTGGGGTGAGGATGCGTACCGAGTCGGGAATATTCAGCTGCAACTTGCGGTTGAGCTTATAGCGACCCACCCGGCCAAGGTCATAGCGTTTGGGATCAAAGAAGCGCGACTCCAGAAGCTGTTGTCCCCCTGAAACCGTGGGCGGCTCCCCTGGGCGTAGTTTTTTGTACAATTCAATGAGGGCGTCTTCTTCGGAGAATTTGCCTTCTTTTTCAACAGTTTTTTGGTAGTACTCGGGGTGACGCAGCCGCTCTAGAATTTCGCTATCGGTTAACCCCAAGGCCTTGAGGAGAACATGGGCTGAAAGCTTGCGGGTTTTGTCAATGCGCACCCACAGCAAATCATTCTTGTCGGTTTCAAACTTCAGCCAAGCCCCTCGGTTAGGAATCAGGCTGGCATTGTAGGTACGGCGACCATTTTTGTCGGTTTCTGATTTGTAGTAAACACCAGGACTGCGGACAATCTGGTTGACAATGACGCGCTCTGCACCATTGATAATAAACGTGCCGCGATCGGTCATCAGGGGCAGATCGCCGATGAACACATCTTGGTCAATGATATTGCCGTTTTCTTTGTTAATGAGGCGAGTCGGGACATACATTTGCATTGAGTAGGTGGCATCCCGCCGCTTGGCCTCATCGACGCTATACTTCGGCTCCTTGAGTCGGTAGTCCTTGGCCAAAAAGTGCAACTCAATTTTGCCGGTATAATCAGTAATGGGGGAGAAACTCTCTAGCTCTTCAATGAGTCCTTCTTCCAGAAACCATCGGAAGCTGGCCCGCTGAATCTCGACAAGGTCTGGCAAGGTAAAAGCGGGTGGCGTGTAAATCTGATTACTAGCCATGTATATCCTCTAGAGGGTATCGCTAAAACGCGGATCTTGCATCTTAAATGAAGAGGCGTTGCCCTGTCAAGCACACCAAAAGCTCCGCTTACGGCAAACACTGCCGCCGGAGACCTCTGGCAAGATGAAGCTGTTGGAAACGAGAAGAGTTGACAAGTGCCACTGCCGCGCTTGCAAGCCGCTACCTATGACCATAGCACAGAGTTCTTACAGTTAAGCGACAGTTCACTAATAGTTATGGGGTTTGCTGCAACTTCAATCCTGTGTGCAGGGTTTCCAAAACAAGCGTTAAATGACCGTCTCTCAGGGCTGGCCAGTGTAGCCACAATCCAGAGAAGTGCCCACTGCGAAAAATGCCGTGGTCATCGGGCGCTTGACGGCGGTAGCTTGTTCCTTCCCTGAGATACCAGTGAAAATCCTGCTCCGGTACCACCCAGACCAAGTATTCCTGAACCCCACAGCGACAATAAACCTCTAGTTTGTCGTGGAGATCGTAGGCGGCACTGCTACTGGCAATTTCGACAATGAGTTCAGGCGCCCCTTCAAGATAATCATCCCCGCTGATACAGGAGGTGCCATTGACAAGGCGCAACAGGGCATCGGGTTGCACCACTGTTTGGGCATCTAAGCGGACGGTGGCATTATCGAGCACCATGACGTTGGCTGTTGCCACTTCAAAGGCCATCAACCAGCCCATGACGAGACTGTGGGGACGGCTGTGGGAATTCACCCGCACAGGGGAGGCCACGTACACGACTCCGTTAATGAGTTCAGCTTTTTTAATATGGGGACATTGGGCATATAGGCGCTCAAAGGCCTCGCGACTGAGGCGATCGCCACTCTCCAACATTGGCACTGTCCCCTGCGGAGCTGCAAACATGATCAGCGGATTTGCCCTGCACTGCTTGCCTCTATTCTAGGCTAGGCGGAAAGGCCAATTGTGGTTTCTGAGAGGCGGCCATCTTCCATGTGAATAATGCGATCGGCGACATCAAGAATACGGTTATCGTGGGTCACAATTAAAATGGTGCAGCCCTGTTCGCGGGCAAGGGTACGCATAATTTCCACCACATCGCGACCGGATTTTTTATCGAGGGCAGCCGTCGGTTCATCGGCAAGGACAATTTTGGGATGTCCCACGAGAGCGCGGGCAATCGCCACCCGTTGCTTTTGCCCCCCCGAAAGTTCATGGGGATAGTAGTCAAGGCGCTCTCCAAGGCCAACGGCACAGAGCATGGCTTCCACCCGCTCTCGAACTTCCTGTGGACTGAGGTGGGGTTGCAAATCCAGCGCCATTTGCACATTTTGGCGAGCCGTCAAGGCATGGAGCAGATTGTGTCCTTGGAAGATGTAGCCCGTTTGCCGCCGAATTTGAATCTGCTGCTCTTTTGTGGCATTGCGTAGCTCCTGACCCAGAACCCGCAGACTGCCCTCTTGTGCCGATCGCAAGGCACCGATCAGGGTTAACAGTGTGGTTTTCCCTGACCCCGAAGGCCCCGTCATGATCACAATTTCACCCGCCTCAATGCGAGCGCAGAGATCAAAGAGAATTTGCTTGCGCAGTTGCCCCTGACCAAAGTAGTGATTGAGGCCTTGAATGTGGATCACTGGCTCCATAACACTCTCCTAGAAAATATCGGCAGGATCAGCCGCTTGGATCCGCCGCATGGCGATCGCCCCCGAAAGGGTACACATCAGCACTGTGAGGGTAAAGACCAAACTGGCGCGCTCTACGGTCATCCACACTGGCAGTGACGTGGCTCTGGCAATCAGGATGTAGAGTAAAAATGACACGATAAAGCCTGGAACATAGCCGATACAGGAGAGAATCAAAGACTCCTGCATGACCACGCCATAGAAGAAGATATCGCGGTAGCCCATGGCCTTGAGGGTGGCATACTCCGCCAAGTGATCCGTGACATCGGTGTAGAGAATTTGATAGACAATCACCGAGCCAACGATAAATCCCATCAGGGCACCAAGGGAGAAAATAAAGCCAATGGAGGTACTCTTTTCCCAATAACTGCGCTCAAACTCAGCAAACTCCTCACGGGTCATCACCAGTACATCATTGCCGAGGGAAGCATTCATCCGCCGTGCCAATGCTTTCGTATTCACCCCCGGCTGCACCCGTACTAAACCCACATCGATTAGCCCCGGATGACGTTCGGGGAAAAGGCGCAAAAAGTTCAAATCACTCGTGAGCAAATTACCATCGGCACCAAAGTTGGCTCCCATGCGAAACAAGCCTGCCACGGTGATTTTGCGGCCAGAGACTTCGGTCGTGACCTCTTCCCCCTGGCGGTATAGCTCAGGAATCGGGCCAAACTCAGCGCGGGATTGGGCATCAAAAAGAACATGGTCCGCTAGCTTAATCGCATCTTGCCAGTGGGGGGTATCGGATACGGCAATGGACACCGCCAGCGGATCGACGCCAATCACCATCAGTTGGCGAGTACTTTTGTTAATGGGATTGCGCCAGAGACCAAAACTCAGGTAGAGGGGAGAAACCGACTCGACCCCTTCAAAGCCCGCTGCTTGGTAGAGTCGCCGCCGCGGGAAGCTGCGCATGGCAATCAGCGCCGTGGATTGGGGACTAATGAGGACAATATCGGTGTTTAAGCTCTCGTGGAAGCGCACTGCCGCCTTAAAGAGGGCATCGCGAAAGCCAAACTGCATCAGCATCAGCACCACTGCAAAGGCAATGCCCGCGATCGCCACCAAGAGCCGAATGCGCTCTCGAATCAGTTGTAGCCAAGCTAAGGGAATTGCAAAAATCATCCTTGAACCTCAGCGCGGATCAATGGCAATTTCCACTTGCATATTTGTTAAACCCGCCACCGGCTCACTGTTGTCAAGGCGAATTTTCACTTCCACAACCCGCGCATCGGTTTTTGCGGCTGGATCCGTATCAGTCACGTCATTCTTGGCCACCACCAAACCCACTTGCGCCACGCGGCCGGTAATGGGGGCCTTCAAGGCACGACTGCGAATTTCCGCGGGCTGACCCACCCGCACACGAGGAACATCGGTTTCATAGACTTCAGCAACGGCATACATTTGATCGGTGTTGCCCAGTTCGAGAATCCCGCGTTCGTTGATGGTTTCGCCGGCTCTGGTGTGAATCCGCAGCACCCGACCATTGCGGGGGGCGCGAATAATGGTGCGCTCAAGGCGGGCTTCTGCCAGTTGCAGATTGCGCTCTGCTGAGAGGAGCTGCACTTGGGTTTGTACCCGTCCCAGATTGGCTTGGGCGGCTTCGATCTGAGCAGTGGCGGTGGCAAGTTCCGTACGCCGTTCCTCCTGTAGGCGAACAAGGTTGGCTTGGGCGTTGCGTAATTCTTCCTGTAAGCTCCGAACGCGAACTGTGCGATCGTCGAGATCCTGTTGCGACACTGCCCCATTGGCAAAAAGTTGGGCAAAACGCTGGTACTCGCGGTTGGCGGTCTCTAATTCCGCTTGAATGCGTTGAATCGTGGCCTGCTGGGCTTGAATGGCGGCAATGGCCGGTTCATTGGCGCGATCGCGCCGCCGCTCGGCTTCGGCAATTTGAGCAAGGGCGAGGCGGGTTTCGGCCTCATAGCGTAAGCGGGCTTCCTGCAACTGACTGACCGCCAAATCGCGTTCGGCTTTGCGCTCCGGATAGGTATCTAAATAGGCAAGGGGTTGACCGGCGACCACGCGATCGCCCTCGCGCACTAACAACTGTCCTAGCCGTTCGGTCATTGAGGGAGCACTGACGGCCACAACTTCCCCTTCGGGTTCCAATCGACCCAAGGCGGTAATGCGATCGCTCATGGGATTAGCAAGGGCTGCCTGAATTGTCTGTTCTTCATTGACCCGTTGACGTTGCTGCCAATAGTTCAAACTGAATGCCAAGCTGCCTAATCCGATGGCGATCGCCCCCCCGATCAGCCATGGACGACCAACTTTGCTGAGAAACGGCTGTCCCATGGGACGACCTCGTGAATGCAGTGCAGTCAAAAATAACAAGTGTTACCTCATCTTAATATAGACGCCCTCGGTTATTAAGGAATGCTAAGTGCTAAGCAAGTCGAGGCGGTCGCCGACCACAGGCTTGCCAAAGGGCTTGCCGTTCTTGGGGCAGAACCTCGCGCCATTCTCCGGGGGCAAGGCCACTCAATTGCAGATTGGCGATCGCCACGCGTACCAAGCGCAGCGTGGGTAACCCTACCGCAGCCGTCATGCGGCGGACTTGGCGATTGCGACCTTCCCGCAACGTTAGACTTAGCCAGTGGGTAGGAATAGAACGACGATAACGAATGGGTGGTTCCCTAGGGGGTAAAGGGGGTTCCTGTGCCAGTACCTGGACAACCGCAGGTCGCGTGCGACAGCCTTGGATGACAACGCCTTCGGCCAACTGCGTCAGAGCTGCGGGGTTGGGTTCACCTTCTACCTGTACCCAGTAGGTACGCGGATGGCCATAGCGCGGATCCGTCAAGCGGTGCTGCAACCAACCATCGTTGGTGAGAAGAACCAGCCCCTCGCTGTCATAGTCCAATCGCCCTGCGGGATAAACATCGGGAATGGGAACATAATCCTTGAGGGTCGATCGCCCCTCTTGATCTTGAAACTGACAAAGCACTCGATAGGGCTTATACAGGAGAATGTAGCGATGGTTCATGGTTAGGAAAAGTCTAACCGCGACGCCGTTTTACCTCAGTTTATGACCTAGTAAAGCCTAGGGGGGAATGCTAACCGTAGACTTAGAAGTTTCTGGCTCAATGGCCAGTCTACTGCCGCCCACAGTGTTGATTCCCAAATGTTTTGCAATTGTAGATCACAAAACAATATTGGCAGTCACCAACGTCGCAGCCAAACTAGAGCTACTATAGCACATCTACTCTGGGGGCTGGCTTTAGATATCGAGGTTTTCTAGGGCCAACTGTGGGCCATAGGTCTCGATAAATTCGCGACGAGGTGCCACGCGATCGCCCATGAGGATGGTGAAAATGCGATCGGCCTCAGCAGCATCTTCAATTTCCACCCGTTTGAGAATGCGCGTCTCTGGGTTCATCGTCGTTTCCCACAACTGCTGCGGCATCATTTCCCCGAGACCCTTAAAGCGCTGGATCGTGTAGTTGGCATTTTCCGGGAAGGCGGCAATCTGCTGCTGCAGCTCGCGATCGCTATAGCAATAGAAGTGCTGTCGCCCGCGTTCGACCTTATACAGGGGTGGGCAGGCAATATAGACAAAGCCTTGGTTAATCAATTCCTGCTGATAGCGATAGAAAAAGGTCAGCAACAAGGTGCGAATGTGGGAACCATCCACATCAGCGTCTGTATTGTGGGCACACAACCCACCGACACCACAAATAAAGTTTTCATCCCCCTCCACTGAGAAGTCATAGACATACTCACCCACGGGTGGAATTTCCGCAACTTGCGTCACCTCTAGTGCCATTAAGTCTTCACTAATAGGGGTAAAAGCCAGTGGCTTGTGGTGGGGCAAAGCCAGATAGGCCTTCAGGGATTCACTGTGGGGATGACGCTGCCAAATGGGCAGCGCCGCTTCCAGTTGGGGCTTGCCGCTCAGGGTGAGGCAATGCACTTCATGGCGGGTTGGTACCCGTGAATTGGCAACGGCTTCTGGTTTTAGCGTTGTCCAGCTTGCTACCCAGCCCAACTGACCAAACAGGTAGAGGAGGCCATCTTTGAGGGTAGGAGAAGTGGTGGTCATAGAGATGTGGCTGCGGGCGATCGCCCCATCGCCGAGGAAATACCCCTCCAAAAAGGCCAATTGTAGCTCTAGTGGCACCCGCCACACCAAGGAGGGCAGGCACTTCTCGTGGGCTTTGCCCCCCACCCCCAAGGCTTTGAGTAAGCAGGCTGCCAAGACACTGTGGAAGTAGAGTTTTTGTCCTTGACTTTCAGGGTCAGCATCGCAGTGAGGAGACTCGCCAAAGAGGGTTTCAATGATACGGCAGAGTTCAGGGATAAAGGGCTGGTCTTTTCGCCCCAAGCTGAGGCTAACTTGATGTTGACTCAGGCTTCCCTCGGCTACATACCAGCCTAAAAACCACAATAACTCCCGATTGACCTCTAAATATCGGCCAAAAGCTTTGTCATGGTGGGCATGGGGCACGAGTTGCACCTCCCCAGTGAGGCACTCTAGTTCCGCAAGGGTAAAGCTATCGAGGGGCTGATAACCGCTGATTTGGCGGTAGGGGGCATTTTTGCTGTCGTCACTTTGATGCTGCATCCTCTCAAGCCGCGACGGTAACGTTTGGTATTGGAGTGGCTGATGCCACTGAATGGCCTCTAGATAATTGAGGAAGTGCTTCAGTGTGGGCGTGGTTTGACCCCGTTCCCATTGGGAAATAGTGATGGCCTGTTTGACCCCGACTTGGGCAGCAACGGCCTGTTGACTTAGCCCTTGGACTTGACGCGCTTGCCGTAGGGGTTCCCACAGCTGGGGATCATAGGCAACACGCGGTTCTTGCCCCTCCGAGGAGCACTCAACCCGTGCTAGCAGTTGTTGGCCACACAGGGCTTTGACACCTTCCCCCTTGAGATACAGCCCCTCCGTGAGACCCGCTTGGTAAAACAAGTGCAGCAAATCAATGCGCTCAACAATTGGGGGACGCGGTAAACGACGACTGCCAACGAGGCGATCGCCCACTTGAATCTCATTTCCTTTTTTCAACTTGATCTGACCGTCTTCATAAACATAGACACTGTGGGAGGCCGTCACCTTAATGGAGCGATGGTAGCGGGTTTGAATTGCATACATTGGCTCTTCATGGGAATGGCGAATCACTGCCTTCAGGGGTTGAAAGCGAGTCTGACCCGTCTTGGGATCAAAGGACATCACCTGATAGTGCTCAGCAATCCGTTGCCCCTCAATGCACTGATCAATAAACTCGCCAATTTTGACCAATTCCACATGGCCGTAGGCATTCATAACAAGGGTGGGTTCATCCCCGGCCACACTCATAATAATGATGCGGTGATAGCGCAACTTGGCAGGATCAAACTCCTCTCCCTTCACGCCCAGACCAAGGGCAGTAATTAAGGACTGCACCTCATTGTTCTTGTAGATTTTGGCATCATCCGTTTTTTCAATGTTGAGAATCTTGCCCCGCAGCGGCAAAATTGCTTGGAAGCGGCGATCGCGCCCTTGTTTGGCACTGTTGTGAACAAAAACGCCACTGGCCAGCGCAAAGTTATGGGTTCCCGGCACTTCTAAATCGTAAACATCAATCTTTTCACCCATAACCTCAATTGAGACAATGCGATGGTTATAGTTTTTGATTGCTTCTAAGGCACGATTTGAATCGCCATCAAAGTACCGATTACAGAAAGTTTCAAAGTGTAGGAGCGACTTATCACGTATTTGGCAACGATATTCGCGATAAGACTCTAAATCAATATTACCTTGTTCTAACTCAATTTTCTTTAGGGCTTTAATTGTCTTGTCAAAGTAGGTCTTTGATAGTGCTTCTTTCCGCTTCTGACGGCACTTCTCCTTAACTTCAGGATGATCTAAGGTTTTATCAATGTGCTGGCGATGAAGTTCAAGATGTGCATCAGCAGACAGACGAATCAGATTCGTGGGATTATTGTTTCGCTTGTTGAAGTCAACATGATGACAATGCTCACCACTTTCTAAGGCGTATTTTTCTTGCCAGCGGTTATACCAATCTGCAAGCATGTGGGTAAACAGCCAAGAATTTGATCGAGGATCCCAAACCCTTTCGTAGCCATCGATCGTAATTCCCGAATCAGCGCTGCTAGATGCTTTTCGATAAAGTGGCATTAGGGAATCATCGGGAGTTAACGCCTGTGCCTCTTTATACTCACCATTGCGGAGCATGAAACGGTGATCGGGGGTGCAGGTAATCACCTCGCCGTTGTCAAGGGTGAGCTTAATGACTTCAGCATTTGTTTTAGTTTTGCGGACGTTGACCAGTCGCTCAATACCAATCGTGCCATCGTGGCGAACTGTGTAGCCAAAATGCTCCTTGCCTGCCGCTTGTTCTGCCATTAACTCCACAAAACTGAGGCAACGGCCATCGGCGAGAGCCACCTTTGTATCACCAGCAAAGCAGCCACCCGCAGAATCACCTTCGACAATGAAAATTTCCGAGACAGCGGGATCCCGTGAACTGCAATCCGCCAATTTCCCCGGCAGCGTTGAAGACTCCAGCACCGACTTGCGCCGTACCATTTCCCGTGCCCGCCGCGCCGCTTCAGCCGCATTAAAGGCTTGGATGGCTTTTTCCAAGATCGTGTCGGTGACGGTCGGATGAAAGTCAAGGTATTCCGTTAGGGCTTCGCCCACAATGGCATCCACAATGCCGCGTACTTCGGTATTGCCGAGTTTGGTTTTTGTCTGCCCTTCAAATTCAGGGTTGGGCACCTTTACTGAAATAATGGCGGTGAGGCCTTCACGAATGTTTTCCCCCGCCAAATTGGCGTCCCCCTCCTTGAGTTTATTGCGCTTGCGGCCAAGGGCATTGAGGGTTCGCGTCAGGACTGCCTTTAGCCCCTCCATGTGGGTACCGCCATCAATGGTGCGGATATTATTGGCAAAGCCTAGCAGGTTTTCACTGTAGGCATCGGCACACCACTGTAGGGCTGCTTCCACCTGCACATCGTTTTTTTCCCCCTGAATGTAGATGATCTCTGGGTGAAGGGGTTCCTTTTCCTGCACCATGTAGCGAACATATTCACGGATACCGCCTTCATAGCAGTAGGTTTCACTCAAGGGGGGCGTAACGCGCAAATCCTTGAAATCAATACGAATGCCGGCATTGAGATAGGCCAGTTCCCGCAGCCGTGTCATCAGCACCTTGGCGTCAAATTCAATCGTTTCTGTGAAAATCTGGCGATCAGGAAAGAAGGTCACTGAGGTACCCCGCCGTTCCTCACTATCGGGGGTCTTTTCGAGGGGAGTAATGGGAACCCCCCGTTCATAGCGCTGATGATGGACAAAACCATTGCGCCACACCGTCACTTCTAACCATTCCGAGAGGGCGTTGACCACAGAGACACCCACACCGTGCAACCCCCCTGAGACTTTGTAGCCACCATCGCCAAACTTGCCCCCGGCGTGGAGCACCGTCATCACCGTCTCAACCCCAGAGACGCCGGTATCGGGGTGAATATCCGTTGGAATCCCGCGCCCATTGTCGGTGACCGTGACGGAGCCATCAGCATTGATCTGAACTAGAATGGTGGAACAGTATCCCGCTAAGGCTTCATCAACGGAGTTGTCCACGACTTCATAAACCAAGTGGTGGAGTCCCTTGGGGCCAGTGCTGCCGATGTACATCCCCGGTCGTGTCCGCACGGGTTCAAGGCCTTTGAGTACCCGCAACTGGGCAGAGGAATACTCGGCGGTCATGGCAACTCCCTAACTGCTATAGAATCGAGGCAAATGCGTCTTCACTTGCCTAAATGTCAAATCTGACCTAAATTTTAGCACATAAGGGTTATAGGCGATTCTAGGAAATTTTCAGGCTGTATTTGAGTGGGGGATGCAGGGCTAATTGTTATTGGGGGGGCAACGGCCACCGGCAAAACGGCACTGGCGATCGCCCTCGCGCAGCAATTGAATAGCGTGATTTTGAGTGCCGACTCCCGCCAAGTCTATCGCGGCTTTGATATTGGCACCGCCAAGCCCACCCCCGCCCAGCAACAGCAGGTGCCTCACCACCTCATTGATATATGTGACCCCCGCGATACTTTGACCCTAGCGATTTACCAAGCCAAAGCCCAAGCCCTCATTGCCCACTACCACGCCCAAGGAATCACACCCCTCTTGGTGGGGGGGACAGGATTGTACATCCGCAGTATTACCCAAGGGCTAACAATGCCCCAAGTCCCACCGCAACCACATCTACGGGCACAGTTGATGGCGCTGGGTCAGCAGGAATGCTATCAATGGCTTCAGCAGGTGGATCCTGTGGCGGCGCAACGCATCCATGCCCACGATCACGTGCGTACCCTGCGGGCTTTGGAAGTCTATTACGTAACGGGGGTACCCCTCAGCCAGCAGCAGCGGCGCGAACCGCCTCCCTACCCGATTTGGTACTTTGCCCTGCCAGGGGGCGATCGCCAACAGCAGCGGGCACGGATTGAAGAACGCACCCAGCAAATGCTGGCCATGGGATGGCTCGATGAAATTCGGCAACTGCAAGCGCAGTACGGTGATGAACTGCCCCTATTAGATACACTGGGCTATCGCGAGATGCGCCAATATCTGCGGGGAGAACTCACCCTTGAGGCGGCGATTGCCCTCACGGTACAGCACACCCAACAATTTGCCAAACGGCAGCGGACGTGGTTTCGGGCAGAACCCGGCATCCATTGGCTGCAAGCCACCACCCTAGAGGAGCAACTAGCAGAGATTCAAGCACAACTGGGAATATAGCCCAGCACCACCTCAACAAAGCGGCGGATCAACTGATTGGCGTAGGGGGTAGGACGGGCTGTTTGCTTGAGTTTTTCCAGTTCGGCAGTGCCCAATTGATAGCGATCGCAATAACGGCTAATGCGGGCAATCAGGTCGCGATCGTCCACCTCGGGATGAAACTGAAAGCCATAAAAGGGCTTGCCCTCCAAGCGAAAGGCATGGTAGGGACACAACTCACTGTAGGCCAGTAAGGTCGCTCCCGCTGGCAGGGTCAAGGCGCGTTCCTGATGTCCGGAAATGGCCAAAAAGGGATTGGGAAAGCCAGCAAACAATGGATCCGCAACCCCTGCTGGGGTGAGATACAAAGGGTAGGTGCCCATTTCCATGGCCTCGCGATCCACAATCACTTGCCCTCCCAAGGCCTGCACTGCCAATTGAAAGCCAAAGCAGGAGGCCAACACGGGGATCTCCTGCTCAATACAGGCCAAAATTAAGTCCATTGCCGGCGGTACAAAGCGATAGATCTCTGGCTTGAGCACTGTGGCATCACTGGAGCCACCGATAAAAAGGGCATCAAAGCCTTGAATACAGTCGGGGGTAAAGTCAGCACACTCAAAGCCATTGAGCACTGTAAATTGCTCGGCGGCCAAACCGCTCAAGCGGATAAATTCTGCCAATTCCTCCTGCTGCGTAGTGCGATCGCCCCGTGCCTGAAGCAGTAGAATCCGTAGGGACTTCACCGTTCTCTAGCGTTTAGAAATCTCAATGGGCTGAGGGGTCGGTGGACGTTGGGTGTCCACGAAACTAAAAACCAGAGACGTTTCAAAAAGTCCCACGATTTGCTTGAGGGTTGGCTGCATCCGCGTTTTGCCCGTCATGCCATAGGCCACAGCAAGGCCACAGGCGCCCTCAAGGTCATTGACCTCCTTGATCCAATCGAGGAGCAGCGAACCACTTTCGGGGTCAAAGGTATCCAAAAGCCAAAGATGGTTGGCATTGGTTTGGGCAAGGAGCATGACTATTTGCTCGGGACCTGAGAGGGGAAAGACCGTTAGATGGTGAATGCCGCCCTCCTCAGCAATTTTGGCGGCGAGCGTCTCCGCTGCGGCTTTTTTGGTTTGAATCGTCAACACGGGATAGCCCTCAAACGCCTCGGGAATCTCCCCCCGTTGATGGTAAGAGACGGCTGCTTGTAATTCCTGTAGCTCTTTCGGCGGAAACAACTTAAAGAGGATATAGGCTTCCCCCGGAATTGCTTCCGTATCAATGGGAATCTGGTGCTGTGATTCGCTCTCCTCAGGGTCACCATTGATTTCTGCCATCATCTCTGGCACTGTTGCCACGTGCACCTGATAACTAAGGGCAGAATGGCGGGGTGAAGGAATCTTGAACCTCAGGTCTAGTTCAGGGCACTCCTCCTTCTCAAACTGTTTCTTGGTCTTTTTCCAGAATTTGATCAGAGCCTCGATTGCCACATAGACCATTTCCGCTTCTTCAGGGGCGTAAAAGGGTCGCATTCCCTCCAAAGGATGGATGACACCCGGTTCAATGGTGTAAAGATGCCCCTTGAGGACAAAAGAGAGATCATTGCCTAAATCCCCTTCGTCAACCTCGGAAAAATTCAAGAAGAGACAATCGTTGCGCAGAACCGTTTCCTCTAAGCGCTCATCATCGTCTTCGTCAATGTAGGGATATTCTTGATCAATCTGCTGCCAAAAGTTGCGTAGTGCCTCCTCCCCGCGGTAGAGCATTAGACCAAAGTCACGGTTTGCCCCTTGGGGGTTCACCAGTACCGCAAAGAGGGTGGGAGAGTCCCAAGCGTCGCAGTGGAGTTTAAGGGGGGTAAGACTGTCTAGGCGCCGCCAGATGTCCAGTTGAGCAAATTCCCTGATTTTCTGTTTGTACAGAGAAACATATTCAGGGGGGAGCACCTCGATATCTTCATCATCACTGGTGAGTTCCGCCGCAATGAATTCAAAAAATTCAGCCAGCAGGGGAATGTGGGCTTGATACTCCACCTGAATATCGAGGGGAGCCACCACACCGCGCAGAAAAAATTGCAACTCGCGGTCATCAACGATGATGGTGTGGGGACGGCAGGGCTGAGCTTGGGGATGGCGGGGATATTCGATCGCCTGCACCAACAGCCGCATCAGTTGCTCTGGGGTGGGTGGAAACTGACCCACCTCCATGCTGCGTACCCCCTGATCCTTGGGATCGAGCCAAGCCGCACAAAAGACCTCGTCGTTCTCGCTGTCCAGCCTGCGGCCGCCACCGACCCAAATGGCGGCAACTTGCGGTACATTCAACAGACGACGGATGGTCGCAGCGGGTAGGCTCACAGAGCGATCGCTCCCAATTCGATAACCTTTCCACTCTAGCAAATGACGCAAATGGGTCGCACTAAGTATTTATTGGGGTTTGATCCAGGGCGGGACAAGTGTGGGTTAGCCCTTGCCCTTGGTCAAGAAGTGGTGCGCTATGAAGTGGTGGCCAGCGATCGCGCGATCGCCCGTGTCCAAGAGTGGCATCAAGCCTATCCATTTGAACAGGTGATTATGGGCAATCAAACCACCTCCCGCCAGTGGCAGCAACAATTGCAAGCGGCTTTGGCTGTAGAAATTATTCCAGTGGATGAGCGCAATAGTACCCTAGATGCCCGCGATCGCTATTGGCAACTTTTTCCGCCCCAGGGTTGGCAGCGGCTGATTCCCAAGGGGTTGCGCCTGCCCCCCCGACCCATTGATGATATTGTCGCCATTGTGCTGTTAGAACGCTACTGTGGTTATCCCCTGCTGCTCAGTCAGAGGCAATAAACTTTATAATTGTCAGGTTATGGTACAGCACGGCAGCCGTGGAGAAAGGCACCCTCATTGAATTTCGGGTCAATAACCAGCGTCGCTTAGCGGTGATCGATCGCCCCGAAGGTAAAAAGCATTGGATTGCCATTGATCAGCATTTACAAGCCCACACCATTCATCCGCGCCAACTGACCTTTACGGTGCCCGAGGAGCGGTTTCGTCCCCAAGAGATTCCCACATTTTGGCAGCAGGTGCAGCCGCTCTTGGATGCCGACAGTCTAGAAGTGGCTTGGGAAATTATCCGCGAGGAAAACCGCCCCATTACGCCAGCGGATCTAGCGGAGCTGCTTTTTTCGGAGCGATCGGCGGTGGCCTGCTATGCGGCCTACTATCTCCTGAGTGAGGATCGTTTCTACTTCAAGCTCAAGGGGGAAACCTACGAGCCTCGACCGGCTGCCCAAGTGGCAGAACTCAAACATCAAAGCGAGCGGGAAGCCCAACGCTTGGCGGAGGAAGTTAGCTTCCGTGAACATTTGACCCAAGCCCTGAAGGGGGAAACTGTGGCGTGGTCTGCCAGCGATCGCAAACGCCTTGAGCAGTTAGAACGTTATGCTATAGCCATTGAACCCAGTGGCCAACACCAAGCAGCCATTGACCTCCTCAGTGAATTGCAGCGTCCCACCCAACCCTTGGGCGCTTTCCAACTGTTGGTGGATCTCGGCCTCTGGTCAGAGCACGAAAATCTGTTCCTGCGCCGGAGTCAAATTGACGTTGAATTCTCTGCCAAGGTACTTGCTGTGGCCCATGAACGCCTCACCTCACCCCCTACAGATATTGACGCTCCCCTGCGCCGCGATCTCACCCATCTCAAGGTCTATACCATCGACGACGAAAGCACCCAAGAAATTGACGATGGCCTCAGCCTCGAAGTCGTGGGCGATCGCCAAAAGCTGTGGATTCACATTGCCGATCCCACCCGCTGGGTGATGGTGGATGATGTCTTGGATCAGGAGGCTCGCCGCCGCGCCACAACGGTCTATCTACCGACGGGGATGATTCCCATGTTTCCCACGGAGTTGGCCACAGGACCGATGAGCTTGGTCGCGGGACAAACCTGTTGTGCGCTGAGTTTTGGCATTCTTTTAGCCGACAACGGCGAAGTGCTGGAGTACGAAATTTGCCCCAGTTGGATTCGCCCCACCTATCGCCTGAGCTATGACGATGTGGACATGATTTTGGAGCAGGGGGTGACTGGGGAAGCGGATCTGCTGGCGATCGCCCAATGGGGACAGCGGCGTAGTGAGTGGCGACAACAACGGGGAGCGATTCGCATTAATATCCCTGAACCCAACATTAAAGTGGCTGGTGAAGAGGTGGAAATCTCGCCCCTCCATGACTCCCCCGCCCGCCAACTGGTGGCAGAAATGATGATTCTTGCCGGTGAAGTAGCCGCCCATTTTGGCGCCCGTGAGGGCATCCCTCTGCCCTTTCGCAGTCAATCACCGCCAGAACTGCCCCCAGAGGAGGAATTGTTGCAACTGCCCGCTGGAATGGTGCGGGACTGTGCCATTCGTCGCTGTATGCCCCGCAGTGAAATGAGTACCCAACCCAATCCCCACGCCAGTCTGGGTCTTGATGCCTACTGCCAAGTGACCTCCCCGATTCGTCGCTACACGGATCTGCTGGCACACCGTCAGATTAAAGCCCACCTGCGGGGAGAAAGGCCGCCCCTGACACCAGAACAACTCAATGAAATTTTATTGGGACTGATGTCTTCGGTTCAGGAGTCCGCTTTGGTGGAGCGGCAGACCAATCGTTATTGGTGCCTAGAGTACTTGCGGCGGCATCGCGAAGAGGTGTGGCGGGGCATTGTGCTGCGTTGGTTGCGTCCGGAAGAGGGACTGGGGCTAGTACTGCTGGAGGATTTGGGGCTAGAACTGGCCATGCGCTTTCAACGGCAGGCAAAGTTGGGAGAATCGGTACTGGTGCGGGTGAGTCGGGTTGATCCGCGAGGCGATCAAATTTGGCTGGAGGAAGTGCCCCCAGATGCACTGACCTCAACAGAAACGGTCGCTTTATCTTCAACATGATCCCGATGAGAAAATGGCAATGCATGCAGGGGTGTGGCGCCTGTTGTTACCTTGAGTTGCGCGATCGCTCAGAAGTGCCCACCATTCTCAATGCAGAGGAATTTGCCCTCTACCAATCCCTCATTGGTGCCGATGGCTGGTGTATTCACTTTGACCCCCTCAGCCGCCGCTGCCGCATCTACGAGAATCGCCCCCGCTTTTGCCGCGTCACGCCAGAAGTCTTTGAGGATTTGTATGGGATTACGCCTGAGGAGCTAGACGAGTTTGCCATTCAGTGCTGCTGCGAACACATTCACGATCGCTACGGTGAGCGGAGTTTTGAACTGCTGCGCTATGAATATCTGGTGGGTCAGGGCGTAGATCCCCCGCAGGGGGAGGAGGCTCCCTAGGGCTGTCCTTTGTGAACGGACACCTATAATGACAGCAAATGACAACAGTTGTGTGCAGCCAGAGCCTATGGATGACTATCGGATGCGGGTGAACTTGGTCGAAGGCTCGGTGAGTTTTCGCTTCTCTCGGACAGCCGCAGAGGCCCTACGGCAAGAGATTCAGACTTTAATGGAACGCATGCGGGCGATCGCCCATGCCAAAGCCAGCGGTACTCCCCTGTCTCCCCAAGCGGCCATGGAATATCAGCACGTGGGCGAGGTCTTCCTCGAAGTGTTTTGTAATCCCAATATCTGGCCCAATCCCTATGCCGCCAAGGTTCTATTGACCGTGCGAGATGATCGCATGCGCCTGACGACAGAGGCAGAGCTAAATCGTCTCGTGGAAGACCTCAACCAGTTTCTCGAAAGCGCTCCCCCCTAGGGGGACAACATCTGTTAGGTTGAGGATATGGTTACTCTTCCTAAGGCTGGCCGCTCTGGCCGTTTTCGTCGCCTCTTGGCCTATTTGCGTCCTCACCAAACAAAAATTTGGGGGGGGATTGTTGCGCTTTTTATCGTCAACCTTTTGGGCACCTATTTGCCGCTGCTGATTGGTACTGCGGTTGATGAATTGCAGGCTAAGTTTGACTTGCAGCGGGTGGTGTTCTATGCCCTGCTGCTGATTGGCCTAGCCTCCCTGATGTGGCTGATTCGCATGGCCTCGCGCCTGTGGATCTTTGGGGCTGGGCGATTGGTGGAATTTGACCTCAAGCAACGGCTCTTTGAACATCTGCTGCGTTTAGAACCCAGTTACTTTGCGGAGAATACCCCCGGGGATCTCATTAGCCGTGCCACCAGTGATGTGGATAATATTCGCCGTCTGGTGGGTTTTGCCCTTTTGAGTGCGGCGAACACCGTGTTTGCCTACGGTATGACCCTGCCCGTGATGCTGGCAATTCATCCGGGGTTGAGCTTGGGGGCGATCGCCGTTTATCCAGCGGTTCTTTTTATTGTCCAAACCTTTAGCGATCGCCTGCGGGCAGAGCAGCTCGATGTGCAACAAAGCCTCGCGGAACTCAGCGATCTCATTCAAGAGGACATGAGTGGCATTGCCCTGATTAAAATCTATAGCCAAGAAGCCAATGAACAACGCCAATTTGACCAGTTAAATCAAGACTTACTCCGCAATAACTTGGTCTTGGCTAAAACTCGCAACATTCTCTTTCCCCTCTTGGGGGGGATGGTCAGCTTTAGTTTGCTGATTTTGCTGTGGTTTGGCAGCCGCATGATTGCAGCCAACACAATTCAGGTGGGGGATTTTATTGCCCTACTGCTGTACATTGAGCGGCTGATTTTCCCGACGGCACTCTTGGGCTTTACGATTACCACCTACCAACGGGGGGAAGTGAGCATTGACCGGATTGAAGCCATCTTGAGCGTGGAACCCCGCATTACCGATGCCCCAGATGCCATTGCTTTACCCCGCGATCGCGTTCAGGGACACCTGCGTTGTCAGAATCTAACTTTTACATATCCCAATCGCCGCACCCCTGCCCTCAATCAACTTAGTTTTGAAATTCAAGCAGGGGAAATGGTGGCGATCGTTGGCCCCATTGGCTGCGGCAAATCCACACTGGCCAGTGCCCTGCCTCGACTCTTGGAGATTGCCCCGAATCAGATTTTTCTGGATGGCATCGACATTACGCAGCTGCGCCTTGCTGATCTGCGGGGGGCGATCGCCTACGTGCCCCAAGAAAGCTTTCTCTTTAGCACTACAATCAAAAACAACATTCGCTACGGCGAACCCGATGCCACGGAGCTAAAGGTGATTGCCGCCGCCAGCCAAGCCCAAATTCACAATGAGATCCTCAACTTTCCTAAGCAGTACGACACCCTTGTGGGCGAGCGGGGCATTACCCTCTCTGGGGGACAGCGTCAACGAACCGCCTTAGCCCGTGCCCTACTGGTGGATGCGCCGATTTTAGTCCTCGATGATGCCTTGGCCAGTGTTGATAACCAAACGGCTAGCCAAATTTTGCAAGTGCTGCGGGAACAACGGCGCACACGCACGGTGCTCTTTATTTCCCATCAATTGTCGGCAGCGGCAACCTGCGATCGCATTCTGGTCATGGATCAAGGGCGCATTGTTCAACAGGGTACCCATGATGAACTGGTGGCAGCAGGGGGGTTATATCAATCCCTTTGGCAGCAGTATCAGTTAGAAAGCTCCCTTGGATAACTGGATCGCCTGCTGGAGAATGCCAATTTCCCATTAGAAGGGGGCAACCCTGACGGCTACCCCTAGCTTCAGTATCATTAAGAATAGACAATATCGCTAAAAGCTAAAAGGAACTACTGCCCTGGTGTTTGCGGACTGGGGGACTCGGTTGGCGTTTGGTTATCGGTACCACCGCCGCCACCACCACAGGCAACCAGCGTTGTCGAAAAGCCCACTAAAATTAACCCTAAGGCGGCGAGTTTGTAAAGAAATTTCATAGAACTCCTCACGGCAGATAATTAGGCAAGGATTGGACAGTTCTTTTCTACCAATTCTGCTCGGGGATTGGCAACTCTGTGGCAACGATTGGTCTATAGAGATTTCCCTCAAAAGTGCCACCACATCCTAGAAAGCAACTATACCCCCTATGACAACTGAGCGATTACAAAAAGTCCTTGCCCATTGGGGAGTGGCCTCGCGACGCCATGCAGAAATACTCATCCGCAGTGGTCAGGTCTTCGTGAATGGTCAGCGGGCAAAATTGGGGGACAAAGTGGATCCCACGCGCGATCGCATTGAATACAAAGGACAACCCCTGAACCCACCCCGCCCACCCCAACGGCTCTACCTGCTGCTCCATAAGCCCAAGGGGGTTCTCTGTACCTGTCACGATCCCCAAGGGCGCACCACCGTTTTGGATCTTTTGCCGCCTAGGTATCAGCAGGTGGCCGGTCTTCATCCTGTGGGTCGCTTAGATGCCGACTCTAGCGGTGCCCTGCTGCTCACCAATGATGGGGCGTTTACCTACTATCTCAGTCATCCCCGCCATCACATCCCCAAAACCTACCGCGTTTGGGTGCAGGGACAGCCTACGGAAGGGGTCTTGCAACACTGGCGAGAGGGCGTTCCCTTGGACGGGGTGATGACACTACCCGCAGCCGTTAAGCTCCTGCGCACCGAGGGCGATCGCTCCCTCTTGGAAATCATCCTGCACGAAGGTCGCAACCGCCAGATTCGCCGTGTGGCCGATCAGCTGGGTTATCCTGTTGTTGCCTTGCAACGGATCGCGATCGGCCCAGTTCACCTCGGCAATCTTCGCCCCAGAGCCGTTCGCCCCCTCAGCCGCCGTGAATTGGCCGCCCTTGCTTATCCAGCCAACCGCGAAGGCTCAGCCTGAGAGCCAGTCATTTTGGGTGGAATATGCTGCACCGGATGATCGGGATGGGTGGCTTCCCATTCGGCAAGAAATTCCTGTGTGTCTTTGACGGGCGGTAAGGGCAACGAGCCACCGGGACCCGCCAAGGGGCGCAATCCATTCAACTCCGCTAAGATGGCTGTGCCGTTGTTAATAACCACCGCCAAAATCGGGTCAAGGGCAAAGAAGACCCCCGACAGCAGCGCACCAATATTAGGAATGGCCACGATCGCTGTATTTTGCCAGACAATTTCCATCGCCTGCTTGGCAATCCGAATCGCAAGGGTCAATCCCCGCAAGTCATCCTCCATGAGCACCACATCGGCGGTTTCACGGGCAATATCGGTTGCCCCGGCAAAGGAAATAGAGACATCGGCATAGGCAAGAGCGGCAGAGTCATTGATACCATCGCCACAGAAAGCCACGACTTTACCGCTGTCATGGAGGGCACGCACCACCTCCACTTTCTTTTCCGGGAAGGCTTCGGCGTAGATATGCTCAGGGGCAATGCCTAAGTCTTTGGCCACCGCACGGGCAACGCGGCCAATGTCACCCGTCAGCATATGGGGAGTAATGCCTGCCCCCTTGAGTTCACGGATGACTTCAGGACTTTCATTGCGGATTGGGTCACTGTAGAGAATCACCCCAATCAAACGCCCATCCCCGGCCACATAGACAATTGACGCCCGCCCAGAATCGAGATCGGGGAAACGTTCATTGAGATCAATCAGGCAAATGTTTTCCTGCTCCATCATGCGGCGGCTGCCCACCCGCAGATCCACACCCCGCACTTTTGTGGCCACACCGAGGCCAACGCGGTATTCCCAGTCTTCACAGTCAAAGAGGGGCTGATGGGTTTCGCGAGCATGGCGGACAATGGCTTCAGCCACAGGGTGGGTGAGTCCCTGCTCGGCACTAGCGGCCATACTGAGAATGTCATCGGCACTGAAGCGCGGATCCATGACTTTAATATCCGTCACGCCAGCATGACCTTGGGTCAGGGTGCCCGTTTTATCAAAGACAATCGTGTCAATTTGCGCCAGTTTTTCAATCGCCCGGCCACTGCGAATGAGAACGCCATGTTGGGCTGCATAGGTGAGCGCCGACAAAATCGTGGTAGGCACCGAGACGCGAATCCCTGTACCGAGGTCAAGGGTCAGCAGGGCGATCGCCCGATTGAGATCCCCTGAGAGTAAGCCAACACCTGTGCCAATGGCCAAGGTTGGAATGACGGCTTGGTTGGCCACCATGGCAGCATAGTTTTCAATGCGCGTGTCATGCACCGGTGCCGACTGCATTAAGTTCACAATCACACCTGCACGGGTATTGTTGCCTACTCGCTCCGCTAAGATCACCAGTTGCCCCTCGACCAGCAGCGTTGACGCAAAAACCTCCATTCCCTCGCTGCGCGTTACCGGCACCGATTCACCCGTGAGTTTGCACTGATCAATGAGACCTGTACCCCGCAGGATGATGCCGTCAACGGGAATTTGATCCCCTGGATAGACAACCACGCGATCGCCCTCGACAAGGTCTTTCACTTCAACTTCAACCTCAACCCCGTCCCGTTCCACAAAGGCGGTTTTGCCGAGGCAATCCAGCAAATCAAGGTTGGCGCGCTCCGATCCCCGTGCCGTGAGGTCGCGGATCACTTCCCCCCCCTCAATCAGACCCAGCATAAAGGAGGGGGCAAAATAGTGCCCTTGCATGGTGTGGAGGGAAATTGCCAAGCCATCGAGGAAGTCAATCGTTAACTGTTTCTCCTCTTGAATCGCTTCCCATGCTCGCCGAAACACCGGCATTGCCCCGGCAATCACCACACTGGCAATCACATAGCCGGGAATCGGTACCCCCATCAGGGAGGCCACACTCAACCCCAAGCCCAGAGCCGGTAAGCCCAAGCGTTCCCAATAGTTAATTTCGTGAGCTTCCGCCGCAGGGGTGGCCTTCTCAGTACTTAGGGCGGGAAGATCTGGATTGGCCGCCACTTGAATCGACTCAAAAATTTGCCCTTGAATCGTTGCTAGGGCTTCCCCAAAGAGCTTGGGATTATATTCCACCACCAGGGAGCGGGCAGGGGGGTTAATGCGTGCCGTTGTCACCGCGGGTAAACTGCCCACAATGTAGAGCAGCCGTGCCCCATATTCAGCATCAAAGCCCAAGCGCGGAATGCGAATCCGAAAGCGACCCCTAATCCAATGCACAACTTGATAGTGAACGGTCTCTGTGGTGATAGGGTGGGTGGGTACTTCAGACTGCGGGGAACGACTTCGGGCAATAGTGGTCATAATGGATTCCTACGAATGGTCGGGCAAGTGAAGCTGGCTAAAAGTCTTAGTAATCGTTTTCCCCCAATTGTGGATGATAGACACCAAAATTGAGTCAAATTAAACCAGTCTCAGACAAGAAAGGCAATGCAATACAGGACACTTTATAGCTTAGGTCATCCTTAAGCCATTTCAGTTTTATCGGGCATCTATCGTACAATCTAGCTGCATATTGAGGAACAAGCAGATGATGGATACGGCGATCGCAACGATTCGTGCCCGCGAAATTCTCGACTCGCGGGGGCGCCCCACGGTAGAAGCAGAAGTTGAACTGGATTGTGGCATTGTTGGACTGGCGCAGGTTCCTAGTGGTGCCTCAACGGGGAGTTTTGAAGCCCATGAACTGCGGGACGGCGATCCCAAGCGCTATGGTGGCAAAGGTGTCCTCACAGCGGTGGAAAACATTGAAACCACGATTCTCAGTGCCCTTGTGGATCTCAACGCCCTTGATCAGACAGTGATTGACCAGTGCCTCTTGGAACTGGATGGCAGTGAGAACAAATCCAACCTTGGCGCCAATGCCATTCTTGCGGTTTCCCTTGCCACGGCCAAAGCAGCCGCAGAATATCTCGGTCAACCCCTCTACCGCTATTTGGGGGGGCCTCTGGCCAATGTCCTCCCCGTGCCGATGATGAATGTGATCAACGGGGGTGCCCATGCCGCCAACAACATTGACTTTCAGGAATTCATGATCATGCCCATTGGTGCCCCTAGTTTTCGGGAGGGACTGCGCTGGGGGGCAGAGGTTTTTGCCGCTCTGAGTAAAGTGCTAGCTGATAAGGGGTTACTGACCGGGGTGGGGGATGAAGGGGGCTTTGCGCCTAACCTCGACTCCAACCAAGCGGCCTTGGATATTTTACTTCAGGCGATTGAAACCGCAGGTTACACCCCCGGCACTGACGTTGCCCTTGCCCTCGATGTCGCCGCCAATGAATTTTATGAAGACGGCAAATATGTTTTTGATAATGCCAGCCGCACTGGCTCTGAGTTAATTCGCTACTATGAAGAATTGGTGAGCAACTATCCCATTGTCTCGATTGAGGACGGCTTGCAGGAGGAGGACTGGGATCACTGGGCACTCTTGACCGAAACCCTTGGCAGTCGTATTCAACTCGTGGGGGATGACTTGTTTGTCACCAATCCCAAACGCTTACAACGGGGGATTGACAATGGCGTGGCCAATGCCATCTTGATTAAACTCAATCAGATTGGTTCCTTGACAGAAACGCTGCAAACCATTGATCTGGCGACTCGCAAGGGCTACCGCTCGGTGATTAGCCACCGCTCTGGCGAAACCGAAGATACCACGATTGCGGATTTGGCTGTAGCTACCCGTGCGGGTCAAATTAAAACCGGTTCCCTCTGCCGCAGTGAACGGGTTGCCAAGTACAATCGCCTGTTACGCATTGAAGCGGAACTAGGGGATCAGGCAGTCTATGCGCCCACGGTGGGCTTGGGGCCGCGCTAGGTGATTCGTGCCCGCAAACGGTTTGGCCAGCATTGGCTGCGTAGTGAATCGGTTTTAGCTCAGATCATTGCAGCGGCTGAACTGCACGCGGGCGATCGCATCCTAGAAATTGGTCCCGGTCGGGGTGCCCTCACTCGCCCTCTTCTAGCCAGTGGTGCTGAGGTGGTGGCCGTTGAACTGGATCGGAATCTGTGCAGTAAGTTGCGGCAGCGGTTCAGCGGGGATCGATTTCAGTTGATTGAGGGGGATATTCTCAAGGTTGATTTAGCCCCCTTGAACTGCCACAAAGTGGTGGCCAATATCCCCTACAACATCACAGGGCCGTTACTGGGGCATCTGCTTGGCAGTATTGCCCGACCGCGTCGCCCGGCCTTTGAGCGGTTGATTCTACTGGTGCAAAAAGAAATTGGCGATCGCCTGATGGCCACCCCCGGTAGCAAGGCCTACGGTGCCCTCTCCGTACGGGTGCAATTTCTGGCCACCTGTGAGCCGGTCTGTGCAGTGCCCCCCCGCGCCTTTCAGCCGCCGCCTAAGGTGGATTCTGTGGTGATCTGTCTGCGACCCCACGCGACACTGCCAAGGGTGCGATCGCCCCAATGGTTAGAAACGTTGCTGAAACAGGGGTTTGCCACTCGCCGTAAGATGCTGGCCAATGCCCTCAAGTCCCTTGTCGAACCCGATCAAGTGCGCCAAGCGCTGCTTCAGTTGGGGCGAGATGTCAATAGCCGCGCCGAAGCCCTTAGCTTGGAAGACTGGCTAGCCCTCAGTGAACTCCTACAGCAGCCCCACCAAGATTAACAAAATCCCCAACCCACCACAGGCGGCAGCGCCAATGGTTGAATAGAGTACGGCATTACTGGTGTCTTGACTCAGGCTGTCTTCTGATTTCAGGGAGACAAAGAACTTTTGTCCCTTGACGGTGGGACGTTCAATGCGTAGCGTGCCCGTTTGATCACTGGCGGTGCCCACGACCAACACCTGCCGATCCACTGGCGTGATCCATTCCTGATAGCGATAACCAATGGTATTGCCACTGCCAAAGGTGAGGCTGCCCACGTTTACTTGGAAGCTGCCAAAGCCAAGGCGGGCAGTGTTATTGGCGGGTCGAAATTCATCGAGGACTTGGACTGTTTCCATATCAGCCCCCCGCGGATCCACTTCAATCTCGCCGTAGCGATCGCGCACGCGGAAGGGAATGGTTTGGCTATTGCTGCTAATCGTGTCGGAGCGGCGTTCAGTGCGCCAGCGGGTGCGGCCTTCGCTATCGGTTTCGCGCACCTGTTCTTCATACTCGCGGCTGACACACATGCGGTAATGGACGCAGGGCACCTGCTTTAACTCCGAGATCAGGGGCTGATCGACAACAATCTGACCAGAGACCTTCACATATTCCCGTAGGTTGCCACCGCCAATTTCCTGCGCCACCTGCTGTTGGAGCTGATGGAGATCCGCCGTGGTGGATGGCGTGGCTAGCTTAAGACTACGCAGCTTCAGGCGATAGTGGCGCTGTACAAAAAAGAGGGCAATCGCCGCAATTAGCAAAAGGCCACCAAAAATGCCCATCGGAGACTCCGCAACAGTAGCGCCGCCAATCCCTAGTTTAGCGATGGGTAGCCCATTATGTTATGGGGCGATCGCCCGCCCTTCGGGGTCTTCAAGAACAAAGCCAGCATCGGCAATCATTTGCCAGTCTTGGTGGGGGGCTTGGCCGGGGGTCGTTAGATAATCGCCGACAAAAATGGAGTTGGCAGCATAGAGGCCAAGGGGTTGCAGCGATCGCAGGTGTACTTCACGGCCACCGGCAATGCGAATCTCCTGACGCGGCAATAATAGGCGAAACAGCACCAAGATGCGTAAACAGTGGCGCGGATTGAGGTTGTGCTGTGTCCCAAGGGGTGTCCCCGGAATGGGAATCAGAAAATTCACTGGTACACTGGTCACCTGACGCTGCCGCAGGGAAAGGGCAAGATCAATGACATCGTCATCGGATTCCCCCATACCCAAAATACCGCCAGAGCAAGTTGTAATTCCAGCGGCTTGGATATTGGCCAAGGTCTGGTCGCGATCGCTAAAGGTGTGAGTGGTGCAAATTTCGCCGTGGAAGTTTTCCGAGGTATTTAGGTTGTGATTGACGCGATCAACGCCTGCTGCCGCTAGCCGTGCCGTTTGCTCAGCGGTGAGTAAGCCCAAGCAGGCACAGATTTTCAGGGGATAGCGCTCCTTAACTGCCCGAATAGCAGCAAGTACCTGCTCAAAGACCTTCTCATTGGGCGATCGCCCGGAAATGACCATGCAAAAGGTACCGGCCTTGAGTTGGGCAGCGCGATCGGCCGCAGCAAGAATTTTTTCCTGCGAGAGCAGGGGATACTTTTCAATCTCAGCCGTGGAGATTTTTGATTGTGAGCAGTAGTGGCAATCCTCTGGACAGAGACCACTTTGGGCATTGAGCAGATAGTGCAGCCGTACCCGATTCCCCCAGTAGTGGTAGCGCACCCGATAGGCGGCCGCCAGTTGATTCAGGAGTTCAGTATCCGCGGCTTGTAACACCGCCCGCGCTTGATCGCGGCTGAGGCATTCATCGGCAAGGGCTAAATCGGCAAGGTGCTGCCAATCGGTCGTCAATACTGTGTTCATGGTTTTTTCTTAGCTACGGAGGGTCACGGCGTATTTTTCCACAAGGCTGTCGCGAATGCGCTGATGTAATTCATTCACCTCGGCCTCGGTGAGGGTGCGATCGCTGGCGCGGTAGGTGAGGCGAAAGGCCAAACTGCGCTGCCCTTCGGGAACACCAGTGCCACTGTACTCATCAAAAACCTCGACACTCTCAAGGAGGGAGTCGCGCCCGCCTGCAGCTTTCCAAATGGTGCGGCTGAGTTCTGCCACAGTGAGATCCGCCGGCGCAAAAAAGGCGAGGTCGCGATCGCTGGCGGGATAAGTTGAAAAGGGCTGAAAGATAATCTGGCGATAGCGTTCCTCAAGGCGGCTCAGGAATACCTCCAGATCCAGTTCAAAGACATACACCGCCGCCGGCAGGTCGAGGGTCGCCGCATACTGCGGGTGTAACTGGCCAAAAATACCGAGCCGTTCTCCATTCAAACAAAGGGCCGCCGTCCGCCCCGGATGCAAGCGTTCGTCTTGGCGATCGCTCTGATATTCCACATGCAAACCAAACCGCTGAAAGACACTCTCGAGAATCCCCTTGGCTTCATACCATGTGAGGGGTTGGGCTTGCTGTGAGCGGCGTACCCATTTCCCCTGCCACGGATCGCCACCGATGATGCCCCCAAGGCGATCGCTTTCCCAGAGACCCTCTTCATCTTGACCAAAAACACGGCCAATTTCAAAACCATTGAGGGGCGGATTCCCCTGTTCTTGGTTGTAGCGGAAGGCTTGGACGAGACCCGTAATTAGATCCGTACGCAGCGAGGAAAACTCCGCCACTAGCGGATTCACGACGGTCACTTGGTTGGGCTGACCACCTTTTACCCAAGAATAGTGCATCAATTCCGTCAGACCCACCCCGCGAAAGGCCGCCCGTAGCTCCCGCAGTAGGGTGAGTTCCAGCGGTAGTGCTCCCAATTCCGATTGAGCGGGCAAGGTTTCCTCAAAGCGGTCGTAACCGTAGAGCCGCGCAATCTCCTCAATCAGATCCACCTCTCGCTCAATATCCCGGAAGCGGTAAGGGGGCACCGTCACCGACCACACCACTAACTCGTCCTCAAAGGTTTCTTGACGGCTGAGGTGAAAGCCAAGGCGGCTGAGTAGCTCTTCAACGGTCTCTGCGTCCAAATAGGCGACTTCCTCGCTCTCCGCTTCGTCAGCAACCACGGCCCCCAACAGCCGGTGCACTTGTTCCAGCCGCAGGGTGAGGGTGCGCTCAAGGGGCGGACGCTGATCCGCTAGTGTAGTGTAGGTCACTGTCCCTTGAGCCACTTCAGTCAATAGGGCGATCGCTTCAGCGGTGGCCGCCTCTAGTTCTGCGGGGTTCACCCCCCGTTCATAGCGAGCCGAAGCTTCCGTGCGTAATCCTTGGGCGCGAGCCGATCGCCGAATCACTGGACTGGCAAAGAGTGCCGCCTCAAGGAAGACATTCTGCGTACCCTCGTAAACTTCAGTCTCTTCGCCCCCCATTACTCCGGCAAGGGCAACGGGCACATCCCCGGCGGTAATCAGGAGATTGTCGGCACTCAGCACCCGCTGCTCACCATCGAGGGTTTTCAGGGTTTCCCCGGCCTTGGCAAAACGCACGCCGACACTCACTGGGGTTTGGGTAGCAACCCCTTGCAACCGATCCCAATCAAAGGCATGGAGGGGCTGACCCCACTTCAGCAGGATGTAGTTGGTGATATCCACCACATTATTGATGGCACGCAAACCGGCAGCCTCTAAGCGTTGCTGGAGCCAATGGGGCGAAGGGGCAATCTGGACATTGGTGATCAGTGTGCCACAGTAGGCAGGGCAGGCTTGGGAGTCGGCGATCGCCAGCTGTACAGGTACCTTAGCACGGGACTTTTTGGGGGCGATCGCCTTTGGGGCGGGTAGCGTCAGGGGAGCACCAGTAAGTGCGGCCACTTCACGGGCAATGCCTACCATACTCAGGGCATCCGCACGGTTGGCAGTTGAGGTCAGGTGCAAAATCACATCATCCAAGCCGAGGAGAGGACGTACATCTTCCCCGACGGTTACTGCATCAGCGAATGTGTGAATGCCCTCAGACGCTTTGGTTAGCCCCAACTCAGCAAGGGAGCAAATCATCCCCTCAGATTTCACGCCCCGCAGTTTTGCCGGTCGAATTTTCAGATCAATTTTGGCCAGATATGCCCCCGGTAGTGCCACAGGTACATACAAGCCTGCGGCGGCATTGGGTGCCCCACAGACAATCGTGCGGGGTTCCCCTTGACCCACATCCACTTGGCAGACCCGTAATTTTTGGGCATTGGGATGGGGTTCACAGGCCAAAATATGACCCACCACAACCCCTTCCGCCCATGTGCGCCGATCTTCAATTTCTTCGACTTCAAACCCCGCCATCGTCAGGCGATCGGCCAAAGTCATCACATCGAGATCAACAGCCACTAATTCCCGTAGCCAGCGAAGGGAAACCCGCATGGAATCCTCAACAAAACGTCATACTTTGCCATTCTTCTTCAGCCTACCAAAATTCGCCGCAGTGCTCCGCCTATACCGCAAAGCGGTTAGGTGGTAGTGAGGTGATAGGCGACCATAGGGAGCAGTCACTCAATCTCAGCTTCTTGCTGGACATATTGAGCTAGCACCGAACATCGGGCGCGACTAATAGCTATAGTCCACTCATGCTCACCCTGACGTACGAGTACAGGCTAAAACTAACCCAGCAGCAGGCTAAGCAGATCGACTACGATCTAGACGTGTGTCGCCAAGTTTGAAATGATGCGCTGAGGGAGCGCAAAGACTAGATTGCTTCGCGCAAATGTCCAGTCAATGCCTGCTCTGTGCCTAGCGAGTACATCATCCCAGCGGATGCCCCCTACCCCAGCTTCAACGTGCAGTGTCAACGATTCACCCAAGCAAAGCAGACCAACCCTGATTTAGCGTCGGTTAACGCCCAAGCATTGCAGCAAGTCTTGAAGCGGGTGGTTGGCCTCGATGTTGGCTTGGAATACTTTCTCTCCACCTCGGACGGACTTCAACTAGCACGGCCTAGGTTTTTCGTAGAGATGCAACGCAAGCTTCAATTGCTGCAACGCAGACTGAAGCGGAAACAGATTGGGTCAGCCAACTGGAAGAAGATTCAACGCAAGGTGGCGAAGCTGCATGAACAGATTGCCCGCACCCGCAGGGACTGTCACTTCAAGGTTGCCCACCAACTTTGCGACGGGGCTGATGTGATTGTGGTGGAGGATTTGAATCTGATTGGCCTCAGTCGTGGGACGCTGGGCAAGCACATGCTGGATGCGGGTCATGGGCCATTCCTGAACTCGGTGTTGCCTTGGGTGGCCTGCAAGCGTGGCAAGGTGGTTGTCAAGGAGAAAGCAGCGGGCACCTCTCAAGAGTGTCCCAACTGTGGCGAAGCAGTCCGCAAAACGCTATCAATCCGTTGGCATGAGTGCCCCTGTGGCTGTTCAATGCCTAGGGATATTGCCGCTGCATTCGTGTTGCGGAATCGATTGATAGGCGGTGGGGCGCACCGTCTTGAAAATGCCCCTGGAGAGGTTCTGGCGGGGATGACTTTCGGGTCATCTAGTCAAGACTCTGTGAACGGGGAATCTCCTGCTATACGCCTAGCGTTAGCGGGATGAGCGTCAATGTCCTGTGATGGCATTACACAAGTGTAAGTCGGTATGAAGCAAGGATTTCAAGAACGATCGCCGATGCCAAGGGGTCAGGCCGTACTGATCAAGGGCTTGACGGTGTTGGGGGGTGCCGTAGCCCACATTGCGTTCCCAGCCATACTGGGGATAACGCCGAGCTAAGCGTGCCATGAAGCGATCGCGCCGTACCTTGGCAATAATCGAGGCACAGGCAATACTATAGCTGTGGCGATCGCCCCCGATAATGGCCGTTACCTTTTCAAAGGGCGCTGTTTTTGTTAATTTGCCGTCAATCAGGGCATGATCCCAAGGGGCAACCCGCGCTAGGGCACGCGCCATGGCTCGATAGGTGGCTTGCAGGATATTCACCTGATCAATTTCCGCCACACTGGCACTACCAATGCCAATGGCGATCGCTTGGTTATAAATCTGCCCAAAGAGGCGCGATCGCTGGCGGGCACTCAACTGTTTGGAGTCGCGCACCTCTGGAAGAGGCACACAGTCTACTGGTAAAATTACGGCTGCTGCCACCACTGGCCCCGCCAAACAACCCCGACCCACCTCATCCACACCGACCACGCGACAATAGCCCTGTTGCCAGTAGGCTTGCTCATAGATCAGGCTGGGCGGTTCCATGCTTAATGGCCAATCCCCACATAGCGGAAGCCGAGTGACTCTAGCCTCTTGCGATCCAAGAAGTTGCGGCCATCAATGATCACGGGTTGGTGCATCACCTTGGCCAGTTCCCCATAATCCACCTCTTGGAACTGTGGCCAGTCGGTCACCAGCACCAAAGCATCACAGCCATCGGCAAGGTGCAGCAGATCCGTTTCCACAATCACATGGGAGAGACCCGATCGCAGACCCGACTGGGACACGAGGGGGTCATAGGCCTTGACCTTGGCACCCAAGCGATACAGTTCCTCGATCAAATTCAGGGCAGGGGCATCCCGCAGATCATCGGTGTTGGGCTTAAACGTTAACCCCAAAAGGCCAATGGTTTTACCTTTGAGGATTTTTAGCACCTGTTGTAGTTTTTCAATGACAATAAAGCGTTGCCGCTGGTTGACTTGAACGGCTGCTTTGAGCAACTGGGCATCGTAGCCGTAGTCTTCCGCCGTGTGGATGAGCGCCGAAACATCCTTGGGAAAACAGGAACCACCCCAGCCCAAGCCCGCTTGCAGAAATTTCTCGCCAATGCGGGAATCTAGGCCAATCCCCTTGGCCACTTGAACCACATCCGCCCCCACGCGATCGCAAATATTGGCAATTTCGTTGATAAAGCTGATTTTAGTGGCCAAAAAAGCATTGGCAGCGTACTTAATCATTTCCGCCGAACTGAGATCCGTCACCAACACCGGCACGGGGGGCAAGGTGGGATCAGCCGCATACTTACGTTCAATGATCGGCGCATAGAGTTCCTGCATGATTTGAATCGCTTTGCGGCTACTACTACCCAAGACAATGCGATCGGGATTAAACGTGTCATAGACCGCTGAACCTTCCCGCAGAAATTCAGGGTTGCTGACCACATCAAAATCCAACGGCGGATGGGTCGCCCCCCCTTTAATGGCATCCGCTAGATCCGGTTCGCGCTCCACCACACCATCGAGAATAATCATTCGCACCCAGTCTCCTGAGCCAATCGGCACTGTGGATTTGTTGACAATGACTTTGTACCCCAAATGCAAATGGGCACCAATACCGCGGGCAACCGCTTCCACATAGCGGGTATCGGTTTCACCATTGGGTAAGGCGGGTGTACCGACGGCGATAAAGAGCACGTCACCAAACTCCACCCCAGCGCCAAGATCACTACTGAAGCGAATGTGGCCACTGGCAATGCACCCACGGAGTAACTCCGTCAGACCGGGTTCATAAATGGGGGATTCCCCCTGTTGCAGCAGCTTAACTTTATCAATGTTGTTGTCAATGCAAATCACCTCATGGCCGATATGTGCCAAGCACACTCCCGTCACCAAGCCCACATAACCGGTGCCAATCACACATACCCGCATTCCCTGTGGCCTCCCTAAACTTCCACCATCATAGGCGTATAGGGCACGCCTAGTCGCTCGGCAAAGTCAGGAATTGTGCGCTGTAATCCCTCGAGGAGGGGGACGGTCGGTTGCCAGCCCAACACCGTGCGAGCAAGGGTAATGTCAGGACGACGGCGCTGGGGGTCATCACTGGGCAGGGGCTTAAACTGAATTTCCACCCCCGGATTAATCAGGGCTTGGATTTTTTGGGCTAGCTCCAGCACGGTGTATTCATCAGGGTTGCCCAGATTCACAGGGCCAATGTGATCGCTATTCATCAGCCGAATTAACCCTTCCACCAAGTCGCTGACATAGCAAAAACTGCGGGTTTGGGAGCCGTCGCCATAAACGGTGAGGGGAATGCCCTGCAAGGCTTGAACAATAAAATTGCTGACTACGCGGCCATCGTTGACTTGCATTTTGGGGCCATAGGTATTAAAAATCCGTGCCACCCGCACATCCACATTGTTTTGGCGGTGGTAGTCAAAGGTGAGGGTCTCTGCCACCCGCTTGCCTTCGTCGTAACAGGAGCGGATACCAATGGGGTTGACATTCCCCCAGTAGGACTCAGATTGGGGATGCACCAGCGGGTCACCATAGACTTCTGAGGTGGAAGCAAGGAGAAACCGCGCCTTTACACGTTTGGCCAACCCCAGCATGTGGAGGGTACCCATGACATTGGTTTTAATCGTTTTGACGGGGTTGTACTGGTAGTGAACTGGCGAGGCGGGGCAAGCCAAGTGATAGATTTGATCCACCTCAAGGCGAATCGGATCGGTGACATCATGGCGGATCAGTTCAAAATTGGGGTGACCCATCCAGCGCAGAATGTTGCGCTTTGTACCAGTGAAGTAGTTATCTAAGCAAATGACCTCATGACCCGCTTCCATCAGCCGATCAACTAGATGGGAACCAATAAACCCAGCACCGCCAGTAACCAGAATACGCATTGTGTTGCCTAAATAGAGTTACGCTATTCCTTTGCCTCAGATTAGCACGAGTTCATAGGAACCCAGTAATGTCTCATTCCAGTTCGCGATCGCTCCCCGTTAGCTGCCAAATTGAAGGGGGCGGCCACGCACGTCGGTATTCACCCGCCCTTGGCTAAAAACAATCTCACCATTGACAAAGGTGTAAACTGGCCACCCCGTCAATGACCAGCCCTCAAAGGGACTCCAGCCGCACTTGGTGAGCAGTTCCCCGCGGCGCACTGGGCGATAGGTCTGCAAATCCACGAGCACCAGATCCGCATCGTAACCGGGGGCAATTTTGCCTTTATTGGGAATGTCGTAGGCCGCAGCAACGGCAGTGGACATCCAACGCACCACTTGGGGCACCGTACAGCGACCGGCCATTGCTTGAGTCAACATCAGGGGCAAAGAGGTTTCCACCCCCGGCATACCCGAAGGGCTTTGGGGATAGGGCTGCGCCTTTTCCTCTAGGGTGTGGGGAGCATGATCGGTGGCAATAAAGTCAATCACCCCATCCAATAGTCCCTGCCAGAGTTTTTCATTATCTCCTGCGGTGCGTAGGGGCGGGTTCATTTGGGCAAGGGAGCCAATGTTGGCATAGGCCTCTGTGGTCAGCAATAGGTGCTGGGGGGTAACTTCCACCGTTATCCAAGGAAGCTTGTGCTCGCGCAGAAAGTCCACTTCAATTCCTGTAGACAGATGGAGAATGTGCAGGCGGCGTTCGTATTTACGGGAGAGCTTCACTGCTAACTGGGTGGCGTTGAGGGCAGCAATCTCGTCTTGAATTTGCGAGTGTACGGCCACATCGCTAATGCCAGCAAATTGTTCGCAACGGGCACGGATTCGCCCTTGATCTTCGGCATGGACAGCAATGAGGCGTTTGCCCTCACTAAAGATACGGTCTAAAATTGGCTCCTCATCCACCAAAAGGGGGCCGTGCATTGACCCCATGAAAATCTTGATGCCACAGATGGGGTGAACGGTGTTGAGAACGGCAAGGTTATCCTTAGTGGCGCCAATGAAAAAGCCATAATTAACAACACATTTGGCGGCAGCACGGGTGAGTTTATCGTCGAGGGTGGCCTGATCAATGGTCAGTGGCCGAGTATTGGGCATTTCTAAAAAACTGGTGACCCCCCCCTTGGCACAGGCACAACTGGCAGTAAATAGATCCTCTTTGTGCTCTAAGCCCGGTTCACGAAAATGGACTTGGGGGTCGATCACACCGGGCAAGAGAGTGAGACCGGTAGCATCAATAACCGTATCCTCTGGGTGGATGGTGACAGTTTCTGCGACTTCGGTGATGCGATCGCCCTCAAGGCGTACCTGTTGTTGTCGCAGTTCTCCCTCTGGGGTACAAATCACCGCATTTTGGATTGCGATCGCCACCCTGTTCTCCTGCAAAATTGGCTCTCTCCCTTGATCCTACTGGCATCTGAGACCCAAAGACACGAGGTGTAAACTATAAACATCTGTAATACTTGTGGTGATAAAAATTTGCCCCAGATCTATCTTCGTAACGGAAATAAAACCCTTATACTGTAGAGCGTGTCTGTAGGTGGGGCGCGATCGAATCGCTATGGAATCTGGTATTGACTTACAGGGGCAGTTTATTCGTGCATTGGAATCCCTTGGCCTCTCCCATGATCTGGCCAAGTTGCTATGGTTACCCCTGCCAATGTTAATGATGCTCATTGTGGCCACCGTGGGCGTACTGGTGGCCGTTTGGCTAGAACGGAAAATTTCTGCCGCTGTGCAACAGCGTATTGGCCCGGAATACATTGGTCCATTGGGGATTTTGGCACCCTTAGCCGACGGCCTAAAACTGATTTTTAAGGAAGATGTTCTCCCCGCGAATACCGATCGCTGGCTGTTTACCCTTGGGCCGGCGGTGGTCGTGATTCCTGTCTTTTTGTCCTATATTATTGTCCCCTTTGGCCAAAACCTACTGATCTCCAACTTGGCGATGGGGGTCTTTCTCTGGATTGCCCTCTCCAGTATTGCGCCCATTGGCCTGCTGATGTCGGGCTATGCCTCCAACAACAAATACTCCCTACTGGGGGGACTGCGGGCAGCGGCACAATCCATTAGCTATGAAATTCCCCTTGCCTTGGCGGTGTTGGCAGTGGCCATGATGTCCAATGGCTTGGGTACGGTGGAAATTGTCGAGCAGCAGTCGGAGTATGGCATCCTCACTTGGAATGTCTGGCGGCAGCCCATCGGCTTTTTGATCTTTTGGATTGCAGCTCTGGCAGAGTGTGAGCGCCTCCCCTTTGATTTGCCGGAAGCCGAGGAAGAACTCGTGGCTGGTTACCAAACAGAGTACGCTGGCATGAAGTTTGCCCTCTTTTACCTCGGTGCCTACGTTAATCTTGTGCTTTCGGCACTCTTGGTCAGTGTTCTTTACTTTGGGGGTTGGAGCTTTCCCATTCCCCTAGAAACCATTGCTAATCTTCTTGGGGTGAGTGAGAGCAATCCCTTTTTGCAGATTGCCTTTGCGGTGCTGGGCATCACGATGACCCTGATTAAGGCCTACTTCTTTGTCTTTTTGGCGATTCTGCTGCGCTGGACTGTGCCCCGTGTGCGCATTGACCAACTCCTAGACCTTGGTTGGAAATTCCTATTACCCGTGGGTCTAGTGAACTTGCTGCTGACCGCTGGCTTGAAGCTCGCCTTTCCCGTAGCCTTTGGCGGTTAAGAAACTCCCCATTTCCATGAGGTGACACCATGAAATTCCTCCATCAGATTACCAACTATGCCAAAGAGGCAGTGCAGTCCGCTAAGTACATTGGTCAAGGCCTCTCCGTGACCTTTGATCACATGCGGCGGCGGCCGGTGACGGTGCAATATCCCTACGAAAAACTCATTCCGTCGGAACGGTTTCGGGGACGGATTCACTTTGAGTTTGACAAGTGCATTGCCTGTGAAGTGTGCGTGCGCGTCTGCCCGATTAACCTGCCGGTGGTGGATTGGGTCTTCAACAAAGAGATCAAGAAGAAAGAACTGAAGCACTACAGCATTGACTTTGGTGTGTGCATCTTCTGTGCCAACTGTGTGGAATACTGCCCCACCAATTGCCTTTCAGTAACAGAGGAGTACGAACTGGCCACCTACGATCGCCATGAGCTGAACTACGACAGTGTGGCAATGGGACGCATTCCCTATAAAGTGACCCAAGATCCGATGGTGACCCCGATCCGCGAGTTTGCCTACCTGCCGGCGGGGGTAATGTCTGGCCATGATTTGCCTGCGGGTGCCCAACGGGCGGGAGAGCGTCCAGAAGCGATCGCCAACACTGCTGAATCATCTGAGAACTAGGAGTTGTTGCTGTGGACTTAGCCACCCTGACCCAAACGATTACCTTCTTTGCCCTTGCCGCTGCAGTGATTGTTGCTGCCCTTGGCGTTGTGCTCCTGAACAATGTTGTCTATTCCGCCTTCTTGCTGGGGGGCGTGTTCCTGAGCATCTCTGGGCTGTATATCCTCATGAATGCTGACTTTGTCTCAGCGGCACAAATTCTCATCTATGTCGGCGCGGTGAACGTTCTCATCCTCTTTGCCATCATGCTCGTCAATAAGCGTGAGGCCTATACCCCAGTGCCGGGGCGTTGGCTGCGTCAGGGGGGTGCCGCAGTAGTCTCCCTTGGCGTCTTTGCCCTGCTGACAAAAATGATTTTGCAAACTCCTTGGCAGCTCAGTTCCCTGCCGCCCACGACTGACAGTATCACAACCATTGGCCAGCACTTTTTTAGTGCCTTTCTTCTGCCCTTTGAGTTGGCCTCGGTCTTGCTGTTAATGGCCTTGATTGGGGCAGTGGTGCTTGCACGGCGCGAACTGGTCTTGGAACCTGAACCCATCTTAGGGGAAGAGGTGGTACCCCCCTTGGAGTTGCCGGAACGTCCCCGTGAACCTGTAGCCTTGTCTGAAAAATAGGGGAAGACGATGCAGTTAACCTATGTTTTGATCTTGGCAGCACTGCTGTTTTGTATTGGCATCTATGGCCTTGTCACCAGTCGCAATGCTGTGCGTGTGCTCATGTCCATTGAGTTGCTTTTGAATGCTGTCAACCTCAACTTGATTGGGTTTGCCAACTATCTGGATGGCCAGCAAATCAAAGGGCAAGTCTTTGCCGTGTTTGTGATTACGGTAGCAGCCGCCGAAGCAGCCGTGGGTTTAGCCATTATTTTGGCCATCTATCGCAACCGTGACACTGTTGACATGGAGAAATTCAACCTCCTGAAGTGGTAGACTAGAAGTCGGAACTTGCTTCCCTCAATTGCCGTCTACTTTCAAGAACCAGTGTCAGCAAAAGGGCAATCACCTATGACAGTGCGTCTTGGTAAATCGGTCACTTATCTGTCGTTAATGGCATTGGGGGCAGCCGCTGCAATGTTTGCCACCCACCTAATGCCAGCGTCATCGCCCTTGGTGACCCCCAGCTTGGCGCAGTTACCGGCACCGCTACCAGCGGGAAATGACATTAACTTTATTGCCCGTGCTGTTGAGCAAGTCGGCCCGGCGGTGGTGCGGATTGATGCTTCCCGTACGGTGCAGACCCGTGTGCCCGCCATCTTTAATGACCCTTTCTTTCAGGAATTTTTTGGGCCAATGATGCCCCCCCGCAGCCGCGAGGAGCGGGGTCTTGGGTCTGGCTTTATCATTAGCAGTGATGGCTTGATCCTCACCAATGCCCATGTAGTGGATGGTGCTAACCGGGTGCGAGTAACCCTCAAGGATGGCCGCACGTTTGAGGGGCAGGTTTTGGGTCAAGACCGTCTGACGGATGTGGCCGTAGTCAAGGTGAATGCCAACAATTTACCGGTGGTGCGCCTTGGCAATTCTGATCATTTACGTCCCGGTGAGTGGGCGATCGCCATCGGCAATCCCTTGGGTCTCGATAATACGGTGACTGCGGGCATCATTAGTGCGACGGGACGTTCCAGCGGTGATATTGGCGTGCCCGATAAGCGGGTGGGCTTCATTCAAACCGATGCGGCCATTAACCCTGGCAACTCTGGTGGCCCCCTGTTGAATCAACGGGGAGAAGTCATTGGCATGAATACCGCGATTATTGGTGGTGCCCAGGGCTTGGGATTTGCCATTCCCATCAACACGGCTCAACGAATTGCCAACCAACTGATTGCCAACGGTCGTGTCGATCACCCCTTCTTGGGTATTCGCATGGCCAATCTCACCCCTGAGGTGCAGCAACGTCTCAACGCTAATCCCAATAGTCCCGTCCGCGTCCAAGAAAGTTCGGGAGTTTTGATTTTTCAAGTCCTGCCTAACTCGCCAGCCGCCCGCGCGGGTCTGCAACCCGGCGATGTGATCCGTCGTATCAATGGCCAAAACATCACCAAAGCGGATCAAGTGCAGCAAATGGTGGAAAGCACAGGCATTGGTCGCACCATGGAACTGGAAGTGCGCCGTAGGGGTCAAACGGTGACCGTGGCCGTGCAGCCGGCTCCCCTCCCTACTCAGGCTAGTCGCTGACGTGCTGACGGCCGTTCTGATCATTCCAACGGGCATTGGGGCTGCCATTGGTGGCTATGCGGGTGATGCGATTCCAGTTGTTCGTGCTTTGGCGCAGGTGTGCGATCGCCTGATTACCCATCCTAACGTTCTCAATGGGGCGATGCTCTATTGGCCGCTGCCCAATGTTTGGTATGTGGAAGGCTATGCCCTTGATGAATTTGCGGTTGGCCGTTGGGGATTGCTGCCACCGCGTCCAAATCGCATTGGCCTGTTACTGGATGCAGCGATTGAAGCGGATCTCCAACTGCGCCATCGTCAAGCAGCGGCGGCCTGTTCTGCCACCTTGGGTCTAATGATGACTGAACCTGTGATTACAGATGAACCTTTGGGCGTGCAGTTGCAAACCGCTGCCTCGGGGGCAACCTGGGGGACTCTGGCGAACCCCGCTAGTTTATTGCGGGCGGCAGAAAAGCTGATTCAAGTGGCTCAGGCAGAGGCGATCGCAATTGTGACCCGCTTTCCGGATGATCCGGGCACAGACGCATTGCACCACTATCGCAGTGGCCAAGGTGTCGATCCCCTCGCCGGGGCAGAAGCGGTGATTAGTCATTTGGTTGTCCAGCACTTTCAGCTTCCGGCAGCCCATGCCCCCGCCCTGCAACCATTGCCCCTAGAGGAGACTGTGCACCCCCGTGCCCTTGCCGAAGAAATTGGTTATACCTTTTTGCCGTCCGTGTTGGTGGGGTTGAGTCGTGCTCCCCGCTATAGCCCGACTGCCCCGCAGGCGCTGTGGCGACAGGAGGTGAATGCGGTGATTGTACCCGCCACTGCCCTTGGTGGACGGGGAATTCTGGCCTTGGCTCAACAGGGCGTCCCCATCCTAACGGTGACTAACAATACCACAACCCTCAATGTTACAGCTGTCGATTTGGGGATAGAGACAATCCCTTGCCAGTCCTATGCCGAGGCCATTGGCGTGTTGAGTGCGATGAAGGCGGGCGTGTCTTGGCAAACGGTTACACTGGCAACCTGAAAAAATTTTTGCTTCTATCCCCATCGTCAAGTGGAACAGGTGTCCTTTGAACCCTATGAGGTGTTGGTGAATAGTCATCACCTGCATCGGGTCTATCTGAATGAATTGGGGTCACTTGAGACATTGCCATTGAGCCTAGCGCTGATGCAACTCACTGTGTTACCCGAAGCAAAAATGCCGACAGCAGCACGGTTGTTGGCAGAGCGAACTCGCACAGAGGCAGTGCCAAGGCCAAAAGTCATAATAGAGTTATATGGCTATTCCAATCACTGGAACGGTGGTCGGGGTGCCCCTGCTGGACAAGTGATGCTCTGAAATGTGGAAACGCGGCAAGTGGTGGGCACATGGCCTGCACGGCTGGAAAATCGCTACTATTGGGTCGTGCAACCCGAAATTGTGGTAGCGCCGGGGCGGTATGCAGTGTTGACCTCCAGCCCGCAAACGTGGTCTTATAATGCGACTTCCAAAAATGCTGGCATGACTTGGATTGAAGGGTACCCAATGCCTCGCTAGTGTCAAAGTTGGAGAAATTGTTGGCAGGGGGGCGATCGCGAGTCGCAGGGCGGGGCTTTAGACCCAATTCTTTGGTAAGCTAAAGAATGCTTTCTAAAACCGTGCTAAAACCTCCTATGGCTGCATCCGTAAGCTTTGACCTCGATGCCCTGAACCAACGCTTTGAGGGGGCACATCCCCGTGAAATTCTAGCGTGGGCAGTGGCTGAAATTCCCCAAGGGCTGGTGCAGACCAGTGCCTTTAATGTCGATGACATGATGATTACGGATTTGCTCTACCGTGATCTACGCCCCAATCCGCCGGTGCCTGTTCTCTTTTTGGATACGCTGCATCACTTTCCAGAAACCCTTGAATTTGTGCAGCAGGCCAAGGAAAAATATGGTCTGGATTTGCGCACCTACAAAACCCCCGATGTGGACAGTCGTGAGGCCTTTGCTGCTCGCTATGGCGACAAGCTTTGGGAAACCAATGTTGAGCAGTTTCACCATCTCACTAAAATTGAACCACTGCAACGGGGCTTAGCAGAACTCAATACGGTGGCTTGGATTACGGGACGGCGTCGGGATCAGGCGGTTACCCGCGCCAATATGCCCTACGTGGAACTGGACAAGCAGGGTCGTCTGAAAATTAATCCCCTCGCTGCTTGGACACGCAAACAAACATGGGCCTACGTGATGGAGCACGGAGTAATTTACAATCCCCTCCACGATCGCGGCTATGCCAGCATTGGCGATGAACCCCTCACTACCCCTGTAGCCGAAGGGGAAGACGAACGGGCAGGTCGCTGGCGTGGCATGGGCAAAACCGAGTGCGGCATCCACATCTAAGCCCATGTACTTTCAGGACGTTATTGCCACACTGCACCAGTTTTGGGCGGCTCAGGGATGCCTGATTGCCCAGCCCTATGACGTGGAAAAGGGCGCCGGTACCAAAAGCCCCCATACCTTTTTGCGTGCCCTCGGCCCTGAGCCTTGGGCAGTGGCCTATGTCGAACCCTGTCGCCGACCCGGAGATGGCCGCTATGGCGAGAATCCCAACCGCTATCAGTACTACTACCAGTACCAAGTGCTGATTAAGCCGTCCCCTGAGAATATCCAAGAGATCTATTTGGAGTCGCTACGCGCCCTTGGCATTCGCCCCCAAGAGCATGACATTCGCTTTGTTGAAGACAACTGGGAGGATGCGGCCGTTGGCGCGTGGGGTGTGGGCTGGGAGGTCTGGCTCGATGGTATGGAGGTGACGCAGTTTACCTATTTCCAGCAGTGTGGTGGCTTAGATTGTCGGCCGGTGTCCATTGAGATTACCTATGGCTTGGAACGGTTGACCATGTACCTCCAGGAGGTGGATGCGATCGCCAGTATCCGCTGGAACCCCACGCTCACCTATGGCGATGTCCATTTGCAAGGGGAAATTGAACAGTCCACCTACAACTTCGAGGCCTCAGATCCGGAACGATTGTTCACCCTTTTTAGTCTCTACCAGCAGGAGGCGGAGCAGCTTCTAGAAAAGCAGTTGGTACTACCCAGCTTGGATTATGTGCTCAAGTGTTCCCACACCTTTAACCTGCTGGATGCCCGTGGTGTGATTTCGGTGGCAGAGCGCACTCGCTACATTGGTCGCATTCGGGGCTTGGCACGGCGGGTCGCCCAAACCTATGTGCAACAACGGGAAGCCTTGGGATTTCCACTGCTAAAGGAGCCAACGCCGATCGCCCCCTAAGTCACCATCGCTCAAGGAGTATCCATGGGACGGCAGTGGTACCTGTCGGTGGTCTTGGCCTTGTTTGCAGCATCGGCAACGCTAGCAGCGGATGTGCCACGCTTTCTCAGTCCTAGCAAGTTTTGGGGGCAGTTGGTCTCTCAAGTCAAACCCTTGAAGCCCGAAAAAGTGGTGGCGCTGACCTTTGATGATGGCCCTTGGGGAACCTCAACCCGCCAAGTGCTGCGAATTCTCAAGGAGGAGGAGGTCAAAGCCACATTTTTTGTGATTGGTAAGCACGCCCTCATGTACCCCGATATCATTGCTGACATTGTCAAAGCCGGTCATGCCGTTGGCAACCATAGTTGGAGTCATCCCTATCAGCCCGTTGGTCCTGAAGTCGCCAAGCAAGAAATTGAAAACACCTCTGCGCTCATTGCCAAGCAAAGCCAAGCGCAAACGCGCCTGTTTCGGCCACCGGGGGGCAATCTGACCACGGGGCTAGTGGATTATGCCAAGTCGAAAAACTACGCCATCATCCTGTGGTCGGTGGATACCCACGACACCCGCCCCAACACCACAGCAGCGGACATTGTTGAGCGCACCCTCAAGGAAGTGAAACCGGGTAGTATTATTTTGCTTCACGATGGCGGCGGCGATCGCGCCACTACCCGCAAAGCTCTCCCCACGCTGATTCGTCGCCTGCGGCAAAAAGGTTATCGCTTTGTCACTGTGCCGGAACTGCTGCAACTGGCAGTTAAAGCCCCCACGCCGAAGCCTGAACCAACACCAACACCTCCGCCTCCACCGACAATCACACCAACACCCACCCCTGAGCCAACTGCCACCCCGAAACCCAGTCCTGAGCCGATACCTACCCCTCCCGTCCCCAGTGAACCGCAATTGGAGACGCCACGCATGCCCCCTAACTAAGGCTCTAGGGGAAATTCACTAATCTGTGGCGTCGAGGTACCATTGAGGGTTTCCCCCAGTTGATGGAGGGGTTCATAGACCGGTTCTAAACTGGCTTGGGTGTGGGCGATCGCCCGCAGGAGTTCAGCCGTGAGATATTCCAAGGGATGGGGAGGGGGCGGTTGGCGGCGGCGGTATTTGGGAGTGGGCACAAACTCACTGGCTACGGCCTGAAGCTGGTAGGCCAATGCTTTCACCTTGGCAAGGTAGGTCAGGGTTTCCTCAAGGTGCTGGGTAATTTGCTGGTGTTGGGCTTGCAGTTGTTGCCACTGTTCGGGGGCGATCGCACCCGCTGCTGGTTTGAGATCGAGGGGAGTCAAATCCTGAAACAGTGCTTCTATATCTGGGGTTTCACTACTCACGAGTCCCTCCAACAAGGCCGCATCAAATAGCTCCCTGAGCACTTCGGGAGAGACGGCTGCCCACTCACTGGGGGAAGAAAATGCAGGGTCAGGCGCTGTCATGGGCATTTACCAAGTCGCGTTGGGCGGGATTGCAGTGCATCAAAAGGGGACGGTTGCCCTAACTTTGTTAACCTTATAACGGTTTTGTTTGGTGATCGCGGTTGTGACCTCCTCTTCTTTGCCAATTGTTTTGGGTGTAACGGGTGCATCGGGTCTCATTTACGCAGTGCGTGCCATTAAATTTCTATTACAGGCGGACTATCCTATTCAATTAGTGGCATCAAAGGCCGTGCACCAGGTGTGGCAAGCAGAATATGGCCTCACCCTGCCGATTCAGCCCGAGAAGCAGGAACTGTTTTGGCGCCAACAAGCCCAAGTCTGGACGGGATCCCTCACCTGTCACCGACCCACGGATGTGGCAGCGGCGATCGCCAGCGGTTCCTTTCGCACCTTGGGCATGGTGATTCTGCCCTGTAGTATGAGTACGGTCGCTAAGTTGGCGGCAGGACTGAGTTCGGATCTCCTAGAGCGGGTGGCCGATGTCCACCTCAAGGAACACCGTCCGTTGGTGCTGGTGCCCCGCGAAACGCCTTTTAGTCTCATTCATCTGCAAAACCTCACCCAATTGGCAATGGCCGGGGCGCGAATTGTACCCGCCATCCCTGCATGGTATCACCGGCCGCAGACCATTGAGGATCTAGTGGATTTTGTCATCGCCCGTGCCCTTGATCAGTTAGGGTTAGATTGTGTGCCGCTGCAACGTTGGCAAGGACCCCTTTCCTAATGCGCGCTTGGATTTATCTGGGGGCGATCGCCCTGCTCAGTACACTGGTCGTCCAAAATTGGCAGCCGCTGGTCTCGCTGCGCTTTTTGGGACAGCAAACTCCGGCGCTCCCCCTTGCCGCTTGGCTTGTGGTGGCAGCCCTCTCAGGAATCGTGGCGGGGCAGTGTTTACTCTGGCTAACCGCAGAAGCGCCAGTAGCGCGGCCAACCCCGCGATCGCAACCCCCTGAACCAGAACTGGATGCCTCGATGCGTCCGCCGGAGGATGAACCAGAGATCGATACCAGCGATGTGGAGGATTGGTTTAGCGAGCCTGAGCCAGCCCCCCGCGAACCAGAGATTCAAGATCGCCCCCGCACGACCTACTCGTACCAATATCGCCCTTCCCGCAAAACCACCGCCAAAGCCCCGCCACCCCCAGAAGAGGTTGTGGATGCCGAATACCGCATTCTGACGCCGCCACCCCCCAAGGACGCTCCCCCAGAGGATGAAGAAGACTGGGATATTCCCCTATGATCAAAGGCGTTGCCATCGGAGGAACAGCTTGTGAAAGTTGCCGTGGTTGGTGCCACAGGTCGCACGGGTCATCGCATTGTGAGTGCCCTACAAGCGTCTGAGCATCAGGCGATCGCTGTTGTGCGCAATCCCGCCAAAGCCCAAGGGCGCTGGCCAACGGTAGAGATTCGCACCGCTGATGTGACCCAACCGCAGACGCTGCCCCCGGCGCTCAAAGAGTGTGAAGCAGTCATCTGTGCCACGGGAGCCAGCCCCAGCCTCAACCCCTTGGAACCCCTAAGTGTGGATTATCTGGGCACCAAGAATCTGGTGGATGCCGCCAAAGCTGCCCATGTGCAGCAGTTTATTCTCGTCTCGTCGCTGTGTGTCTCGCAATTTTTCCATCCCCTGAATCTTTTTTGGCTGATTTTGTATTGGAAGCAGCAGGCAGAACGTTATCTCCAAGAAAGCGGTCTAACTTACACGATTGTGCGGCCGGGGGGTCTGAAGGAAACCGATGACGGTGGCTTTCCGATCATTGCCCCAGCAGATACCCTCTTTGAGGGGAGTATCGCGCGATCGCGGGTGGCGGAAATCTGTGTGGCAGCCTTGGGCGAGCCAAGTGCCTACAACAAAATTTTTGAGGTGGTCAGCCGTCCTGATCAAACCCCAGCCGCCTATCCAGAGTTATTCCGCTCAATTGCGGCAGTGTGAGGATCAGTTGGTGCGGTTTTCCCGTTGGTTGCTGGCGATCGCTCTTCTAGTGGGCATGGGCTATTTCTTTTTTGGGTCGCGTTCAAGTGCCCTCTGGTGGTACTGGTACCGCTGGCAGCCGGGTCAAATTGCCCCCTTAGTCATGCAGGGGGGTGATCCCTATGTACGGGCACTGATGCGCACCATTTCTGCCAGTGAGGCCAACGACGCCAATCCCTACACCCTGCTCTATGGTGGCGAACACGTCCAAGACCTCAGCCAGCATCCCGATCGCTGTATTCCCATTCGCCGCGGTCCCAATCAGCACCTATGTACCACCGCCGCAGGCCGCTATCAATTTCTCACCACCACTTGGGAAGAAAAAGCCGCCCGCTATCATCCCCAACCGCCGAGCTGGTTTTGGCAGGGCTATAGCTTTGCCCCAGAGTATCAAGATCAGGTGGTCTATCGCTGGCTGACAGATCCGGCTGCTTGGAATGCCGATATTCCCCAACTCTTGCGGGAGGGACGTGTACAGGAAGTTTTTGCCCTACTGTCGGATACGTGGACTAGTCTGGGCTACGGCCTTGAAAGCAACCTGATCACACCCCACCTCGAAGAGATTTACCAGCAACTGTTGGCTCAAGAATTAGCCGCCTCCCAGACTGCACACTCTCCGGGGAGGGATGCGTTACGCTAGTCAATTTTCTCTGCCGACGGATCTATTCGAGTGCCCCAATTTCTGATTCTTGCGTAGAATCCCTCGGAGTCCCTCTAGAAGAGGGTTTGAGTATTTTCAGTGGCTTCGTAGAAAATGATTTGACACCCCTCGCAGGGGATCCCTCGGAACAGGGGGTTGCAATCCGCTCAGGGAGAGGCTATATTGAAGATGCTCTTGCTTCCCTTCGGGGAAGTAGATTAAATGGAAACACCTCCTTAAATAAATCGGAGGTTTCTTTTTGTTCTTTTTCTTGCTTCCCTTCGGGGAAGTAGATTAAATGGAAACCAGGGTTTTTGCAACCCTGCGTTTGTTTTTCTTTCTCATCTTGCTTCCCTTCGGGGAAGTAGATTAAATGGAAACAGCGGAAATAATATCCGCCAATAGGGCGTTGTTCTTAGCTTGCTTCCCTTCGGGGAAGTAGATTAAATGGAAACTGAGCTTGAAAATATGTTTATTGCGCTTTGTGAACTAGCAGCTTGCTTCCCTTCGGGGAAGTAGATTAAATGGAAACTAGATCTAGAGCGTCATTAGTGATTTTTACTATCACTTGCTTCCCTTCGGGGAAGTAGATTAAATGGAAACTGCCGCAAATCCGATGGCACGTAAAGTAAATTGCGCTTGCTTCCCTTCGGGGAAGTAGATTAAATGGAAACTCGCGCATCAAGTTCTCGCGCAAGTTTTCGGGGAGACTTGCTTCCCTTCGGGGAAGTAGATTAAATGGAAACACCCACAAAACTGTGTCCTGCTGCGGCTTGGAGAATTTACTTGCTTCCCTTCGGGGAAGTAGATTAAATGGAAACACCACCTGAGCATGCAGATGTCCCCGCAGGTCTTGCGGGCTTGCTTCCCTTCGGGGAAGTAGATTAAATGGAAACAATTGAAATAGGTTTCATGTTTGGTTCACTCAATGCAACTTGCTTCCCTTCGGGGAAGTAGATTAAATGGAAACAAGTCAGAGGCATCAGAAATATCATGTCCTTGACCTTGGGTCTTGCTTCCCTTCGGGGAAGTAGATTAAATGGAAACAACAAGAACAGAGAAATACTGTCATCAAAAACAGGCTGAGTACTCAGTTTTTTGAAGGGGGGTGTTGAATTCTATTTTTTCTGCACCCCTAATTTTTTTGTCGCAAGAAGTGTCAAGGCCGAGCTGTCAGTTCCATCCGTGAGCAAAGGGCTGTACCGCTCCCGGAGAGATTAAAATCAGAAAAACCCTCTGGTGCAAATCGGCTGGCCTTGGTGGATGTCTATGTCGTTTCTTGAGTATCTCCATGCAGAACCGCGGCGCGTCATTGTCTTTGATGGCGCAATGGGCACGAATCTTCAGGCGCAAAACCTGACGGCAGAGGACTTTGGGGGCAAGGCGTACGAAGGCTGCAATGAATACTTGGTCATCAGCAAGCCAGAGGCGGTGGCCAAGGTGCATCGGGACTTTTTGGCAGCAGGCGCCGATGTCATTGAAACAAATACCTTTGGAGCCTCCTCCGTTGTTCTCAGTGAATACAATTTGGGCGATCGCGCCTACGAAATTAGCAAGAAAGCCGCCGAACTGGCCAAGTCCGTGGCCGCTGAATTTAGCACCCCCGAAAAACCCCGCTTTGTCGCTGGCTCAATGGGGCCTGGTACCAAACTCCCCACCCTTGGCCACATCGACTACGACACCCTCTACACAGCTTTTCGCGAACAAGCGGCGGGTCTCTTTGATGGCGGGGTTGACCTATTTATTATTGAAACCTGCCAAGACGTGCTGCAAATCAAGGCGGCACTCAATGGGGTAATGGCCGTCTTTCGAGAGCGGGGAGAACGCCGCCCTCTCATGGTCTCCGTGACGATGGAGCAGCAGGGCACGATGCTGGTTGGCTCGGAAATTGGTGCTGCCCTGACGATTCTGGAACCCTATCCCATTGATATTTTGGGACTCAACTGCGCCACAGGGCCTGACCTGATGACGGAGCATATCCGCTACCTCTCGCAGCACTCCCCCTTTGTGATTTCCTGCATTCCCAACGCCGGCTTGCCTGAGAACATTGGTGGTTGTGCCTACTACAAATTAACACCGATGGAACTGCGGCTAGCCCTCACCCGCTTTGTCGAGGACTTTGGGGTGCAAGTGATTGGCGGCTGTTGCGGCACTCGACCGGATCACATTGCTGCCCTTGCCGAAATTGCTGCCACCCTGACCCCCAAGGCGCGATCGCCCCAACGGATTCCCGCGGCTGCCTCGATCTACAGCCCGCAGCCCTACGACCAAGAGAATTCCTTCCTGATCATTGGTGAGCGGCTCAATGCCAGTGGCTCGAAAAAATGCCGCGATCTCCTCAATGCCGAAGACTGGGATGGCCTCGTTGCCCTTGCCCGTGCCCAAGTGCGTGAAGGTGCCCACATCCTTGATGTCAACGTGGACTATGTGGGGCGCGATGGCGTGCGGGATATGCACGAGTTGGTGTCGCGGTTGGTTACCAATGTCACCCTGCCCCTGATGCTTGACTCTACGGAGTGGCAAAAAATGGAAGCGGGGCTAAAGGTGGCGGGGGGCAAATGCCTGCTCAACTCCACCAACTTCGAGGATGGTGAACCCCGCTTTTACAAAGTTTTGGAACTGGCGAAAACCTATGGCGCTGGCGTTGTGGTCGGCACGATTGATGAAGAGGGGATGGCACGAACGGCTGAGAAAAAGTTTGCCATTGCTGAACGGGCTTATAAAGCCGCCCTTGACTATGGCATTCCCCCCTACGAGATTTTCTTTGACCCTTTGGCACTGCCGATTTCCACAGGCATTGAGGAGGATCGGGTCAACGGTCGGGAAACCATTGCCGCCATTCGCCGTATCCGCGCTGAACTCCCCGGCTGTCATATTTTGCTGGGGGTCTCGAATATCTCCTTTGGTTTAAACCCAGCGGCTCGCCAAGTCCTGAACTCGATGTTTCTCCATGAGGCGATGCAGGCGGGCATGGATGCTGCCATTGTCAGTGCTGCCAAGATTCTGCCCTTGGCGAAAATTGAGCCAGAGCACCAAGAAGTGTGCCGTGATCTGATCTATGATCGGCGGCGATTTGAGGGGGACGTGTGTGTCTATGACCCCCTTGCGGAACTGACCCGCCTCTTTGAGGGCAAAACCACCCAACCGGATCGCTCGCAGGTGGAGAACCTGCCCATTGAGGAGCGGCTAAAGCGCCACATTATTGATGGCGATCGCCTGGGGCTGGAGGACACCCTCGCCAAAGCCCTTGAAACCTATGCTCCCCTTGAAATTATCAATACCTTCTTGCTCGATGGCATGAAGGTGGTGGGTGAACGCTTTGGCGCTGGGCAGATGCAACTGCCCTTTGTTTTGCAGTCCGCAGAAACGATGAAGGCCGCCGTCGCCTACCTCGAACCCTTTATGGAGAAATCTGCCACGGGGGACACCGCCAAGGGCACTGTCGTTATTGCCACGGTGAAGGGGGATGTCCATGATATTGGCAAAAACTTGGTGGATATTATCCTCACCAACAATGGCTATCGGGTGATTAACTTGGGGATTAAGCAACCCGTTGAAAATATCATCCAAGCCTATGAGGAGCATCAGGCAGACTGCATTGCCATGAGCGGCCTCTTGGTGAAATCCACCGCCTTTATGAAGGAGAATCTGGAGGTCTTTAATGAGCGGAGCATTACCGTTCCCGTGATTCTGGGGGGGGCGGCCCTCACACCCAAATTTGTCTACGAGGATTGCCGCGCCACCTACCACGGTCAAGTGATCTATGGCAAGGATGCTTTTGCCGATTTGCACTTTATGGATCGGCTGATGCGGGCAAAGGCCGCAGGGCAGTGGGACGATCGCCAAGGATTTTTGGATGGCACAACGGTCTCTCCCCCAGAGGCAGAGGCCACACCGGCGATCGCCCCCGAACCCCCCTTGGTGACTGAACCCGAAACGCCAGAAGTAGTAGATACACGCCGTTCTGAAGCTGTTGCGGTGGAGATTCCCCGCCCCACACCCCCCTTCTGGGGCATTCGTCACCTCAAGGCGGATCAGATTCCCCTTTCTGAGGTCTTTGCCTATCTGGATCTCCAAGCCCTGATTGCGGGTCAGTGGCAGTTTCGCAAACCCAAGGATCAAGACCGTGCCACCTATGATGCCTTCCTTGCCGAGAAGGTTTATCCCATCCTTGAGGAGTGGAAACAGCGCATCCTTGCGGAAAACCTACTCCATCCTGAACTGATTTATGGCTACTTCCCCTGCCAAAGTGAGGGTAACACGGTCTATCTCTACGATCCGCAGCGGGTTGGTGACAAAAGTGCCTGCGTCCCTGAGCGGGCGATCGCCCAGTTTACCTTCCCCCGCCAAAAGAGTGGCCGCCGCCTCTGTATTGCCGACTTTTTTGCCCCTGCGGCATCGGGCATCATTGATGTCTTTCCCATGCAAGCGGTGACCGTTGGTGAAATTGCTACCCAAGTGGCGCAGGAGCTATTTGCGGCCAATCAATACAGTGACTACCTCTACTTCCACGGCATGGCGGTGCAAACGGCGGAAGCCCTCGCAGAGTGGTGTCATGCCCGCATTCGCCGTGAATTGGGCTGCACTCCCGATCCAGAGTCGATTCGCGATATTCTTGCCCAGCGCTACCAAGGCTCCCGCTATAGCTTTGGCTATCCTGCCTGCCCCAATATGCAGGATCAATATACGCAACTGCGACTCCTCGAGAGCGATCGCATGGGGATGTATATGGACGAGAGTGAACAACTCTACCCTGAGCAATCCACCACGGCGATCATCTGCTACCATCCCACCGCCAAGTATTTCAGCGTCTAAGCCTCAGCTTTCTGCGTGCTAAAACTAATCATTCAAAAGACGCTGCCATGGGTACACCAAGGGCATCCCCTAAACAGGCACCCAATAATCCATTGACAACAAGCATTCATAGGGAGCAACCAGATCGGATTTTTCAAGAGTTCTCAAGAATTCTTATCACCCTAGGTACCCCATGTTTTAGAAAAGAACTGTCGCGATCGCCCCAATGATAAACTGCAAACGAAAGAGTGTCGGAGATGCCCTCGGTGACGCGCCCAAAAATTATTGTTCTAGATGATGACCCCACCGGTTCGCAAACAGTGCACAGTTGCCTGCTGTTGACCCGCTGGGATGTGGATACCCTCTGTCGTGGCCTCACCGATAGGGTGCCCATTTTCTTTATCCTCACCAATACCCGTGCTTTGCCTCCAGAAATCGCAGCGGAGGTCACGCGCACCGTTTGCTGTCATTTGAAGGCGGCGATCGCCCAAACCGGCACCACCGATTACATGGTTGTCAGCCGTTCCGACTCCACCCTCCGCGGCCACTACCCCCTTGAAACCGATGTGATTGCCGCTGAACTGGGACCCTTTGATGCCCATTTTCTGGTGCCTGCCTTTTTAGAGGGGGGGCGCATTACCCGTGATAGCCAGCACTATCTGCTTGTTGCAGGTCAGCCGGTGCCCGTTCATGAAACGGAGTTTGCCCGCGATTCCGTCTTTGGCTATCACCACAGCTACTTACCCGACTATGTGGCCGAAAAGACCCAAGGGCGCATCCCCGCCGCAGCCGTAGAGCGTTTTGTCCTTGCCGATGTGCGCAATCCAGAGACCCTGCGCAGCCGCTTGAGTCAGTTACAAGGCAATGTCTGTGGGGTGGTGGATGCCGAGAGCCAAGAGGATTTAGACCAATTTGCAGCAGCAGTGCTTGAGCTTGCCAGTCAAGGAAAACGCTTTTTGTTCCGCAGTGCTGCCAGTTTGCTCACGGCCTTAGCGCAGCTGCCGCCCCAGCCCACCCCCCCAGAGGCAATGGCCACCTATTGCCGCCCTGGCCGCTATGGTGCGATTTTGGTGGGTTCCCACGTGCGCAAAACTACTGAACAACTGACCGCTTTGCTGGAGGAACCCGATGTGTTTCCCATTGAAGTGCCCGTGGCTCGATTGCGCGACAGTGGGGCGGCTGAACCTGACATTATCAACGAAGTCTTGGCGGCAGTGGATCAGGCGATCGCCAGTGAGAAAACCCCCGTCATCTTTACCAGTCGTGAGGAACTCACCTTCGCGGATGCAGCGACACGGTTAGCCTTTGGGCAGCGAGTCTCGGAAGTGCTGATGGCGATCGTCCAGCAGTTGCCCGCCGATTTGCGCTACCTGATCAGCAAGGGGGGCATCACCTCCAACGATGTGCTGAGTAAGGGCTTAAACTTAGCCACGGTTCGCCTCTTGGGGCAAGTGATTCCGGGCTGCTCCGTGGTGCGCACGGGTGCTGATCATCCCCGTTTTCCCGCATTACCAGTGGTGCTGTTCCCCGGCAATGTCGGCGATCGCGAGGCATTGCGCATGGTGTATCGTCGCTTTCACAGTCCTTAGTGGATAGCTCAAGCCCTTGCTTTTGTCTAGGAATTTTTACTTAGTGGCTTGAATCTCGCTGAGCTCAGGGTTTAGAATGCAGTTGTAACAATAATAAACAATTTTTAATCTTTCCCGATAAGTGAATGAGTTTAGTCAACACGGTTGGGGTTCGATCAACGGTATGGCGCTGGCTGCTGCCTGTCTTGGTCGTGCTGGTGGTGGGTGGCGGTTGGGGGGTTTCTCTGCTATTGCCCCTGCGGGATCCCTACATTCAATCGGTACGAGCAGCGGTGGGCGATCCGAGTCGCGGCGAGCAAATTTTTATTCTCAACTGTGCGGCTTGTCATGGCATTGATGGCAAGGGCGAAGTGGGTCCTAGCCTTGTGCAGATTAGCCACCGCCGATCGCAAGCAAAGCTCATCCAGCAAATTATTAGCGGCGATACCCCTCCCATGCCCAAGTTTCAAGCCCAACCCCAAGACATGGCCGACCTATTAAGCTACTTGAAGACACTCTAAAACTTTTGACAAAAATCTCACAGGCGAAACCAGTATATTAAATTGAAAATTGTGCTACCAGAATTACGCATTTCGAGCATTCTTTGGTGGGAATGGAAGAAGCCTTTGCGGTGGGCGATCGCGTTCGCCTTGTGGAACTGCCCCCCTATGTGAAAACAGCGGAGCCAATGCCAATGTTGCGTCCCGCCAGTATCCTCACCCTCGGTGAAGAGGGGGTGATCCTCGGCCAGCAACCGGGGAACTATTGGGTCGTGCGCCTAGCGCGGGGTGCCTTTTTGCTGGAAGCCAAGTATCTCAAACGGCTGTAGTGCCTTCGCTGCTATGGCTCCGCTGCTGTCTCTGTGCATGATTGTCAAAAACGAAGCCCATCAATTACGGCGCTGCTTGCAGTCGGTGCAGCCTTGGGTGGATGAAATCATTGTTGTGGACACGGGTTCCACCGATGGGACGATCGCCATTGCCCGCGAGTTTACTCCCCATGTCCATGCCGTTGTCTGGCAAGCAGATTTTGCTGCCGCCCGCAATGCCTCCCTAGCCCATGCAAGCGGGGAGTGGGTCTTTTACATTGATGCCGATGAAGAATTGGTGGTTACAGATCCCCAATGGCGAGACCAGTTGAGCGCTGCAAGTGGGGATGCCATCAATCAGTGGAGTCTGCTGCGCCGTGAACAGGCGAGCGATCGCAACTGGAGTGAGTTTTGGAATGTCCGCTTTGGCCGCCGTTTTCCTGATCTTCACTTTGCCGGGGCACTCCATGAGCAACTGTACTATCGGGAGCGGCAGACAGTGGTGGGTCAGTTGCAGGGGGTCTATCTCATTCACCACAACCAACAGACGCCAGATCAGTTTCTGGCAAAGCTTCGCGATCGCAATATTCCCATCCTCGAAAAAATGGTGCAGCAGGGCGATCGCCGACTGCAAAACTTGGTGTGTCTTGGGGATCACTATGCCGCCTGTGGCGATGGCGATCGCGCCCAAGCTTGGTATGAACAAGCCCTTGAGCAAATTGCCCCTGCCGTGGCACAGGGAATTCTGCCTCAGGAGACGACTTGGCTGCGCCATCTTCTTTTTTGGGTGAGCTACCGTGCCTTTGAGGCCAAGGACTACGAAACGGCTCAGTATTACCTCAGCTATGGCCTACGCTTCTTTGATCGCTATCCGCCCCTGCTCTATGTGGCGGGGTTACTCATCTTTGAATTGGGCTTGCATCGCGGAGCCTTGCCCTACTTTCACCGCTGTTTAGATCTCTTTGAGCAGGGAACCTACGATCGCGCTGAACCCTTCGATCGCCAGTGGATGACCACTCAACCCGCCTATAGTCTAGGTTTTACCTACATGACCCTTCAGGAGCGCGATCGCGCCATCGCCTATTTTCAAAAGACCCTTGAATTTAACCCTGACTATTCCCCTGCGCAGACCTACCTGCAACAACTGTTGACGGCATCGGCAAATCAAGGGTGATGCGAGTTCCCGCCCCTGCTGCCGAGCGAATCCAGTGCTCAACGCCTTACGGCATCAGAGGTAGAGGCACTCTCTTGCGGTGTCCCGTTTGATGATCTGTATGGTGCTCAACGCCTTACGGCATCAGAGGTAGAGGCACAAGGAATAGGGGAATGGTGGATTGAATTAACGCGTGCTCAACGCCTTACGGCATCAGAGGTAGAGGCACTTAAAATTGGGAAGGCTGAGTCGCCCAGCAGATCGAGGTGCTCAACGCCTTACGGCATCAGAGGTAGAGGCACGAGTAGGCGGCCAGAGTAGTCAAGAGTAGGCGGCGTGCTCAACGCCTTACGGCATCAGAGGTAGAGGCACCTACGTATTGGAGCGGTGGGTGAAATTGTCTAAGCCAGTGCTCAACGCCTTACGGCATCAGAGGTAGAGGCACAACCAAGAGCCAAGAGCCAAGAGCCAAGAGCCAAGTGTGCTCAACGCCTTACGGCATCAGAGGTAGAGGCACCAGAAAGCCTCACCAAACAAGGGTTTACAGACCGTGCTCAACGCCTTACGGCATCAGAGGTAGAGGCACTTGCGCCCGCTTTCTGATCTGCGTTCGCTTTCTAAGTGCTCAACGCCTTACGGCATCAGAGGTAGAGGCACACAATCACTTTCCCCATGGTTTTGGGGATACTGGGTGCTCAACGCCTTACGGCATCAGAGGTAGAGGCACTTGTACACTTCTGAGATATTTTTCTGTTCCAAACGTGCTCAACGCCTTACGGCATCAGAGGTAGAGGCACCTTATTAAAGAACCTATTTCTCAAAGTAACTTATGGTGCTCAACGCCTTACGGCATCAGAGGTAGAGGCACATGATGAGCGTCCCTGAGCCTCCTTGGACAGACCTCGTGCTCAACGCCTTACGGCATCAGAGGTAGAGGCACGTTCCTTACAGTACTGATATAGAAGGACTTAAAGATTAGTGCTCAACGCCTTACGGCATCAGAGGTAGAGGCACTTCTATCACAGGCTTATTCCTTGAAGACACCTTTAGTGCTCAACGCCTTACGGCATCAGAGGTAGAGGCACAACTTAATACAACCAAATCAAGAGAATTTGGATTATGTGCTCAACGCCTTACGGCATCAGAGGTAGAGGCACCCGCAAGTAAATGGTCAAGGCGCCAAGCCTCTTCTAAGTGTGCTCAACGCCTTACGGCATCAGAGGTAGAGGCACATAGTCCGCGATTACTACTCTTTGCGGCAGTGTTTCCTGTGCTCAACGCCTTACGGCATCAGAGGTAGAGGCACCCAAAAGGACGACCAGATTGCCCCAGAAGGACGCGTGCTCAACGCCTTACGGCATCAGAGGTAGAGGCACTCCTCAAAATAATTACATGCCAAATTCATTTTCTTGTGCTCAACGCCTTACGGCATCAGAGGTAGAGGCACATATAATTAACGTAGTGGTGTTTTTGGTTAGTTTTGTGCTCAACGCCTTACGGCATCAGAGGTAGAGGCACAAAGCGGCCAAGGAAAGACCAAGGAAAGCGGTGTGCTCAACGCCTTACGGCATCAGAGGTAGAGGCACGACAAGGGACAGAGACAAGGGACAGGGGCGGCGACGAGTGCTCAACGCCTTACGGCATCAGAGGTAGAGGCACTAGCGGGCTTTTCTATATCGTCGACTCCGACCCGCGTGCTCAACGCCTTACGGCATCAGAGGTAGAGGCACGAATAAACTAATGGCGGCAGGGTTCAACAACGACCGTGCTCAACGCCTTACGGCATCAGAGGTAGAGGCACGCTAAAGAACCAGTAAACCCTGTTGTTCCCGACTTGTGCTCAACGCCTTACGGCATCAGAGGTAGAGGCACGACGGTTACGGTAACAGAGTTCCAATTCAGGAAGTGCTCAACGCCTTACGGCATCAGAGGTAGAGGCACCAAAAAAGAAAATCTTTAACATAGAAGAGCAAGAAGTGCTCAACGCCTTACGGCATCAGAGGTAGAGGCACGTTGTAATCCAATACAGGATTCTGCTGGAGAATCGTGCTCAACGCCTTACGGCATCAGAGGTAGAGGCACACGCCACTTTTGTCCCTTAGGGCTTATTTCCCTAGATCGTGCTCAACGCCTTACGGCATCAGAGGTAGAGGCACTCGCTTGTTCAGGCTGATGTTCAGGCTGACCATAGTGCTCAACGCCTTACGGCATCAGAGGTAGAGGCACCTTTTTCAGAAAATTCAATATTAGCATACTTATTGTGCTCAACGCCTTACGGCATCAGAGGTAGAGGCACCTGTAACTCCTGATTTATTAAAAAACTACATTGTGCTCAACGCCTTACGGCATCAGAGGTAGAGGCACTTCCTTGTAACTTCATAAAGTGCTCCCTAAAATCGTGCTCAACGCCTTACGGCATCAGAGGTAGAGGCACAGCGGCGCCCTAGAAATGCCTCTAGGACTAGCTTAGCACAGTCACTTTTCAAGCACCTCTGGCACTTGGTTTTTTTGTGACTGTAAAATTTTTAGCCTCGGCCAGTATTCAGTTGTCAATCCCGCTCTGGGGAATAGGTTCAGAGATTTTCAAGCACCTCTAAATCTAACAAAAACTCTCAAACCAAGTCAAGGGGCTATCTTTGAATATCAGCCGTATCAGAGAATATTTGAATCCAGAGGTGCTTGCATGCGCCACAATCTTGGACAAAACTCAGCTGGCATTCTCTGGGGTCTCGCAAATTTTAGTGCTGCTGACCCGTCAGCAAGAGAAAGATTAACTGCTCTTAGCAAAACTGCAAAGCAATTGTCCCAGCGCCTCAGCGTTCTTTCTTGTGCCCCTATTCCAGAAAAGAGCAGGTTGGCAGTTTGTTAGGATCAAGGGGAAGTGAAGCGGTTGAACACTATGGCGCTGCTGGGACAGTCCGCAGTAGAGTTGAAAGCATGGGTCGAAGCCCAAGGGCAGCCTAGCTATCGGGCACAACAACTCCATCAGTGGCTCTATCAAAAGGGGGCGCGATCGCTCCAAGAGATTACAGTTTTTCCAAAACGGTGGCGTGATACCCTCGCAGGAGTAGAGATTGGCCGCTCAGAGATTCGCTATCGCCATGATGCCCAAGATGGCACTGTGAAGCTTCTGTTGACCTTAGCTGATGGCGAAACCATTGAAACGGTGGGCATTCCCAGTGGCGATCGCCTGACGGTGTGTGTGTCTTCCCAAGTGGGTTGCCCCATGGCCTGTGATTTTTGTGCCACCGGTAAAGGCGGGTATCGCCGCAATCTGGCTTGCCATGAAATCGTCGATCAGGTGCTAACGATCCAGAGTGAAATGAGGCGGCGCGTCAGCCATGTGGTGTTTATGGGTATGGGAGAGCCACTCTTAAACTTAGCGGCTGTTATCCCAGCGGTCACCTGCTTGAATCGCGATATTGGCATTGGTCAGCGGCACATTACCCTCTCAACGGTTGGTATTCCCCAACAAATTCAGCGACTGGCACAATATCAGTTGCAAATCACCCTTGCCGTCAGCCTCCATGCCCCCAACCAAGCCCTACGGCAGCAGCTCATTCCCAGCGCCAAGCACTATCCCCTCAGCCAACTGATTGCCGATTGTCGTGCCTATGTGCAGCAAACGGGGCGCCGCGTCACCTTTGAATATACAGTTCTAGCAGGGGTCAACGATCGCCCCCAGCATGCTGAGGAGCTAGCGCAGCTATTGCGGGGCTTTCAGAGCCATGTCAATCTGATTCCCTACAATCCGATTACTGAGGCAGCCTATCAGCGTCCCAGTGATCAGCAATTGCGACAATTTTTGGCTCAACTGTACGCCTTGGGGGTAACCGCCAGCATTCGGCGATCGCGGGGTCTGGATCGGCAAGCCGCCTGTGGTCAACTGCGCCAAGCCCAACTCAGTGCCTAAAGATTTTTTGCTATCATGATTCTCTAATTCATGTTATTCCTATCACATTTCCTTTTTGAATGAAGCCAGAGCTTTGGTTGATTGCTCCTGTTAGCGCGATCGCCCTCGGTGGTATTGCCACACTGATTCAACCCCAACAACCCTTAGCAACCCTTTTAGGGAGTGGCATCGGTGCCCTTGCGGGTGCACCCCTCATTGAAAAGAACCAACGCCGTAGCGATCGCCTCATTCGAGACATTCACACCGTCCTCTCCTCCTCCCCAGAGAGCACCGAACTCAAAGCACTGCTCCTGCAAGAACTGGCACAACAACGCCAACAACTCACTGACCTTGAACAGCAACTGCACCAAGCACTTCCTGAAGCCCTGCACCCGATTCTCCACGAGATCGCCCAGACACGGCAAACCCTCACGGACAATCTAAGGGACGCCTCCCCACTAGCTGCCCAGCAACTTGAACCGCTCATTGAAGCCATTCATGCCCAGAGTGCGGCTCTGCAAACCATTCAGACACTCCTGCAAAGACCCCAACCCCCAGCAACTGCCCTAAAAACCGCTGTCCTCTACGACATTGAGAACTTAGTCTTTAACCAAGGGCAGCGACTAGACCCCGCCCAAGTGAATGAGCTTGTTTCCCTAGACAACGTTCTGGAGGCAATTAAAAGCACTATTGATCTGGGGGAAATCGCCATCCAGCGTGCCTATGGGAACTGGCAAAATCAAATTCTCCAAGCCCTCAACGCCCAACTGGAGCGATCGCAAATCGAGCGGGTAGGGGTCTATGGTCGCAATCACAATCAGCGTAATGCAGCGGACATTCAACTTGCCCTTGATGCCATTGATCTAGCCTACCAGCATCCCGACATCAATACTTTTGTGCTCATCTCCGGCGATGGTGGTTTTGGCTCCATTGCCCTACGCCTACGGGATTACGGTAAAACCGTGATTGGCTGTGCCTACCGTAATGCCGCCAGTGATAGTTTTCAGCGAGTGTGCCACCGATTTATTTTCCTTGAGAATCCCTTCATTCAGTCCGACCCCGCCACCAATGGCAGAAACGGCACGCCTCCCCCGCGTCAACCCAATCGAGAAAATCGCACCGCGCCATCCTCACCTCGGCGTCTTCCCATTGAGCCGTTGAACTATGAACAAATTCCGCCATCGGCGATTCAACAACGGGAAACTGAAAAACTTTTGGAGCTATTCTCCTACTACACCACTGATGCAACAAGACGGCGAGAATTGGCTAGGGGTATGGTCTTTAATACCGTATTTTTAGAAATGAGATCCGTTGCCCCCCAATTGGATCCGCTGCGATTTGGCTTTTGCAAGCCCTCTGAATTAGTGGCCTACTTAACCACACACCATCAGTTACAAATTGGCGTTGCGGTGAATGGTCAATTGGGTAGAACGATTCTCTGCTGGCGCAATAACCTACCTGAGCGCTACACCCTGCGCACCTCCAGTCCCCAAACCATTCACACCGTCTCGATCTACCGTGGTATCTTTGCCGATGAAGTGGCGGCCGATTTTTTACTGACTCAGGTGGGACAGTGGTTAATTGCCCATCGTCCCCGCAATGCCCCTTTTGAGAGAATGATAAATATTATTCTTGAGCAAGCTCGTCGGCGGCAGCAGCGCATTGGTCAGCAGGAGATTAAGCGGGCGATCGCCAACTATGTCAAAGCGGGCGTTCTAACACGAACAGGGAACACCCTCACCCTCAACCCTGCCATCACGGACTTTTCTAGTTTGGCGATCGAGCTACAAATTCGCTTTCGCCAAGCCGTGGCAGAACGCCTCAGCAAGATTGGTGAAACCATCAATGAGGAGGTCTTTGCCCAAGCGGTTCCCCTCAAGCCTCTACAACTACCGACTGCGAACAACCCAACCTAGGATGCAGATGGTGGCTCAATCTGACTGGGCAGTTCTAGACAATAGCCAGCCCCATAGACGGTTTTGATATAGCGCGGATTCCGCGGATCCGGCTCTAGTTTTGTCCGCAGGTGGCGGATGTGGACGCGAATAGTTTCAATATCATCATCGGGGTCATAGCCCCAGACTTCCTTGAGAATTTCACTGGGGGAGACCGTTTGGCCATGGCGTTGCAGCAGGCAGTGCAGGAGTTCAAATTCAAGGCGCGTCAGCTTAATAATTTTGCCAAACCAAGAGACCTCAAACCGTTCAGGCACTAGTGTCAATGGCCCATAGCTGAGGATTTCGCGATGGCCTGCCGTGGCGGGAATGCGATCGGCGCGGCGCAAGAGGGCGCGTACCCGGGCCAGCATTTCCTCCAATTCAAAGGGCTTGGTGAGATAGTCATCGGCACCGGCATTAAATCCTTCCACTTTATTATGGGTTTGGCTGAGGGCCGTCAACATCAAAATCGGAATATCTTGAGTACGGGGATCGCGGCGCAGGCGTTGGCAAATTGTAAAGCCATCCACTTGCGGCAACATCAGGTCAAGGAGAATCAGATCCGGCGAAAGTTGCACAGCGAGGGCTTGCCCTTGCATCCCATCTAAGGACTTTGTAACCTCGTAGCCCGCCATTTGCAGGTTAATTGCCAACACGTCGGCGATCGCAGGGTCATCATCAATGATTAAGATGCGGGGCTTCATAAAATTGACAGTACTCAATCCTCACGGGCGGCCAACTACCGCTTCTGAGAGAATTATAAACATGGCAGCAAAAACCTTAAGACTTTGTTGAGTTTCTTTAGATTTTCTGAATATTTGACACCAATCTAGGGATACAGAACTTACTCTAAAATAAGGGATACCTCCAGCAGATCAGAGGCTATCCTGCATCAACTTGTCCAGTGCTGAGCGTGGCCAATCTATAGGACACTGAGCGATCGAGAATTGGCCTAGACCACTTTCTAATCAGCACTTGGCGCAGTCTGAAACCCAGTTCTAGGCTGGCATTACGCGCAGCAAGCTAAACCGGAATTACGTTCATGCCGCGAGCTCTATGCGGTCTTGAGCGGATTTTCTACAAACCTAGGCTATACTTTGGGAATGCAACTTTTGGGCAGAAACGATGATCCTGTCCTGACTTTTGCGAACTGCTCACTCATGTAATGCTGTGGTTTGGATCGAATATGCTTGCTCCCATTCTTGTGGCACAAGCCGCTCTAGCAACTCCACCCCAACATGCATCCACTCTGGTACAGGGATATTCGCTTCGCTCGAATGTTGTTGTCCAAGCCAATACTGTACCCGCCAATCTAAGACCCCCTGAAGTCCCCTCGCCACCTGCGGCAACGGCCTACGTCACACCCACCAATTTTGCCTACTTCCCCCAAGACATTCGTCCTTTACCCGGCAAGTTGGACGATGTCCCCGTGTTTAACAGCAATAGTCCAGAGATGGTGCGCTCTGAGGGGATTCTCCTCTCCACCTTTCCACCCCACGGGAAATGGCAACCGGCGGCTCACCTCAACTATCCCTTAGAGGGGCGCTTTGATGTCTTTGCCCACCACATTACCCAATCCAATCGGGCGGTGAGTACGCCAACCCTCTATTTGGGGCTGCTTGCCTATAACCCAACGGATCGCTATGTCACGGTGAGATTTCATCAAGCCGCTAGTTTTTTAAGTACGCCAGATGCTCCCTTCCGCAATTTGCCCGCCATGCTCGATAACCCCACGGGCTTTGTTTTTTCAGGGCCTGGGAGTCGCGTCACCAACCAAGTGCTGCGGGGGGTACGGCAGACGTTCTTTCCCTCACAGATAACCATTCCCCCTCGCGAAGCGCGGATGCTGGCGAATTTGCCGCTGCCGTTGCCCACTCAATTTCCCAATGCGGTACTCAATCGGGTTCGGGCAGAGTTTATGCTCAATGCCGATGGCAGCGTCGGCCCCAAGTTACCCCTAATCCCGGATACAAATCCCTTTGGTGAGGTCTCCTCCTCCAATGGCCGTTCCACCCTGATGTATTTAGAAAGTAGTGGCCCGATTTACTTAGCGCAAATGTCAATGTTTGCCCGCATGAACGAGCAGGGCACCGAACGGGCACCCACCCTAGAGGAATGGTGGGCAATGCTCCATCGCGGTCAACTGGTTACCCCCCGCGACATTCCACCCACGCCCCCCAATAGTGGTCAGTTTGGGCGCTTCTTTTATGGCCGTGTGGCCGGTGTCAGTCAAGGCTCTCGCTGGCAAGCCACCCTCACCGATGGCCAAACCCATGGACAGGCTTTAACGATTCCGGCACCGGGGCGAGCCATCTCCTATGGCATTAGTACGCTGCACCGCGGCACCCTTGGCACGGGTCAAATTCAAAGTGCCCCCATGTTGGTACGCTATCCAGACACCGCCTACTACGCCCATGGCAATTATGGTGTTCACTATAGTTTGACCTTGCCCTTGGTCAACAATACCCGTCAGTTCCAGTCGGTGGTGCTAACGCTGCAAACCCCTCTCAAACAAGATCACCGCAGTGTCGTCCTCCAATTTTTGGAACCCCCGGCTCCCCAAGTGTTTTTCCGGGGAACGGTGCGTGTTCGCTTTACAGATGATTTAGGACAGAGGCAAGAGCGCTATGTCCATTTGGTACAGCGGCGGGGTCAGCGGGGAGAACCATTAGTGACATTAAATATGCGTCCAGGTGAAAAACGGGATGTTACTGTGGATCTACTCTACCCACCCGATGCCACCCCACCCCAAGTGCTGACAGTAGCGACATTGCTTGGTCCTAGCTATGAGAACACGACTCAAGTGCCGGCCGCTCCCAATTCTTTGTCCCTCACACCCGTGACGACACCCTAGGAGTGACGAGAGTGGGCGATCGCGCCGCGTGGCCAAAGGACAATCGCCTTGTTCTCATTGGGGATGTCCACGGTCACTATGAAGGCCTGTGCCGTTTACTGGATCTCATCTCACCTCGGGTGGGCGATCGCCTGTACTTTCTTGGCGACCTTGTGGATCGAGGGCCGAGTAGTGCCGCTGTCGTGGAATTAGTGCGCCAGTGTGGCTATGGTGCTGTGCGCGGCAACCACGAAGACATGATGCTCCTCACCTTTGAGAATAAACAAATCAATCCAGCGCGGCTCTTTGTCTGGTCGAATAGTGGTGGGGATGAGACCCTTGCCAGCTACACCTCCACAGAGTTGCTTTGGCAGCACCTCGACTGGCTGCACAGAGTGCCTTTTTATCAGGATTTGGGAACGGTGTTTATCGTCCATGCGGGGCTTGATCCAACACTGCCCATAGTGCAGCAAACCAGTAAAGAGTGCTGCTGGATCCGCGAGTCGTTTTTAGGCCACCCCATCCCCTACTTTGCGGATAAAACAATTGTGGTCGGCCACACGATTACCTTTACGTTTCCCAATGTCGAAGCAGGACAAATCGTGCGGGGTGCTGGCTGGATAGACATTGAAACCGGTGCTTATCATCGCCGCAGTGGCTGGTTGACGGCGCTGGATTGGACGAATCAATGGGTCTATCAAGTGAATGTCCTCTACGGCGGTACCCGCCAAGGGGAACTGGAAACATTCCTTGTGGATTTGGCAGATTTCTCTTGGAGCACGAGCTAGCGCTGGCGCCATGCCGACCACAAAAGACACGCAATGCCGATATTAATGGCAATATCCGCCACGTTAAAGACGGGAAATTGAATCCAGCGAAAATCCAAGAAGTCAACGACTTCGCCCGTGAGAAAGCGATCAATGCCATTGCCTAAGGCGCCACCCAGTAAACAGCCATAGCCCACTTGCTGCCAGCGATCTAATCTCGGACCGAGCACCGCCCAAGTGATCAGACCCAAGCTCACGATGAGAGACAGCCAGCGCAACCAGACACTGCCATTGGCAAAGAGGCTAAAGGCCGCCCCAGTATTTGTAACGTAGGTAATGTGAAAGACACCGGGGATAATGGGCGTTGTTTGCGGCGGTACTGTTAGGGCATAGGTGGCCACAATCCATGCTTTCGTCAGGCGATCGCTAACTAAGGCGAGGCCAGCCGCCCACCAAAAAAGGGGATTCTTGATCTTGAGCCGCTTACTGCTCATCCCACAGGACTAAGGGCGGCCACTGAGACCCGTGCCGCCACCTGTTGGGCGATCGCCCGTAGGGCTTGCGCCGAAGCAGACTGCGGATCCGCAATGAGAATCGGTTGACCCAAATCTCCCCCTTCCCGCACGGGCAATTCCAAAGGCACCTGTCCTAAAAGGGGTACACCCATTTCCGCCGCCAAGGCTTCGCCGCCCCCACTGCCAAAAATGTCATAGCGACGATTGGGCAAATCGGGGGGAATAAAGTAGCTCATATTTTCCACTAGCCCAAGGACTGTGACTCCCAACTGCTGAAACATCCGCAATCCCCGCCGTGCATCCCCAAGGGCAACAGGTTGGGGCGTTGTTACAATCACTACACCTGCCATTGGTACCGCTTGCGCCAGTGTGAGTTGGGCATCCCCAGTGCCGGGGGGCAAATCCACAATCAGATAGTCCAATGCGCCCCAATCGCTTTGGTAGAGAAATTGGCGAATAATGCCATTGAGCATGGGACCGCGCCAAATGACCGGCTGATCACGATCAATCAGGAAGGCCATCGACACCACTTTCAAACCATGAGCTACCGGAGGTAACAGGACATCGCCTCTGGCTTCCTTGCGCACTTCGACAATGGCATCCTCTAGCCCCAGCATCGTGGGAACATTCGGCCCATAGATATCCGCATCAATAATGCCAACGGCAGCCCCCGCTTGGGCAAGGGCAAGGGCTAAATTCACCGCAACGGTACTTTTGCCGACCCCCCCTTTCCCACTGGAGACGGCAATAATGTTCTTGACTCCTGCTACATCGGTGCGATCGGGCAGGCTCTTTTGCTGCGGCGTTTCAGCGGTAACCGCCACTTGCACATCCATCACCCCCGGCAGAGTAAAGACGGCCTTCTTGCAATCCTCGACAATAAATTCCCGTAGGGGACAAGCCGGGGTTGTCAGTACCAGTGTAAAGCGAACCGTGCCATCCTCAATGGCAACATCGCGGATCATGTTGAGTTCCACTAGCGATCGCCGTAACTCGGGATCTTCCACAGGACGGAGAACGGCCAACACAGACTCAACAGTAAGGGGGGCACTCATGCAGGTGATTCGTTACATTCGCTACTTAGATAGCGATCGTACCATCGTTGGGCAGATTCCTCCGCCAGCCACAGCAGCGATACAGCCAACGATGCAAGCCAAGACCGCTCTCAGACAGGATCACACCCCCATTTGCCTACACTATATTTCAGAAAAGGGCGGTATTCTGGAAAGTATTAGCCATTTGGGATCAGAAGGATTGCAACGTTGACTCACTCCACCCTCCACCAACCCGCCACAGCCGCCGGCCAAGGCCTGCAACGCCAACTTATTGTCATTCTTGATTTTGGGTCGCAATACTCCGAACTTATTGCCCGCCGCATTCGTGAGACCCAAGTCTATTCCGAGGTCATTTCCTACCGCACCACTGCTGAGCAACTTGCCCAATTAGCCCCCAAGGGCATCATTCTCTCCGGTGGCCCCAACTCCGTCTATGACGAGAATGCTCCCCAATGTGATCCAGAAATTTGGAACCTCGGCATTCCCATCCTTGGCGTGTGCTATGGCATGCAACTGATGGTGCAACAGTTGGGGGGAACTGTGGAGCGAGCCACCGCTGGCGAGTATGGCAAGGCAGCGCTCTTTATTGACGACCCCACGGATCTGCTCACGAATGTTGAGCAAGAAACAATTATGTGGATGAGTCATGGTGATAGCGTCACCGAGTTGCCCCCCGGTTTTCGCGTCTTGGCGCATACCCACAATACGCCAATGGCGGCGATCGCCCATCCAGAGCGGAAACTCTATGGCGTTCAGTTCCACCCAGAGGTGGTGCACTCCGTGGGCGGTATTGCCCTGATCCGCAACTTTGTCTATCACATCTGCGATTGTGAACCCACTTGGACAACGGCTGCCTTTGTCGAAGAAGCGATCCGTGAAGTGCGCGCCAAAGTGGGGGACAAACGGGTACTCCTTGCCCTATCGGGGGGGGTGGATTCCTCGACACTGGCCTTTTTGCTCCACCGCGCCATTGGCGATCAACTCACCTGTATGTTCATTGACCAAGGGTTCATGCGCAAAGGCGAACCGGAGCGACTCCTCAAGCTCTTTCAAGAGCAGTTTCACATCAAGGTGGAGTACGTCAATGCCCGCGATCGCTTCCTTGCCCAACTGGTGGGCGTCACAGATCCCGAAGAAAAGCGCAAACGCATTGGCCATGAATTTATCCGCGTTTTTGAAGAAGAGTCGCAGCGGCTAGGGCCTTTTGACTACCTTGCTCAGGGCACGCTGTATCCCGATGTCATTGAATCGGCAAATACCAACATTGACCCGCAAACCGGCGAGCGCGTAGCGGTGAAAATCAAGAGCCACCACAATGTGGGCGGTCTGCCGGAAAACCTGCGCTTTAAGCTGGTGGAACCCCTGCGCAAGCTCTTCAAGGATGAAGTGCGCCAAGTCGGACGCTCCTTGGGTCTGCCCGAAGAAATTGTGCGGCGGCATCCTTTTCCCGGTCCCGGTTTAGCGATTCGGATTCTGGGGGAAGTGACCCCGGAACGCCTAGAGATTCTGCGGGATGCGGATCTGATTGTGCGGCAGGAAATTAACCGCGCCGAGATGTACCACGACTTTTGGCAAGCCTTTGCGGTGCTGCTGCCGATTCGCACTGTGGGGGTAATGGGCGATCAGCGAACCTATGCCTATCCAGTGGTGCTGCGGTTTGTCACCAGTGAAGATGGAATGACCGCTGATTGGGCACGGGTGCCCTACGATCTCCTCGAGCGCATTTCCAACCGCATTGTCAACGAGGTGCCGGGGGTGAATCGGGTGGTCTATGACATTACCTCCAAGCCACCGGGAACCATTGAGTGGGAATAAATTTGCCAGAAAGGGGAGCGATCGGTTTAACTGGGAGAGATGGTGGTGTGAGTGATGTGGCATGAATGGCAAATGGACGCTGGCCCTTGGCTTTAGTGCAGGTGTATGGCTGCCCCTCGCGGCAACGGCGCAATCTAGCCCGCCCCAATGGCAAATTGAGGCTCGGCCAATAACTCACCCCACCTTTGAAGTGGCACCAACGGTGGAAGCACTGCCCCAATGGCAAGCCGTTCCCGAACCTAGGGGCGATCGCCCGTGGCAGCCAGCAACGCCAGAAGAACTGGCGCAACCCATTTTGCCCCCTGTAGCTGAGCAGGCACCGACACCCGTCATTGCCGAGGAACCCCAGTATCGCATTCCTCCCTTAATGCGTCCGCCCACCCGTCTCTTTAACTTGGAGACTGCCAATATCCTGCCGGAGCAAACCCTTGAACTACGGGGGGGAATTCGCAACTATGATCCCCAAGTGGCTGGGGGCGGCGGCGGTCTGCAAATTTTCTATGGCTCCATTGACTATGCGATCAATCATCGCTTGCAAGTGAGCTTTAGTGGCAATTACTACGACGATCCCTTGGGACGCTTGGTGAAGGGGCTACAGCCCGACCTTCAGTTTGGGGCGATCGCTGCTGGTCTCAAATATCAAGTGCATCGCGGCGAGAATCTATCGGTGGCTGTGGCTGGCTCCCTAGAGGCAGTACGGGTGCGATCGGACAATTTCCTCTTTGTGCCGGGTGCTGCCCAAGCAGGTACTTGGACGGTTGCCGCCTCATTGCAAGCGCCAATGACCTATTCCTTTAATCCCCAGTTGCAGTGGCACTTTACGCCCAACCTCACCTATTTTCCCGACACAGTGAACAAGGGAGGGGAATTTTACGGCACGAACTTCAACTTTGGCACAGGCATCAGTTGGCAGCCCCATCCTCGCTTTAATCTTTTTGCCGATGTCAATATGCCCGTCGGTCCGGGGGGCAATGCCGTGCGCAGTAGCGATGGCGCGATCGTCAACCTGCCCGTGTGGAGTGCCGGTGTGCGCTTTCTAGTGAACCCTTCAGTGAGTATTGATTTGGCAGCCACCAACGCCTTTGGCATTACACCTGCAAGTCGTACCTTGGCTTTTTTGCCCGGTGCGGATCAAGTGGGTGTCATGGCGGGATTAAGCTATACCCCCAATATGGGGCCTGATTTTGCGCCACCCTTTTTGCCCAGTTTTCGCAGTGGGCCTCGGCAACCCCTCACGGATCGCGATCGCCAGCTTTTACTCAATGGCCTCACCCTTACCTCCCCCAGCACCCTTGATCCGGGGATGCTGCACCTGCGGGGCAATAGCGGCACCACAGGAACCGGTTTTCAAGTGGGCTTTGGTCTTGCCTACGATGCCCAATTTGCCATTGCCATTGAACAGTGGGAACGCGGCGAAACCCTCATCGAAAACATCAACTACAGCGGTAACTTGCAGTTGGGGCTAGCAGCGAAGTTGCGTTTCCTCGATCAGGCTCAAGGGGATCCCTTTTCTTTGGCCTTTCAAGGCTCATTTAATCGTGGCATTAAGCAGGGGGGAGGTGGCAGTCGTTCCCTAGGCGGCTTGGAACTGGCCTTTATGTATGAGCCAACCAAGAATGTGGCACTCCTGTTGAATCCCAAGTTGGGCATCTTTAGTCCCAGCCAAAAAATCGTCGGTGGTGTGGGGGTCGGCCTCAATGTTGAGGTAGTCCGCAACCTCCAATTCATTGCCGAAGCCACGCCGGTCTTTGGGCAAACGGGGGTCTATAGTGCCGGCTTGCGTTACGTCGTGCCCCAGTGGGGACTAGGCATTGATCTCTATGGATCAACGGCAGTCGGCAGCAGTATTCCCAATGCAGGTCTTGTCGGTCAGGGGTCGCCGGGGGTGGGGGTCAACCTCCATTGGCTGTTTGGCGGATCGCGGCCACAGGAGAATTAAAGTCATGCAAACTCAATAGTTGTTAGTCCCCCCTCAAGCGCAATGAAGGGGGAGCAGGGGCTAACGCCTAACTGCCGTAGATGCCTTTATCATCCCGTTGGAAGAGGCGTTTGATGTGCTCCCACGCCTTAATGAGGGCATTTTTTTCATCGTTGGACTCCTTCAGCGCCTCGTTGTAGGCTTCGACAAATTTAGACTGAGCGGCCTCCGAGAGATCTGCGCGTACCTCTGGGGAAATATCCTCTGGCCCAGACAACTGCCCCTCAGGCTGACGCGGAATTTGCATCTCCGTAATGGCTGCCTCTTGACCGCCAGCGGATTGCAATAGGAGAAAAATCTCGCCGGCTTTGTCCTCAGGGACTTCAACGACCAGCAAAAATTCACCTGCCTGTACCCGCGTTTGATAAATGGCAGCTTTGTCCTGCGGCATCCCCAAGGAAATCAGTGCGGATCCTAGGCCGGCGCCCAAAGCACCATAGAGCGCACCACTGGTCGCCCCCAAAAGGGCAGCCGCCAGAGGGCCAGCAGCAGCCACAACGCCAATAAAAGGAATAAACAGAACGCCGACTCCGGTCAGCAAACTCAGCAGTGAACCAAACACCGAGCCATAGAGGGCACCCGTGGTGACGCCATCCAAAATAATATCTTTCTTAGTAATAAATCCACTAATGCGGGCTTCAGACTGAAAATTGCGGCCAATGATTGAGATATTTTCCTTGAGCACACCGCGATTCAAGAGTCGTTCGATCGCCTCTTTGACTTTGGCCTCTTCCTTGAAGGTGGCCGAGACACATTTTGTTGCTGGTTGAGCAAAAGTCGTACGCATTGATGGGTTTCCTCATCAGGACATGACCCCAGTATAGATACGAGCAATTATCGTTGACACCGAACCTCCAAGGTGAGGAAACAGAACGCTCTCCCCACTCGACTAATCGCGGGCAAGGTTTTCAAAGCGAGTGTATTGGGGGTCAAAGAGGAGCTTGACGGTGCCCACTGGGCCATTGCGGTGCTTGGCAATCAGGAGTTCACAAATGCCGCGATCGGGGGTGTCAGGGTTGTAATATTCATCGCGGTACAGCAGAATCACTAAGTCGGCATCCTGTTCAATAGAGCCGGATTCGCGCAAATCAGACATCAGGGGGCGTTTATTTTGCCGTGATTCAACACTGCGGCTGAGTTGGGAGAGGGCAATGACAGGGACATTGAGTTCCCGCGCCAGTCCCTTGAGGGAGCGGGTAATTTTGGAGAGTTCCTGCACCCGACCTTCGGTAGTTTCTTCGCCACCCATTAGTTGCAGATAGTCAATCAAAATGAGGCCGAGGCCATTGGGATGCTCGGCATGGAGACGACGGGCAGTGGAGCGAATCTCCCCAAGGGTGGGATTGGGAGTGTCGTCAATGTAGATGGGCAGTTGCGAGAGAATACCGATCGCCCGACTTAGGGGTTCCCACTGGTGTTGGCTAATGCGCCCCGCCCGTAAATAGTTGCTGTCAATGCGGGCTTCGCTGGCAAGGAGACGTTGCACCAGTTGCTCCTTGGACATCTCAAGGCTGTAGATCGCCACCCCCAGATTATGAATTTCGGCAATGCGACGGGCAATCTGTAGGGCGATCGCCGTCTTGCCCATTGAAGGACGACCGGCAATGATAATCAAGTCCGATCGCTGGAAGCCTTGGGTCATGTTGTCCAGATCATAGAAATTGCAGGATAGACCCGGCTGAATATGACCGATCGCCCGCTGCTCCAATTCCGTAAACGTGCGGGTAAGAATTTCATCGGTGCGGGTCAATCCCTGCTGAATCCGATCCTGCGTCACACTAAAGATCTGCTGCTCGGCCTGATCCAAGATCACATTCAATGGGAGGCTGCTATCGTAACCCAGCTTCACCACATGGGTACCGGCTTCAATAAGCTTACGGCGCAGGTATTTTTCCTTGACCAAGAGGGCGTAGCGATCGATATTGATCGCGCTCACTGTGCGCTCGACCAGTTCCGCCAGCTTGGTGTGCCCCCCAACTCGTTCCAATAGCCCCTGATCCTGTAGCCAAGCGGTAACGCACAGCAGATCCGTGGGGCTGCCGCGACTGTGGAGCGAAACCGCTGCCCGATAGATCTCGCGGTGGGCACTGAGGTAAAAGGCCTCAACCGGCAAAATATCCACCACGCGGTTGATGGCTTCCGGGTCTAAGAGAATACCCCCCAAGATCCACTCTTCCGCTTCGAGGTTCTGGGGGGGAATCAGTTGGCTATCGGGCTGAAAACTTGGCTCCTGAACCATCAAGGAGGCTAGCCCTAATCGGCAACGACTTGGATATTGAGTTTGACACTCACTTCGGGGTGAAGCTTGATTTCAGACGTGTAGGTGCCCAATTTGCGAATCTCCGGCAGAGTTATTTCGCGACGATCGATGGTTTCACCCGTAATCGCTTGAATTGCATCGGCCACATCTTTGGGTGTAACGCTGCCAAAGAGCATATCTTTTTCGCCCACGGGCATTGAGATGGTAATGGTGGCCAGTTTTTCGAGGGTGGCTTTTTGTTTTTCAGCAACGCCTTTAAGTTCGGCGAGCCGCTGCCGTTCTTTTTCTTGGAGCCGCTCTACGCGCCGCAGGGCACTGGGGGTTGCTGGCTCGGCAATCCCTCTTGGAAATAGGTAATTACGGGCATAGCCGGGGGCGACTTCGACAACTTGACCCATTCGCCCGAGTTTATTGACGGTTTCATTCAAGACAACTTGCACCCGCTTTGCCATGGGGATCCTCTTTCATTGAACTGGATGGGTTAACAGCAAGCGTCAGCGCTGGTGGCTACGGCTGCTATTTTAGGACAAATAACTATTCTATAGCCTCTCGGCAGCAATTGCGACAAAAAAAGGGCAGAACGCTGTTCCACCCTTGTACCGAGTTTGTTCCAAAGTTAAGGGTTCACTTAGAGGGGATGGAAGAGCAAGTCGGGATAGAAACGATTAAACTCAATCAAAATCCCAGCGGTAATCGTCATCCAAATGGCGGCCAGCACGGGCGCGGTGGAAAGATAGGTCAAAAAGTGTTTCATGGTACGTCGTCCTTATGACAGTCAACAAACAGTGAAGCTAGCGAGGGGAAACGGTGATTTCGTTGTCTTTGGCGGTGAGTTCACCCGATGCCAGCTCCTTGAGGGCAGCCAATGGCCAAGCAAACCCCGTGAGCATGCATTTGATGGCAAGGGGCACATCAATAATGATTTCTTTTTCATTGGCCTCACCGCTGTTGCGCACAGCAATCAAGTAGGCGCGACCCACCCAGCCAATCCAGCCGGCAATGTACAGGAAGAGCACACTGGGAATGAGAAAATCACCGGCACGGCTGAGGCGACCATCCACAACGAGGTGGGGCAAACCATCTTGGCCGCATAGGGCTTGACTATAGCGCTCAAACCGTTTTTGACCGGAGGCGGGATCAGCGGTGGTATTCACAGCAGCGGCAGCACGTTTTTGAAAGGCAGGAGAATCTTTGCAGGGGACGAGTCCTGCCACATCAGCGGCGGCTAGAGGGGTAAAACCTAGCCACAGGGTCAAGACAAGGAGTAGGGCTAACAATCGACGCATGGAGTGTTGTCCTCAAATGCAGACAGGTCAAAGTGCATTCACGGAGAGAGCAATCCCTCCCAAAGCTGCCATCATTTTAGCGGATGGGCTTCAACCCAACCCTAGGGGAAAGGTTAATAATTTTTACGAGGGCAAATGCTGACTAATGCTTCCTCTGGCGATCGTTCTATGGTTGATTGGTGCTACCGCACAAACTGCATCTATTGAGCCAGACAAAGCTCCTTTGCTAGACTGGATCTATTGCTGGATTTGACTTTGAAACATCTACACATCGGTGGCGCTGGGGGGAGAGCTGACCCACGGTGATTTCGCAACCATGAAAAGTGTTTCTCCTATTTTACCCCCCATGGATGCTGACCTGACCTTTAACTTGCCCGACCAAAAGATCCTCGAGACCTTACCTGCCCAACAGTTAGTGGCGATTATTTTGCGTCAGCAGCAAATTATTAATCAACTCCGCCATACCCTCTCGCAGATTCCCGGCGCCCCTGAGGTCGTTCACCTTGAGACCCCACCCCCCTCAGAACCCCATCTGGCACTGGTGAGTGAGGACACGGTTTGTTATTTTCCCTTGACAGGGGGGAACTGCTGGACCATTGGCCGCAGTGAAGACAATTCCATTGTGCTCAGCGATCGCTGGATGTCACGGAACCATGCCATGATTCAGCGCATGGGACAGGGGGAGTTTTATCTCATTGATCTCGGCAGTCGCAATGGCACGTTCGTCAATGGTCGCCGCGTCAGTATTCCCGTGGCCCTGCACAATGGCGATCGCATTACCTTTGGCCAAACGGAACTGGACTTTTTTAACGAACCCTTTGCCTCCCTATTTGCCGAAAATGCCACTCTGTCTTTGCCTCAATCCGAAGGCTCCTCCACAGCACTGCTCCATGTCCGCCGCCTGTTGACGGTTCTGGTGGTGGATATTCGTGACTTTACCAAGCTAACGCGGCAACTCGAAGAGGAGCTACTGTCGGAGCTAATTGGCACGTGGTTTCATCGGGCGGGCGAGATTATTCGTCAGTACGGCAGTTGGGTTGATAAGTACATTGGCGATGCGGTCATGGCGGTTTGGATCCACGAAAGCGAGGAGATTGGCTATCAAGAAATTTGCCACACCCTCTCTGCCTTAGAGGATTTACGGCTGATGACGGGAGAACTGCACCAGCACTATCCCTTGCCGTGGCCACTGCGCATTGGTTCTGGTTTGAATACGGGCTATGCCATGGTGGGTAATACGGGGAGTGGCGATCGCCCCGACTATACTGCTCTGGGAGATACCGTTAACGCTGCCTTTCGCCTTGAGAGTGCCACCAAAACCATTGCCGCTGATCTGGCTATGGGGGCAACCACCTACCACTACCTTGTGCAGTCTTGTCCAACCGTTGTCCCCTTTCGACCCCAAGTGCTGAACCTCAAGGGCTATGATGCTCCTGTACCCGCCTACGTGGGCAGCTTTGATGACCTCCATCGGTTCCTTGCCCAAGCCATCAAAGGGAGGGACACCCTGCACTAAACACCTGAAAAAAGGGATTAAGGGACGGCCTCCCTCTGATATTATTGAATCACCTGTAGGGGGCAGTCTAGACATCAGTCTATTGTGGGCGTGATGCCTCAGTTTCCTCTGTCACCCTGCTGGCGATCGGCTACCGCCGCCTGCGCTCGCTGTGCGATGTGGTCAGTTCTTTGCTTTGACTCTTAATGAACCGCTGTTTTTTGTAATGACCTGTGAGATTTGGGAGGTAAAGGAATTATGCAACGTTTGGGCCGCTGGCTAGCACTGGCTTACTTCGTGGGCGTTAGCCTGTTGGGCTGGATCAACTGGAGTGCCCCAACCTTGGCGGCAACTGCATCCACCGAGGAAGAACTGGTCAATGTGATAGATGAGAAACTTGGCACTGCCTATGGTGAAAAAATTGACCTTAACAATACCAATATTGCCGCCTTTATTCAATACCGGGGGTTATACCCAACCCTAGCTAAGTTAATCGTTAAAAATGCCCCCTACCAATCCGTTGAAGATGTCCTGAATATTCCCGGCTTGACGGAGCGGCAAAAGGAAATTCTGCGGGAAAACTTGGATCACTTTACCGTGACCGAGGTGGAAACGGCTCTCGTTGAGGGTGGCGATCGCTATAATAATGGGCTATACAAATAACTACCCTCATTAGATCAACTTTGGGTTAGCGTTGACTCCCGCAACTTCTGGATTTGATGTCTTAATCATTGGCAGTGGTGCTGCGGGTCTCAGTGCTGCCCTTGCCCTTCCCCCTAGTTATCGCATTGGCCTGATTACCAAAACTGACCTTCGACAATCTGCCAGTGGCTGGGCACAAGGTGGTATGGCTGCGGCCATTGACCCGGCGGATTCTCCCCTACTCCATGCCCAAGATACCCTTGCTGCGGGGGCTGGCCTCTGTGATCCAGTGAGTGTCCAGTTTTTGGTTGAGCAGGCACCGGCACAGGTGGAGCGGCTCTTGGCGATGGGGGTAGCTTTTGATCGCGTGGGCGATCGCCCGGCTCTGACCCTCGAAGCGGCTCATTCTCGTCCTCGGGTACTTCATGCCGCTGACACCACAGGTCAAGCCCTGATTACAACACTGCTCGAACAGGTCACTGCTGCACCCCATATCGCGCTTCTGCCCAATAGCTTTGTCTTTGATCTGTGGCTAGAGTCGGGGCGATGCTGTGGGGTGTGTCTGTTGCGTCAGGGACAACTTCAGTGGCTGCGCTCGGGGGCAGTTGTTCTCGCCACAGGGGGCGGCGGTCAAGTTTTTGCCCAAACCACGAATCCCCCCTTAAGCACTGGCGATGGTGTGGCAATGGCATGGCGGGCAGGAGCACACATTCGGGATGTCGAGTTTTTCCAATTTCATCCCACCGCTCTTGCCGTTGAGGGAGCACCGCGATTTCTGATCAGTGAAGCAGTGCGCGGTGAAGGGGCACATCTCATAGACCACACAGGGCATCGCTTTGTGGCGGACTACCATCCTGCTGGCGAGCTGGCACCACGGGATATTGTCAGTCGCGCCATTTACCGTCACCTTCAGCAGAGCCATGCCCCCCATGTCTGGCTGGACTTACGACCGATTTCTCGCGATCGCCTGCACTACCGTTTTCCGAAAATCATTGCTGTCTGTCGGCAGTGGGGCATTGATGTTGAACAGCAACCCATTCCCGTGTCTCCAGCAGCCCATTACTGGATGGGAGGAGTCGTCACCGATTTACAGGCCAAGACCAGCCTTCCCGGCCTCTATGCCGTTGGTGAAGTTGCCAGTACTGGTGTCCACGGTGCCAATCGCCTTGCGAGTAACTCCCTTTTGGAATGCTTTGTCTTTTCAGCTCAACTGGCACATCTGCACCCTCAGCCCCTTCCCTTGGCGGTGTCCCCTGTTAGCCAGCAAGCCCTTGAAATTGAGCCAGTGAGTTTTCGGCAGTGGCGCCAAGATCTGCGGGAACTCCTGTGGCAAAGTGCTGGCATTTGTCGCGATGCTCCCACACTGATGGCCGCTCTTTCCCAAGTGAAAGAATGGCGCCAAGAACTGCTGGCTCATCCGATTGCGATCGCCCTTCGTGAACTCAACCCCAATCACTGCTATACCCTCAGCAATACAGCCGCCCAGACAACTCTTTGGGAATGGGGCGAGCTACGCAATCTCTTGGACATTGCCTACTTAATTCTCAAAAGTGCCCTCTTTCGGGAGGAAAGCCGCGGAGGCCACTACCGTCAAGACTACCCCCAACCCGATCCCAATTGGCAAATGCACACCCTAATTTGGGGAGAGCACTGGCAAAAAGCGGCAATTCAAGGCGTCCAGAGTAAACTATAGTTGCTATAGATTCCAAAAATTTTTTGCGGTGATCTATCCCTATGATGCAGTCACGGCGTGTGCAGGAAAGTTTGGTGGGTCTGGTGATCCTTGCGGGCTTAGCCACATTAGGGGTCGGCCTACTCTGGTTGCGGGGCAACCTTGCCGGTACCAATAGCTACACCCTTGAGGTGGAATTGGATACAGCACCCGGCTTAGCGGTGGGGACACAGGTGCGCTATCGCGGTGTCCAAGTGGGTCGCGTCACGGCCATTGGGTTTGACGCCAATGGTGTCCAAGTGAGTGTGCGCGTCAATAATGTGTTGATTCCCCGTAGTGCTGTACCGGAGATTCGCCAGTCGGGCTTTATTGGTCAGGCTTTCTTGGACTTTACCCCCAAGGAGCGAGTACCGGAGATTCCCGAGGGCGTCACTGCCTTTGCCCCCAAGTGCCAACCAGACTTGATTTACTGCAATGGCGATCGCGTGACGGGCGTCCGAACAGCCAGCCTCGAAGACCTCATACGGGCAGCTACCCGCTTTACTCTAGCGCTGGAAGAATCAGGGATTATCAATAACGCCAATACCCTCATTCTGGGCGCAACCCGCACCGTCAATCGTGCCGATCAATCCCTGACGAAGGTGACCACTGCCCTCGATAGTTTCAACGCCCTCAGTAATGAAGCCCGTGCTGAACTACGGAACTTTAGCACAGCCTCGCAAGCGGTGACCCGTGCGGCCAACCAGATCAGTGAAATGGTTGAGGTCAACCGCAACACGATTAACTCCGCCTTGCGCAACATTGATGGCGCGGCCCGCGATCTGAGAACCACGCTTCATGCCCTTCGTCCCCTGACCAAGCAGCTGGAGCAGGGGGAATTATTGGCCAATTTGGATGCCCTCATTAAAAATGGTGCTGAGGCAGCAGCCAATCTCAATAAAGTCTCTGGGACACTGAGCAGTCCTATCATTATGCTGTCGATCGCCCAAACCCTAGATGCAGCACGGGCAACATTTATCAATGCCCAAAAACTCACGAATGACTTGCTCAAACTCACGGGCGATGAATCGTTCCAGTCTGATTTGCGACGCCTCATTAAAATCCTCAGCCGCCTACTGGCTTCGAGTGAGGAGCTTGAGCAGCAATTCTTGGCACTCCATGCCACTTCCCTAGGAGAAACTCAGCCACCACCCCCCAACCCTGCCCCGAGTCCAAGTGTGGCTGCGACGCCCCCCAAAGAGGAAGAAGCTGCCGTGACCAGTGATCCCTAGGTTGGCAATTGGTTGAGCGGGCGGTTTCTGTGCTACCCATACAGGTAAAGCGCACTTCGCTACGACGACGGGAAACATCTGGATTGCGGTTTACTGGTGCGAGTTGACCATTGAGCCAGTAGGGCTGCCCCGCAGAGTAGGCGCGAAATTTCAGGCCAGCCAGTTTGGGTTGTTTTGCTTGGGCCTTGCGCAGTTCGTTGGCGATCGCCAGCGCCCGCATCAGACCGAGATCAGCATTCGAGCCGGGGGTCAAGCGGTTCAATGTATTACTGGCTGCCGCCTGCTCTAGCAAGGCAAGGATTGGCGTTTAGTACAGCCCTTTTCCAAAATATCCCGTGCCCAATCCCGACGTAAAAATCCGTAACGTTGATTTTAACGAGCTGTTCGGGTTTCTCCTGTGCGGGTAAAGCGCACTTCGATACGACGCCGGGAAGCATCTGGATTGCGGTTCGCTGGTGCGAGTTGACCATTGAGCAAGTAGAGCTGCCCCGCAGAGTAGGCGCGAAATTTCAGGCCAGCCAGTTTGGGTTGTTTTGCTTGGGCCTTGCGGAGTTCGTTGGCGATCGCCAGCGCCCGCATCAGACCGAGATCAGCATTCGAGCCGGGGGTCAAGCGGTTCAATGTATTGGTGGCTACCACCTGCTCCAGCAATGTATCGAGATTACTGCCACTGCCTTGATTGGGCTGGCCGTCGGTATGGCCAATGATTTCCACGGTGTCAATGGCGTATTCGTCGCGAGTAGCCATAATCTTGGCGGCTCAATCAACCCAAATGTATTGGCGAAACGGTTCAGAGAGTTGCGCACTGCCTGTAGGGAAACAAAATTTTTCATTATCTGGAATAGAGCGATCGCCGGCAACCGCAAGTGGATTCATGGTCAGTGGATGAAATTGCGAGATTTCTAGGGTTAAAGGGGTCGCCTCTGTTTATCATAGACCTAAGGAATAAATGCGTAGAGCCTCAATTTTAGAATGATCGGTTGTTACTGGGGATACGACTTACCATGGAGAATGCCTTACCTGCGGTTTATTTAAGTGTGTTGATTATTCTACTCGGCGTCTCAGCTTGGTTTGTGGTCAAACAAATCCTCAAAACCCGCCGCATTGAATCTACTTTGGCACGCCTGCAACGAAAACTCAAGCAGGAACTAGGGACCACTCAAGAATACTTTGAACTCGGCAGCATCTACCTCACCAAAAAACTGGCCAGTCAAGCGATTCCCCTGTTTCAAAAAGCCCTGAAGGCGGCTGAAAGTGAAGGTGAAACCTATGTGGCTCCCATCTACAATGCCCTTGGCTATGCCTATTTCATGCAGGAGCAGTATGATCTCGCAATTCGCCAGTACAAGGAGGCTCTGAAAAATCAGCCTGAGTACATCACGGCTGCCAACAACCTAGGCCATGCCTATGAGAAAAAGAATCTAGCCCAGCCAGCCCTTGAGGCCTATCAGCACACCCTGAAATACGACCCCAACAATGCGATCGCCCAACGGCGGGTGAATTCCCTGAAAAAACGGCTGAGTGGCGCGGCGGCTTGAGGATCCCTCGTCAAGCAAAAACTGGTTAACAATAAAAAACTGGCTAGGACATTCCCCAACCAGTTCGCAATTCACTCTGTGTATTTAGCTGGATAAGCTACCCCTCGGTTTAGGCGTCTCCTTCGATGTAGAGGAACAGCAACCCCATCACCACCGTGGGCATCAGCCAGCACACCACGGGAATAAAAATCCAAGGCAAAAAGGATGCAGCGTAAGATCCCATCATAATCAGCGGTTCTCCTTCTGGGTGATCAAAAGTAAAGTGTGACCAAGACCCTAGTTAAAGAGGCCGGTCATGATGCCATCCACAACAGCAAAGTTTTCGAGGAGGAAGAAGGCAACAAAGGCACCACCCATAGCCCCCACAAAGAAGCCAGCCGTAAACTGACTCCAACCCTCACCGGTTTTCAGGGGATCGCTGCTGCTGCCACCCTTTTGAAAACTCACAAGGCCATAGGCGGCTAGGCAAGCTGTGGCAATCAAAATCAGGGCGATACCAGAAATTAAACCGCCCAAGTTGGCCACATCGGAATCCCGCAAGGGACCGAGCTTGACCCAAGGACCAATGACAAAGTAGCCGTGAGCCATCCCTACTTCTAGCCCCCGCAGAATGGGCGAGAGGCCTTGACGATAGGCGGGGAGATTGCCAATAAAGGTCTTGACTAGGCCAGAGTCAGAAATGGGTGTAGATAGGTGACCGATAAAGGGATCACCATTGTATGGCTTAACCAGTTCTTCTGCCATGATTTTTATTTCCCTAGCATTCCGTCATGTCCGCGCACAGGCACGAACCTAAGTGGTTATTCTAGGCAAGGGCGGGCGATCGCGCGAGAGAGAGCGTTCATCTCTTTAAGAAAGTTCATGTATCGCAACATCCCCTTACGCAGCCCCGCCCTCAAGTTGGGGTTAGTAGGTGGGTACGCTGGGATCGACTTCCTGACTCCAAGCGTTGATGCCCCCTTTGATATTGATCCCCTCAATGCCAGCCTGTTTCAGTATGCCCAAGGCTTTGGCAGAGCGACCCCCCATCTTGCAGTGCACCAAGAGGCGATGGCCATTCACCAGATTGCGGATTTTCTCCACACCGGGGCCATTTTCAATCTCCGAGAGGGGAACGAGTACAGCGCCGGGAATCCGAGCAATTTCGTACTCGTTGGGGTTGCGCACATCCACAAGAACGTAATCTTGGGCACCGCTGTCCATGAGGGCTTTGAGTTCCTGGACGGTCATTTCGGGAATTTCTGCCATTTGGGCGGCCTCCTGTGCTTTGGCTTGGCGAATACCACAAAATTCTTCGTAGTCAATGAGCTTGTCAATGACTGGCCGTTCGGGGTTTGGGCGCAGCTTGAGTTCACGGAATTTCATCTCTAGGGCGTTGAAGAGCAAGAGGCGGCCACTGAGGGTTGTGCCTTTGCCAAGAATAATTTTAATCGTCTCCGTGGCTTGGATGACGCCAATAATACCCGGCAGAATCCCAAGAACGCCCCCTTCCGCACAGGAGGGCACTAGGCCCGGTGGCGGCGGTTCCGGATAGAGATCACGATAGTTGGGGCCGCCTTCATAGTTAAAGACCGTGGCTTGGCCCTCAAAGCGAAAGATGGAGCCATAGACATTGGGCTTATTCAGGAGCACACAAGCATCGTTCACCAAGTAGCGGGTGGGGAAGTTATCGGTGCCATCCACCACAATGTCGTAGTCCGCCATAATCTCAAGGGCATTGGCGGCGCTCAAGCGAGTTTCGTAGAGATCCACTTGGCAGTAGGGATTGATCTCAAGGATGCGGTGCTTCGCCGATTGAATTTTCGGCTTGCCCACCCAAGAGGTGCCGTGGATCACCTGCCGTTGCAAATTGGAGCTATCCACCACATCAAAATCTACAATGCCAAGGCGGCCAATACCGGCAGCGGCGAGATAGAGCAGCAAAGGCGATCCCAATCCACCCGTGCCAATGCAAAGCACGCTGGCAGCTTTGAGGCGTTTTTGACCCTCAACACCCACCTCTGGCAAAATCAGATGGCGGGAATAGCGTTCATAGTCGTCTTTCGTGAGTTCAATCGTAGAAAGGTCTGGATTTAGCATGGTAGCCCTTCATAAAAAATGCGGCTGATCTAACCCGATCAGCAAGGGTGAGGGGATTTTCTTATTTTACTTAGGGGCGCGACAGAGGATCTGCCAAGGTTTCAATTGTCAACACTTGCGGGGGGGTGGCATCCGGCGGATAGAGCAGGGTGAACTGTACCCAGCGGATTTCTTGGGGTTGTAGCGTGAGCCGCACCAGATCGTCCCCCTGCTGGCCTTGGCGTTGGACAAGGTGAATGATCCGACTTTGGGGGGTGCCTTGATCATCGCGGAAGCGCAATCGGACACTGCCTCGGAAAAAGATGCGGTTGGGTGGTTCAGCAAAGAACCGTAAGCCCCTGGCGGGGGCGTCGAATTTGATGGGGGTTTGGAGGGCAAGGCGCAGGGTCTGGGGGCGATCGCTGGTGTTTTGTAGCGGTAGCACCAGATCATATTCAATGCCATAGTTGCCATGGGCAGCATAGGCCGTATCGGGATAGCGCACCACGAGGGGAGCCGTTTGCACTTGTCCTGTGCCCAAGCGCCCTGCCACTAACGAACTAATGGGATAGGAGAAGGCGGTCCCCGCGGCGGGAATCGGAATTGGTTGTTGTTGGGGATTGTGCCAGCGGGAGCCAAGGGCGACACCCGCCACTCGGCCATAGATAATGCTGCCCCCTTGATCGGGGGGGGTGGGGGCGCGATCGCGGGGGGTGACCAATTCCCCTGCCGTCAGTGTCTGCTGCCATTGCTCTAGGGTCGGCGGTTCATTGCCAAAGCGGGCTAAACTGGCGAGGTAGAGGTTGCCACTACTGCGGGCACGAATCAGCAGCGAACGGCCATTGAGGGGGGGGTCGAGTCCCTTGACCGGAATCGGTAAATTGGCGATCAGGGCATAACTGCGCGGGGGAATCATGATTTGTGCGGGCCATCCCGATTGCCGCCGTTGTCGCAAAATATCCAGCATGACGCGATCGCCCGGACCAGCAAAAACTTGGCCGAGATCATTGGCCTGCTGATTGGGCAGAGGACGAAAGGGCGCATCCGGCTGACTCAAGTAACTGGCGGCATGGATCAAATTCACCGTTACCGGTTCAGAACTGGGGTTGTAGGCGAGAATCCCTAGGTAGAGGGTCGTGAGATCCTGCGGGTCGAGGGGCTTCGCAATATGGTGGGCAAAAATATCAAAGCGATCGCGAAAAGCAAAGTTCAAGTGGGCACTAGGAGTTGCTTTGCCCTCTGGCGGAAATGTGGACAGGAGAATCCCTGATCGCTGCACCACCTCTGGGCTATTGCTATTCAACACAGGCACCCGATCAAGGGCACCCGGTAAAGGGAGCACTTTTTGCGGTTTTTCAATTGTTGCCGGCACCTGAGCTAGCACTGGGAAAATGACAACCAAGGCCGCACCGCTCGCCAACCACCAACGGAAATCAACAGACATTACCGAGACCTAGTAGCTCATTTGCAGCGTTACACTCGCCTCTACCTGTAATTCCCCGGACACCACAGGGGTGCTATCGGCCATGTTTGCTGCGCGAACGGCAAGGGGTCTTGGCGGGGGTGCCGCCTGATTAATTTGAATGCTCACCACTTGGCGCGGTTGGAGATTGAGGGCACTGAGTACCGCTTGAGCTTGACTTTGGGCATCTTGGGTCGCTCGCTGCAGGGCAGTGCGTTGGGCAGCGGCAATCGTCGCCTCTGGTGCGGTGAAGCTAATATTGTCAATCGTGGTTGCGCCAGCTTGGACAGCGGCATCAAGAAGGGGCCCCACGCGATCGCTAGCAATGCGAAAACTCACCGTATTGCGCCCGATATAGCCCACCAGTATCCGCTGATTGTTGGTGTACTGATAATTGGGACTGAGGCTCAGCCCCGTGGTTTGCAGTTGACTGACTTCCCGTGCCCGCAGAACCGCCAAAACGGCATTGGCTCGCCGCGCCACCTCTTGCTGTACCTCTTGAGCCGTGCGACCTTGCACCTCGACCCCTAGGCTGACTTGGGCAAGGGTTGCTGAAATGGCTTCTGTCCCTCGACCTGTAACCGTCAGGGTACGTTGGGCTTCTTGGCTCACGGCGGGTCGCTCAGCAACCACCACAGATCCCCCAACAAGAAGCGCGGCAAGACTGAGGGTATAAAAAGGCGTTAACGGATGTTTCACAGCGGTATTCACCACAGCTCAGCAAAAAACTCATGAACCTTGTTTCTCTCCAGACCGCCTCCCACTCGGATTCTGTTCCCCTTTAGGCGCTAATCGTATGAATTTTAATAAAATTCGTTCCTTGGGGAGTTTGGGCAGGAATGCCGCCCAGAATCAAAATTTTATCGCCCTCAGTGACCATCTGGCGCTCCTTGAGTTGGTTCTCAGCCACGGCAATCATCCCTTCAAAAGTCATAGGCAGCGTTTCCAAAAGAATCGGCTTCACACCCCAGAGCAAATTCATCCAGTGATAAACGCGGGGGCGATCGGTAAAGGCGACAATCATGGGTTTCACCCGTTCCCCAGAGGCAATGGTTGCGGTATAGCCCGTTTCCGTAAAGCAGGCGATCGCCCGCAGATCGAGGATTTGAGTAATGGTGGTTAAGGCTTCACCTAGGGCATGGGTCTCATCATTGCGGTAGGCGGGCATATTGTCAAACTCAAGGTGCGGCTCCACATCCGCTGCAATCCGCGCCAACATCTTCACCGCCTGCCGGGGAAAAGCCCCCACAGCAGATTCGCCCGACAACATCACCGCATCTGTACCATCAAGAATGGCGTTGGCGACATCACTGGCCTCTGCCCGCGTCGGACGGGGATTGTGAATCATGCTCTCTAGCATTTGGGTTGCCGTAATCACAGGAATACTGCGGTAGTTGCACTCGCGAATAATTTGCTTTTGCAGCAGCGGCACCTTCTCTACCCGCATCTCCACACCGAGATCGCCCCGCGCAACCATGATTGCATCGGCCACCCCCAAAATCGCTGAGAGATTTTCCACTGCTTGGGGTTTCTCAATTTTTGCCAGCACGGGCATATCACTGGCACCGTGGGCCGCCAAGTACTCCCGCAACTCCCAGAGATCCTCAGCTCGGCGCACAAAACTCAGGGAGATAATATCAACCCCCTGCTCAATGCCAAATTGAATATCCTGCTTGTCTTTGTCTGTGAGGGAAGGCAGCCGCAGATTGAGATCTGGCAAGTTTACCCCCTTACGACTTTTGAGCGTGCCCCCCTGCACCACCCGGCAGGTGACCCGATCTCCCGCAATGGCCTCGACCACCAATTCCAAGAGGCCATCATCCAAGAGCACCTGCATCCCCGGCTGCGCCTCTTCGGCAAGATAGGGATAATCAATGCCAATGCCTTGTGTCTCTTCCTCAGTGAGCGGCACGAGGTGGACTTGCTCCCCTTCCACTAATTCGATGCTCCCTTCAGGAAGCTGGCCAACGCGAATCTTCGGCCCTTGCAAGTCTTGCAGCAGGGTTAAGGGGGTTGCTGCTTCATTGGCCACTTGTCGTAGCAGAGTAATGGTTTCGGCATGATCTTTATAGTCACCATGGGAGAAATTTAACCGTGCCACATTCATGCCGGCGGTTAGCATCTGCTGAATCACTTCCCGCGATCGACTGGCAGGGCCAATGGTGGCCACAATTTTGGTGCGACGAAACAGCATAGGAGAGGGGGATAACTTCATGCTCTCCTAAATCTTAGGCATAGGTCAGGGAATCCGGTGGTGTTCTGGCTTGCATTGGACATTAACTTTTGTGGCTACAGGGATGTGGCTATAATTTGCCTCGTGGAGACTACCGCTGGAGGCCGCGATGGCACGCCCCCTTACCCCCGATAATCAAACGCTGAATCGTGCTTGGACTTGGCAAGATGGCCTGATTATTTTGGCCTTGATTGCCCTGATCTTTTGGATTGTCAACACGGCGGCGCAGTTTACAGGACAGTATGACCCCACGATCACCATTGAGCTGAGTCCAGCGGTCTTGCCCAGTTACACCGCTCAAACGCTGCTGCGGATGCTCATTGCCTACGTCATCTCCTTGGTGTTTAGCATCCTCTATTCCTATATTGCCTACTACAATCGCACTGCTGAAAAAATCCTGCTGCCGCTGCTGGATATTCTGCAATCGATTCCCGTGCTGTCGTTTTTGCCGGGGGTGGTGCTGGCACTGATTGCCCTCTTTCCGGGGAGCCGTATTGGCGTGGAATTGGCGGCCATTATCCTCATCTACACGGGAATGGCTTGGAATATGACGTTTAGCTTTTATCAGTCTTTGATTAGCGTGCCTCGAGAGCTGCGGGAGGTGGCAAAAATTTATCGGCTGGGGTGGTGGCAGCAGGTGTGGACGCTGGATTTGCCGGCGGGTGCCATTGGCCTGATCTGGAATAGTGTGATGTCAGTGGCGGGGGGCTGGTTTTTCCTGATGGCGATCGAGTCCTTTACCATTGGCGAGAAAACCTTTACGTTGCCGGGGTTAGGTTCCTATCTGGCGGAAGCAGCCAACCAACAGGACTATGCAGCATTGGCCTACGGTCTGGCGGTATTAATTGGCATCATTATTGTAATTGATATTCTGGTGTGGCGCCCTCTCATTGCTTGGGGCGAAAAATTCAAGATGGAAATGGTCGAGGCGGAGAATGTGCCTAAATCCTTCGTTCTTGATTTCCTGCGGCGATCGCCCACGTTGCGAGCCTTCCACCAAAATATCTTTGCCCCCGTCTGGGAACGACTGGATGAGCAGTTGCGCCCCAAACCCCCACGTCAATCCGTTGCCCCCCAGAATGACCAAGGCAACTGGCCGATAACCCCCATCATTTTGCTGATTTTTGCCGCCTTCGTGGGTTGGGGAGCGATCGCCTTTTTGCGGCAAATGTTTGGTGTCAGTTGGCAAGATTGGCAGCAAATTGGTCTAGGGGCGGTTCTGACCACGGTGCGGGTAGCGGTGGCACTGGTTCTCTCCCTACTGTGGACAGTTCCAGTGGGGGTGGCGATCGGTCGCAATCCCCGTGCTGCTCAAGTGTTGCAACCCATTGTCCAAATTGCGGCATCGGTACCGGCTACGGCGCTGTTTCCAGTGCTGCTGTTGGCGCTGGCCAATGTGGGTGGGGGTTTGGAGATTGGCTCTGTGGCGCTGATGATGCTGGGCACGATGTGGTACATCCTCTTTAATGTCATTGCCGGTGCCCAAGCGATTCCCACGGAATTATTTGAAGCAGCGGTAGTCTATCAACTCTCTTGGTGGCAGCGGTGGCGCACCCTGATCCTGCCCGGCATTTTTCCCTATTTGATTACGGGCATCATTACGGCGGTGGGCGGCGCTTGGAACTCCAGCATCGTCAGTGAATATGTGGAATTTCAGAATCAAACGGAGCAAACCCTTGGCTTGGGGGCCACGATTTCTGAGGCTAGCGTTCGGGGGGATTTTCCCCTACTGATGGCCGCCACGGCAGTCATGTCACTATTGGTGGTTTTGACCAACCGCTTGGTTTGGCGCCCCCTCTACCGCTTGGCGGAAACCAAGTATCAACTGCTGTAGGCGGTGAAGATGCGCGTTATTGGCCTCATGAGCGGTACCTCGGTGGATGGCATTGATGCGGTTTTAGTGGAGCTACAGGGGGGCGATCGCGACCTTGAGGTACAGGTGCTGAATTTTTGTACGGTGCCCTATCCCACAGCCCTACGGCAGCAGATTCTCGACATTTGTGGCGCAAAACCTTTGACCCTTGCAGCGTTGGCGGAGTTGGATGAGGCGATCGCCGAGGCCTTTGCTTTGGCAGCACAAACGGTTCAACAGGGATATCCCCGCGCAGATCTCATTGGCTCCCACGGTCAAACGGTCTTTCATCGCCCCCCCACGGGCGATCGCCTCGGCTACAGCCTACAACTGGGACGGGGAGATTGGATTGCTTGGCGCACGGGGATTACCACCATTGCTAACTTTCGTGCTCAAGATATTGCCCTAGGCGGCCAAGGAGCGCCCCTTGTGCCTCGGATCGATTGGTGTCTTCTCAGTCATCCCACGGAAGTCCGCTGTGTGCAAAACATCGGTGGCATCGGCAATGTTACCTACTTGCCGCCTCAACGAGAGGATCCTGAGGGCAAAGGGGTTATGGGTTGGGATACAGGTCCCGGCAATGTGCTGCTTGATCTGGCCGTAACGGAGTTATCGGGGGGTGAATTCACCTACGATGCCGATGGGGCATGGGCGCGGCAGGGCAAAATTATCGATCCCCTAGTAGAGCACTGGCTGCAAGACCCCTTCTTTCAGCAGCTGCCGCCAAAGTCCACAGGGCGAGAATACTTTGGTCTGCCCTTTTGGCAGCGATGCCGCACTGAGGCTGCTGGTCTGGCGCCTGCGGATCTGCTGGCCACACTGACGGAATTTACGGCTCGCAGTATGGTTGAGAGCTATCGCCAATTTTTGCCCCAAAAACCGCAGCGGCTCTTCCTCTGTGGCGGCGGTGCCCACAATCGTTTTCTCAGGGAGCGCCTTCAGGTGCATTTAGGAGACATTCCCGTGGAAACCACTGCGACGGCGGGCGTACCGGTGGATGCCAAAGAGGCGATCGCCTTCGCTATTCTCGCCTACTGGCATGAGTTGGGCTTGCCGGGGAATTTGCCCCAAGTCACAGGTGCGCGCCAAGCGGTTCCCTTGGGTCAGTGTTGGCTGGGACAGTCATGAAAACAACCTTTCCAGCCATTGTCACCACGGCTGAAATGCAGGCAATCGAAGGGGCGATGTTCAATGCCGGCTTTCCAGTGCCTGCCCTGATGGAAAAGGTGGGACAACGCCTCAGCGACTTTCTCCAGCGTCAGTTTCCACCGTATTCCCGTGTTGGGGTTTTGGCCGGTCCGGGGCACAATGGCGGCGATGCTCTGGTGGTGGCGCGGGAACTATGGCACCGCGGCTATGGGGTGAAGGTCTGGCAGCCCTTTGAACGTTTGAAACCCCTGACGGCAGATCATGCCCGCTATGCCCGCTTTCTCGGTCTGCCCTTTGTCGAGACAGTGGACAGCTTGCAAGAGGTTGACCTGATCGTGGATGGTCTTTTTGGCTTTGGCCTAGAGCGGGAACTGACGGGTGACCTTGCCGCTGCCATTGACCAAATCAACACATGGCGGCAACCACGGGTGAGTATTGATGTCCCCTCGGGGCTACACAGTAATACCGGGGCAGTTTTGGGTACGGCAATTCAGGCCGATCGCACCCTCTGTTTAGGACTCTGGAAGCGGGGGCTACTGGTAGAGGAAGCACAGCCTTGGGTGGGGCAGGGGGTGTTAATTCCCTTTGATATTCCCTCGACGCTGATTGAAGCGGTGTTGGCGACTGCGCCTCGGCGATATTGCTTAGATGCTTCCTGTTGGCAAGAATTGCCCCTGTCGCGATCGCCCATTACCCACAAGTATCAGCAGGGACAACTGTTACTCATTGGCGGCTCTGCCCAGTTTGGCGGCAGTATTCTCCTCAGTGCCCTTGCTGCACGCTGTACGGGTGTGGGAATGCTGGTGGTGGCGGTGCCCCAGTCCCTGAAGTCCCTTGTGCTCTCACGAGTCCCCGATGCCATTGTTGTTGGCTGTCCAGAAACAGCGAGGGGGGCGATCGCTGGCTTGCCGGAACCACTAGACTTGAGCAAGTTCTCAGCCATTGCCTGTGGGCCGGGGCTAACCCCTGAGGCGGTGCCCGTTGTGGAAACCGTTCTCGGTGCCGGGCAACCCCTTGTCTTGGATGCCGATGCTCTGAATATCCTAGCGACGCTCTCGCCATGGCCGCTGCCAAGTCCGACCATTTTGACCCCCCACTATGGCGAATTTCGGCGGCTCTTTCCAGACCTTGTCACCGGCGATCGCCTTGATCAAGTGACCGCCGCCGCGAGCCGCAGTAATGCCATTGTTCTTCTCAAGGGCGCACGCACAGCCATTGCCTCTCCGAAGGGTGAGCTTTGGATCAACCCCCACAGTACCCCTGCCCTTGCCCGAGGGGGTAGTGGGGATGTTCTCACTGGCCTCATTGGTGGCCTTTTGGCGCAGCAGGAAGCCCTCAGCGCCACCTATGGTGGGGTTTGGTGGCATGCCCAAGCCGGCCTTCAGGCAGAACGAGAGGCCACTGCTCTAGGGGTCTATCCTGAACAACTGATTGCCCACCTGTTACCGACGCTGCACGCTGCTCTAACTGCTGGCGTTTAGCTTTTTGGCCAAGAGTTGATTGGTCAGCTTCGGGTCGGCTCGCCCTGCTGTTTTCTTCATGATTTGGCCAACAAAGAAGCCCTGAAGTTTCGTTTTGCCCGCGCGGTATTGTTCCAGTTCATTGGGGTGCGCTGCTAGCACTTCATCAATCATTGCCTCTAGGGTAGCCACATCGGAAATTTGGCTGAGGCCTTTTTTCTCGACAAGGGCTTTCGGGGAGCCACCTTGAGCCAGTAATTCCGGCAGCAGATCCTTGGCCATTTTGCTACTGATAGTGCCCGCCTCAATGAGTTGGATCAATTCCGCCAATTCAGCAGGTTTCAGAGGTAGTGCCTCGATCGCCAGTTTTTGTTCCTTGAGATAGGCGGTAATATCGCCCATGATCCAGTTGGCCGCTAATTTCGGGGGTGCCCCGGCGGCAACGGTGGCTTCAAAGTATTCGGCAACGGCTCGCTCATCGGTGAGGACACGGGCATCTTGGGGGGGCAGGCCCCACTCGGTCTCGTAGCGGTGCCGCTTTTGCGCTGGCAGTTCAGGCAAATCCGCACGCCAAGTGGCCAGTTGCTCCGCACTGACTTCAATGGGGCCGAGATCGGGTTCAGGAAAGTAGCGGTAGTCACTGGAGCCTTCCTTGACCCGCATGGTGCGTGTTTGCTGCGTGGCCTCATCCCAGAGGCGGGTTTCTTGAACGATGGCTTCGCCCGCTTTCACAGCAGCGACTTGCCGCTCAATTTCATAGTCAATGGCGCGTTGGATGGCACTAAAGGAGTTCATGTTCTTAATCTCGACCTTGGTGCCAAAGGTGTTGCTGCCCACGGGGCGCACGGAGATATTCACGTCGCAGCGCAGCGACCCCTCCTGCATATTGCCATCGCAAACCCCCAAGTAACGGAGAATACGCCGCAGTTCTTGGGCATACTCGGCAGCTTCTTGACCCGTGCGCAGATCTGGCTCAGAGACAATTTCCACAAGGGGCACCCCTGCCCGATTCAAGTCCACTAGGGAGTAGGTGGAGCCAGACAGGCGATCGCTCCCCGCGTGAACCAGTTTGCCGGCATCTTCCTCCATGTGCAGGCGAGTAATGCCAATTTTTTTACGGTGGGCGGTGCCGTTGTCATCCACCAGTTCAATCTCAAGGTAGCCATGCTGGGCAATGGGCAGGTCGTACTGCGAGATTTGATAGTTTTTCGGCAAGTCGGGATAAAAATACTGCTTGCGATCGAATTTGCTGTAGGGGGCAATCTGACAATTGAGGGCTAAGCCCGCCTTCACGGCATACTCGAGCACCTTTTCATTCAAGACAGGGAGTGTCCCCGGCAAACCCAAACACACTGGGTCAATGTTGGTATTCGGGGGTGCCCCAAACTGGGTCGAGCTAGACGAGAAAATTTTGGTTTGGGTACTCAGTTGGCAGTGAATCTCTAGGCCAATCACCGCCTCGTAGGTGAGACTGGCGGGATCCACAGGGGTGGGTTCAGGCGCAATGGTTGCTGCCTGCTGCGTCGAGGTTGGTGGGGTGGATTTCGCCGTTTTTGATGTTTTTGAGGTTTTCGATGCTTGCCGTTTGCTTGATTTTGCCTTTGCCATCAGAAACTCCACAAGGGTACCGCCACTATAAAGCAGCTTACAGCCCTTTTCCCAAGGATGGAACACGCTCAAGGCTGTGAAAGCAAGTACAGGAGAGTATTTGATTGCCCTAGGTCTATATGCATTTTCAGAAAAGGACTGTCTTCAGGGGGGGGAATTGAGGATCAAGAGCTAGGGGCGATGATTGCGCTCCTCCATGGGCACATAGGGCTGATTGTGGGCACCCGTATAGACTTGGGTGGGGCGATAGATGCGATTGGCCTCCAGTTGTTCTTTCCAGTGGGCTAGCCAACCGGCCACGCGGGCGATCGCAAACACAGGCGTAAACAGATCACTGGGAATGCCCAACCGCCGATAGACAAGCCCCGAGTAAAAGTCCACATTGGGATAAATCCCCTTGTAACTGAGGTATTCACCCACCACTTCTTCCAGTTTCAGGGCAATGTCGTAGTAGCGATCGCCACCAAACTTATCAAACAACTGCTCCGCCAGCTTCTGCAAAATCGTGGCACGGGGATCCTTGACCTTATACACGCGGTGGCCAAAGCCGGCAATTTTGATCTTATTCTGAACGCACTTTTCCACATAGGGACGCACATTCTCGACACTGCCGATTTCCTCGAGCATATTGATCACCTCTTCATTGGCGCCCCCGTGGAGCGGCCCTGCCAGTGTACCCACCGCTGAAGCAACCACAGCGTAAGGATCTGTCAATGTCGAGGCCGTCACCCGCGCCGAGAAGGTAGAGGCATTCATCGTGTGCTCGGCATGGAGAATCAAGCAAATATCAAATACCCGTGCCGCAAAGGGATCGGGACGCCGCTCATTGAGCATGTAGAGAAAGTTGGCCGCATAGTCCAGCTCATCACAGGGCATGACCGGATCATTCCCCTTGCGAATCAGTTGAAACGCCGCCACCATTGTTGGAATTTTGGCCAAGAGGCGGATGACTGCTGCCCGAATGTACTCCGGATCGTCGAGGGCCCGCCGCGAATAGAACAATCCCAAGGCGCCCGCCGAGGCCTGTAGGGCATCCATGGGGTGGCCACTTTCTGGGAAACATTTCATCATGTCGCGAATGCGATATTTGACCCGACGGTGGTAGGTAATATCGTGCTCAAAAGCGGCCAGTTCTTCCTTAGTGGGCCAGTAGCCCCAAATCAACAAAAAGGCGGTTTCCAAAAATGTGCTTTTTTCCGCCAGTTCCTGAATTGGGACACCGCGATACTCCAGAATACCGGCTTGGCCATCCACATAGCTAATGGCCGACTGGGCAATGGGAATCCCTTCAAGACCAGGGCTAAATTCGCAAGCAACCATGCGTGGGTGTCCTTAAAAGGGGGCAAACTGAATCGCAATTGCAACATCTATCAATTTTAGGGGAGAGGGGAAAGATGTTGAGATGTTAAGCTGCATTCCCGCTTCCTTGAAGTTTTCCAACGTTTTGTCGGGCGAGGGAAAGAGCCTCGCTACGATCGCGATCGGACATCAAAATGCCTTTGCCCAAGGAGTTGACGCGATGAAACTTGCCTACTGGATGTATGCAGGGCCGGCCCACATTGGTACTCTGCGCATTGCCAGTTCCTTCAAAAATGTTCATGGCATTATGCACGCGCCCCTTGGAGATGACTACTTCAACGTCATGCGATCGATGCTCGAGCGAGAGCGCGACTTTACGCCTGTCACCGCCAGTATTGTCGATCGCCATGTCTTGGCACGCGGCTCCCAAGAAAAAGTGGTGGACAATATCACCCGCAAAGACACTGAAGAGCACCCTGATTTAATTGTGCTCACCCCCACCTGCACCTCTAGCATTCTTCAGGAAGACTTACAAAACTTTGTCCAACGCGCCAGCCTCAGCACCACTGCCGATGTCCTCTTGGCGGATGTCAATCACTATCGCGTCAATGAATTGCAAGCCGCCGATCGCACCCTTGAGCAAATCGTGCAGTTTTATATTGACAAAGCCCGCCGCCAAGGCACCTTAGTGACCAACAAAACCCCCACCCCTAGCGTCAACATTATTGGCATCACCACCCTCGGCTTCCACAATCAGCACGACTGCCGCGAGCTGAAACAACTCATGGCCGACCTTGGCATTCAGGTGAACCTTGTCATTCCTGCCGGTGCCAGCGTCCACGACCTTGCCCGACTGCCCCAAGCTTGGTTTAACCTAGTTCCCTATCGAGAAATTGGCGGTCTCACCGCCCAGTACCTAGAAGCCGAATTTGGCCAGCCAAGCGTCAGCATTACGCCGATGGGTGTGGTGGAAACCGCCCGCTGTATCCGTGCCATTCAAGCGGTGCTCAATGCTCAGGGGGCCAATGTGGACTACGAAGCCTTTATTGAACAGCAAACACGGGAGGTGTCCCAAGCCGCTTGGTTTTCCCGCTCCATTGACTGCCAAAACCTCACCGGTAAAAAAGCAGTGGTCTTTGGGGACAATACCCATGCAGCGGCAATGACCAAAATTCTCAGTCGGGAAATGGGCATCCACGTTGTTTGGGCGGGGACGTACTGCAAATACGATGCCGATTGGTTCCGCGCAGAGGTGGCGGGCTTTTGTGACGAAGTACTCATTACCGATGACCACACGGTGGTGGGGGACGCGATCGCCCGCGTTGAACCCGCGGCCATCTTTGGCACCCAAATGGAACGCCATGTGGGCAAACGCCTCAACATTCCCTGTGGCGTCATTGCCGCTCCCATCCACATCCAAGACTTTCCCGTGGGCTATCGCCCCTTCTTGGGCTATGAGGGCACGAATCAACTGGTGGATTTAATCTACAATTCCTTTACCTTGGGCATGGAAGATCACCTGCTAGAGATTTTTGGTGGCCATGACACCAAGGAAGTGATTCACAAGGGGCTTTCCGCCGACTCGGATTTGACATGGACCGCGGATGGGCTAGCGGAATTAAACAAGATTCCCGGCTTTGTGCGCGGCAAGGTGAAGCGCAACACCGAAAAATTTGCCCGCGAACAGGGGATTAGCGAGATCACCGTAGAAGTGCTCTACGCTGCCAAAGAAGCCGTGGGGGCTTAAGTTTCACCTCTGGAACCTGTATGAACCTGACCCTTGCAGCGTATAGCGATTGGCATTTAACAAGCAATTGCTATGGTATTGCTGAAACGTTTCATTGCCCTTGGTTTACTGGCAGCAGGGGTTGGCTTTGCACCAAGTGCCCTTGCGCAGCGGGTGCCGCGTTTACGCCAAGGCATGAGCTATGCGGATGCCCGCCAACGCCTCCTTGATCGGGGTTGGCAACCCGTGGTTAATCCAGCAATGGTGAATCCGACAACAACGACCCCGATTGTGGCCTATCTCGTCGGTCAAGGCTATAGCGAACTGATGGGTTGTCAACTAATAGGGGGGGTAGATCTCTGCACCTTTCAGTTTCGCAATCGCAAGGGGCATCTTTTGGAAATTGGCACCGTGAATTTGCTCATTTTCCCCGGCGGCACGGTGACCAGTTGGGTACTGCGGAAGAATTCCCCCTAGGCGATTCTTGCGTATAATGGGGAGCCGTAACCTTTTTTAAGGAACCGCAGTATGGTGTCTTCTCCGATTAAATCTGAAGCCCCTGTTCGTCACGATGTCAAAGACTTGAGCCTTGCACCCTTAGGGCAGCAGCGCATTGAGTGGGCCAGTCGGGAGATGCCGGTACTGCGGCAGATTCGCGATCGCTTTGAGAAAGAAAAGCCCCTTGCCGGTATTCGCTTGGCCGCCTGTTGCCATGTGACCACAGAAACCGCCAATCTAGCGATCGCCCTCAAAGCCGGCGGTGCTGACGCGGTTCTTATTGCCAGTAATCCCCTCTCCACCCAAGACGATGTCGCCGCTAGCCTAGTGGTGAACTACGGCATCCCGGTCTTTGCCCAAAAAGGGGAAGACACCGCCACCTATATGCGCCACGTCAATATTGCCCTTGATCACCGTCCCAACATCATCATTGATGACGGCTGTGATGTGGTTGCCACCCTCGTCAAAGAGCGCCAGCACCAACTCAGTGACATTATTGGCACCACCGAAGAAACCACCACTGGCATTGTCCGCCTCAAGGCCATGTTCCGCGATGGCGTCCTCACCTTCCCCGCCATTAATGTCAACGATGCCGACACCAAACACTTCTTTGACAACCGCTACGGCACTGGTCAATCTACCCTCGATGGCATCATTCGGGCAACGAACATTCTGCTTGCCGGTAAAACCGTTGTCGTGGCTGGCTATGGCTGGTGCGGTAAAGGGACAGCGCTGCGGGCACGGGGCATGGGTGCCAATGTGATTGTGACGGAAATTGATCCTGTGCGTGCCATTGAAGCAGTCATGGATGGCTTCCGGGTCATGCCCATGCTTGAGGCGGCGCCCCTTGGGGATATTTTCATTACCGTGACGGGGAATAAGCATGTGATTCGCGCCGAGCACTTTGCCGTCATGAAAGATGGGGCAATGGTAGCCAACTCTGGTCACTTTGACATTGAAATTGACCTTGCCACCCTGAAAACCCTCGCCAAGGAAGTCCGCGTCGTGCGCAACTTCACCGAGGAATACATTCTCCCCAGCGGTAAATCCATCATTGTTTTGGGTGAAGGCCGCCTGATTAACCTTGCGGCTGCCGAAGGCCACCCCGCCAGTGTGATGGATATGAGCTTTGCCAACCAAGCCCTTGGCTGTGAGTATCTTGTCAAAAATAAAGGTCAGTTGGCAGCCGGCATCCACCCTATTCCCGCAGCAGTGGATCAAGAAATTGCCCGTTTGAAACTCCAAGCCATGGGCATTGCCATTGACACCCTCACTCCCGAACAGGTGGAGTACATGAACTCTTGGACCTCTGGCACTTAGACCCCCCATCCACCTGCAAAATCATTAGAACGTTGCGTGCTGCGTCCTAGCTAGGGCTAACCTCAGGGTGCAGCTTTTTATTTATCGCTTAATTTATTGTCATCAACAGCCTTTTTCTAAAATAGTGGCTACCGCTACCGGCTGTCATCTTGTTATAGAGCAATTTGGGCTGTTTTAGTTGTTTGGGCAGATTTAATCTCCCGCCCTGAAGTTAAGGTTAGATACAGTTTTGGCATATTTTTAATACGGAAACTGTATAGCGACAAAGAAAATGTAGCAAAATTTACAAATGTTCATGATTGACCTGCCTAAATTGGGTGTTCAAGTAACCCGTTGAAACCAAGGGCAACAACCGTGAGCAACAAAATTGAAGCCATTAAAAAAGAGAAAGATGTTTTAGCGGTTAAACAAGAGCTAGAGAAATTCGCAGCCATGGGCTGGGAAAACATTCCTGAAGCTGACCGCGATGTTCGCCTCAAGTGGCTTGGGATTTTCTTTCGCCCCGTTACCCCTAGCAGGTTCATGATGCGGCTGCGGGTACCCAATGGGATTCTCACCAGTCAACAACTGCGAACCCTTGGCGAAATTGTGGATCGCTATGGTGAGAACGGCAATGGTGACATCACCACCCGTCAAAACATTCAGATTCGGGGTCTGCCCATTGAGGATATTCCTGAAATCATAGAGCGGCTGCAAGCCTGTGGCCTGACCTCTGTGCAATCCGGCATGGACAATGTGCGCAACCTCACTGGATCGCCAGTGGCGGGCATTGATGCGGCCGAACTCATTGATACTCGCCCCTTGATCATGAAATTGCAGGCCATGATTACCAACAATGGTCAGGGGAATTTGGAATTCAGCAATCTACCCCGCAAATTCAACATTGCGATCGAGGGGGGGCGGGATAACTCTGTCCATGCGGAAATTAACGATGTTGCCTTTGTGCCTGCCTATCGGCAAGGGCGTTTGGGCTTCAATGTTTTAGTCGGTGGTTTCTTCTCTGCTCGGCGTTGCGCTGCCGCTATCCCCCTCAATGCTTGGGTGCCTCCCGATGATGCTGTGGTGCACCTCTCACGTGCCATCCTTGAAATTTTCCGTGACCATGGCCTACGGGGCAATCGCCAAAAAGCGCGGCTCATGTGGCTGATTGATGAATGGGGTATCGAGAAATTCCGGGCAGCAGTCGCCGCTAAACTCCCCTTTGAACTCCTCAGTGCCGCTCCCAAGGATGAAATTGACTGGGACAAGCGAGATCATCTGGGGGTGCATTGCCAAAAACAGCGGGAGTTGAACTATGTGGGACTGCATGTGCCCGTAGGGCGCCTCTATGCCACTGATTTTTACGAGTTGGCACGGCTAGCTCAAGTCTATGGTCAATCGGAAGTGCGGCTGACCGTGGAGCAAAATCTGATCATTCCCCATGTACCTAGCGCTGTTTTACCAAGCCTGCTGCGCGAACCCCTCCTCACTAAGTTTCGGCCGGAACCACCGCCTTTAGAACGTGCCCTCGTTTCCTGTACGGGTGCTCAGTTTTGCAACTTTGCCCTCATTGAAACCAAAAATCGTGCCCTTGCCCTCGTCCGCTGGCTGAATCAACAACTGGTGCTCCCTCAACCGGTGCGCATTCACTGGACCGGGTGTCCCAACTCCTGTGGTCAACCCCAAGTAGCCGATATTGGCCTAATGGGTACAAAAGCCCGTCGTAACGGCGAAACCGTGGATGCCGTGGATTTGTACATGGGTGGCAAGGTCGGTAAGGATGCCAAGCTGGGCACCTGTGTGAAAAAAGCGATTCCCTGTGATGAACTGCCGGAGGTACTGCGCCAACTGTTGATTGATCACTTTGGTGCTCAGCCCATCAGTTCACATACGCTGCAGGTTCCGATACACGCTGAATTAGCCTTGTCGATTGTTTAGGAATTAAAGGATTTGTAAACCAATGGTGACTTTCTCCCGGCGTCACTTTCTCGTGACCGCTGCGGCTACAACGGCCGTGACATTGATCTCCCACGGTTGTGGTAATAGCCAGCAAACTAGTGATGTTGCCCAACCCACCACCCTAGCGGAAACTCCAGAAGTGATGGGAGCGAAACTGGGCTTTATTGCTCTGACGGACGCGGCTCCCCTGATTATTGCCAAGGAAAAGGGCTTGTTTGCCAAGTATGGGATGCCCGATGTGGAGGTGATTAAGCAGGCTTCTTGGGGCGTGACCCGCGACAACTTGGTCTTGGGTTCTGCCGGGGGTGGCATTGATGGTGCCCACATTCTCACACCAATGCCCTACCTGATGACCGTGGGAACCATTACCGGTGGCAAACCTGTACCCATGTATATCTTGGCGCGGTTAAACACAAATGGTCAGGGAATTGTCTTGGCTAATGCTTACAAGGATCTCAATATCAGGACTGACAGTAGCCCCCTGAAGGAGGCCTTTGCTAAAACCCGTGCTGAACGGCGTGCCCAGAATCAGCAAGAGCAGATCAAAGTGGCAGTGACATTTCCAGGGGGCACCCATGATCTGTGGATGCGCTACTGGCTGGCTGCCGGCGGCATTGATCCTGAGAAGGACGTTTCTGTGATCGTTGTGCCTCCTCCGCAAATGGTGGCCAATGTGAAAACTGGAACCATGGAAGCTTTCTGTGTGGCTGAGCCATGGCCACAACAAGCGGTGAATCAAAAGGTGGGGGTTGATGCTATTACCACGGGTGAATTTTGGCAGGATCATCCTGAGAAATCGCTGACTTTGCGGGCGGATTGGGTTGATCAGCATCCGAAGGCCACTAAAGCTCTATTGATGGCTGTGATGGAAGCACAACAGTGGTGTGACCAACCTGAAAATAAACCAGAAATGGTCAAGATAATTGCCCAGCGGCAATGGTTGAAGGTACCCGAGAAGAATATTTTGGATCGCTCCCTCGGTAAGTTTGACTTTGGCAATGGCCGTACCTTTGACAACCCCGATCTAGCGATGAAGTTCTGGCGAGACAATGCCTCTTATCCCTACCAAAGTCATGATCTGTGGTTCCTGACGGAGGACATTCGCTGGGGGTATTTGCCGCCGAATATGGACACTAAAGCTCTCATCCAAAAAGTGAACCGTGAGGATCTGTGGCGCGAAGCCGCTCAAGCGATGGGGGTGCCGGCAGCGGAAATTCCCACCACCACCTCTCGGGGCGTGGAGACCTTTTTTGATGGTGTGGCCTTTGATCCCCAAAATCCTCAGGCCTACTTGAGTGGTTTGGATTTGAAAAAAGTTTAGAGGTAAAGAGCAATGGCAAGTTCTTCTATGGGTTTCACTCAATCTCGACGGCGGCGCTGGTTAAAGCATCTCAAGAAGTCAGCGATGTTCCGCAAAGTGGTACTGGGTAGTTTGGGGGCGCTGTGTTTCTTGGTCATTTGGCAGTTTGTCTGCATGGCGGGGCTACTTCGCCTGCCAACGCCCCTCACTGTTATTACTGAAACTTGGGGGTTGATAGTTGATCCCTTTTATCAAGGGAGTGGCACGGATGTGGGGTTGGGGTGGCAAATTCTCTCCAGTCTGCGGCGGGTGGCCGTTGGCTTTTCCTTGGCAGCAGTCATTGGAGTGGGGCTGGGGATGCTGATTGGCTCTAGTCGAGTGCTCTACGATGCAGTGGATCCCATTTTGCAGGTGTTGCGTCCGGTGCCCCCCCTTGCGTGGTTGCCCATTTCCTTGGCGGCTCTGCGGGACAATGAACCGGCAGCGATTTTTGTGATCTTCATTACCGCAATTTGGCCGATTATCATCAACACAATTGTTGGTGTGCAGCAAATTCCCAAGGACTACAAGAATGTGGCACGGGTGTTGCAGCTTTCCCGCAAGGATTATTTCCTGAATATTCTCGTACCAGCAACGGTGCCCTATGTGTTTACGGGGCTGCGCATTGGCATTGGGCTGTCTTGGTTGGCGATCGTGGCGGCGGAGATGCTCATTGGCGGTGTCGGCATTGGCTTCTTTATTTGGGATGCCTGGAACAGTTCTCTGATTAGTGAAATTATTGTTGCCGTGATCTATGTCGGCATTGTCGGCCTGGTTCTGGATCGCTCGGTGGCCTTTGTGGGTCGCCTGCTCAGCCACGGTGAAGAGGCGCATTCCTAGCTCCCTCACGTAACCCATCCTCCCCTCTTTTCCCCTTACTGTCGAACATTAGGTTGTTTAACCCTATGGCCAAGTCTTTACCGTTTATTGAAATTGACCATGTGGATCAGGTTTTTGATCTGCCCGGGGGCGATCGCTACATTGCTCTCAAGAATATCCACCTCGAAATCCAAAAAGGGGAGTTTATTTCCCTTGTCGGTCACTCTGGCTGCGGCAAGTCCACGCTCTTGAATATCATTGCTGGCTTTCAGCGGCCTAGCAGTGGTGGCGTGGTGATGGCAGGACGGCAAGTGACGGAACCGGGTCCCGATCGCATGGTGGTGTTCCAAAACTATTCGCTGTTGCCTTGGAAAACGGTGTACCAGAATGTGGCCTTGGCGGTGGCGGCGGTGCTGGGGCATTTGAGCAAGGCAGAGCAACGACAGCGGGTAGAGGCGGCGCTGGAACAGGTGCACCTCAGTAAAGCCCGCGAGAAGTTCCCTGCCCAACTGTCGGGGGGGATGAAGCAACGGGTGGCGATCGCCCGTGCCTTGGCGATTCAACCGGAGGTGCTCCTGCTGGATGAACCCTTTGGTGCCCTTGATGCTTTGACGCGAGGCTCTTTGCAGGATGAGTTGATGCAAGTGTGTCAAGGCAGTCAAACCACCTGCATTATGGTCACCCATGATGTGGATGAGGCACTACTGCTCTCTGATCGCGTGGTGCTGCTCACCAATGGCCCTGAAGCCCACATTGGCCAAATTCTCAAAATTCCCTTTGCCCGTCCCCGCAATCGCCATGACGTGCTCAACCATCCCAGCTACTATGGCCTGCGCAATGAGATGATTGCCTTTCTCAATCAGCAGAAACGCCGCCGCCCGCCTTTGGAGGTGCCCATGGTTGCACCAACAGTGCCGGCAGGTCTGACCCTTGGCTTTATGCCCCTGATAGACAGTGCCCCCCTCATTGTCGCCAAGGAAATGGGCTTCTTTGCTAAGTATAGTTTGGAGCCAGTCACGCTGCATCGCGAAGAAAGCTGGCAGGACTTGGTGATGGGGGTGATCGCGGGTCGCTTGACGGGCGCTCAACTGTTGGCGGCCATGCCCTTAGCCATGACCTTGGGGTTAAACGGTCAGCCTTCACAACCGCTGATGACCTCGTTGGTGCTGAGTCGCAATGGCAATGCCATCACCTTTAGTCGCCAGTTGTGGCAGCAGGGGGTGAAGACTGCTGAAGATCTGCGCGCCTATATTCAGCGCACGGGCGATCGCCCCCGGCTGGGAGTGGTTCATGCCGCATCAATGCACAACCTCCTGTTGCGGTACTGGCTGGCCGCCGCTGGCATTGACCCCGATTACGATGTCGAGTTGTTGGTGATTCCCCCCTGCCAAATGATCTATCACCTCAAGGCCGGCCATATCAGTGGCTTTTGTGTCGGTCAACCGTGGAATTCCCATGCAGTGCGCGAGGGTATTGGGGTGATTGTCGCTACGGATTTGGATATTTGGTCGGGGCACCCGGAAAAAGTTGTGGGTATGCGTTCCGATTGGGTGCAGGCCAACCCGCAGCTACACCAAGCGTTGGTCAAGGCATTGATCGAAGCCTGTGAGTACTGCGATACGATCAAACATCGCCCCGAAATTGCCCAACTGCTTTGTCGGCCAGAGTATGTGGGGTGTACTCCTGAGGATGCCTATGCCGGCTTTGTGGATCCCCTTGATTGGGGGGATGGCATTGTTGCTGCTTTTCAACCCCGGTTTCACCAGTTCTACGTGGATCGCTCTCCCTGTCCTGGGCGGTTGGAAGGGCTGTGGATCATGACCCAATTGGCTCGCTGGCAACTTACGCCCTTCCCAAAAAACTGGCTAGAAATTGTTGAGCAGGTGCGGCGGGTAGATCTCTTTGGGGCGGCAGCGCGGGAACTGAAGGTTGTAGATAATGAGCCAGATCGTTCTGCCTTTGCTCTTTTCGATGGACTGCCCTTTGACCCCGATAATCCCCTTGGCTACATTGAGGCGGCTGCGATTCGCCGTGGCCTTGATATTCGCACTGTTGATCCCCAAGAGGTTGTTGCTGTCTAGGTATTTTTGAGAGAAGTCTATGGAAACCCTCTATCGTCTTGACCCCCATTTAACGGCCACCCAGCATCTACGCATTGATGGGGTGAGCAAAGCCTACCCTACGGCTAATGGCGACCAGGTGGTACTTGAGGATATTCACCTTGAGGTGAGCAGCGGCGAATTTGTCTGTTTCATTGGCCATTCCGGCTGCGGCAAAACCACACTCTTGAATATGGTTGCGGGTTTTACAGCGCCAACACGAGGGGAAATTACTCTCAATGGCGTGCCCGTGCGCCGTCCGGGGCCGGATCGCATGATGGTGTTTCAAAACTACGCGCTGCTGCCTTGGCTGACGGCCTATCAAAATATTGAGCTAGCAGTGAAGTCTGTCTATCCCCAGAAAACTCGCCAACGCCGGCGCCAAATTGTCGAGGAGCACTTGGAACGAGTGGGGCTAACAGCGGCTGCCCACAAACGCCCTGCTCAACTGTCGGGGGGCATGAAACAACGGGTGGCGATCGCCCGCGCCCTCGCCATTCGCCCTGAAGTGTTGATTTTAGATGAACCCTTTGGTGCCCTCGATGCCATCACGAAGGAGGAGTTACAGGATGAACTCTTAAAGATTTGGCGCAGCCACCGACTGACGGTACTGATGATTACCCACGACATTGATGAGGCGCTGTACCTCGCGGATCGGGTGGTGATGATGACCAATGGCCCTGCCGCCCGCATTGGCGATATTGTGAAGATTCCTTTTCCGCGGCCACGGCGGCGATCGCAACTCCTTGAGGATCCGCAGTACTACGATCTCCGCAACCAAGTGGTTGACTTTCTGTACACGCGGTTTGGGCACTAAGTAGCGTATGAGTACCCCACGGGTTGGCTCGTTAGCCGTTCAGTCCAGTCGTTACCTCTGCTACTACCGCAATACCAGCGAGAGCGTTCAGCAGATTTATTTGTCAAATCAGCCCACTTGGCAACGGGTAGTGTTTCCGAGGCAAGAGCTTTTTTTCCATGGCGATGCTACAGCGGATCTGATCATTTGCTCAGAGCAAGGGGTCAGGTGCTGTTCCTGTGAATTCCTGCGGTTTGAGGAAAAAGGGCGTGCTGTGCCTGAACCAAGTGAGCCAGTGTCCTCGCTGTGTCCCTACTGTGGGGTGGGCTGTGGCTTAGAAGCAGTCCCTCAAGGCAAGGGAGCCTATAAAATTCGGGGCGATCGCCAGCATCCCTCCTCCCAAGGCATGGTCTGTGTCAAGGGGGCAACTATTCTAGAAGCCCTTGATCGCGATCGCTTGGTTTACCCCCTGTGGCGGGAGCGTTTGGATCAGCCCTTTACGGTCATTTCGTGGGACGAGGCCATGACCCGCCTTGTGGAACGCATCCAATGGGTACGCTGTGAGCGGGGCACCGATGCCATTTGTATGTACGGTTCCGGTCAATTTCAAACCGAGGACTACTATGTGGCGCAAAAGCTAATCAAGGGCTGTTTGGGTACGAACAACTTTGATGCCAACTCGCGGCTATGTATGTCCTCGGCAGTGTCGGCCTACATGGCTAGCTTCGGCGCTGATGGCCCCCCCTGCTGCTACGACGATTTGGAGGCTACCGATTGTGCGTTCCTTATGGGTACTAATACTGCCGAATGCCATCCCATTGTCTTTAATCGTCTGCGCAACCACCACAAGCGCGATCGCCGCGTCAAGTTGATTGTTGTGGATCCGCGGCGCACCCCGACAGCGGAAGTGGCGGATCTGCACCTTGCCATCCGACCTGGCACGGATATTGATCTGCTCCACGGCATTGGCCATTTGCTACTGCAATGGGGACAGATCGATGCTGAGTTTATAGAGGAGTGTACCCAAGGCTTTGCCCAGTATGTAAAGCTGCTGGCGGCCTACACCCCAGACTGGGTAGCGGAACGCTGTGGCATTGCTCAAAGTGATCTAGAACAGGCGGCTCGCTATTGGGGGCATGCCCAAGCGGTACTCTCCCTTTGGTCAATGGGCATTAACCAGTCTGCTGAAGGGACGGCCAAAGCTCGTTGTCTCATCAATCTCCACCTGTTGACGGGGCAAATTGGCCGCCCAGGGAGTGGTCCTTTTTCGCTGACGGGGCAACCCAACGCCATGGGGGGGCGCGAAGCCGGCGGCTTGAGCCATCTGTTGCCCGGCTATCGCCAAGTGACCAATCCACAGCATCGCCAAGAGGTAGAGGACTTTTGGGGACTGCCGCGAGGGCAAATAAGCGATCGCCCCGGTCGCACGGCATGGCAAATTGTCGAAGGTCTAGAACAGGGAGAAGTGGGTCTGCTGTGGATTGCGGCCACCAATCCTGCGGTTAGTTTTCCCCATTTAGAGCGTGCCAAGGCGGCCTTTCTCAAATCTCCTTTTACCGTCTATCAGGATGCCTACTTTCCCACTGAAACAGCAGCCTATGCCCATCTGATTTTGCCGGCGGCGCAATGGAGTGAGAAAACAGGTGTGATGACTAACTCTGAACGCCGCGTCACCCTTGCCCCCGCCTTTCGATCGCCCCCCGGTCTGGCTCGCCCTGATTGGGAAATTTTTGCTGAGGTGGGGCGCCGCTTGGGATATGGGCATCTCTTCCCATTTGCCGATGCCGCTGCCGTCTATGCCGAATTTGTCCAACTCACTGCCGGTCGCCCCTGCGATCAATCGGGTCTGAGCCACGAACGCCTTGCCCGTTTAGGCGCCTTGCAGTGGCCCTGTCCTGCCGGTATGGATGATGAAGAAGCCCGCAAACCCAAACGCCTCTATACTGACTGGCGATTTCACACACCCAATCAACGGGCATATTTTTGCCTTGCCCACAGTCAGGGCGTGGCGGAACCCACCGATCACATCTATAGCTTTACCCTGACAACGGGTCGTCTCTACGGCCACTGGCACACTCAAACCCGTACCGGTCGCATTGCCAAAATTCAAAAAATGCACCCCGATCCCTTTGTGGAAATGCACCCCGACGATGCCGCAAACTTACATCTCAAAGACGGGGATTGGGTGGAGGTGCGATCGCGTCGCGGTCAAGTGTGCCTGCCGGTCATCCTCACCAAGGCCATTCGTCCGGGCACTCTCTTTGTACCCATGCACTGGGGCTTTCTCTTTGCTGATAGCGGTGAGGCAAACCAACTGACCCATCCCATTGCCTGTCCGGTCTCAAAGCAGCCAGAACTCAAAGCCTGTGCGGTGCAGGTGCTGCCCCTGAAGTTGCGGCAGACGCCCCATACCCCCACCATGCAGGAAAGCGGCACTGCCCTCAAGCAATAATAGAATCTGATTCCCTGTGGAGGGTTATGGCTATTGATGTCCCACTTCTTTGCGTTTGAGGCCGAATTCACGGCTTCGTTACGCTGTATTCCAATGATTGTTCGCTATAAACTAGATTTATGTGGGGTCAAGCTGAAGCTGCTCCACTGGCATCAACTTTCCCAAGAACAGCGACAATGGCTTGTGGTGACTTCCTGCGACACCCCCGAAGCTCAGGCAGACTATCGTCAGCAACTGCGGGATTGGGTGACCCACACCCATGGAACCCCACCGAGTGATATAGAGATTCGCCAACCCTACCCTTGGGACATCACCACTGAACTGCCAGAGACAGTGCAGCAACAACTGACCAACGTACCTCACCACAGCCTGACGGTGGAAAAATGGTCAGCCCTGACCCCCCTGCAACGCTTTGCCCTTGTGAAGCTCAGCCAGCCCGGCCACGAGAATCGCAATTTTTGGCCAGCATTGCAGGAATTTGGTCTGGCCTAGAGGGCTAGGAGAGTTGTAGTGGCATTTTTCTGCTGAGGTAGTACAGAGTTGTACCAACAAGGGTGCCCACTAAGAAGCCTTGGGGCACACTGAGGGCGATCGCCCCCACTAAGAGGGTAATCATCCAATTTGCGGGCATGGCGGCTTGATCTTTAATAAAGCCCATGAGTACCCACGCTTCAAACAAAAGAATGACCCCCAAAATCGAGAGGGGAAAAATTTCCAGCAGCTTATCCACACTGGAACCAAAAAAGAGACCCAAGAGAAGGTAGAGACTGCCATAGATCACCACCGCCCCACCTGTGCGGGCACCAAGGGCATAGTGTCCTGCCAAACCGCTACAGCCATGGCAGAGGGGGACACCACCAAAGAAGGGCAGGATCAAGTTGGTGAGGCTATACGTGAGGCCAATTTGGCGAATCGAGAGGGGGCGATCGGGAAAGAGATCGTGGGCAGTTTGCTGGGTTGCAATCACTGCATTGGCGATCGATAGGGGTAACTGCGGCAGTGCCAATAGCACGAGTCCGGGAATCAAGGCCTGAGGATCTAAAGGCTGCAGGTAGGGAAGCTGCCAAGCAATGGTTAACTGCAATTCTGTCTCAGCCAGAACACGGCTAATCGCTACACCCACCCCCAGCAACACCACCAGTAACCCTGCGGGAACTCCCCGTTCCTTGGGTAAAAGGAGCAAGATCAAAAAGCCCATGGCACCCAACAGATAACCAAAGAGGCCACCCGCGGGCAAGTAGGTCTTGAGGGCAACGGCGGCTAGGGACAGTCCCAGTCCCAATTGACACCCCCGCACCACGGGTTGGGGAATCCAGCGAGCCAGTCGGGTCAGGATTCCGGTGGACGTTAACACCAACATCATCGCTCCTACCATCAGTCCCCCTGCCCAAAGGATAGATCCAGTGAGTTTTTCCGTCATCACAATTACAGCCATTGCCTTTAGGGGTTGCATCGGCATGGGAAGGCCATAGAATACCCCCGTGAGAATTTGTGCCACGCCAAACAGAGTGAAGACGTTAGCACTATCCAACTGGGCAGCCATGATCATCCCCACCAGTAGGGGCAAATCCGTACCCAAATCACCAAAACTGCCACTGAGTTCTTGCCAATTAAAGCGCAGTCGCTCCCGCAACATCTATATCTTCTCCAACATGGTTTGCAATTTCTGTAGGTGTTGAGCCACCCGACCACTACGGAGGAGTTCGCTGCTGAGTGCGAGTCCGGAATTGAGACTATCGGCTTTGCCCCCCTGCCACAGGTAAAACCCACTGTTCCAGATAACGGAGGTGGTGAGGAGCTGCTCCTCGGCAGCTAAGACGGCAGCCATCATTTTTGCAGCAGTTGTTGTGTCCGCTGGCCAAGGCACATTACTGCTGGCCATACCATACTCTTGGGGATGGAGACGCAGGCGTTGCCAAGGAGGGTCTTGATCACGGGCAAGGCCGATAATGGCGGTGCGTTCGCGGGGCAAATCACAACTGCCTTCAAGACCTTTGACGGTAGTAAATTCATGAACACCGTGGAGATAGAGGGCATCGCGCATGATCCCTTCCGTCGGCGGATGAACAAACCCTGCTACGAGGTGACTGCGCCCTTGGTAAGGATTCCAGATTAATTCCAATGTGGCAATGGGGGGACGTTTACCAATTTGCTCCCGGTAGGGGACTAGCCCTTGGGCTGCTGGAAAATGACGCGGGAGATAGACAAAACCTAAACCCGTTTGCTCTAGGCAGTGGGTGATTTGTTCTAGGGTTAGGGTTGACCAGTCCACCCCTAAACATCGCCATAGCTCAATGAGGGGAATGCCTTCTTTGGTGGGTATGCGATCGCCCCCGTGTTGAAGTACTGGAATCCCAGCAGCCGCCAAAACCAATGCTGTTAATGGACTCAGGGGAAACGTGCGATCGCGACCATCATAGGGCTGACTGAGGATCATCACGGGGCAACTGGTCTCAACCGCTGGAATCTTTGGCCCTAGCTCGTTGTAGGCATCGAGCATACCCGCCATCTCTTCCGAGGTGGGTCGCTTAATCCGATGAGCAATCAAAAACGCCCCAATTTGGGCAGGGGTTGCCACCTGCTCCAGCATGAGTTGCAACGCCAAGGCTGCCTCGGTGCGGCTCAGGTCTTTGTGGGTGTGGGCACCACTGCCGACTTTTTTAAGGAGATCACGAAAAAGAGGACTCATGGGCAGCCTGCTGGCGGATCAACGTAAGCAACTGGGCAACGGGCGGTAAGGTCAGGCGATCGCGGGTGGTAATGGCCAACACCTGACGCAGGGGCAGTGGCGTGGATAAATCACGAATCCCTAGGGCAGGATCGTGGAGCGCTTCCTTGAGGGCAGAGCGCGGCAGCAAGGCAACCATCTCACTTTCGCGGATCACAGCAATAAACGCATCAGGCGTGTTGAGTTCAAGAGCGGGTTGCCAAGGTAAACCCCGACGGCTAAATTCTTCAGCCACCAAGCGGCGCATGCCATAGCCATCCTTAAATACCACATGGGGAAAGCGAGCTAGTTCTTGCCATGTCAAGGTCTCATTAACAGCGAGGGGATGTTCAGCCGCCATTAGCACTTGCACAGGCTCACTGTACAGCGGTTCAATCACCCATTCCGCCTGTTTTAAGAGGTGGCGATCGCCCATGACAATTGCTAGATCTACTAGGCTATCCTGCAAGACTTTGAGGGCGCGATCGCTCCCTAGGGCAGTCACCCGCAACTGCATTTGGGGAAATGCTTGGCAAAACGTCGGTAACAGCGTGGGCAAAAAGTAGCGGCAAATGGAGTGAATAGCGGCAATGCAGAGTTCCTGCTGCTGGCCATTTTGCATGGCTTTGAGTTCAGCATTGGCGGCCTGCCACTCTTGCCAGATGCGATGGGCACGGCGCAAAAACAAGTCCCCCGCCACAGTTAACTTGGCGCGATTCGAGCGGTGAACAAGTTGCATCCCCAAACTTTCTTCTAGAGCTTGAATTTGCCGACTAATTGTGGGTTGCGTCACCCCACACCGCCGCGCTGCCGCTTGAAAACTCCCCGTTTCAGCAACAGCTAAAAAAGATTGAAACTGATCAAGTCGCATAATACTTGCTGTGTTCTCCCTCTGCGTCTATGTCTATTGATGCAATTGTGGCTCTTGTGGCTCTTCATCTTATGCAACTTTCGGATAGTAAAGGGTGTTAATTGATACAGTTTCTTGAGAATGTCCTACAGCATACCCTCTTGGTTCCAGCGCTGAATGAGGTAAACTGATTGGTCATACTTGCCCTCCCATGCCAGTTCTGTTTCTTCTGTGCGCATTTGAGAGGTTAGGCTATACTCAAGGCTATACTCAAAGCGTCATGAATGTTACTCAAGAATATGAGCTATAGCTTGGACTGACGAGAGCGGGTTGTCTCCTACATCCAGCAAGGTGGCAAAATTAGTGAAGCAACTCAAATCTTCCAAGTCAGTTGCGCCACTATCCATCGCTGGCTGAAGCGAGACGACTTAGCCCCCACGGTTGTCCCCCGTCGTCATCAAACAGACCGTAATGGTGATGCTCACGGCAATACACCCAAGTAGCTGGCTCATTTAGATAGTATTCCTTTTTCCAAATGGGTAGGCGGTGTTTAATTTCATCAATGATGTAGGCCGCACCAGCAAAGGCTTGTTGGCGATGAGGCGCCGTCACCCCTACCCACACAGCAATCTCGCCAAGAGTTAGCGTTCCATAGCGATGGCTGGCGATCGCCCCCAGCAAGTCAAATTTCCCAATGGCTTCTGCTAGGATCTGTTCTCCTTCTTTAAGAGCCAAGGCAGGATAGACCTCGTATTCTAGGGCAGTGACGATCTTGCCGTGGTTGTGATTGCGCACCCAACCCTCAAAGCTAACAAAGGCACCGGCTCGCAAGTTGGCTAGGGGCTGCCACAACTGAGCTGGCTCTAGGGGAGTATTGGTTAGGGAAAATTGCTTGATCACCATCGCTTAGTTAACCCCCGGCAACAGGGGGAATAAAGACGACCTTATCTCCAGCTCGTAGGGGTTGATCCAGTGTCACAAACGTATCATTAGCCGCAACCTTAACATGGGTCAGATCAAGGGTAAACCCGTACTGGGTCTTTAGTTCTTGGTATAGCTCGCCATAGGTTTGGGCGGTGGTCACTCGCTCCTCCTGTTCCCGTTGGCTTTGCTCGCGTAACTGGGCAAAGTAGTGTAGATGAATAGTTTTAGGGCTGTCGGACATGGTGTAGGGCTTCCAGATAATCTTCAGGGGTGTTGATGTTGGCAGTAATGGTCGGCTGGGGTGGGGCAATCCGCTGGCAGGGCGATCGCTGGAGAATTTTCACAGGGCAGTAGATCCCTTCTGCATAGGCGGCCTCAAATACCGGCAGAGCTTGGGGGGTATAAATGGCACACAATGGCTCTGGGAAACCCTCTTGGGGATGGTGATAGCAGGTGGCCACCACATCTTCGCGGTAATGGTGCAACAGGGGCGCAAGGGTTTCTGTGGTCAAATAGGGCAAGTCACAGGCCACCACTAACCAGTTCACGTGGGGATAGGCACGTAAAGCTGTTAGGATGCCGGCAATGGGGCCAATCTGAGGCAGGGTATCGGGGAGGGTTGGCAAATCGGCAAGGGGAGTCCCCTGCCATTGATTGGGTTGCGCTGAGAGAAAGACTTGTTCGCAGGATTGAGCCAACAAATTGTAGAGGTACTGGGCATGGGGTTCGCCGTAGTAGTCTAGCAGGGCTTTGGCCTGACCCATGCGCTGACTCTGGCCGCCAGTGAGCACAAGGCCGTAGAGGGGATATTGGCCGAGGGTTTTCTTGCCACCACTTTTCGCCAGCAGGCGCACCTCGCGAATCACAATATGGGGGCTGAGGGCTTTGGCCATGTCGTAGATTGTGAGGGCTGCGATCGCCACCCCATGCAGGCTTTCCATTTCCACCCCGGTGCGATCGCGGGTTTTGACCTCACAGCGCAGGCGAATTCTAAGGCCACTCTCAAGTGACTCGATATCCGTCTCAAAGCGACAACTGGTAATCGGCAGCGAATGGCAAAAGGGAATGACTTCAGCGGTGCGTTTTACCGCCATTGTGCCAGCAATAATCGCCGTTTGCACCACAGGCCCTTTCGTGAGAAAGAGATCTCCCCCTTGCACATAGGCCTGAAAGACTGGTGGCAATTCAATCAGGGCTTCTGCCACCGCTCGGCGATCGCTCACGGCCTTCTCGCTAATATCCACCATCTGGGGTTGTTGGTGCTCATTGATGTGGGAGAGCATTCTCCTAGCCTCCAATCTGGTGCATCGCATGGTGAACTTCTGCTCCGCGCAAGCTGGGTTTCATGCCCAACACTTGCTCATAGGCGGCATACCGTTCCCTTTGACTTAAGCCCCGTAGGGACACCCCCGCCTCCTTAAACAGGCACGCTCGCAGGACACCATCCGCAGACAAGCGCCAACGGGAGCAGTGGCCACAAAAGGGTTGGGATTCTGAAGCGATAAAACCAATCTGCCCGCCACAGGCCGTCTCAAAGTTAAACGAAGTGGAATCCAAAGGACGTGGCACAGGTCGCAGATCATAATGCTGACGCAAGCGCTCAATCATCGTGGCAGCACTAACAAAGCGATCGCCCCCCAAGTGGCAAGCATAGCCAATGCGCATCAGCTCCAAAAAGCGCACCTCAATCCCCAACCCCTTGGCGTACTCCACCATCGGCACCAGTTCGTGATCATTGACACCCGCCATAACCACCATGTTCAGCTTCACCTGAAACCCTTGGTGAACCGCAGTGGCCACCGCCGCCTTCACCGTTTCCAAGTGGTGGCCATGACTAATGGCGGCAAAGGTTTCGGGGTCTAGGCTATCCAGACTGATATTCAAACGCCGTACCCCATATTGTTCCAAGAGGGGCAAAAAGGGCACCAAGCGAATCCCATTCGTGGTTAAGCTTAGCTCTGGCACCCCCACTGCCACCAAGGCTGCGACAATCTCAGCAAACTCGGCTCGCAGGAGCGGTTCACCCCCCGTTAGGCGCACCGACTCAATCCCCAGTGCCACCAGTTCAGCCACAATCGTGGCATACTCTGTGGGGCTTAAATAGGTCTGGGGGGGCATAAAGGCGGCATCCACGGGCATACAGTAAGTACAGCGCAAATTACAGCGATCGGTAACCGACAGGCGCAACTTGCGAATGTGTCGCCCTTGGTTATCCAGCAAACGTTGGCTAGGGATAGCTGTGGTGACAACCATCCGCCCTAACTCCACGGAAAATAGCGATAGCACTCCCCAGCGGCAAATATCCCTTGCGAGGCAGGTAGTTCCAAGAAGCCATCACTGTCAGCCAAGGCCAAAAAATCACCAGAGTTTTGCATCGGACGGGGGTGGGCAATCAGTTCAGCAGTTTTCGTGGTTTCTAGTTTAACGGGTAAAAAGTAGGTTAAGGGCTTCTCAAAAGAGAAGGGAGTGGCCAAGCGGGCATAGAGGCGTGGCATGTCCAAAATATAGCGGTGTAAACACACCAAACTGGAGACGGGGTTCCCCGGCAAGCCAAAGACTGCCGTTTGCTGCGTGTGATCCACCCCAAACCAGAGGGGTTTTCCGGGGCGCTGAGCGACACCGTGGATATATTGCTGCACGCCATGATCGCGCCACAGTTGCGGTAAATAGTCAAACTTGCCCTTGGAAACGCCGCCGCAATAAATCAGGAGATCGTACGCTTGGCTCGCTTGGCAGTAGTGGGTTGCCAGTTGCAGCGGATCATCGGGTAAATGGGTGATGCTGACGTGGCTGTACCCTTGGCGCTTGAGGGCAGCCATTAGGGCGTAGGCATTGGAGAGGCGCAGTTGATGGGGTTGAGGGACGTGGTCTGGCGGAATCAGTTCATTGCCGGTGGCAACAATTTGAGTGCGGGGGGTGCGCTGGACACAAACTTCGCTCTGCCCCACAGAGGCAAGAATGCCCCAAGCCGGACTGTGTAGAGGGGTACCTGCCGCCAGCACCTGTTGACCCGCCGGCGCATCACTGCCACAGCGGTGAACAAATTGATAGGGCGACCACAGTTCGGCGTGGCGGATATGGGCAATGCCGTCACGAATTTCCAGAGCCTCGTAGGGAATGACCAGATCGCAGTTCTGGGGCAACGCGGCACCAGTCATCACTTCCAAGCAGGCCTGTGGATCCGTCAACGTGGGGGGTACCTCACCAGCAGGGACAACCCCCAGAATCGGGAAGGCACGCTGACCAGATTCATAGGCGGCCCACCGCAGGGCAATACCATCCATCATGATGCGGTCAATGGGTGGGTAGGGGCGATCGCTGGTAATGGCTCCTGCTAGTCGGCTGTACTGAGGCTCAGTCAAAGAGATGGTCTCTGTGCCCCAATCGGGCAAATGCTGCTGAATCAGGTCAACGGCTGTTTCGACGGAAATCATTTTCTAGACAGGATTAACTGCGAAATAGGCGGCAGTAGAGCGTTTCGTGCTGCATACTGGCGAGGGCTAAGCCCAAGGTACAGCTTTCTAAATCATTGTCAGTCACATTTAAGCTCTGCTGCACGGTTTGCTGAATCTGGGGCTGAAGTTGGCGCAGAAGCACTTGACCCGCCGTCTGACCAAGGGGAATCAGTTTCACCGCTGCATTGATCAGAGTAGTGACCCAACTATGGAGATAGCCTAGAAGTGCGGTTTCTAGGGGAATGTCGGCAAGGGCAGCGGCAATGCAAAAGGCAACACTGACATTCCAAGGGTAGGGCTGACCAGTCTGAAGTTCTGGCGGTAGGCGATCGAGGGCAGCGACGAGGTTGATCAATGCTGTTCCCATTTGCCAATTTTGGGCACGCAGTTCGGCGCTTTCGCGGGCAGCCGAGAGCCACGCATTCCACTGGTGAACAGCGTCAAAATCGCCCTTGGCGATCGCCCCATAGACCCGCCCCATCACTGCTGTTTCCAAGTGAGCACTGCCAAAAGCCAGTTCAAAGGTGAGCCAATCCTGTACGGCGGCTGCTGAGGTGATCTTGCCTTGGGCAATCAGGGTCTCCAAGCCCTCGGAGTAGTTAAAGCCGCCAATGGGCAAAGCGGGACTCACCCACTGCAACAAGGTTAACAGCGCTGACTCAGTGAACATGGTAGGCACCGCGCTCGGGACAAAAGGGCGCGACTTCAAACGTTACTATTAAGCCCCGCTGTTCCAGCATGGTTTGCAACACGGAATCTGCCCCCCAGCGAAGATAATCGGTGTGAATTTCCAAGGGGAGGTGGCGATTCCCAAGGTGGTAGGCGGCCTGTAGAAGGTCAAGGGGAGTGGTAGCCATCACCTTTAGCGTGGGTTCGGGTTTGGCGTGAACCGTGACGACTACTGTGCCGTCCTCGTCCTGAAGGCGATCGCCCGGCTGTAACGTCATCCCGCGCGGCAACTTCAGATAGAGAGATTCCCCCTCATCACTGTGGCAATGGAGACGACTGCGACAGCGTTCCTCTGCGGTCAATGAGAGGTGCAACTGACGGGCATTTTCCAATGTTGTAGGGCAAAGTTGCGTCAGCGTGAACATCAAACCAGCGTCAACTCGACAATTTTATCAAAGCGGAATGTTTTCACCAGTTGCTGAAGGCCTGCAATCAAGGCGGCTTCTTCGGATGGGATTTCAGCAATCAGTTCGCGAATGCGCTTGGCATTGAGCTTTTTGGCCGCTTCTTGGAGTTCAGCAATCCAAGGGCGGGGCATCACCATTAGGGCGGCTGGATCCAGCACCTGAGGACGGGGAGCACTTGCGGGGGGCAGAGCATCCTCGTAGGCATACTCTAGATTTAACTGGGCGGCGAGTCGTTCAAAAATCGTTTGCGGACGGAAGGGCTTGGCAATGTAGTCATCACAACCGAGATTCAGCAGTTCCTGTTTGTCCTGCTCAAAGCCACTGGCGGTCACCGCAAGAATTTTCGGGGCGCAGACGGCTTCGCCGCGTCGGAGGCGATCGCTCACTTCTTTCTTGATCTGTCGCGTTGCCGTTTTACCATCCATCACGGGCATGCGAATATCCATGAGAATTGCATGGGGCTGCCATTCTCGCCAGATCTGCACCGCCTCTTGACCATTGCCGGCTTCTCGACAGCGAAAGCCCACGGGTTTTAGGAGTTGGGTGAGCAGTTGGCGGTTTTCGGGAATATCATCTACCACCAGAATGCGGACTGCTGAGGTGGGCGATCGCAGGCCAACAACGGTTTGTGCCCTTTCCTCCTCTAGCGCTTGGGGATCGCCAAGGCCAATGTTGATCTCAAAGTAAAAGTGACTTCCCTGCCCCTTGGTGCTGCGCACCTGAATATCCCCCCCCATCAATTGCACAAACTGGCGACTAATGGCCAACCCCAGCCCAGTGCCTTCACTGACTTTTTTACTGCTATCGGTTTGGACAAAGGGCTGGAAGAGCATTTTCAACTCTGCCGCGGTCATGCCAATACCCGTATCACTGACTTCAAAGGCGAGTCGCGGGGGTTCTTGGGCTTTATAGCTGACCTTGAGGGAGACGCCCCCCTCTTTGGTGAATTTAATGCCATTGCCCAAGAGGTTCACCAATACTTGGCGCAGCTTCATTTCATCAGTGGTTACCGCCACCGGCAGATTGGCGGGCAAATCAAAGACCAGACGCAACCCTTTAGCTTCAGCTCGCACCTTGAGCATTTCTTCGAGGGTTTGCAGCATCCGCCGCAAATCAAAGGTGGTTTCCTGAAGCGTGATACGCCCAGCTTCAATTTTGGCCATGTCAAGGACATCGTTAATCAAACCCAAAAGGTGTTCACCGCTGCGGTTGATCTTTTCAAGGGTTTGCCGATGCTGCGGTGCAAGGGTGCGATCGCTGAGCAAAATTTGACTAAAGCCGAGAATGGCATTGAGGGGGGTGCGCAGTTCATGGCTCATGTTGGCAAGGAAAATACTTTTGGCTTTGTTGGCTGCCTCTGCTGCCTCTTTGGCCTTGAGTAACTCCCGCTCCGCTTGATGACGTTGATGGGCTGCAAGGGCGATTGTGACAATATCCGCCACATTGGAGACAAAACTGCGTTCCTCCACCAGCCAAACCCGATGCTCGCCAATACTCTCAACACAGATCACCCCCAATAATTGACCATTGAAGATGATCGGCGCATCAATCCGAGAATACACCCGCTGAAGTTTGGCATAGTCCCGCAGTTCGTGGGTGCGCGGATCCGTGAGTAAATCATTGACCACGAGGGGTTCCCCGGTGCGCAGCAGTTTCAAGTACTCTGGATAGGGGGGCTGGGTGAGGTAGGTGGATTGAGTAGGGTTGTTGGCGGCAGGGTCGTACTGGACAACACATTTGAGGCGATCGCCCTGGAGTTCCCATGCCGAAGCCCGCTGGACGCGCAGTGTTGTTGCCGTCACTTGGATAATCTCCTGCAACGCCATACGAAAGTGTCCCTGTTGCACATGGGGAGATTGGCTCAGCTGCACCAAAGCAACATTGTGGTCATGAAGTACCCGTTCTTTTTCGGTCAGTTGTCGATTGGCCGCTTCAAGGGCAGCCGTCCGGTGCGCCACTTCCTCTTCGAGGCGTTGATTAAAGCGGTGGAGTTCACTAAAACTTTCCTCTAATTGCCCTGCCATATCCACAAAGGTGCGACCGAGGTTGCCCAACTCATCCTGAGTTGCGGTGTCCACCTCAGCGGCAATGTCTAGATCACCCACTGCAATTTTGTGAGCTGCAGCATTTAGCCGCTTCAGGGGGCGCACGATGTAGCCTGTCACTCCCCAAGTCAGCAAACTAATCAAGCCAAAGGACATCCCCAAAATCCACAGACCCGCCCACGTTTCTTCATGAATAAAGTCAAGCAGTGTGTCTTCATTGATACGAATGGCCAGACTCCAGCGTGCCTCGGGAATCGGCGCATAAAAGACCCATTGGCGCTCTTGGGAAAGCCAATCAGTGACCCATTGCTGTCCCCTTTGACCCGCCACCATTGCTCTGCCTAGGGCGGCAAGATCGCCGTGGTTGTTTTCCTTGGCAATGTAAAAAATAGATTGACCAATGAACTGGACATCGTTATGAAAGATAATCCGTCCCTTGCGATCCAAGACAAAGAACTGGCCTTCTTGGAGGGCTTGAATGTTCATGGTCTGCTGCAGGCTTTCTAGAGCCACATCCACCGTGGCGACTCCCCGAATTTGACCTTGGCGGCGGAAGGGCACCGAATAGGTTACCATCCAACTATCCCCCGCACCCCGATCAAAATAGGGATCACTCCAGCGGGGCTGACCGCTTTGAATTGGCTCTGTGTACCAGTTCCATTGGGGTTGGGTGTAGTCGTAAATTGTTCCCGTATCCTTTTGCCGCCATGTGCCCCCCTGCCGATAAATATAGGGGCAAAAGAGGCGCTTGCGGGGAGAAAAGCTATAGGGAGTAAAGGCAATCGCCGATCCATAGACCAAGGGATTGACAGTGACATTGCGGCGCAAAAATGCATACAGCTGCTGTTCATCGACCTTGGGGAAGGTTTCTAGGGCATAGGCAGTGGTGGTTGCCAGTTGCGCCACCTGCGCCAGTGAGTCGTTAAATTGATCGGCGTAGAGGGACACCAGCGTTCCCTGCCACTTTTCATAATCGGCAGTACTGCGGCCAATCAGGCGCGCCCGAATGTAGAGGAAAAGGCCGGTGTAGATGACAACAATCGGCAGGAGCGTCCCCAGCAAGAGCTTATGGCGAAAGGATAGCTTGCTGAGCATGGCGGCCTCGACCTCCCTAGGCTTTCCCCTTAATTTTAGGCTGCCTAAAAAGACCAATCCTCTAGGAAAGGGGACTGAGTACTTTGCTGTCGCTGTCAGTGGCCACTTCACCCACCACTTCCGGGGTATTGGCTTCCGAAGGCGGCACCACCTGCCAGAAGAGGGGTAAATAGTGCTCCCACTGCTCCAGAATCATTGCGGCCTTGGCACTCCCCGTGCGCTCGTGGTGGGCAGTAATCAGTTGTTTGAGTTGGGCGGCACCAATGGCAGAGGTGACCCGCTGGAGTTTGACAACTTCGGGGTTGACCTTGGCGGGGAAGTTACCCGCTTCATCCAAGATGTAGGCCAAGCCACCGGTCATACCGGCACCCACATTGCGACCCGTAGTGCCCAAGACCACGACCACCCCACCGGTCATGTATTCGCAGCAGTGATCCCCTGTGCCCTCGACAACGGCAGAGGCTTTGGAGTTGCGGACAGCAAATCGTTCACCGGCGCGGCCATTGGCAAAGAGAAACCCCCCCGTGGCGCCGTAGAGACAGGTGTTGCCAATAATCACATTCTCCGCAGCCGCATAGGGAGCATTGGCCGGCGGCTTGATAATGATTTCACCCCCATGCATCCCTTTGCCGACATAGTCATTGGCTTCGCCGGTGAGGTTGAGGATCATCCCCGGCAGATTGAAGGCGCCAAAGCTCTGGCCAGCGCTGCCTCGGAAGTGGAGGGTAATCTGACCTTCAAAACCCGTGTTGCCATACTTTTTGGCAATGGCACCCGCGATGCGTGCCCCGACAGTGCGATCGGTGTTGACAATGGGCAGCTCTAATTCAACGGTTTGCTGTTTCTCAATGGCGGCTTGCACCTCTGGGCGTGCCAAAATTTCATCATCGAGAACGGCACCGTTACTGTGCACTGTTTCGTGCTGCAACCACTGGCGATCGTGCCGCGTGTCGGGCAGCTTCGTCAAGCAATCCAGATTTAGGGGTGCAGTTTTTGCAAGGGTAACATCCTGGCGCGGTACCAGCAAATCCGCCCGGCCAATGATCTCGTTCAGGCTGCGGTAGCCCAGTTGAGCCAGAATTGAGCGCACCTCTTCGGCAATAAAGAGGAAGAAGTTCACCACATGCTCAGGCATACCGGGGAAGCGCTGGCGCAGTTCTTCTTTTTGGGTGGCCACGCCCACGGGACAGTTATTGGTGTGGCAAATCCGCGCCATGATGCAGCCCTCGGCAATCATTGCCACCGAGCCAAAGCCAAATTCCTCGGCACCCATCAAGGCCCCCATGACCACATCCCAGCCACACTTGAGGCCACCATCCACCCGCAGAATCACGCGATCGCGCAGTTGATTTTCCAAAAGAACGCGGTGCACCTCCGTCAACCCCAATTCCCACGGACTGCCAGCATGCTTAATCGAACTCAGGGGCGAAGCACCGGTGCCACCATCGTGACCGGAAATTTGAATCACGTCGGCGTTGGCTTTTGCCACCCCAGCAGCAATCGTACCAATACCAATTTCGGCCACTAGTTTCACGGAGACTTGCGCTTGGGGATTGATCTGGTGCAGATCAAAGATCAGTTGCGCCAAATCCTCAATGGAGTAAATGTCATGGTGGGGCGGCGGCGAAATTAAGGACACGCCCGGCTTTGATCGCCGCAGCATAGCAATGTAGGGGCTGACTTTCGTGCCTGGCAGTTGACCGCCTTCCCCCGGTTTCGCGCCCTGGGCAATCTTGATTTCAATTTGCTGGGCATTGATCAGGTACTCTGGAGTAACGCCAAAGCGCCCAGAGGCCACCTGTTTAATGGCGGAACTGGCGGTATCACCGTTGCGCAAGCCCCGCAGATGGGGAAATTGGGGAGAGTGCCCCTCAGCATCCACATCCGTCAGCACTTGGAAGCGAATCGGATCTTCGCCCCCCTCGCCAGAGTTGGATTTACCGCCAAGGCGGTTCATAGCGATCGCCAGCACCTCATGGGCTTCCCGCGAGAGGGCACCCAAGGACATCCCCCCTGTGCAGAAGCGTTTGACAATTTCACTGGCGGGTTCAACCTCTTCGAGGGGAATACTGGGGCGATCGCTCTGGAAGTCCAGCAGATCCCGCAGTGCCGTGGGTACCCGACCGGTGAGTTGACGGCGATAGACCTCGTAATGGTCATAGCTATTGCTGCTCACGGCTTTGTGGAGTGCCTTGGCCATCTCCGGATTATTCATGTGGTACTCGCCACCGGGACGGAATTGGACAAAGCCAAAGTTCTCCAGTTTCTTGGCGGTGAGTTTGGGGAAGGCCTTGTGGTGAAAAGCAATTGTTTCTTGAGCCAAGTCTTGAAGCGTCAGACCCCCCACCCGCGACGTAGTGCCAATGAAGGCCTTGTTGAGCAGGTCATCACCAATACCAATGGCCTCAAAAATTTGGGCACCGCGATAGCTAGCAATCAGAGAAATCCCCATCTTGGAGAGGATTTTTAGGAGTCCCTCCTCGACCGCTTTGCGATAGTTGGCCTGCACCTGTTGCAGTGTCAGTTGCGGCAGTTTGCCCTTGGCCATCAGGTTTTGGGTGCGATCGCTATGCCACCACTGGCGAATTGTTTCCCATGTCAAGTAGGGACACACTGCTCCGGCGCCATAGCCAATCAGGCAGGCAAAGTGATGGGTACTCCAGCATTGGGCTGTTTCCACGACAAGGGAGACGCGACGGCGAATGCCTTGGGCAATCAAATGGTGGTGCACTGCCCCCACCGCCAATAGGGGTGGGATATAGGACGTGTCGGCATCCAAAAGATGGGGTTCGCCAGCAAGGTTGTGGCGATCGCTGAGCACAAGGATTTCGGCGCCTCCTTTGACGGCGGCAGCGGCCTGTTCACAGAGCCGATTCACAGCGGCCTCAAGCCCCGCAGGCCCTTGGGCGATCGCAAACTGTGTCGAGAGCCGAGTGGTACCAAAGGGAGCCTTGAGAATTTCCTCTAGCTCTGCTTCATTAATGAGGGGAGAATTGAGTTGCAGCAGGCGGGCATCTTCTGGGCTTTCAACGAGCAAATTCCCCCGCGCACCAAGGCGAGTCACCAAGGACATCACCAGTTTTTCCCGCAGCGGATCAATGGCCGGATTGGTGACCTGGGCAAAGCGCTGCTTGAAGTAGTCGTAGAGTAGGTGGGGTTGTTGCGACAGCACCGCCAAGGGAATGTCATCCCCCATGCAGAAGGTGGGTTCCTTGCCATCCTTGGCCATGACCTCAATGATCATTTCCACATCTTCGGCGCTGAAGCCAAAGGCCATTTGCTGTTGTAGGCAGGTTTGGCTTTCGAGGGTGGGGGTTTCGCCATAGGGTTGAGGGGCAAGTTCTTGGCGATAGGTTTTCAGCCATTCGCCGTAGGGTTGCTGCTGTGCCACCCGCTGTTTGATTTCCCAGTTGGTGAGCAGCTCTTGGTGTTCTAAGTCAACGGCAATCATCTGCCCAGGGCCAAGGCGGCCTTTTTCAATCACCGTTGCTTCATCAATTTGAATGCTGCCCGCCTCGGAAGAGACAATCACCAGATCGTCATTAGTGAGGGTGTAGCGTGCAGGTCGCAGGCCATTGCGATCAAGGGTGGCGCCGACAATTTTGCCATCAGCAAAGGCCACTAGTGCTGGACCATCCCACGCCTCTTGAAGGCCACTGTAGTATTCGTAAAAGTCCACCACCTCGGGGTGATCCGCCAAATCGGGCTGGTTTTGATAGGCCTCGGGAATCAGCATCATCATTGCCTGCAGGGGCTGCCGTCCCGATTGCACCAGCAATTCCAGCACATTGTCGAGGTTGGCGGAGTCACTATTTTCGGCATTGACAATGGGCATGAGATCCGCAAAGGCTTCGCCCCAATAGGGATGGCTCAGTTGGGCGGCTCGTGCCCGCATCCAGTTGATATTCCCCAAGAGGGTATTGATTTCGCCGTTGTGTCCCAGCATCCGCATCGGTTGCGCCAAGGGCCACTTAGGCATGGTGTTGGTGCTAAAGCGGCGGTGATAAAGGGCAAAGGGGGTGATGTAGTTGGGGTTGCGCAAATCCTCATAAAACTGGGCCAGTACTGCCGAGCGCACCATGCCCTTATAGACAATGGTGCGGGTGGAAAAGGAACAGATATAGAAGTCCTGTCGCCAGTCCGCCTTGATTTGGGCGATCGCCCGCTCAATGCGCTTGCGCGCTAAGTAGAGCTGCCGCTCCAGTTCATCACCACTGGCTTTACTGGAAGCCACAAAGAGCTGTTCAATTTGGGGCTGATTTTGCCTTGCTTGGCGCCCTAAAACACTGGGATTCACGGGCACTGCTCGCCAGCCCAACAGGCGCAGTTCATTTTCACTGAGCACCCGTTCCACAATCCCCTTTGCCGCTGCCGTTGCCGCCCCTTGGGGCAAAAAGATCATCGCCACCCCAATCCGCTGCCGCGGCACGCCAAACTCCGGCAACAACTCCCACGGAATCGCCGTCATGATGCCAGCCCCATCCCCAGAGTCGCGATCGGCACTACAGCCCCCGCGGTGTTCAAGGCAGGTCAATCCCTCAAGGGCTTGGGTCAAGATGCGATGACTAGCTATCCCCTTGCGATGGGCAACAAAACCCACACCACAGGCATCTCGCTCGGCCACAAGCCAAGGCTGTCCATGGTAACCAACTTGATGCACGGGGGAAGAAAAGGCGGATTGTTGCATGGGTCTGAAAGCGTTCAATCGACTGAGGGGTCTAACGTTGTCTTGACAACAGCAACCAGCTCTAGGGACTGAAAAACGCCACGACTCGAAGGGAGGAGCCAAGGCGACAGTATACAGAGATTAGAGAGGGCTGGTGATGGAGCAACGTATAGGGTCTTTCGCTATTATAGGGGCTTCGCTTGGATCCAGAAACGCCAAAGCAAGAGATTGTTAAGGTTTGGCCATAGGAGCCGGCAAACCAGCGATCGCTGAGGCTGACTTGAGGGCTAGAACGCCGCAGCAGAGAGGGGTTAAGGTTGGCGTTTAGGCTGGCGTGATATCATTAAATTTTCCAACTGAACAACAAGGCTTCCCGATTAATTGCTTGGTAAAACACGCCCATGAGCTTTGCTGCTGATTCTTCTCGGATCATTCCCACTGAGTTGCGGGACGAAATTTCGCGCTCGTACCTTGAATATGCCATGAGCGTTATTGTTGGGCGTGCCCTTCCCGATGCCCGCGATGGTCTCAAACCCGTACACCGCCGCATTCTCTATGCCATGCATGAGTTGGGGCTGACCAGCGATCGCCCCTTCCGCAAATGTGCCCGTGTGGTGGGGGAAGTGCTAGGGAAATATCACCCCCACGGCGATTCCGCAGTCTATGATGCCCTCGTGCGGATGGCGCAGGACTTTTCTATGCGTCACCCCCTCATTGATGGCCATGGCAACTTTGGCTCGATTGACAATGATCCGCCGGCCGCGATGCGCTACACCGAGTGTCGGCTGCAAGCCCTAGCCACAGAAGCCCTCTTGCAGGACATCGAGCAGGAAACCGTTGACTTTGTTGATAACTTTGACGGCTCGCAGCAGGAACCCCTAGTTTTACCGGCGCGGATTCCCCAGTTGCTGCTCAATGGCACCTCCGGCATTGCCGTGGGGATGGCGACGAATATCCCACCCCATAATTTGGGAGAACTGGTGGATGGGCTGGTGGCCTTAATTCATAACCCCCAGATTAGCGATCGCGAGCTAATGCGCTACATTCCGGGGCCAGATTTTCCCACTGGGGGGCATATCCTCGGCCAAGGGGGCATTGAAGAGGCCTATACCACCGGTCGCGGCTCGATGACGCTGCGGGCAGTGGCCACGATTGAAACCCTTGAAGCACCGGGTCGCCAACCCCGCGAGGCGATTATCGTGACGGAGTTGCCCTACCAAACCAACAAGGCAGCGCTGATGGAAAAAATTGCCGAGTTGGTCAACGAGAAAAAAATTGAGGGCATTGCCGATCTGCGGGACGAAAGCGATCGCGATGGCATTCGGGTGGTGATTGAGCTAAAGCGGGATGCCTACCCACGGGTGGTACTCAACAATCTCTACAAGCAAACCCCCCTACAGGTGAATTTTGGTGCCAATATGCTGGCGATCGTCAACGGCGAGCCGCAATTGCTGACCCTCAAACGCAGTTTAGAGGTGTTCCTTAGTTTCCGTGAAGCGGCGATCGCCCGCCGTACCCGCTATGCCCTGCGCAAGGCTGAAGAACGGGATCACCTGCTCCAAGGGTTGCTGGTGGCGCTGGCCAATCTCGATGCCGTGATTCAACTCATTCGCAGTGCGAGTGACACGACCCTTGCTCGTCAGCAATTGATGCAAACCTATGCCCTCAGTGAAGCCCAAGCCGATGCCATTTTGCAGATGCAACTGCGGCGCCTCACGGCCTTAGAGGCGGAAAAAATTGAGCGGGAGCACGCAGACCTTCAGCGGCAAATAGCCGATTATCGCGATATTTTGGCCAATCGCCAGCGGGTACTGGAGATTATTGAAAAAGAAGTCACCGACCTCAAGGCCAAGTTTGCCACGCCCCGCCGATCGCTGATTGTGCAAGCGGATGGCGAGATTAGCGACACCGATTTAATTGCCAACGATAAATCCGTCATTCTCGTTACCCAGCAGGGCTACATCAAGCGGATGCCCGTGGATACCTTTGAAGCCCAAAGTCGCGATGGGCGGGGACGCAAAGGGGCAGAGATTAAAGAGGATGATGCCGTTGAGCACTTCTTTAGCTGTAATGATCACGATCGCATTCTTTTCTTTAGCGATCGCGGTTTAGTCTATGCCTTGCCCGCCTACCAAATTCCCAGTGGCTCGCGCCAAGCCCGCGGCACCCCCATTGTCCAACTGCTGCCCATTCCCCGCGAGGAAAAAATTACCTCCGTCATTGCCGTCCAAGAGTTTAGGGAAGATGAGTATCTGGTGATGCTCACCCGCAAGGGCTTCATTAAGAAAACGGCGCTAGCGGCCTTTAGCAATATCCGCACCAATGGCCTGATTGCCATTTCCCTTGAGGAGGGGGATCAACTGCGGTGGGTGCGGCGTACCCGCGAAGAGGACACCATTATCATCGGCTCGCGGCAGGGCATGGCGATTCACTTTCGCGCCAGTCACGATCAACTGCGCCCCCTTGGCCGTGCCACGCGGGGGGTCAAATCCATGAGCCTGCGTCCGGGGGATGAACTAGTGGGGATGGATATTCTGCCGGCGGCGATCGCCAACCGTTTTGCTACCCCCCCGGAGGATGACAGTGCCGAGATGGAAGACGTTGAGGAGACGGTGGCGCACAGTGAAGGCCCTTGGGTACTGGTGATTACCACCAATGGCTACGGCAAGCGGGTACCCGTGCAACAGTTTCGGCTGCAAAACCGCGCCGGCATGGGCATTACCGCCACCAAATTCAAAGCCAAAAGTAACGAGGATCAACTGGCGGCTCTGCGGATTGTCAATGCCGAGGATGAATTGATGATTGTCACCAGTCGCGGCATCATTATTCGCCAAAAGGTGATGGATATTTCCTCGCAGTCGCGATCGGCCACGGGCGTCCGTCTGCAACGCCTAGATGAGGATGATGTGATTGTCACGGCAGCCGTCTTGCCCCCCGGTAGCATGGAGGCTGAGGAAGATTGAGCACCACCGCCTTTCTCACGGGTGCCAGTGGCTTTGTCGGTACCCATGTGGCACAAGTCCTTGCCGAGAGGGGGTATCGTGTCCGTGCCCTTGTGCGCCAACCGCAGCAGGCTGCCCATCTCAAAGCGTGGGATGTGGCGTTGGTGCAGGGGGATCTCCGCACCAGTGACTTAGTGCCCTTGATGCAAGGGTGCCAAGTGCTCTTCCATGTTGCCGCCCATTACAGTCTGTGGCGGCGCGATCGCCCCCTCCTCTATGCCGTCAATGTGGAGGGCACCCGTCGCATCTTAGCTGCTGCCCGTGAGGCTGGCATTGAGCGCACCGTTTACACCAGTTCCGTGGCCGCCATTGGTGTGGATCCCAGTGGCCAACCCACCACCGAAGCCTACCAAAGCCCCCCCGAAAAGCTGATTAGCGAGTACAAGCGCTCCAAGTACTGGGCAGAGCAGGTGGCTCACGCGGCAATCCGCCAAGGGCAAGATATTGTCATTGTCAATCCCAGTACCCCCATTGGCCCTTGGGATGCGAAGCCCACCCCCACTGGCGAGATGATCCTGCGTTTTTTGCGGCGACAGATGCCCTTTTATGTCAACACGGGGTTGAACCTGATCCATGTGCGGGATGTGGCGATCGGTCATCTCTTAGCCTTGGAAAAGGGCAAAACCGGTGAACGCTACATCCTTGGCCACCACAACCTCACACTGGCAGAAATTCTAGGACGCCTAGCCACGATAACTGGATTGCCGCGTCCCCTTGGCGAAATTCCTGTGGTGATTCCCCTCGTAGTAGCTTGGTTCGATGAAGTGGTGCTGGGGGCTTTGGGCAAACAACCAACCATCCCCGTTGACGGAGTGCGCATGGCACAGCAAAAAATGTTTTACGATGCCCGCAAAGCCGTGGCCGAATTGGGCTTGCCCCAGACGCCAATTGAGGAGGCGCTCCGAGACGCCGTGGCTTGGTACCGTGAACGCGGCTACTGCCCCTAGGGTTTGCGATATAGTGAGGAATGGAAATTATGAAGTTTAGTTAAGAACTATGCTGGTTGCGCCCTTTACCTCGCAGTTGCCGCTTGTGGAAGAGACGCTTCATCGTGGCTACCAAGCCCTGCAATGGGGCAAAAACATTTTCGCGATCGCCCACAAAACCCTGAGTGCTCGTCTTCTCAATACTCTCTTTCCCACCGAAGAGCGGACGCAACCCCTCAGCCCTGAGTTGCAAGCATGGCTCAAGGAACGTTATGAAGCCCTACTCCAGCAGGATTGGCAGGATGCGGTGGCTGGCTTGTATCCCCCCACACTTCTCTTTGATGCCCCTTGGGAAGAATTTTTGCGCTTTTATCCGGTACTGTGGCTAGATTTGCTGCAGATGTGGCAGCGGGCGCGATCGCGCCAATTTCAGGAATTTGCCAAGGACGTGCGCCTTGAGGACTATCCGCAGTATTATCGCCAAAACTTCCACTACCAAACCGATGGCTACCTCAGTGAGACCTCGGCCAACCTCTACGATCTGCAAGTGGAGCTGCTCTTTGGCGGTACGGCAGATGCGATGCGGCGGCGCGTGATTGCTCCCATTGCCCAACATTTTGCCACTCATCCTCCTACGCCACCTGTACGCATTCTCGATGTTGCCTGTGGCACCGGTCGCACCCTAAAACAACTGCGCTATGGCTTCCCCAAAGCAGCCCTCTTTGGCATTGATTTGTCCCCTACCTACTTGCGCAAAGCCAACTCCCTACTGGCCACCCAGACCGGGGATTTGCCACAACTCATTCAAGGGAATGCCGAAAGCTTGCCCTACGTGGACAACTACTTTAGCGCCGTCACCTGTGTCTTTCTCTTCCATGAACTGCCCGCCCCAGTGCGCCAAAACGTGATCAATGAATGTGCCCGCGTTCTCCAGCCGGGGGGTGTCTTTGTCATCTGTGACTCGATTCAAGCCCTGGATTCCCCAGAGCAGCGCCCGATGATGGAAAACTTTGCCAACCTTTTCCACGAGCCCTTTTACCGGAATTACATTGAAGATGATCTCAACATCCGCTTAGAAAAAGCAGGCCTAGTGGTCAAAGAGGTGCAGCACCACTTTATGAGTAAGTATTGGGTGGCCGTTAAGCCTTCTTAGCCCAAAGGTACCAGTCCGCTACACTTTGTAACGGTGCCCACCTCCTGCGATGCGGGGCTGCTAGGCTGAACACAGTATGTCAAAATGTCTTTTCCCTGTGGCAGTCTGGAGGGTTAATTGATGGATGGGCTGGCATGGCAAGCGGAGTTTGTCTCTGGCTTGGCGGAAATCGATCAGGAACATCAGGCACTGCTGGCGATGTTACAGCAGTTACGCTCGGCGATCGCTGAGGGAGCAACCTTTTCGCAAGTGAAGCCGCAATTACTAGAGTGCGCCAGCGAAACAGAACGCCACTTCCAGCACGAAGAAACTCTGATGGCTGCTGCCAACCATCCCCTCTATCTCTCCCACCGTGCGGCTCACCAAAATCTGCTACGGGATTTGAGTGGGGTGCTTGAGCAGGTGCAGGGTCATCCCGAAAAGCTGACACCAGAGACGATTGAGGCGATTGGTGCTCTAGTCGTGCGCCATATTCGCGAAGAAGATCTGCCAATGCTCTACCTGCTCACCCATCCCGAGGAGCTAGCACAGCAACAAGCGGCTGAGTTGACGGCGGAAACTGCCTTTTAGATCTCGGGACTAACCACTGGTTTTGCGATGTTGGATGGCCGTTAAGCCACTGGTTTGCAGCAATTCACCACTCTCGACCACGGCATAGATCAGCGAGTGGTTGCCACAGTTCATGCGGGACTCTACCGTACATTCCAAATAGGCAAGGGCATCGAGCAAAATCGGGGCACCACTCTCAGCGCTTTTGAGGCCAAGGGTGGCTAATTGTTGCTCACCAAGGCGTTGTGCCTGCTGAAATTGGCGAACGAGGGGACTGCCTTCCTTGAGAATATTCAAGACAAAGCGATCGCCCACCAAGCAGAGGCTTTCTGCCCATTCCTGCGGCAAGGACACTGTGATACCGGGGGGATTAAACGAGGCTTGGGAGACCGACGACACCAAAATCGCTGCCGCTTGGGTGAGGTGAAAACACCCTTCCGGTAGGGTGGTCAGAACACACAGGGAACCCACGACCCGATTCACTGCCTGCTCGGTGCGATCCACCTGTGCCTCGACGAGACTGGGGGGGCGGACGGTGCGACTCTTGCGCAGTTTCTTCAGGGCTTGGGCAAACTCGTTGGCGGCAATTTGGCATTTTTCAAGATCGCTCGCCGTGGGGGTAAACTTCACCCGCAGCGTTTCAAAGCCAAGGGTATAACCAGCATCAAGCAACTTTTGTTCAATGTCATCAATGGCCTCACCACTCCAGCCGTAGGAGCCAAAGACCCCCGCTAACTTTGTTTTGCTGCCCTCCGCCAAAATAAACCCCAAGGCGGTCTGCACCTGTGTCGGCATGTGTCCCCCTAGGGTGGGCGAGCCAATAATAAAGCCGTCGCTACTGTGGATCAGGGCTTGCATTTCTGCTGGGGGTGTGGTTTCACAGTTAATGGCCTCCACTTGCACACCGGCTGCCGTTAGGGCTTGGGCGATCGCGTTGGCTAGAATTGCTGTATTGCCATAGGCAGAGGCATAGAAAAGTGCTACCTTGGTGTCCTGTTCCGTTTGGGCTTGGCACCAGTCGCGATAGTCCTGAAAGAGGCGGCTACGGCTAAACTTGACGATCGGGCCGTGGGCGGGGGCATAGAGGCGCGGTGGCGGTGTCAGTTCTACCAAGCGATCCAAAATGCTTTCCACTTGGCGGGTTTGCGCCGCATGCAAACATTCAAAGTAGTAGGCACGATCCGCATCGAGTTTTTTCCACTGCTCATCGTAGAGGCTATCGCCACAGACATGGGCACCAAAGAGCTTATCGGTAAACACAATTTGATTCTGAGGATCAACGGTAATCAAGCCATCGGGCCAGCGGGGCGTAGCAGCAGCAATAAACTCCAGTTGGCGATCGCCCCCTAACTCTAGGGGTGTTTCCGCACGGGGAATCCAGAGATTCAATTGCTCGCCAAGGGTGGAGCGCAAGGTTACTGCCCCTGCCTTAGAGCAGACGATAATGATCTGGGGCGCTTTTTCCAGCAAAACCTTGACGGTCGCCAGACGGTTGGAGTTGACATGACTGAGAATCAGGTACCGCAGTTGACTCAGATCAATGTGCTGCTGGAGTTCCTGCAAATAAATTTGGGTAAAGGATTCCCCTGGCGGATCCAGCAGGGCGGGTTGGGGTGCTCGGATCAGGTAGGAATTGGAGGTGGTTCCCTGCTGACGGCCGTACTCCACTTCAAACTTCAGCCGATCCCAAGTGCGCGATCGCAAGACCAAAACCCCGGCCGCAATTTCTGCGACTTGAACATCACGGGGACGAGTTTCCGTGAGCATTGGACACCTCCTGAAAACCTATCTGCGGTACTGCTATCGAAAATATCGAAATAGCACTGCCACTATAACGTAGTTTAATCGCCTAGGGAATTACCAGTAAAATTTTTATTGTTGATCATTGATGTTTTATTTGATCATTTTTCAAATCGCAGGGTTATTAAGAAGGCTATTAAGTAATTGGAATTCAAGAAATTGGTTAACGCTTAAAAACTTTAATAATTTTTTAATCTTATCAAATAAATAGATTCAATATTATGGTTTTTAATCTTTGTTTTTATATTTGCTTTATAATACCAATTCAATTTGAAGATAGGGTTAATAAAGGCTGTGTAATGAATGACCAGCCCGTCAAAGAACGAATCACTGCCGTCGTCAGTTGTAACAATACAGCTTGCAGGTTTTGACGCAGGGCTTCCAGCGCCTCGAACGACTGCCATGCTCATGCTGCTCCATGGGATTGACCTTGGGGGCAAACACAGGCACAACATTCCGTGGCTTCTTGAGTGATATTCATGAATTTTTGAGTATAGCTTATCCCTCTTAAAAATATCTCACTCCCTTTCGAAATAGCCATAGGTGACAACCAGCAGCTCGCTAATCTTACCGCGTTTGTGGCGATTGGAGTTGATCACACGGCTGGCCTTGAGTTCAATACAGCGCCAAGAGCGATACAGGTGCAGCATGGGTTCAACCCAAGCATTGCTAAGCATGACGTAGCATCCCCGTTGAGCCAACTCAGCGACAACGTTGGCCAGGGCAATCTGTTCTGCCTCGCCAAAGGGCTGATCAGTGTAACTGGTGAAGCTGGCTGTTTTAGAAAGAGGATAGTAAGGTGGATCAAAGTAGATAAAATCCCCCGCCGTTGCCCAAGTTAAGACCTCTTGAAAATCCGCCACACTCAATGTCACCTTTTGCAGAGCAAGGCTCGCTTGGCGCAGAGCCTCTGGATCAAAAATTTGGGGATTGCGATAACGACCCATGGGAACGTTGAACTGCCCGGCACGATTAACACGATAGAGGCCGTTAAAACAGGTTTTGTTCAGATAGATGAAGCGAGCTGCTCGCGTGAGGGGATCAAGTTGCTGCTGATCTAAGCTACGAATGTGGTAGTAAAAAGCTTCGCTGTGCTGTTGGCGATATGCCGTGAGTTCTTGAATTAAGTCCTCCACGCGATCGCGCACAATTTGGTAGCAGTTCATTAGTTCAGGGTTGCGATCGCTCAACCGCACCTGCTGAAACTGAAATTCCCCCTGTTGGGCTTGGCCAAAGAGATACCAGTAGAGCGCTGCACTGCCACAAAACGGCTCAGCATAACAGCGACATTGATGGGGTAAATAGGGAGCCATTTGGCTCAACAATTGCGACTTGCCCCCCGCCCACTTGAGAAATGGCTTCGGGCTGAGGATCGTTGTTGTCCCCACTAGACCGGTGGAAACAGGATGAACAACAGTCCCTGCTGCCCCACGAGCAATTCCCGTAGGAGCGTGACAATACCCACCCAGATAATGGGACTAATATCCACTCCCCCAAGGGGCGGCACAACGCGGCGAGTTGGTGCCAGCACAGGCTCTGAAAGCCAGTAAATCACTTTCAATGGCCCTTGGGTGAGGTTAATCTGGGGGTACCACGTGAGGACAATCCGCACCAGAAAGATCAGGGTAAAAATGGCGAGGATGATTCCCAGTACCCAATTGATGACAACAACCACAGGCATTGGCATCGCTTACACTATCCCAAATCATTATCCCAAAAAATGATCAAGGGCAGCTTTAAGTTCTGCGAGTTCCTGATCAATGCGTCCCTCTTGAGCGGCACGAGTCACACATTCATTCAAATGCTCATCGAGAATCAGCCGTGCCACCCGATCCAACGCTCCCCGCACTGCGGCAATTTGAATCAGTACCTCTGGGCAAGGGCGACTATCCTGAACCATCGTTTTGATACCACGCACGTGCCCTTCAATGCGCGAGAGCCGATTGACGATCGCCCGCAGCGATTCCTCACTGTGATGATGGGGATGGGAATGCAGGGAAGGGGAAGAATGGGAATGGAATTCAGTGCCCACGGCAAATAGTCCTAAACAATCAGTACAACAATCAACCTATTCAACAGAATATTCAACAGATTAGGAACTAGGGTTGTGTTGCTCCCTGTTGAAAATAATGTCTTAAATTCACTAAGCGTTGGCGATTCATAGCCGCCGGTTGTTGGCGCTGAGCAGGGCTGAGAACTTGTTGGACTTCTAAAGCAGCCGCAAAATGTGTTCGTTGCAGCATCTCCCGTAAGCTCATCACCAATGCCGCCGCTCAAACGCTTGGTCTAGCCGCTTCAAGACTTGCTGCAATGCTTGGGCGTTAACCGACGCTAAATCAGGGTTGAACTGCTTTGCTTCAGTCAATCGTTGGCACTGCACGTTGAAGCTGGGGTAAGGGGCATCCGCTGGGATGATGTACTCGCTACGCACAGAGCAGGCATTGACTGGACATTTGCGCGAAGCAATCCAGTCTTTGCGTTCCCTCAGCGGATCATTCCAAACTTGGCGACACACGTCTAGATCGTGGTCGATCTGCTTGGCCTGCTGCTGGGTTAGTTTGAGTTTGTACTCGTACGTCAGGGTGAGCATGAGTGCATTATAGCGATTAGTCACGCCCGATGTTCGGTGCTAGCTCAATATATCCAGCAACAAGCTGAGATTGAGTGGCTGCTCCCTGCGGTCGCCCGCCGCCTCACCACCACCTAACCGCTTTGCGGTATAGACGGAGCACTGCGGCGAATTTTGGTAGCAAACTTGCTAGCTGCGCTTGGTTTTGGCCATGAATGTGACGGCTCTTTCCTAAATTTTCAAGTGGGCGTTTGCCTTGGACGTCACTCCCGTAACTGTTGTCCCTAGGAAAGTCGTGATAGTATCGGGACACATCCCCCGCAGGATTCAGTGGACGAACCAACGTGACAGAACCAATTTTTTGGTTGGCGGTGTCACTGGTATTAGTGGCCGTATGCTTGGCAGCCGTTCTGGTTGCTGCGATTCCGGCGTTTATGGAATTGGCACGGGCGGCGCGCAGTGCCGAAAAGCTCTTTGATACCTTGGGGCGTGAATTGCCCCCTACCCTAGAAGCAATTCGCTTGACAGGTCTAGAGATTAGCGATCTCACCGACGACATTAGCCAAGGGGTAGAAAGTGCAGGCAATGTCGTCAAGCAGGTGGATCAAGGAATTGCAGCGGCAAAACGCCAAGTTCAAGAGGCGAAAGTGACCACCCGTAGTGTTTTTGCCGGGGTAAAAGCCGCATGGCAAACGTGGAATCGTCCCAGTCGCAAACCTTCGCGGTTGCCGCCGAGTCAATTGTCACCGCCGCCCGAGCGATCGCCCCAAGAACGCCGTGAGCAGGCCAAGGAAAGCTGAATCATCCCTTGGCGTAGAGTCGCCACTGGCTCAGCCCCTAGCTTGAGTTGATACTCCGTGGTTAAGAGAATCTGCAAACAGGCTTGAAGGGCCGGCAAAGCAACAGCGTTCACTTCTTTTTGCAGGAAATAGACCCGTTTCGGATTTCCCACTTCGGCGAGCTTGGCAATGCGTTGATGGTCGCGCTCATGGCTGAGCAACTTGACCCACAACCAGGTGCGAAATTGTTTCGTCAGGGTGGCCAAAAGGCGCAAGGGGGGTTCATTTTGGAGTAGCAAGTCCTCCAGTTGGCTCAGGGCAGTGGCTGTGTCTCCCCGCAGCAGCGTACTGGCAAGGGTGAGGCTACTTTGTTGGGTGGCATGAACAAGGGTGGTGATGTCTTCAGCGGTAAGGGGGCGATCGCCCGCAAACAAGGCCAATTTTTCTAATTCATTGTGGAGTTGGCGACTGTCATTGCCCACGGCTTCGGCAAGCAGTTGTATTCCTTCTGGGGGCAGGCGGACTGGATAGCGTTGAGTCGCCTCACGGATTTGCTGTTCAATCTCAGCGGTTTTCCAAGCGGCAATCGGACTAAATTCCTGAATCTTGCCATGCTGTTGCAGCAGCTTGACGGCTTTACTGCGGCTGTCGGGTTTTTGGCGACTGGTAAGAAGAAAATGACAGTTCGGGGGAATTTGTGGCAAGGTGAGTTCTAAATCTGCGAGTAGTTCCGCACTACAGCGTTGACCTAGCGTTGTATTCACTAGCCACACCAAGCGATCGCCTTCTCCAAAGGGCGGCGTCATCACCTGCGCCAACGCGGCTTGAACGGCCTCAGCATCCTCCCCAGCAAATTTTTCGAAGTTAAAACTCTCCCACAGGGGATCGACCACTTGTTGCCGTAGGTCTTTCACGGCCTGCTCGAGTCGGAATTGATCCTCCCCCCAATAGAAGTAAACGGGCATGATGCGGAAATTTTCCCTTATCCACTAGGATAAAGACATTGTGGCGGAGACTTTAAGGAAATGTTGCACTCTTGTTCCCGATGGCCATCCCGCCTTTTGGCGCTGGGTACACTGGGGGTAGGGTTAGCAATCGCTCCCCTCTTCTGGCAGCCCGCAGACTCCCAAGAAACGCCTTCCCAAGCACTTACCATTTTGGCCGATGTGCAGCAGGCGAATGCCGTCACAGGCGTGATCACGGCACGGGGCAATGTGCAACTGCGTTATCCCGCCCGCCAAATTCAGGCCACGGCGGCACAAGCACAATACTTTAGCCGGGAGGGGCGCATTGTCCTCAGTGGGAATGTGTATGTTTTGCAACAGGGGAACAGTCTCCGCGCTGACACCATCACATATCTTATTGAGGAAGCAAAATTTGTCGCTCTGCCCGCCCCCAGCCGCCAAGTCGAATCTATTTTAATGATCCCCGATGACCCTAACCAACAAATTCTTACACCTGTGCAGCCCTAATGGGCGGTTTGCGCTACCGACCACGCTTCGCCTAGAGAGGGTATGTAAACGGTATGGCAGTCGTTGGGTGGTGGATCACGTCAGTCTCTCGGTGGCTCGCGGAGAGGTGGTGGGTCTGCTGGGGCCCAATGGTGCAGGGAAAACGACAACCTTTTACATGGCAACGGGGATTGAACGACCGGATGATGGCCGAGTATGGCTGGATGATGAGGATATTACCCAAGCTCCCTTACATCAGCGAGCACGGCGGGGCATTGGCTATCTGCCCCAAGAACCGAGTATCTTTCGCCAGTTGACGGTTGCTGAAAATATTCTCTTGGTTTTAGAGGAGACGGGAGTGCCGCGGCGGCAGTGGCGCGATCGCTTGGATCAACTACTCACGGAATTCCGCCTCACCCACATTGCCCACACCCTCGGTCGGCGAGTCTCAGGGGGAGAACGGCGGCGCACCGAATTAGCCCGTGCCTTGGCAGCAGGTAAGCAAGGCCCCAGTTTTTTACTGCTCGATGAACCCTTTGCGGGCGTGGATCCCATTGCCGTGCATGACCTCCAGGACATGATTGCCAAGCTGCGCGATCGCCAAATGGGCATTCTCATTACCGATCACAATGTGCGGGAAACGCTGGAAATTATTGACCGCGCCTACATTTTACGGGAAGGGCAGATTTTAGCCGCAGGGAATAGCTGGGAATTGGCCCAGGATGCCAAAGTGCGGCAATACTACCTCGGTGAGGATTTTCGCTTCTAGACATGATCAGAGCACTGCGGCGGATCTGGTTGCCGACCCTTCCCAAGTTAGATCAGTATCTTCTCTCGCTACTGCTGCCGGGGTTTGTTTTTGGCGTTACAATCTTTACCACTTTGGCGCTGACCGTCGGCACGATTTTTGATCTGGTGCGACAAATTGCCGATGCTCAACTGCCCCTAACGATTTTGCTGCAATTGATTGGCTATCAACTGCCCAGCGTCTTGGTCTTGGTGTTTCCGATGGCCGTGTTGCTCGCGGTTGTGGGGGCGATGAGTCGGCTCTCAGAGGAGGGGGAGTGGATTGCGCTGCGCAGTGTGGGGATTTGTCTGCGCCGTGTCCTCGTCCCTGTGGTGGTTTTTGCATTGTTTGTGAGTGGGTTGACCCTTGCGCTCAATGAAATCGCCGTACCCATCGCCAAGTATGAATCGCAAAAACTCATGCGGGAGTTACTGCAACAGGAGCGTACCCTCGGCTCAGGCACCGATATTTTCTACCCTGAGTACGATCGCCAAGGAGATGTGCGGCGACTGTATTATGGGCATCGCTTTGATGGCAGCCGCATTCAGGGAATCACGGTTTTGGACTTTTCACAACCACAGGTGACTCAGGTCATTAGCGCTGAATCCGCTGAGTGGAATGTGCGTGAGAGTCGCTGGTTACTCTCTCAGGGGGTAGCCTATTTGATTACCCACACGGGAGTCAGCCGCAATCTCTTGCAATTTGATCAACAGGAGATCCGCTTGCCGCGGCCTGCCCAATCTCAACAACTGCGGCCAACAGATGTGGATGAACTCTCGATCACCCAAGCACGCCGTGCCCTGCAACGTCTCGATCCCAATCAAGAGCCAGAACTGGTGCGTGCCCTCAAGGTTCATCTGGCTCAGGCCTATGCCCAACCCTTCTTGGCGGTGGTCTTTGCCCTTTTGGGGGTGGGGTTTGGCCTCAGTCCCTCCCAACGACGGGGGCGCCAAGGATTTGGCATTAGTGTGGCAGTGGTGTTTGGTCAGTACGTGCTCACGTTTTTTCTCGGTGCACTGGGGACGATTGGCACCCTCTCCCCCCTTGCAGCAGCGTGGTTGCCCCACGGTATTGGCTTGGTGGTGGCGATCGCCCTACTGTGGCGCGCGGATCGTAGCTAGAGAGGTATGATGAAAAAAGTGCTGATTGCTGATCCATGCCGCAAACGTTTGATCTTCACGTTGTTGAGACGCGACCCTTGTTGACGCCTGCTACCCTGCTGGCGGATTTACCGCTGACCGAATCCCAAGCCACCCTTGTGGCCACAACCCGCGATCGCATTCGTGACATTTTTAAGGGGCGCGATCGCCGACTGCTGGTCATTGTGGGGCCTTGTTCAATTCACGATGTCAAGGCAGCCTTGGAATACGGGGAAAAGTTGGCGCGGCTGCGCGATCGCCTGCGGGATAGTCTTGAAATTGTCATGCGGGTTTATTTTGAAAAACCCCGCACCTCTGTAGGCTGGAAAGGGCTGATCAACGATCCGCACCTCGATGGCAGCTATGATATCAACACCGGCTTACGCCTCGCACGGAAGCTGCTGCTGGATTTGGCCAACTTGGGGATGCCCGCCGCTACAGAATTGCTCGATCCGATCATTCCCCAGTACATTGCTGACGTTGTGAGTTGGACCGCCATTGGTGCTCGTACGACGGAAAGCCAAACCCACCGTCAAATGGCGTCGGGTCTCTCGATGCCCGTAGGCTTCAAAAATGGCACCGATGGTCACTTAGATTCCGCAATTAATGCCATGATCGCGGCACAGCAGTCACACCATTTTCTGGGAATTAATGCTGAAGGCCGTGCCAGTATTGTTGCCACCACTGGGAATCCCGATACTCACCTTGTACTGCGCGGCGGCAAAGAGGGCCCTAACTATTCTGCCGCTCACATCGAAATGGCGGCTGCCCTCCTAGAGCGTAAGGGACTCACCCCCCGCCTGATGGTGGATTGTAGCCATGCCAACGCTGCCAAAGATGCCCAACGCCAAGTGCTAGTGTGTGAAAATCTTGCCCAGCAGGTACAGCAAGGTTCCCGTTATTTGGCGGGTGTGATGATCGAGAGCCATCTCAAGGCGGGTAATCAACCGATTCCCAAGGATCTCTCGCAATTGGTCTATGGCCAAAGTATTACCGATCCCTGCGTGGACTTTGCGACAACAGTAACGATGCTCGAACAATTGGCTAGTGCGGTGGGGTCACAACTGGTTGCCAGATAACTGAATCGCCTATTGTAGCAGGGGAAGCTAGTTACTTGCCCCTTGGGAAGGTAGATTCAATGAAAAGAACTCTTCCTCATTTTTGAGGATGTGAAAGACCTTATCCATGCTCGTGAGTTCAAAGAGCATCATCATCTGCTTGGGAATATTGCATAGGTAAAGCTGTCCCCCACCTGCCCGGACGGTTTTTAGGGCAACAACAAGAGCGCCTAAGCCAGAACTGTCAATGAAGGTGACCTCACCACAATCCAGCAATAGGGCTTGAGTCCCCCCTTGAACCAGCTCACCAATGGTTTGACGAAATTCCTGAGCTTGGGGGCCACCAAAGACCCCAGACAGCTTAATCACTTCGACAGTATTAGCCATAACAGGATGATGGAAAGGAGTTCCCCGCTAGTATACAGCCTTTTTTTCACCGAGATTCGTCACGCGACCAACCCATAACCGCCCTTTGCTGGGTTCCAGAGATGGGGTGCTCTGTGAAATTTTGTGGAGTGAGCGTAACAGGCCGTAGTAGTCATAGTAGGCTTAACTCTAGCCGTTGAGAAATTTTTAGGACGATAACTCATGGTGCAACGTGGTTCTAAAGTCAAGATTCTCCGCCCTGAATCCTACTGGTACAACGAAGTGGGCACCGTCGCCTCTGTGGATCAAACCCCCGGCGTCAAATATCCTGTGATTGTGCGCTTCGACAAAGTCAATTACACCGGCTACAGCGGCAGTGCCAGCGGTGTGAACACCAATAACTTTGCGCTGCACGAAGTGCAAGAAGTGGCTCCGCCCAAAAAAGGTAAATAGTTTCTCAGACCGTGCCGGAATTACCGGAAGTTGAAACCGTACGTCGTGGGCTAGAGGTGGTCACCCTTGGGCAACCCATTGTGGGGGTGGAGGTGCTTCTAGCCCGTTCTATTGCGCTTCCTGAAGAGCCGCAAGCGTTTATTGATCACCTGCGCGATCGCGCCCTGCAACAATGGCAACGGCGCGGCAAGTATCTTTTAGCCACCCTAGATGACGGCAGCCACCTCGTCATTCATCTGCGCATGAGTGGTCAGTTACTGTGGCTCACTGATCCGGTGCCCCTTTGTTCCCATACCCGTGTACGCTGGTTTTTCGCAACGGGGGCGGAACTCCGCTTTGTGGATCAACGGACGTTTGGTCGCTGTTGGTGGATTCCTGCACACTGCCGCCCCGAAACGGCGATTCCCACACTGGCCAGCTTGGCACCAGAACCCCTGAGTGAGGCCTTTACAGTTTGGTTCTTGGCGGAGCGGTTGGTGCATTATCGTCGCGCGCTAAAAACGGCACTTTTGGATCAAACCGTTGTTGCCGGCATGGGGAATATCTATGCCGATGAAAGTCTTTTCTTGAGTGGTCTGCACCCCGCCCTACCCACCTACACCCTAACGATTGAGCAGATCGTTCACCTCCATCAGGTGATTCGCCAAGTGCTGAGGGAAGCGATTGCAGCGGGCGGTACGACAATTCGTAGCTTCGTCACTCCGGCGGGGGTGAATGGTCGCTATGGGGGTCAAGCATGGGTCTATGGTCGCAAGGGGGAAGCCTGCCGCGTCTGTGGCACAACGATTGAACGGCTGCGCTTGGCAGGACGCTCCAGTCACTATTGTCCCCGCTGTCAGCCGCTGTCTTCCGCAATGGGCAAATAAAGGGTGAGAATTTCGCCCGCTTGGCGATCGCGCCGTTGAATGACCTTAGCGCCGACTGCTTCTATTAAGAGTTTTGCCGCCTGAAAGTTGAGACTCAGTTGGCCGGTTGCGGGATGCCACAGGAGCAGGTGCCCCAAGGCGGCCAGATCGCTGCGGTGTTTGTACTGGGGCGATCGCAATTCTAGCTTCACGTGCTGCCCTGCCCGCTGCACCACCAATTTCAGTTCACTCTCTGGGGCAAGGGTTTGGCTATAGTATTCCACTAACCCAGTCAAGACCTGATCCAAAGACGCTGGATCACTGAGAACAAGGGGTAAATTGGGCGGATAGTCGAGAACCAATTTGACTTGACGACGCGCCGCCTGTTTTTGCCAGCGAGCCAAGTTGGTCGTGAAGAGTTCCGTCAAGTGGGTTTGCCCAAACGCAAGGGGGGGTTTGGGGCTAGGACTAGTGAAGATTTCGGCGGCATCACTCAGGAGATTAAAGCGGGTGATTTGATCCTGAATCTCTTGACCAATCTTTTGCAGATACTGGTACGTGCGCTGCGGTAGATTCTCTTGCCGTTGTAGCAATTGGATAAAGGTATTGATGGTGGTGAGGGGAGTGCGCACCTCGTGGGAAAGGGCTTGCAGCAGGCTAATATCCGCAGCCATGGGGGTAGAAGTCACAGTCAGGGGCGTGGCCGCCGGTTGACTATAGTCCAGCAGCCATTGAGCAAACTGACTCACCAAACGATAGCTGGGGGGCACCATCTCGACACTGGCCAGCCACTGATCAATGGGGTGGAGATTGGCTAAGGGAAGTTGCTGCCGCAATTGCTGCCAAAAAGCATGAATTTCCTCAGGGGCAAAGGAAAAGTGCAGTCCGCGCTCCCCTTGATAGATCAGTAAAAGATTGACCTCTGGACTCAGAAGCAGGCAAAAGGGATTCATGCCTTCTCGCGCTGCGGGCAAAAGGGTCATTGCTGGCAAAGCAGGATTGGCGTCTGTAGGGGGCAGGTAGGGCAGCGATCGCCCTTGGGGCATGAGGACATAGGTTTTTAGGGGACAATCTTGAAGAATGAGGCTGGGGAAGGAAACTAAAAAGCCCTCAATGGGATGCGTGACTGCCAATAATCTTTCTAAGGCAGCAACCCCCGCTTGCCACTGCCAAAAGCGATCGCCAGCACGGGTATCATACCGATCAATGGTGGAATGCGAGCGTCCCATAGCAGCCGATGCAACGTCCCCAACTGCCTCGACCATAGCCCCAATGATTCCAATCTGCCTAGGAGTAAAACCGTACTTAGGCAGGGATGATGCCGTACAGGTCGTAAATATCAGCAGCAGTAATCTTCACGGGGACAATTGTGCCCAAGGTGGCTCTTCCCTTCACATAGACCACACCATCAACATCGGGGGCAAATCGGGGCGATCGCCCAATCAATTCCCCAGTTTGTGGGTTTTCCTGCTCAATGAGCACAGGCATGGTTTTGCCCACTTCAGCAGCATTTTTGCGCTGGGCAATGGGTTGTTGCAGTTGCATCAGGCGATCGCGCCGCGCCATTTTGATTTCCTCTGGAACCTGATCCGGCAGATCATAGGCGGCAGTCCCTTCCTCAGCGGAGTAGGTAAAGACCCCCACATGGTCAAATTCATGGCGCTGCACAAACTGGCAGAGATGCTCAAAGTGGCTCTCGGTTTCCCCCGGAAAGCCGACAATAAAGGTCGTGCGCATCACTGCTTCGGGTAAGTCCTGCCGTAGCCGTTCAATCAGGCGATCGTTCACCCCCGCTTGCCAAGGCCGATTCATCGCCCGCAGCACCTCTGGGTGGGAATGTTGCAACGGCAAATCCAGATAGGGCAAGATGTTAGGAGTTTCCCGCATCGCTGCAATCACCTCAGGCGTTAGCCCCGTAGGATAGGCGTAATGCAAGCGAATCCAAGGTACATCCACCTCCCCAAGGGCACGGATCAGCGCCGCGAGTTGGGGTTGACCATAGAGATCAATGCCATAGTTGGTGGTAATTTGCGAAACAATAATGATTTCTTGGACGCCCTCGCTGGCGAGTTGATGGGCTTCCTTAACAATGGACTCAATGGGGCGCGATCGCTGGTTGCCCCGCAGATGGGGAATGATACAAAAGGCACAGCGATAGTCACAGCCCTCAGCAATCCGCAGATAGGCCACCGGTTCCGGCGTGGTGCGGTAGCGAGGAACGGTTTCATCGGCAATGTAGGTGGGCACAGCACTAATTTGTTGCACCCGCTCACCCGTTTCTACCCGCTCAATCACCTCAACAATGTGCTGGTAATCGCCACTGCCAACGACGGCCACCGCCTCAGGAAGCTCCGCCAAGAGTTCCCCTTGAAAATGCTGCGCTAAGCAGCCTGTGATCACAATCTTCTTATTGGCTTCTGCCAGTTCTACCAGTGTGCGCACCGACTCTTCGCGGGCGGCTTGGATAAAGCTACAGGTATTGACAATAACGTAGTCGGCTTCGGTTTCATCGGTACCCACCCCATAGCCCGCTGCCGCAAGGAGACCAATCATGTGCTCCGTATCCACGCGGTTCTTATCACAGCCAAGGTGGGCAAAGGCAATTTTCGGTTTGGTTGGGTTTGGCATCTAAACGGGTCAGCACCATCTAACAGTAGGGGGTAATATCTTCACCACACTCGTCGGCCAAATAGCTGAGCGAGCGGAAGCGCAACCCCACTAATTGATCATAAAGGGGATTGAGTTTACAGAGGGGGGGAATATGGACAATCTTGCGACCAAAAAGGGTAATGTCGCGCTCAAAGGGGCATTGGGGGGGAATCAGGCGGCAGAGAAAGCGAGCTACCTTGGCATCTTTGACCTCTAAACCATCCAGCCAGTGGCGCACGGGATCCAATAGGCGCAGGGTTTGTTCATTGCTCTCGTGCTGACCATCAAGGGTGTGCTTCAGGGACTCAAGGGCAGTAATTTCCAGTCCCAAGGCGTTGCAAAAGCGTTGCAGTTCGGCATCCTCTGGTTGGGAGTAAATGCCATTGGCAAGCGCCACCATCACGGCTGTACGCACGAAATTTTCCGCAAGGGCGCGATCGCCGCCAAAGGTGGCCACCAGTTCTTCATTAGTGACTGGAGCAAAATGTTCAAGATCTATTTCTGGGGCAATTTCCTCGCGAATCAGGCTCGCAATCAGTTGCTTCTCTTCGGGATCAAAGTGACCATCGGCGCCGGCAATGCTCAAGAGACCCTTAATCCAAATGGCCGTTTGTTCCGGTGTCAGTTCTAGGGTAGATGCTGCGGTGGTTGCCATAGAGATTGCCCCAAGATTGCTGCTCACTACGACTGTACTCTAGGTCTGGGTCTTTCGTGCCATCCTGAAGGACGGATAAAATCCTTGCTACAATTGACGAAGTTTTGTTAAGCACTGTGTCCCGTCCTTGACTGTTTCGCTGTTGCCCTCCACCTGCTCAACCCCTTGGTATGCCCTTGATCCCATTTGGCAGGGGGATGCGGCGGCGATCGCCCAAGGATTACCTCATGATCTTTTAGCGCCGGCGTGGCAAATCCTGATTCTTGGGGATGGCTCCCCCACCCGCCACCTGCAACTGCTGACGGGTGAAACCACGGAAGTGGACGTGATAGATATGTCCGCCATTGGCCATGCCAGCGATCGCGCCCCGGCGCAACTGCAACTCATTCCCGGCCCGCGGCTGCGGCGTCAAGTGTGGCTACGCACCGCTTCAGGTCAACGTTTGGCCTACGCCACCTCTTGGTGGGAAGCTGCCCATGTGGATGAGTATTTGCAAAACCGTGCCATGCCCATTTGGACGAACCTCGCCCAACGCAAGGTGGAGCTTTATCGCGACATTCAGGCGGTGTATCTCGGGCACTCTGAAACCTTGGCGGCAGCCTTTGGCGAGGCGGGGCCTTTTTGGGGGCGGCATTATCTCTTTTGGCACGATCGCCGTCCCATTACGCTGATTTATGAAGTCTTTTCGCCCTACCTCTGCCGCTACCTTGGTCCGATGGGAAGTACGGCCTATTTGGCAAATTCAGGCTCAACATTAGCCTAAAGCGGCTGCCTCCGTAACGTTTTGTAAATATAATATGAACAGCTTTTTGTCCCCCTAGGGGGTTGCGTTCATCTTCGTCAGTTAGGGTAGCGTCATTCATGCGAGTTGCAATTGCCGGTGGTGGCTTAGCGGGCTTAGCTTGCGCCAAGTATCTAGTGGATGCAGGACATACCCCCATGGTGTTTGAGCGTGCCAATGTCCTTGGTGGCTTGGTGGCGGCATGGCAGGATGCCGATGGGGATTGGGTGGAAACGGGCTTGCACGCCTTTTTTGGTGCCTACCCCAATATGCTGCAACTCCTAGCGGAATTGGGGATTAGCGATCGCCTGCAATGGAAACGCCATGCCCTGATTTTTAACCAACCGGAAAAGCCGGGGGTGCTCTCGTGGTTTGATGTTCCCGATATTCCTGCGCCTTTTAATGTACTGCTCTCCATTTTGCGCAACAACGATATGCTGACGTGGGAGCAGAAATTCCGCTTTGCCTTGGGGCTGTGGCCAGCGATCGTGCGCGGCCAAAAATACGTCGAGGCAATGGACAAGTACACCCTCCTCGAATGGCTGCAACGCCAAGGGATTGATGAGCGGGTAAACTCCGACATTTTTATTGCGGCCTCAAAGGCACTGACCTTCCTGAACCCCGATGAGGTCTCGGCCACGATTCCCCTGACGGCGATGAACCGCTTTCTGCGGGAACGCTATGGCTCAAAAATTGCCTTCTTGGATGGGGCACCCCCCGAACGGTTGTGTCAGCCCATTGTGGATTATGTGACCGCGCGGGGCGGTGAAGTGCACACCAATGTGGCTCTGCGGGAGATTGTCCTCAATGAGGATCTCTCGGTGCAGTCCTTTGTCATGGCCGATCGCGAGGGACAACAGCGCTTTGAAGTCACAGCGGATGCCTATGTCTCAGCAATGTCGGTGGATGCCATTAAACTGCTGCTGCCGAAGCCGTGGCAAGACCTGCCCTTTTTCCAGAAACTCAATGGCCTCGAAGGCGTCCCGGTGATTAACGTCCAAATCTGGTTTGATCGCAAATTGCCGACAGTGGATCATCTCCTCTTCTCGCGATCGCCCCTGTTGAGTGTTTATGCCGACATGAGCGAAACCTGCAAGGGCTATGCCGATCCCGACAAGTCAATGCTAGAGCTGGTATTGGCGCCTGCTGCAGAGTGGATTGGCCGCAGCGATGAGGAGATTGTTGAGGCGACCCTTGCGGAACTGGCCAAACTCTTCCCCAATCACCTACCGGAACCTGCTAAAGTGCTGAAAACGGCGGTGGTGAAAACCCCCCGCTCAGTCTATAAAGCCACCCCCGGTCGCCAAGCCTTTCGTCCGGATCAGGCCACACCCATTCCCAACTTCTTCCTTGCGGGGAGCTACACGATGCAGCCCTACCTAGGGAGTATGGAAGGTGCGGTACTTTCTGGTAAGCTGACAGCGCAGGCGATCGCGAAGCGGCTCGCAGAGAGCAACGCCCCGCAGCCCCCTAAAACCTCTATTCAAACTGCCGCCAATGCTGCAACTGCCTAGAGCCGAGTACGTCCCTCCCCTGATTTCCCTCGACGAGGCCTACGAGTTGTGTCGTCAGGTCACTGCCGCCTATGCCAAGACGTTTTACCTCGGCACGCTGTTGATGCCCCCCGCCAAGCGCCGCGCCATTTGGGCAATTTACGTCTGGTGTCGGCGCACCGATGAACTGGTGGATGGCCCCCAAGCCGCAACGACAACCATGGCCACCCTTGATGAGTGGGAAGCGCGCCTTGAGGATATTTTTGCTGGACGTCCCCACGATGGCATGGATTTAGCTCTAACGGCAACGCTGGAACAGTACCCCCTCGACATCCAGCCCTTTCGGGACATGATTGCTGGCCAGCGGATGGACTTGCACCGCAGTCGCTATGAAACCTTTGCTGAATTGGAACTCTATTGCTACCGCGTGGCCGGTACCGTCGGCCTCATGTCCCTTGAGGTAATGGGGGGAAACCCCTACAGCGATCGCCTGTGTTCCCCTTGGGTGGATCCCTATCAGGCTAAAGGTACCCTCAAGGATCAAGCCATTGCTCTTGGCATTGCCAATCAACTGACCAATATCCTGCGGGATGTGGGCGAAGATATGCGGCGGGGGCGGATTTATCTGCCCTTAGAGGACTTGGCTGCCTTTAACTACACCGCAGAAGACTTGCAGCGGGGAGTGATTGACGATCGCTGGCGGGCATTGATGCGCTTTCAAATTCAGCGGGCACGGCAATTTTATCGGGAAGCCGAAGTGGGGGTGGCTTACCTAGAGCGGGATGCCCGTTGGCCCGTGTGGTCGGCATTGATGCTCTATCGCCAGATTCTTGATGTCATCGAAGCCAACGATTACGATGTCTTTAATCGGCGCGCCTTTGTCTCTGACTGGCGCAAGCTGCTGTTTATCCCTATTTCTTGGTTCAAGGCCAGCTTCTAGCACCATGGCAGATCTGTACGTGGATTGGGACGAGTATCATCGCACCATTGAACAGTTGGCGATCGCTATCTATGAATCGGGATGGCAGTTCAATCAAATCCTCTGCTTGGCCAAGGGGGGGCTGCGGGTAGGGGACATTCTCAGCCGCTTGTTTAATCAACCCCTCGCGATTCTGGCGGTGTCCTCCTATGGCGGTGTCAATAACCAAGAGCGGGGTCGCATCACCTTTGCGCGAGATTTAACCATGACCACCGCTACCCTTGGCAGTCATGTCCTCTTAGTGGATGATTTGGTAGATTCTGGCCTTTCCTTGCAGAAAACCCTGCGCTGGCTAGAGGTCAAATATGGCTTTGCGGTGGAGGAAGTGCGCACTGCCGTTCTCTGGTACAAAGCGGCCTCTTGTATTCGTCCGGACTACTATGTTCATTACCTGCCGGAAAATCCGTGGATCCATCAACCCTTTGAACGCTACGAACAACTGACAGCGGCTGATCTTGCTCAAACCCTAACCCCCTGTCCATGACGCCTACCCTCACTCCCCCCCTCCAATGGCAGCGTCGCCACGTCCTCTCCCTGCAAGACTTTACGGTGGCGGAACTAGATATTGTGCTGCAAACAGCGCTCAGTTTTCAGGAAGTCCTGAATCGTCGCACCAAAAAAGTCCCCACCCTGCAAGCGCGGGTGGTTGCTAATCTTTTCTTTGAAAGCTCGACGCGCACCCGCAATAGCTTTGAACTGGCGGCCAAACGTCTTTCTGCGGATATTCTCAACTTTTCGCCCGGTACCTCGGCCCTGAGTAAAGGGGAAACGATCCTCGATACCGCTAAGACCCTGTGGGCGATGGGGGCAGAGTTCATGGTGATTCGCCATCAGCAGTCGGGGGTGCCCCATACGATTGCGGCAGAAATGGATCGCCTTGGCGCTCAGGTGGCGGTTCTCAATGCCGGTGATGGCTTGCACGAGCATCCCTCCCAAGCCCTGCTAGATTTGTTTACCCTTTGTCAACTCTACGATCCGCGTCAGCCCCGCTGTGCCCTGTTGCAGGGGAAGAAAATTGCCATTGTCGGGGATATTCGCCATTCCCGTGTGGCGCGATCGAACCTCTACAGCCTGAAAACGGCCGGTGCTGACGTGCATTTGGCCGGCCCCCCCACCCTCTTGCCGCCAGAATTTGCAGACTATGGAGCAACGCTCCACTGGACACTGGAACCTGCCCTTGCTGATGCCGATATTGTGATGACGCTGCGCCTGCAACGGGAACGCATGGATCAGCACCTGATTCCCAGTTTGCGGGAGTACCATCAGCAGTTTGGTATCACCCATGAACGGCTGCGCCTATGCCGACCGGAGGTGCGGGTTTTGCATCCGGGACCGGTGAATCGCGGCGTGGAATTGAGTTCGGCATTGCTGGATGATCCGCAGTTTAGTTTAGTGAATCAGCAGGTGACCAGTGGGGTAGCGGTACGGATGGCGTTACTGTATTTGATGGGAACGTATCATGGAGGCAGGCCATGATTAAGGTCACCTTTGTGCCGGATCAGGTTTCCGTTGAGGCCGAAGTGGGGGAAAGTTGGCTGAGCGTTGCAGCGCGCGCTGGGGTCGACATTCCCACGGGTTGTTGCATGGGCAGTTGTGGTGCCTGTACGTTGGAATTGGAGGATGGCGAGGAAATTCGCGCCTGTATTTCTACGATTGCGGGCGATGGCGAGGATGGTACCCAGATTACTGCCTATGTCTTTCGAGATCCCACGTGGTGATCACAGGAATCAAACCCTTAGCGCCAAATGAGAAAGCGCACAGTTAGAAAGAGTGCTGAAACCCCCAACTGCAAGGCCGTAATCGGTACCCCATAACGCAGGAAGGTTTTGAAGCTAATCCGGCGGCCATGGAGTTCCGCAATCCCGGCACCAACAATGTTGGCAGAGGCGCCCACCAGCGTGGCATTGCCGCCCAACGTTGCCCCTAGCATCATGGCATAGAACAGGGGCAGCACCTGGGGGGGCAAATCACCCCCATAACCAGGGTGGAGAATTTCTGAACCTGCTAGACCCACATCGACAAGGTATTTTTTCAGCAGTGGCACCATCGCCACCACAAGGGGGATATTGGAAATGACGCTAGAGAGAATGCCAATCGCAAATAAGAGCAGCAGGGAGCCAAAAAAGATATTTTGGCCAATGAGAATGGCGAGGAGGTGGGAGAGTTGACCAATGATGCCGGTTTTTTCTAGGCCACCGATCAAGACAAAAATGCTCATAAAAAAGATCAGGGTGGCCCAGTCCACATCCCGCAGAATGTGGGTCACCGTATCGATTTTGCTTTGATGGGATAAAAGGAGTGCAAGGGCAGCCCCCATTAAAGCGACCGCAGGGGGAGACACTTTGACGACCATGCCATCGCCAATAACAAAGAAGGTCAAGACAAAGACGATGATCACACAACCCACCGCTAGGGTGCGGGGATGATTAATTTTGGGGTGGGGCAAGTGATCAAGGGAGTTGAGTTCTTTGCGCCAAATGCGGCGAAAGAGAACCGGCAGACAAAAAACAATGACAGCGATCGCCAGTACACCCCCCAAGCTGAGACGCAGGAGATAATCGGCAAAGCTGAGATTAATGGCATCCCCGACAATATAAGTCGCTGGATCCCCGACAAGGGTCAGCAAGCCAGCGCTATTGGAGACAATCACCATCAAGATAATCAGGGGGACAAAGTCCACCCCCACTTCAGCCGCCATGGGGGGCAACAGGGGGGCAAGGAGCATCACTGTTGTGGCATTGGGCAGTACGGCACAGATGGGGGTTGTCAGAGCCACGATCCCCAGCAGCAGGCGTTTTCCCTGACCGCGGGCAAGCAGAACCATTTGGGTGGCCAGATACTCGAACACCTTAGTGGGTTCAAAGGCTCGCACCAGAACCATGACGCCGAAAAAGAGGGCAAGGGTGCCATGACTGCGGCCAATGTAGCTAATGGCCTCCCCAAGGGTCATAATGTTGAGAAAGACAAGAAGAATCGCACCCAAAAAGGCAGCAACCGTGATGTTGATCCACTCGGTGATGATCAGCAGGATCACCCCCAGAAAAATGGTGCCAGCAGCGAATGCATGCCAGTGTTCAATCAGCATTGAGATTCCTAAAAGAGTTCTAAAGTCAAAAATTCGGTCAACACCACGAAACTGCATCCTTGGAACACTGAGCAGTTGTGAAAAACAGCCAGTCTCCAACTAAATCCCGACAAGGTTAGCTGCCGGACGAGGATTTATTAGTCTGCCTTCGCGGTTGAGAACGCGCTCCCTATTAGTTAATTCCTCCGAATCTACGCCGCAAACGCTCAGATGAGGCAAAAAAAGATAAATTGGTACTCAACCTAGCATAGGCCTCTTAGAGGATTCAAGAGAAGTCCTTCTATGAAGTGAATAGAAAATCTTAATAAAAACTTTCCCAGACTGTTGCGCCGCGGTTAAATGTGTCAAAATGTTTCCTGTGTCAATTGAATAGCGGCCTACCCTTGCAAACTCCTACGGCGATCGCCCTTGGCAATTTTGACGGTGTCCATCGAGGGCACCAAGAGGTTATCCGTACGCTTGTTGAAGCAGCGCCTCCCGACTGTTACCGGTCAGTGATTACGTTTTCGCCCCACCCGCAGGCATTTTTTACGGGAGAAGAGCGCCTGCTGCTGACCCCAGAGGCGGAAAAACGTGCCCTTTTGAACCACTATGGCATTGAGCAGGTGATTGTCCTGCCCTTTACCCATGCTCTTGCCCAACTGTCGCCCTTGGAGTTTGTTGAGCAGATTTTGGTACAGCAGTTGCAGGCCAAGGTATTGAGTGTGGGTTTTAATTTTGGCTTTGGCCGTGGGCGATCGGGGACAGCGGCGGATTTGCGCACCCTCTGTGCTGCCTTTGGTATTCCAGTGCATATTGTGCCCCCCTATTGTCGGGGGAGCGATCGCGTCAGTAGCTCAGCAGTAAGGGCCGCCCTCGCCGAGGGAGATGTGGGCTTGGCACGGGAGCTTTTGGGACGCCCCTACCAATTGAGCGGCACCGTGATTCAAGGGGAACAGTTGGGACGGCAGTTGGGATTTCCCACCGCCAATCTAGCCCTCCCCCCAGACAAATTATTGCCTCGCCACGGCGTTTATGCTTGCCGCGTTACGGGGGCAGCGTTTGCGACTGAGCAATTGGGGGTGGTGAATGTTGGGATGCGACCGACGGTGACGGGTCGGCAAGTGACCACAGAGGTGCATCTATTCAACTGGCAGGGGAATCTTTACAATCAAGAGATCACACTTCATTTAGAGGCCTTTATTCGCCCAGAGGTACGGTTTCCCAGTTTGGCTGCCCTACAGGCGCAAATTGCTGCCGATTGCCAAGTAGCGGCTGATCTTCTTGAACGAGTGGTCTCCTATGCGTGAACCCCTACAGCGACTGGTCAATAACCTTGGACAGGTCATGGTGGGCAAAGAAGCCGCCATTGAACTCATGCTAGTGGGGTTGCTGGCGGGGGGACACGTTTTGCTGGAGGATGTACCGGGGGTGGGAAAAACCCTCTTGGCCAAGGCCTTGGCGCGATCGCTGGCGGGTACCTTTCAGCGCATCCAAGCCACACCCGATCTCCTACCCACGGACTTATCGGGCACCAATATCTGGAATCCCAAAACAGCGGAGTTTGAGTTTCGCCCAGGTCCTGTCTTCTGCAATATCCTGCTGGCGGATGAAATTAACCGCGCCACACCCCGCACCCAATCGGCACTCCTAGAGGTCATGGAGGAGTACCAAGTCACCATTGATGGCGTCACCTACCCCCTGCCCCAGCCCTTTTTTGTCATTGCCACCCAAAACCCCGTGGAATACCAAGGCACCTTTCCGCTGCCCGAAGCCCAGTTGGATCGCTTTGCCCTGTGTTTTAGCTTGGGCTACCCCACCGAGGAAGAGGAACTACAAATGCTGCAACGGGTGCAGGGGGGCTTAGATGTCAATCAACTGGAACCGTGCCTCAGCTTGGCGGAGATCCAACAGTTGCGGCAGCAGGTGCTACAGGTGCGGGTAGATTCAGTGTTGCAAAAGTACATTCTTGCCCTTGTGCGGGCGAGCCGCGAGAGCGATCGCATTACCTTGGGGGTGAGTCCTCGCGGTACCGTGATGCTCCAGCGCACAGCTCAGGCCTTGGCCTTTCTCAATGGCCGTGACTATGTCCTCCCCGATGATGTCAAGCAATTGGCGCCCCATGTTCTAGCTCATCGTCTGATTACAGCAGCAGGGCGCTCAGGGCGGGCCTGTGTGGCAGAATTGTTGGAAACGGTAGCCGTTCCCTAGGGAGAGTTGGCGCGACTGTTCTCTATGAACATTTCTGCGATCGCCAACCTGTCATTGTAGTGTTAAGTCTTTTTAACATCGCGATCGCCCTCGCAACCGTCGAAGGATTTAGGCATTGATGACAACGATACTCATGACACAAGCCCTCCAACGGCAGGGAGAAATTTGGCACAACATCCTCAGCAGTCAAAACCTTACGGTCATCTGGGAAAACCTTGATGCTGACATCCTTGCTGTGCTAGAGGGCATGGAGACGGCTGGCCTAGCATTGTCCCAATTGCTGCTGTTAGATATGGGCATGATGGGCAGCGCCGCCGTCGCTATCGTGGCTCAAGTTATTAAACTCCCCAGGCTGGATTCGAACCAGCGACCAATCGGTTAACAGCCGACCGCTCTACCGCTGAGCTACTGAGGAATATTGACGATTTTTTAATGTAGCGTAGTTCACCGCTCTTGGCAAGTCTCAACCGGACTGAAGTTTTGGCCAGCGCTGCCGCAGTTCATTCACTACGCGATCCAAGGCAACGGCATGGGAGGCCTTAAAGAGGAGGCGATCGCCCGGCTGTAAATGCTGCAGCAAATAGGCCACCAATTCTTCATGGGAAGCAAATTGCTGACTGGGAACGCGCCCTGCCCCCCGCGCAAGAGCTGCTCCCTCATCGCCCTTATCGAGAATTAAAAGGCCATCGAGGTCTAATTGGGCAACCGTGGCTCCCACCTGCTCATGGAAGGCAACCGCAAAGTCCCCCAGTTCCCGCATGGGGCCAAGAACTGCCAGATGCCGCTGACCGGGGAGCGATCGCAACAGGTGCAAGGCGGCGACCATCGATTCCAAGCCTGCATTGTAGGTTTCATCGAGTAGCCAAATATCGGGTTCGAGGTGATAGCGACCGCCCCGACCACTGGGCAATTCTAACGTCAACTGTCGGGGCAGGCGATCGCTCTTTAAGTCCAAGGCTTGCAGCACCCCAAGGGCAGCCAGAAAGTTCAAGGCATGGTGTGCCCCCGCAAGGGGAACGGTGTAGGTGCGTCCAGCCACGTGGAGGGTTTGGGGCGGTTGATAGATTCCCCGTAGGGTGCCCCCCTCAAGGCCATAGGTAATTGTGGGCCCTGACCAGACCTGCGCCGCTGTCGGCAAAAGTAGGGGGCTATCGGCATTGAGCACGGCTGTTCCCCCTTGGGGCATTTCGGCAAGCAGTTCGCATTTGGCTTGGGCAATGGCTTCGCGGGAACCGAGGCGGCCAATATGGGCAGTACCAACATTGGTAATCACGGCAACATCCGGTTGGGCAATCTGGCTCAAAAGGGCAATTTCACCGCGCGCCCGCATCCCCATTTCAATCACGGCAAATTGGTGGTGGGGTTCCAGTTGTAAAAGGGTTTTGGGCACGCCAATCTCGTTATTGAAGTTGGCTTCGGTTTTGAGGACGGCGCCATAGTGACTCAGAACAGCGGCAATCATTTCCTTGGTGGTGGTTTTGCCCACGGAGCCAGTGACGGCAATGACTTTGGCTGGACATTGCTGCCGCCACCACTGTCCCAAGCGTTGATAGGCACTCAGGGTATTGGCTACCTGAAGTTGCGGCAGAGCAGAAGACACCGGCACCTCGACAATTAGGGCGATCGCGCCGGCGGCGGCGGCCAGATCGACAAATTGATGGCCATCAAAGGTTTCCCCCCGCAGAGCAACAAAGAGATTGCCAGTTGCGATTTGGCGGGAGTCAGTGGAAATGCCTGTGATTGGCAGATCTGGATGAGTTGTATCTAACCCCAAAGCTTGGGCGATCGCCCCGAGGGTGGTGTTCACGATTTTGCCCCGCCAATGTGGCTACACTTCAAGTAAGGTTGCAGCACCGCTGGTACCCGCACCGTCCCATCGGGTTGTTGGTAGTTTTCGAGAATGGCTGCCATGGTTCGTCCAACGGCTAGGCCAGAGCCATTGAGGGTGTGGACAAACTGTGTCCCTTTTTGCTTGGCAGCTTTGAAGCGAATCTTGGCACGCCGCGCTTGGAAATCGCCAAAGTTCGAGCAACTGGAAATTTCGCGGTAACAGCCGGCAGCGGGCAGCCACACCTCTAAGTCGTAGCACTTCATGGCGCCAAAGCCCAAATCGCCAGTACACAGTTCAATCACTCGATAGGGCAACTTCAGGGCTTGGAGAATATACTCGGCATCGGCCACAAGGGCTTCATGTTCAGCGGCAGAGGTTTCCGGGTGAACAAACTTGACCAACTCCACTTTGTTGAATTGGTGTAGGCGAATCAGGCCACGTGTATCTTTGCCATAGCTCCCCGCTTCACGGCGAAAACAGGGGGTGTAGGCACAGTGGTAAATGGGCAATTGATCGGCAGCTAAAATTTCATCGCGGTAGAGATTCGTCACCGGCACTTCCGCTGTCGGAATCAGCCAGAGATCATCATCGGCACAGCGAAAACTTTCCTCGGCAAACTTGGGTAACTGCCCCGTTCCCGTCAGCGAGACACTATTGACTAGCAACGGCGGCAAGACCTCCACATAGCCGCGATCGCGGTGCGTATCAAGCATAAATTGGATCAAGGCTCGCTCAAGGGCAGCCCCCATGCCCAAGAGGGTAACAAAGCGACTCTGCGCTACTTTCACCGATCGCTCCACATCCCAGAGTCCCAATTGAGTCGCAATGTCCCAGTGGGGCTGACAAGGCTGGCTCGGTTTATACTCCTCACCCCAGCGGCGTACCTCAACGTTTTCGGTTTCATCGCGGCCAATGGGGGTGGTCTCACTGGGGGGGTTGGGAATCGTTAGCAGCAGGCGTTCCAATTCTTCCTTAAGTTGCCGTTCTTGGGGTTCAAGATCACTGAGTTGCTGCTTGAGATCGTTGGCCTCGGCCTTGAGGGCTTGAATTTCGGGGTCAGTGGCGGCAACGCCGGACTTGATCTTTTTGCCAACGAGGGCACCAATTTCGTTACTGCGGGCTTGGAGGTGCGATCGCTGTTGTTCCAGCTGACGCTGTTGCGCATCCAACTCTAAAATGCGGTCAAGGTCAAAGTCACCGCCGCGCCGCCGCAGGCGATCGCCAAAGGCTTGGGGATTTTCTCGCAGTTGTTTGAGATCAATCACAGGTGAACGAAAACCAGTGCAAACCGCATTGATCCTATCACCAAGGGAGCAGATTGGCTCTAGGGGGCTGTCTTGCTGTGGTTTGCCATCGACACCGCTAAATTCCTCTATCAACCGTCGAGATTTTGATCAGGAGTGGCGTCAACAAGGGGTCGCCGTCCTCTAAAATGAGGGATGTATTAAGCGGTGTTAGCAATATGAGTGTCATTAGTCAGGTTCTTCTTAAAGCGGACGATGAATTGCGCTACCCCACCACGGGCGAACTCCAGACGATTAGTGACTTTTTCCAAACGGGTGAGCAACGCCTCCGCATTGCCACGACACTGGCCGAAAATGAGAAACGCATTGTTGAGCAAGCCAGCAAACAACTGTGGCAGAAGCGGCCTGACTTCATCTCACCCGGGGGCAATGCCTACGGCCAGAAACAGCGTGCCCTCTGTCTGCGTGACTATGGCTGGTACATGCGCCTGATTACCTATGGCATCCTCGCGGGTGACAAAGACCCCATTGAGCGCACGGGTATTATTGGGGTGCGGGAAATGTACAACTCCCTTGGTGTGCCAATGACAGGGATGGCAGAAGCCATTCGTTGCCTCAAGGACGCCTCCTTGGCACTGCTAAGCACTGAAGATGCTGAAGTGGCGGCACCCTACTTTGACTACATTATTCAAGAAATGTCTTAGGGAGACTGACGGCAGCCAATTTTGCATTCAAGGGGAACATAACCCATGACATCTCCCCTTGAAATTGTGGTTGTCAGCAATGGCCCCGGTGAACTGGCTACTTGGGTGTATCCCTTTGTAACAACGCTGCGGCAACAGGTCAGAGAGGGGCTGCGGGTTTCAGTGGTCATTGTTCCCTGTCCCCATGCCAGTGGTCAGGAGGCGGGGATTGCGCGCCGCTATGCGGGGGTGGATCGGGTGCTGCCCGCGGCAGAGTTCTGGCACCTCCTGCGCACAAAGACCACCCGTAGTAATTGGGATTGGTTTGCCCAAGGGGTTGTGGTCTTCTTGGGGGGCGATCAACTCTTTGCGGTGCTGTTGGCCAAGCGTCTGGGCTATCGCTGTGTGCTCTACTGTGAGTGGCAGGCACGCTGGCAAGGGTGGGTGGAGGGCATTGGGTTGCGGCGTCCGCTCCCCGTGGGCAAAACAAGAGCTAAGGTGGCGGTGGTGGGGGATCTGATGACCGATGTGCAAGCCCTTGCCCTCGATTCCCTGCCTGATGTGCGCCAACAGTTAGGCGTTGCTTCAGATGCTCCCCTTGTGGGTCTGATGGTGGGTTCCAAGCCCAATAAGCTCAAGCTGGGGGTGCCCCTTTCGCTGGCGATCGCCGACCATTTAGCTGCTGCTCATCCCCCGATTCAGTGTGTGATTCCCGTGGCACCCACCCTGACGCTCAAGACCCTCAGTTGCTACGCCGATCCCCGCTTTAACCCCGAACTCAAGCACGTTGAGGGCACGACGGCGACACTCATCCAACCCAGTGAGGGGCTACCCTATCTGGAGACGCCGAGGGGTACGAAGGTCTATCTCTGGCAGCAGTTACCCAACTATCCCCTGCTGCGGCAGGTTGCCCTCTGTGTGACAACCGTTGGCGCCAATACCGCTGAACTGGCCGCCTTGAATGTGCCGATGATTGTTCTTTTGCCGGCTCAACAACTGCGGGTACAGCGGGCTCACCCTTGGGATGGGTTAGCCGGGTTGCTGGTGGGCTTGCCAGCGATCGGGCGACAGTGGACGGCATTGGTGTTTTGGGCACTGGTGGCCAAGGGATTGGGCTGGCGGCGATTTTGGCAGTTGTGGCGATCGCCAGAGATGGATTGGGACTTAGTGAAACAGGGTCTCGGCTACAAGGCGTGGCCGAATATCTGGGCAGGCAGAGAAATTGTACCAGAACTGGTGGGTCCGATTGAGCCGGCGGTGGTTGCTGATCAGATTAAGTCTCTATTGAGCCATCCTCAGAAATTGCATCAGATGCGGCAGGATTTGCGGCAGCAGGTGGGGGCGGCGGGGGCAGCGGCAAAATTGGTGGATTTGACCCTGCAGGTGGCGGGCTGGGCTGCCAGCGATCGAGAATGTCCTTGAGCACAATTTCTGTAAACCAAATTTGACCCACAATCACCAGAGGCAGTGCCAGCAGTAAGCCCAGAAAGCCAAAGAAAATGGCAAAAACAATTTGTGACACCAGCGTCACAGCGGGCAGTAGAGCCACCTGTTTGGCCATGACGACGGGCACCAGCAGGTATTGCTCCAACTGTTGAATCACAATGTAGGCAATGAGAACGGCCACCGCCCGCCACGGATTGTCAATAAAAGCAATGATCATCGGCGGAATCACACTCAGGGCAGGGCCAATATTGGGAATCGCCTCCAGCAGACCGGCCAGGAAAGCATTGGCCAAGACCAACCGCACCCCCAGTAGCGCAAGAGCAATGCCACTGACCACACCAATGACCAGCATATTCAAGCCTGTGCCCGCCAGCCATGCCAAGAGCGCCTGTTCACTTTCGGTGAGAATCGTGTCAATGCGAGACCGATAAAACGCTGGAAAGAGGCGAATGAATCCCCAACGGTAGGACTGAGGATCAATCACTAGCATCACCGTCAGCACCAAGACCAACAGCGTATTTAGTAAGACCGCCAGTGTATTGGAAAAGAGGGCAAGGAAGTTATTAAAGATTTGCTCAAGGAATGGCTCTAACTGGGTAATCAGCCGATTAATGACAGGGGTATCATCAAAGCTGCTACTTGGCAAAAGGTAAGCCATCTCATCCAGCCATGCTTCCACCCGTCCTAACCCCTTGGGAATCAATACACCCAGTTGCTGCGCTTCCTGCAAAAAGGGGGGAATGATCATCCAAAAGAAACCAAAGATGATCAGGAAAGTCAAGCTAATACTGATGGCGATCGCCCGGCCTCGTTGTAGTCCCCAGCTCTGGAGTCGCAATTGCAGCCAGTTGAGTGCCGTTGCCAAGACCACCGCCAAAAAGACCAAGAGTAACACTTGGCGAATTTCCCAGAGGATGTAGAGACACACCCCCAGTACCAGCAAGCCAATCCACTGACCAAACGTCACTACTTTGCGTCCAATTCGTGCCTCAACCCCCTATTAGAGCAGGTTTTGGGACTCTACCATCCCAACCAAAGGAATTGCGAGGTGCTAAATGACAAAGACCGTATTGTTGTCCCGCAGCTGGGGATACTCCGCTGGTGCTCTGTGGTTAAACTGGGCAAAGTAGGCGGCCAAGGGTTCGGGTAGGGTCGGTAGTGTGACTTGGGTATCTCCTTGGGCAATTTCTGGCCAGAGGGACGATAGGGCTTGGGCGAGGGGCTGGGCCTCAGTTTCCGATAAATTAAAGGGCGGTAAGGTGAGAAAGCGCACCATAAACCCCGCACCCCGCTGCAGCATCCATTGGCGGGAGAGATCACTCAAGGTGGGATAGGTCTTCAGAGATTCAATGCGGTAGGATTCCACATCCACTTGCCAGCCCCCTTGGGGATGTTGCTGCAAAATGAGCCGGCGATAGGGATGGGGATAGCTGACGAGGGAACCCGTCGTTAGATCAAACAGCCCCTGCTCATAGGCAATGTCTTGGACATGAAGATGTCCGGTTAAGACCAAGGCCACCCCCGCCGATCGCAGGAGGTTGAGGAGTTCCACCCGATTCTCCAAGAGGTAGCGCTGCCCCATTGGACTTTGGCTCTGTTGTGGCCAATGCTCAAGGACATTGTGGTGAATCATTACAAGGCGCAGTCCGGCAAAAGGTTTTGCCAATAGAGCCGCCAACCATGCCAGTTGTCCTTGATCGACTGCCCCCATCTGCTGACCTGTCGGGCTAAATTGGTTGGAATTCAGGGCAATCAGTTGTAGGTTGTCTGCAAGCAGGGTTTGATAGTAATGCTTGGCGCCCTTGCCATAGCCCGCATGGGGATACCACTGGGGAAAGTCAGCCCAACCAATACGCTTGTGATCTCCTAGCGGCAGAGGCACATCGTGATTCCCCGGAATCACATAGCAGGGAATGGGCAGGGTTTGCAGATAGTGACTGAGCCAGCGGTGGTTAACGACTTCGCCATCCCGTGTCAGGTCACCGGGCATCAACAAAGCATCAATACCCAGATCAAGAAGATGAGTGACGGCTGCTTCAAAAGCAGGAATACTCACTTCATAGAGAAAAATGGGGGGATGATCCGTCGGAATCGTCTCCGGCAGAGCAATGTGGGGATCACTGATAATACCGAGCCGCACCGCCATCGCTATTTCCTAGTGGCGGAAGTGTCGCCGGTTGGTAAAGACCATGGCAATTCCCGCTTCATTGGCTGCTTGGATAGACTCATTATCCCGCAAACTGCCCCCCGGTTGAATAATCGCCGCAATACCAGCAAGGGCAGCGGCTTGCACAGAATCGGCAAAGGGGAAAAAGCCATCACTGGCCAGTACAGCGCCGCGGGCAGCCTCACCGGCCTCCCTGAGGGCAATGTGTACAGCACCCACCCGATTCATTTGACCGGCGCCAATGCCGCGGGTTTGGCGATCGCGACTGACCACAATGGCATTGGACTTAACGTGTTTCACCACTTTCCAAGCAAAGATCAGTTCTGCCATCAACTCTGGACTGGGTGCGGTGGCGGTGACCACTTGCCACGCCTCTGGATCAATGGGGACGGGGTGAATATCTTGGACAAGAAATCCGCCAGCAATGGTTTGAATCGCCGTCGTGGGAGCCGTCTGCAACTCAGGTAAGGTGAGAACCCGCATCTTGGGTTTGGTTTTCAGGATCGGTAGCGCTGCTTCCTCACAGGCGGGAGCCACCACACACTCTAAAAAGGTACGGGTGAAGGCTTCAGCGGTGGCCACATCCAAGGGGCGATTCAGGGCAACAATGCCGCCAAAGGCAGAAACACTGTCGGCTGCAAAGGCACGTTCGTAGGCTTCCACAAGGGTTTTGCCCTCAGCCACGCCACAGGGATTGGTGTGTTTAATAATGACGGCAGCGGGGGCACCCTCCCCTAAAAATTCACTGATCACTGCCCGTGCCGCTTCTAGATCTAGCAGGTTGTTGTAGCTAAGTTCTTTGCCCTGAAGCAGGTCGGCGGCTGCCCAACCACTGGGGTGTGCCCCACTGATGTACCAAGCAGCCCGTTGATGGGGATTTTCGCCATAGCGCAAGACTTGTTTTTGCTGCCCCGTCAGGTGGAAGACCGGCGGCAGAATTTCTGGTTCAGTACCAGGGGACGTGATTTCTTGGAGATACTCGGCGATCGCCTGATCGTAACTGGCCGTCAGCGCAAACGCCCGCTGGGCACAGGCAAGGCGAAAAGCAGGTTGAGCTTCCCCGTGTAATCGTAATTCCTGAAGGTAAGTTTCATACTGGCTGGGATCCACCAATACTGTCACATGGGCATGGTTTTTGGCAGCAGCGCGAATCAGCGTCGGCCCACCAATATCAATTTGCTCGATCGCCTCGGCAAGGGTCACGTTGGGCTGGGCAATTGTTTCGGCAAAGGGATAGAGATTGACAACCACCAGATCAATCGGATGAATCCCTTGGGCTTGCAGATCAGCCGCGTCTTCGGGGCGATCGCGCCGTGCCAAAATACCGCCGTGAATTTTGGGATGCAGGGTCTTGACCCGCCCACCAAGGATTTCCGGTGCCCCTGTGTACTCCGAGACCGTTGTCACGGGAATCCCCGCTGCCTGTAAGGTCTTTGCGGTGCCACCACTACTCAGGAGCGTAAAGCCAAACTCCTGCACCAAGGCCGTAGCCAACGCCACCAGTCCCTGCTTATTGCTGGTGCTGAGTAAGGCCATTCGCCCCATGCCTGCAATCCTCCTAGGCGACTAAGAACACCTATTTTAGCGGTTTTAGCGGAACATACTGCTCACAGAGCTATCTTCATGGATGCGCCAAATGGTTTCGCCGAGAATACTCGCCACCGACAGCACCGTGAGTTGGGGAAAGCGTTGCGTCTCCGGTACAGGAATCGTGTTGGTAACAATCACCTCTTCAAAATCGCCTCCTTGGAGTCGCTCGATCGCTGGCGGTGAAAAAACCGCATGGGTGGCACAGGCATAGACTTCCTTGGCACCTTCCCGCCGCAGTAACCGTGCTCCTTCTAAAATCGTGCCGGCCGTATCAATCATGTCATCCACGAGCACCGCTGTCTTGCCCTTAACATCCCCCACCACGTTCATCACTTCAGCCACATTGTGGGCTTGGCGTCGTTTATCAATAATGGCTAGGGGCGCATCATCAAGCTTATTGGCAAAGGCACGGGCACGAGCCACCCCACCCACGTCGGGGGACACCACCACAATATCCTCAAGATTTTTGCTGCGCAGGTAGTCAAGGAGCACGGGTGAACCATAGACATGATCCACGGGAATGTCAAAATAGCCTTGAATTTGCGCTGAGTGCAGATCCATGGCCAGAACGCGACTCGCTCCCGCTTGAGTAATCAGGTTGGCTACTAGTTTAGCGGTAATGGACTCGCGGCCAGCGGTCTTGCGATCGGCACGGGCATAGCCATAGTAGGGAATCACCGCAGTCACTTGGCGGGCTGAAGCGCGGCGGCAGGCATCCACCATGATCAGCAGTTCCATCAGGTGGTCATTGACGGGTCGGCAACAGGGCTGGATCAGATAGACATCACAACCGCGAATGGATTCTTGAATCTGCACATACAGCTCGCCATCAGCAAATCGCTTGCGCACCATTGGGCCGAGATCAATACCGAGGTAGCGGGCAATTTCCTGAGCAAGGGCAGTGTTGGCAGAACCCGAAAACAGCTTTAGACGATTATGATCAGAAATGTGAGAGGGGGTAGTCGTGGGCAATGGCGCAGTGTGAATCACAGCATCTCCCCAAGATGGCGTGCATTTTGATTTTGATCTTATCATTTCCAATTTTGGGAGCCACTACCCTAGGATTGAATTTATAGAAAGATGAATTTTGAGGTCATCAGCTTTGCCAATGGCGCGATCGCAACTCCCACGATTGGGGGATGTTTTTTTGTCACCGATAGGAGTCGCTTGGTTATTCCTTTTACCCGCACTTTTGTTTCTGACAATTTTTGTTTTTTTGCCGATTTTGTACCTTGTCTATCTTAGTTTTACGACGGGGAGTTTTAGTCAAGAAGGGGTGCGTTGGGTTGGGCTGCAAAATTATCAGCAATTGCTCCTGAGTCCAGACTTTTGGCAGGTGATTGGCAATACCATTTATTTCACAGGGGCAACGGTGCTCCCCACGATTGTGCTGCCCTTACTCTTGGCGGTGGGTCTCAACCAAGGGATCAGGGGACGGGATCTGCTGCGCACGGCCTACTTTTTGCCAACAATGACCTCGATTGTGGCGGTGGGTTTAGGGTTTCGTTGGCTGTTTCAAACCGATGGCCCGGTGAATCAACTGGTGCAAACCTTAGGGGGGCAGCCGATTGCTTGGCTGAGTGATCCCACTTGGGCAATGCCAGTGCTAATTTTGCTCAGTAGCTGGAAGCAGTTGGGGTTTAATTTAGTGGTCTTTTTGGCGGGGTTGCAAACCATTCCTCGCGATCGCTATGAAGCGGCACTGCTCGATGGCGCCAATGCTTGGCAACAGTTTCGCTACATTACGCTGCCGGGGCTGCGACCCACCTTAATTTTGGTGTTTGTCACAACAACGATTTTCACATTGCGCAGTTTTGAACAGGTCTATGTGGTGACCGGTGGCGGCCCCTTAGATACAACAAACCTGCTGGTATTTTATATTTACCAACAGGCGTTTGCGTTATTTGACTTTGGCTATGCCGCTGCCGCAGCAACGGTTCTTTTGGGAGTCACCCTAGGACTGATCTGGCTACAATTGCGTACGCGCCAAGACCCCAATCTTTAGAGAGAGGAGCCAAGACCAGCGTAAGCACCGTAGAAGAACAGCCCGACAATCACAATGACCCCCATGCCAGCCACCGTGGCCACAACCCACAGGGGAATGCGTCCGCCTTCAGACAACATGATCAATTCCTCCTAAGCAGATTCAGTTATAGAGAAGAATTTAGTTAAAGAAGTAGCTTGAAAAGAGCAACGCAAGGACGAAGATCAGCAACAACCCTAGGTACAGGGATGTGCGATTCAGTTCGACCGGCTGACGATTGGGATTCGGTTCCATGGCTGCACCTTCCTAACGTTGGATAAACTGCATAGCCGCGATCGCCCCGAGGAAGAAAATCGTGGGCACAGCAAGCGTGTGAACGGCCAACCAGCGGACCGTAAAAATCGGGTAAGAAACGGGTTCTTGATTGGGGGTATTACTGGTCATGGCAATCCTACTTCACCTGTTCTAAGAAGGTTTCAACTTGTTGTTTAGCTTGAAAGCGATCGGTCACCAGAGGAATCGACCGCTGTTCCTGAGCATAGTAGCTATCGGGGCGTGGTGTGCCAAACACATCATAGGCCAAACCGGTGCTGACAAAGAGCCAGCCAGCAATGAACAACGCCGGAATGGTGATGCTATGAATCACCCAATAACGGACACTGGTAATAATGTCGGAAAATGGTCGTTCTCCTGTCGTTCCAGCCACGTTGCGATGCCTCCAAAGTGTCTAATGTTAAAAAAAGGAAACGGTACTATCTATCATACAGCCTTTTTTCACAACGATTGAGCCGCATAAATAAGAACTGCGAACCCCCTCTACAGCGCTAAAACTTGGGTCTATAGGCCTAAAGTCCAGCCTTGGTCAAATCGGTGAGCACCTCTGCAGCACTCTGGTAGCGATCGCGAAAGTTATACTTGATCATTTTATTGATAATGGCAACAAACTGCGGCGAAAGATGCCGTCCCGGCTGCCAAATCATATCACCCGTGTTGCGATCAGAGGGCAAATCCATCGGGGCGAGCCCCGTCAGACCTTCAACAATAACCATACCCAAAGAGTAAATATCACTGGCAATCACCGGTCGTCCTGCCATTTGCTCGCTAGGGGCATACCCACGGGTACCAATTGAGATCGTATATTTGCCGTGCTGGAGCAACTCCTCGGGCTGGACATGGCGTACCGCCCCAAAGTCAATCAAAAACAGTTGTTGATCACTGCGGCGGCGCATGATATTGGCAGGCTTAATGTCGCGATGCACCACCCCAAACTGATGCACATACTGCAAAATTTCCAGAATGCTCTTGAGAATGGTGAGGGCTTCGGCTTGGGAGAGGGTAATTTTCTTTTCAAACTCCTCCTTGAGGGATTCCCCATCCACATACTCTTGGGTGAGATAGAAATATCCCCCCTCTTCAAAGTAAGCCAGTAATCGAGGGATACGCTCGTGTTGACCCAATTGGGCTAAGGTTTTTGCTTCCCGCTGAAAGAGGCGACGGGCAATGGCCAAAAAACGTTCATCCTTACGGGAGGGCACCAACTGCTTGACCACGCAGATCGGATGATCTGGCAGATGTAAATCCGCAGCCAAGAACGTGCGCCCAAATCCCCCTTCGCCGAGTTGACTGAGGACACGGTAGCGTCCCCCCACAGTTTGTGGTAAGGGTTCACTGGCTTTTTCGCTGATGTCAGAAATGACGGTGGTTTTGGGTTGGGTGCCGCTCGGTGTTTGCGTTTCTGTCGTTGGGGGTGGCGGCGAGGGGACTGTCGTGGTGGGAATCACCTCTGGCCGCTGGGTGGGATCCACAGGCGCCGCGGTTAAGGGGTCAGGGTTGGATGGCTGGGTTGCTGGTAGGTCTCCCTTGGGGGTGGCTGGGATTGACAATTGGGTTTCGGGCAAATCTGCGCTGGTTGTAAATTGGGTGGGTGGAGTTGAGGTGATGTCCGGTGCCGTCTCAGGAATGGATAGTTGCGTTTCAGGCAAGTCCACACTGGTTGCAAATTGGGTTGAGGGCGTCGAGGTCGGTTCTGGGGTCGTTAGTGGCTCAGGTAGGGTGAGTTGCGTTTCGGGTAAATCAACAGTAGGGATGCTAGGGGTCTCTGGCATCGTTGTTAAGGCTTCGGGAACCGTCAGTTGGGTTTCTGGTAAATCAGGGCGCAGTGTCGAGGGGATCTCTGAGGGAACTGTTGGCTGCGGGGTAGGAACCACCCTCTGGGTTTCAGGAAGATCAATATGGGTAGGTTCAGGAGCAGTTGTGGGAGTTTCTGGCAATTCGGTGGCGGCAGTGGCAGCATCCTCAGGGTGAACCACTAAGAAGGTTTCCCGCTCAGTGATGGATTGTGGTGGTGTCTCGCGGATCTCTGTGGGGGGAATTTGATCAACGACGGAGGTGAGGAGGGTAGGTGCGGTGTGGGGTTGATCTCTAGGGGGTGGGGTAGGTTCGATGGGGGTAAAGGAAATTGCTGTTTCCGGTTGCAGCACCGTTGCATTGGCATCCGTCTCTAGGCGAGAGACTTCTGTTGGCGAGGTTTCGGGGATTTCCAGAATGGGGGCTGATTCAGGTGTGGTTGATTGACTGATGCCTTCAGTCATGAACTCCAAGGGAGTTGCTGAGCAGCCACTGGGAACAGCCGTCGGTGTAGAGGGGGTAGGGGTGGATTCTGCAGGACTGAAGGCACGATAGCCCAGCATCAAAACCGCCGCACTGCCAAAGCCAACCAGAGGTGCCACCAGCGGAATCCAACTCCCCTGTAAAAAGAGGAGGAATGTCAGGCCACTGAGACCCAGTCCCCCAGCAACCAGCAGCGGCACAATCACCCAGCGCTGTCCCTTGGCGATGATCAGGGCACCAAGGCCAGACCAAGCCAGAATCCAAAGGGCGATCGCCCCCTGCGGCCATGTACCCATAGGAGAACGGTTATCGAGAGCCGCTGCTAGCAAATCTTCAAGGATCGCTGCTTGAACCACAACACCGGGGGTCAGGCGGTTGGTTTGCCCCGGCAGTGTCATTGGAATCAAAAACTTATCGTTACTACTACTGCCAGTGAGGCCAATGAGGACGGCGCGATCGCGCACCTTAGAGGGCAAGACTTGCCCCTTGAGCACCTCGCTCAGGGTCACGGTTTCATAGGGCTGGGTTGGGCGGGCGTAGTTGATCAGGATTTGAAACCCGGCTGCATCTAAGTGGCTGTAGCCTCCCCAGTTACTGGTTAAGGCTTGAAAGCGAGCCGTTCCCAAGTCAAGGCGGTTCTGAGTCACTGCTTGGGGATTCACCCCTAAAAAAAGACGCGCCAAAGCTAAAGCGAAAGATTGAGGGGTAGAGCAGCGATCGCTGGCTTCGGGTTGAGTTGCCAAAATCGCCCGCCGCACCACACCATCCTCATCAATGGGAATGTCTGCAAATCCCACCTGATCATTGAGCAGTCCAGCGGGTGGGGCAATTCCGGGATCTGTTTCGCCCCCCACTTTACAGACAATAACGGTGTTGGGCTGGGTCATCATCACCCGTCCGAGGGAGGGCAGCACATCGCTTGGCAGCTTGAAGCGATCGGGCACCGGAAAATCGCGAAAAATGTCAATGCCAATGACCTTGGGTTGGTGCTCCTGCAATTCATTGACAGCTTGAATGAGCACCTCGTCGGGAATGGGGTACTGCTTGAGGGTTTGAATATCAGCCTCGGTAATTTCAACAATCAGCAGTCGCTGGGACGTGGCCGGTGTCGATCGCCAGCGCAGCCATTGGTCATAGGCTCTTAATTCCAACGGTTCGAGCAGGCCCCCCACTCGCAGCGCAAGGACACCCACCGTGGCGATCGCCGTGGCAATGGCCGCCGGTAGAGCGCGTTTAAGATAATCAGGGATGGAGACAGGGGTCATGGCACAATCTGCGGTTGTTCCACTGACGCTGAAGGATTCTAGAAGGATTCTAAAAGGAGTTTCGCTTCTATCCTGACCTACACCACGGGCGATCGGCAAATTTACGAGGACAACTTTTAACATCCTGCCCACGCTAGAGGGCAACATGATCCCCCTAGGTGGCGGAAGGTGAAACGACTATAATCATTGAGGTGATTGCTGAGCACAACAAGCGCTATGACGGAAACCCCCGATTCAACGACGACTTCAACATCCACGGAAACCACTACTGCAGCCGCACGGCAACTGCTGGGCATGAAGGGTGCCAAAAGCGGCGAGACCAATATCTGGAAAATTCGCCTGCAACTAATGAAGCCGATTACATGGATCCCCCTCATTTGGGGCGTGGTCTGTGGTGCAGCCTCGTCGGGGGGATTTACCTGGAGTCTGGAGGATGTGCTCAAGGCAGCGACCTGTATGCTGCTGTCGGGACCTTTGATGGCGGGCTATACGCAAACGCTCAACGATTACTACGATCGCGAGATTGATGCGATTAACGAACCCTACCGTCCCATTCCTTCAGGGGCGATTTCCCTTAACCAAGTGCGGGCGCAGATTATCTTCCTCGTTGTCGCAGGTTTGGGTCTAGCTGTTCTACTCGATCTATGGGCTGACCATCCCACGTTCCCTGTGACCAAAATTGCTTTGCTGGGAGGCTTTTTGGCGTATATTTATTCCGCACCGCCCCTGAAGCTGAAAAAGAATGGTTGGCTGGGGAATTATGCCCTCGGAGCCAGCTACATTGCTTTACCGTGGTGGGCAGGTCACGCCCTTTTTGGCGAATTGACACCGACGATTGTGATCTTGACGTTGATTTACAGTTTGGCGGGCTTGGGTATTGCCATTGTCAATGACTTCAAAAGCGTTGAGGGCGATCGCCAACTCGGCTTGGCTTCCTTGCCGGTGATGTTTGGCGTTACTACCGCCGCATGGATTTGTGTTCTGATGATTGACATTTTCCAGTTGGGGATTGCGGGCTACCTGATGGCCATTCATGCCAATCTTTATGCAGTGCTGCTGATTTTGCTGATTATTCCCCAAATCGTCTTTCAGGATATGTACTTCCTGCGGGATCCCTTGAAAAACGATGTCAAGTACCAAGCCAGTGCTCAACCCTTTCTCGTCTTAGGGATGTTAGTGGTGGGTTTAGCCCTTGGGCATACACTGGTGTAGTTGGGGGCATGACGACATCGCTGACCTTCAAGGTAGAACAGGGGGGCGATCGCCTCGATACGTTTCTTGCACAGCGGCATCCTGAACTCTCGCGATCGCGCTGGCAGCAGCTGATCCAACAGGGCTATGTGCGGATTAATGGCCAAGTGTGCGATCGCAAAAATCAGCCCCTCAGTGGTGGTGAGGTACTGCAGGTGGTGCTCCCTGAACCAGAGCCGTTGGATTTAATCCCTGAACCCCTACCCCTGAGTATTCTCTATGAGGATGATGAGTTACTGATTCTCAATAAACCCGTGGATCTAGTGGTGCATCCTGCCCCCGGTCATCGCCACGGCACCCTAGTTCATGGTCTGTTAGCCCATTGCCCTGAGTTGACAGGCATTGGCGGTGTCCAGCGACCGGGGATTGTGCATCGCCTAGACAAAGACACCTCTGGGGTGATGGTTGTTGCCAAAACGGAGTTTGCCCTACACCATCTGCAACAGCAATTGAAAGCACGGCAAATGCAGCGCCATTACCTTGGTGTCGTCTATGGCCAGCCCCCGCAGGACAGGGGAACGGTAATTACGCCCATTGGTCGTCACCCGGTGGATCGCAAAAAGATGGCGGTGGTGCCTCCAGAAAAAGGCCGCACAGCAATTACCCACTGGTACGTGCAGGAGCGCTTCCGCCACTGTGCCCTTGTGGAGTTTCGCCTTGAAACCGGTCGCACCCATCAAATCCGCGTTCATGCCGCCCACTTGGGTTGGCCGCTGTTGGGGGATCCTGTCTATGGCCGCGGTGCACCGCTAAAAGTAAAACTGCCCGGCCAAGCGCTCCATGCCTATCGCTTAGCGTTGCAGCATCCCCGTACAGGTGAGGAGATTGTGGCGATCGCCCCTCTGCCAGAGCATTTAGAAAAACTACTGCGGATATTGGGCCAGAATAACACCTTGTGACCCGCCGCTTTGACCGCTTCCTGAATCGCCCTTTTCGGATGAATTGGTGCATTATCCATCATCAACAACGATCCCTAACGCCGGCAAACAGTATTGACTCAGCCGAATACTGTGATGGCAAACGTGGTCATGGTGTCTGACCACCTTGCTGTGTGATTACGGAAAGGTTGGGTATATTCTGGAAGTCTTTCTCGTTATGAGTAACGAGCGGCACCTGATAGCACAGTGCACAAGCAGCGATCCAAGCATCGGCAAAGGAAATCGGCTTACCGATACGCTTTCGTCCTGCAACAATCTCGCCGTACTTTTTTGCGATTTCGTAGTCATAAGGAATCACCACAAAGTTACGAAGCACGCTCTCAAGCTTCTTTCGCTTCTGCTCTCCCCACCCAGCGTATTCTGCCCCTGCCCAAAGTTCGCCAACGGTGATGAAGGAAATCGCCAAGGTTTTGCCGAAGAGATGATTCTCATAAAGCCTCGCCTCTGGCGCACCTTTCATGATGTATGAGAGAATGTTAGTATTCAAGAGCAGATAGGCGGATGTCACGAGCCATGCCTCCCGATGACATTGCCTTGTCGCAATTCTTGAATAAACTCCTCAAAGCTATCGTTGCGTTCGCCGGGCCAAGTGCCATATAAAGTAGCAAGATTAGCTACAGGCTGGACGCCCTGCATTTGGGCAAGTTCTTTCAGTGTTCTTGAAGTCCAGAAATCATAAACTTCTGCTGGAGCGAGCGGAATTTCCTCTATCGCCTCCGTGAGTTCCTCTAAAGGTTCGATGTCGTGGATACGCACTCGGTTAATCTTGCCGGTCTCAGGATCGCTGAGTGCTTCACCGATTATGCGGACGCGACGCAGAAGATTCTCAAGTACCTCTTCCTTTTGCTCCTCGTCGAACACGCATACGACTGGATCACCAACAGGAGGATGAACCCGTAACCGCATACCTTCTTCTTTGAAGTCCGCCATAAGCAAGCGGCCTTCAATGGTAGTGAGGTGAGTTTTGGGTCCCTGAATCCGCTGCTGGATTACTTGGAACGCTTGGGGGGTGTACTGAACCTGTAGCGGACTCGGACGATGATTGAGTTCAAAAGTTATTGAATATACTTCTTTCTGGAAAAGCCTGCCGACATCACGCCATGCAAGTAAGACTCCCCGATCAAATCCACGAGGAAGGACATCACCCGGCTCCTGGACTTCGTGTATGCCTGTAAGAGCAGTCTCTAAGATGTGAAGTAAAAAATCCTCTTCGGGGAACAAGCTTGGTTCAGCTCGCCTGTCGAAGCGGAGTAGGGTTGATGGGCTTCCGTGGTTAATCTCAATAAGGTCTAATTCCAGAAGCTGCTTGAGCTGTTTCGACTTGGGTTCTTTGCGAATACTATCGGTTTCGCCTAAGAGCACTTGGCCGGTTCGGTAAAAGACTTTTTGAAGGCTCGACAAAAGCTCTGAAAGCTGTGAAACAGCTATTCGACCTGAGCGGACAAACCTGCCTTCTAAAATCAGGGTCAACAGTGAAGTTTTCCCGTTCATGGTGCGCACCTCCTCATGACTAAGCTAATTTATTAAGCATTTATCATTAAGCATTTATCGAGCGTTGTGAACTGCTGACAAAATTATTTCCCGATACCATCGCCAGAAGCTGGCGCAGGTCTTCAGTATATTTCCTCCTCTAGCTCCAGCAGGCGATTGATGAGCACCTCCGGCTTTTCGTGCTCGACGGCCTCGGCTTGGTGCCGGCAGTAGCGGCGTGCGGTCGGGTTGTCGTCGATCGCGCGAATCTGGTCTATCGTTGCCCACTAGGATTTTTCGCTTTCAAACTGCTTGAGGTCATCGGCTTTGAGGATCGCCCTTACACCGCTGTCCTTTTCCTGCCGCTAGGTGTAGGGCCAGAGCGAAACCATGTGTGCGAGATCCCCGTCGGTTGCAAAATCGGGTAGCGGGCGGCGGGTGGCGCCGAGGTCACGCCCGTCGCTTTCCACCCGATAGAACCACACCTTGGAAGTCCGCACATCGTCCCTGCCTAGGGGCTTGCGGAAGACCCCGACGCTGGTCTTGGCTCCGCTGTAAGGGTTGAAGACGCCGTTGGGCAGGCTGATCACCGCCAGGACCTCGAACTGCTCCACGAGTTTGCGGCAGATGTTGCGGAGCATCTTCTTCGAGTCGAATAGCAAGCCTTCCTTGAGTACCACTGCGGCGCGCCCACCGGGGCGCAGGGCATTCATCATGTGCTGGATAAAGAGCGCCTCGTAGAGCTTGATGTGGTATTCGAATTGCGCCAGCAAGCGCTCACTTCCGAGATCAATTCCTATAAATTGCTAACTTCAGGCAGGGAAGAGGGGCAGTTTCCGCGACGGAGGACGGTATCATACAAGCCGATCTCCTTCCCTTCATGCTTATTGATCCCTGTGTAGGCCAAGCTCGGGTCTTCATATCTTTTGAACTTATACACCGCATCGTTCATCAACGCGCTGTTGAATACCCCCAAGCTGACGAGCAGTTCAAAGTCTTTGACCGTCAACCCTGTGACCTTCTTGAACAACCTAGGCTCCAATTGCGTGATCACGTCCCGCAGTGTTCGTTCCCGGTAATCGGTCAGGTACATGAAAATGGGGATGCGGGTGGCAAGTTTGATCAGTTTTTCCTGAATTTGCTTGCGCTTGCTCTTGAATTCCTTTTCTTCTTCTGTAAGCTGCTTTTTCTTTTGAGAGGAAAGTTTCTGGTCATTTGCCTCTTTCTTCGCCTTCTTGACCGCTTCAGATTTGTTGATGATGGTCTCGATCTCCTGATTGAGATTGCGGAACCCCTCGATGCGCATCAGCGCCTGCATCGCCTCTTCATTGTTTATCAACCGCCGCAGCGTGTCGTCGTCCACGTTCACCAGCAGCGCGCTTTCCCAGCGGCGAGCCAACAGGGTTGCCGTGGTCCCGGCCATCGCCATATCGAGCACCCCGGCGGCGTCAATCTGCTTCATGGAACTGCCGTCGTAGGCCAACACCGGCAAAAATTGGATAAATTCCGCCACCTTCCTTTCCGGGTCTTCCCCGTTGACGTTCAGGCGGCAACTGTAGTCGGCGATCTGGCGCAAGGCCCGATCCGGCGCAAAATCGAAGACGTAGCACTCCTTTTTGAGGATCAGCTCCTCATTGGGCGAAACGCCGTCGGGATTTTTGATGATCCAAGGGCTTTGCACGCGAAAGGCGGCCTGAAAGTAGGTCTCTGGGCTGGAGGTGTTGCGCAGCATGAAGATCCCTGTCCAAGGCCGCACCGTCACGCCGGTGGTGAGCTTACCGCAGGTGAGGGTGATGGTTTTGGTCTTGAGGGGATCACCCATTGCTTCGAGAACAGGCGGTAGAGCATTGACCCCAATACCCGCAGCTGCACCGGCAGCAACGATGACTTTGTAATCGTGGTAGAATTTATTTTGGCTCTTTGCCAGCAGATTCCGCATAGCGTAGCAAGAGGCAACGCTGGGCAAGAACCACAGGGTATGCGAGAGCACATTCAACAGCCGCATATCCGAAAAGGGCAGCGGCGGTTTCTCCGCACCCAGTTTTAAGTTGTCTAAACTCGTGGGGAGATAGGCGCCCCGAATCAGATCGAGCCACTTCTGTACTTCCTCTTCATACGTGAACCGCGCCTGATCGTCGACGCCTTCCGCCGCAAAGAAGAGGTTCAGGTCGAACTCGTTAAACTCGCCCTTCATCGCCACGTCGCGGATGTCATCCGGCAGTTGATAGGTCATCAACACCATCCGCGGCAAGGCGGCGTAGGGGTTATTGTCTCCCTGCCACTCTTCTTTAGCTTTCTGTTCGTCAGAATAGGTCCAGTTGTAGATCTGCTCCTCGATGAACTCGCCGGTGGCAATGGCTCGGAACGGTGTGCCGGAAAGATACAGATAGTGATCCGCGGTGATGGGCAGAATGTCTTCATCAAAGTAGTCGATGGCTTCACCTTCCGCCGCTTTTCTTTCCTGTTCGTCTTCGGATTCGAAAAGATCTTTAGCTTTCTCCCGCCAGGCGCCGAAGTGATATTCATCGAACATCACGCAGTCCCAGTGTGTGGTATGCACCCATTCATTCTTGGTTTTAATCCCGCCGGTGCTCGGATTGCGACCCAGATAATCCTGAAAGGAACCGAAGCAGACGATGGGTCTGTTCTTGTCCGCCTGTTCGTAGGTGAGGCCGCCGGGTTTGATGAATTGCCAGCCCTGAAAATCCACGTGACAGCGCAAGTCTTCTTCCCAAGCGCTTTGCACTGCCGGCTTGAAGGTGAGCACCAGTATCTTTTTCCAGCCCATGCGCTTGGCCAGTTGGTAGGCGGCGAAGGTCTTGCCGAAGCGCATCTTGCAGTTCCAGAGGAAATGGGGCGGCTTGCCGTTTTCCCGGCGATAGTTCTGGAAATAGGCCATGGTCTTCTCAACCGCTGCTTGCTGCTCTGGGCGCAGGGGGAAGTTAAGCGATCGCTGTTCTTCCATCAATTGACCTGTCCGCACGGCTTGAATGGCGGCCTTGACCTGCTCCACGGTGCAACGAAACCACTCGCCGCCGGCCTGCGGGATGCCGTTGATGCGCAGCATGCGGTGCACCTCGTGGTCGGTAAACCCCGTGCCGTCGTTGCGAATGGCCGGCTCCTCCAGCACGATGCGATAGGGCTTCTCGCCAGGGCGGAGCGTGGGATACTGCTGCGCCACCCGATCCTGCACGCTCTTCGTGGTGTAGCCGATCTTGAGCAGGCCCGCATACTGCGGGTTGGTGTCCTCGTAGGCGTAGATTTTCGGCTCGATTTTGGGACGGGGCGGGAAAAAATCTTTTGTCATGGTTTCATCTTAGCAATTCTCATTCCAAGCACAGCGTACGTCATTTCGACCGAAGCGAGAAATCCTCACACTCTAGGCAAGATTTCTCAGTCGCTGCGCTCCTTCGAAATGACAAGGTCGCCTCGCTCCTTCGAAATGACATGGTCGCTGCGCTCCTGCGCAATGACAAGGGTGTGTTGCGCCATTCGGGCCGTGCGTGCGTCATTTCGAGCGAAGCGAGAAATCGTCATGCCATGATGGGTAGGATTTCTCAGTCGCTGCGCTCCTTCGAAATGACAAGGTCGCTGCGCTCCTGCGAAATGACATGGTTGCTATTGCTCTTTCGAAATAGCGGTGTTGCCTTGCTCCTTCGGTGTTGCTTCCCATTCCAAACTCAAGTCCTTCCACTCGGGGTTCGTGGTCATAACCAATTGGTTCTTTTTTTCTCGCCGCCATTTTTTGATTTGTTTTTCTCTGGCAATTGCGGCGTAGACGTCAGTTGTGTGCTCGTAATACACAAGTTTGTTCACGTTGTATTTTTTGGTAAAGCCATCCACCAGTTTGTTTTTGTGTTCGTATATTCGGCGTTCAAGGTTGTTTGTCATACCAACATACATGACTTTGTTATTCCAGTTAGTAAGGATGTAGACGTAGAAGTGATAGTCTCTTTTCATGAGCGCTCCTTGCTTTGTGATTTCAAGAGAGGTTCATCCTTGTGGGTTCGATCGCAGTGTGCGCCATTCGAGCCGTGCGTGCGTCATTTCGAGCGAAGCGAGAAATCGTCATGCCATGATGGGTAGGATTTCTCAGTCGCTGCGCTCCTTCGAAATGACATGGTTGCTGTGCTCCTGCGCAATGACAAGGGTGTGTTGCGCCATTCGGGTCGTGCGTGCGTCATTTCGAGCGAAGCGAGAAATCGTCATGCCATGATGGGTAGGATTTCTCAGTCGCTGCGCTCCTTCGAAATGACAAGGGTGTGTTGCGCCATTCGGGCCGTGCGTGCGTCATTTCGAGCGAAGCGAGAAATCGTCATGCCATGATGGGTAGGATTTCTCAGTCGCTGCGCTCCTTCGAAATGACATGGTCGCTGCGCTCCTGCGCAATGACAAGGTCGCTCCGCTCCTGCGAAATGACATGTTCTATTCCTTCCGGCGCAACGGGAAGCAGGTGTCAGGCATCACCAGCCTCCATCGGGCGAATTTTCGACTCGATAAAGGCAATTTCTTCTTCCGTAAGCCCGTATCGCTCGTAGAGCTTTTCGTCGGTCCATTCGGTGTTCATGTCAAGGATGGGGACGAAGGCGTAGGCATCTTTTGTAATGTGATGCGAATACATGAACTGCGATACTAGGAAACGAAAGAACCGCGTCTTCATATAGGCCGCCAAATGTTCAGCCTGCTTTTGGGAATCATAAGCTCCAATTACCAGATACGTTTCTGTGCAGATGGTTCTCGGGGGTAGTATGTCTATTTTGGAAAAAACCCTTCTCCTTCCGTCTGTTCCGGGATTTCCGGCATGGTCATAGCCCACGTAGGATGTAATCACCTTCCATTTGTCGATCATTTCCACGCCAACGGTTATATCCTCCCTTTTATACGGACCTTCGCCATTTTGCCAGCGCAGTATGAGATCGCCAGATTTTTGGGGGCGCACGAAAGTGCGCAATCCGAAAGGTTTACTAGCTGATACCTGTTCGCTCATACTCCTTTCTTTCTTAGCGAGTACTTTCCTTACAATGGACACGGCCTGACTATGGCGGATGAAGGTTGGGAATTCATCGAGTTTTCGTGTCGAAACGACCTTTTCTCCTTTATGCACATTGGTCACTTCGCAAGTCCCACGCGCGTCCCGTTCCCAAAGGAAATAACACACACCGCCAGCAATATCTACGCCGGGGAAGACCTCTGATGCATCCTCGAAGTCCACCAGTTTTCGGATGCGATCATCGCCAAGCATCTCGGCTCGGAAGGAATCCAAGCCCTTACCGCCAGCAAACCAGCGGGAAGGGATGATCATCACCAGATAGCGTGGATTCAGTTTTTTTGCTTGATGGACAAACTTGTTGTAAATGGGCGTTGCGCTTCTACCAAACCCCCCGTCGCTCAACTGATACGGCGGATTGCCGATGATGACATCGAATTTCATCGATTTCTCCTCGCTGTGCTCGTCGAAATGACATGGCTCGCTGTACTCGTCGAAAAGACGGAGTGGGTTTTCCGTATGGATGAACTCGTAGGCGTGGGTTTCCAGTTCCTCGCCACGGGCGTAGTTGGCTTCGTTGGCGCCGCAGAAGAGGCAGCGGCCGTTTCGCCAGGTGTGCTCGGTGCGTCGGTAGCGGATGTTGCCTTCTTCGGTGTTAAAGGCGGTGCAAATGGAGTATTTGCCGTTGGCGTGTTTGGAGCAGTAGAGGGTGCGGCGCGCGATGAGCGCCGTCAGTTCGGTGATGGCGATGCCGAAGAGCTGGTGCTTCATGATGTGGTTGATGCGCTCTTGGCGATCGGGGATTTGGGTTTCTAGGCCCTTGTCCAGCCGCTTGGCGATCTCGCGCAAAAACACCCCCGACTTGCAGGCCGGATCGAGAAAACGGGCGTCGGGGTTACTCCAGAGATCGGGCGGCAGCAGATCCAGCATCTGGTTAGCCAGCGCCGGCGGGGTGAAGACCTCGTCGCTGGAGAGATTGGCTAGGCACAAGAGCACGTCCGGGTTGTGGCTACTCATCGTAGGCATGGGCAACCTCCAGAAAATGCACCGGCGGGTAGTCTTTGACCGGTTCAGGGATGAATACCTCCTCGCCGGCATCCGAAAAGAGCGGTAACTCCCGCATCGCTCCCTGGTTCACCAGTTCATGGAAGGCAAAGTCCCGCCGCTTGAGCAGGCTGCCATTGACCAGCGACCATTCAGGAAAAATAATCGGTTGGGGGTTCGCCCCTACGGTTTTCAAGGTCAGCGCGTCGCCATGAACAATATTTTTGCTGAGGATATAGCGCACTGTTTCTTGGCATGGCGCTTTGGCCTTGTCTTTGAAAAGCCGCGTGTAGGCTTCATCAAAAACGGCAAACAGCCGCTGCCGGCATTCCGCAGCGTTGTCTTCCAGAATGTCAATCCCGTAGAGCGACGACACGGCCAAGATGGCGTAGCGCTCGTATTCCAGTTGGACCCTAGCATAGCGCGCTTCCACCACGCGTAGTTTCCGGTTCAGGATTTCGACGAGAAAGTTCCCCGTGCCGCAGGCCGGCTCTAGGAAGCGCGAATCAATCCGCTCTGTTTCCTGTTTAACCAGATCGAGCATGGCGTTGACGATATGCGGCGGCGTCAGAACCTCGCCGTAATCCACAACCCGCTGTCTGGATTTTGTCATGGTTCTCATCGCTCACCAACATGGAAGTCAAACCTGAATCTCGACCTGTGGGCAACGGTTTGGCCTGTGGGTCGGTCTGGAAGGGAGGATTAAGCGCTCCTTGTTTCGGGTGGATGCGATCGCGGGTGCCATGGTTCATTGCAGTGCTAATTTGAAGTGACAGCCTATACTGACTGCACCCCTCGGTCTAACAAAAAGTATGGTTTGCGTTTCCACTGGAGCTAAGCGGATTCGAACCGCTGACCCCTTCAATGCCATTGAAGTGCTCTACCAACTGAGCTATAGCCCCGCATCAGCAGAACTTTATCATTGCGCAAAATGCTGCCCTTTGTCAACTCCTGCCCCCAAAGTAACCCTCTGCCTAGGATGGACAACCATGGTTTCCCCTCGCGATCGCCCTCTCGCTCAAAGGAAGTATCAAGTACCCAGTGTATAGTGGGTGTGAGTGCTGAGCAGGTCGGACTTTGGGAGTCTCATCGTCCCCCTTGCAGTTGATACGGGTACCAATGAATCGCGATCGCTCCCCTCTCCATCCAACGCTGAAGTATGCGGGTGTGCTGCGGCAAGTTTCCCCTGAAATGGGGCAGTTTTGGCTGTCTCAGGAGGAGGTGACCATTATTGGTCGTGACCCCGCTACCTGCCACATTGTCCTTGACGCTCACATCTATACTTCTGTTTCCCGCCACCATGCCCAACTCACCTGTCAAAAGCGTGGCAGTATTCCCGTGTGGGCGATCGCTGACCTCGGCAGTGTCAATGGCACCTATGTCAATCAACAGCGAGTAGAGAGCTTAACTGTGCTCAATGCCGGCGATCGCATTCAATTGGGGCGCCAAGGGCCTGAATTTGTCCTAGAATATCTTCCCCTCACCGAAGTCGTGAGTACCCAGCCCGATCAACCCCTCACCCTTACCCAACTCCTGCCTATTTTTGCCATTCATCCCGACTGGGTACGCAAAGCCTATCTGGTACCGGGGATTGTTACGGTTGTTGCGGTTATCCTCCTTTTCGCCACGGCTGGCTCCCCCGATGCCTTCAAGGTCATCTTGGCGCTCTATTTGGGCAGTGCTGCCTATTACTTTATCTATCAACTCTGTGGCAAGCGCAAACCCGCATGGGTTCTACTGGGCACATTGACGCTGGAAATGTTGATTCTGCAAAGCCCAATTTTGCCAGCCATGATCTATCTCTTTCGCACCATTTTACCCGGCCAACTGCATCCGCCCCATCCTTCATTTTGGGTGTTATTCAGCCGCAACTTCATTGGTGCCGGCTTAATGGAAGAACTCCTCAAGGCGTTACCCATTGTTGTGGCCTATGGCTTAGGGCGATGGCTGCCGAGTCCGTGGAAACAAAAGGTGGGCGTATGGGAACCCCTCGATGGCATTCTCTTGGGAGCGGCTGCCGGCCTCGGTTTTACTTGGATAGAAACCCTTGGGCAGTATGTCCCTAGTATTGCCGGTCAATTTGGTAATTTAGCTGGTCTGCAAGTACTGATTCCTCGGGTCTTGGGATCCCTAACGGGGCACATGGCCTACACGGGCTACTTGGGCTATTGTGTGGGATTGAGTGTATTGCGCCCCCATCGAGCGCCCTTGATTTTAATGGTTGGCCTAGGTCTAGCGGCCTTTCTGCATGCCCTTTGGAATACGGCTGCCGCCCGTTTTGGTCCGATGGGTTTGGCAGTGGTGGGGATTTTGGCCTATGTATTTCTCACCGCCGCGATTTTGAAAGCGCGTCAACTGTCCCCGACGCGATCGCAAAACTTTGCCACCCGCTTCTATGGTTATCGCTAGGCAGGTGTATAAAATATATTCATTTTGATTCCTTCATCCACTGGCGCGATCGCAACAGCGCAGCGCAACTGTCTCGCCCTTAACTTCGATGATCTAAATGGTTGGCTATCTCATTTCCCTTGGTATCTTCACTGCCACCTTTGCCCTTTTTAGCTTGGGGCTGAATTTGCACTGGGGCTATACGGGGCTAATTAACTTTGGCCATGTTGGTTTTTTGGCCATTGGTTCCTACACCACGATTTTGTTGGGGATTGCTGGCGTCCCCATGTTCTTTGCTGTCCTTGCTGGCGTGGTGCTGGCGATGGGACTGGGCTTTTTAATGGGGATTGCGACGCTGCGGCTGCGGGAAGATTACCTCGCGATTGTGACGATCGGCATGGCGGAAATTGTCCGCTTGATTGCCCTCAATGAGGATTGGCTAACCCGAGGCGGTCGGGGGGTGTATGGGTTTCCGCTGCCCCTTGCTCAGTTCAATCCCAATCTGCCGACCAAACTGGGGATGATTGCTCTTTTTTGGGTTGTGGTGGGGGCGGCTGCAGGGCAGTGGTGGCAATGGCTACAGCGGCAGTATGGGCGATCGCACCCCCGCTGGTTACTGCCTAGCTACGCAGCTTTATTCATTGCCGGTACCCTCAGCCTTTGGGCCACGTTGCTCCCCTTAAGCTTAGGCCGGGGAATGGCCATTTTTCCTCTTGGGTTGACACTGGTGACGCTGGGTGGGGCGATCGCCCTTGTGAGCTATTATTGCCATCCAGAAAAACGAGCCGTGGTTCCCATTGCCCTGAATACCTTGGCCGCTGCTTTGGTGGGTCTGGTGGTCAAAGCCCTGACCCTTGGTCTGTGGGCCTTTAGCTACCGCGCTGGGTTGTTGTGGCTGCTGGTATTGGTGCTTGCTTTGGTGATGTGGCAGTTGGAGCGTTTGATCCGTTCTCCTTGGGGACGGGTGCTCAAAGCCATCCGTGAGGATGAAGAAGTGGCCAAGGCCTTGGGTAAAAATGTCTTTGCCTACAAAATGCAATCCTTCCTTCTGGGGGGGGCGATCGCGGCGGTGGCCGGGTCGTTTTATGCGTGGCAGCTGACCTTTATTAACCCCGACGGCTTTGTATCCCTGATTACATTTCAGGCGTGGACCATTGTGGTTTTGGGGGGCGCAGGCAATAACATGGGTACCCTCCTCGGCGCTGCTCTCTTTTGGGCCTACACTGCCCTGACCCGCTTTATTCCCCTTGATGGCGGTCGCCTAGAGGCCTTGCGGATGATGCTCATTGGCCTTGTCCTCATTATCTTGATGATGTGGCGACCCCAAGGTATTTTGGGCAAAAAGGAGGAACTCAGCCTTGGTCGATGAATCTTCTCTTGCGCCCGTCTCTAGCGGTATCAGTCAAGTCTTGCCTTCGGATCTCCTAGTGGCCACGGGGCTGTGCAAAAGTTTTGGTGGTATTCGCGCTGTCGATCATGTGGAAATTCGGGTTGCCCGCGGCAGCATCACCGGTCTCATTGGCCCCAATGGTGCGGGCAAAACCACCCTATTCAACCTGTTGTGCAACTTCCTCATCCCCGATCAAGGCCGCGTGATCTTTGACGGCGTCCCGATTAGCCATTTGCCCGCCCACCAAGTTGCTCTCCAAGGACTCCTGCGAACATTCCAAGTGCCCCGTGTGCTCTCGCGCCTCTCGGTTCTCGAAAATATGCTCTTGGCTGCGCCGCTGCAAACAGGGGAGAAATTCTGGAATAGTTGGCTACAACCGCTGCGCATTCGTCAAGAGGAACAAAAGCTGCGGCAACGGGCGTGGGAGATTTTGGAGTCTGTGGGGTTAACCGCTAAGGCCCATGACTACGCTGGCGCCTTGTCGGGAGGGCAACGCAAACTTTTAGAAATGGCACGGGTGATGATGCACCATCCCCGCATGGTGCTCCTCGATGAGCCAGCAGCAGGTGTTAACCCCACCTTGATCCATCAAATTTGCGAGCACATTGTGCGGTGGAACCAACAGGGCGTGACATTTTTGATTATTGAACACAATATGGACGTGGTCATGTCCCTGTGTCAGCACATCTGGGTCTTAGCAGAGGGGAAAAATCTGGCTGATGGTTCCCCCACTGAGATTCAAACCAATCCTGAGGTTCTGACCGCTTACCTCGGACAGTAGTTCCTACTCCCATTAGGGGCTAAAGCCTTGGGGATCGTTGGCACCCCTGAGGCTCTCCACAGCTTTGAATCCTCCCCCTCCTGAAGGGCGGCGCATTGAGCCAAAACCGCTAAAAAAGCTAAGGTCGAGGCAAATGGGCAGGCAACAGCGCCGCAAGGATCAGGCTGAGAAATAAAAATGCTGAGCCTGTTTCCAGCAAGGCAACGTTTTTTATGGCTGTGTTTCTGTACCAGTTGGCTTGCCAAACAATGAGGCCAAACTTGAGCAGTGCAATGGCAAAGGCCGCCGCTGCCAAGGGGGGCAACCACCCTAGCCACCACAAAAGACCAATGAGGAGAGCGGCAACACTGTGATAAATCAAACCAGGGAGCCAAAAGGCGGTTTTGTGCTTACGCAGCTTCACAGCAAAAATCGCACTGCCAAAGAAAAGGGTATTCAACAGCCATAATCCAACAGACAGGAAAGAGACCTCTTCAGTGGTGGCCATCTCCGTTAGGGGAGCCACCAAGCAGACCCCTGCAAAGGTGAGTAACTCGTTCCAGATGGCTTTGCGTTGACGATAAACTACGGCAATACTATCAATCGCAAAAATGGCGATCGCCCCTAGGTAAATCCAAAGTAACCGTGGCACCTCAAGGTAAAGATAAAAAGCAAGGCCAAGGGCAAGGGCACTGTAGACGCCTCCCCACATCAGGCAACGGGGTTTCCAACTTCGCCGCTGCTTGATTTGTAGTGTTAAGGGATGCTCCGCCTGAAAGGCACTAAAGGCAGTCACCAGAGCCAGCGTGGTTCTCCAACTCCAGTGCTGCGCTGCTGCTGCCCCCGTGAGAAACGCCACAATCAACATCACATAAACCCCATGTTCTGGGGAGAAGGTGGGCACGTACCAAGGTGTTCCCCTCCTTGCTGCTGATGCAGTTTCCGCAACCGCTGATGGCTCTGAAATGGTCATGATTGCATCCTCCACTAAACCAATCCCCCTAGACGAATACCAACACCAAAAATAGTCAACAGAACAGCCAAAACTGTGACCCCCATAATGTGAAACCCCAGCCGGGGCAGTGTTTCTGCTGTCAGCTTGGGCAAAATGAACCAGCGAGCCTGTACAGCGAGGGCAAGGGTTGCCAGCAACAGTCCCAACTTCACGAGAACATATTGGGAGACCACAGACTGCGGTGGCCAAAATCCCACCCCGCCGGGAAAATAAATGAGGGTTAGGGCAATACCCGTCAGCAGCTGCAGCAATAATGCCCCCAGACCCAACCTTTCAAAAGGCTGCTCAAACTGCTGGATGGGCGTTGCATCCTGCTGCCTGAGGGCCTTGGGCAGAACGGTTAGGGCAAGAATAAGGTGCCCGCCCACCCATACAGTTGCGCCGAGGGTATGGAGAATCACCAGGAGTTTGAATAACATCACGACGCACAGGCTAGACGCTTGGCTTCAAGGAGGGCGATCGCCTTGGGAAACAGGAGATTGTTTTCCTTGTGGATATGCTGGTGCAAGTCTTTCTCAAGGCTCAACAGCCCTGCCAAAAGCACGCGGTACGTATTGCAGGCCCACTCAGGCGGCGTAAAACCATCGCTCAGGCGCCGCAACTGGGTGAGGGCTACGCCCGTCTCTGCATGCTCCCGTTGCATACAATCAATCGCAGCTGGGATCAAGACATTGACTGCCTGATCATAGTTTTTCTCCAACTGCCGCAGCCTAGGGAACAGAACTTGCTCCTCTTTTTGGAGGTGGGTTTTTAGCTCTGCGGCCAAGGCCACGACGGTTGCGTGCAGTTGCTGGAGACGGGCATCCCGCGAGCCGTGAACGGCCGCCACCTTCTCCGCCTGCGCCTCGAGGCGGGGGAGTTCCCGCTGCAAGTAGGCATGGTGCACTGTTTCAATGTGGTCAACGAGGGCGGTCAGTGAAAGGTCAGCGATCGCCGGCTCAGGAGCAGTTTCTATGGCAGCTTCTAGCTCCTTAAGGAAGGTTTGGGCATCGATGCCCCGCTGGGCACAGGCTTCAGCAAGGGTTTGCCGACCGCCACAGCAGTAATCAATCTCTGCCGTCTCAAACAAGGCCGCTAAGGAAGGGTAATCCCGCACAAGGGCACCCACCGTATCCGTCAGTTGTAAAGATGTCATGGTCAGGCCTCCAAATACAAGGTGGAGAGAGAATCTAGTGGGTAAGGTCGAGGGAGACCGCAACACTGGGCTGCCGCCAAATCCCCCAGAGGGCGCGTCCTACGCCATAGATGAGCAGTCCGGCACCAACGGCAAAGATGACATCCCCAGGAATCCGCAGCCAGACGGTCCATTCCATCCAGGGGGAGTGAATGACGGCTCCACTGCGGGCATACCAAGTACCGTGGTTAATGGATTGCACCAGCTGATAGAAGCCATTGGGAATCAGACCGAGCACCAGCATGCCCACCAAGCCACCGTTGAGCCACCAAAATGCCCAGTTGAAGGTCTTTTCATCCCAAGCAGTTTCCGGGGTGATTTCCCGCAGAACAAAGAGCATTAAGGCGATCGCCAGCGAGCCGTATACGCCGTAGAGGGCGGCATGGGCATGAATTGGCGTCGTATTCAGTCCTTGGGAATAGTAGAGAACTATCGGTGGATTGATTAGAAAACCAAAAACCCCTGCCCCCAGCAAATTCCAAAAGCAGGTAGCAATGAAAAATCGCAGGGGTAGCCGATAGAACCCTTGGGCTTCTTGGGAAAGCTGCAGCGACTTCAGAACCTCAAACCCAATCAGGGTCAAGGGAACCACTTCCAACGCTGAGGCCACAGCGCCCAAAGCAGTGATCAAAACCGGTGTACCCGCAAAATAGAGGTGATGGAGTGTGCCAATGACACCACTGCCGAGGTAGAGAATGGTGGTCAAGTAGGTGGCCCGCAGAGCTGCGGAGCGCCTTAGGAATCCCAGTTCACTGCACAAGTAGGCGATCGCCACCGTGGCAAAGACCTCAAAGAAGCCCTCTACCCACAGATGAACCACCCACCAGCGCCAATACTCAGCCACACTGAGAGGGGTATGGTTGGTGTACATCAGCCCTGCCCCATAAAAGAGGGGAATGGTAATGGCGCTGTAAAGGAAAAAGTGGTTGAGGCCTGTCTTGCTCCCTTCTGCCTGAAGGGCAGGTCGCAGCGCCCGAAACATCAACCATAACCAAAATACCATGCCACCAATCAGCAAGAGTTGCCAAAGTCGCCCTAGCTCCACATACTCATAGCCCTGATGGCCCAGCCAAAAACTCCGGGCACCCAGATAGCCCTGAACGGCTGCCCAAGCTCCCCCAAGGGAACCAAGAACCACTACGGTGAGGGCAATCAGAAGCCCCATGTTTCCCCAAGCCTGAAACTTCGGTTCATGGCGCGCAAAGCGAGGGCCAAAGTATAGACCGGCCGCCAGCCAGCAGGTGGCAATCCAAAAGACCGCCAGTTGCACGTGCCATGTCCGTGAGGCAGCGTAGGGGAGATACTGCTGAATTGGCACACCATAAAATCCATCTCCTTCCACGGCATAGTGGGCAGTGACCATGCCCATGAGGATCTGCAGGAGAAACAGACCCATGGCCACCCCAAAGAAAAGGGTAGTCACTTTTTGGCTGGGGGTGGCAAGGCGGATGGCGGGGCGCTCTGTTACCGCTTGAACCGCATCCTCCCCTTGGAGCAGATAGACAACGAGAAAGCCGGCGATCGCAGCAATTAACACAACGACTGAGACAATCGACCAAATGACAAACTGCCCTGGGGGTTGGTTGCCCACCAGTGGATCATGGGGAAAATTCGCCGTGTAGGAAAAGGGCGCCAAAGGACGAGTGGCGACTGCTGCCCAAGCGGTCCAAGCAAAAAAAGCAGTCACATCGCGGATTTGCGCGGGATCAGTAAACCAGTTGCGCGGAATAGAGTGCGCCGCTGCACCTTGGGATAGCAGTGTTTTGTACTGCTCAAAGACGTGGCGCAGTCCTTGGGCTTGAGCACGGGTGAGCGTCAGCACTCCTGTTTCAGGATTGTAACGGTTGGGCTTAAATTGCTCTTGGACTTGCACCTGTAGTTGAGCCCGCTCAGAGGCAGAGAGTGCCTCCCAATCTGCTTGGCTAAAGCTCGCATCGCCGCGGTAGAGAATTCCAGCGGTGGCTAGACCCCAGCGGTGCAGCACATCCGCTGTCCAGTCTGGAGCCAGATAACTGCCATGACCCCAGATGCTGCCAATGTGCTGGCCGCCCCGTGCCAGATACAGTTCTTGACCTCGCTGTATGTTCTCACGGCTAAAAAGCACCTCCTGTTGGGGCGAGACAATCGTTGTCGGTATTGGCGGGGCATGCCGGTAAATAACGGCGCCTGCTGTCAGCAGCACACTAAAGGTAATGACACAGACTAGCACTAACCAAGCGGGTAGCCGCAAGTGCCACCCTCGCTCTAGGTGAGCTGCTTGAGTAATATTGAAGGGGACGTTTGCCATAGACACTTCCTCTCGGCAGCTATTGAGACTTAAGGTAGCTGCGGCTTGGGGGGTAGCGCCTTGACTTAGGTCAAAAGGAACCTTGAGAAATATTTAACTTTTACGGTGGGTCATGAAAGCGGGTATTGAGGAATGTCTGCGCCAGTCACCAATGTTTAGTGAGCTTTCGCCACCCCAGCTAGGGCGGTTGGTTGCAATTTCGCAGTTACAGACTTGGCAACGGCAGCAAATCATTTTTAGAAAAGGCGATGCCGCTGCGGGGTTTTTTGTTGTGAAAACCGGGCGGGTCAAGGTCTTTAATCTCTCAGCGGCAGGGAAGGAGCAAATCCTGAATATCTTTGAACCGGGCGACAGCTTTGCGGAGGTGGTGGCCTTCGATAACCAGCCCTATCCTGCCTCGGCAGAAGCAATTGAATACGTTGAACTGATCTTTTTGCCGCGGTTCGCTTTTTTGAATTTGCTCCACCAAGATGCGGATCTAAGTGTTCGTTTGCTAGCTAGCTTTGCTAGGCATCTGCGTCATTTGGTGAGTCTTATAGAAGACCTTTCCTTTAGACAGGTGCCCCAACGCCTAGCAGCCTATTTGTTGCAACGATTGGCCACTAGCGATCGCCCAGATAGTATTACCCTAGATTTGAAAAAAACAGAGCTGGCCGCTTTGCTAGGCACTATTCCTGCAACGCTGTCGCGGGCGTTTTACGACCTGAATACCCAAGGCATTCTGAAGGTAGAGGGCAATGAGATTACCATCTGCGATCGCCAGCGGCTACAAAGATTGAGTGAAGAATAGTCGAGCTTTTTCCCCAAGGCTCAACCGGCTCAAAACCTTCAGAAACAATTTTGGGGAGCGATGAAGGGGCTCAGTATTGAACAGCGCCAGAACTAGACCTAGGTATAGCTGCGAATTGCGGCCAACGGCGGACAGCGCTGCTGATCCAATTGCTGCAGGTATTGGCGATGCTGGTAGTAGTCACGGCGCAGTTGGGCAAGCACTTGCAGTCGCTCTGGCGCCACACCGGGGATGTCGTCAATCGCAGGTTCGTTGTCGGTGAGTAGGCGATCCAAATACTGGCGCAGGGCTTCGCTGGCAAGGGATTCACTTAAAATCAGCGCGACAGTTTCCTGCCAAGTCCGGAGAATATAGCGACATCGCTTTTCAACAGCAATGCGCTCAAGGGCTGCTGCCGCTGCTTGGATCACGAGTTCAGGACGATCCAGACTCACGGTAGTCGTTTCATCCAAATGGAGTAGTGGAGTAATGAGGGCGGCCTCCTCTGCCTCATCGAGGCGATCAAAAAGGTGCGTGACCAAATCTAAATCCGTGAGTTGGGTTTCTGTTTCCGTGGGCGAATGAAGGGGCCACTCAGTGGTATAGGGATCATCGGGCGCTGGCAGACCGGCACAGTACGCTTCTTCAATGGCCAAGATCTGCCGCCACAGCCAACGATGGTGGGAGAGGCTAAATTCAATGTCCCGCGCTTGCAGGGCTTGGCGAATCAGGGGACGATAGTCGCCGCAGTGGAGGTAGAGGCGCAGCAGTTGTTCTTCCGCCGCTTGACGGAGGTTATAGTCCGCCGGACGTTGCCATTTTTGCGATCGCCCCTGCCAACGTTGACCCCGCACCTGTTGCCGCAGGGATTCTTCTAAACGGAGAACGAAGCGACTATCATGGCCTCCCAATAGCTCAGCACAGTGGTGAATGTAGTGGCTGCGCAGTGTGGCATTGGGCAGTTTTCCCAACAGTTGGCTCAGGGCTTGGCTCGCCTGCTGAAATTGATCACTTTGCTTGAGATCGTACTGCTGCACAATGGTTTGAATTTGCCAATCCAGCCACAGGGGCGCTTGATCCAAGAGAGCTTGGTAGTGCTCCCGCTGTGCTTCACCCGCACTGAAAAAGTCAGCCGCATCTTTGCCCGCTGGTAATGTGAGAATTCGCAGTTGCAGATCACCCCGATAGGCCAAATCGGCAGCCTCACCAATGGCGCGATCGGCCGCCCGTTCTCCCGCTGGGTCGGCATCAAAGTTGAGAATAATTTGCTTCGACTCGGTGTAGCGCAGCAGTAATTTAATTTGAGCTTGGCTGAGGGCCGTTCCTAGACTGGCCACCGCTTGGGAAAACCCCGCTTGGTGCAGCGCCATCACGTCAAAGTAACCCTCGACAACAATTGCTTGATCTTGGCGGGCGATCGCCTGCCGCGCCTTATCCAGCCCAAAGAGCAACTGCCCCTTGTTAAAAATCGGGGTTTCTGGAGAGTTGAGATACTTTGGCTCTTCGTTGCTGAGGGTGCGACCGCCAAACCCCACCACCCGTCCTTGGGCATCCATAATCGGGATCATCAGGCGATCGCGAAAGCGGTCATAGTAGCCGTCCCCTGTCCGCCGAGGGATAATCAAACCGGCCTGTTCTACCAGCTGAGGGGGATACCCTTTTTGCTCCACAAGGTAGGTGTAGAGCACTTGCCAACCCGCAGGGGCATAGCCCAAGCGAAATTGCTGAATCGTCTCCTCTCGCAGATGGCGTTGCCGCTGCAAATAGTCTTGGGCGGCTTGGCCAATGGGTTGCCGCAGGGCATGTTCATAGAAACTAGTGGCGATCGCCAGAATCTCGTAGAGTTGCTCTTGAAGGGAGAGCCGCGCTTGTAGGGCCTGTTTTTGCTCACTATCGAGGGTGCGCACTGGAATCTGATGGCGTTGGGCAAGGTCGAGTACCACCTCGGCAAAGGAGCGTTTTTGCAGTTCCATCAGGAACTTAATGGCATTGCCGCCCGCCCCACAGCCAAAACAGTAATAAAAGCCCTTCAGGGGACTCACCGTAAAACTGGGGGTTTTTTCCTCATGAAAAGGACAACAACCCACGTATTCTTGCCCACGCTTGCGTAGGACAACGTGCTCGGCCACCACATCGACAATGTTAACCGCTTGGCGCACCGCCTCAATCGTATCGGGGTGTAGGCGAGGAATTTCCATAGATCACTAGTCTAAGCGATCCCCCTAATCAGAGATTCCCCGCTGCAAAATTCAACGATTCCTAAGGATGTTGCAAGCTCTTAACTCAAGCAGTCAAGGGCGATTGACCTTCGCTAGGATGTTGACGGTGTCGTTGTTAGGCGCAGAGGCAGGCTTTGAGGCCATAACCGTTCACATAGGGAGCAAGGATTCATGAGTACCAGCCGCAAACGACTTGGTGTGTTTACGAGTGGCGGAGATTGCCCGGGTCTAAATACGGCCATCCGTGCTATTGTTGCCCATGCTACCTTAAGTTACGGTTGGGAGGTGCTTGGCATTCTCCACGCCACTCAGGGGTTAATTGAGCGGAAGGCGATCCCCCTCAATGCCGAGGGTCTCGGGGGAATGGATGTACTGCTCAACATGGGGGGAACCATTCTCGGAGCAATTAATAAGGGCGATACCCTTGGCCATGCCGATGAAGTCATTGCTGGGTACTATGAATTGGGCTTGGATGCTCTTATTGCCATTTGTGGCGATGGCAGCTTGAAGATTTTGCATCAACTGGCGCAAAAGGGAAACTGGAATTTCCTTGCCATTCCGAAAACCATTGATAATGACGTTGCTCTTACGGATCGCGCCATTGGCTTTGATACCGCCGTCAACATTGTGGTGGAAGCCCTGAGTCGGATTACCTCCACCGCCGCTAGCCATGATCGCGTCTTTGTGGTGGAAGTGATGGGGCGCACTGCCGGTCACTTGGCTCTGTATTCGGGGATTGCTGGGGGTGCCGATATGATCCTCATCCCAGAAATTCCTTACTCCATTGAAGGCATTTGCCAGCATCTGCAAAAGTTGCGCGATCGCTGGGGACGTAAGTTTGCCCTCATCGTCGTTGCCGAGGGTGTCAAAGAACTGGAGCAGGACGCCCACCAGCGCCGCCATTGCAGTATTGGTCAGTACATTGCCGATAAAATTGCCCAGCACAGTCCCATCCCCATTGAGCTGCGGGTTTCAGTCCTAGGTCACATTCAACGGGGCGGTGCCCCCATGGCCATAGATCGGCTGTTGGCAGCGGGCATGGGCCATACCGCTGTGGATTTAGCCGCTCAAGGGACATTTGATCGCATGGTAGCTTGGCAGGCAGGACAGGTGGTCACTGTTCCCATTGCCAATGTGGTGGCTCAATGCCCACGCCATGTAGATCCCAATAGCTTTTTAATTCGCACGGCTCAAGGGCTGGGCATTTATGTCGGGGATCAGCCGATGCTGCCCTATGTTGATCCCACTCTTTGCCGCGATGAAGTGATTTGTGCGATCTAGACCCCACGGAATCAGCCAACCAAGGAATGAGCTGTAAGAGGCACGCCACTGAGGCTAAAGGCTCGCGCCTCGGTAATGCGAACCCGCACCAGTTGTCCCCGTAGGGTCTCAATCTCACCGGGTAAGTAGGTCAGGCGGTTGCCATCCGTGCGGCCATAGACTTGTTGCGGATCCTTGGGATTGACCCCCTCCACCAGCACTACCTCTTCCCGTCCAAGATAGCGTTGGGAGCGATCGCTGGCGATCGTGGCCACTAAATGATTCAGCCGTTGCAGACGATCTTCTTTAATCTCTTCCGGTACTTGATTGTCCCAGGTGGCCGCTGGCGTATTCGGGCGCGGTGAATAGGCTGCCGTATTCAGTTGGTCAAAGCCCACCTCCGCCACCAGATCTAGGGTGCGTTGGAATTGGGCTTCTGTTTCGCCGGGAAAGCCGACAATGGCATCGGCACTAATGGCGGCATCTGGCATATAGCGGCGAATCGTTTCAATGATTTGTAGATAACGCTCGCGAGTATAGCCCCGTGCCATTGCCCTAAGAATCTCATTATCTCCCGACTGAAAGGGAATGTGGAAATGCTTACACACCTTGGGCAGTTCGGCACAGGCTCGAATCAAGCGTTCTGTAAAATAACGGGGATGGCTGGTGGCAAAGCGAATCCGCTCAATACCGGCCACATCGTGGATGTAATAGAGCAGATCCGTAAACGTGTGCTGTCGTCGCCCCTCTGGGGTAATTCCCGGCAAATCGCGACCGTAGGCATCAATGTTTTGCCCAAGGAGCGTCACTTCCTTGTAGCCTTGAGCCGCCAGTTCCTCAATTTCGGCGCGGATTGCCTCGGGGCGGCGGGATTGCTCTTGCCCCCGTACCCCCGGCACCACACAGTAGGTGCAGCGTTCATTACAGCCATAGATCACATTGACCCAAGCAGTGACCGTACTATCGCGGCGGGGTTTGGTAATGTCCTCAACAATGTGCAGTGGCTCCGTTGCCACCACTTGGCTGCCATTCCACACCTGCTCCAGCAGCTCGCCAAGGCGATTGGCATACTGCGGCCCCATCACCAGATCCACTTCAGGCACTCGCCGCAGCAATTGTTCCCCCTCCTGTTGAGCCACACAACCGGCCACAATCAGCGTTAGGTTGGGGTCTTGATGCTTGCGCTTGGCTTGCCGCCCTAGGTAAGAATAGAGTTTCTGCTCGGCGTTGTCGCGAATCGTGCAGGTGTTGTAGAGCAAGACATCGGCCTCATCCGGCTCGGCCACCGGTTCTAAGCCCATTGCTTCTAAGACCCCGGCCATGCGCTCGGAGTCGGCCTTGTTCATTTGGCAGCCAAAGGTGGTGATGTAGTAGCGGCGTGGCATTCCCTTGAAGTGCCCCTATACGTCCGTCACATCATTGGTGGGATTCGTGTCACTGGCACTACCCTCTTCAGGAGGAGCGGCCACTTTGACCATGGCATGGCGCAACACGCGATCGCCCAGCATATACCCCCGCTTGAGTTCTTCAATCACCGTGCCTTCAGGGTGCTCATTCGTTGCTTCCCGCAGCACAGCCTCATGGAGATTGGGATCAAAGGGCTTGCCTCTGGCCTGCATCGCCGAAACACCAATGCGCTTGAGGCACTCCACCAGTTGCTTGTAAACCCCCTGATAGCTGCGGTGAATTTTTTCTTCCGCCTCTGTTTCGGTTTGAATGTGGGTGCGGGCTAGCTCAAAGCTATCCACCACCGGCAGTAAATCAGCAATGACGCTGCACTTAATCTGTAGCTCTAGTTCCTCTTTTTCTCGCTGGGTGCGTTTGCGGAAGTTTTCAAAGTCAGCGGCAAGGCGCATATATTGGCTATTGCGCTCCTCCACCACCTGCGAAAGACTAGCCTTGGCAGCTTCAAGGGCAGCAATTTTCTCTAGCAAGTCCGCTGCATCCGCAGGAGTATCCGTAGAGGTCGCCTCAGATGCTTGACCCTCTTCGCTCGTGGTGGCCTCTGCATGATTCTCAACGACATCGGGGGTAATTTCGCCTTCTTGGGCTTCAGCAGCGGGGTTGGTTAGGGTTTCATCACTCATAGGTTGACTCAGGTTATGCCCTCTAGACTGTGGATTGCGCACCGCAGTGCGTTTAACTCGTGCAATCGTTTTAGCCTATCACTTTACCCATTGTATCAATAGGGGCGAGGCATCCGTCTATTACGGACTTCTCTACTACGGCTCTTTTCCCAAGGCTGGCACGCAGCCAAAAACCAGAGGGGCACTATGGAAGAGGATTGCCTCCCCTTTATGGATCCCCTATTTTAGGACAAGGTTCATATTGGGTTTGGAACTGAAAGATTCAGTTGCTCGTCACTTAAGGGCATGACTGCCAAAGCAAAGTTTAGGAGTGGGAGTTTGCGTTGATGTCCTTTCACCCCATGACATTCAGCCTGATTCTAGCGTGCGCGTTGACAGGTATCAGTCCAGTGCTGGCACAGACAGAGCCACCACCACGGGAAAACTTTAATCCCTTTGGGGTAGATAATCCAGTCCTCCAGCGGGCACGGAATTGGGCACGACAGGCAGCAGAGCGGGCGAATGGCGGGTTGAGTCGCTACCGCGCTGAAGCATCCATGTTTGGGCCTGCGAGTCAATCCCCCTACGTGGACAATGGTGATGGTACGTTTACCTTTCGCTTTCTAGGGGGGGCACCTGCGGAACCACCAACTATTGAAAGTATTGTCACGGTCAACCCCGACCCCAGCAATCCGATGATTCGCATTGACTACAATGGCCCTATTCAGTCGGTCGCTCCTCCCCCTCAGCCGTTGCCAGAAGTGCCACCCCCAAGCAATATGGGCAGTTTCTAGTGCTATCGGTGCATAGAGATTCGCCTATTCAGGAACTCGAAAATCTCTGGCACGCTGCCCCTCGTCAGGGGATCGCTGCTGCGCTATGATAACGGAAGCCCTGCTACCTCATAACTTCTAATAAATTTGTGTTTAGGAGAGTTTGCAATGACAACGGCTACCGCTACCCCTGAGTTGGACTACCATAGCGATCGCTACAAGGATGCCTACAGCCGCATCAACGCCATTGTCATTGAAGGTGAACAGGAAGCTCACGACAATTACATTGACCTAGCCAAGCTGCTGCCCGAGCACCAAGAAGAACTCACCCGCCTTGCCAAGATGGAAGCCCGCCACAGAAAGGGGTTTGAGGCCTGTGGTCGCAACCTGAGCGTGACCCCAGATATGGAATTTGCCAAGGCCTTCTTTGAAAAACTGCACGGTAACTTTCAAGCGGCACTCGCAGAGGGGAAAATTGCGACTTGCTTACTGATTCAAGCTTTAATCATCGAGTGCTTCGCGATCGCCGCCTACAACATCTACATCCCGATGGCAGATCCCTTTGCCCGCAAAATTACTGAGGGTGTGGTCAAAGATGAGTACAGCCACCTCAACTTTGGCGAAATCTGGTTAAAGGAAAACTTTGAGAGCGTCAAAGCCGAAGTTGAAGAAGCCAATCGCGCCAACCTGCCCTTGGTCTGGAAAATGCTCAACCAAGTGGAAGCAGATGCCAAAGTGCTTGGCATGGAAAAAGACGCCCTTGTGGAAGACTTCATGATTCAGTACAGTGGTGCCCTAGAAAATATCGGCTTTACCACCCGCGAAATTATGAAGATGTCGGTTTATGGCCTAACTGCGGCATAAGGGTGGCTTAACATATCGTTACATTTTAGTCACCGCACGCTTGTATGTTTGGATTAATTGGTCATCTGACGAATCTGGAGCACGCCCAAGCCGTTGCCCACCAGTTAGGCTATCCCGAATACGCCGATCAAGGCTTGGAATTTTGGTGTATGGCACCGCCGCAGATCGTCGATGAGATTACGGTGACAAGCGTCACGGGCAAAACTATCTATGGCAAATACGTCGAGTCCTGCTTCTTACCGGAAATGCTGGCCAACCAGCGGGTGAAGGCGGCGACTCGCAAAATCATTAACGCCATGGCCCATGCCCAAAAGCATGATATTGACATTACGGCGCTGGGGGGCTTCTCCTCGATCATCTTTGAGAACTTTGATCTGGAGAAAATGTCCCACGTTCGCAATATCGAGCTAGACTTTCGCCGCTTTACCACGGGGAATACCCACACCGCCTATATCATCTGCCAACAAATTGAGCAGGCGGCGCCCCAAGTGGGGATTGATTTGCGTCAGGCAACTGTGGCTGTCTGTGGGGCTACTGGGGATATTGGCAGTGCTGTCTGCCGTTGGTTGAATACCTGCTTGGATGTGCAGGATCTCTTACTGGTGGCACGAAATCGCGATCGCCTGCTAGATCTACAGGCGGAATTGGGACGGGGGAAAATTCTAGACTTAATGGATGCCCTGCCCCTTGCCGATATTGTGGTTTGGGTGGCCAGTATGCCCAAGGGCGTCGAGCTGAGCGTTGAGCAGTTAAAACGCCCCTCGCTGATGATTGATGGCGGCTACCCGAAAAATATGGGCACTAAAATTCAGCACCCGCAGATCCATGTTCTCAATGGTGGCATTGTCGAGCACGCCCTCGATATTGACTGGAAAATTATGGAAATTGTGAATATGGATGTGCCCTCACGGCAGATGTTTGCCTGTTTTGCGGAAGCCATGCTTTTGGAGTTTGAGGGCTGGCACACCAATTTCTCTTGGGGGCGCAATCAAATCACGGTGGAAAAGATGCAGCAAATTGGTGAGGTCTCCCGTAAACACGGATTTCAGCCCCTACTGTTGAACCCTCAGTAAAACCAAAAGGAACCCAATCGCCTATGGCAAACGAACGTCGCACGCTTCTGTTGGAGTTTGAAAAGCCCCTTGTGGAGCTAGAAGCCCAAATTCAGCAGGTGCGGGATAAGTCCTCGGAGTTTGGCGTTGATGTCTCGGAGCAAATCCGTGAATTGGAAGAGCGCGCCAAGCAACTGCGCTATGAAATTTTCAGTAAGCTGACGCCGGGGCAAACCCTGCAGGTGGCTCGTCATCCGCGCCGTCCCAGCACGCTGGATTACATCCAAGCCATTAGCGAAGAGTGGATTGAACTCCATGGCGATCGCCGAGGCAGCGATGATCCGGCCATTGTCGGTGGTATTGGTCGCCTCAATGGTCAACCCGTCGTGATGCTGGGGCAGCAAAAGGGTCGCGACACCAAGGATAATGTGGCTCGCAATTTTGGTATGGCCTCACCGGGGGGCTATCGCAAAGCCCTGCGTCTGATGGAGCACGCGAACCGTTTTCAGATGCCCATCCTCACCTTTATTGATACACCAGCGGCTTGGGCTGGGGTAGAGGCGGAGAAGTTTGGCCAAGGGGAAGCGATTGCCTACAATCTGCGGGAGATGTTTCGCTTTGAGGTGCCGATCATCTGTACCGTGATTGGTGAAGGTGGCTCAGGGGGAGCCTTGGCCATTGGTGTCGGCGATCGCCTGCTGATGTTTGAGCACGCCGTCTATAGTGTGGCGCCCCCAGAAGCCTGTGCCGCAATTCTCTGGCGCGATGCCCAAAAAGCGCCCCAAGCGGCGGAAGCCCTGAAAATTACGGCTCGCGACCTGCTGAAGCTGGGGATTATTGATGAAATTGTGCCCGAGCCTGTCGGCGCTGCCCATAGCAACCCCGTAGAAGCGGCGGAAAATCTCAAGGCGGCTCTCCTGCGAAATTTGGCGGCAGTGCAAGCCCTCAGCAGTAGTGAACGGCGGGAGTTGCGCTATCAGAAGTTTCGGCGCATGGGCGTCTTTAGTGAAGCGATATGACCCAACAAGTCTTAATCACGGGCGCCAGTAGTGGCATTGGGGCCGCCACGGCCATTGCCTTTGCCCAAGCGGGGTTTAATGTCGTGCTGTTGGGGCGATCGCCCGCCAAACTTGCTGCCGTTCATGCCCAAGTGGTGGCCTGTGGGGTTGAAGCCCATACCTTTAGCGTGGACTTTAGCGATCCTGAACCCCTGCGATCGCGCCTTGATGAGATTCTCGCTCGTGTTGGCGATGTCCATGTACTGGTGAATAATGCGGGGATGGCTAGGACTGCGCCCCTGATTGATCAACTCTTGGCGGACTGGCAGCAAATTCTTAACGTCAACCTCACCAGTGCCCTCATTTGCTCGCAAGCGGTACTGCCGCAACTGCGATCCCGCCAGTGCGGTACGATAGTAAATGTTGTTTCAATTGCTGGACGCCAAGTTTTTCCCGACTGGGGCGCCTACTGTGTCTCGAAGTTTGCCCTCATGGCCTTGACCAAAACGATGGCGGCTGAAGAACGCGCCCACGGTATCCGCGTGATTGCCATCTGTCCCGGCGCCGTTGATACCCCCATTTGGGAAGACGTAGCAGGAAACTTTGACCGCACGGGGATGTTAACCCCTGAACACGTTGCTAACACGATTTTGTACACGACTCAATTGCCGCAAACGGCTTTTGTGGAAGAGCTAGTGGTGATGCCCCTTGGCGGAACCCTCTAGGCTCCCTTTGTCCTTCACTTGTCACTCTTTCTATGACAACGTTCAATATGCCCGATTCGATCATCAACGGTAAAGCGACCACTCCGGCAATTCTGCCCGATCGCAACACCCACCAAGGCAAAGAAGCGATTCCCCACCCACCCCCCCCTGAGGTTGCCAAAGAAGAAATGATGGCCGCAGTGCGCACAATTCTACTCAATGTGGGTGAGGATCCCGATCGCGAGGGGTTACTGAAAACCCCCAAGCGGGTTGCTGAAGCGATGCAATTTCTCACCAGTGGCTATAGTCAATCCCTTGAAACCCTTGTCAACGGCGCGATTTTTGATGAAGGCCACGATGAAATGGTCTTAGTGCGCGACATTAACTTCTTTAGCCTCTGTGAGCATCACATGTTGCCTTTCATTGGCAAAGCCCATGTGGCCTATATCCCCAATCAGCGGGTGATCGGCCTCAGCAAATTGGCACGAATTGTCGAAATGTATGCGCGGCGGCTGCAAGTGCAGGAGCGCCTGACCCGTCAAGTGGCCGAAGCCATTGAAACCGTTCTCGATCCGAAGGGGGTGGCTGTGGTCATGGAAGCCAGCCATATGTGCATGGTGATGCGCGGTGTCCAAAAACCCGGCTCTTGGACGGTGACCAGTTCGATGCTGGGGGTTTTCCGTGAAGATCAAAAGACCCGTGAGGAGTTTCTGAATCTGATTCGTCATCAGCCGAATTTCTAGGACGTATCCTTGGGGGGCGATCGCTAGCCCCCGCAGTGGTTTTCAGAAACTTAGGTTAGGATGAGAAATAGCAGAATCCTCCTGAGATCATGGGGCAAACACTCTCCTTTTCCAGTCATCGCCAACGCTGGCAAACGCAGCCAAAATTCCTCAAGGTGGGGGTTGCCTATCTGCTGTGGTGCTTGAGCTTTGGGGGTTTCTGTGGCCTGCAACGCTTCTATGTCGGCCAGCCGATGATTGGCTTTTTGTACCTGATCACCTTTGGCTTTTGTGGCATTGGCCAATTCATTGATCTCTTTTTAATTCCGGGGATGGTAGATCACCGCAATACCTACCTGCGGGGGCGCTATCTGACCGCATGGGAACAAGCCGACCTCAACCCCACGACGCCCATGCACCGCTTACTGCAAGTGGCTAAGGAACACGGTGGCGTCCTTTCTGCCGCCCAAGCCGCACTTTATACCCATTTTGATGCCCAAACCGTTGAGGAACTGCTCTTTGAAGCCCAACGCCTCGGCTACGCCACAGTATTTAACGATCCAGAAACGGGCGCAGTGCGCTATCGCTTTGATGTCTAGTTCATGCCACGGTTAGACCAGTTTCAACCCATTGGGGCGATCGCCACCACTGCCCAAGGGCTGGCTCAACTGCAACGCCTTGTTGACACGGGGATTCCCCTGAACATCTGGGTACCCAGCCATTTAGCATCCACTCACCCTAGGGTACAAACCTACGATCGCCCCCTTGCAGCCCATTTGCAGGAACACTGGTGCCACTATCGCGCTTGGGTCTTTGCCCTAGCCTGCGGTGCGGTGGTGCGGTTAATCGCGCCCCTGTTGACCCACAAAAGACAGGATCCGGCGGTCTGCGTTCTGTCTGAGGATGGTCAATGGATCGTGAGTTTGCTAGGTAGTCATGGGGCTGGGGGCGATCGCCTGTGTCAAATGCTCAGCGCCGCCATTGGTGCAACACCCATTCTCACGGGAGCAAGTCATGCCCAAGGCTACTTTGCTGTGGATACCTGGGGAACGGCCTTGGGGTGGCAACGAGGCAGCGGCGACTGGAACGCGATCGCCCGCCAACAAGCTCAAGGAAAACCGCTGCAAGTGTATCAAACCTGCGGTAGCTCTTTGTGGCGCACGGCTCTTAGTTCAGATCACCCCCTTGAGTTTGTCAGCACCCCACCCCTAGAAAATGCGGTTTGGATTACCGAAAAAGCGTTGCCCTCCTCTTTGACCTCAGGTGTGGCTTGGCATCCACGGGTACTGTGGCTCGGCATTGGCTGTGAACGGGGAACATCCGCAGCCCTGATCCAGCAGGCCATTGATCATACCCTTGCCCAAGCCGGGTTAAGCCCGCTGGCGATCGCCGGCCTTGCCAGTATTGATCGCAAAGCCGATGAAGTGGGGTTATGTCAGGTGGCTGCGGCGCACCATTGGCCAAGCCGCTGGTTTTCCGCTCAAGAATTGGCGCCTGTTAGCGTACCCACCCCCTCAACCATTGTCGCCGCAGAAATGGGAACGCCCAGTGTGGCTGAAGCCGCAGCAGTATTAGCCAGTGAGGGGGGGCGTTTAATTGTTCCTAAGCAGATTTACCGTCAAGGGGGTGAACCCGGTGCGGTGACGATCGCCATTGCCCAGTCTGAACGGGAATTCATTCCCCGCCAAGGTGCCTTGAGCCTGATTGGCACTGGTCCGGGAGCCTTGGATCAACTCACCCTCGCAGCCCGTTCTGCCCTTTTGGCCGCCGATATTCTCGTGGGCTATGGGCTTTACCTAGAATTGCTGGCCCCCCTGCGGCGACCAGGACAGATGGTTGCTGCCTATGCCATTACCCAAGAGCGACAACGCGCCAAAGATGCCATCGATCTAGCCCAGTGGGGACTCAATGTCGCCGTGGTCTCTTCTGGGGACTGTGGCATCTATGGCATGGCGGGTCTGGTGCTAGAGCTATTGGCAGAAGCGGGTATCAGCGATTTACCCGTAGAGGTGTTGCCGGGGGTGAGTGCCGTGAATGCTGCCGCTGCCCGCCTAGGGGCACCCCTGATGCATGACTTTTGTACCATTAGCCTCAGCGATCGCCTGACCCCTTGGCCAGTGATTGAGAAGCGCTTACGGGCGGCGGCTGAAGCCGATTTTGTGACCGCCCTTTATAATCCGCGTTCGCGCGATCGCCAGCAGCAATTGGTGGACGCCAAAGCCATTTTCTTAAAATATCGTTCACCGCAAACACCCGTGGCGATCGTCCGTGCCGCCTATCGCCCTGAGGAGCAGATCACCCTCACCACCCTTGGCGCCTTGAAACCGGAAACGGTGGATATGTTCAGCTTGGTGCTGATCGGCAATGCCAGTACCCGCCGCTTCCATGATTGGCTGATTACCCCTCGTGGCTATCTAGGAAAGGCATCCTAGAGCAAGCCGGCCTGACCCAGCAGACTAAGGCAAGCCCAGTTGACAATACTGAGGGCGATCGAGCCAAAAAAGGCGCTCCAAAAGCCATTGCGTAGTCTAAAGCCATCGACAAGGGCTGCTGCAAGGGCAAAAATGGCGGCATTGATAATCAGCGCAACCAAACCAAACGTCAGAAAAATAAAGGGGAATGCAAAGAATTTCAGGATAGCCCCCAACGTGGCATTCAAAAAGCCGAAGACAATCGCCGACCACAGCGCGGTTGTGAATTTATCAATTTCCACACCCAAAAATGAGAGGCGCGACACAATAAACAAACTAATACTGGTCACAATCCAAGTAATGAGTAAACCCCACATACGCAGCTCCTCACCAGTTAAACAACAATCAAAAAGAAGGGCAGTACGGGTATCCCAAAAGTCACGCTAAGCCAGTAGCTGATCAGACTGAGGAGAAGGCTCAGGAGCAGTGAGAGACACAATGACCACAGCAAATGGGAGCCAAACTCCTGCAACCCTTGCCAAAAGGAATCAAAGGACACGTCTAGGACATGGCCATTGGCAGACACCAGTACAGGGGCTTGAGACATCGCACCATCCTCCAGCAGCGTTGCCTTTATTTTAGGCCAGAGATGGGAAGGTCACGTTTTGAGACGCAAATTTTTGTAAATCATGTGTATTCAGAATCTGGGGCGATAATGGAGATAGAGCGCGATGCACTGAGGTGGGCATGGGACAAGGTTGGCAAGTGGGGCGTGTCTTTGGCATTCCCCTCTACATTGATCGGTCGTGGTTTCTGGTGATTCTGCTGTTTACCTTTCTCAATGGCAGTGACTGGCAAGCCACCTACCCGCAGTGGGGAGCACTGGCATGGGGAATGGGATTTGTCGTTTCCCTGCTGTTGTTTGCCTCAGTCTTGCTCCATGAATTGGGACACAGCTTGGTGGCACGTTCCCAAGGGATTACGGTGCGCTCGATTACCCTCTTTCTCTTTGGCGGCATGGCGGCCATTGAACGGGAATCCAATACCCCCGGTCAAGCTTTTCAGGTGGCGATCGCGGGGCCTTTGGTGAGTTTTGCCCTTTTTGCCCTGTTGCAAGGGGCAGCCGTGGTACTGCCGGGGGATCATCCCCTCCATGAACTGTTGCTCTATCTGGCCAATATCAACTTTGTCTTGGGGGTTTTTAACCTTCTGCCGGGACTTCCCCTCGATGGGGGTCAAGTGCTCAAGGCAGCCGTTTGGAAATTGACAGGCAATCGCTTTCAGGGGATGCGTTGGGCGGCGCGATCGGGACAACTGTTGGGCTGGTTGGCCATTAGTTTTGGGCTGTTTGTGACCCTCCTTGGCAGTGGTAATGGCCTGTGGTTGGGACTGTTGGGTTGGTTTGCCCTGCAAAATGCGATACTCTACCACCGTCTCAGCCAGCTCCAAGAAACGCTGCTCACTCTAACGGCTGCCGAGGCCATGACACGGGATTTTCGCGTCATTGAGGGCACGCTCTCTCTGCGGGAGTTTGCCGATTGCTATCTCCTCCTAGCTGATCGCCAGCCCACAGCCTACTTTGTCGCCACCGATGGTCGCTACCGCGGTTATTTGGATCCCCAAGCCTTGAACCATGTGGAGCGCAGCCGCTGGGAAGTGACGCCAGTCGAAGAGTTAGCCGTCCCCCTGCGGGCGATCGCCACCGTCAAAGAATCAGACTCTCTCGCCAAGACGGTTTGCACCCTAGAGGAGCAGCAACAGCGCTTTGTTACGGTTTTAACCCCTGCCGATGCCGTGGCGGGCGTCATTGATCGCGGCGATGTCCTACTGGCTCTAGCCAAACGGTTGCACTGGCAACTGGGGAAACAGGACATTCAACGCCTCAAGCAAGAAAGGCACTATCCCCCTGAACTGCAATTATTGGAACTGGCAAAAACAGCGCTGCAATTTCAGGGGAGCGATCGCGGCACACCACTCGTTTCTCAAGTTCGCTAAGAATTTTAACAATGGCTACTGCAACGGCGATCGCTCGAGCAATCATCAACTTTCGGGATTTAGAGACCAAATTAGGTCTCGTTAAATCCACCAACCCTAACTTTTTTCCTGAGTGGCAATCGGAAACAGCACAGCTCAGCGATAGGGAAATAGAGGCATTAAGCCGCTTATCCCAACGGTATTTACTCTACTTAGAAGAAAGTGAAGTGAGCGAGGGAACGCTAAACATTATCTTGCTATCCCCCTTACTAGACGCATTAGGCCTGTGTGACCCCCCCTATCGCATTCGCGGTGAAACATGGGTAGAAATCCAAACGGAAGTTGATAGTGAGGAGGGCAAAGTCAGCCTAGAGGGACGGATAGATGCGCTGACGATTCGGGACAACTTCTGGCTAGTCGTGATTGAAGGTAAACGAAGTGGCTTTAGTGTCTTACGGGCTGTGCCCCAAGCCCTTGCCTATATGTCTGCCTGTCCCGACCGCAATCTCCCTATTTTTGGCTTGGTGACGAATGGCTATGACTATCTTTTTGTGAAACTCATTGGCAATGAATTTGCGCTATCTCATAACTTTACTTTGCTTTCCGATAGCGATCGCAATCTCATCCGCGTCGCCCAGATACTCAAGCATTTAGTCCAGTACATCCCTGTTGCAAAGGACTTTAAGACACCAAAACCTTCAGATCAGATTAACTAACGCGCCCTGGAGGACTCGAACCCCCGACATCCGGTTTTGGAGACCGACGTTCTACCAACTGAACTAAGGACGCAAGGCTGTTTACAGAGGGCGATCGAACCGTGCTTTGATACGCGAGGCCTTACCCACGAGGTTGCGCAGGTAGTAGAGTTTGGCACGGCGGACTTTACCCCGCTGGATTACTTTTATACTATCAATTCGTGGCGAATGTAGCAAAAAGACGCGCTCAACGCCCACTCCTTGGAAGACACGGCGCACGGTAATGGTGCGGTTAATGCCCGTGTTGCGCATAGCAATCACATCCCCTTCGTAGGGTTGGACGCGCTCTTTACCGCCTTCTTGAATTTTGACACCAACCCGAACGCGATCGCCCACATGAATCACGGGCAAGTCAGTCTTCATTTGCTCCGCTTCAATCGAGCGAATAATGTCTTGGGCGTTCATGACAGTTCCTTAACTCGCAATCTCTTAGCATACCCTAAGCATTTAGACTTGTCTAGGCCAGTTTTTCATTTCTTGCTTTGCACATCGCCAAGGGTGTATCCCAAGCTCAGCAGCATCTGCCGCAGTAGGGGCAAGCTCAAGCCAATGACATTACTAGGAGTCCCGACAATTTTCTCGACAAAGGCACCACCTTGGCCATCGAGGGCAAAACAACCAGCACAGGCAAGGGGTTCACCAGAAGCGACGTAGGCAGCGATTTCGGCATCGCTAATATCGGCAAAAACAACTTGGGTGGACTCGACCTCAACACAGGTGCGCCCCTGTGCCAAGTCAATCAAGGCATGGCCTGTCAGCAATTCTCCCGTTTGACTGCGCATTTGTTGCCAGCGGGCGATCGCCACCTCTGGCGAGGCTGGTTTACCATAAATTTCTCCCCCTAGAACCAGCACAGAATCACAGCCCAAAATGAGGGCGGGGGGTGGGTAGGTTTGAGCCACTGTTTCTGCCTTACACCGTGCCAGTAATCGCACCAGTTCCGTGGGAGTAGTTGCCTGAATCACGGATTCATCAAAGTGACTGGGTTGAATAATGGGATCAATGCCAACCTGTCGCAGCAGTTGGCGGCGCGCCGGCGAGGCAGAGGCAAGAACAAAGGGCACCATAGGACTGCTTGCTCAGTAACCGATTCTTATGATCTCACATTGAAATTGTTAAACCTGCATGAGGTGTCCCATTGAGGGTTTATTATCTAGGTGTTGCGTCTGGAGCCAAACCAATGACCAGTGCGGCCTACACCTACACTCCCCCCGGCGGCCTCCCCCAAGATGCCTCGTTACCCGATCACTTTTTGGCCTACAAAACCCTCCAGTCGCTGCCGGAAATTTGGCCTCTCCTAGCGCAACGCCATGGGGAGGTGGTTGCTGTTGATGCGCCCTACGAAGAGCCGGCCACTCGCATTACCTACAGTGAACTCTATCAACGCATTCAACGCTTTGCTGCTGGCCTACAAGCGCTGGGTGTCGCTGCCGGCGATCGCGTGGCCTTATTTGCTGACAATAGTCCCCGCTGGCTGATTGCCGATCAAGGCAGTATGATGGCCGGTGCCATTAATGTGGTGCGCAGTGGTACCGCAGAGGCCCAAGAACTTCTCTACATTCTCCGTGATAGTGGGGCAACCCTGCTGCTGATTGAAAACTTGGCCACCTTGCGCAAACTTCAAGAGGGTTTAGCAGAGACAGGGGTGGAAACTGTTGTGCTCTTAAGTGCAGAATCCCCAGAACTTGAGCATTTTCCCCTGCGGCTCTTGAATTTTGGTCAAGTCTTTACGGAAGGACAATATGGCACAGTGCGGGCAGTCGCCATTACCCCCGATGACTTGGCAACGCTGATGTACACCTCCGGTACCACAGGTCAACCCAAGGGCGTGATGGTCACCCATGGGGGGCTACTGAGTCAAATTGTCAATCTCTGGGCAATTGTGCAACCGCAGGTGGGCGATCGCATTCTCAGTATCTTGCCCATTTGGCATGCCTACGAACGGGTGGCCGAATACTTTCTCTTTGCCTGTGGTTGTAGCCAAACCTATACTAACCTCCGTCACTTCAAGAATGACTTAAAACGGTGTAAGCCCCACTACCTGATTGCCGTACCTCGTATCTGGGAAGGCTTTTATGAAGGGGTGCAAAAGCAACTGCGCGATGCCCCGGCCACAAAGCGGCGTCTTGCCCAGTTTTTCCTCAAGCCTCTCTACGAACTGGGGGAGAAGCGTGTCTATCGCAAAATTCGTGAAGCCACGGGCGGTGAAATTAAACAGGTGATTAGTGGTGGCGGTGCCCTTGCCCCCCATTTGGACACATTCTATGAAGTCATCAACCTAGAAGTGCTAGTGGGCTATGGCCTCACAGAAACGGCTGTGGTACTGACCGCTCGCCGCTCTTGGGCAAATCTACGCGGCTCCGCCGGCCGTCCCATTCCCGATACCGCGATTAAGATTGTGGATCCCGAAACTAAAGCCCCCGTTGAGTTTGGCCAAAAAGGACTGGTGATGGCCAAAGGGCCACAAGTGATGCGCGGCTACTACAACAAACCGGAGGCCACTGCCAAGGTGCTGGATGCTGAGGGCTGGCTTGACACGGGTGACTTGGGCTACCTCACCCCCAATGGCGATTTGGTGCTGACGGGGCGGCAGAAGGACACGATTGTTCTCAGCAACGGCGAAAATATTGAACCGCAGCCCATTGAGGATGCCTGTGTCCGCAGCGCCTACATTGACCAGATTATGCTGGTGGGTCAAGATCAAAAAGCCTTGGGTGCCTTGATTGTGCCTAATTTGGAAGCGCTGGAGCAGTGGGTGGCTGCCAAGGGGTACCGGCTAGAGTTGCCGAACCGACCGGCACCAGCGGGCACGGGTGAACTGGTGACGCTGGAGAGCAAAGTGATTATTGATCTCTACCGCCAAGAACTGCTGCGGGAAGTGCAAAATCGCCCCGGCTATCGCCCAGATGATCGCATTGCCACATTTCGCTTTGTCCTCGAACCCTTTACGATAGAGAATGGTCTTTTGACCCAAACCCTAAAAATTCGCCGTCATGTCGTGAGCGATCGCTACCGCGATATGATTAACGCCATGTTTGAGTAATCTCCATGACAGACCCTATGGATACTAAACTGCTCCTGCGGCGCCAGATTATGGTGAAAGCAATCGTCACTCCCGAGTGGAAAGACGATGCCCAAAGGCAGCTTCAGACACAACTAAATCAAGTGGATAGCCAAATTCAGCAGTTAGATTTTCAATTGCAGCAGGTGATTGAGGAACTGCGCAAAAGCACTGAAGCGTCAGACGTAATCAATGCCCGCATTCAAGAGGTTCAAGGGCAAGCCAACAATCAAAAGGCGCAACTGTTGCAGCAAAAAAATCTGATTCTGCAGCAACTCGATCAGGTACAGCGCCTCCAAATGGGTCAGGAAGTCGATCAAGGGCAGGTGGATAACTTCTTCTATGTCACTAAAGGAGACAACTTGATCCAAAAAATGCAGGTGGAGATTCTCCTGCGCAATGGCGTCATCGAAGAAATTCGCGGCACGCTCTAACTTTTACCTTTCATTTTTAGTGAATTTGACTCCCTCTCGATTGCCAACCAAGGATAGCAGCCTCTATGATTCGTGAACTGTTCATGCCCGCCCTCAGCTCCACCATGACCGAAGGCAAAATTGTCTCTTGGGTGAAATCTCCCGGCGATAAGGTGGCCAAAGGGGAAACCGTGCTGATTGTAGAATCCGACAAGGCCGATATGGATGTGGAGTCCTTCTACGACGGCTATTTGGCAGTGATTACCGTGCCTGCGGGGGAAGTGGCACCCGTCGGTTCCACCATTGGCCTTGTGGCAGAAACAGAAGCAGAAATTGCGGAAGCAGAGGCAAAGGCCAAGTCCCTTGGTAGCGGCACGAGTGCTGCGACTCCGACGACGACAACCGCGGCGGCCACCACGAATGGCTCCGCAACGGCTCCTGTGGCAGTGGCTTCTCCCCCCAGTGCTGTCGCTGCAACTACTGGGCGAGTGATTGCTTCCCCCCGTGCCCGCAAATTGGCCAAGGAACACAAAATTGATTTGCAGACGCTCAAGGGAACGGGCCCCAATGGTCGGATTACCGCCGCTGATGTGGAAGCCTTGATTGGTGCGCCTGCAACTCCCGTTACACCAGTAGCGACACCCCCTGTCCCCACAGCCCCCCCTGCGACTGCCCCGGTCGTCGCCAAAGAGGATCTGGTGCCCCTGACAACGCTACAAAATGCCGTTGTGCGGAATATGGTGGCCAGCCTTGGCATTCCCGACTTCCATGTGGCCTACACGATTACAACGGATGCGTTGGATCGGCTGTACCAGCAAATCAAGTCAAAAGGGGTGACAATGACGGCGCTCCTTGCCAAGGCGATCGCCCTGACGCTGCAAAAACACCCGATCATGAATGCCTATTACACAGAGCAAGGGATTCAATACCGCCGCGACATTAACATTGCTGTGGCTGTGGCGATGCCGGGGGGTGGGCTGATTACACCGGTGTTGAAGAACGCTGATCAAATTGACATCTACAGCCTCTCGCGCACTTGGAAAGACTTGGTGGAGCGGGCGCGCGCCAAGCAACTGCAACCTGAGGAGTACAGCACAGGTACCTTTAGTCTCTCCAATTTAGGCATGTTCGGGGTTGACTTCTTCGACGCCATTCTCACCCCCGGTCAAGGAGCCATTATGGCGGTGGGGGCGTCGCGTCCAACGGTGGTTGCCACCGAGGATGGCCTGCTGGGGGTGAAACGGCAGATGAAGGTGAATATCACCTGTGATCACCGTGTGATCTATGGTGCCGATGCTGCCGCTTTCCTGCAGGATTTGGCGAAACTGATTGAAACCAATCCCCAAGCCCTGACGCTCTAAACTGTGACTGCCCTGCTGGAAATCAGGGATCTCCATTTTGGCTATGGGGCAACCCCCTCACTACTCCAAGGGATTGATCTCACGGTGCAGGGGAGCGATCGCCTAGGCATCATGGGGGACAATGGTTCTGGCAAAACCACACTTCTGCTGCTCTGTGCGGCTGTTCTTGCGCCACAGCGGGGAACGATCACCTGCTTGGGACAGTCAGTGGTGGCTGGACAGTTTCAACCGGCGGTGGGGGTCGTGCTGCAACATCCAGCGGATCAGTTAATTGGGGCTACCGTGGCCGAGGATGTCGCCTTTGGCCCTGAAAACTTGGGCTGTCCGACCGCAGAAGTGCAGCAGCGAGTTGACCAAGCCTTGGTCAAGACAGGAACCAGTCACTTGGCCAATCGCATGCCCCATCAACTGTCGGGCGGCGAACAACGCATGGTGGCGATCGCGGGCATTTTAGCCATGCAGCCCCAGTTGATTCTCTATGATGAACCCACGGCCTTTTTGGATCAGCGAAGTTGTGGCACGTTGATCGAGTTTTTGCAGGCGGATACCACCCCCGGTCTCATCGTCAGTCATGACCCTGCATTTTTACGCAGAGTCTGTACTCAGATTTTTCTCCTAGAGTCAGGACATCTCCGTCCACTGGCGTTGTAACCTATGCTGCATCGTCGCGTTTGGCTGTTATTTTTTCTCTTCTGTTGGAGTTTGTGTTGGACGATTTGGCCAGTACAGGCAAAAAACTCAACGCTGATTCGCGGCGTCTGGCTGACAACCAATGATTTACCGATCCTGCGCGATCGCCCGCGGTTGGAGGCAACCCTCAATGATTTACAGCGGTTGAACTTCAACACTCTCTATCCCGTTGTTTGGAACTCTGGCTATGTCAGTTTCCCCAGTGCCACGGCCAAGAATCTGGGCATCCAACCCTTTGTCCTGCGGGGAATCCAAGACTACGACATTCTCGGAGAACTCACCCAGCAGGCGCACTGCCGTAATCTCTTGGTCATTCCTTGGTTTGAATTTGGCTTCATGGTGCCAGAAACCTCAGAACTCGCCCTTGGCCATCCAGACTGGCTTACCCAAGGGGTCAATGGTCAAACCACTCGCTTAACGGCGGCCGGGGAAGTGGCGTGGCTCAATCCCTTTCATCCGCAGGTACAAGCCTTTCTCACTAGTATTGTCCTTGAGGTGCTGCGGCAGTATCCAGTGGATGGTGTACAGTTTGATGACCACCTCAGCCTGCCCGTGGAGTTTGGCTATGATGACTACACCCGTGCCCTCTATCAGCAGGAAACCCAAAACCCCGTTCCCGAGAATCCCCGTGATCCCGACTGGATGCGCTGGCGTGCCGACAAACTCACCGCCTTTGTGCAAACGTTGCGGCAGCAGGTCAAACAAGAATTTCCCAATGCCATTTTTTCCGTCTCACCGACCACATTGCCCACCGCCTACCAGACATTTCTCCAAGATTGGCCGCAGTGGGTCGCCCTCGGACTCCTCGATGAAGTGATTGTACAAGTCTATCGCTACAATCTTGCCAGCTTTGTACAGCAGTTGACTCAGCCGGAGATGCTCCACGCCCAAGCCAAAATTCCCACCGCCGTTGGTGTCCTTACAGGGCTACGTACCAACCCTGTGCCCATCGAACTGGTGGATGCTAAGGTAGAAGCCGCGCTGCGATCAGGGTTAGGGGTGTCCTTTTTCTCCTTTGAGACGTTATGGGGGCGTGGTCCTGAACCGCGCGATCGCCGCCAAAATACACTTCGCTTCCATTTTCGCCAGCCCCTGCCAAGGCGATTGTTTGCTCAAGCCTGTCCAACTCCCTAGAGCTTACTGCCGCACTCTGGACAAAAGCGATGGGTCGAAATTGTCTTTGCCCCACAGTTGGCGCAGTAGATCAATTCGGCAGCCTTTTCCAGCACCTTCCGTTCCGGCAGCCCCAGCATTTGGGAGTTGGCCTTGCCGGGGGCCACCATCGGGTAGCAATTTTCATCGCGGGTGACATGGGCATCCAGTAGCACGGGGCCATCGTAGGCCAAAACCTCTTGGACAATTGCATCCAAATCGTGGCGATCGCTCACCCGCAACCCCTTAACCCCGTAGGCCTCCGCCAATTTCACAAAATCGGGCATCCCCTTGGCCATATTGGAATGGGAATAACGCTCCTCGTAAAAGGCTTGCTGCCACTGGCGCACCATTCCCTGCCAAAAATTGTTAATAATCACCGTCTTGACAGCAATACCGTACTGAGCCAATGTGGCCAACTCTTGGGAATTCATTTGAAAACTGGCATCGCCACTAATACAGATCACCTGTTGATCGGGTAGTGCCACCTTCACCCCCATTGCTGCGGGCATGCCAAAGCCCATCGTGCCCAAGCCAGCACTGGAGATCCAACGCCGAGGGCCATTTTTCAGGAATTGCGCTGCCCACATCTGGTGCTGACCCACATCAGTCGTGTAGTAGGCATCAGGCGCATGGCGGCCAAAGGCAACAATCACCTCTTGGGGTGAGAGTTCACCACTGGGCTGCGGCACGACAAGGGGATAGTCCTCTTTCCAGACCTTGATGCGCTCGAGCCACGCTTGGGTGACGGGTTCAATGGCTTCACCACTGTCTTCAATGTGCTTGAGGAGTTGCTGCAGCACCGGTTTAACGCTGCCAACAATCGGCACATCCGGCACGCGGTTTTTGCCCACCTCGGCAGGATCAATGTCAATGTGAATCACCTTAGCGCGGGAGGCAAATTCATCCAGCTTACCGGTGACGCGATCGTCAAACCGCGCCCCCACGGCAATTAATAGATCACACTCACTGACGGCAAAGTTGGCATAGGCGGTGCCATGCATCCCCAACATACCCACGGAGAGGGGATGGGACTCAGGAAACGCCCCCTTGCCCATCAGGGTTGTTGTCACCGGAATCTGGAATAGCTCGGCTAACCTGAGCACCTCCTCGTGAGCACCCGCTGTAATTGCACCGCCGCCCACATAGAGCAAGGGTCGCTTGGCCTCACGAATCAGTTGAACCGCTTGGGCAATTTGGCGGACATTGCCGCGAATCGTGGGACGATAGCCCCTTAGCTTGACTTGCCCCGGCTCGATCGGTTCATACTCACAGACTTCTAGGCCGACATCCTTGGGAATATCCACAAGCACAGGCCCTGGCCGACCGGTGGTGGCAATGTAAATGGCTTCAGCAACAATCCGTGCCATGTCCTTGGCTTCGCGCACGACGTAGGAGTGCTTGACAATCGGCAGCGTAATGCCAAAGATATCCGTTTCCTGAAAGGCATCGGTACCAATGGCGGAGCGAGGCACCTGACCGGTAATTACCAGCAGCGGAATGGAATCCATGTGGGCTGTGGCAATGCCTGTCACTAAGTTCGTCGCCCCCGGCCCTGAAGTACCAAAACACACCCCCACTTGACCTGTGGCACGAGCGTAGCCGTCAGCGGCATGGGCTGCCCCCTGTTCGTGGCGTACCAGAATGTGCTGAATGATTCCCTTTGACTCAGCACGGTACAGTTCATCATAAATCGGTAAGATTGCGCCACCAGGATAGCCAAAAATATGCTTAACGCCGTGACGGCATAGGGTATCAATAAGAATGTATGCTCCAGTTGCTTGCACAGGCCAACCTCGTCAGGCAGTGGTGGTAGATGTTTCTAAATTCTAATTTTTCAATTAGGGTCTCGGCAAGAGCGCAAAGGCTTGAAAGCATTGAATTCTTGGCCTTAAACTCCTCAATGCTTAACATATCTTTGCAATTAGTAGCTGCCTCTCCTTGCTGAAAGAACGCTGTTGATTTAGTTAGGTAAAATGCGCATTAAGGTTTGGCCATACTCAATTGGTTCAGCATTTTGCACCAAAATTTCCACCACTTGGCCATTAACTTCGGCTTCAATTTCATTCATCAGCTTCATGGCTTCAATGATGCAAACCACTTGGCCTTTTTTGACTGTATCGCCCACTTCGACAAAAGGGGGTTCATCGGGAGCAGGGGCACGATAAAAGGTACCTACCATTGGCGCCACAATATCCACGGTTTTACGGTTGGCGGGAGGTGGCGTTGGTTCCGGATCGGGGGTAACAGCTGGAGGGGGCACAGGGGTGGGCGTGACGGTTGATGCAGGAGCTGGAGCCACAACCACGGGGGCGCTGCCACTGATCTGCTCACGCTTGCGGAGTTGAAGTTCCAGTTCGCCACTCTTAAGGTTGAGTTCGGTGACGCTGGTTTGGTCAAACATTAGTAGCAGTTCGCGTACTTGGTTGAGGTCAAGCTCCACACCCATTACTCCTATTCGCGGCCAAGATACGTATCTGAGCGAGTATCAATGCGAATCCGCTCGCCGACAGAGATAAATAACGGTACCATGACTTGGGCACCGGTTTCGACAATGGCGGGTTTCGATCCACCAGTGGCAGTATCCCCTTTAACCCCCGGATCGGTTTGCACCACTTCTAAAACAACGGAGTTGGGTAGCTCCACCTCAAGGACTTGCTCACCCCATTTGACAATATTGACTTCCATGCCTTCTTTGAGATACTTGGCGCGATCGCCCATTTGTGCGGGCGTGAGGCGAGCCTCTTCATAGCTTTCCATGTCCATAAAGACATAGTCTTCGCCATCTTTGTAGGTATGCTGCATGGTGCGTTTTTCAAGGGTGGCTTGGGGAACGGTCTCGCCGGCGCGGAAGGTGCGCTCAATCACGTTGCCCGTTTGCACATTCTTCAATTTTGTGCGCACAAAGGCTGAGCCTTTACCGGGTTTGACGTGCAAAAATTCGACGACTCGCCAGACGGCACCATCCAGCTCAATACTTACACCGGGGCGAAAATCATTACTGGAAATCATGTCCTACCGTGCAGTTCACCAAGCTATTATTGTATCCTTGAGCGTTGCCCTTCCTAAACATTGTTCAGCAGATTTCCCTAGAGTCAGATCCATTGCCATCCCTTGCAATTCCCAAAGGGCGATCGCCCATGGGGATGATAAACTGAAGCTGTTAATCTCATTCATGATCCAAGGACACTAACAATGGCTGCAACCCTTGAACTCAGTCAAGAAAACGTCGAAAAAGTCCTTGATGAGCTCCGTCCTTACCTGATGGCCGATGGCGGTAATGTGGAATTGGTGGAAATCGAAGGGCCGGTGGTACGGCTGCGCTTACAGGGTGCCTGTGGTGCTTGTCCCAGTTCGACGATGACACTGCGCATGGGTATTGAGCGCAAGTTAAAAGAAGCGATTCCAGAGATTGCTGAAGTCCAACAGGTTCTTTAATCTCGCTGGCTGCTGGGGAGAGATAGAACGTGGCGATCGCGATCCAGTTAACGCCAGATCAGATTGATCGTCTCGATTTATCTCCCCTGCAACAAGTCCTTGCTCCTCTGATTGCAGAGCGGCGGCTTTTAGAGCATCACCAAGCGCTGCGTTTTCTTATTGATTATCCTCGGCCAGCGGATGAACCTGATCTAGAGCTTTCGGAATTGCCAGCTGTGCGCCTTTGGTTCATTCGTGCTGATGTCTGCTACCCATGGTTGCCCTATTTACTCGATTGGTCAGCAGGTGAGTTGGTGCGCTATGGGGCAATGCTGGTGCCCCACGAATTTCATCCGCAGCAGGGCATTATCTTTAACCCCCAAGCCCTTGATATCTTTGTGATGGCCAAGGTCTTTACCCTTTGGCAATGGCTTCAGGGACAGGGCTATCCTGCTGCTGAAAAAATTAAAGGCATGGCAGCGATGTTTGGCTATGAGCTAGATACGGCTCTTTTTGACCTCCTTGAGTTTTGAAGGCTCCCTAGCGCTATGGCGGTCATCGCACTGGGGATTGATTTTGGTACCTCGGGAGCGCGGGCGATCGCCATCGATCCTGAAGGCAAGATTCTCGCCACTGCCCGTCGTCCGTTGCACCAGCCCGATCGCCCCCAAGAATGGGCGGCAACTCTGCGGGCGTTGATTTTAGATATTCCAAGCGCTATCCGTCAGCAAATTCAGCGGATTGCTATTGATGCCACCTCTAGCACCGTTTTCCTCTGTGATGCTCAGGGGCAGCCCTGCTCACCCGTTCTCCTCTACAACGACGATCGCGCCCAAGATCAGGTTCAAACGCTGCGGCAGATTTTAACCACGGATCACCTAGTCCTGAGTGCCACCAGTAGTCTCGTTAAGCTGTTGTGGCTCCAGACCCATTACCCCACGGTCAACGCTGTTTTGGTACACCAAGCGGATTGGCTGGCCTTTTTGCTCCATGGTCAACTGGGCATTTCCGACTGGCACAATGCCCTGAAGTTGGGCTATGACCCGGCAAAGGAAGCTTACCCCGACTGGTTCAGCCACCCCACGCTTGCGTCCTTGCAGCCCCTGCTCCCTAAGGTCATTCCCCCCGGTACAGTTCTGGGAAAGGTCACAGCCACCGATTTAGGCTTGTCTTTAGAGTGTGAGGTGTGTGCCGGTACCACCGATAGCATTGCCGCCTTTTTAGCGAGTGGTGCCTCGGAGGTGGGTGAGGCGGTGACATCTTTGGGGTCAACCCTTGTGCTCAAGCTCTTGAGTGCCTCTAGGGTAGAGGATTTGGCAGCAGGTATCTACAGTCATCGCTTGGGCGATCGCAGCTCGCGCGCCGTAGGCGATCGCTGGCTAGTCGGGGGTGCCTCCAACTGTGGCGCCGCAATTTTAGCCCAGTTTTTTACCCCAGCGGAACTAGAGCGCCTCAGCGCCCAAATAGATGTCAATCAACCCACGGGGTTGGACTACTATCCTCTGCTCAAGCGGGGTGAGCGCTTTCCCATCAACGATCCGCATCTTGAACCGCGCCTAGAACCCCGACCCGACGACCCTCGCCTCTTTTTGCAGGGACTTCTCGAAAGTCTCAGCCGCATTGAAGCCCAAGGCTATCAACAATTACAACGTCTGGGTGCCTCGCCCTTGAAACGGGTCTGGACGGCGGGGGGCGGTGCCCGTAATCCCGCATGGTTAGCCCTCCGCCAGCAATACCTAGGGGTTCCCGTGGCCGTTTCACCTCAAACAGAGGCCGCCTATGGCGCCGCCCGTCTGGCTCAAGCAGGCCTGAATTTTAACTAGGGTAGAGTTGGGCCTGAATTTCTGACTTCAGCCGATTGAGGATATGGCGCTGATCCAACTGGCTGAGGATTTGTTGCACTACGGTTTTCGGCCCAGCAGTTCCCCAGCCTGCGCCGTTGGCAAAGTAGGTTTTGGCTACTTGTCCCATCGTATAGGAGGCAAAGCCAGCAATCCCCGCTTGGGTCATGGCGACTGAGAGGTAAGGGCCAAAGGCAATGCCGCCACTCATGGGCGTAGCTAATCCCAACAGTCCCTTGAGGGAACTGAGTCCTAAGTTGACAGCAAATTCCCCTAAACTGATGCTGCCCATGGCGAGGGCGATTGTTTGTAATAGCTCCCTGGCGCCTGCTTCTGTGAGTTCAATGCCGTAGAGGCGCGAGAGTAGTTGAATCGTGGTCAAGTCAATGACGGCACTGCTGACCATATCGAGCACGGTGACGGGGTTGAGGGCGATCGCCAGCGCCTTGGCGACAGCTCCTTTCCAAATCAGTTGGTTGGCCTCCTGATCCCGCAGTTCCAGCTTGTAGCGGGCTAATTCTTCACTGACTTTATTGGCAAAAAGCATTGAGTTCAGGGCAATCAGAGCCTTCCCTTCGCGATTGAGCACCTCCAAGATCTTTTGCTTCAGGGGTTCCACTTGGGGAGCACCGACGGTCATTTTCACCTGTACTCGTCCTTGGCGATCGCGATTCACTTGGGGGACAAGGGGCGCTGCCGCTACCATGACAATCTCTTCGGGGGAGAGGAGTTCTTTGACGCGCTCATCGCGGATTTTGTTATAGATGGCCTCGCGATCCGCCTCTGGATACTGATCCACTTTGTTAAACACTAGAATCATCGGCTTGCCTGCCTGCCGCAACTCACTGAGGGCTTGGTACTCAAGACGGGTCAAATCCCCGGCAATGACAAAGAGAATCAAATCCGCTTGGGCTGCTACCTCCCGTGCCAGTTGCTCCCGTGCGGCGCCATTGACTTCGTCTAACCCCGGTGTATCAATGAGGCGGATGGGATTGCCACGCTGAGCTTCCGAAATTTGCCACAGGGCACTGGCTTCTTCTTGAGTGACGCCATGAATCGGCCCAGTCGCAAAGTAGGGTTCCCCTAGCAGCGCATTTAGTAGGGAGGACTTTCCCCGCCCCACCATACCAAAGACGGCAATTTGCACGACACCATAGTGGAGCTTGTCGAGCATTGCTTCGAGGTCAGCGATCGCGCGGGCGAGGGAGGCTTTTTCGCTGCCAGTCGCTTTGCACTCGAACAGGAGTTTTTCAAGGGCACTTTTGGCCGCTTCATAGCTGCGGGCGCTTTGATAATCATCAAGGTCATCAATCGTGCCTTGAAGTTCCTTCAGCAGAGAATTCGCTGGCGATCGCTCTATCACAGATGCAACACTGACGTTACAAAGATTCGCTTTTTATTCTAAGGGCAAGAACGGGACTGGTGCGATTTGAACGCACGACCTAGCGCTTAGGAGGCGCTCGCTCTATCCGACTGAGCTACAGCCCCAAAGAGATACCTTCTATCCTAGCGAGTTTTGATCGCCCCTAAGCTGCTGTCGCCACTGTTGCCCTCAGGGCATCAATTTCCTGAAACAAGCGCTCTAGGGGTGCATTGGGTTCTAAAAACGAGAAGAGATGCTTGTAGCGCAGCTTACCTTCCTGATCAATGAGAAACTGTGCGGGCAGTGGTGCCCCCAAGGCTTGACCCGTGCGGTATTTGCGAAAGACTTGGCAACTGGGGTCATAGAGCAGGGGCATCTTCAAGGCCATATCGTCCTTGACCTTTTGACTTTGCTGGGCATCGGTACTGGTGATCACAAGAACGGCTACTCCCTTGCCTTGGAATGTTTCATAGTGTTCATTCAAGGCCTTGAGATAGGGGTAGCACAGCGGACAGTATTGATGCTCCGTAAAGATACGAGTAAACACCAGTAGGAGCGGCTGCTCTTGCCACACCGTTGAGAAGCGCACGGGCACGGTTAGCCCTACGCCGGGTAGCTCCCAATCAGGAACCACTGCACCCCGCTGTAGTTGATTTTGGGGTGGCAGTGGCCACGCGTTCTGCCAAAACCGCTCATTAAAGAGGCCACTGAAGTTGGTGGAGGTAAAAAACGGTAATTGAACAGCCATGGCGCCCTCGCTGGTGGCTCAACATTTTCCTAGCGATCGACAGATCCCATAATCACATCGATACTGCCAAGGATAGCAACAATATCCGCCACTTTCATCCCCTTGAGCAACTGGGGCAGGACTTGCAGGTTATTGAAATCCGGTGGACGAATCTTCCAGCGCCAAGGGAAAACATTATCATCGCCAATCAGGTAAATCCCTAGCTCCCCTTTCCCCGATTCAACCCGCACATAGTGTTCGCCTTTGGGAATTTTGAAGGTGGGAGCCAGCTTCTTGCCGATGTATTGGTAGTCAAAGCCATTCCACTCCGACTTGGCACCCTCGAGCATCCGCTTGGCTTCGAGGTTTTCGTAGGGACCACCGGGCAAACCATCCAAGGCTTGGCGAATGATTTTCACCGATTCGCGCATTTCTTGAATACGGACAATGTAGCGGGCAAGGCAATCACCTTCTGTGGCCACAGGTACATCCCAGTCAAAGTCGTCATAGCACTCGTAGTGATCCACCTTGCGCAGATCCCACTTCACCCCAGAGGCACGGAGCATCGGCCCCGATAGCCCCCAGTTGATGGCATCCTCACGGCTAATTTTGCCCACCCCCTGTAAGCGACGCACAAAGATGGGGTTGTTGGTGATCAGGCGCTCGTACTCATCCACTTTGGGCAGGAAGTAATCGCAAAAGTCGCGGCACTTGGTTACCCAGCCATAGGTGAGGTCGGCGGCCACTCCCCCCATGCGGAAGTAGTTGTTGTTGATGAAGCGCATGCCTGTGGCAGCTTCAAAGAGATCGTAGATGTATTCCCGCTCACGGAAGATGTAGAAAAAGGGTGTCTGGGCACCGACATCCGCCAAGAAGGGGCCTAACCACAGCAGGTGATTGGCAATGCGGTTCAACTCCAGCATGATTACGCGGATATAGCTGGCGCGTTTGGGCACAGGAATACCAGCCAACTTTTCGGGAGCGTTGACGGTAACCGCTTCGTTAAACATCCCGGCGGCGTAGTCCCAACGACTCACGTAGGGGATGAACATAATGTTGGTGCGGTTTTCAGCAATTTTCTCCATGCCGCGATGGAGGTAGCCAATCACCGGCTCGCAGTCAATCACATCTTCGCCATCAAGGGTCACCATTAACCGCAAGACCCCGTGCATTGAGGGATGGTGCGGCCCCATGTTGATGACCATGGGTTCTGTGCGAGTCTCTATCGTGGGCATAGATGGCAGTTCCGCTAGAGGGTTGGACGCTTACTTTACAGCCCTTTTCTAAAATGTGGCATACATGAAGGGAGTGCAATTTCCTCCCATAGTGGCTTTCGCGGTTTTAAGCCTGTTCCATCTGTGAAAAGGGCTGTTCTTTTGATATGCTACACAGGTTTTCCCCGCTTGCCAATTCAAATTTGCTTATGGCTTAGATAACGGTGCCATCGGGGATCATGGCATTTTTGATAATCACCACCACCCCGCTGCGGATATAAAATCCTTGATCTTCACGGTTGGATTCTTCAACATGGTCTTTGTTGATGATTTTGACATCGTGGCCAATGGAGGCATTTTTATCGACAATTGCCCCGCGAATGACACTGTTGGCACCAATGCCGATGGGAATTTTATGTTGCAACAGGAGCTGGCTGCGCTGCGCCGAGTCTTGGTAGTAGTCGGCGCCCATCAGCAGGGAATGATCAATGACACAACCGGATTCTACGCGCGATCTCACCCCCAAAACGGAATGGTGAACTTGGCATTCCTTAAGAATGCAGCCCTCGCTAATGATTGACTCGGTGATCGTGCAACTGAGAATCTTACTGGGGGGTAAATAGCGGGGACGGGTGTAGATGGGGGCGTTTTCGTCGTAGAAGCTAAAGGGTGGTTGGGGTTGTTGGGTGAGGGCAAGGTTAGCCTCGTAGAAGGATCCAATCGTGCCAATATCTTCCCAGTAGCCATTAAAGACGTAGGTTTGGACAAGATGAGAACGGGTCGCAGCGGGAATGATTTCCTTGCCAAAGTCCGTGGCATCGGCCATCTGTTGCAGCAGATCAATCAGCACTTGCCGCTTAAAGACATAAATCCCCATTGAGGCAATGTAGGGTTTGCGATGGGCTTCCTCGGCACTAAGGCCATAGCGGGTTGTGTCCACGCGCATATCCCGTAGGGCATCACCGCTGGGTTTTTCGCGGAATTCAATAACTCGCCCTGTGCCATCTACCTTAATCAAGCCAAAGCCAGAGGCGGCTTTTTCATCGACGGGCAAGACGGAGAGGGTAATATCGGCGCCCGTTTCGCGATGGCGCTGCACAAAAAGGCGATAGTCCATGCGGTAGAGGTGATCTCCTGAAAGAATCAGGTATTCATCCACGTCCCAATCGGCTAACAGCCACAGGTATTGACGCACCGCATCGGCAGTGCCCTGAAACCAGTTGGGATTTTCTGGGGTTTGTTGCGCTGCTAACACTTCGACAAAGCCGCCCGTCAAGCCGGGGAAGGTATAGGTACGAGCAATATGACGGTTGAGGGAGGCCGAGTTGAATTGGGTAAGGACGTAAATGTTATTGATTTCGGAGTTGATGCAATTGCTCACAGGAATATCAATGAGGCGATATTTTCCAGCAAGGGGAACCGCAGGCTTGGCTCGACGCTTGGTCAAGGGATAGAGACGTGTGCCGGCACCGCCCCCAAGGATAATCGCCAAGACTCGTTTCATTGAAAACTCCATCTGAACGGCCACATCAACAGTGTACGCTGTGGTGGCACTTCTCTTTGCGAAGGGGACGCTTTTTGGTAAAGAAGCCGCGCAATGGCATGATAATGATACTTGGTCGTTGATCCCAAGCGGAGAGTAGCAGCATGGGATTTGTGGATATTGCGATCGCTGATTTGGCAGCGGACTACGGCGTCTCGGTCGAAACCGTCTGTGGGTTGTGCGATCGCTTGGGTATTCGCTATACCAGTCCGCAAACGCGCCTGCCCCTTGAAGATGCCAAAGCAATCATTTTGGCTTTGACGGACTCTGCTACACCGACCGATCAACGGGACACATCACCGCACTCGTAAGACCTGCTTATTGGGAGAACTATGTTAAGAAAATCCATTTGGCTTGCGGTCGCCCTTTGCCTCTGCCTCTGGCAACTGACCCTAGGTACAGCACTGGCCGCTGAACTGACCCCTGACGTCCTGACCGTTCCCCTCAACAGTGAAGGAAAAACCATTACCCTGACGGAAAAGCAATACTTTGAGGGTAAGCGTCTCTTCCAGTATGCTTGCGCCTCCTGCCATGTGGGGGGGATCACCAAAACCAACCCCAATTTGGATTTGCGCACTGAAACCCTGGCTTTGGCCACACCGCCACGGGATAACATCGAAAGCTTGGTGGACTATATGAAAAACCCCACCACCTACGATGGTGAGCAAGAAATTGCTGAGGTGCACCCCAGTCTGCGCAGTGCCGACATTTTTCCCAAAATGCGGAATTTGAACGAAAAAGATCTGGTGGCGATCGCCGGTCACATCCTCGTCGAACCCAAGATTCTTGGGGATAAATGGGGAGGCGGTAAAATTTACTACTAGTCACAACTCAAGAAGGATCTTCCCAACTCATGCACCAACCTCACTCTCGGCTTCGGCCTGTTGTCTGGCTCTGCAGTGGCCTACTGTTCTTGCTGCTGGGCTGGGCGATCGCCCCGGCAACGGCGCTGGCGGCCTCTGGGGTAGATAACTATGTGATCCAATACCTGAAGGTCACAGATACGGTGGAACTGCCCCTCAATGACGGCGGTGAGACCAAAACCTTTACAGCCGTGGACTTGACCCGTGGGAAACGGCTCTTTGAGGAAAACTGCAAAAACTGCCACGTTGGCGGCAGTACACTCCCCAATCCGTTGGTCTCCCTCTCCCTGAAGGATCTCAAGGGAGCCACCCCCCCACGGGATACAATTACCAGTCTGGTGGCCTTCCAGCGATCGCCGAGATCGTACGATGGCAGCGAAGAGAGTTATTCCTGCCGCCGCGTGAGTGAGGACTGGTTGACCACGGAACAGCTTGAGACCTTAGCTGCCTTTATTTTGCGAGCGGCAGCCGTGGCGCCCGGTTGGGGCGTAGAAAGCTTTCCGGACAGTGTCCCCTAGGTTGGGAACTTTGCTACACTGACCTTTGGTGAACCTTGCACCCCTTGATTTTTGGGGCTTTATCCATACCCTGACGCATTCCATGAAAGGAGAACTCCGTTGAAAAAGCTATTCATTCGTGTTTGCGCGATCGCGATCGCGCTGTTTGTCAGCCTCACCCCTGCGGCCTTTGCAGCAGATTTAGCCAATGGTGCCAAAGTCTTTAGCGGCAACTGTGCAGCCTGTCACATGGGGGGTGGCAATGTGGTGATGGCCAACAAAACCCTGAAAAAAGAAGCCCTTGAGCAATTTGGCATGTACTCCGAGGATGCCATTATCTACCAAGTGCAGCACGGCAAAAATGCCATGCCCGCTTTTGCTGGTCGTCTCACCGATGAACAAATTCAAGATGTGGCTGCCTACGTGCTCGATCAAGCCGCCAAGGGTTGGGCAGGCTAAGATTGCCACCGTCTGAAAAAACGATTGATGAAGGGTGTAGGCGTAGGTGCTACATCCTTTTTTTATTCTGTGACTGCCCTCCAAGTCCTGCAAAGATAGATGTTGTGTTCTGCATCCCCTAGGGAATCCTCTCTAGAACCAGTGCAATTCATATAATGATGAAAGACTTGCTCCTACAAAAAGGCGGTACACTTGGGCTATGCCTGCTGCCCCATTGCCAGCAAATGAACCGGAACGGCAACGTGCCCTTGAGCAGTATCGAGTCTTAGATACGCCTCCGGAACCGATCTTTGATGAAATTACGAATTTAGCGGCAGCCATTTGCGAAACCCCCATTGCTTTGATTAGTCTCATCGATCGCCAGCGGCAGTGGTTTAAGTCCAAGGTGGGGCTAGATGCCTGTGAAACCCCTAGGGATATTGCGTTTTGTGCCCATGTGATCCTTCAGCCAGAACTGGTGGTGGTACCGGATGCTCGGCTGGATCCCCGCTTTGCCGATAATCCCGTTGTTACAGGGCCGCCCTATATCCGCTTCTATGCGGGGATGCCCTTGATGACGCCCGATGGCTATGGCATTGGTACCCTCTGCGTAGTGGACTATAAGCCGCGTGAGCTAAACCCCGTTCAACAGCAAACCCTGCGCACCCTTGCTCGCCAAGTCATTAGTGAACTGGAAATCCGCCATCACTTAGAGGTTACCCAGCAACAACTGGCCTACATTCAGCAGATGAGCAGCCTCCAAGAGGCGGTCTTCAATAGTAGTAATCACGCCATCATTGCCACCCGTACCGATGGCATTATCACGCTGCTGAATCGAGCTGCTGAGGAATGGCTAGGATATTCTGCCTCAGAACTGGTGGGTAAAGCAACGCCAGAACGTTTCCATGATCCTCAAGAGGTGGAGCGCTATGCCCAGATCCTCAGTGCGCAATTGGGAGAACCCATTCCTGCGGGGTTTGAGACTCTCGTGGCTCGGGCGCGGCGGGGCTTGGCCGATGAGCAGGAGTGGACATTTGTACGGCGGGATGGCTCTCACTTCCCTGTGTCTCTGTCAGTCACCCCGATTCATGATAGCCAAGAGCAACTGATTGGCTTTTTGGAGTTAGCGGTTGATATTACCGACAAGAAGCAAATTGAGGCAGAGCTGCGACTGCGGGAGCGAGCGATCATTGCCAGTACTAATGGCATTGTGATTACCGACTACCGCCAACCCGATAATCCAATTATCTATGTGAACCCCGCCTTTGAGCGGATGACAGGATACCGAGCAGCGGAGGTGATTGGCAAAAATTGCCGCTTTTTGCAGGGGCGCGATCGCCATCAACCGGGGGCTGAAGCCATTCGTAATGCCATTAAAAAAGGCCAATCCTGCCGGGTGGTGCTGCGCAACTACCGCAAAAACGGCCAACCCTTCTGGAATGAACTGGCCATCTCGCCGATTTATAACGAGTTTGGCGAAATTACCCACTACATTGGCATTCAAAGTGATGTCACCGAACGGCAGCGGGCACAACTGTTTTTACAGCAGCAGGTGAAGCGCACGCTCCTGCTCAATCGCATTACTGAGGAAATTCGCCAGCAAATTGAACGGGAACACATCTGTCGTACAGCAGTGCAGCAGGTGGGAGCAACCCTCAATGTCAGTCGTTGCCTCTTATTTGTCTATCAGGAGAATGCCCCTTCGCCGATGGAATTGGTGGCAGAGTATTGTGCGCCGGGGGTGTCCTCCGTCAAGGAATGCCCTCTCGATTTGAGCCAGATGCGGGGAGCGTTTTTGGAATCGGTTTTTGCCTCTGATGAGGTGTTTAGCTGCGAGGATGTGGCAACAGACAGTCGTCTAACCTCACTTCATGAGTACTGCGAAGTCCTGAGTGTGAAATCTGCGGTGATTGTGCGCACGGCCTATCGCAATCAAGCGAATGGTTTACTCATTTTGCACCAGTGCGATCGCCAGCGGCGGTGGACGGCGGCCATTAAAAGTTTGCTCAAGAGTGTGGCGGCACAGGTGGGGATTGGCCTTGCCCAAGTACAACTCCTTGAACAGGAAACCCGCCAACGTCAGCAACTGCAACAGCAAATGCAGCGGGCGTTGCTTCTGAATCAAATTACTGAACAGGTTCGCCAGAGCCTCGATACGGAAACGGTGTTTGAAACAACCGTCACCCAAATTGGGCAGGCCTTTGGGGTCAGTCGCTGTTTAATTCACCGCTACGAGCCGGGGCCACCGCCGCGTATTCCCGATGTGGCTGAATACCTGCAACCGGGCTACCCCTCAATGAGGGGGGTCAGTGTGCCCGTGGAAAACAACCCCCACGCCTTGGAGGTTCTCAGGAGTGATGCCGCTGTTGTTTCCCACGATGTGACTCAAGACCCCCTACTGGGCAATGCCATTGAGCTGTGTCATCAACTTCAAATCAAGTCAATGCTGGCTATTCGCACCTCCTATAAAGGCGTACCCAATGGCGTTATTGGCCTGCATCAGTGCGATCGCCAGCGGCAGTGGACTCCCGATGAGATTGAACTTCTGGAAGCAGTGGCCGCGCAAGTGGGGATTGCGATCGCCCAAGCGGAACTCCTGCGCCATGAACAGCAGCAGCGCCAATTATTGGCTCAGCAAAACCACGAACTCGAACAAGCCCGCCTGCAAGCAGAACTGGCCAACCGAGCCAAGAGTGAGTTTTTGGCCACCATGAGCCATGAGATCCGCACCCCCATGAATGCGGTTTTGGGCTTTACGAATTTGCTCTTGGATACGCCCCTCAATGAGCAGCAGCGGGATTTTTTGCAAACTCTACACCAAGCCGGCGAGGCACTCCTGACAATTATTAACGACATTCTTGACTTCTCGAAAATTGAATCGGGCAAACTGGTGCTAGAGCAGCAGCCCTTTGATGTGCGTGAGTGCGTGGAGGATGTCCTGAGCCTATTGGCCAGCAAAGCCGAGGAGAAGGAGTTAGAGTTACTTTACACCTGTACCCCCGAAACCCCTGCCCAAGTTAAAGGGGACGTGACCCGGCTGCGGCAAATTCTCGTTAACTTAGTAGGCAATGGGATTAAGTTTACCCACCAAGGTCAAGTGCTCGTCCATGTGAGCGCGGTCAAGCACGAGGGCAAGGATTTTCTCCAATTTCAAGTTCAGGATACGGGCATTGGCATTCCCAGCGATCGCTTGGATCGGCTCTTCAAGCCCTTTAGTCAAGTGGATGCCTCGACGACGCGCGAGTATGGCGGTACCGGCCTAGGCCTTGTGATCAGCAAACGCCTCTGTGAGTTGATGGGCGGCAATATGTCCGTTGAAAGTGTCGAGGGGCAGGGCACCACATTTACATTTACGATCCTCGCTGAAGGACAAAAACCCTATGTGCCGCCGACAATCCATGCTGCTTTGGCAGACAAGCGGGTTCTTGTAGTGGACGACAATGCCGCCAGCCGCGATAATCTCTGTACATTGCTGCAAAACTGGGGAATGGTTCCCGTCGGATATGGAGATCCGCAACTGGTGCTAGAAGCACCGCCCCAGTGGGATGTGGCAGTCATTGATTTGAATATGCCGCAAATGTCGGGGCTGCAGTTGGCAGAACGCTTGCAATCACAGGCCTCTTGCAACCAACAACCCATTGTCCTGCTCACTCCCCTGAGTTGGCTGGAAACCACCAGTCGCAAAGAGCTGATTACAACGCATATTCCCAAACCGATTCGCCCCCTCACCCTCCGGCAAACGCTGATTAGAGTACTCAGCAGTGAGTCAGCGACCCAACCAGCACTGACAAGAACCGGTATTGATCTGAACTTGGGTAGCCGTTTTCCCCTACGCATCTTGCTTGCCGAGGATAATGCGGTGAACCAGAAGGTGGCGTTGCATATTCTCAAGCGGATGGGGTACCGCGCTGATGTGGCGGCCAATGGCCTCGAGGTGCTTGAAGCACTGCAACAGCGCCCCTACGATGTGGTGCTCATGGATGTGCAAATGCCAAAGATGGATGGCCTCGAGACCACCGAACGCATCTGTGCCCAATGGCCTCCCAGCCAGCGTCCTTGGATTATTGCCATGACGGCAAATGCCCTAGCTGGCGATCGCGAACGCTGCTTTGCGGCGGGGATGGATGACTACATCAGTAAACCGATTAAAATTGAAGCCCTTGCCGCGGCCCTCAACCGCTGTCGCTGCCTCAGTCCCAAGACCACCTATCCGCAACTGTGTGAGCAGATCAGCTTTGAGGGTGATCAGAATACAGCAGAGTCTATGACCTAGAGATACTTAGCCAAGAGCAGATGCAGTTTCTCCTTGGTGGCTGCGGGTACCTTGTCAAGGGGAGTGAGAATGGCATTCTTTAAGGCACGGTGGGCTTTAGAGGCTGGTGGATTGGCATGGAGGCGTTTGACGGTTTCACAGATAATCGCTTGGGCATTTTTGACATTGCGCTGTAAGTTGTCAATAATCATCTCCACTGTGACTGAGTCATGCTCGGGGTGCCAGCAGTCGTAATCGGTAACGAGCGCCAGCGTTGCATAGGCAATCTCCGCTTCACGAGCTAATTTGGCCTCTGGTAGGTTGGTCATACCAATCACCGTTCCGCCCCAAGAGCGGTAGAGATTCGACTCCGCAAGTGTCGAGAAGGCAGGCCCTTCCATACACACATAGGTACCTTGGCGGTGCAGGGTGACATCGGGCAGGTTGAGATCGGCGATCGCATCAGCAAGAACAGCAGCAAGGGCAGGACACACCGGATCGGCAAAGCCAATGTGCGCCACAATACCCTCACCAAAGAAGGTGGAAATGCGGTTACGGGTACGGTCAATAAACTGATCGGGCACCACTATATCAAGGGGTTTCACCTGTTCCTGTAGGGAACCCACCGCAGACGCAGAAAGCAGGTACTCGACCCCAAGGGATTTGAAGCCATAGATGTTGGCACGAAAGGGAATCTCCGTCGGCAGTAGATGGTGATCGCGGCCATGACGTGCCAAAAAGACGACTGGAACCCCAGCAATCTTGCCGCAAATAAAGGCATCGGAAGGATCACCAAAGGGCGTAGTCAGACGTACCTCTTCGACATCGGTGAGGGCCTCCATCTTGTAGAGACCACTACCGCCAATAATGCCAATTTTTGCAGTCATGGAGATTCCTAAAACACCAATCGGCAATAGCTTAGCACTAGTTGCCCCAATTTTGATGGTTTAGAGGCTACCGAGGGGGTTGAACTGGTAGTTGGAGCCTTTAGGGCCATTGGGTCCCGGTGCTGCTTGCACCAGAGGAACTCGATCAAAGGTACCACTGGCGGTTTGCCCCTGAATTTGTACCCCTTGGCGGAGCAGTTGTTGGGTGCTGGCGCGATCGCCCCCTTGAACCATCGCTTGGGCAAGGGCTTGAGTTGCATCGTAGGCGGTTGTGGTGCGCCAACTAATTTGCCCCCGCCACGCTTGTGCGGCCTGCTGCGCAAAGGGATCATTGGGGTTAGTACTCCAAGGCACTGCTAGAATCATGCCATTGATGGCACTATCCCCCTTGATCAGTAAATCAGGGCTGTAGAGTTGATCACTACCAAACAACTGCAGGGGGGTAGTTTGGGTTTGATTGGCAATAGCAAGAGCAACGGCATCATTCACCCGGGCGCGACTCATGGCCAAAATGACCACATTGGCTCCCGCTTGCTGTGCTGTGGTCATTGCTGTATTGGCATTAAAGCCGGGGGCGGCCACATCCATCTGTTGCACCACTTGCGCACCAAACCGAGGCAGAGCAGCGACTAATTTAGTTTTCAGTTCATCACTGTAGGGACTATCGCTGTTGTAGAGAACAGCCACTTTGGCATTAGGGACTTTTTTCGCAGCGGCTTGGGCGAGGGTATTGGCGGCATTGTCAAGGTAGGTATTGAGGAGTTGTTGCCCCTTTTCACTCAAAGATAGGGTTTGCACTTGAACCGTGCCGTTGTCTTGGGGGATGACATTCGTGGTCAGGGGAGAAAGGGCCGCAATCCCCGCTTGCTCATAAACCTGTAGAGCGGCACGACTATTGGCGTCGGTGCCATGACCTAGTACCCCTTGGATTGAACTGTTGATCAAATCTTCGGCCAAACTGGTCACACCATTGGGGCTGTTTTCATTGACAATGGCGACTTCAAGGGCACGACTGGAGCCACTGGCATTAAAGCGCTCTTGGTACTGAGCGACCCCCCGCAGAATTTCCTTGGCAGTATCGGGGCTAGTACCAATGGGAACAACGGTGGCCATCGTCATCGGGTTGCCGGCTTGGCGAGCACGGGCATTGTTAAGATAAATGCGCGCCTCTGGATCATTGGGATCGAGGGTGACGAGTTCTTGATACTTGGCGATCGCCTGTGCCCAATCTCCCTGATCAAAGGCAAGGGCGGCTTCTTGCTTCAGGGCTGCTCGCTGCGGATTGGGTTCACTGATCAGGATGCGCTCCCCTTGGCTAATATAGGCTGTGTTGCGGGCAGTGGTTTTGCTCACCAAGTGGTTGCCACTGGTTGTCCCTCCTATCGGCAGTGGCGTAGTGCCGTTGCGGTTGGCAATAAAGATTCGATAGCCAAGGAAACCAATACCACCCGCGAGTAATAGAACCACCCCAAGGGCAGCAGCAACTAGCGGTAGTTTCCACTTTCCAGCCCCAGCAGCACTATTACCACTGGCAGGATTCATGGCCTCACGGGGTAGTCCACAGATGTCACAGTCGGGGCCAAAGTTTTCATAGGGGGGGTGGGCACCGCTGGCATTGGGGTAGGATTTACCGTTTTTAGGTACGCCATCGCACTTCCAAGAACCGGGAGATGGTGCCATGATGCCCCCCTTTCAAGTGAATTTGGATCAGTGTACTGTCCTAAGCACGGGCAAGAACAGGATTGTCGTCTTCGGCATCTTCGGTGTCGGCCTCTTCTTCAAGGACAATCGTCATGAAGCGGAGGATGTTTTCATTGAGGCGCATAGCGCGTTCTAGGGGGGCGATCGCCGTCCCAGCAGCGGTATAGGTCATCAGAATGTAGTAGCCCTCCCGCAGTTTCTTGATCGGGTAGGCAAACCGACGCTTGCCCCGATTTTGCACCTTAAGCTTTGTCGCACCCTGTTCTTCTAAAAAAGTGCGAAATTGGCTAATGGTTTGTTCCAGTTGTTCTTCGCCCACATCAGGACGAACAATATAGAGCGTTTCGTAGTTCCGTGTAATCATTGAGGTCAACTCCCTTTGGACAAATGGCCTTTTGACGGATGCAAAAAGCAAGGCTTTATAATTTTAGCACCGCAGTTTGCCATTCTTGGCAAGGAAAAAAGGGGACTAATTCACTATGGTGGAACGGTTTGTGCGGGTACAGACCACGGGGGGACAGATTCATTACGGCACACTGCAACTCAACCGCGAAGTGATGATTTGGGATGCGGCACCGTGGCTCCACGGCCAACCCACGAACCAAGTCCTCAGTCCCGATAGCTATCAACTCTTGGCTCCCTGCTCCCCCTCAAAAATTGTTGCTGTCGGACGCAACTATGTGAAGCACGCTGCCGAAATGGGCGATAGCGTGCCCCCTGAGCCATTAATTTTTCTAAAACCACCGACAACGGTTCAAGCCCCCGGCTGTCCCATTTGGTATCCGCCCCAAGTAAAGCGGGTGGACTATGAGGGGGAATTGGCGGTGGTCATTGGTCGTCGTACCCGTGCCTGCCCTGAAAATGAAGCTCTTGAGCATATTTGGGGTTACACGATCGCCAACGATGTCACGGCTCGGGATCTGCAGCAGCGGGAGCAGCAATGGACGCGGGCCAAGGGGTTTGACACCTTTTGCCCCCTAGGACCTTGGATTGTGCGAGAGGTTCCTAGCGATGCGCGGTTGCAAACCTTTATTAATGAGGCCGCGCAACCCGTCCAATCAGCAACGATTGATCAAATGGTTTTCTCACCCGCCAAGTTGGTGAGTTTCATTAGCTATGTGATGACACTGCTGCCGGGGGATGTGGTATTGACGGGGACACCCGCAGGAATTGGTGCATTACAGGTGGGCGATCGCGTGCGCGTCGAAATTGAAGGCATTGGCAGCCTCCTGTCGGTAGTCACAACACCGGAGACCCCTTGGACACCCCCCTTAGGTCGCGCCTATTAGGAATATCCCTCTTTAATGACTTTAGGCGGATGAAAAGACACATTGTCGGCTCCATTGATGCACCAGTGGACAGATATAGCTATTCCAATCAAGAATGAGACATCATCCAGCACAATACTTGCGAATCACTTCATCAATCGAACTGTTTGACCCTGCATACATCCGCGCTCGCTTCAACGCACTGAAGTCGTGCTCAATCACATTCAAATCAGGAGAGTATTTCGGTAAAAATAACACCTCGTGACCCGCCGCTTTCACCACTGCCTGAATCACCCCTTTCGGATGAATCGGTGCATTATCCATCATCAACAACGACGGTCTCTTTAATGCCGGCAAACAGTACTGACTCAGCCAGCTCATAAACCCTACCGCATTCAAGTATCCGCAAAACAGCATTGGGGCGATGAAGTCTTTCTGGTGTCTATACCGTCCTGCGACTAAACTCTCTCTTTTCTGACGCTTCCCCGCTCGCTCTCCATCAATTCGTTCGCCTCGCGCTGACCACCCATACTCACACTCCACCCCAGAGTCAAACCCCGTCTCATCGATATAGACTACCGTTTCCTCCCCATGGCTCTCTACCCATGTGTCGAGCTGTTGTTGATACGCTTGCCGCTCTGCCTCACACCCTTCTTGGTAGCGTATCTGTTTTTCTTTCGAGTGATGCCCATCCGGTTGAGGGCGTAACTAATGGTGGAAACTTGGACGCCAAATCGCTGGGCACGGTCGATTAAACGGTCATCGGGATGGGCAGCAACATCGGCTGCTAAGGCCGCCCAATCCAGTTTCCAAGGACGACGGGGGACAACCGTGGGCGCTAAGTTCTCTCGCTTCAGCCAGCGATGGATGGTGGCGCGGCTCACCTGAAAAATTTGAGTCGCTTCACTGATTTTGCCACCTTGCTGGATGTAGGAGACAACCCGCTCTCGTTAGTCCAAGCTATAGCTCATATTCTTGAGTAACATTCATGACGCTTTGAGTATAGCCTATCCCTCTTGAAAATATCTCACTCTCTTTCGAAATAGCTATAATGTTACAAAGAGCTGGTCTGAGGCCGTGGCCACCCATTTTGAACGGCAATTACAACGTCTGCGCAGTGACTTGCTGCGACTGGGAACACTGGTGGAAAGTGCCTGTCAGTTGGCCTATGGTGTCTTGATTGAGCGACATCTCCTCAGTGTCGAGCAGTTGATCCAAAGGGAGCGGGACATTGACCGCAGCGCCCAAGAACTCAATCGTGAGGCGATCGCCCTGCTGACATTGCAAGCTCCTGTGGCCGAGGATCTCCGATTTTTGGTCATGCTCTCGCACCTCTGCCGCGATCTAGAGCGGATCGGCGATTATGCCCTTGAAATTGGCCGTGCGGGTCAAACGCTGCTGCGCTATCCACCCCCACCCTACCTTGAGGACATCCGCTTGATGTTCCAGCGATCGCAACTGTTACTATCGGAAGCCCTATCCGCCATTGCCAATTTGGATCCTGAGGTGGGGCTAGCCCTTGCCAATTGCGATGATGCCGTCGATGCCGACTATCAACGTCTTTATGAGCGACTCTGCACCCCTTTGGATCCGCAAGAACCAGTGGAATTGCGCTTAATCCTCCTGCTGCTGATTCGCAACCTAGAGCGCATTGGTGATCATGCGGTAACCATTGGCCAGCGCGTCTGCTTCATTGTGCGGGGGGAAGACCCCTAGGAAAAATTGACGTTTTATGCTCGCTGTGCGCTGAATTGCGTCCACAACCTTTGAGAATAGAACTAGTCCTAATTCATAAGTGTTGTCGTGCCTGTGCTCGAATCTGAGGATGGGCCTGTTGGGAGGTAAGGCATGAGGTTAAGCCGTCGTTCTTTTTTGTACGGTGCTGCGGCACTGACACTGATGCCGTGGGTTTGGCAAACGGCAGGCGGCTCCTTGGCAGACTCTCTTCGTCCGTGGCGAGCACTCCTGATTGGCATTAACCACTATCCCCAGTTAGTGGGTGTGCCCCCTTTAGGCGGTTGTCTAACGGATGTTGAGCTAGTGAAAAACCTATTGCTAGATGGCTGGGGGCTAGCGGACAGTGACATTACGCTACTGACGGAACAGGCGGCAACCCTCGATGCGGTTCAAGAAACCCTAGGGGTGCTGGAGCACGCGGGTCAGCCCCTGTTAGTTTACTTTAGTGGCTACGGCACGCTTTGGCAGCAACAACCAGCACTGGTTTTCGCCGATGCCACAGCAGCAGGTGAGGGCATCTTACCGCTTGCTGAATTACTGCGTACCAAAGGGGTACAGGTATGGCTCGACACCCGCTTTAGCCCGCCACCCATTGAGGGGGAGATGTTGCGCTGGCGATTTGTGCCGTTGCAGCCTGTAGAGAGCCGTGGCGCAGGCCGAGTTCCCAAGGATCATCTGCTTTGGGCCGATTTGGGGGTAGAAACGCACCTGAATGGCGTTCCTATGGGACTCTTTACTGCTAGTTTGAGCCATTATCTAGCGGCTTTGGGGGGCGATCGCCCTTTGGCGACGAGCCTGATGTACACCGCCGATGAACTGCGCTGGCAAACCGGGGCAGAAATTCATCTCGTCAGCGATAGCTTGCCGGGGAATGTCCCCCTATCCCACGGCTTTGACGGTGTGGTGCAAAGTACCGGTCACGATCGCGCCCTTCAGGTTTGGTGTGGCGGCCTCAGTCCTTGGCTATTAGCCCATTGTCATCCCCACAGTCGTTGGAGCACTGCTGACGGTGCCACGGTCGTTGACATGGTTAGTTTTAATGGCATCATGGCTCAGGGGGTAAGTGGTCAGCCCCTGCAAGTGGGCGATCGCCTCTATGAGCAACAACGGCGCCTAGGGAAAAATCTGCAGGTACAAGTGGCACTAGACCCCAAGCTGAGCAAAATTGAGCGCGTAGATGCCATCAATGCCCTGACCAACGAAGAGAACGTTGCTGTGCTCAACGGCAGTGAGTCGCTGCCAGATGTGGTTCTCACTAGAAGTGCCACAGGGGGTAGCTATGGATTGGAATGGCCGGTGGGAACATTGCTTCAACACAGTTGTAGTGGTACCAATGAAGCTGCTAAAGCCGGCATCCGCCGCTTGAACCCCCTGCTGAATGCCCTGCTGGCTCAAAAATGGCTGACACTGACCTTGAACCCCACCTCTAGTCAGGTGGCCGTGTGTACAACCCTTGAGCAACTATCGCCAATGGCAAAACTCTTAAGCCGCCAATCCCCACCCCGCAGCCCCAATCCCCTGCCAGATGTCCTGAGCACCAAGCTGCCAGCCACGAACTTAGACACGCCCCTCACCTTGGCCAAGGGGGATACTTGCCGCTGGAGCCTCTACAACTATGGCGATCGCCCCCTCAACATTGTCGCCTTTGCATGGGATAGCAGTCAGGGCATTCTCCTCCTGCCGCTGCAAACACAGTCGTGGCAGTTGGCGGTTGCGCCGGGCTTGAATATTCCCCTTTATACGTGGACGCTGAATCGCCCTTGCCAATGGCTGAAGGTTTTTATCATCAGCAGCCACCGCCCCCTGACTCGTTTTAGTCAACTGAGTAGCCACCCTAGCCATTCAGAGCCATTGCTAATTTCTGGTGAGGATAGTCTTGCCTTGGTTCTCGGTCTGCTAGGGGATCTCAGCAGTGAACCGGAAGGGAATGAGTTTTGCTTGGATGTGCGGGAGTGGTGTACCCAAGGCTTCACGCTGCGGGTGGTCTAGGCCAAGCGCCGCCGCAACAGGGGTTGAATGAGTAGGCTCATCCCCACGGCAACCGCCAAAAGAATCAGCAGCGCTGCTCCCAAGCTTAGGGATCCCCAAGGCGCCACCATGACCACATCACTAAACTGCCAGTCAGGATGTAAATAGACATAGCGAATCGGTTCAATCGCCAAACTGAGGGGGTTGAGGCTGGCAATCCACTGCAACCAGCGCGGCATAAACGACAGGGGCACCAAGGCAGTACTGGCAAAGAGTAACGGCAGGTTGATCACAAAAATCACCGCCAACAGTTCAATGTGACCGGGCAAGGCAAAGGTGAGTCCCAGACTCAAGGCTGTCACACCAAAAACCAAGATTAGTACGGTGGCCAAGACAACTCCAATGCCCGCTAAATTCGGTAGCCCCGTTCCTAGCAGCACCCCTAGGCTGGCGATCGCCACCACCTGAATCAAACTCAGGGTTGTGATGAACAAAGCCGAGGCCAACACAATTGAAAACCGCGAAGCCAATGGCGCCACCAACAGCCGATTCAAAAAGCCAAACTCACGGTCAAACATCACCGGCAGCCCCGCATTGAGGGCACCACTAAAGGCGGTAAACACAATAATGCCGGCGCAGAGAAACTGGCCATAGTTGGAACTCTCGCCAAACAACCCCTGCGGCACATTCTGGAAGAGAGCCCCAAAGAGGATCAGCCAAATCAAGGGTTGTACCACCCCCGCCACCAGTGTTGAAGGGCGCCGTTGCAGTTGGATAAATAGGCGACGGGTCAAAGCGAGCGTTTCCTGAATGAATTCACCTGAGAAAATACCGGGAACAGCCCTTGCTGAAGCGGTGGTCATAACGCAACTCCGAGATCAAACCTGTTTTCTAGGGTAGCAAGGCCTCTAAACCTTGGCGGCGCCTTTCTTTTCGCTCTTTTTCGGTTTTGCTGGTGCCACCTGCATTGCCCAGTTGCGGGTGAGGATCATGCGGGGGTGAATTAAGCGGTGCTGGTCAACCAACCACAACAGCGTGCGATCGCACACCCGCCACACTGCCTCCTGTAAATTTTGGTGAGCCACCTTGCGCAATTCCTCTAGCTCCACTGTCTGGCCTCGCCCCGGCTCCAAGCTATCCGCGAGAAACACAACACAACTCAAGGCATCCATTCCCGGTTGACCCAAGGTATGGTTGGCGACGGCTGCTAAGACCTGTTCATCGGTAATGCCAAATTGCTGTCGCGCCACAAGGGCACTCACATCCGCGTGAAGCAGGTGGGGATCCGCCTCATCCACCTCCGTAATTGGCAGCCCCGCCTCCCGTGCCATGCTCAATAGCCGCTCCGGCGGAAAGTACTTTGCCAAATCGTGTAATAACCCCGCCCACGCCGCCCGATCCACATCCAAGCCATGGTGGAGAGCCAGCTCCGCCGCCATTGTTTCTACCCGCAGGATATGTTGGAGTCGGGGTGCCGGCACATTCTCCGTCAACCACGCCAAAACCTGCTGGCGATCGCACAGCGAATCTTTAGCATCAGTTGTCACAAGCGGGGTCATAGCCAAAGCCACAGCAGGGATGATGAAGTGCTACCCTTGTATCATAACTAAGGTTCTTTTCACAAGAACGGAGGATCGTCAAAGCCCCCAAAACACCCTAAGAGAGGCTGAAATCTGCCTTACGGATTTCAAGTTCATATAAATCTGTAGAAGGAAGTGTAAAGTTTTTGAAAAAACTTCCGTAGTTTTACGGATGGGGTCAGGCAAAGCAAAAAGAGTATTGTAAAGATGAGTTACTCATTCTAAAGCGCAAGATAATTCTATGAGTATGGGATCGACCTAAATGCAATGGTTCCTGCAAGCGCTAACTGCAAAATAGGTCACCTTTTCCTCCCTGCTAACTGTGCTGTTCGTCCCCTTGGCTGCCTATGAGTTACTGCCTAAACCCAAACTGTGTCAAGCCAGAAAACCCCGATGATTTAGAGGTTTGCCAATCCTGTGGCAGCAAATTGTTGCTCAACGATCAATACAAAGCCATTAAAGTGCTGGGGCGAGGGGGGTTTGGCACGACCTTCTTGGCGATTGATACAAAGTTGCCCGGCAATCCCAGTTGTGTGATTAAACAATTACGGCCAGCCGCCACCGCCCCCCATATCTTGGCTATGGCGCGGGAACTCTTTTTGCGGGAAGCGACCACCCTCGGCAAAGTTGGCAATCACCCCCAACTGCCGCGTCTGCTTGGCTACTTTGAAAATGAAAATGAGTTCTATCTCATCCAAGAATATGTGGGTGGCCTCACCCTGCAACAGGAGGTCAAACGCTTTGGCCCCAAAAGCGAAGAAGAGGTGAAGCAGGTTTTGCAGGAAGTGCTGCCCATCCTTGATTACCTACACAAAAATGGTGTGATCCACCGTGACATTAAGCCTGCCAACTTGATCCGCCGTGATATTGACAACAAGCTAGTGCTCATTGACTTTGGTGCAGTCAAAGACAAAGTCACCCAGGCGATGGTGGAAAATGCCCCAGAGCTATCCACATTTACCAGCTTTGCCGTGGGAACGCCCATGTATGCGCCGCCGGAGCAAATGGCCATGCGTCCCATCTATGCCAGCGATATTTACGCTCTGGGTGTCACCTGTGTTTATCTCCTCACTGGTAAATCACCCAAAGAGATTGAGCGAGATCCGCACACGGGGGAATGGCATTGGAAGCGGTACGTCAAAAATATCTCCCCTGAGTTTGCCGCTCTCCTCGACAAAATGCTGGAGGATAGCGTTAAAAACCGTTACCAAAGCGCGATCGATGTCCTAGCCGATCTCCAGCTCCTTGATTGCCAAGAAACACCTGCGCTGGCTGCCCCTACCGTTACAGCAGAGGATGATGACCTCAGTAATGCCCTTGCAGCCCCTCCCAGCCAAGGCCGACCCCGTGGATCAGCTCAGTCCTCTAGTTATGCCTCTTCTGTGCGTCAAAATGCTGCAGCAGCTCGGTTGCGCCAATCGCGGATGACAGGATCTCCATGGGGTGGGCCGCCAGTTGTGGGGGTAGGCTCGGGTCAGCATCTGCGCCCCAAAGTCACCGTACGGATGACGGCTGCCCAAGTGCTAACGGCCTATAAGCGGGGAGAACGGGATTTTGTGGATGTCGATCTCTCCAATGTGGTATTGCGCAATGCCGATCTCTCCGGTGCCAATTTTGCCAATGCCAATTTTACCAATGCTGATTTGAAGGGTTGTATCCTCACCAATGTGGTCTTGCGGGAAGCCAATCTTCAGGGGGCCAACCTGAGTGATGCCAATCTCTGCGGTGCCTATCTGGTGCAAGCCAACTTTGAGCGGGCAAATTTGAAGGGAGCAAAATTGCAGGATGCCTCGATCTCAGGAGCCAACTTTACCAGTGCCGATATTTCTGGGGCAGACTTCAGTATGGTCTCTGGAATGGTTCAAGGCCAACTCGATCGCGCCAAAAAGAATTGGTTTACAAAGTTGCCTAAATACTAAACCCGAACTCAATCAGGGGGGCATCCCCCCAGCTGTCCTAGGATGTGAGACACTTGTCGGAGTCACAGCCGGCAGGCCCTGCTTCCATCACGGGCTGGGTATAGCGGGAAAGGGCTGCATGGAAATCATGGATCCGCTTGCGCCGAGCAACCGCAGCGACTTCTTGCTCGTACCGTTCTTTGCTAATGGGTTCAAAGGGCAGACGCGGGAATGTTTCATGGGCATCAAAGCGTGCCAAGAGCGCCGCAGAGATATACCCTTGATCCTGCTGAATCGCCGTGTAAATTGCCGTGGCAAGGGGTTCGACTTCAGGTTCCCGTAGCTCAATGGTGGCACTGGTGTTGTGGGTGGTGTAGTGCTGCTGCACCTGCATATAGAAGTCAAACTGCGCCAAGGCCGAAAACTGGCTAATATCAATCGTGTCTGCCCCCGGCAGATCTGCCCAAGAGACGGCAACGGGAATTTCCACTAGCCACTCGGTACACCGTGGATCAAAGGGATCATCAAGAAGTTTCCCTGTCTCATCCTTATCGGACTGGGAGGGAATGATATTGTAGCCAAAGTCATAGCAGGCCATGGCCACGGGGTCGCCCTTGCGGAAGGTAATCCGTCGAATAAAGCGTTGGGCTTTGGGGGGATGCCAGCCGGGAGAGGCACCCGTCAACAGGGATTTGGTACCGGAGGGTTGGACGGTGGTACAGCGATTGGGGCGCTTGAGGCCGTGGCGATCGCAATACTCCCAGACGGTCTCATGGACAATTTGCCGCCAGTGTTGTAGGAAGGCTGCCTCTTGGGCTTTGAATTCGCGCCCTTGGGGGGTATCCGGTCGTCCTGCGGCCCACCATTCCAGCCAAGGCACACCAAAGGCATGAACACAGAAGTCAAATAGCCCCGTAAAACTGACGCCAACAATGGGATCAATCGCGCGGGAGTATTGATAGCGATCGACAACAAAGCGATGGTTCAACAGCGCTGCCACTGAGACCGCACCAGCCTTGAAGGCTTTTTCCTGTGTGATCGTATCCGCTGGATCAATTTGATTCAGGTGGATTTCCGCAAGGTTGCAGTGGAAATCAGCACCAATAATTTCACCGCAATTGTGAGCAACAAAGCCATTGGCATCAAAGCAATTCGGGCCGGGCACGGTACAGTCATACACTGGCTCAATGCCATCGGGAGTAATTGACTCAACGACAACTGTAAAGCGTTCGGGAGGTAAGGAGTCATTATGGGCGATCGCCCCCAATTCCAGAACCCGAGCCAGCGTTGTGAGATTATCCCCTTGGATAACTAGGGATGATTCTGCAACCACCGAAACGATTCCCAAACGCAGTAGCATGCGCTGAATAAGTGAGGCTAGTTGTCGATCCCCCAGTGTGACATGCAGCCGTGGTATTGATGTTAACTGAGTCGTAACGAAAATCTCTCGGAGGAACCCGCAGTAGAATGCATAGCTGCCTTCTTCGATCGTGATTAGGCGAAAGTTCTTTTCTAAGCTATGGGGGAGTACAGCTATCCAGTCGTTTTGGCGGTGTTCAATCCCTGTGAAACAGCCTGCTGCTTGGGTTTGCACAGCAGCGCTTCCTATGGCAACTTGATAAAGGGCTTGAGCGGCGTAACGGCCTTCTTCCCAAGTTCCCTTACCACCCCAAGGGGTTAGATCACGGTGATTGTGCAAAAGAAGGCGATCGCCCGCGTGCAATTGACCTGCTTCTACCCATTCCGTGTATTGTCTTTTCGGGGTTTGGGCGGTCACTTTCAGCAAACGATGGTTCGCGGTGAGCCGTAGGGTATAGCCTTCACGGGTGGTAAGTTTGAGAACTGGCTGGATACCACTCAGGAAAAAGCCAGCGGCGGTGGTACTAAACAATTCGCCATTGACATAGGTGCCGTGCTGTTGGCCGATCAAATCTTTGACTTGGCGCGGCCCTACTTCTGTGAGTACCCACGTATCGCTTGTAACACAGGGATTGAGGCCATAACGACCCAAGCGGTGAGCCAGCTCCCGCTGATCGATAGTGGGCAACAGTTGCCGCAAAAACGCCTCCCCCTGTTGATTTTCATAGGCACGGAGGAAGGCCTGCTTGAGATCCGCTGTAGTCAAAAGATCGGCATTGGCGCGGGCGATCGCCTCCCCGGCCCATTGAATGGCACCTTCTCCTGAATAGAACTGACTGCGCACGGCATTGATACATTCTTCGAGGCTGGGCTTGGTGTGAAAGACACGGGTGTGGTTGGCCATCCGCAGCGCATCCCGCTTCGGATCAATTCGCCAATTGCCTTGCTCATCCTGTTGCCAGAGATTTTGTTTAGCTTGGGCAAAAGCCTCATCCTCACTTGCCCCCTGACGCATACCAGCGCTGTTGTGCATCAGATAACCATCACAGTAAAAACAGTGGGCATCTTCGACCTCAATATCATAGGTCTGAACATAGTCATAGCTGCCTAGTTCCTTTACTGTTACGGGAATATCAAGACTAACTTCAGCTTCAGCAATATACCTCTTGTAATTGGTATCCACGCTTCGGGAACCTTCAAAACCCATTTCCTGCATTTGGCTATAGGTATAGGTTTCCCGCATCATAGTTGCAGGAATTGTAAAGCCATCGGCTTCCTGTCCTTGATGAATTTGGCCTTTCAAGGAATACGGTGCAATGAGACTGTTGTAGCGAGCCTTAAAAGCCGGTAGTTTAAGGTGATATTTGAGTTGCCAATGCTCTTTTTGGGGGAGTGTGACACCGATTCGAGTAGCAATTCCCAAACTAGATAAAAGAGCGCTAACTTGACGAGCAAATTTAGGATATACAGTCGTTAATAGGTAAGGTGGCCGCCCACAGGCAGAACCGTCACTATCCACTAGACCTGCTAAGTAAGCGCAACGCACCTCAACCGTTCCCTGCAAGATAAAGCTAGGGACTTCTAACGGTTGTTTAGGTTGCTTAATATAGCGGTGAAAGTATTCTGCAAGATGAATAGAGGTTACTCGCGATCGCAAGGTATTCTCACCTTCAACACACTCTTGTCTGGCTTGTACACCGAAGAGAGTAAGAGCACAGTTGATTTTAGTATGAATCTGCTGAGCAAGCTTGGAATCTAAACTGTTGTAAACCCAACAAATGCTACCAAAGGGTTTGTTGTACTTGTTGCGTCCCAAGCTAACATAACCATCCCCGTGGGTAAAGCCAATTAACCAAGCAACATCAGCCGTCAGTTCTGGAATAGTGATTGCTTGAGAAGTATGACTACCGCGTGGTCGAGAATCAGTCAAGTCTGATGGCAAATGAGTAACTGTGCCGGGTAAAACTTGAGTATTGTGAAGCAGGCGATCGCCCGGGTTTAAGGCATTGACAAATTTCCAGTGAATTCCCCCTGAAACATCCGCAAGAGTTGCAATCCGATGGTTTAGGGTAGCTCGCAGCAAAGGACCATTGGTTATTACTTCATAAGCCTCTTGGTAGCCTTGGTCAAATTTCTGGGTTACTTGCCGAAACCCTAAGGGCGTTTGCACCCAGTCCCCCACTTGGATGTCTTTGATCGGGATCAGTCCCTTGCTTGTGTGTACCAAAGCATCCTCAGGCAAACAACGCCTCACATTGCCAGCAACAACCACAACGGCTGCCTCATCAATCAGCAGACAACACTCCACAGAGGTCAACTGGCGACCCACCGCCGCATTCAACAGTGCCGCGCAGCGATGGTAGAGGTCTGGCAGCTTTACTGGATTGGCAACTCCCCCAAACCCCTTGAGCCGCTCACCGGTGGGACGCACATCACTAATGTCAATCGTCACCTGAACTAAACCACCGAGTTGAGGGTTGCTGGCGAGTTCAAGCAGCGTTTGGTAGGACTTCACCCACCCTTGGCGGCTATCCCCCACTTTGATGTGACAGGTCTGCCCCGTGAGTATTACAGTTGTTTGCTCTTGACGCGCTTCCTTGGGGGTTTGACCAATTTGACCAATGACAGTCACCTCAAGGCGATTGCAAATCGGCGGCAACTGGGAGATGTATTTCTGCTCTAGGATCGCCCCTGTGCCACAGCCCTGCATGGCCAGATCCATCATCAGGCCAAAGGAATCCCAATCCACGACATTGGTGCTGGTGCAGTTGTAGGCACCGGAAAAGTTCTCGGGCTGGCGCACCCAATCCGTTCCTCCGACCCACAGCCAGCGCCCAGAGGGCAACGCCTTTAGCGCCTGCTGCATTTCCCGGAGAAGGGCAACTTCTGCTGCAGTGAGGTGCCCCACTTCCTGTAGTCCTTGCAGGGTGCGATCGCACACCTGTTGCCAACTCTCCCGCTCACCCGCTTCATTTTGGCGGCTGTAGGTGCGGTAAAACACGGGATAGGCGGTGGGAGCCGTAGCGGGGAAGCTAGTTTGAGGACGGGGAGGATTTTGCACCATAGGGGCAGGACTCAATGGCGGAATACTAGGTGTAGTGTACCGAAGCAATCCTTGGGGGTCAATAAGCACTAATTCTAGAGCGACCCGTAACTCCCCTGCCACAGCGAGAGGGAGATGCTAAGATAGCAGGAAGTTTTTGCTTTGAGTCCAGAGTCAATGGTTGCTGCTCCCCCAACGTCCTTCAGTACCGATGCCTTTGACCAAGTGGTGATGACCACCTATGGTCGTTTTCCCATTGCGCTGCTGCGCGGTGAAGGCTGCCGCGTTTGGGATGATCAAGGCCGCAGCTATCTGGACTTTGTGGCGGGGATTGCCACCTGTACCTTGGGTCATGCCCATCCGGCCTTGGTGGAGACGGTCAGTCGGCAAATGCAAACCCTGCACCATGTTTCCAATCTCTATTACATTCCTCAACAGGGGGCGCTAGCGCAGTGGCTTGTGGATCACTCCTGTGGCGATCGCGTGTTTTTCTGCAATTCCGGTGCCGAAGCCAACGAAGCGGCCATTAAACTGGCGCGCAAATATGCCCATACGGTTCGCCACATTGCCAACCCGATCATCATTACGGCGCAGGCTAGCTTCCACGGACGCACCCTCGCCACGATTACTGCTACGGGTCAACCAAAATACCAACAACACTTTGACCCCCTGGTGCCCGGCTTCGCCTATGTTCCCTACAACGATTTTGCGGCATTGCAGACTCTTGTTGAGCAACTAGATCAGTCCCAGCCCCAAGTGGCCGCTATTCTGTTGGAACCGTTACAGGGAGAAGGGGGAGTCCGTCCTGGCGATCGCCCCTACTTTGAGCAGGTACGCCAACTCTGTACCGAAAAAGGCATTCTCCTGATTTTTGATGAAGTGCAAGCGGGCATGGGGCGCACGGGTTCCCTGTGGGGCTATGAAACCCTCGGTGTTGAACCCGATATTTTCACCTTGGCCAAAGGCCTAGCGGGGGGAGTTCCCATTGGTGCCATGATTGCCAAGGAGTTTTGTGCTGTCTTTCAGCCGGGGGATCATGCCAGTACCTTTGGCGGTAACCCCTTGGCCACGGCAGCAGCGCTCACGGTTTGTGAAACCCTTGAAAAAGAGAATCTCCTCGAAAATGTGCGCGATCGCGGGCAGCAACTGCGGACAGGACTACGCGAACTAGCAGCAACCTATCCCCAGCTCATTGCTGAGGTGCGCGGCTGGGGACTGATCAACGGTCTGGAACTGCAACCCGACACCCCCCTCACCGCTGCTGAAGTCGTCAAAGCTGCCCTTGCTGAGGGGCTATTGCTGGTGCCCGCGGGGCCGCAGGTGGTGCGCTTTGTCCCTCCTCTCATTGTCAGTGCTGCCGAGATTGATATGGCCTTAGGGGCAGTGAGCCGAGCCTTTGCCCACTTAGCAGCCTAAAGCACATCCTTGCGTTTTTGAAAAACCCCCACTAGTCCCAGCATGAGGGCAATAATGCCCCCTAAGCGCAGGTTATTGACGGTGACATTGGCGTTGAACGTGTGCCCCTGAAGACTCCAAAAGCGATCAATAAGAGCTTCACCGCTGGCGATCGCCCGCCCCCGCTGCTCTTTCCAGAGGGCAAATTGGTCTTGCCAGCGCTCCATGGCCGCCTGATAGTCTTTGACCCGTTGATTGTATTCCTCGACGCGATCGCGATAGGCCTGATCAAACTCTAAGACCGAATTGGGCAGTGGCGGTGGATCACCCGGTTCCGGAGGTTGTGGGGGTTCGGGTTCATCTACAGCGGGGTGGTACTCCTTGCGCACGCCGGGAAAGCGGCAACGTTGAAAGAGGTTATCATCAAAACACGGACATTGCTCTAGGGCTTCAGGACTGAGTTTCTCCCGTTCAGATTTGGATTGCTGCCAGCAGGCATCCCGCGCCACATCCTGACCAAAGCCGAACAGGGACACCACATTGGCATAACTCCAGCGGGTCAGGGTGACATCGCTGATCAAATTGCCCACGCCCCCTAGATCCTTCAGAGGAATAATTGCTCCAGCAAAGGTAATCTGGGGTACCAAAAAGAGAATCGTTAACAAGGGAGCCACGGTTTGCGTCGGCGAGAGGGCAGAGACCAATAACCCCATCACCATGCCACCAAAGGTGGCCAGAAACAGCGTTAGATACAAGCCAGCGATCGCCCCAATACCGAGGCTCAGATCGATCGCCAAAAACTTCACCGCCAAAAAAACCGCTGCTTGGTACAGTGCCAGCACCACTGCTGGGCCAAGCTTGGAGAAAATATAGGGCCACAGCCCCAACCCCACCATCCGCTCCCGGCGATAGATCTCCAGTTCCTTAACAATTTCCCGCATTGTCGCTAGGCTGCCCACCATCACCGCAATCAGCACAGTAACAAAGGCCATCGTAAATGCCTGCCCCGCATCCCCCTGATCCGGATCGAGAATCGTTGGCTTCCAGAGGACAAAATCCAAGGCTCCCAAAATCGGCGCGAGGGAGAGCATGAGAATGAGTGCCGCCCGATCCTGTCGCAAAATGGCCAAGTTTCGCTGGGTGAGAATCCACCACTGCCGCCACGGTGCCACTTGGGGAATCGTTGCTTTTTGGCGTTGGGGTTGGACTTGTCGGGTTGCCCCCGTATCCACGTTGAGGGGACGCTGCCGCTCCACCACATAGGTTTGATACAGATGAGACTGGCGATAGCGCTGCTGCCATACGGCTGGATTAGGTTCGCTCTCAATCTTGAGGTAAATTTCATCAAAATCTTGGACATCAAAATAGTTGAGGGCTTGATCCGGTGGCCCAAAATAGGCAAGGTGGCCGCCCCGTGCTAAAAACACCACCAAATCGCAGAGCATCACATTTTTAGTGGCATGGGTAATCAGTAAAATTGTTCGCCCCTGATCTGCCAACTGCCGCAACAGCCGCATCATCTGGGTTTCCGTGCCCGGATCCAAGCCAGAAGTGGCCTCATCCAAGAAAAATAAACTGGGGCGGGTGAGCAATTCCACACCAATCGACACTCGTTTGCGCTGACCGCCACTCAGTTGTTTCACCAGTACATTGCGGCGAGATGTTAACTCCAATTCCGCAAGGACGCGGTTCACCTGTTCCTGTCGCTCTTGATCGCTAAAATCAGCAGGTAAGCGCAGTCGTGCCGCATAGTCCAAGGCCTGAGCCACCGTTAGCTCACTGTGGATAATGTCATCCTGAGGCACATAGCCAATCTGGGTGCGATAGGTGCCAAAGTAGCGGTACAGATCATAGCCGTTGACGAGTACCGTACCCGCCGTAGCAGGACGAAAGCCGTTGAGGGCATCGAGGAGCGTTGATTTACCGGCACCACTGCCGCCAACAATCGCGACAAACTCGCGGGGCAAAATTGAAAGGGAAATATCTTGCAGCAGCTTTGCCCCCTTGGCGGTGGTTTTGCTGAGGTGGATGGCATCGAGGCGCAGATTGCCACTGTCGTTGTGGGGAACAATGGTTTCATCGGGGGTAAACAGCGAGCTATAGGGGCCAATGCGCACCAAGGCCCCCGTGGGTAAAGGCATAGGTTTGCGGGGTTCAAGGCGCTGGTTATTGATGAAGGTGCCGTTGGCAGAGTCGAGATCGACAATGTACCACTGTCCTTCCTGAAGGTAGAGGCGGGCATGAAATCGCGAGACGACCGGATGATCCAGCACCATATCGTTACTGGGGTCACGGCCAATCCGAATCTGCTGGCGATCGCGCAGTTGGAGGGGGCGCGTTTGCTCCACAACCTCCGTGGCGGGCATCAACAAGTAGGTCAGCCGCAGGAATTCCCCCACATGGATCACATCCCCCGGTGCCAAGGCATGTTCGCTAATCGTTTTTCCGCGCCAGTGGAGACCATTTTTGCTGCCCAAGTCAATAATTTTGTAATGCTCTCCCGATCGCACCAGTTTGGCATGGTGAAAGGACACAAAGGGATGGTCAATGGTGATGTCCGCCTTCGGATCCCGACCGAGAACCAGTTCCTCCTTCAGCAGCGGAAACTCCTGCAACCACTGGGGCGTCGCCACCTGCAAGATCGGCGTACTGGCAGCCCCCATCACCACCGTGCCCGGCAGTTCCGTTGTTGCTATGCCATCTGGATCAAAAATGGCTTCAAACTCACCGATTTGTAGGCGATCGCCCGCCTTCAGCGCCACAGGGGTGCGTGGCCGCAGCTTCGTACCATTCAAAAAAGTGCCGCTGGCGCTCCCGAGATCCGCCACTTGATAACCCGTCTCCGTGGGAATAATCAAGGCATGGTGGCGGGAAATCCCCTCACCGACGAGAATCACTTGGCTTTGGGGGTCGGTACCGATAAGCAGGCGATCGCGCCCCAGTTGAATTTGCTGTCGTGAACCATCAGCCGCTAAAAGGTTGAGAATGGGCACTGCCATACCGCTTGTTTAGAAACCCCACTTCATTTTGTCACTAGAGCCAGAGTAAGAATTTTCTATTACAGGAACAAGAAAAAACCCTAAAGTATTAGTCGTTACGAAATCATTGGGATTAAATTTGCTAAATTAGCATCCAATTCATCCAGACATTGCCACTCTGTTGCACCTTCTCCCAGACATGTAGAAGAAATCTCTTTTTCCTGTACTCCGCCGTTGTTGTGGGGATGTATTGATGTTGATGCACGTTGAAATTATTGAAAGTAACCCCCACCTGCGTTCCCTCCTTGGCTGGCACCTACAGCAAGTGGGGCACATCGTTCATCTTGCCAGTGGTTGTCAACAGGGGCAGGAAGTATTTCAACTGCGACATCCCGATTTGGTTGTTCTCGATCTGGACTTGAATGAGGGCAATGGTTTGGAATTATGCCGCTGGCTTCACTACCAAAACACTGTTTTGATTTTAGTTCTTTCTGGCCATGAGGATGAAGCGGATGTGGTGACGGCGCTGCGGGCGGGTGCCGATGATTACTTGGCCAAACCCTTTGGGATGCAGGAATTTCTTGCCCGAGTCGAGGCCTTGGCACGGCGAGCACGCCCCTGTTTACCCAGTGTCCTGAACTTGGGTGAGTTACAAGTCGATTTAGTGCAGCGGCGAGTGGTGGTACGCAATGTGCCAGTGGATTTGACACCGCAGGAATTTAGCCTACTCTATGTTCTGACGCAAATGGGGGGCACACCTTTGAGTCGTCAGGAATTGCTGCGGCGAGCTTGGCCAGAGAGCATTGACAACCCTCGCACCGTGGATACGCATATCTTATCTTTGCGTAAGAAAATCGAAGTGGATCCGCAGCAGCCGCGCCTAATTCAAACCGTGCGCAATGTCGGTTATCGACTGCACCTTGAGCCATTGAATGGGCGCTACCAGCAGAATGGCAATAAACCCCATTCCCGTCCCCCGCGATCGCCCCGCCACGTATTGGTTTAGACTTTGTCCAGTCTTCCTAAAATATTCTCTCTCAAATGAGCGATCCCTTTGCGTGGCTAGAACCTGCCCTAGATGCCCTGCACCGTGCCCATTGGTATCGCCAACCCCTTCTCAGTAGCGCACCGGGGGCAGTGGTGAGTGTTGGCGAGCCGCCCCGCCCATTGATTAACTTTTGCAGCAATGACTACTTGGGTCTGGCCAACCATCCGCAGGTGAAAGCAGCCGCCATTAAGGCGATTGACGAATGGGGTACTGGGGCGACCGGGTCTCGCCTTCTGAGTGGTCAACGTTGTCTTCATGAACAACTAGAGCGGGCGATCGCCCAGTGGAAAGGCACAGAGGCTGCCTTAGTCTTTAGTTCGGGTACTGCCGCCAATCTCGGTACCATTGCTGCCCTTGTGGATCAACGGGACTTGGTGCTTGGGGATGCCTACAACCATGCTTGTCTCAAAAAAGGTGCCCGTCTCAGTCATGCGACGTTCTATGAATACCCCCACAACGCTGTCGCTGCCCTTGTCCAACTCCTAGAAACCCATCGCTGCCAATACCGCCGTTGTCTGATCCTCACGGATGGTGTCTTCAGTATGGATGGGGATGTCGCCCCCCTAGAGGAGATATTGGCGCTAGCCGAGACCTACACAGCCATGGTGCTAGTGGACGATGCCCACGGCACAGGGGTCTTGGGAACCAACGGTGCCGGTACCTTAGTCGCCTTGGGGCAATCGAGTCCGACCGTCATTCAAATGGGTACCCTCAGCAAAGCCCTTGGCAGTTTAGGGGGATACATTGCTGGCTCCCAAGCTCTGATCTCCTATCTGCAACACCGTGCCAGCACATGGATCTATAGCACTGGACTTTCACCAGCGGACACTGCTGCTGCCCTTGCTGCCCTTGAGCAACTACAAACAGAGCCTTCCCTACGCCAAGCCCTTGAGGAGCGCATTCAACAACTCGAAGAAGGACTGCAAGAATTGGGTTGCCCCGTTTTGCCCCGTCCGCTACCGACCCCCATCTTTTGCTTGCCTGCTCCCGATCCAGCCACTGTTCTCCAATGGGGTCAGAAATTACAAGAGGCTGGATGTTGGGTGGCGGCGGTACGGCCACCGACCGTGCCCTTTAGTCGGCTGCGCATCACCCTAAGAGCCGATCACACCCCTGAGCACATTGCGCAATTGCTGGCAGCATTGGCTGAGTTGTTAAAGTGCTGTTAAGAAGGGCTGACGGTCTCGGTGTATTTCGCCTAGGCTGGAGATAGTTCTGTGAAATCGGCAAACTGCGCCAAGGAGTGAGCGATGAGGATTTGGGTAAGCGAGCAAATTGATCCCTCTGGCCTGCTTTATGCCTGTATTGCCTGTCGTGATGAAGCTCAGGCGAGGGAGTGTGTGCAGTCTTTTGAGAAAAACTTAACAACAGAACAAAAAGCCGCCGGTTGGCAAGTGCGTCTGCGTACGGTGGCCTCTTGGGATGAGGTTCCCAGTACTGCCCTCAAGCTCTGCTAATCTTTTGGCTCAGCCCTGCATAAGAATCTCAGTGGAGCGATTAAGCCAGTGGGGACGTTGCCCTCCCTGCACCTTTGCTATCATGGGTGCGATGTGCTCATCATTGCTTTTCCTTTGGAGGATGCCGCAGAATGGAGTTTGAAGCCCTGTTACTTGGTTTAGAACCACTTACCGTGCTTGCCCTTGGGGTGGGTGCTGTTGCTGTTGCCCCCGTTGTGGGTGCCGTTGACTCAATGACCGGTCACAACTTGGCAGAGCAAGCTCGCAATGCGGCAAAATCAGGCTTGATGTGGGCGTTTGAAGCCTATGAAAAGGCACAGACGGCTGTCGCTGAAGCCAGTGAGTCTTTCCAAGACTTGGTTGCCGAAGCCCGCTCAGAAATGATGGAGCAAAAAGCAGCAAAGGCCGCCGCGCCTGAGGAACCCCGCCAAGTGACGATTAGCTAAGTTTTACTTTTAGTGCCTAATTGAAATGCCTTTGGGGTAGTTCTGCTGCCCCATCTTTATTTTAATGAGCGACCAGCGGGCGGGAAATAGATCACGGGAAAGACGCAACGACGAATGATCTCCCCGGCAAAGCTAGGGATTGATAATTCCCAAATTTTACCGACGGAACCAGAGGAAACGGCAATCCCATAGATGTCGCGATCGTGGGCTGCCAATTGTGCTTCGACCACCGGACTACCAAAGCGAATCTCGGTTTCAATGCTCAGGCCATAGCCAGTGAATTCTTGCTTTAGCTCGGCAAGAATTTTTTCAGCCTTCGGACGTTGCTCGCCAACTCCCAGTTCCCCTTTGCCGGCATCGCTGATAATCCAGCAGAAGGTCAGTGCAGCAATGCTCGTTTGATCGCGCTTTTGCACGCCTTCCCGCAGTTTTTGAACAAGGTGTTGGGCAGAGGGGCTGTGGTCGTAGGGCACTAGTAGGTGGCGAAAGAGATTTTGACAGCGGAGATTCAGTTCTGCGGTTGTCATCACCCACAACAGTTGCGGGCGCATAATCATCACTGGCACTTTAATCCGTTGCAGCACCTCAATGGTTGTACTGCCGAAGAGCTTCTCGTCCAAGAGATTGCGAATGGGACGGCTGGCCAGCACCAAGTCAATTTGATGTTTTTCAACGGTGTCCAGAATGGCATCGGCGGGGCGGCGGTTTTCGATGATCACTTCTGCTTTAAGATCCGCTGGAACTTTTGCGGCGTCGATTTTGAGTAATTCGCGTGCCTGTTGCAGCTTTTTTTCCCGCAGCCGAGGCTTATCGCCATCCTCGTCAATGGGGCGGGCATGGAAGAAGATCAACCTGCGAGCACCCGCTGTTTGCAGTGCCTCAAGGTAGTGGGTCAGTTTGGGGAGACCATCATGGAGATCGGTTGGAATCAATATGTTCTTGAACATGCCAGTGCTCCCCAATGCCAAACTCTAATTGCAGATTACCTTAGAAGGGGGAGGCGCGCTACTCAGTTCTTTTCTCTTTTTAAGGAATAAAATAATTACCCCCTCGCAAGCCGCAGGGGTCTCTGCTAGCAAATGGCAAGGGCACTGCCAAAGTCTTGGGGGCAGTTGCGCGACCCTATACAGACAACTGATAGAGAAGAAAACGGTTGCTTAGGGGCAACTTTTCGGAAAACCCCATCGTCAACTTCAACAGGAGTCACTAAAATAGGGATGGGTACAGAGTCATCATTAAATTCAATAATGTATCCATTACTACTAAATCCCTGTGAAACAAGGAGATTGTCTATCGTGATGCGATTTTCATTGAGATTTTTCTGGGATTTCGCCCCTCGCTAAGAGCTGTTAAATCAGAATCGCAACGACTTTTTTCCCATCGAATGCAGCGACACATTTCCCCTTCTCAAGAAAGGGTTTTAAGTAACTGAAATTGCCTTCTTAAACAGTTGAGGAAGGGGAGCTTTCGCTGCCAACTTCAATGATTGAGTTGAGGTGTTGAGTTGATGACAATTTTGACGTTGGGGCAACGCATGCTCCGCACAATTTTGTGGCCTGTCCGGCAGTGGCTAGAGCATCTAGAAGTGCACGATCGCCAGCTAGCGCATCGTCTATGCCGCTTGATCCCCGCCCAGTGTCCCTTTGAACGCGATATTGTGGTTGCAAAATGGCATATTCACATTCCGCCTTTGTGCCACCTCAATCCCCTTTACGAGGAGCTCATGCTGTTGCGCTACCGTGCCCTCTGCTATTTGGCGGATGAGTGCCATGAAGATATTAGTGCCTACTGTTAGCACCTAGGGGGTGTGCTGGTGTGGCGATCGCTAGCCTCCTTCCTATTTCAGCAGCCCTGTCCCTGTTGTGGTCGAGCCAGTCCCCAAACGATCTGTAGGGATTGTGAACGGCGGCTGAGGTCATGGGAAGTGCGCCAACGCCAACGCTACTGGCGGGGCAGTCTCCCCCTTTTTCCCTGGGGGTATTATCAGCAAGACCTCAAGCGGGCGATCGCCACCATGAAATACAACAATCACCCCGAACTAGGTACCCTCTTTGGCCAATGGTTAGCCCTGAGTTGGTTGGAAGCGAAGATCGCCCAACGCCTCCCGTTGCAGATTGTGCCTATTCCCCTCCATCGCCATAAATTGCAGAGCCGCGGCTTTAATCAAGCAGCGCTCATTGCTGAGGGGTTTTGCCGTGCCCTTGAGCTACCCCTTGCCCCAGTGGGACTAATCCGCCAAAGAGCAACCCAGTCCATGTTTCAGCTTTCACTCACAGAACGCCAAGCCAATCTTGAGAATGCCTTTCGCCTAGGGCAGGGGCTGCAGCGACGGCGCTGGCTCCTTTTGTGCGATGACATTTATACCACGGGGACAACGGCACGAACTGCAGCCGCAGTATTACGGGGGGCTGGCTACAAGGTCTTGGGGATCATCACCGTGGCCGTGGCGCTGCCGGATCAACTGGTCGATTCCACCGTGAAGGCAACCAACATCAAGGCTTCTGTCCACTCAACAACCGCACCATAGGTATCCCCCGTGTGACCGCCCAACTGCCACTGAAACCATGCCGGGATCAAGGGGATGAGGAGCAAACCAAAAAGCAATTGTCCGAAGGGAAGCGGTAGCAGGAAGCTGAGTAATAGCACCAGTAAACCACTCGGCCAAAAATCGCGGGGAAAGGCACAACTGGCTTTATGGATCTGACCCGTGCCTTGGGGTTTCAAATAGGGATAGCGGGCGATCGCCCACACCTGAGCAAGGCGCCCGATCACCAATACCCACACCAAGACCTGACCCCTCTCTAAACTGCTCAAGGCCGCTACTTTTAAGAGCAAAATGACGAGTCCTGCCATGACGCCAAAGGCACCCGTGCGGCTGTCCGCCATCACCTCAAGGCGCCGTTGTTGATCCCTGACGGCTAAACCATCGGCCGTGTCCATGGCACCATCCAAGTGCAATCCCCCAGTTAATCCTAGCCAAAGTGCCACAACCAAGACACTGGCCACGAGGGGGGGAACGTGCAAAAATGCCAGCAACTGGTGGGTTCCCCAAAGGAGTACGGCCAGCAATAGCCCGACCCAAGGACACCACTTGGCAGCTCCCGCCAATTGCATGGGGCAGTTAGGGGGAATGGGCAAACAGGTATAGAAGGCGATCGCCCCCAACCATTCCATCCAAAGGGTCTTCATGAACGGGTTTGAATTTGCGCCACTGTCCGCTGCTGGGGTTGCAGGGATTGAGCCACCCGCTGAATGTCCGCAGGGGTAATGTCATTAATGGCCTCTAAACGGGCAAAGAGTTGCTGCCAGCCGCCGCCTTTTACAGCATACTCCGCCAAGAGTTTGGCCATCCCCTCATTCGACATTAGGTTTTGCAGCAGTTCCATCCGCAGTTGCGCTTTTACCCGATCCAGCTCTGCCGCCGTCACGGGTGTTGTTTGCAGTGCCTTGAGTTCTTGGGCAATACCTGCCGCAAGGGCAGCCGTCGTTTGACCCGGTGCTGGTGCCCCGTAGATGAGAAAGCGATTGGGGTATTTATTACCGGGAAACCCCACGTAGGCTTGCACGTTGAGGGCTAATTTTTGCTCTAGGACAAGGGAACGGTAGAGACGGGAGGTGCGACCGCCACTGAGGAGACGTGTCAAAATTTCATAGGTGAGGTACGCGGGATCCCTCAAAGGTGGACAGGGATAGGCTTCAATATAGAGGGGTTGACTGGCCAATTCGAGGGTAATCTGCCGAGGTTCCGTTTGCGGCGGTTCGGGGGGAATGGCTGTGGTTTTGCCCGTGCCCTTGGGATAGCGACTAAAATAAACCTTGGCCAATTCCTTCACCTTCTGGGGATCAACATCTCCGACAAGCACCATGGTCATTTTGTCAGGTGTGTAATACTGGCGAAAAAACCGTTCCACATCGGCGCGGCGCAGGTTTTGAATATCCTCACGGTAGCCAATGACGGGTCGGCGGTAGGGATGCTGACGAAAGCTGGTGGCCAAAAAGGCCTCAAAGAGTTGGCCAGTGGGGGAATTTTCAGTGCGTAGCCGCCGCTCCTCAAGGATGACTTCCTTTTCTTGATAGAAGTCGCGAAAGACGGGTTCCAAAAAGCGTTCCGACTCTAGGGACATCCACAGTTCCAATTTGTTGGCGGGAAAACTGTAGAAGTAACGGGTGGCATCGGCAGATGTGGTTGCATTGAGACCCACGCCCCCGGCCTGCTGGACAATTTGGCCATATTGATTGCGAATCACATAGCGATCGGCAGCCTGCTGCACAGCGGCAAATTCTGTAATCAATGCCTGACGTTGCCGCTCATCCGTCGTGGCTTGCAGTTGCTCAAAGAGGCGATCCAGTTGGGCAAGTTTTTCTTTTTCAGCGGCATAATCCGTCGTCCCAATGCGGCGGGTGCCCTTAAAGGCCAAGTGTTCCAGATAGTGCGCCACACCGGTCTGGCCTTCCGGTTCATCAACGCCCCCCACATCCACGTAGGTGAGAAATGACACTATCGGGGCTTGGTGTTGCTCCATGACAATGAAGTGCATCCCATTGTCAAGATAGAATTCACTGATTTGATCCATGGCACGGTCAATGTAGGGGCGAATCGTTTGGGCGTTGGCCGGCAAGGAGAGGGCGATCGCCCCCAAAACAAGGCAGAGGAGAATTTGCCAGAAATAAACTTGCCAGTGGCGTTGCTGCCGCATCAACAAACCTAGTTGGCCTCCAGCCAGTTGGCCGCCGCGTAAATGTCCACCGCAAGGGGCACACTCAGGGGTACTGCTGTACTCATGACCTCGGGAATCGTAGTTTGCAGTTGTTCCCACGCCTCAGGGGTCATCTCCAACACCAATTCATCGTGGACTTGGAGCAGCAGGCGGACTTCTTCAGGGGAAAGTAGGGGAGCCAGTTTCACCATCGCACACTTAATAATATCGGCACTGGAACCTTGAATCGGGGCATTGGCTGCCGCCCGCAATAGTCCCCGCTCGTAATTGCTCATTTTTAGTTTACTGGGATCGACATCGGCTAGCGCCTCTAAAGGCTTGCGCCGCAGGGCTTGCAGTTCAGAACTCTGAAATTCAAAATAGCGCCGCCGTCCCAAAATGGTTTCCACATAGCCTTGGCTGAGGGCAAGCCGTTCCATTTGCCGCAAATAGTCAAAGACGCGTGGATAGCGATCGTAAAACCGCTGAATAAACACCTTAGCATCGGCCACACTCACCCCGGCCTCACGGGCAAACCGCTGTGCTCCCATCCCGTAAATGACGCCAAAGTTAATAATTTTGCCCAAGCGTCGCTCGCTGGAACTAATGTCGGTTTTTTCTAAGAGAAACTGAGCTGTGAGATGATGGACATCCTCCCCTTTTTGGTAGGCCTCTAGCAGGGCCGGCTCTTGACTCAGATGAGCAAGGATGCGCAACTCAATTTGGGAATAGTCCGCTGCCACCAGCAACCAGCCCGGCTCGGGAATAAAGGCGCGGCGAATTTGCCGACTAAACTCGGTGCGAATGGGGATATTTTGCAGATTGGGATTAGAGGAGGAAAGGCGCCCCGTAGCGGTCACCGCTTGGTTGAATTCCGTATGTACACGGCCTGTGTCCGGACGCACCAAGGTTGGCAACACATCCACATAGGTGGATTTGAGCTTGGCGAGGGTGCGATGGTTCAAAATGAGTTCAATCACAGGATGATCTCCCCGCAGTTTTTCGAGGGTTGCGGCATCGGTGGAGTAGCCCAGTTTTGTTTTATGGGTCTTTTTCGTATCTAACCCCAAAATGCCAAAGAGCAGTTCACTCAGTTGCTTGGGGGAGGCCAAGTTAAAGGGTTGTCCCACGGCATCCCATGCTTGTTGTTGCAGTGCTGCCAGTTGCTGTTCGAGTTCTTGGGAGAGTTGCCGCAAATAGTCACTGTCAATGCGAATCCCCGTAGCTTCCATTTCCGCCAGAATGGGTTCGAGGGGCAATTCCACCTCTAGGAGGAGTTGGCGCAGGCGGGGGGGCAAGTCGGCCTCTAGTTTGTCCTTGAGAAGATAGGTGGTATAGACATCGAGGCCACAGTATTGCGCTACCACCGCAGGGGGGAGATCCGCAAGGGTTTGATCTTTGCCCACCAGACTACGGTAGGTTTGGGCTTGAAGGGGCAGATAGCGTTGACACAGATCCTTGAGGTTGTGACTGGCTTCGGGATTAATCACATAGCTCGCCAGCATCGTGTCAAATACGACACCCTGTAATTGAATCCCCTGAAACCGCAGCACCAAGCGGTCAAACTTGGCATTTTGCAAGACTTTGGGGTAGCGATCGCCCTCAAGAATCGGTCGCAAAGCGGCGAGGGTCTCTGGTAGGGGTAGGTTCTGCCCCTCTTTGTGCCCCAACGGTAGATAGGCCACCTGATCAGGCGCTGCGCCCCAACAGCAGCCCAAGCCCACCAAGGCAGCATCGCGGGGGTTCAAGGCCGTGGTTTCCGTGTCCCAAGCCACGGGATGGTTCGCATCGGTACAGGTTTCTAACTGGGCGATCAGCCATTGCAGTTGCTCTGGCCTCTCAATGAGTTGCACATTCAAGGGGTCAGGGGTATCCGTCGGCGCAAAAAACCATGTTGCATCCGCATCGCTCTCTACATCCGGCAGTGTCCCCCCCAAGCGGAGGTGCCAGTCCTGAAGTTGCATCCGCAGGGCACGAAATTCCAAGTGATCCAATAGCTGATCCAGCGTTAGCCACTCAAAGGGACTCAGATGCAGTTCCTCTAGGGGCAGTTCCAAGGGGACATCGAGGATAATTTGAGCTAGGGTGCGGGAATGGCGGGCATCGGCCTCCCCATTGATCAGCTTCGTTCTTAGGCTAGGGGGCGTAATCTCATTAATGTGGGCGTAGATTTCCTCTAGCGTGGGGTACTGATTGAGTAACTGCACCGCTGTTTTTGGGCCAATCCCCTTAATACCGGGAATGCGATCGCTGGCATCGCCACAGAGGGCTTTATAGTCCACAATTTGCTCGGGCCAAACCCCCATTTTTTCCTTGACCTTGAGGGCATCAAAGACCTCCAGACCCTGCTTGCGTTGGCCAAGGGTATTCCCCAGATACAAGACCTGTACTTGACCTTCGCGATCAATCAATTGAAAGAGGTCGCGATCGCCACTGACAATGGACACCCGCCATCCTTGGGGTCGCAAGCGATGGGCCACCGTACCAATCACATCATCGGCTTCATAGCCCGGCTGACTCAACAGGGGTAGACGCAGTGCCCGCAGCAACGCCTGCAAATTGGCAATATCGGTAATAAAGTCCTCGGGCGTTTCTGCCCGCCCCGCCTTGTAGTTTTCGTCGGCTGTGTGGCGAAATGTCGGCTCCCCCAAGTCAAAAGCAATGGCCACATGATCCGGCTGCTGCTGCTCCAGAATCTCCAGCAGCGTCTTAAGAAAGCCAAAACACACACTAGTGGGAATCCCCGTGGAGGTACGCAACCCCCCCTCTCGCCCCTTACTAAAGGCGTAGTAGGCACGAAAGGCCAAGGAATGACCATCAATGAGTAAGAGATTGGCAGAAGGCATGGGGACAGGAAACGGCGGGGGATAACTTTTCCATTATTCAAAAAATTGGTCTAAAACCCCACCCCTGAAAATGGCAGCGTATCAACGGCTAAAGTCACGGCGTTTTTGGCAGAAGGGCAAAGCCACTAGCATTGCCAAGATGAGAATGCTTTGATCGCGCCAATGGCGTTGCACATCTACGGTAAACATGTAGCCTTGATCTCGTTGGAAGCGGCTGATAATGCCTTGGGCTTCATTGATGGCACGACTGCGTTGGCGGTTCCACTCAGAATATTTTAGTTCCCACTCATCCATGGCTGCCTGATAGGCTTGCAGCCGTTGCAGATAGTCTTGGAGCGCTGCTGGATCATTGGGGGGATCGCCCGGAGACTCTGGCCGCGGCGGTGCGGGTTCATCCACTTCGGGGACATACTTGGCGCGGATACCGGGGAAGTTACAGGTCTTAAAGAGACCGGGACCATAGCACAGACAAAAATCCCGCTGCATCTCCTCGGTCATTTTTTCCCGTTCCTCCTCTGGTTCGCGCCAACAAGGGTCATTGGCAATGTCATCCCCGATGCCTGTGAGCTTGACCATCGCCTCAAAGGGCCACTTAATGACCGTCAGATGGTTAATAATCTGCCCCGGTAACCCGAAGGAAGAAACGGGCTGAATCCCGCCACTAAAGATAATTTGGGGCACTAAAAACATCAGCACCAGCAGCGGCACAATGTTCTGGCTAGGGGCAAAGGCAGAGACTAAAAGACCCATCGCCATACCGCCAAAAATGGCAAGGGCAAGGGTGACGTACATGGCAAAAGTAACCCCCCAATCTCCCGGTAAATCCACCGCCAGCTTTGTCACCGCAAGGTAAGTGGCCGCTTGATAAAGAGCTAGCCCAAGGGCGATCGCCCCCTTGGAGCCAATGTAGGGCAACAGCCGCAGGCCAATCATCCGCTCCCGCCGATAAACCTCCACCTCCTTAACCAATTCCCGCATCGTTGTCATTGCGCCAATCATGACGGCAATCAGACTGGTGACAAAAATCATCGTCAGGGCTTGACCCGCATTCCCCGTTTCCGGATTAAAGAGATCCCGCTGCCAAGAAACAAAACTCAAACTCCCCAAGAGGGGGGCTATTAAGAGGGTCAGCAGCAGGTTACTGCGATCTTGGCCAAGAATTGTGAGATTGCGGCGGGTGAGAATGAGAAATTGTTGCCAAGGGGAGATTTTCGACTTGGGTTCACTGCTGCGACGGGATTTGCCCTTGGTGCGCCGTTGACTTTCATCGGGCATGTGAGCTAGCACCTGCTGTCGCCCGACCACATATTCCTGATAGAGGCGCGATCGCCGGTAGGCTTCCTCTAGTTCTGCCGAAGTGGGGGCATTGGGGTTTTTCTCTTTGTCTAGGGCACGATAGATGCCAGAAAAATCCTCGAGCTTAATGCCACTAAAGCGATCGCCAAAGGTAGCTCGGAAATAGGGCAGCAGTTGATCAGGAGGACCAAAGTAGGCCAGCCGGCCGCCCTCCGCTAGATAGATCACCAGATCACACTCCCGAATATTTTGGGTGGCGTGGGTAATGATCAGAATCGTTCGCCCCTGATCCGCCAACTGCCGCAGCAAAAACATCAGGTCGGCTTCCGTGCCCGGATCTAAGCCAGAGGTGGCCTCATCGAGGAAGAAGAGACTGGGTTGCGTGAGCAATTCGGCACCAATACACACCCGCCGCTGCTGACCGCCACTGAGGCGGGAAATGGGCACATCGCGACGATGGTTCAGTCCCAATTCTGTTAACACCTCGGTCACCCGCTGTTGGCGTTCCGCTGGGGTTGTATCGGGGGGCATGCGTAGTTTTGCCGCGTATTCCAAGGCTTGGGCGATCGTCAGTTCCTCGTGGATGATATTCTTCTGCGGTACATAGCCCAATTGCGCTTGAAAGGCCTGATAGTTGCGGTAGAAATTTGTGCCATTGACCAGTACCGTGCCCGTTGTTGCTGGCCGCAGTCCATTGAGGGCATCGAGGAGCGTTGACTTGCCGCTACCACTAGGCCCCAAGATGGCCACAAACTCCTTGGGCATGATCGATAGCGAAATATCGTGGAGAATTTGCGTTCCCTTGCCCACCACCTTACTGAGGTTGATGGCATCTAGGCGCATGTGACCCGATTCGGCATATTGGGTCAGGGTTTCATCAACATTGAGGACAAGGCGATCGCTACCAATGCGAATACTGTCCCCCACCCGCAGCAGTGTGGGTTCTTCTACCTCGCGGCCATTGACAAACGTGCCATTACTCGACCCCAGATCCGTGAGCAGGAAATCGCCATTGCGGCGCTCAATTTTGGCGTGGTGACGGGACACCGTTGGATGCTCAATCACCAGATCATTGCTTGGATCGCGGCCAATCGTGAACGTGTTGTATCCCACCAGCGAAATCGTCTTCACGGGGACAGTGGATGTCGCATCGGCCTCAGGAATCGCCAGTACTGTTGCTGTGCTCAACTCCGTCGCGGGGCTAAAGACAACGGCATGACGCTCTGTGTCAATGCGATCGGGCAACTCCTGCCCCACATAGGTCAGCGTCACAAATTCCATCAGGGCATAACTCTCCCCGATTCCCAAATGCACATTCATTGCCGGCTGCGGGTCACTGAGATCTACCACCTGCAAATGCTGATCCGCAAAGCGTAATTTCAAGTGGCAGGGCAAAAGTTCAGGGGTATCCACCACCACATCGCAGGCGGGATGGGTGCCTAAAAGCGTCGTTTGCTCCTGTAGCCCCCAGCGTTGCTGCCATGTTTTGGTGCGCACTTCAATCACAGGGACTTCAGTCTCTTTGCTGACCTCAGTGGTACGGGGTTGATAGTCGTGGTAGTGCCAGATGAGGCGAAAGCGCACAGCAGAGTTGCCCAGCGTTATCAAGTCGCCATCTTCAAGGGGAATGGGGGTATTGGGCACAACCGGTTGGCCATTGAGATGGGTGCCCGCTTTACTGCCGAGATCTACGAGGTGAACTTTCCCTTCTTGCCACTCCAAGAAAGCGTGGTAGCGGGAGACGGAAAGATCATTGAGGACAATGTCATTATCGGGGGCACGGCCAATTTTGAGGCCGCTGGCGGGTAGCTGAACCCCCTGCTCACTGACGGATTTGACAAGTTCTAACCATGCTGTTTGAGTCATGACCTTGGGGCAAAGGGGCTTGATGCCGGTCAGTTTACTGGATTCTGGCCGATCTGACAAAAGACGCCCGCCAAAGCTCAACCGGCGCAGAAACCTATCATTATTGCGAGGAGGGCAAAGAAGGCATCGGCAAATAACTCGCCACCTGTGACCATAGAAACTGTGCTTGCTCCCACAGGCGATCGGGACCAATACCAAAAAAGAGTTGCAACAGGAAAACAATCAGGGCAATTTTAATCGCCGTACCGAGAGTGACCTTGAGGACAGTGATCAGCCAGCGGAGCACGAACCAACTGATGGCGATCGCCCCTAAGGTGATCAGGATTTCAGTCACGGTCATCGCCGCACCAAGATATCTTGGCCATGGGTATCCGTGCCGCAGGTCTCCAGCAACTGGTGTTCAACGGCCAAAGCATGCACAAGGGCGGTTGTTTCAGGGGTGGGTTCCCACACATCGGGATTGCTGTAACAGTAGTAGGTTTCCACCCCATCAATCCCCCGCGCCACAGCTGCAGGAATCAATTGTTCAGCAGGCAAACGATAGCGCGCCGGGTGTGCCAAAATCGCCAAGCCTCCTGCTTCATGGAGTGCGGCAATCACCCGTTCTGCCTGTGCCAAGTCCCCTTGGGGGGCAGTGCCCATTGTATAGAGATGCAGGATCGGCGCATAGGGGTCAAAGCCATAGCCCAGAATATGCACCTCAGTACCCAAGAGTTGAGCCGTAATTTCAATGCCCGTGTAAACTTGGGGGCGATCCGTTCCTGGATAGGCTTCTACGTAGGTTCGAGCCTGAAAATAGCCCTCTAGGGCATGGTGATCGGTAATGGCAAATCCCTTGAGGCCATGGATCATTGCCTGTTGCGCCACTTGCTGCGGTGTCAGTTGCCCATCGGAGCAGATGGTATGGAGATGAAAGTTATAGCGATAGGGACAACTGGTTGCCGTCAACATCCGAAAGAGACCACGGAGAGTCTCAGCCTGCGTCACCATCAGTGCAGCAAGGGTCATAGGCATTACCAAATCTTACGCTGTTACCTCTTTAATATAAACTTTCTTTAAGAAACGAGAGATAAAGATTCCTAATAGGGCGATTTATGTACCTCGATGGGGTGTGCTAGGATACAAGTTGGCTCGGAATCATGCGATCGCAACGCCTCAACCTTGTCAGGTCCGGAAGGAAGCAGCAATACGGGATGCTTGCGGTAGGCGTGATCTCCGGGTCACCCTCTTGAGACCTGCGAACGATTCATGCCTGTCACTACCCTTAGCCTCCCCCTCGATGAGATTCGCTACGATGAACGGGGTTTAGTGCCAGCAATTGTCCAAGACTATTTGGACGGCACCGTGTTGATGCTGGCGTGGATGAATCGGGAATCGCTACAGAAAACCCTTGAAACCGGTCGTACGTGGTTTTGGAGTCGTTCGCGCCAAGAACTGTGGCCCAAGGGCGAAACCTCTGGCCATGTCCAGTGGGTCAAAAGTATCCGCTACGACTGCGATAGTGATGCCCTGTTGTTAACAGTAGAGCAAGTGGGCCAAGTCGCTTGCCACACGGGGCAGCGCAGTTGTTTCCACCGCCATGGGGAGGCCGGACAACGGGTAGAAGACCCACCAGCAGATACCCTTTCGCAAGTGTATAACGTGGTCTGTCAACGGCGCGACTTTCCGCAGCTACAGTCCTACACTTCCAGCCTGTTCACAGCCGGTGATAATAAAATTCTCAAGAAGCTGGGCGAAGAAACCGTAGAAGTGGTGATGGCCTGCAAAGACGATGACCCCGAGGCGATCGCCAGTGAGGTAGCGGACTTGTTTTACCACACGCTAGTTGCCCTTGCCTATCATGGGGTGTCCCTGCGGCAGGTCTATGAGCAGCTTCAGTTGCGGCGGCGCTAGTTGCTTGCCGTTTTCCTTGTCAGCACTGGCTCAACGTCGTTAAAGTGCTAGATACAGGTAATTTACATAACTATACAAATGGCAAAGCAGGTGGTCGTCATTGGCGGCGGCATTGGGGGTCTGACCACAGCGGCATTGTTGGCACGACGGGGCTATCGGGTTCAGCTGTTTGAGCAGGCAGCCCAACTGGGGGGCTGTGCCTCCACATTTCAGCGGCGGGGTTTTACCTTCGATGTTGGCGCCACCCAAGTGGCTGGCCTTGAGCCGGGGGGGATTCACGCGGCGATTTTTGCTGAATTGGAGATGCCTCTGCCAGCAGCAACCCCCTGCGATCCTGCCTGTGCGGTGTATCTGCCGCAGGAAATGACGCCCATCAATGTTTGGCGCGATCGCGATCGCTGGCAACTGGAACGTCAACGCCACTTTCCCCACAGTGAGCGGTTTTGGCAAGGCCTTGAACACCTCTTTGCCATTAGTTGGCGATTTCAGCAGCGGCAGCCCATTTTACCCCCGCGCAATGGCTTTGATCTGTGGCAATTGGTGCAAGCCCTGCGTCCGGAGACGCTTCTCACGTTGCCCTTTAGCCTGATGACGGTGACCGATTGGATGCGTCTTTGCGGTGTCGGGGGCGATCGCCGGCTGCGGCAATTTCTGGATCTTCAACTCAAGCTCTACTCCCAAGTAGATGCCAGTGAAACCGCACTCCTCTATGCCGCCACCGCCCTCTGTCTGTCCCAAGACCCCCACGGCCTCTACCATCTCCACGGCAGCATGCAGGTGCTCAGTGATTTACTCGCCAATGCCTTGCAGCGCGATGGCGGTCAAATTTACACCCGGCATTTGGTGCGTCACATTGAAGTCGAGCGGGGGCGTGCCGTCGCTGTCCAAGTGGAGAACCTGAAAACAAAAACCTTGCACCGCGTTGCAGCGGATCACATTGTGGCCAATGTCCCTGCCCAAAACCTGCCCCAACTCCTTGGCGATGCCATTCCCACTGGCTATGCCCGCCGCCTCAAAACACTGCCGCCGGCCGCCGGTGCCTTTGTGATTTACCTTGGCGTTAAAGAGGCCGCCATTCCCGAAAGTTGTCCACTCCACTTGCAGTTTCTCTACGATGCGGAAGGGCCGATTGGCGAAAATAACTCCCTGTTTGTCTCTGTGAGTCAGCCGCAGGATGGGCGTGCCCCCAGAGGCTATCGTACCCTGATTGCCTCCAGCTTTACTGAACCGAATTTTTGGCGTCAGCCCGACTTAGACTATGCCGCCACCAAGGCGCAATACACCCAAACAGCTCTTGAACACCTCGGGGAATTCTTTGATCTGCGGCCTGAGCACATTGTTCACTGTGAAGCGGCGACCCCCCGCACCTTCTGGCGCTATACCGCGCGGCTAGATGGCATTGTCGGGGGCATTAGTCAACGCCTGAGCACCTTTGGCCCCTTTGGCTTGGCCACCCGCACCCCGATTCCTCACCTGTGGTTAGTGGGAGATTCCGTGCATCCGGGGGAAGGTACGGCCGGTGTCAGCTATGGTGCCCGTGCCCTTGTGCAGCAACTGCTCGCCAATGATGCCTAAGGGATTCCTATTTTGGTGAAAATCACTATAATAGAGAGACTCGTTACCAATTGCGAAAGGAACCCACTGCCTGTGTTTGCGACTCTCGCTGCCCCCCAACCGTCCCTGCCGTTGGATTTAATTGCGGCCATCCAAGACCTGAAGCGGGAACTGAATGCAGTGATTCTAGCCCACTACTACCAAGACCCCGCCATTCAAGATGTGGCCGATTACATTGGTGATTCCCTTGGGCTGTCGCGGCAGGCCGCCAGTACCAATGCCGATGTCATTGTTTTTGCTGGGGTGCATTTCATGGCCGAAACCGCCAAGATTCTCAACCCCGATAAGCTGGTGTTGCTGCCGGATTTGGCGGCGGGCTGTTCTTTGGCAGACAGTTGTCCTGCGGACGCCTTTGCTGCTTTTAAGGCGCAGTATCCTGACCATTGGGTGATTTCCTACATTAACTGCACTGCTGAAATCAAAGCCCTGAGTGACATTATTTGCACCAGTTCTAATGCAGTGAAAATTGTGCAGCAGTTGCCTGCGGATCAGCCCCTGATTTTTGCCCCCGATCGCAACCTTGGCCGCTATGTCATGGCACAAACCGGACGGCAGATGGTGCTGTGGGACGGCAGTTGCATTGTCCATGAAACCTTCTCCGAGCGACGCATCCTCGAACTCAAGGCCGCCTACCCCACGGCCCAGGTGATTGCCCACCCCGAATGCGAAGAAGCCGTACTCCGCCATGCCGATTTTATTGGTTCGACAACGGCTTTGCTCAACTATAGCCAACGCCAAGATCACGATACCTTTATCGTTGTCACCGAGCCGGGGATTCTCCACCAGATGCAGCGGCGCAACCCAGAGAAAACCTTTATCCCTGCGCCCCCTCAGGATCAGACCTGCAATTGTAATGAGTGTCCCTTTATGCGCCTGAATACCCTCGAAAAGCTCTATTTGTGTATGCGCGATCGCCAGCCCCAGATTGAACTACCAGAAGACATCCGCCTTGCGGCGCTCAAACCCATCCAACGCATGCTGGAAATGTCCTAAACCAAGGGTGTCAGCTCCCTTAAATCTCAGCAACTGCTCGCTCAATCAGGCGACGAGCTAGGGTCTGAACGCCCGTATGGTAGTAGTAGTTGGTGCTCATGTCCAAAAAGGCTCCCAAGTAGTCGAGGTTATCCTTCGAGAGTTCAATAAAGCTTTGCAGACTATTGATCACCTTTTGCGGCGTTAACTCGTGGCTGCTGACAAATTGATGCATCCACCCCTGCACGGCATTAAAACTTTCGACAATAAAGCCCAATTGACCGCTGGGATTGCCCCCCGGCACGACACTGCCAATTGCTTTGAAGGTGGGGTTTTCCTGTAGATCATTGGGTTGCAAGCTTTGCAGTGTGCCCAAGCATTTGAGCAGAAAGTCAGGCCCTAGGGGAATCAGGCCATCAAAGCAGATGAGGGCGGCCATCCGCATCAGGGATTCACCACTGTAGTCGGCAAGGGCACGCAGGAAGTCGCCGAGGCTGTCACCGGGAATGCCATTGATTTGACAAAAGGCCAGAATTTCCACAATCAGCTTAATGCTGAGATCAATGGACTGCGCCCGCTCTGGCTTGGGTGTCATTTTATCCAAGAAGCCGAGGAAGGAAATTTTCTCGCCCACTTTGTTGGCAAGGGCAGCCGCTCCTAGGAGAGCATCGGTGTTGTCCACGGTTTGATAGAGCCACAGTGCCCGCTGATAGCCTTGGGATTTGTCATTAAAGAGCCGCACGGCGCGATCGCCAATTTGGCGGATCAAGGCAGGATCCGTTTCTCCAGTCACATGGCGGATCGTGTTATCAAAACCAACGATATTTTGCCACTGGCCGGGAATGATGAAATCCAAGGACTTGAGGGCCATAACGGTGATGCCCCCAGTGGGGAGTTGATCAACAATTTTATAGATAGCTGCGCTCACGGTGGTCTCCTTAGGGGGCAAGTTGGGCTAAACCAGCAAGATCAAATTTTTCAATCCATTCGCGGCGATCGCTGGCGGTAAAACTGGGATCACGGGAGAGTACCTTCACCTGATAGCGGTTGGCCACCAGAATGGCCGTTTGTGTGGTTCCCACCTCTACTGCTGGATAGCCAGCAATCTGCATCGTACTGTTTTGAAACTTGGCGGCAGCCTCAGGGGTGCTAATCGTATCGGAAATGGCCAGCATCGCTAGTTCTTTGCCCTCTTTTTTCAGCTTAGCCTCGGCAAAGCCCTTTTTCTCTTGGACATAGATGCGCTCAAAGCCATTCCCCTCGGGCGGAAAGAAGCGATTAAATTCACTGCCTTGGGTGGCTTCACGACTCACTGCCGGTGGTGCATTGCGCTGAGTGCTTTCCTGTTGCACCTGCTCATAGGGAGAGGGCGGGGTAGGGGCGCAACCGGTAATGAGAAGCGTCAGGGCTAAAATAAGCGCAGTCAGCCAGCGTGCCATGTGAATCCCCAAGACAACAAGCCAATCATAGCCTAGAGGGGGAAGCCACAGCCCTAGTTTGATACTTTGTTAATTTCTGCATTAATCTCTTGCCACTCGCGATCGCTCAAGGGTTCCGGGGTCAGTTTCACTTGCCACTGCGCCTCAAAGGCGTCCAAGAGAGCCGTTTGCACCACCTCTAAAGGGGGAAGGGACTGCCGATGGGGAACACTGCCAAATACCTGCTGCCATAGATCGAGGTCAGGGGTCAGGACAATTGAACCATGCTGCAGGACGCGATCGCCCCGCCAAGCTTGGGCACTACCAATGACTTTCTCGCCCGTAGGTAAAACCAAATCGGCCACGGTGGCTTGGGCAAAGCAATTGATCGGCGCTTGAGAGGAATAGGGGTCTTGTCCCAACTGCAGAGGCCACCCTAGGCGCTCAAACCCCACCCTCAGGAATTGACACAGATCGGTATAAACCTGTCGCCGCCGTTGCCCCAACCCCCACACCACTAGACTGTAGGTGAGATCCCCTTGGTGCAAAACAGCCCGCCCCCCCGTGGGTCGCTGCACCAGTTCGATGGCTTGCCCCTGCCAGGGCAGATGTTGCCAGTGCTCTGGAATTTGCCGCTGACTGTAACCAAGGGAGATGGCGGGCGGTGACCAAGTGTAAAACCGCAGACAGGGGCGATCGCTAGACTGCCACAACCACCGATCCACCGCCATTTGCACTTTTCCCGGCGCCCCAAAGGGGGGAATATAACGCCACTTCATTCAGAAGCTGCTTCTGCCGGATGGTAGGCTGCCGCATCCCGCCGACACCCCATATAGGCAAGGATATACAACTCCTTCAGGTCTTGAATCAGCGGATAGCGAGGATTTGCCCCCGTGCACTGATCGTCGAAGGCCAGTTCGGCCATGCTTTGCACCTGTTCATAGAAGGCTTGATCCTCACTGTTGAGGGCTTCCTTAATGGTGGCTGGAATCTCTAACTGCGCCTTCAGGTCTTCAATAGCGGCAATCAGGCGCGCCACTTTTTCCTCTGGAGTGCTACCACCCAATTCAAGAAAGTCGGCAATTTGGGCATAGCGTTCCTTGGCCTGGGGATACTTGTACTGCGGGAAGATTGCCTGTTTCAGGGGGGCATCCGTGGCGTTATAGCGGATGACATGGCAAATCATCAGCGCATTGGCAAGGCCGTGGGGCACGTGGAAGGTGGAGCCAAGTTTGTGGGCCATCGAGTGGCAGACCCCCAAGAAAGCATTGGCAAAGGCCATGCCGGCGATCGTGGCGGCATAGTGAACTTTCTCGCGAGCTTCTGGGTCAGCCGCCCCCAAGCGATAGGCACGGGGTAAGTACGTAAACAGCAGTTTGATTGCCTCTAATGCCAGTCCCTCAGTAAACTCCGTCGAGAGCACCGATACATAGGACTCCAAGGCATGGGTTAGGGCATCAATGCCGCCATAGGCCGTGAGTTTCTTGGGCATGTGCAGCACCAAGTCGGGATCCACAATCGCCATGGTGGGCGTGAGGGCATAGTCCGCCAAGGGGTATTTAATCCCCACGCGATCGTCGGTAACCACTGCAAAGGGCGTCACTTCGGAACCCGTCCCCGAGGTCGTGGGAATTGCCACCATCATGGCTTTTTGACCCAAGGGGGGCAGTTGATACACCCGCTTGCGAATATCCATGAAGCGCATGGCCAAGCCGTCAAACTCCACCTCTGGATGCTCATACAACAGCCACATCACCTTGGCCGCATCCATGGGTGAGCCACCCCCCACGGCAATAATCACATCGGGCTGATAGTCTCGCAGCAGTTCTAGGCCGCGATTCACCGTACTCAGGGTCGGGTCTGGCTCCACTTCATGGAAGATGTCGTGCTTGATGCCCAGTTCTTCGAGGGTGTGCACAATCGGGTCAGTGATCCCCAAGTCAAAGAGGGGTTTATCGGTAACCAAGAAGGCGCGTTTTTTCCCTTCTAGCTCTCGCAAGGCAATGGGTAGGCAGCCGGGTTTGAAGTAAATTTTCGGCGGCACGCGGAACCAGAGCATATTTTCGCGGCGATCGCTCACCGTTTTGATATTCAACAGGTGATGGGGACCGACATTTTCCGACGTGACATTACCGCCCCACGTCCCACACCCCAAGGTCAGCGAGGGATCCAACTTGAAGTTGTACAAATCCCCGATCGCCCCTTGGGAAGAAGGGGTGTTAATCAAAACCCGTGCCGTCTGCATGCGGTATTTGAAGTAGGCAATGTCATCTTGGTTGCGGGGATCGGTGTAGAGCACAGAGGTGTGCCCCATGCCGCCAAAATTCACCAACTGTGCGGCAATTTCCACCCCTTTATGGAACTGGGGTGCCCGATACAAGGCCAAGACGGGACAGAGTTTCTCATAGGAAAATGGCTCCTGCGACCCCACTTCACTCACTTCACCAATGAGTACCCGCGTTTCTGGCGGCACTTGGATATTGGCCATTGCAGCAATAGTGGCTGCTGATTGACCGACAATCGCAGGATTGAGGCGACCATCCTTCAGGAGCAGTTGTGCCACCCGCTGCCGTTCCTCAGGGGAGAGAATGTAGCCCCCCCGCCGTTGAAACTCGGCTTTGACCGCGTCATAGATCTCATCAACGACAATCACCGCCTGCTCCGAGGCACAGATCATGCCATTGTCAAAGGATTTACTGAGGAGAATCGAACTCACCGCTGTGGGAATATCGGCTGTGGCATCAATGAGCACCGGGGTATTGCCCGCCCCGACCCCGATCGCCGGATGACCAGAGGAATAGGCGGCCTTCACCATGCCTGGCCCACCCGTGGCCAAAATCAGCTTGATCTGCGGGTGCTGCATCAGGACTTGGGAGAGTTCAATGGTTGGCTCATCAATCCAGCCAATAATATCGCGGGGTGCGCCAGCGGCGACTGCTGCATCCAACACCACCTTGGCTGCGGCCACCGTACAGACCTTTGCTCGGGGATGGGGCGAAAAGATAATGCCATTGCGAGTTTTCAGGGCAATCAAGGCCTTAAAGATGGTCGTCGAAGTTGGGTTCGTCACCGGCACCACACCGGCAATGATCCCCACGGGTTCAGCAATTTTTTGGATGCCAAAAATGGGATCATCCTCAATTACGCCGCAGGTTTTCTCATGTTTGTACTTGTTGTAGATATATTCCGAGGCAAAGTGATTTTTAATGACTTTATCTTCGACAACCCCCATGCCCGTTTCGGCAACGGCTTGTTTGGCAAGGGGAATCCGCGCTTGGTTGGCCGCCATGGCCGCTTGGTGGAAAATGTGATCCACCTGCTCTTGGGTAAACTGAGCATACTGGGTTTGTGCCCTTTGGACGCGCTCAATGAGTGCTTCGAGATCGGCAATGGTTTGAACGGGTTGAGAATGAGTTAAGGCTTGGGCAGTCATGGGCGACTCCTGAGGAAAGAAATTTCTTAAATGGGCAAGTTATTGAACGTTGAGATCATATTCACGGAAAAGGGCGATCGCCCGTTGGACATCTTTGGGACTCGCTGCCGGCGTATCAAACAGTTCATAGGGCAACCCTAATTGCTGCCATTTGTATTCCCCCATTTTGTGAAAGGGCAACACCTCCACTTTCTCCACGTTACGCAGACCCGCCACAAATTGCGCCAATCCCCGAATATTTTCGGGATCATCCGTCAGCCCCGGTACCAAGACAAAGCGGATCAACGTCGGTTTGTGGATCTCATCTAGGTACTTGGCCAACTCCAAGGTGGGGGTAATCGTGACACTGGTGACCCGCCGATAGGTCTCCGGCAGAAAGGATTTAATGTCCAGCAGAACCAGATCCGTTGCCGCCACAACCGGTTTAGCCGCCTCCAAGACCACATAGCCCGACGTATCTAGGGCGGTGTGCAATCCTAATTCGTGGCAGCGCTCAAAAATTTCACGCACAAACTCCGGCTGCATCAGTGGTTCGCCGCCACTAACCGTTACGCCCCCTTGGCGCAGATAGGATTGGTAATGCTGAATATCGGCAATCAGTTCATCCACGGTTACGAGCTTGCCCTGATGGGGTTCGCGGCAGTCGGGATTGTGGCAGTACAGACAGCGCAGTGGACACCCTTGGGTAAAAATCACATAGCGAATGCCGGGGCCATCTACCGTGCCACAGGTCTCAACGGAGTGAATGTAACCTGTCACCTTTTGTTTTTCGGGTTGTTTTTCAGGGAGTATGGAAACCATCATTGAAACCTCGGTGACAACAGATTGCTTGAGATAGCGTTTATGGATTTAAAGAGAACTTTCTAAAAAATTTGCTAAAATTTTAATCGCTTAAGAAAGTATCCCAGTTAACAAAAACTCTGTTTTCAATTCCTCTCTACGTCTTGCCTACGGCCTAGGGGGTACATCTGTTATGTAGCCATTTTGAACGTGCTCCATTCTTGGGAAAAGAGCAGTACAGTGCTGCGCTTGGTAAAACTATAATTTCAGCATAAAAGCAGAAACACAATTTGCCCGCTGTCTTAATTAACTTTTAGGATTGGTGGTTGTTTCGCAACGTTGCCTAACTTAATAAAGAGTCTTTAAGTACACCCCTATTGGTGGGCGATCGCTTGCTCAAAGCTTGGAAAATATCAAGATTGAGGCTTTTGAGGACTTGTTCAATCTTGTCTTTATTCTACAAAATTCTCTTGATCTAGGCCAATTGTGTGATTAGTGACAAAGTAGCTCTACTCGCCCTGCGATCCCGCACATTTGCGGGCCTCAAGCACGGCTGCATGTAAGGCTGCTTCCAGTTGCTGGGTCAATTCCTGTGCCTGTTGTTTGAGGTTGCCCTCGCGCTCAGCGGGCGTCCACAGGGGCGCTCCAATCCAAAGGGCTACCCGCGCACGAAACTGCGGCTGTGGATCGTAGGCAATGCCAACGGGAAAAATCGGCAGGGGGCGATCGGCCTGCAAGACAAGACGGGCAAGACCGGGCTTCAGGGGACGTACTACCTGATCCGGCACAATCCCACCCTCGGGAAAGATCACTAGGGGCTGACCTGCATTGAGAATCTCCAGCACATGGCGCAAACTACTGGGCTGAGGACGGTTGAGGTTCACAGCAAAGGCACCCAGACGACGGATAAACCAGCCCTGCACCCCGCCAAACTCGATCGCATTGGTCATAAAGCGTAGCGGATAAGGCCACACCAAGGGCAAAATCACCGGATCCCAACGGCTACAGTGCTTGGGGGCAAGCAAGAAATGACCCTCCTTGGGCAACTGCTCGCGACCGACAATCGTAATCCGCGAAAAGTAAAGGGGCAAAAATAGGCGATGAATTGGCCATAACCCCCAATAGAGCCACGGTGAGATATGAGATGTGGTGGGTGCCGTTTTTTTATGGCGCATCCGTTCTCCTCTGTAGCTGCCCCCACTACAATAGTAGGCCTGTAGCCCCTTGCCACTGTCGAGGAACAAGCCAATGTCGCAGCCGACCCATCGCTTTAATCTCCGTGTTTGGGGGCAGTTTCTGCGGATTGCCCAACCCTATTTCTTTCCCCGCGATCGCTGGGGCAGCAGTGTGATCTTTATCCTGCTGCTTTTTCTGGTCATTGCCCTCATGTTTGGTGTTCTCTTTGGCCTGACAGCAGCTATCACCTTTGGCCTCAATGCCCTTGCCCCCGAACTGATGGGACAAATTGCCGGCGGTCTCATGGAGATGATTCAATCCCTGTGGGCACAGCCCCTTAGCCGTAGTATTCTGCTGGGGACGGTGATTCTCCCCTTGGGCGTCTTTGCGCTGCTGCGGCAACCCCTGCTGCCTCGGTGGCAAGCGTGGGCACTCTTGGGGTTACTGCTGATGCTTTCCCTCTCCGTGAGTGGCCTCAACGTGATCATTAGCTTTGTCGGGCGCTTCTTCCAGACGGCACTGGCGGAGAAAAATGCTGAAACCTACTGGCGATTCCTCTTGGTGTATGCTGGCGTTTTTGTGGTGGGGACGCCGATTGTCGTCATTTATCGCTACGTGCGCGAATATCTAGGGTTGCGCTGGCGGGATTGGCTCACCCGTCATTTTTTGGATCGCTATTTCCAGAATCGAGCCTACTACACCATCGAAAACCAAGGCGAGATTGATAACCCTGATCAACGGATCACCGAGGATATCCGCTCCTTTACCCAAACCTCACTCCAGTTTCTACTGATCATTCTGGGCGAAATTATTGACCTCATTGCCTTTAGTGGCATTCTCTGGAGTATCTCCCAAACCCTAACGCTGACCTTGGTTGGCTATGCCATTGTCGGTACGATTGTGACCGTTTTGATTGGACAACGCCTGATTTGGCTGAACTTTAACCAACTGCGGCGCGAAGCCGATTTTCGTTATGGCTTGGTTCATGTGCGCGATAATGCCGAGTCCATTGCCTTTTATCGCGGTGAAGGCCAAGAGTCGGTGCAGGTGCGTCAGCGCTTTCTCGAGGTGCTGCGGAACTTTAACCTCTTGATTGGTTGGCAGCGCAATCTGGAGTTTTTCACCACGGCCTACAACTACTTTGTGGTGATTGTGCCAGCAGCTGTGGTTGCTCCCCGCTACTTTGCTGGTGAGATTGACTTTGGTGCTATTAGCCAAGCCAGCTTTGCTTTCTCGCAGGTGCTGGGGGCACTCTCAATCATTGTGAACCAGTTTACGAACCTCACGGGCTTTATTGCGGGTATTGAGCGTTTGGCAGAGTTTGATGAGGTTTTGACAACGCCCCCAGTGCCCCCCCAATCCCAAATTCAATTGGTGGAGAAGTCCTACATTGCCCTAGAACACGTGGCTGTGGATACACCGAACTTGGCACGGCGGCTGGTGGAAGATGTCACATTTGCCCTTGAGGCGGGGGAAAGTGTGGTGATTATGGGGCCGAGTGGGGTGGGTAAAAGTTCGCTCCTGCGGGCGATCGCTGGACTCTGGCAAAGTGGCAGTGGCCGTATTATTCGTCCCCCCGTAGATGAGGTGCTCTTTTTGCCCCAACGCCCCTATATGGTGCTGGGTACGTTGCGCACCCAACTGCTCTACCCCAGTGGCGATCGCCAAACCCCAGACGATGTGCTTTTGCACGCCCTTAACGAAGTCAACTTGGCACATTTGCCGGATCGCGTCGGTGGTCTGGATGTGGAATTAGCGTGGGATGATGTGCTGTCGCTTGGGGAACAACAACGACTGGCGATCGCCCGCCTGCTGCTGAATCACCGCCCCTACGCCATTTTGGATGAAGCCACCAGCGCCCTAGACTTAGCCAACGAAAAACGGGTCTATGAGCACATTCAGCGCACCACCCGCAACTACATTAGTGTTGGCCACCGTGAGAGCCTGATGCAGTACCACAAGTACGTTTTAGAACTCAAGGGCGATCGCGAATGGAAATTTTATGCCCTCAGTTAGGTATCGCCGTAGCGGCACACTGTTTTAATATTGACAAACTCCAACAGTCCTGCCCGTCCCAGTTCACGGCCATAGCCAGAGGTCTTGATCCCGCCAAAGGGCAAACGTGGATCCGACTTGACCATCGCGTTAATGAAGACAGCACCCGCTTCGAGATCCCGCACGAGGATCTTCGCTTCATCGCTCTCCTGTGTCCAAGCACTGGCGCCTAAACCAAAGGGTGTGGCATTGGCCAGTTCGATTGCCGCAGTTAGGGACGGTACCCGAAAGAGCATCGCCACAGGTCCAAATAGCTCCTGATGAAACACGGGGTTATCTGGAGTGACCTCTGCCAACATCGTCGGCGCAAAGAAATACCCCTGCTGACAATGGCTCGGCAGATCAAGGTTGCGGCGGTAAAAGACCTTGGCACCATGGGCAAGGGCAAGTTCAACCTGGGCGTGGAGTTCATCACGGATGGCGGCAGTAGCAAGAGGCCCCAGTTGTGTGGTGGGTTCCAAGGGATCGCCAATTACCCACGTCTCGAAGGCAGCTTTCATGCCTTCGGCAAAGGTGTCATAGACAGCCTCATGGACAATAAAGCGTTTAGCCGCAATGCAGGATTGGCCATTGTTAATCATGCGGGCTTGGACAGCGGTGGCGATCGCCTGAGGGATATTGGCACTGGGCATGACAATAAAGGGATCACTTCCCCCCAGTTCCAGAACGGTTTTCTTGAGGTGCTGACCTGCTGCTTGGGCTAAACTTTTGCCCGCTGCTTCGCTGCCCGTGAGAGTCGCTGCCTTAATACGCGGATCCGCCACCAGATCAGCAATGGCACTGCCGGGAATCAGCAGGGTTTGAAAGACCCCCGCAGGAAAGCCCGCTTCCCTCAAGAGCTGGGCGATCGCCAGCGCGCACTGAGGCACATTAGAAGCATGCTTGAGCAGAACCACATTCCCCGCCATCAAGGCCGGTGCCGCAAAGCGAAACACCTGCCAAAAGGGAAAATTCCACGGCATCACGGCCAAAATAATGCCAAGGGGCTGGTAATGAATCGCGCTGTAGCTTGCCTCTGTGGGAATTAATTCAGGCCGCAGGAAAGCTGTCCCCTGCTCGGCATAGTAACGACACACCCACGCACATTTGTCAATTTCAGCCCGCGCCTCTGTCATTGGTTTACCCATCTCAAGGGTCATGAGGCGAGCAAGCGCATCCCGCTGCTGTTGCAGGAGATTTGCTGTGTTTTCTAGCCACTGGGCACGCTGCTCAAAGGCTGTCAGACGATAGGTCTCAAAGGTCGTCGCCCCTTGGGCAATCGCCCTCTCCACTTCCTCAGCTCCTAAGGGGGAAAAAGTTTTTAAGACCTCAGCGGTTGTGGGATTAACCGACGCGATTGCCATGATTAAATTTCCCTATCTGGCTGACGCCAGCGATCGCTAGCGCCTAGGACGTGGGTTCAGTATGCTAATTCTAGCGTTTGTTACAGTCCCCATCCTCTTGATGAATGGGGCGATCGCAAACCATTGTTGTGCATTTTCATCGCAGTTGTGGGGCACGCTTTTATGGCAACCATTGTTGATATTGCAGTGAATACTCGCGGCTTTTCCACACTAGTGACTGCTGTCAAGGTGGCCAATCTGGTGGAAGCCCTGCAATCGCCGGGGCCTTTTACGGTGTTTGCCCCCAATGATGATGCCTTTGCCAAGTTGCCCGATGGCACCATTACCTCCCTTGTGCAAAATCCTCCCCAGTTAGCGCGGATTCTCAAATACCATGTGGTTGCCGGTGCCTACAAAGCCGCCGACCTGAAAAAGATGGAAATTGTCACTTCCCTCGAAGGTTCCACTATTCCGATTCATGGCGATCATCCCTTGGAAGTCAAAAACGCCACTGTCCTTGCCGCTGATATTGAAGCGGAGAACGGTATTATCCATGTCATTGACACCGTGATCTTGATGGGTCTGAATCCAGCCCACTCCTTTCAGGACACCAACATCCCCTACAAAGTCTAGGGCGTTAGCGAATTTCCCGCACCAAAAGCCCTTGGCGGATTTTCTCCTCCACAAACTGGCGGTAAAGCTCTAGCTCTTCATAGGTGACTTTGCCATCGGCGCGAATTTGTCGCTTGATTTGCGCCATTTCGTCGGCAGTCAATACGCCGTCGGCGATCGCTCGCTCTAGCAGTTGTTTGAGTTGGGCTAGTTCTGCTTTATCGGCCTCTGAGAGAGGGGTTCCATTTGGCTGATAACGTTCCATGGCACTCTCGCCTCAACAACCTCTCTACCCTATTCTCACCCTGCAACGTTGGTGTCGAGGGGCTAGGAACTTAAATCTTGATAAACTTTACTTATGGTCTAAAGAGAATCTCTGAGTCGTTCTCAAGCTGTTGGAACCAAACAATGCAAGTATCAGAAATGAAGTACGGCGAACGCGCCATTCAAGAAGGGCAACTGATTACATTTCCCAATCCACGTCCCGGTCGGCAATACACCATTGAGATTACCCTGCCGGAGTTTACCTGTAAGTGTCCATTTTCTGGCTATCCTGACTTTGCCACGCTTTACGTTAGCTATATTCCCCATGAAAAGGTGGTGGAACTAAAAGCGATTAAGCTTTACATCAACAGCTATCGCGATCGCTACATTTCCCACGAAGAAGCGGTGAATCAAGTCCTCGATGATCTCGTGGCCGCCTGCGACCCCCTCTACATGAAAATCAAAGGGGACTTTGCCCCCCGTGGCAATGTGCATACCGTTATTACAGTCGAACACCATCGCCAGCCGGACAGTTCGTGCTAAAATTATAGACTGCAAGACTGCGGACGTAATTCAGTGGTAGAATGTCAGCTTCCCAAGCTGAACGTCGTGGGTTCGAGTCCCATCGTCCGCTTTCCCTAAAAACCACCAAAATGCGGTACTCTGGGGCATTTCAGAGATTCAAAGCTGCCCTTTCGCGCTAGCGTGGCGGAGCCATGAAGGTACCCAATTGTTTGGCCACCAACCCCCTCTATCAGCAGGTATAATCTAATGATGTTCTGCCCCTGCGGTTTCACTGATTATGCCCTTCGAGATCAATCACGGTCTGGGTCGCTTTAACTCCAAACGGGATCTCCATGCTGCCCTAGGGATTCCATTGTCGGCAGCACCCGGGGAAATTCGCAAGCGGTATCTCAAAATTGCCAAGACACTGCACCCCGACAGCCGTGATGATGAATCGGGCAAAAAAATGGCCAGTGATTTGCTCTCCAAGTTTGTGAATCCTGCCTATGAGGTGCTTTCCCAAGAAAAAGAGCGGGAAGAATATCAAGTCATTTTGCGCTTGCTTGAAAAGCAACTGCTAACAGCCAATATTGTGCCAACGCCCACCTTTGATTTGGCACAGGAAGTCTTTAACGCTGCCAATGTTGAAGAAGCCTATCAAAAGGCGCTCAATACCCTTGCCCAAGATCAGTACAAAGACTTAAACAATGCCCTGAAAATTAGCGAACAAATTAGTGAACTCAATTTGATTTATCTGTGGCGATCGGCAGGCGGCAAGGCAACCACAGCCACGGTTTCTACGCCTGCACCCCCACCCAAATCAGATGAAACCCAAGTGCGTGCCACACCAGCAGCCGCCACAGGGACGACACCGCCGACAGAGGCTCCCAAAACAGAGCAATTTACAGAGCAATACTTCCGACGGGCAGAGGAACTCTTTAATAAAGGCATTTATCTGGAAGCCATCAAAGAATTGAAGGATGCCCTGAAAATTGACCCCCGCAGTGCCCGCTGCAATGCTCTCCTAGGCAAGGTGTATCTGCAACAAGGCTCCCTCAGTATGGCCAAAATTCACTTTAATCAAGCCCTGAAGCTCAATCCTCAAGAGGTGACGGCCATACAGGGACTCGAAGCAATTAGCAAGAGGGAGCGCAAAGCCCAGCAACAGCAAAAAAATACTGAGCCGCCAAAACCGGAGAAAAAGAAATCCTCCTTCTTTGGTCTTTTTGGGAAAAAATAATTCACTATGGTGTATCAACCTGCCTGTGGTGCCCGCGATATTTTGCCCCTTGATGTGGCACGGCAACGGTGGCTAGAGCAGCGCTTGGAGCGCGTCTTTCAAAGCTGGGGGTATCAAGAAATTATTACGCCGACGATCGAGACCTTGGCCACATTGACGGCAGGGGGAACCGTTCATCCAGAAACAGTCATTCAAGTCCAAGGAAGCGGTGATGAACCCTTGGGATTGCGGCCAGAATTAACGGCTTCGATCGCTCGCGCTGCTGTGACTCGTATGGCAGGCAGGCAACTGCCCCAACGGCTCTATTACAAAACCAATGTCTTTCGGCGGACAACCGTGGCAGAGTTGGGCAACCAGCAGGAATTTTTCCAAGCGGGAGTGGAGCTACTGGGGGCAACAGGTTTAGCGGCGGATGCAGAAATTCTCTGGCTGGTGCAGGAGTGCCTTGGGGCACTAGCGGTTGAGGAGGCCTATCTCTTGGTGGGGGATGCCCACCTGACGCAACAGTTGCTCAGTCCCTTTCCAGCGGAGCTGCAAAAAACGGTGCGCCAGTGCTTGGCTAATTTAGACCGCGTGAGTTTGCAGGCTCTCCCTACCCCTTGGCGCGATCGCGCCCTTGCCCTCTTTGATCTGCGGGGCACTCCAAGGGAAGTGGGGGAACGCTTAGCGCAGTGGTCTGACGTGGCAGGGGTGGCCGATCGCTTTGGGGAATTGCAACAGTTGTTGGGCTTGGTGGCTGAGTCTTTGGCGATTACCCTTGATCTCAGCCTTGTGCAGTCCTTTGATTACTACACGGGGATTATCTTTGAGGTCTTAATTCCCACGGAAACGGAACTGCGGTTGGTGGCTCAAGGGGGGCGCTATGATCAACTGCTCAGTATTTACCATCCGGACGGTGCCACGGTGCCGGGGATTGGTTTTGTCTTTAATGTCGAGGCGCTCCTGCAGGCGATCGCCATTCCCCCAGCCGCCCTCTTAGCTCCCCGTAGTCAATGGCTGGTGGTTCCCCGCACAAGCAACGCCCTCGCTGCTGCCCTCCACCATGCCCAAACCCTACGCTTGGATGGCTCGACGCGGGTGGAGTTGGCACTTCTAGATCTGACGCCAGAACAAATCCGCGCCTATGCCCGCGATCGCCAGATTCCCTATATTGCTTGGATTGAGAGTGATGCGCCACCGCAGATCGAAGCCCTCAGTGATGGGGCAACCTATTTGCAGATTCAGAGTGTTTAGGCCATGCTAACGATCGCCCTACCCAAAGGTGCCCTACTCAAAGATAGTATTGCCTACTTCCAACGGGTGGGCTTAAATTTTGAAGCGCTCCTCGAGCCGGGAAATCGCCAACTTCAGGTGCTTTCTCAGGATGGCCGTGCCCGCGCCCTTTTGGTACGTGCCCAAGATGTCCCGGTTTATGTGCAGTATGGTCAAGCGCAGTTGGGCATTGTGGGCTACGATGTGCTGCGGGAAAAAAATCCCCACGTGGCCAAGCTAGCGGATCTCGGTTTTGGTCAGTGTCGGCTATCGGTGGCCGTCAAAGCCTCTAGCCCCTACCGCAGTGCCCGCGATTTGCCCCCCCATTGCCGCGTCGCCTCAAAGTTTGTCCGCTGTGCCGATGCCTTTTTCCAGCAGTTGGATTTGCCCGTGGATATAGTGCCGCTCTATGGTTCAGTGGAACTGGGGCCGATTACGGGGATGGCAGAGGCGATTGTAGATTTGGTCTCGACGGGGCGCACCCTCAAGGAAAATGGCCTTGTGGAGTTAGAGCAAATTTTTAGCAGCACAGCCTACTTGATTGCCCATCCCCGCAGCTATCGCCTCAACCTCAATGGTCTTGGACACTACGTTCCGCAGTTAACAGGAGCGATCGCCTGATCTCATTTTTGGCCGTGCACAACCATGGCTGGCAGGGGTTCATTGATCGACCCCCGGCAGTTGCCATTGGCGCGATTGAGTTCCTGAATCTTGTGGTGGGCTCGCTGCCATGCTTCGACAAAACGGCTGACACGAATGGGGTCAATGGGTTGTTCAATCTGGCCATTGCGCTTCAGAGAACTGGCAACAATGACGCCGTTGACGTAGGGCACTAATTGCTCCACATTGTCCCAAGAGGCACCACTGCCAATAAAGAGGGGTTGTCCCTTGGCGGCACTGGCGGCCACGGATAGATCTTCCTCAGTAGGCGGATGTCCCGTTGCCCAACCGGAGAGAATCACCCCATCGGCGAGTCCCCGTTCAAAGGTGTCCCGTACCGCAGTGGCGAGGTTCGGACTGTGGAGCGGCTGGGCGTGCTTTACCATCACATCGGCAAAAATTTTGATGTCTTGCCCCAGTTCGCGGCGGTAGCGCAGGAGTTGATGGGCTTGGCCTTCAATAATGCCTTGATCTGTCGCCATTACCCCAGTGAGCACATTAACGCGGATAAATTGTGCCCCGGTACAGGCAGCGATCGCCAGACCACTGAAGGCATCATTGCGCAGCACATTCAGGCCAATGGGCAAGGCCACCAGATTCTTTAACCGCTGCACCACCAAGGTCATGGCACTGACGACGGCGGCATCCACCCGATCTTTGGTGAAGGGAGCATCAAAGAAATTCTCAACAATAATGGCATTGGCGCCCCCTGAAGCGAGGGCTGTGGCTTCCTGTTCTGCGCGGTCAATAACGGCCTTCAGGCTCCCCCCCCAACGGGCAGAGGTGGGTAAGGGCAGGAGGTGGACAACACCAATGACGGGGGTTGCAGTGTGAAAGAGAGTCTGGAGATCCACAACAATTTCGGCAATAGGTGAACAGTGCAGGTATAACAGGAGGAGTGGCAGGCACTCTACACAGGCACAATGGCAGAATGCACTGACTTAAGTATATCCCCGTCTGACCCCCCCCTCGTGGCGATCGCCCTCGGAAGCAACCTTGGTGAGCCATTGCTACAACTGCGCTCAGCCGTCCAAGTGCTTGCCCAAACGCCGGGGATTCATGTCTTAGCCTGCTCGCCGTGGTATCGCACGACCCCGATAGGCCCCCCGCAACCGGACTACTGGAATGGCTGTCTGATTGCCCGAACGCAACTTTCCCCTTGGGCACTTCTGCAAACGCTGCAAAGGATTGAGACGCAGTTTGGTCGCCAACGGCAAGAGCATTGGGGATCCCGCACGCTTGATCTGGATCTGCTGCTCTATGGCGATCGCGTCATGACCACTGCCGAACTCACCCTGCCCCATCCCCGCTTGGCCGAGCGACCCTTTGTCCTTGTGCCCCTTGCAGCGATCGCCCCCCACTGGCGACACCCCCTACTGGGTGACACCATCCAAACCCTACGGGAGCGAGTGGGGGATGCGGGCATTATTGCCGTTCTCTCTGACGGTGCTGGCGAAACCACGTTTGCAACTGCTGCCGACAGGCCGCCGCCTGAACCCCGCTAATCACCTGAATCCGGTGGAACACCGCTGGGCTTTGCGGAAGTTGCAGCACTGAATCAATGGCCCCAGCTTTTGGATCGGTCGTCCCGTAGATGAGGGTGTGAATGCGGGCTTGAACAATGGCAGCGGCACACATCGGGCAGGGTTCTAGGGTCACATAGAGGCGGCAGCCCGTTAAATACCACGTACCTAGACGTTGACCCGCGCGGCGGAGGGCAATGATTTCCGCATGGGCAGTGGGGTCATGATCTCGCTGGCGGCGATTTTCCCCCGTGGCAATGAGTTCATTCTCGGCACTGACAATCACCGCGCCTACGGGCACTTCATCGGCAGCTCCTGCCTGTGCTGCGAGGGCGATCGCCTGTTGCATCCAAAAGTCATGCAGGTCTGTTTCGGATAAAGGGAGAATGTCTGGCATGGCGATCCCGTTGCCGCAGTGGCTATGGTACTATTTTTTCAGTTCTCTTGCGATCGCTGAATTCTTTTAGGAAAACACCATGATTGATGCTTTAGTTTTGGTTGCTAAACTCCCGGAAGCCTACGCCATTTTTGATCCCCTCGTGGATGTGCTGCCGGTAATTCCTGTGCTCTTTTTGGCCTTGGCCTTTGTTTGGCAAGCCGCTGTCGGTTTCCGTTAAAGATAGCTTCGATCAAAATAACCCTGTTGACTTGCCCCGTTGATTTCAGCGGGGTTCTTCTTGACTTTTGGCATGTGTTTCCCCTATGGCAGGTCACAGTAAGTGGGCAAACATTAAACGGCAAAAGGCGCGGGTGGATGCCCAAAAGGGCAAGACCTTTGCGCGGCTATCGCGAGCGATTATTATCGCGGCGCGGCATGGGGGAGGGGATCCAGCGGGCAACTTTCAACTGCGCAGTGCGATTGAGAAGGCAAAAGCCGCGGGGATTCCCAGTGAAAATATTGAGCGGGCGATCGCCAAAGGGACGGGTACGCTTGAGAGTGATGCCCCCCTAGAGGAAATTCGCTACGAAGGCTATGGGCCGGGGGGTGTGGCGTTTTTGATTGAGGCCCTCACGGATAATCGCAATCGCACGGCAGCGGATCTGCGGGCAGCCTTCAATAAGCAAGGGGGCAACCTCGGCGAAACCGGCTGTGTGGGCTGGATGTTTGAGCAGTGGGGCATTGTTACTGTTACCGCCCCTACAGATGAGGAAGCCTTCCTTGAGGCACTCCTAGCGGCTGATGTGGAAACCTATGAAATGCTAGGGGATGTAGCTGAGGTGCGCTGTCCCGTGCCTGCCCTAGAAACCGTCAGCGAAACCCTGAAAGAACACGGCTACACTGTCCTCGACACCGAAAGCCGCTGGGTCTCAATGAATACGGTAGAAATCACCGATGAAGATACCGCGCGGCGCGTCCTCAAGTTGATGGATGCCCTCGAAAATCTCGATGATATTCAAAGTGTGGCCACCAACGCCACGATGAGCGATGCCCTCATGGAGGCGATGTACGTCTAGGCATCCGTGGTTTTACGGGATTTTGGCAAAGATTTCTGCGCTGCTGAGACGCAAAAAATTGAGTGGAAACACGGTGGGCAGCCAAAGGCAGCCGTGGGAGCATAAAAGTACGGTTGCAGGCATTGCACCGAGGCACGTTGTGTGTAACCAGACTGAGGCTCTCCTTAGAGCGATCGCTCTTCTTCTCTCAATCAACGTTGATTGCCTGTGTGTTCCCGCCTTTGTGTGTTTCCCCTGTCGGCTCGTGTGTGTTCCTCAGGTTCCCTGCTGAAAAAAGTTGTAGCCAGTTTTTAGTGTGTTTCCTGAAGCGCTGGGAGGGGGGCGGCGGCGAAATAGCGACGACGGAAATTTTCCTCGGCGATCGCTGCTGTGAAGGTCTCTAAGGCCACTGCCGTATGGCGGGAAGATTTCACTTCAGGTGGCCACTCACACCAAAACTCTTCTCCGCTCTGCATAACTTGAACCCCCAGTGTCTCCAGCACATTGAGGGCATAGTTCAAGGTGGCCATTTCAATGCCAAGGTGTTCCCGCAACTCCTCGCGTTGTAAAGATGTTCCCTGCTGACTGGCCTGTTGGCATAACGTCAAAAATGCCTGCCAGACTTTTAGGGCGTCCTGCTCTGGAGGGAGAGAGTAGGCCAGAATTAAAGGTTGCTGTTCCCTTTTCGCTCGCTGAATCCACTGGCGCCAGCTTTCCCGTGATGTCGGGCAAGTTTCGACGCGCAGACTCTTGCCGCTTGCCTCGTGGGGGCGATCGCGATAATCCATGAGGGACTGAAAAGAGGCCGATTGGATGACATTGGTTGCACTGGGTCGCAGCTCTTTAATGATGGCTGATAGGGACTTTTGCCACTGCTCTAGCTCAATCACCAGATCACAGCGTTCTTTGGGACAATCCGCCACTTGATGATCCCACCACTTGGCAGGAAAGGAGGACTTCCCTTGGGGATCGCGAAGCAGCATTGAGACGTATTTTCTGATGTTCTGATTCCCCCTGTTCTGGTTATCTTTGAGGTCAGTAAGTTTCACATTGCGCACCAGCAAGCGGGGGAGAGGATGGTGAGTAGAATCAAAGGGAGCCAGCACTTCTAGTTCCTTGAGCAATCGCTCATTGAGTTGATCCAAGCTCACTTCCAAGTCAATCCTCAAGGGTTTTGGTGTCGCGATCGCCGTGCCCTCTTTTTGTGCCAAGAATTGGTTGAGGGCGGCTTCCAAAAGGGGAATATGCGCCACCTTCAGCCGAAAGCCCACTGCATAGGGATGTCCGCCAAATCCCTCAAATAAGTGCCGTTGACTGTGGAGTGCTTCATAAAGATCCACAAAGCCATCGGAGCGCGCTGAACCTGCGGCCATGCCCGTTTCTGGATTCGTCTGAAGCAAAATTGCCGGGCGGCCATAGGTTTTCACGATCTCATTTGCCACCAGCCCCAAAAGACTCAAGGGCCAACTGTCATCGGTGAGGAGAATTACCCGCGATGCTGAGAGATCCAACTGAGCCGCTTTGGCATGAGCCATCTGAGCAATCTCTTTTTGGCGTCGCTGCCGTTCTGCATTCACTTTTTCAATGTGCTGTGCCAACTGCCGCGCTTGGCGCCAATCTTGGGTGGTCAACAGCGTAATCAAAGGCCGCACATCTCCCTTTACACGACTGACAGCATTGAGGCGGGGTGCGACGGTAAAACTAATCTGCCGTTGCCGAGCCGTGTCTTTGGACGCGCCCTGCAAAAGGACAGCAATCCCCGGGCGGAGGGTCTGACGCTTGCCGAGTTGTTCCAAGCCGCGCTGGGCAAGGTAGCGGCACTCATCCCTCAATTCAACCAAGTCGGCAATCAGGCCAATGGCCACCAAATCAAGGAGGTTTTCGAGGGCATACCCCTGGGTTTTCTCTGGCCACGTTGCATAAACGGCTTCCAAAAATTTGTAGGCGACGCCGACCCCGGATAAATGGCGCAGCGGATGCTCCAAAGGCAACTGCCGCGGATTGATCAGCGCCACAGCCCCCAAGGAAGCGGGTTCAAGGGTGTGGTGATCGGTAACAATCACCTCCATCCCCAACTGACGGGCAAGGGCAATTTCAGCACCGTTGGTACAGCCCGTATCACAGGTAATGATCAGGGAGACCCCCTTTTTTTGAAGCTCCTCAAGGCCATGGCGCGAGAGACCATGGGAGTCGTGCTGGCGATTGGGAATATAAAAGTCCACCAATTGCGCCCCCAAAAGGGGTTTTAGCCCTTCCCAGAGAACGGCGGTGGCCGTGACCCCATCGGTGTCAAAGTCTCCCCAAATGGCAATGTTTTCTTGATTGTTTAGGGCTTTCTGCAAACGGGCTAGGGCAGCTTGCATTTCTGGAAACTCAAAGGGAGAGGCAGGTTGGTAGTGTCGCCAATTTAAAAAAGCGGGCACTTGCCGATGAAGATCGCGATAGCCCCGCTGCCAAAGCAACTGGGCAGTGATTGCCCCCGCATCGGGGTGGAGGCTCTTGACTTGCTCGATAAACTCTAAGGGGGCAGGGTGAGCAGAACAGGATTGCCAAGGACGCTGCATGGAAGTTCAGTTTCTAGGGAAGGGCAGCAAAGATATTCTTTGACTATTCCTTTAATCATAGCGATCGCCCCCTGCGGCCAGAGAGACTTCCAAAAATTGCTGCTGATCTCTAGCACTGAAAATTGGGGAAGGCTACAATCAGGACAGCCATTGGGGATATGAGAAACGTGAATCATACGTTTTTAGTTGATGGGGGGCGGTGGCTGCTCAAGGGAATGTGGTTAGAGGCAAATCAGGAGCCGATTCCGGTGACGGGGAGGATTCTCGTCTCCTACGGCCAAGATGACTGGTTTTCAATGGCCGCCAAGATCACCTTTCCCGATCAAGTTAAGCCAGAATTAGTGTTGCAGTCGCGGGGGAAGTTGGAAGTGGATGAGCAGGTGTTTACCTATGTGCTCCAACATAGTCTCTTGGGTCGGCTGGAGGGAGAGGGATGGATTACGCCCCATGCGATCGTGCAGCAGTTTATTTTGCTGGGGGATGCCAACCGCTGTACAGGCTTCGAGCACTACTGGCAACTGGATGCCAATCATTACACACTGCTGAGTGGGATTCACAACAGCCATAAGCTCAAACATTTGCTCGAGGCAACGCTTGAACGGGTTTAGCGGCCTGCACGGATGCGCTGGCAATGGCGGGTGTATGAGGAACTCCTTCGAGAACCCTTGGCAACGGCGCAGGGGGTCTGGCGATCGCGCTTAGGGATTTATCTACGCCTTGAAGATGAACAAGGTCAAGTGGGCTACGGTGAAATTGCCCCCCTTCCCGGCTGGGGCAGCGAAACCCTCAGTGCCGCTATTGCCCTGTGTCAGCAACTGCCCACCCACCTCACCCCAGAGATCATTGCCGCAATTCCTGAGGACTTACCCGCCGCCCAGTTTGGTTTTGCCACCGCATGGCAAAGTGTCGGGCAATTGCCCTATAGGATTCACCCTTGGCCAATCTGCGCCCTTTTAGGCAGTGGTCGGGCCGCCCTTGAGCAGTGGCAGCAGCCTTGGCAGCGGGGGCAAACCACCTTCAAGTGGAAAGTTGGTGTCCTGTCCCCAAAGGAGGAGCAAGGAATCCTCACGACCTTACTGGCAGCCCTGCCTCAGGGGGCTAAATTACGCCTTGATGCCAATGGGGGTTGGGATTTGGCCACTGCAGAGCGGTGGTTTGCTTGGCTCGATCGCCATGGGAACGGCAAAATTGAGTATGTGGAGCAACCGCTACCCCCTGACCAATGGCAAGCCCTATTGAGGCTGTCTCAGACGGTGACAACCGCGATCGCCCTCGATGAGAGCGTAGTGAGTGCAAGAGAATTGCAGCGTTGGTTAGAGCGCGGCTGGCCGGGACGCTTTGTGATTAAGCCAGCGCTGTTTGGCTCTCCAGAACGCTTGAGTGTCCTGTTGCGTCAAGGTTTAGAACCGCAACGGCTGGTCTTTTCCTCTGCCCTCGAAGGGGCGATCGCCCGCACGGCAATTTTTCAGTGCTTTGAAACGTGGCAACCCTGTCGTGCCCTTGGCTTTGGCGTCGAACGCTGGCGATCGGCTCGCCTACTGAACACTCTTGCGGATTACACAGCGATATGGGATTGCCTTGACAGTTATGGTAAAAATTACTATAAATAAAACATCCTTCACCTCTCAAAGCCATGACAGGTTTCACCTTGGCCGCCAGTGATTACAGTTTGCTGACGGACCTCTACCAACTGACAATGGTGGCCACCTACGCAGGTGAGGATTTGGCTTGGACACCCGCTAGCTTTGAACTCAGTGTGCGGCGACTACCCCGAGGATATACGTATTTGGTGGCCATGGGGTTGGCTCAGGTACTGGAATACCTACAACAAGTGCAATTCACCCCGCAGCAAATTGATTACTTGAAAAGTCTAGCGGTTTTTGAGCGGGCACCTGCAGCATTTTGGGACTTGTTGAGCCACAGTGAGTTTCGTGGGGATGTCTGGGCGGTTCCGGAAGGGACAGTGGTGTTTGCCCAAGAACCCCTGCTGCGGATTGAAGCCCCCCTCTGGCAAGCCCAGTGGCTAGAAACTTGTCTGCTCAATATCGTGAACTACCAAACCCTTGTGGCTACCCGCGCTTCACGGCTGCGACAGTTGGTGGGAGAAGAGGTAGATCTGCTGGAATTCGGCACGCGGCGCGCCTATAGTCCCCAAGCTTCCCTATGGGCAGCACGCTCAGCCCTCGCCGCCGGATTTACGGCCACTTCGAATGTCTTAGCAGCACAGCAGTTGGGGGTTTCCCCCACAGGCACGATGGCGCATTCTCTGGTGATGGCGATCGCCACCCTTGCTGGTACAGAACAGGATGCCTTTACGGTTTTCCTGCGCTACTATCCCGAAGGCGCACTGTTGGTCGATACCTACGACACCCTCGCTGCCGTTGCTACCCTTGCCGATCGCCAAGCGGCCGGGGAAATTGTTGTCAAGGCTGTTCGCATTGATTCAGGGGATCTCCTTAGCCTCTCCCAGAAAATTCGCCAGCTCCTGCCCCAAGCGAAAATTATTGCCAGTGGGGATCTCGATGAGGGGGAAATTCGCCGCCTGCGAGCAGCCGGTGCCTGTATTGATGCCTATGGCATTGGCACGAAGCTGGTAACGGGGGATCCTGTCAACGGGGTCTATAAACTCGTGGAAATCAATGGTCAGGGAGTTATGAAGACCTCCAGTGGCAAAATGACGTTGCCAGGACGCAAGCAAATTTATCGCCGTCCCAGTGGGGATTGCCTTGCCCTTGCCAGCGAGGAAAATGTTTGGGGCAGACCGCTCCTCGAACTGGTCATGCAGGCAGGGCGCCCCCTCTCTCCCCCGGAGTCCTTGGCGACAATTCGCGATCGCCACCGCGCCAGTTTGGCAGAATTGCCAGAGACGCTCCTCGATGTCACCCAGCCCGTGGTCTATTCCCCTGCCTTGGAAGCCCTGATTCAACAGTTGCGACAGCATCCATGACGATTGCCCTTTTTGGTACCAGCGCTGATCCACCCACCGCCGCCCACGGGGATATTCTCCAGTGGTTGAGCGATCGCTATGACCGCGTCCTAGTGTGGGCAGCCGATAATCCCTTCAAAGGGCAGCAAACCCCCCTACCCTATCGCCAAGCCATGCTCAATCTCTTGGTGCGCAGCCTCAACCGTGCCAATGTGGAGCATCACCCCGAACTCAGCCACCCCTACACCATCCATTCCGTGGAGCAGGTAAAGCAGCAGTGGCCGAATGAACCCCTTACCCTAGTGGTGGGCAGTGATGTTCTGCCTAAACTGCCGCAGTGGTATCAGGCGGAGAAACTGCTTGCACAGGTGCAACTGTTGGTCTTGCAGCGTCCCGGTGTTGTCATTGACCCCAAGGACTGGCAAGCCGTGCAGCCACTATGTCCCCAAGTGGAACTGGCTGACTATCGTGGGCCGGCGGTCTCCTCGACGACCTATCGGCAACAGCGGGATGAACAACAACTCCTGCCGGCGATCGCCCAGTACATTCAGCAGCAAGGACTCTACTCCCAGCCATGAGCGCCTCCCCTTTACCCCTTGCGGAATTTGTTGTTGGCGTGGACAACGTTATTTTCTCTGTGGATACGGATCAAAATCGCCTTCTTGTGCTACTGGTTCAGCGACAACAGGTGCCCTTTGCCGGGTATTGGAGCCTCCCCGGTACCCTCGTGCGGCAGGGGGAATCCCTTGAAGCCGCTGCCTATCGCACCCTAGCGGAAAAAATTCGCGTCCGTAACCTCTATCTGGAGCAACTGTACACCTTTGGCGAACCGGCGCGAGATCCCCGCGAGGGCACCTATGGCAAGCGCTATCTTTCTGTGAGTTACTTTGCCTTGGTGCGCTTTGCTGATGCGGAACTGATTGCCGCCGGCGAATGTCCCGTGCAGTGGTTTGCCCTAAGTACCTGTCCAGAACTGGCCTTTGACCATAGCAAAATCTTGGCCTATGGTCACCGCCGCCTCTGCAATAAGCTGGAGTACAGCCCCGTTGCCTTTGATGTGCTGCCAGAGTACTTCACCCTCAATGATCTCTATCAGTTTTACAGCACCGTTTTGGGAGCCAACTTCTCCGACTACTCCAATTTCCGCTCACGGCTTTTGAAACTCGGCATTTTGCAGGATACGCACCAAAAAGTGATCCGCGGCGCGGGCCGACCGGCAACCCTCTACCGTTTCGATCGCGAGGCCTTTGCGCCGCTGAAGGATAAACCCCTAGTTTTTGTCTAAACTTTTTGAGGAGTTCCTATGGCCGTGCATCTGTGGATTGCGCAGCTCAACCCCACCGTCGGCAGTCTCAAAGCCAATGCCCAAGCAATTCTCACCGCAGTCCAAGAGATCCGCAGCCAGCACCCTCTGGATCTGCTGATCACCTCTGAACTCGCCCTCTGTGGCTACCCCCCCAAGGATCTGCTCCTCAACCGCTACTTTGTTGAAGCGATTCAAGCAGAACTGCACCGCCTTGCCGCTGCCTTACCGGCTGATGTGGCGGTTTTAGTGGGCACAGTGCTAGCCAATCCCGCCGCTGGCGTCAAGGGCGAAAAGCCCCTCTACAATGGCGCAGCCCTGCTGAAGGGGGGACAGGTGCAGCAGGCCTTTGCGAAGCAGTTATTGCCCACCTATGATGTCTTTGATGAATCTCGCTATTTTGCCCCCGGCGGTACGGAGAATCTCTTTACGCTGACGACGGCCAGCGATCAACTCAAAATTGGCGTCACCATCTGTGAAGACCTCTGGAACAATGAGCAGTTTTGGGGAGAGCGGTACTACCAGCGCAATCCCGTTGCTGAATTGGTGGCCCAGGGAGCAGATCTGATTGTGAATCTTTCGGCATCGCCCTACTGTGTTGGCAAACCGAAGTTACGGCAGGCGTTGATTGAACATACGGCTCGCCAATATGGCTGTCCCTTAATCTACGCCAATCAGGTGGGAGGCAATGATGATTTGATTTTTGATGGCAGCAGCTTAGCGGTGAATCGTCAGGGTGAGATCGTTAGCCAAGCCAAGGGGTTTCGTGAGGACTACCTAGCCGTGCGCTGGGAAAAGGGAGACCTCGAACCAACGGCGATCGCCCCTGCAGCCACGGGCGAACCTGAGGAAATTTGGCAAGCCTTGGTTTTAGGGGTGCGCGACTATGTCCGCAAATGTGGCTTTCAACAAGTGGTCATTGGCCTCAGTGGGGGGATTGATTCCGCCTTGGTGGCAGCGATCGCGACGGCAGCCTTGGGCAACCAACAGGTGCTGGGGGTGTTGATGCCCTCTCCCTACAGTTCCGATCACTCGATAACCGATGCGAAGGAATTGGCCGCAAATCTGGGCATTGCCACGCAGATCTTACCGATTGCGCCCCTGATGCAGACCTACAGTGAGGTGCTGGCGCCTCTATTTGCTGGTACCCCCAGTGGAGTTGCCGAGGAAAATATCCAAGCCCGTATTCGCGGTACGCTGCTGATGGCGATCGCCAACAAGTTTGGCCACTTGCTTATTTCCACGGGTAATAAATCTGAACTAGCGGTGGGCTACTGCACCCTCTACGGCGATATGAATGGTGGCCTTGCAGCCATTGCCGATGTGCCCAAAACCCGTGTCTATGAACTCTGCCATTGGCTGAATCAGCAGGCCGCCCAAGGGCATCCGATTCCCGATCTGGCGATCGCTGGTGCCGTTGTCATTCCCCCCCCCATTCTCACCAAAGCCCCCAGTGCCGAACTCAAACCCGGCCAAACGGATCAGGATAGCCTACCGCCCTACGACATTCTCGATGGCATTTTGGTACGAATGATCGATCGCCACCAGTCAGATCAGGAAATTGCCGCTGCCGGATATGATCTAGACTTAGTGCAGCGGGTGCGCCGCATGGTTCAACGGGCAGAATTCAAACGTCAGCAGGCGGCACCGGGGTTGAAAGTGACCGATCGCGCCTTTGGTTCCGGTTGGCGGATGCCGATTGCCGCCCAGTGGTAAGCTACAGCAGTCCCATGGCTTGCAGTTCTTGGCTGAGGCGTTGCGCTTCTTGGGGATTTTGAGCCTGCAGTAAATGAATGGCTTGCCGCAGTTTGTCAAGGGCCGGTCTGAGTTGTCCTAAACGCAGCAGCAGGGCTCCCTGATTTTGATAGGCTAAGGCACAGGTGGGATCCACGGCTTGCAGGCGATCGTAGGTGGCAAGGGCATCGCCCCAGCGTTTCAATTGCTTTTGAGCCTCCGCCAGCCGCAGATAGGTTGCCAGATGCATCACCTCAGGGGTGGGGGTTCTGAGGGCGGTTTCATAGGCTTGGATTGCTGCCGGCCACTCACCGCGTTCGGCGTAGAGATTGCCCCGTTGATAGTGGAGTTCGTAGGCAACGGCGGGGGGGACGCTTTTGACCTTTAGCCCCTGCTCCAGACAGTGCTGAGCCTGCTGCCAAGCTCCTTTAGCCAGATACACCCCTGCCAATTTACTCCACAGGTAGGCATCCTCAGGGTGCTGCTCAAGGTGGCGGCGCATGATCCGCTCCGCCCGTTCCTGCTTTTGTTGTCGCTGGGAACCAAGGTAGCCACTGTGCACAAGGGCCACACGGTTAACTTGACCAATTTGCCAATGGGGTTCCCGCTGCTGCAGGGCAAGAACGCTGTCATCAATCGTTTCGTGGTACGGACGCTGAAAAAAGAGGTCGGGATGGTGACGAAAGAGGCGCGACACATAAGTATAGGGGGGCACAACGCCCAATTCCTGCCGCAGCAATATCACCACCAGCCAATTCGGTTGTCGGCAGATCTCAGGCAGTACGGCGGCAAATGACGGTGTCAGCGTTTCATCCGCATCGAGAACCAGTACCCACTCGGTAGTGACATATTGCAGGGCAATGTTGCGAGCGGCAGCAAAATCCTCTTGCCAAGGAACTTCATAGACCCGTGCTCCCCACTGGCGGGCGATCGCCACCGTTTCATCCTGAGACCCCGTATCCACAATCACCGCCTCATCCACCACACCAACCACACTGGCAAGGCATTGGGGTAAGCGTGCCGCCTCATCCCGTACAATCATACAGAGGGTAATGGCCATAGCAACTAGGCAAAGTCACCAATCAGCTTCACTTCCGGCTGCAACCACACGGACCAGCGATCCGCAACAGCAGCTTGTACATGGCGAATCAAGCGATAGACATCCATCGCTGTTGCGCCGCCACAGTTGAGGATAAAGTTGGCGTGTTTTTCAGAAACTTGGGCGCGGCCAATCTGGTAGCCCTTCAAGCCCGTTTGCTCAATTAACCAACCCGCTGTTCGCTCTTGGGGATTGCGGAAGACACTGCCACAGCTGGGGAAATCGTAGGGCTGCGTCCGCAGGCGATCGCTCAGGTGTTTTTGGGTGTCTGCTTTCACCTGGGCTGGGTCATGTCCCGGTTCCAGCTGCCATGTGGCCTGCAGCACCAATCGCTGGCTGTTTTGAAGACAAGAGGTACGGTAGCCATAGCCCAACTCCCGTGCCGCCACCACCGCCAATGTGCCATCGGGTTCCAAAATCACCGCTGACACGAGTCGCTCCGCTGTACAGCCACCATGGGCACCGGCATTCATGACCACCGCCCCCCCCACCGTACCGGGAATGCCAACAATCCACTCCAGACCGCGCCAGCCCAGTTTTGCAGCATAGTGAGCCAACTTGGGCAAGGGATACCCCGCACCCACCGTCAGTTGTCCAGTTTCTAGATCACTGTTGAGATAGCGCAGATGCTTGGTGGCGATCACGAGACCCGCCACACCGCGATCGCTCACCAGCAGATTAGAGCCTGCCCCCAAAACCGTAATTGGCAGTTCCTGTTCCTGCGCCCAGATGTAGGCTGCCTGCAATTCAGCAACGGTACGCGGTTCCACAAACCATTCGGCACAGCCCCCCACATTCAGGGTCGTAAACTCGGCAAGGGAGATGTGGCGTTGCAGAGGGCACTGGGTTTGGGGCAAGCAGGACAAGGTCATAGGGCGATCGCCTCAGTGAGGGAAGAGACACTTAATTGTTCTTGATCCGCCATTACAGACGGAATCAGTTGATTGAGATTGCCAGCCCCAAGAAAGATCACCAGATCCCCCGGTTGCAGCAGATGCGCCAAGCGAGTTTGTACCGCTTCAAGGGTGGGGCAATAATCCACTGCAGCATGATACTGACGGGCACAGGCGGCCACATCAGCACCACTAATTGTGCCGGGATTGGGTTCACCCGCACTATAGATATCCGTCAAGATCACGTGATCCGCTGCGGTGAAGCACTGGCCAAAGGCCTCGAGAAAGGTTTGGGTGCGGCTATAGCGATGGGGTTGAAACACGGCCACGACCCGTTGCCAAGGAGCTTGCGTCCCCACTTGCAGGCGGGCTGCCTCTAGGGTTGCACTAATTTCGCTGGGGTGGTGGGCATAGTCATCAATAAAGCGAATCCCATTCACCTGTCCCCGTTCTTCAAAGCGGCGGCGGGCACCGCGAAACTCCAATAAAGCAGCAGCAATGGTGGCAAAGTCAATGCCAAGATAACGTCCCACTGCAATCACCGCCAGAGCATTTTGGAGATTGTGGGCACCTAAGACACTCAGTTGTAGAATGCCAAGGGAGGTGCCTCGCTCCCAAACCCGTGCCGTGGTGCCCTCAGAGGTGTATTGAATATGATCCACACAGTAGTCCACCGCCCCTTGTCGCTGCAGGCTATAGGTCAACAGGCGCGGATGATGCAGGCGATCGTGGATATTCGGACAATCGGCACAGCCAATCACAATGTCTGCCTGATCAGCAAACTGCTGAAACGTGGCCACCACCTCTTCCAAGGAATTATAGTGATCGGGGTGGTCAAGCTCGATATTCGTAATGACGCCAATATGGGGATGGAATTTGCGCAGGGAGCCATCGGACTCATCCGCTTCAGCAACAAGGTAAGGACTTTGACCCACGCGGGCGTTGCCCTGCCACGCCGCCACTTCACCCCCGACAATAATCGTTGGATCCAGCCCGGCCTGCAACAGCAAATAGGCAATCATGCTGCTGGTGGTTGTCTTACCGTGGGTGCCGGCAACGGCAATACTTTGGCTACGGTGCATCAGTGCCGCGAGCACATCGGAACGGTGAAAAATGGGACAGCCTAACCGTTGAGCCGCTTGATATTCAGGGTTATCGCTACGAATGGCGGTGGAGCAGATGACTTGAGGCAGCGGGGCAAAGGGATACGTTTCAAGGTTGGCCGCACTCTGACCAATAAAGATCTGCACGCCTAACTCAGCCAGTTGCTCGGTCAAGCGGTTGGGACGCAAATCGGATCCAGACACCCTAAAGCCCTGCTTGGCGAGAATGTAGGCAAGGGCTGACATACCAATACCACCAATGCCAATGAAGTGGAATGGACGCTCACTAAACTCCATCACTGGCTGATTTGCCACAAACAACTCCTTCGCTCCACCAAAAAGAAATACGTTGAATCAATAATTAATATCAATAGATTAGTATCAATAGGCATAAATTCTTAGGCTCATCATAGCAGGTCACCCTCAATCCTCATGGGCTAATACTGGCAGATCCAAGGCAAATATGTCACCCTGAGCCAAAAATTTTTTGCAAACAGTTTATTCAGCCCGTGGCACCCTCTTCCTTGGGGATCAGCAGTTCGACAAAGAATAAACTTTAGCAGAGACAAATTCAGTGCGGTGTAAGGTAGAAGGTTGATACCGCCTTGTCGGTGTGCCGTTATCTTTCTGAGGACTGGGAATGCTGACGAACTTGCTGGCTTGGAGTATGGCGATCGCCAGTTTAGGCTTGTATCTGTTGGGGTTCTTCCTACCGGAACTGTACCGTAGGTTTGATCTGGTGGCCAGTGGCGCGGGATTATTCTTTGCCCTGACTCTGTGGATCTATGGCGATCGCATTGGCGGTGGATTGCTCCTAGGAACAGCAGCCGCAGTGGCCTTAATTCTCTGGTTGGGTTGGCAGACCCTCAGCTATCGCTGGCAACTCACCTACCCGGGCGATCGCACCGACACCCAAAAAGCTCAAGCCCTCTGGCAAAAAGTCCAGTCTCTGCTGCCCGAAGGTACCTTTGCAAAAATCGGTGAGCAACTGCAAGGCTTCATCAGTAGCTTGCGCGATCGCCTCCAGAAACAGCCGGATCGCCCCCAGCTTCCTGTGGATACCCCACCACCGCCGATGGATACTGGCGACATTAAAGAAGATCTGTGGACAGGGGAAACCAGCACCCCCAGTACCGTTGCCGAACAACCCACCCCAGCCACTGAGGAAGCAGCCACCGTCCCAGAAGAATCTGCTGAACCAGCGCCAGTCGCAGAAACAACAGCCAGCCCCACCGCAGACACTCCCACAGACGCACCGGCTGATCTGCCGTCCGAAGGGGTTGCCGAAATGACTCCCCCAGAAACGCCTAGTGTTGAAACGCTGCAGCCGCCCACTGCCAGTACCCCAGAGGAGTCAGAACCAGCAACGGTTACTGCTTCAGAAGAACCAGCCCCTCCCGAGACAACAGTTGACGCTCCAGAACCCACAGTGACGGCCGAAGCACCAGAAGAGCACGCATCTCCTGAAACGGCAATTGAGACTCCAGAATCCACGGTGACTCCTGAGGCAGTGGCAGAACCAGCCCCTCCTGAAACGGCAGCAGTGACGCCTCCTGAGACAGTCGTTGATGCCCCAGAACCCACGGCCACTCCTGAGCCAGTGGCAGAACAGGCAGTTCCTGAAACAGTGGTTGAGACTCCAGAACCGACGGCGACCTCTGAAGGAGTGGTTGAACCGCCTCTAGTCTCTGAATCTGCTCCCGATGCTGAACCGACAGAAACGCCGCCTCCATCGCCAGAATCGCGCACCGCTGCCGCCGATCTCCTAGGGGATATTCCCGAAAGTAGTGATATTGACGATGAGGCAACGTCAGAGGGGACAACCATCGAAAATCCAGAACATACTCCCCCTGAAGATGATGACTGGCCGCCCCCTGAAGCCCGTCTATGACCTCTCAGGCCATCGGGTACAGAGCAGGACTTATCGCTCCGCGAATCCCGCAAAAGTTAATAAAGTCATGAATCCCTGACTTTTGCTGCTTTTATTTTCTCTGAAGCGAACCTTAATAGAACCTTAATTTTCCCCTAACTTTCCCCAAAAATTCCCCAATTTTCCCAAGGTTTTCCACAGATTGGGGCAAAGTTTTCCACAGGCCTTGACGGTGTGATCGGATTTCAAGGCATTTCTGGGGATAACTGCTGCTGGAGCCTTGGGGAAAACGCAAGGAGCGTCAAAAGTCCGGAAACGCTGATTCTGTCGTGGATTGCGATCGCCAAGATCGGTGAAAACAAGGATTGACAGACCCTAGGACAACCCAGACAATGGAGTTCCACGGATAGAGATTCACTTGCTCTGAAACCTTGTGAATGTAGGGCTAAATCCCGCTCTGAGTCAGGGGTCTGGGGATTTGGTCAGAACTTTTATGGGAGTTTTCCACAGGTTTACCCAGGGCGAGCTGATGGCGCCTGCAATTTTGTCTTGGTTTTATTGAGGTAACTCACGGTATGAACGCTCAAGCCACGATTAGTATTCTTGCCGAGATTCCAGAGGAGCTACACGAGACCCTGAAATACTACCTCGAGCGGCATCCCGATTGGGATCAGGATCGCGTCTTTGTGGCCGCACTGTCCCTCTTTTTGCTGCAAAATGGAGAATGCGATCGCCGCACAGCACGGGTCTATCTCGACTCGTTGTTCAAGCGATCCTAAACACGTTGGAGGGTAGCAAAACGGGTGAGTGAGGTAGATGTCGCAATTGTAGGTGGTGGCCTCAGTGGCCTGAGTCTGGCTTGGCGGTTGCAGCAAAGCGCCCCCCAGTACAGTGTGGTTGTCCTAGAGGCCAGCGATCGCCTTGGGGGGAATATTACGACACAAGCAGCGGAGGGCTTTGTCTGGGAACTGGGTCCCAATAGCTTTGCACCGACCCCTGCCCTGTTACAACTCATTGCTGAGCTGGGCTTGCAGTCGGAACTCATTCGGGGCGATCGCCACCTACCGCGCTACATCTACTGGCGGGGACACCTCTACCCCCTAGAACCCACCCGTCCCCTTGCCTTGGCTACTTCAAATCTGCTCAGCCCTTGGGGAAAAGTGCGGGCAGCCCTTGGTGCCTTGGGGTTTGTGCCCCCCTATCTGGGCAGTGGCGATGAATCAGTTCATTCATTTTTCCGTCGCCATTTGGGGCAAGAGGTGGCTGAACGGCTGGTGGCGCCCTTTGTCTCTGGGGTTTATGCGGGTGATCCACAACAACTGAGTGCCGCTGCTGCTTTTCGTCGTATTGCCCAACTGGAAAAACTGGGTGGCAGTCTCATTGCCGGTGCCCTGCGCCTACGGCGTCAACAAGCCCCTAAACCGAAGCCGCCTACGGGTGTGCAGATGCGACCGGGGGAACTTGGCTCCTTTAAGGAAGGCTTGGCTGTGCTACCTCGGGCGATCGCCCAACAATTGAAGGCACCGATTCACCTGCAAACCCCGGTTCAGGAAATTACCCCAGAATCCAAGGGTGGCTACCTGCTGCGCAGTGGTGAGCAAACGTGGCACGCCCGCAGTGTGGTCTTGGCAACGCCCGCCTATCAAACTGCAGAGTTGGTAGCGCCTTTTCAGCCAGCGATCGCCCGTGTTTTGGCTACCATCCCCTATCCCACCGTGGCCTGTGTGGTCTTGGCCTACCCCGCTGGACTCGGGCGCAGTGTCCGCCCCGGCTTTGGGGTACTCATTCCTCGCGGTCAGGGCATCCGCACCCTTGGCACTATTTGGTCGTCCTGTCTCTTTCCCCAACGCACTCCCGCCGGTTGGCAAGTCTTTACGAGTTTTATTGGCGGTGCCACGGATCCTGATTTGGCAAGCCTCAGCGAAGAAACCATTGTCCAGCAGGTGCAGCAGGATTTGAGCCGCCTCCTTGATTTACCCGCAGCCAAGGCACGCTTACTCGGTATGAAAGTTTGGCGACGGGCGATTCCCCAATATATTGTCGGCTACCCTGAGCAGTGGCAGCAGGTGACCCATGCCCTCAGTCAAACCCCCGGCCTTTTCCTGTGTAGTAACTATGCTGAGGGTGTCGCCTTGGGCGATCGTGTTGAACATGGCAATCGAACCGCTGCTGCTGTTGCTGCCTACCTTTCAGGAGGCCAGCCCTAGGGATGTCGCTGTCGGACTATATGAATGCGGCTCTTGAGCGGGCTATCTATCACTTCAATGCAGAGGATGGCCTGATTTACGGTGAAATTCCAGACCTTGAGGGGGTCAAGGCCCATGGCAAGACAGTGCTTGAATGCCGCGAGCATCTCTCCGAACTCTTAGAGGATTGGATCTACTTCCATGTCTCGCGGGGCATTGCCGTACCCATGATTAACGGCATTGAAGTTCCCGTACGGGAGATTTTTTGAACCTCACCCTCTTTGGGTACGGCTGATCTATAGAAAAGGACTGTATTCTCAATAGGCCAGCGATCGCTCCCCTGTAACATAAACGAGCAAACATAGCCTAAGATTATCGGTAAGGTTAACGAAGCGATACATCCGCTCTACTAAGGAGGACATAACCCTATGGCACTCGTACCCATGCGCTTGCTGCTCGATCACGCAGCCGAAAATGGTTACGGCATTCCCGCCTTCAACGTCAACAACATGGAGCAAATCCAAGCCATCATGCAGGCGGCCCATGAAACCGACAGTCCCGTGATTTTGCAAGCATCGCGGGGTGCCCGTAAATATGCTGGGGAAAACTTCCTGCGTCACCTGATTTTGGCTGCGGTGGAAACCTACCCCCACATCCCCATTGTGATGCACCAAGACCATGGTAACGAGCCTGCCACCTGCTACTCCGCCATTCGCAACGGCTTTACCAGTGTGATGATGGATGGCTCCCTTGAAGCGGATGCCAAAACTCCCGCCAGCTATGAGTACAACGTGGCCGTCACCAGCGAAGTGGTAAAAGTCGCGCACTCCATTGGTGTTTCCGTGGAAGGGGAACTCGGCTGCCTTGGTTCCTTGGAAACCGGTAAAGGGGAAGCCGAAGATGGTCATGGGTTTGAAGGTGCCCTCGATCACTCAATGCTGCTCACTGACCCCGATCAAGCTGTGGACTTCGTGGAGCGTACCCAAGTGGATGCCCTTGCAGTGGCCATTGGTACCAGCCACGGTGCCTATAAATTTAGCCGCAAACCCACGGGTGAAATCCTCGCCATCAGCCGCGTGGAAGAAATCCACCGTCGTTTGCCCAACACCCACTTGGTGATGCACGGTTCTAGCTCAGTGCCCCAAGAATTAATTGACATCATCAACCAGTACGGTGGCACAATTCCTGAAACCTACGGCGTGCCTGTGGAAGAGATCCAAAAAGGCATCAAAAGCGGTGTCCGCAAAGTGAACATTGACACCGACAACCGCTTGGCCATTACCGCTGCGGTGCGTGAAGCTCTCGCCTTGGCACCCAAGGAATTTGACCCCCGTCACTTCCTCAAGCCCTCCATTAAATACATGCAAAAAGTGTGTGCTGAACGCTATCAGCAATTTGGTACCGCCGGCAATGCCAGCAAAATTAAGCAACTCAGCCTTGATGACTATGCTGCCAAATATGCCAAAGGTGAACTGAAACAAGTGACTCAGAAAACCGTGGTGGTCTAGGCACTCTGCGATCGCTGAGCAACGATAAGTAACGTGATAGAGGGTGGCTACGGTCACCCTTTTTGATTTGAATAAAAAATAATAGCTCTATAGTTTTATTCAGCTTTACTCAACGGGCTTGGAGGGACTCGAACCCCCGACCTGCTGATCCGTAGTCAGCCGCTCTAATCCACTAAGCTACAAGCCCAAGTCAGGAACACTATCCTAGCATGAATTCCCAGAGAGATCAAAGGGGCGACAGGAAATTTGCGCGCGGGTGTGTCATAGTCGGGAGCGGAGACCCTTGACTCAAACGGATAGATGCTGAAGAAACTCCACCGCTGGTTCTTGACCACTCCCCATCTGCCGCGATCGCTTGTGGCTTTTGGTCTGAGTCTGGCTGCCCTTGCCCTCTTGGATAGCAGTGCTAATCTTGTCCTCGCTCATCTAAAAGCAACTGCCCCAAGGTTCTTTGCTGGCTTGGTTGCTGGTACCTTTGATACTGGCTTTGCCCCAGAGGTGTGGCTCTCGGTCATCGGCCTCACCCTCGGTACGTTAATCATTGTGATTTCCATTGCGGCGCAAAATATCCCCAAAATTACTGAACTGTACATGCAGGACTGGACGAGCCTGATCTATGTCTGGTGTCTGGTTTTGGGGGGTGCCCATATCTTCTACATCAAGGTTTTGCAGGACTTGGGACGGCATCCTGTCGGCAGCATCCTGTTGAATTTATACGGCCTCTTGCCCTTGGCAATTTTGACGGCCCTCCCCTACATCTTCTACATTCTCAAGTCCATCCAGCCAGAAAGTGTGGCTCAGCAAATTTACCGCCGCCAGTATCACTACATGAGTCAACTGGGCATTGTTCTCAAGGATGGGGTGTCCTATCAACCGCAGTTTTTGCGCCGTAGTCAGGCTCACCTGATCGCGGGATTGAACCAATTGGATGATTTGCTGGCCTATGTGGCGTTTCGGGGAGCGCAGGCCGAGATTATTGGTGCAGTCAGTGAACTGCTTCAGCACTACATCAGTTGCAAGCCCGACTACCCAGCCTATTTCTTTCGCCTCAGCGGTGCGGTGATGGGGGATATTGCCTTCAAGACGATGTTTGACCAATTTAGCCAGATTGAAGAGAACCATACCTTCTATGAGCAAAAGTGTTTTCGGCTCCTCGGCAATGCCTATGTGCGCTTTTTGGAGGAGGAGCAGTTTCCTCTCGCGTCGCTGTGTGGCTCTGAGATGTGCGCGATCGCCCACCGCATTCTCAGTATGGGGGATGACATTTTGCTGGACCTAATCATTATTCGCTTTAATACAATGATGCGCTTTGCCATTAAACACGGCAGTCGTTACAACGAGGCACGCAATCTCTATAACTTGGCCTTTCACTATCGGCGGTTTATTGAGAGTCTGGTGCATTACCAGCGCCCCCAGCTCACCCAAAAGTGTGTGAATTATCTACGTGCCTACGGGAATGAAGTCTATGAGTTAGCACAGAATAGTCCTGCACTGTATTTCATTGTTGATGTCTTTGCCGCTGAGCTAAAGAAGGTCTTAATCTTGGTGAACGAGCAGCAGTGGGAGGAGCGACTGCAACTGGAACTCTTGGAGGAAATGCTTCGCCTAGATAATCCACCGGAACTGCGTCAACCCCAAAATGGCGATCGCCCCTATGGCAAAAGTACAGGGGTTCGCCTCCTACAAATGGGACTTGCCCTCTTTTACTTGGCACGGCAGCAACCTCAGTTTGCGCAGCGGATTGTTGAGGATATGGTGGAGGATGCAGCGGTTCTCGGCTTGGCGGGGTTTAAGCGTCTCTTTCAGCAAAATTGCGATCGCCTGCGCCAGGCTCAGCCCAAGTTTTGGGAGGACACCGATCGCGGCAATGCCAATTTGTACTACTCAGAACACACCGAGCAACTGCCTGCCCTACAGACCCTTGTGGATCGCGCTTGTCACGCTCTGGAGATGACTCAGTCGTCCTAAAGCATGGTATAGTAATAAGTCTGAGGGCGAGTGGCGAAATGGTAGACGCACTACACTCAAAATGTAGCGGGAATACCCCATGTCAGTTCGAGTCTGACCTCGCCCATTTCTGAAAACCTAGTCTGGTAGCGGGTTTCCAAAGCCCCTAACTCTGAAAAGGTTGGCCAAGGCGAGCGCATTTGGCGGTTCTGGATAGGTGCTTGGGTATTGTCAGGGTATCCAGCGATTATCCGACGCCGGAAACGATTAGGGAAAGACATGACAGAGAAGTGGTCTATTCCTTGTTTTTGCAGTGAATGGCCTTCTTGTCTATGAAACTTACGCTGGAAAACTTTAAGGGGTGCTACCGGTGTCGGTTCACTATCGCTGGCAAGCGCCATGCTGTCTATTTTGGCACTAGGGACTACGCTACGGCAGTTCGATTGCATCGAAAGCTCCAAAATGACGTGCTGAACGGCACCCTGAATCCCGATCTAAAGAGTTATTCCCTGCGCCACAGTCTTCTGGTTAAGAGTTCCCCTGCTCAGCCCAAGATAACCTTGCAAGGGCTTTGGGATAGGTGGGTAGAAACCCTAAACCTAGAGCCGGCGGTACGACACAACCACTACCACTGGACAAGAGCAGCTATCCCCGGAAAAGCACTGTGGTACGAAACGGCTTGGTATCTCAGAAAATCTGCTGAATGGTCTGCTAGCACTGCTCGCTCCCGTCTCTCGATGATTCGGCGTTGCGTGGATTGGGGCATAGCGACTGGCTTAATTTCCGGGGAGAATCCTTGGGGTTCCGTTAAGCTGCGATGCAAAAGAAGGCAATCGCGGATCAAGCCGTTCAGTAGAGCAGAAGTACAGGCAATTGTTAAGGCGTTTAGCGAGGATACTTTTTGCTCAAAAACCGCCAATACTAAGCACTCCTACTATCTCCCTTTCGTGAAATTCCTATTTACCTATGGCACTCGACTGGGAGAAGCTGTTGCTCTCACTTGGGATAAAGTTCTTTGGGAGAACCGGTTAATTGTTATTGAGCAAACCGCCAGCCGCAATCTGAGTCAATCCCCAACCTCGTCAAGACTCGTTCTCAAGGAGACGAAAACCGGAGAAATCCGTTTTCTGTATCTGACTGCCACCATGGAAGCAATCCTGAGGGAGCTAAAGGAGACAAGCGATAGTCCCTATGTGTTTCCCGGCAGGCGGGGCGGATTGCTTGACGTCAATTCCTTTAGGAAGGCGTGGCGTAGGGTTTTAGAGGGGCTGGGGATTCCCTACCGATACCCCTATCAATGTCGCCATACTGTTCTATCCCATGTGGCCAAAGAGCATGGATTACCTGCTGCGGCTGAATTAGCAGGCCACAAAAGTCTTGAGATGGTGACCCGACATTATGCGAAGTTTGTGGGCTGCCAAGCTGATATTATCCCGAATCTTCTAGAGGAAGACTCTAGATAGCTGCACTAAAAAAGAGCGGCACTTTAACCAAAGTGTCGCCAATCTAACTTTGTAAAGGGGTGGAAATAATGCAAGCAAAAATCATACTGGACTTTGATCACAATTTAGCTGAGTTATGGTTCAACGGTGAACCGATTCTTGCCGGTCACTGCGAATTGTTCCTCCCAGTACCCTACTTTTCGGATGGGTACTGGCAGCTTTCTCCTTATGTAGCGCGAGTCTCAGAGCTTTTCTATTTCACTGGGGGGATTAGGCCGTTTTCGCAGGTAGATTTTGTTCTTTGCGATCCTGATTATTCTTTCCCAATTGAAGAAGCTAAACGAGTCTGGGCTAACAAGCCAACACCCAACCCAAGACTCATGGCTCTAGTAGCTGAACTCTTGAAACGCACTGATCGAGACGTTCTGTGTTTCTTGCAGTCCCGTTACTCTGCGGAAGAAATTTATAAAGCCATGAAAAGGAGAGATTCTGATGCATAGAAAATTTATTCCATCTTCCAAGACGAATCCTTGTCCTGTGTGCGGTCGAACCAAAGATGGGGATTGCCGCATTACCCCTAACAGGCAGCTTGTTCTGTGCCATTCATACTCTGATTCCTTGCGGTTATGGGAAGAAGTTAATGGCTGGAAGTTTATCGGGCTGTCCGATAATCCACTATGGGGCAAGTTCATCAGGGCAAAAGAAGATTGGCAAAAGCCTTGTCGTCCAGCGGGAAAGCGGTATTGGGACTATTATGACAGCCGAAATCAAAAGATTATTCGCGTGCACCGCCAAGACTTCGGGGATGACCGCCCTAAGCGAATCTGGCAAGAGTCCTTAATAAAGGGACAATCCCCCGCAGAAACGTTAACGTTTGCGCTGCCCTACCGCTATACAGAGTGCATATCCGCCCAATCCCAAGGGCGCCCCGTATTTTGGGTGGAAGGTGAAGCTTGCGCTGACAGCTTATGGGATATAGGCATTGCTGCAACGACGACTATTGGCGGCTCTGGCCAATACAGGTCCCACCAGTACCGCAATCTGTTTGACGACAAAGCGCTAGTTATATGTCCGGATTGGGATGAAACGGGCTTCAAGTACGCAGAAGCTGTCGCCCAAGATTATCCTGAAGCACGCTGGCTGTACCTTGATATTGCCTTCGAGAGAGGCCTCTCTATTCCCAAGAATGGTGGTTTTGATATCGCTGACTGGATTGATGCTCTTGCTGCAAAGGGACTGGAAAAGGATGAAATAAAACAATTGATTCTCAGGTCGACAGAGAGCCGACGGAAGGGGTTTGCGCCTACCAATACCCCTGCGGATGACAAGCCCAGGGAATTACTGGACTATGAACTGCTAAAAAATCGGTTTGGAGACCGACTGCGCTACAATCTGCTGACCAAGGAAGTGGAACTGGATGGTCAGCCGATCGAGGTCAGCGAAGCAAAGCTCCTGTTTGCCATTGACCATGCAATCAGGCTGAAGTCCACCAAGGATGACATCGCCAGTATTTCTACAAAGCTAGCCAAGGAGCACGCTTACTCTCCAGTACGGGATTACTTAGAGAGGGTTTGGCTATCCTATCGGTCAAACCCCCATCCCCTAGAATCCTTGCATCGGCGAATTGAGACATATCTAGGTTGCGACAACAGCGTGCTGCGTTTACTTGTCATTAAAACTTTGGTGGGAGCAGTGGCGCGCGCCTACGAGCCTGGAGTTAAGGTGGACACCATCCTAATCTTGTGCGGTCCTCAGGGATACCGTAAATCTTCCTTTTGGCGCGCTTTGGCCAGTGCGGCATGGTTTGATGACTCGCTGGACCTGGAATCTTTGGGCGATAAGGATTCGCGGTTACAGTTACACGCTTCTTGGATAGTCGAATTTCAGGAGGCGGAACAGATGTTCGCCACTAAGCAACAGCGAGGAACGCTCAAAGCTTTGCTTTCGACTTGCCGAGACCGGATTCGTCGCCCCTACGGCCGGGTCTTTGAAACCCTAGAGCGTCACTTCGTAGTGGTTGGGACAACCAATCATCTTCAATTCCTCGATGACCCGACTGGAAATCGCCGTTTTTGGATAGTTCCGGTGCGCGCCCCCATCCCCCTGGAGAGGGTAGAAGCCGAGAGAGACCAAATTTGGGCCGATGCGGTCGCTCTTTACAAATCCGGTTTTGCTTGGTGGTTGTCTTCGTCAGAACAGCAAGCTGTTTCGGACTTGACCAGCCGCCACGAAAATGAAGACCCGTGGCAGGAGCCGATTGCCAACTTCCTCGCGGCGCGCTCAGAAACAACCATGGCAGAAATTTTTTTCAGAGGTGCTGGGCGTAGAGATGTCACAGCGAGAACAGTACAAACAACGACGAATTGCCGCAATCCTGCATCAGCTTGGCTGGGAGCGGCGGCATGGGATGCGCGGCAAGAAATGGGTGAAGACGGAACCGCAACAACTTAACAGCCATGGTAGTTCTGAGCAAACGGATAAACACCGCTCTCCCTTTATTCAAAATTTTGATCAATACGGGTCATTAGGGTCATATGAGTCATATAGTACTCAAAAGCCAGACAGATCAAGCACTTCTGGCGATGACCCCTCTGATGACCCCTATAACGGCAAGGTGGGTGACGGGTCATTGGGAGATGACCCCAACGCCCATCATGACCCCCCAAAAAAAGAGGAATTTTGCCAAGGGGTCATAATAGAAACCTCGATTTCTCAAGCCTTGCGCCGACTGGACGACCCTAATGACCCATTTGACCCCTCGCAAGTACTCTTTACTCAAAACTATCTGGGGACTGGATCTGACTGGGACCTGTATTGCGATGGGTATGAATGATGTGATGGCTTTCGCGAGTCTCATTTTCTCGCTTAAGAATAAATATCAAGACTTTTGCCAAGGAGAGAGATGGTGCTAGCGGTTTTTCCTTTCTGCTTGCTAGAGGGATTTGGTGCCGCGAAGCCCCTGCCCTATCCTTCGTCCTAAAGAACTGACGAGGGGGGGATTTGGCTCGATCTAACACGTCTTAACTCCGCCCCACCTATAGGGTCAGCATGGGCACTCAAGGGGAGTCTGAGCCGTGATCCAGTAGCCTGCACTGCCGAGGATTTTATGCGCTATTACCGATACTGAGTTTCTCGGCTGGGAGAGGGTGCTTACCTTCTTACTGGGTCAGTACCGTCTCATGTGCTTGCTGATCGTTTTTTTGGTTTGCCTAACCCATAGGGGGGCACAGTTTTTTTTTGGGATGAGTGAGTATGGTACGTTTTGGGTATAGTAGAGGGAATATGCACTGCTCTGTCAAAAACTGAATTGCGAGGGGATAACCACTCAAAATGTAGCGGGAATACCCCATGTCAGTTCGAGTCTGACCTCGCCCATTGATTCAACCCCCGCCAAAGACTTGGATATTGGCAAAGGCACACACCGGTGAAGCGTGACCGACACGAATGGCTTGATTGGGTTCGCCTTTACCACAAAACGGTGTACCAAAAATACCGAAGGTGGAGGCATCTCCCACCGCAATGAGGCTATGCCAAAATTCAGGGGTGGTACCGCGATAGTTGGGATTGCGCAGGGTGCGGGTCAGGCGGCCATTTTCAATGCGCTTGGCATATTCACAGCCAAACTGAAATTTGAGACGGTAGTCATCGATTGACCAAGAACGATTGGACTCCATGTACACCCCCGACTCAATGTTGCCAATGATCTCGGCAAAGGACTGTGTCCCTGGCTCAATATTCAGGTTCGCCATCCGGTCAATGGGGGGACGATTCCAAGAACAGGCACGGGCATTGGCAACACCAAGGACACCCGCTCGCTGCTGACTTTCAAGGCTGCCCAGACCGCGCAGGAGGCGTCCTTCCTTGATGAGATAGATGCGTTCAGCCGCCACCCCCAAATCATCAAAGGCATAGCTGGCCAGTTCACCGGCAACGGTCGGATCAAACGTGACGTTCAAGAGGGGGGAGCCGTACTGCCGCTGCCCAAAGTCCTCAAGGCGAATAAAGCTGCTGCCGGCATAGTTGCGCTCATCCCCCAAAATGCGGTCTAGCTCTAGGGGATGACCAATGCTCTCGTGGATTTGCAGCATCATTTGATCGGGGGCGAGTACCAGTGTTGTCGTTGTTTCTGGGCACTCTTGGGCACTGAGGAGTTCAACGGCCTGCTCGCCAATGTGGCGGGCGCGATCGCTCAATTGATCAGCCGTCAGCCACTCTAGCCCCCCTTGATAGCACCGCGCTAACCAACCATGATCGGTTCGCTGCTGCACTACCCCTGCCCCCTGAGCCGTGGCGCTCATATCGGTGAGCACTTGATAAAATTGCTGTTCAATTTGACTGCCATCACTGGTCAACCACTGAGTGGTGGTCTCTACAGTTTGCACAAAGGCACGGGTTTGCACAATGTCGTCACTGACTTTGAGGCAATGGCAAATGTCCTTGAGGAGGTGATTCAACTCAGCGGCTGAAAGTTGGTCAAAAGGTTGCTGCTGGGGCGATCGATAGTGTCCCTTGCCCTTGCCCCGTGCCGCTGGCGTAAAGTTAAAGACTCGCCAATGGGCAGCGGTTTTCGCCTGTTGATAGGCCTGCTGAATCGCCCGATGGATAGCACTGGGTTGCAAATTTGGGGTTGCTGTATAGGCAAATTGACCATCGACGAGCACCTCAACCATGACACCCCGCTGGCGCGATCGCTGGTTCATTTCAGGATGTCCATCCCGAGCACTGCGAGTCGTGACAATCTCCTCAACGTAACGCAGCCCAAGCCAATCAAGGGGTAAATCCACCTGATTCAAAAGGGCGGTGAAATTCTTCGGTGTCGTCATGGCAGCGTGCTAATTTAAGGCATGGTAAAGTTTGAATTCTTTTCCATGCTAACGGCTTTTACTGCGGGGCTGGCTCTCATCACGATTTCTGAGCTGGGAGACAAGACCTTCTTTATTGCCATGATTTTGGCGACCCGTCACAGCAAGCGGTGGGTCTTCCTTGGAGTATGGGCGGCTTTAATTGTGATGACACTGCTTTCAGTGGCCGTGGGCAAGGTCTTTCAACTTTTACCGCAAGAGTTGACCTTCTATGCGGCGATTTTGCTCTTCACCATTTTTGGTCTCAAGATGCTAATTCAAGGCTGGCGAATGGGGGATAGCCCCTGTGAGGATGAGTGTGAAGCGGCAGTGGAAACCGTTGAAAAGGCGGAAGCCAATCTCAGCCGTTGGGGCAGTAACCCTGCTTGGGTGACTTTTGTGGAGGCCTTTAGTCTCACCTTCATTGCTGAATGGGGCGATCGCACCCAAATTGCAACGATTACCCTTGCTGCCGCGAGCCATGCCTTGGGCGTTGCCCTTGGTGCCATTGTTGGCCACGGGATTTGTGCCGCGATCGCGGTTCTAGGCGGCGGCCTGATGGCTGGACGCATCTCCGAACGGACATTGACCTTGGGCGGTGGTGCCCTATTTTTAATCTTCGCGATTGTTACCGCCTTGCAAGGGATGCCAAGGGCTTCTTGAGCCGCTTCTGAATCTAGAACTCCAATTGGTTATAGGAGGCGGCCAGAGGTGGCAAACTCCTGCACCGCAGCGCGCATAAAGTCTTCAAGGGAGCGTACCCCGGCTTGATCCTCGAACACCTTCGGCAGATTGTTTTGGATTTTTTCGCGGATAAATTGGCGATACTCAGCACTTTGACCCAGTTCAATGGCTTTTTGAATATAGGCAGAAACATCTGGTGCAATTAATTCCGGTAGCTCTAGGAGTGTGAGAATACCAGCGGTATGCCGCCCCCGCATAAAGCGTCCTGGTGTGGTCACCATAGGGACTTGGGCATAGTAGAGGGCTTCAAGGGTAGAATTCCCCCCTGACCATTCAAGGCTGTCTAGGAAAACATCGAGACAATGCAGCATTGAGGTAAAACCATAGAAGTTTAAGGGTCGGCAGAAGAAGCAGTACGCCCTATAGTCAAGGTTTTTGGCAGCAAAAGCTCGTTCTAGACGTCCTTCAAACCGCTGGCGGCTGTTTTTGGTCATAAGGTGGCTTATAAAGACAAATTGGCAATTCCCCACTGCTGCGGCAATTTCGGGATAGATGTCGTCAAACTGGGGGAGATACTTGAAGACACTTTGCAGGCAACCGTAGATAACGGCATCGCTTTTGAGGCCGAATTCCTCCCGCGTAATGGGCGATCGCGGGTCGGGGGGTAGCGGACTAAAGGCAATCCCCAAATTTTTTAGCCTGATCAGCTTTTCTGTGTAATGCGTTTCGCCATCGGGCGGTTCCATCAACTCACTACTGAGGAAATAATCAATTGTGGGTAAGCCAGAGGTGTCGGGATGCCCCCAAGACATACATTGAATCGGCGCTAATTTCAGAGCGGCAATCTTGATCAGTTCCAGATCCATGCCCAGTTCGGGGAAAATCACTAGATGTAATTGATCGGCACGAATCTGCTCAAACCATTCTGCGGGTGATTTGGTGCCCATGACAAAGCGATGGCAGTAGGTTTTTGCTTGCTCCGTACAGCGATCGCCATCATCTCGCACGTAGTAGCCATAAAGCTGAAATTGTGCTTTATCAAGATGTTTAAGCCAGCCGTGGAGCAGCAACTTCCAAACCGTATGCCCACGAAAGTGCCCTGAAACAAACCCAATCCGTAGAGGTTCATTGGCCTTCACTGGTGGCATTGGGGGGCGTTCTTTGGCGGCTGGAATCACACTGGTCATGATTTCGTAGATCATCTGCCCATACTGTTGTTGGACATCGCGGGTTTCTTTCCCTTGATAGGGCAGTAAAAATGTATTCACATTCCCCAGCCACTTCGAGAGATATTGTTTCTTATCTAAAGAGAAACTCTGAAACGTTTGATAGAACTCGGCAACGGATTCTCTGATTTTTTGACGGCAATCCTGTAGCTCTTCTACATCTTTATAAACGTAAATCAAGTACCTCGTACACTTGAGAAAGTCAATGCCAATTTGCCAGTCAGGTCTCAGTTCAATCGCTTTTTCGTAGGCTGCTAGTGCCTGTTGTAAATCACTATCAACACCACTGATCATGCCCAACAGGTACCAACATCTTGCCATGGTAGGATCCATTGCTAAGGCATGGTTGAGGGCTGAGATCACTGCTTGATACTCATTCATCCTCCACTTATCAATCGCCAGTTTTTCCCACCCCTTGGCAAAGGCAAGGTGGCCTTTTTGTTGAGTCGTTCTTGCAATGAACTCTTCGATACACCCCATAACCTGAAACTTAGCAATCCCGACGGTATAAGCGCATGTATTTGAGGATAATCTCCCGTGCCTTCGGGCGTAAATCCCGCTTCAGTTGCGGATTTTCATCCACGCGATTCACCGCTTGCCAGACTTGACACCAACTGACATCAAAGAGGGTTTGTGCTTCCACAAGGCCGCGTACCATGGCGATCGCATAGCTTTCGGGGTCACGTTCCTGTGCCATATTGAGAAAAGACATCCCCCGCTGTGGTTGAAAGTAGTTGTCCATTGCTGTGAGATACCCTAGGGCCATTAAGTCATCGGCGGTAAGGCTTTCCAGCGGGATATTTTCAGGGGTCGTACCCTGTCTTAGGGCAAGATAGGCGCGGTAGGCTTGACCATTGGCTTTGCCGTTGAAATCCCAGCCGAGGGCATTGATCAGGGCAGCTTTGTGATCTGTGGGAACCTGCGGCGAAGAGAGCCACTCCGACATTTTCAGATCAAGGCGGCCACTGCGCTTGGCTCGCATCACCATGGGGACATCGGTATAGGCTTCGTAGAAGGGGGTGGAGGTCAAGGGCGAATCTGCTCGCCCACTGTATTGAAGGCAGACCACCGTTGTCAAAGCAAGGGCAGTCGCTAAAAGAGGAGATTTCATGGACTTGGCCTCCAAAGAGTTATTGGGTTTGCAGTTGCGATAGACCCGCCCCCGGATAGTAGGTGCCTAAAATTTGCAGGTAGTTGTAGCCGCGCTTGCCCAGTTCATAGGCACCTGTTTGGCTCATGCCACGCCCGCCAAAGACATCGCGCACAATGTCGTCGGTTGCTGCATACATCGAAACCATCACTCGTCCACTTTTGGTGAGGACAATGCCCCGTGTGGCTTGGACTGCCGCTTGAGTGGTGTTCCACTCGGTTTCAATCCCACGATACACCTGCCAACGCTCGTCGTTCCCCAGATCAAAAAAGCGGCTGGCGGGTTGAAACATTTGGGCAAGGGCATAGGAACGGGCAGCGATCGCTTGGGCTTTGAGGGTTTCCATTGGCCAGTCGGGATAGACCTCTGAACCCACCACACTCACGAGGTATTGTTCCAAGTCCACTTGATTGACGGCTGTAACCGTGTTTCCCTGAGCAATGAGGCGCACCACACCGCGATACCATTTATCGCCAACAAACGCAAGTTGATTGCTGGGGCGAATCCAGAGGGAGGGGGCAAGGGGTTGGCCATTCCAGAGCAAAAAGCCATCGCGGGCTGTGACCACGACCCCTTGGGAAGGGGTAAGCTGCGTCATCACCTGCTGTTGATCATTCGTAACAGCCGTGGCGACAGCGGTGCCAACGGTCAGTTGACTTTGATCGCGGGCGATCGCCACCCGCACTTGAGGGGCAGGGCCTTGGCTCGGAGGCACGGGTTGCAGGGCAGGAGGGGGCACTGTGGGCAAGATTGCCTTGGCGTGGGTAGAGGCAGCCGCTGGTGGTTGGGGGACTTTGTTGGGGACAGTTGCTAATAGGGGATCGCGGCCATCCAAAATCGGCCGAGGCAGAGGTCGTTCAAGTTGAATTGGGTCAGGTAAAGGAATTGGCTCTGAAAGAGCAATCGGTGTCGGGGATAGGCTCCGCAAAAACCAGAACCCTAGGCTCGCACTGGCGATCGTGGCCATCATAAAGGAAATGAGCAAGGGTGAGTGTCCTCGCTTTGTCCCTTGGAACAGAACCCAGCCCATTCAGGTGTCATCTCCACTAGCACCTTGCCTATTGTATAGGGGAGTACGGAATTTGCCATGCAACATTTGCTGGTTTAGGGCAGAGAGGAAGCTGCTACCCGTTGTAGCCATTGCTCCACCCTATCCCCATAAACAGCTAAGCTATACTCCTGTTCCGCCTGCTGCCGACAGGCCGCCCGATCAATTTGATCAATCTTGCCAATGGCAGCAATTAAGGCCTCGACAGAATCCGGGGTAATGAGAAACCCGGTTTGACCATCACGGACAATTTCACTCGGCCCACCGCGATCGTAGGCAATGACGGGAACGCCACAGGCAAGGCTTTCGATGACAACGTTGCCAAAGGCTTCGACCCAGCGGGAGGTCAGCAACAAAGCGCGACAGCGCCGCAGCTGTGCTTGCATTTCCCGTGTTGGCAAAAAGCCCAGATATTCAATGGGGGCGTTGGGGTAATCTGCTTGAATGCGCTGCCAATAGTCTATATCTTGCAGTTGCCCCATGATTTTCAAAGGGGTACGGGTGACATTGACGGCAGCGACAGCATCTTCGAGACCCTTTTCAGGAGCAATGCGCCCCAGCCAGCACAGGGCATCCTCTGGCTCTGCACAAAAGTCATAGAGGGAAAGATCCAGACCACTGCCCAAACACACGCAGCGATCGCCAAAAGGGAAGGTGGCGGCTTGGGTACGGGTATAGACACTAATGGTTTCCGGATAGTCATCAATGACACGGGCGATCGCCTGATCCATGACATCGGAAACTGAGGCCATGCTCACCAGATGCCCCACAGGACGGCTGAGAAAAGGCGTCAGGTAAAAGGGCAGCCAGTCGTAGGCAAAGTTGACAATGACATCAAATTCCTGTTGAAGCTGCCGCACCCGTGCCCACATATTGGCTAACACACTATTGGGGGGCAGTGTAATCGGTTGATCGCGGGTTTGATGCTGCGCTGGCACTTGAAGGGCACCCGCTACTGGTTCAATGGTTGCCGCCACTGGCAAGTGGGAACCCTCGGGGGCAAGGATGTGAATGGTATGCTGGCGATCGCCCAAGGCCTGAGCCATATTGAGGATCGTCAATTCAACACCGCCCCCTTTTCCTGTACCCAGAGGGCCAACCGAAGTGGAAACAAAAAGCAGCTTCAGAGGTCAACTCCTAGCGCAGAGCCTCAGCACCCGCCACCACTTCGAGAATCTCTTGGGTAATGGCAGCTTGACGCGCTTTGTTGTAGGAGAGGGTGAGGGTTCCAATCAGCGCTTGAGCATTATCGCTCGCGTTATTCATTGCCGTCATCCGCGCTGCCAATTCCGAGGCGGCGGCTTCTTGCAGTGCCCGTAGTAACTGGTTATTCAAGTACAGGGGCAGCAGGGCATCGAGAATTTGCACGGGATCCTGCTCAAAAATCATATCGGAGGGCAAAGCGGGCAAGGTTGAGGTGACTTTCTCGCGGTTAACTTCCAGATGTGAACCCCGCGTCGTCAGCCGAAAAATCTCATCATCGGGCGCCTCTAGCCCTTGGGGATCGAGGGGGAGCAGGGTTTGGACAACGGGCTTTGAACTAATGAGGGAGACAAACTTGGTGTAGATGAGTTCCACCCGATCCACCGTTTCCGAAAGAAAGAGGGAGAGCAGTTCACTGGCAATTTGACCCGCTTCACTGGCAGAGGGGATTTGCTCTAGGCCAGAGTACACGGCATCAATGGGATAATTACGGCGCTGGAAGTATTGGGCTGCCTTGCGACCAACAATCACCAGAATATACTTGACGCCCTCGGCTTCGAGTTCTTGGGTACGCTCCTTGGCACGGCGAATAACGTTGGTATTGTAACCGCCGCACAACCCGCGATCGCCCGTCACCACCAGCAGCGCCACCGTCTTCACAGGACGCTTGGCCAATAGCGGTAAATTGGCATCCTCAAAGCGTAGTCGGGTTTGCAAGCCATAGAGCACCTGAGCTAAGCGATCGGCAAAGGGACGGCTCGCCATAACCTGCTCTTGGGCACGGCGAACTTTTGCTGCCGCCACGAGGCGCATAGCTTCGGTAATTTTGCGGGTATCTTTAATCGTTTTGATGCGATCGCGAATAGCTTTGAGATTGGGCACGGTAATCTAAACTCCTAAGCAAAGCGTCCCTGCCCTAAGATTTTAGCCCAGAGGGGGATCGCCTAAGCAGTCTTTTCACTTGACCCACCCCTACCAACCAGCGTTGTAATCACAGGAACTGCCAAAGCGGCGACAGGGGGAATGATGCGGCCAATGGGTTGTGGCAGATTTAAGCTGACGCTCAAAGCAGAAACCACCGTTGCTGCAATGCCACTGATCCAAAGCACGGTGTCACGCCGCCACCGTTGTCGCTTCAGGCGGTGATTTTCCTGGGCAGCAAGGGTGAGTTCAGTGGAAACAACGGTTGAGGATTGGTTGCGCAGCACCTCTAAATCGTGCTGCAGACCGTGCAATTCATTTTGCGCCTGGGCAAGTTCCTCTTGCAGGCGATCGCGCTCCCTTTCCACTTGGGTGAGTTGCCGCGTTATCTCCGCCAGTTGTTGGGCAAGGCCGGCGTCTGGGGGATTACCGAGAAGGGCGGTATCCTCCAAAGAAGCGGGGGGTGAAGCAGCCAATACCGCCTGAAGTTGCTGTTCGAGAGCTGTTTTTTCTGTTTGCAGCGAGGCAAGTTGATCTTGAAGTTCTTGAATTTGTGAGACTTGGGATTGCAGGGTTGCCAATTGACTTTGCAGTTCCTGAATCTGGGAGGCTTGCAGTTGCAGTGTCACCAGTTGCTGCTGAAGTTCGTCTTGCTGAATGAGCGCCTGTGCCAGTTCCTGTTCAAGATTTTGCCGCAGGCCGCTCAAGGTGGCATTTTCTTCTTGGAGGCGGGCAAGGTCTTGGCTCAGTTGATCTCGCTGCTGTTGAACGTTTTCCAGTTCTGCGGTGAGCTGCCTAATTTGCTCCTGTAGGGCTTGGTTTTGGGCGATCGCCCGCTGTTCTGCGGTCAGGGTGAGCGACTCCAATTCAGCCGTCAGAGAGTTGAGATCAATATCCTGTGCAGGAGGCTCGTCCAACTCACCCAAATCAGTAATGATGTTTTCTAGGAGATCGTCGGGTTGGTTGCTAGGAGGTTCTGGACTGGCCATGATCCTAATACCTGCGCGCGTGCTAAGAATTGCTCCAATTATAGCGATCGCCGTCCCTATCCTCTAGGCTAGAAGGCGTTCTGCAGTTCTCGAACGAAACTCCATGCTCAAACGCGAACTAGGACTGTGGGGCGCCATTTTAACGGGTCTAGGTTCCATGATTGGTACGGGGCTGTTTGTCAGTTTAGGCATCGCCACCGACCTTGCTGGTTCTTGGGTGTTGATAGCCTTGATCCTTGCCGCGGCGATCGCGCTGTGTAATGGCCTCAGTAGTGCCCAATTGGCGGCCTCCCATCCTGTGAGTGGGGGCACCTACGAGTATGGGTATCGCTATCTTTCTCCCCCTTTCGGCTTTACAGCGGGGTGGATGTTTTTACTGGCCAAATCGGCTTCTGCAGCCACTGCTGCCCTTGGCTGTATGGCTTATCTCTTCCAATGGCTCGGCCTAGAGGACAATAGCGGGCGCTGGCAAATCATGGCTGCTCTGGGGCTACTGGCGGTCTTGATTCTGTGTGGTGCTTTTGGGCATCCGGCGATCGGCGCAAGTGAATCTGGGGATTCTCCTAGTCACGTTCACCAGTTTGTTGCTCTTTGTTGGCATTGGCCACGTCCAACAACGGGGAGGGCTACTTTGGTCGGCAGCATCGCAACCACTCTCGCTCAAGAATCTTCTCCAAGCAACGGCACTGCTTTTTGTCGCCTATGCTGGCTATGCCCGTATTGCTGTGCTGGCGGAGGAGGTCAAGACTCCTCGGCGAACCATTCCACGAGCCATTGCCCTAGCCATTGGTATTGTTGTCCTGCTCTACTTCAGTGTTGCCTTGATTGTTCTGGGGAGTCATGGCTCTGGGAAGTTGACCACGGCTGCCTCTTTAGAGATTGTCGCCAGTGAATTGGGTGTCTCTTGGCTGCCGCCTCTGATTACGCTGGGGGCGATCGCGGCCATGGTCGGGATTCTGCTCAATCTGTTGCTCGGCCTCTCCCGTGTGGTGTTGGCAATGGCGCGGCGGCGAGATTTACCGGCAATTTTGGCTCAGATTCCAGCCCAAGGAAAACAACCTGTTGCTGCCGTTCTTGCGGTGAGTGGGGGGATTGCCCTCTTGATCCTGATTGGCAATGTAAAAACTACGTGGTCTTTTAGTGCCTTTAGCGTGCTGATTTACTACGCCATTACCAACCTTGCCACACTGCAACTGAAGGAGCCACAATTTCCCCGCTGGCTTGCGGTTGCAGGTTTAATCGGTTGTCTAGGGCTGGCTTTTTGGGTCGAAGTCCAAGTGTGGCTGTCGGGGTGTGGTCTCATTCTTCTTGGACTTGCTTGGCACTACTGGGTGCGGAGGGCAAAGGCCGTTTGAAAGTCTTGCCGGGTCATCGGTTGCGTCACCTCTAGCCCCTCACCCCCTAGGACGCGCAGGGGTTCACCCCCAATGGAAATCCAAACTGGCGCATTGGGATCATTCACTGTTGCTGTGTACAGTACCTGTCCTAGACGTGCTTGCATCGAAGCACTTCCCCCCCCTTTGGTAAAGTCTGGAGAGAGATCCACATGGATGCCATCGGCTTTGACTTCTACACGATTGACACGGGTATTTTCCGGAATGCTGGTGGTGACATCTTGATTGGCAGGACCCGCCAAAAGTCGCTCCAGACGAGATTGAATAAAGAGTTCTGGCCGCGTTGCCGGGGTATTGATCCGTACCGTAGAGGGCACTAAAACGAGGCTATCCCCTTCATTCTTGACCCAAAAGATTTGAGTTTCCTGCTGCTGGGCAACTTCCGCCGGATTAGGAACCGGATCTCCCTGCCGGGGGGGACTCAAGGTTAGCCATGCTGCTGTACCAGCCGAGGCAAGGCCAATAACCGCCAGCACAATCAAGGCGGGGCGGGAGCGGGTGACTTTTGCTACCATCACGATCTCTCCTTGGCGGGATGCACCTGCCTCTACCTTAGACGCTATGATTCAAGGGTAAAGTTCCAGTGCCTGTGGCCTTAGGGGCAGTTGCCCGCTGCTTAAACTAGAGGATAGTTCTCCCCTTAGATCAAGTTTAAGTCATGGTGCAAACGACCCCCCGTGCAGAAGAACTAGCCACTGCCCTCCTTGATGCGGTTAGGATTGCTCCCCAAGATTGGCATCGCCTCAAGGGAAATCGCCGTGCCCGCGCCCTCGAACAGGCGGCTGCTGCTCTGGTCTATCTCCTCAAGGAAAATGATGCTGAGGCACTGGCGCATCTCCAACAGGCAGTGGGTTGGCTCGATCGCTCCATTAGTGCGCCGCCTTGCCCTACGCACCACCATTAGCGGTGCCAGCGTCGCCACCGAGAAACCACCAGATCGCTTGTGACATGAAGCAGTGCCGATAGCTCTAGGCCAAGGGCGATCGCAACTCCCCAGCGCCAGTCAATTCCCTGCCAACGATGTAGCCATTCCTGCACAAGGGAAAGGTGGCCTGTGAATGCGGCGACTCCGGCCACCAGACCCAATCCTAACCCCAACCAAAAGCTGAGATAGAGCAACCGAATCAGCGTGCCCACCACTGGGCCATGGGTCCAAAAGGAGCGATGGTGAAAGGCTTTTTGGTAGGGTAGCCATATTGCCCGCAGCCAGCCCCAACGGTAGTAGGGTAAAGAGGGGGTATCGAGGTCTGGACTGAGGAGAAAGCCGCCAATACCAAAGCTACTGCTGGCAATTGCCCCCCAGATCCAGTCACGGGTGAGGGCACTGGCGGTGAAGCCCACAAGGGGCATGCCGATCCAAGTCAGGCGATCGTGGGTACGGCCACTGGGCATTGAGGATTCCGCAGATATTTCCTAGGGCAAAGCTACGGCAAAACGGGCTAGATCATGCAATCGGCGAACTTATTGAGTGCGGTGGGCGTCTAAGTGAGCTTGAAGCAACTCGGCTGAAATTTGAATCTGATGAAGGGCGATCGCGCAAAACTAAATCGCAGGGTGTGCCAGTTCACATACCTGTCCCCGATCAAGTATGCTGAGCACGTTTGAGCGAGCGGCTTGGCTAGCCAACTTGGCAGGGTATTGTGCATCGCTGGTGGAGGAAGCGTGAATGGATCAACCGTGGCGTTCTTGGCAATTTCGAGCTGTAGTGAGTTTGCTATGGGCACCTGCCGCTGCACTGGTCATGGCTCAGCCTGCTTCAGCCAGCCGTCTACAATTGTGGCGACTTAACCCTGCCACCAATCAACTGGAAATTCGCACGGAGCGTGCTGTTCAGCCCCGTGCTGAGTTGGTCTATAACCCGACCCGCCTTGTCATTGACTTGCCGGGTGTCGTTCTCGGTAGCCCCCAGATCAGTCAAAACTACAGTGGTGCCATTCGCCAAGTGCGGGTTGCTCAGTTTGACCCCCAAACGACGCGGATTGTGGTGGAATATGCGGACGGTTTTACAATTGACCCGCAGCAGGTGCGCTTTCGGGGAGTCACGGCTAATAACTGGTTGGTGCAACTGCCCACCCCCCAGCAGCAAACAGTTTCGCTACCGCCGCCACCCCCACCGTCTCCTCCTTCTGCTCCTCCCGTAACGCCCACAGGGCCGCTGCAAGTGCGAAGTTGGCGGGCAGATGCCACAGGTTTTCTAGTGCTAGCCGATCGCCCCTTACCCGAAGGCAGTTACACCCTGCGCCGCCCCCGTCGGGATCGCATTGAAATTCTCCTCAGCAATAGTGAATTGATTCGCAACTTTAGTCCGCGGCGCTTGGAACTGCGCCGCTTTGGTCGGGATCGCGTCCGGGCAGAGGTACGGACTCAGAGCAATCGCCAAGTCCAAATTACCCTCGACATTGACCCTCAAGATGCCGATTGGCAAGTGATGCCCCGTCATGATGGCTTTGTGATTGTGCCTTCAACCACGGCCATTACACCCCCACCTCCGCCACCGTCCCAACGCCCTAGTGTGATTCCTGCGGCCAGTGCTCAAACTCCTGTCACAACGATTCAGCGCGTTGACTTGGGGGGACGAGAGTTGCTGATTCAAGGCGATCGCACCGTTTTCTATAACGTGGGCTGGGAAGGCAATCGCTATCGCATTCGCCTACGGCAAGCACAGTTGGACAGTAATCTGCGCGAACCCCGCCTAGTTACCGGTAGTCCCTTAAGCAACATTGAATTTCGTCAAGAGGATAACCAAACCGTCTCGATTCTGCTCACCCCAGCGCCCAACTTTCGCATCCTTGGCCCTCGTCCCCTGTCAGCTGAAGCGTTTGTGGTGCAAATTCAGGGAGCAAATGACCCTCCGAGCAGTACGCCCACCCCAATTGATATTCCCCCCACAGCAACCCCTCAGCCCCCCAATCAGCCCGTCCCCCGCGGCCGGTTTGTGGTGGTCATTGATCCCGGACATGGCGGACGCGATCCCGGTGCCATTGGTATTGGCGGCATTCGTGAAAAGGATATTGTTCTCGATATCAGCCTGCAAGTTTCCCAATTTTTGCAGCAGCAGGGGGTACAGGTGATTCTGACCCGCACCACAGACATTGACTTAGACTTGGCTCCTCGGGTCGCCATTGCGGAACGGGCACGGGCAAATGCCTTTGTGAGTATTCACGCCAATGCTATTAGTCTGGCTCGCCCCGATGTCAATGGTTTAGAAACCTACTTTGCCCCCGGACGCTCAAATCGTTTGGCATCTGCCATTCACAATAGTATTCTCAATTCCTTGAACATTCGCGATCGCGGGGTGAGGGCGGCACGATTCTATGTGATTCGCAATACGTCAATGGATTCTGCCCTTGTCGAGACAGGGTTTGTCACGGGCGCAGAGGATGCCGCAAACTTCAAGAATCCTGCGTGGCGGACGCAGATGGCACGGGCGATCGCCCAAGGCATTTTGAACTTTTTGCATGGAAGATGATGGAGCTGACGGGAGTCGAACCCGTGTCCGCCCTAGCTATTCATCGACTGCTCCTTCACAGGTTTAGCCTTTCTGACCCTCAGGCGGGAACTGTTCCTTATCCCGAACAGTAGGATGCTCTGGTAGAGTCTTTGCTAAACAGCCCACCAGAGAGAACTGCCTAGCGCATCCGTTGGGGTTAACCCGCTGCCCTTAACGGAGTCGGACAACGAGTGCTCGAACCTGTTTAGAGGTCTTAGGCTACCGCAGCAGCTTTACGAGCGAAAGGAACGATGTTGTTCGCAGTTACTTTTGGTTTGGACTCTGGATTAACGAGAGATAGCCCACTCTCGACCTGCATCACAGCCCAACTTTCACTAGGACGTCGAAGCCGTTTCAGCCCCTTGAATAGAGCTACTCCTAAGCTAGCGCATTTTTTTGGAGTTGACAACGGCTAATTATTCAAGCGATCGCCGGCTAATGGTTCGCGGTTTAGGACGGGGTGCCGGTGCTGCACTGGCAAGTACACGCTCTAGCTGTTGATTCTTGTCAAAGTAGGTTTGCCATAGCGCTGGGGCATCCAATGTCTCACCCCCATGAGTTGTTAAGCGTTGCCGCACCCGACAGAGGACAGGCGTATTCACACAGGCACCCGCAATAATCACTTGCCCCTTACTCAGGGCAGGCAGTTCTTTGAGCAAATCTCGGCCAGCGGCCTCCACCCCATGCTTGAGGCTCTCTTGATCGACAGGGTTGACAATCCGCAGCATAAACTGGCTCATACACTGGGAGAGCACATCGCTATCCAGTTTGCCAGGACGCTGAGTAATCAGTCCTACCCCAAGGCCAAATTTACGACCCTCACTGAGAATCGTGCGCAGTACCTGCTTACATTGGGAAGGTTCATGGGCAGGGGCAAAGCGGTGCGCCTCCTCAATTAAGATGAACACCGGGTAGGGGAGGTACTGCTCATCCCCCTCAAAGACGCGGTCTTTTTGGGTATTCATGCGGGCATGGTTGGTTTGGCGCAAAATTGCCGTGGCAATCACCTGCTGCTCCTCAAGGGGAATCTCATTCATTTGCAGGATGGTGACTTGGCCGGGGGCAAACAACTCGCAGGGGGGCAAATGCTTGTAGGCATGGAAATAGTCAGAGCGCTGCATTTTTTCTAGCTTCCAAGCCAAGGCATCAGCCGAGGAGCCCTGCTTGACATTGCCCTCTTCATCCTCAACGCGATCCACAGCATAGACCGCTGCAATCAAGTCTTCGGTACTCCAACGGCCATCTTTGAAACGACCGCGTACTTCGTCATAGGCTTTTTTGAGAATGGCCTGCTGGCGATCGCTCATCGGGGGGAGCAGCGTCAGAATATCGTGAAACTCTAGGGAAGAAACACGAATTTTGACCTCTTGGGGCGTAATAATTTTCACCTGAGGTTGATAGCCATCCGCCCCTTGAAAAGCGGGGTGTCCCCTCAGCTGCGCCAGCGTGTGGTATTCACCATGGGGGTCGAGGATCAGCACTGCGGCGCGATTTTTCGGTAAAAGCAATTCCTCCACCAAAACCCCTGCGGTATAGGATTTCCCGGAACCTGTCCCGGCAAGGATGGCCACATGCGTACTCACCAGTTCCTTGACATCGAGGGCAATGGGCACAGCACCCTCCTGCCGCAACAACAGTGAACCGATATGGGCAGCCCCCACCTCCTCTGGCTTTTTCTTGTTGAGAACCCGCCGCAGCAGTTCATCTTCCGCTAAATAGACCTTGGCACCCGGCAGGGGAAGCCGCCGCAAATTATTAAAGCCAAAGACCTCATGAAATTCCCCCATCACTTCTACGGTCATTTCGTAGAGTTCCGCCGGTTCACAGGTAAAACCAATCAGGGCAGCCACCGCACCGGGATTCAGTTCGTGATCAGCAAACATCCGATCCGGTAGATGCTCAATCAGACGGCAGCCAGTAATCTTGCCCAAGACTTGGTGAACCGCAGCAGCATGGGAGTTTGAGGCCACACTTGGGGAATGGCTCAACTCATAATAGACAAATTCACCAATGCGCACTGGCTGGGCATCGGCAGTAATAAAAACATACTCGCTACCGCTATCACCGGGGCCTTTGACAATGCCGACAATGTGGCGAGAAGAAGGGTGGCTACTGTTCATCGCACAGGACGGGTAACCCAAAGAAAGTAAAGAGAGCTAATGTCGTTAACCTCAATCCTACGCGATTTTCCAATTGAGAGCCTGACGGCGCCTACTCTTCTAGAACGGGCGGCGGCTCACTGGGGGCAGGAATTAAAAAGGCAACAATGGCACCCAAGGCAAAACCAGCCACATTGCGCAAGACCGGTAGCCATTCTTGGGTGCGCACCACCACTGGCCCTAAACCAAAGGCAAAGAAAAGCATGCCCCACAGCGGTGAAAAAAGAAGAATCCACGTCCAAGCCACTTTTTGATCCGCACGGCGGGGACGCGCCACAAAGCCCAAAATGATGCCGCCAAAGATGGAGGTGGCAAGGGTGAGCAGCCATTGCTCTTGAGGTAATCCTGGGACAGCGCGGCAGCCCCCTTGGGCAAGGCAGGTTTCAATGGCTTGGAGAGATTGCAGGATGGCCTGATCTTCGCCGTTGTCTCGGACAAAGTATTGATTGCCAAAGCGGGTTTGCAATTCAACCCAAAAGGTGCGCTGGAGGACGCGGTAGGCGGTGTCGCCAACATTGAAGTTCAAAAGATTGCCACCGCGGGTATCGGCCACCAGCAGAATACTGCGATCGTCTAAGTCCCAAAAATCCCGCACTGCGAGGCCGGGGGTGCGATCGTACTGGGTGAGAACCCGCAATTTCCAGCCGGTCTGGGCTTCAAACTCTGCCAGTTCGCTGTCAAGCCGTTCCTTTTGAACGGGTGTCAGAATCTGCGCTAAGTCAACGACATTGGTTGGCTCCGCGGGCAACAACTCTGGATTGTTGAAGCTGTGGGCAGGGGCGATCGCCCCCAACCAGCAGAGGCTAACCAGCACCATCCCTAAACCAACTTGGTAAAACAAGCGCCGCAATTGCTGAAGCATCGTAATAAAAATTTACAAATAGGGCATCTTTTTTAATTATCTTAAGGGTATGCTGCGAAACATTGCAATCAGCGCTGCCGTCTTCTCAGACAATATGCAGCTTTTGTTAAACTCGCCCTATCCTGAGAATCCCATTACTATACTGCAAGTCTAAATACCTAAACCTTATATCGCTGTTTCATCAGCCACGCCTCACCTACGATGTCCTACTCTTCTCAGCTACTGCACTATCTCGAACAGGAACTGGCACTGCCACCAGAGAGCATTGCTATGGCGGTGCGGCAATGGCAACAGCAACGGGGATCGTTGCCGATTATTCTTTGGCAGTATGGATTGATTACCTTAGAGCAGTTGGATCGGATTTTTGAGTGGCTGGATCAAACGCGGGGCGATCGCCTGCCTAAGGCTCCGTAAGTGGCAAACTAAGTTTTTGACAACAATCCTCGGTGCCGTAGTAGAGGTTCAGTAATGGGTTCACGGCCGCGGAAGGCTTTGAAGATCTCCATCGGGGGTTGGCTGCCGCCAAGGGCAAGCACGGTTTCGCGATAGCGTCGTCCCATTTCAGCAATGGCTTGCTCGTTGTCTAGGCCTGCTTCCTCAAAGGCGGCAAAGGCATCGGCACTGAGAACTTCTGCCCACAGATAGCTGTAGTAACCCGCAGCATACCCCCCAGCAAAAATGTGGCTAAAGCTACAGAGAAAGGCATCTTCTGGCAGGGGGGGCAAGATTGTTGTTGTCTGCGCTAGGCGATCACGCACTTGTTGGGGGGTTTCTCCTTGCCCCGGTTGATAGCGATGGTGCAGTTCTAAATCTAACAAACTAAAGTGCAACTGCCGCAATAGAGCACTGCCTGCGCGATAGGTGCGGGCGGCAACCAGTTTTTCATAGTAGTGTTCTGGCAGCGGTTCCCCCGTTTCATAGTGGCGTGCCATGCCAAAGAGTGTCGGCCGATGGTAGCACCAATTTTCCATAAATTGACTGGGAAGTTCGACGGCATCCCACTCCACATTGTTGATGCCCGCTGCCCCCGCTTCATCCACCTGCGTCAGCATGTGGTGCAAACCATGCCCAAACTCATGGAAGAGGGTTTCCACTTCGCTAAAGGTCATCAGGCTGGGCTTACCATCCACTGGGGGGGTTTGATTGCACACCAAGTAGGCCACGGGTAAGCGGGTGTGCCATTCCCCCTGAATGCGATATTTGGCACGGCCAAGGCAATCGTCCATCCATGCCCCACCGCGTTTTTCGGCAGGACGGCTGTAGGGGTCAAGATAAAAGTGGGCGATCGTCAGATGATTTTCATCGAGGATGGCAAAAAAGCGCACATCAGGATGCCAAACGGGTACTTGACCATCCGCAGGCACCACCGTCACCCCAAACAGTCGCTTCACTAGCCCAAATAAGCCCTCCAGCACTTGGGGCAAAGGAAAATAGGGACGCAGTTCCTCATCATTGAAGTCAAAGAGCGCCTCCCGCTGCCGTTCAGCCCAATAGGGAATATCCCAGTGCTGCAAATCGTTCGCTTCGGGTGCCCCTTGGGCAGCAGCAAAGGCTTTCAGTTCTTCCAGTTCTTGCGCCGCCGCACGATAGCTGACTTGCCGCAGTTCCTCGAGGAGCTTTTCCACACTGGCCACACTATCGGCCATTTTGCTGGCAAGGCTGAGTTCAGCATAGGTGTTGAATCCCAAAAGCTGTGCCTCTTCGACCCGCAGGGCAAGGATGCGCTCAAGAATGGGACGGTTATCCCACTCCCCACTGCTGGCACGGGAAATGTAGGCGCGATAGACCTGCTCCCGCAAATCCCGCCGTTGGCTGTGCTGCATAAAGGGGCCAAAGCTGGGGAAGTCGAGGGTAATGTGCCATGGCCCTGTTTCGGGGGTGGCGGTCTCAATGCCATCTTGGCGAGCGGTTTGGGCAGCCAGTGCCAGCAAGCTGGGGGGAAGTCCAGCCACTTCATCGGGTTGGGTGAGCTTGAGGCGAAAGGCCTTGGTGGCATCCAAAAGATTGTTGGAAAACTGGGTAGATAGCTCCGCCAATTCCAGTTGAATGGTGTTGAAGCGCTCTTTGGCGGCTCCTGTCAAACTGACGCCACTGTGTTCGGCGTTGCGAATGGCGGCCTCAACAATGCGTTTGCGCGCAGGGGGATAGCTCTGAAAGTCTGGACTGGCAGCCAGTGCCTTAAAGCCTTCATAGAGGGGGCGCGATTGACCCAAACGGGTGTAAAACTCCACTACTTGGGGTTGAACGGCTTCGTAGGCTTGACGCAATTCGGGACTATTTTTGACGCCGGTGAGATGACTGACAATGCCCCATGTCCAACCGAGGCGATCGCTCAAACGTTCGAGGGGTTCCACTAGCCCTTCCCACGTGGGCGTGAAGGATTGCTCGAGGGTCTCTAATTCTTGGGTGAGTTCCTGCAAGAGTTGGCGCACGGCTGGCTCAACATGGCTCACCTCAATCTGATCAAAGGGGGGAAAACCATCGCCCCGCAAGAGGGGATTATCGGTGTGAGGGGAAGTCGCAATAACCATCGGTATCCTACTAACTGCGATTCGATTGCTGACGCGCTTGGGCGATCGCCTGCTTTAACTGTGCTAAGGCCAATTCTAACCGCGCTTCGGGGGCAACAGGAATCAACCCCTGAGCCGTCATCTCATGGATCTCAAAATGCAGGTGCGGACCAGTGGAGTTGCCCGTACTACCCACGAGGCCAATGACATCCCCCTGCTTCACCCATTGACCGGGATTGACAAAGCGCTGTGAGAGGTGGGCATAGAGGGTTTGGTGCTGCTCTGGCGGGTGTTGCAAAATGACGGTGAGGCCATAGCCCCCTAGCCAGTTGGACTCAACCACGCGACCATCAAAAACCGCCAACACGGGTGTGCCTTCAGGGGCGCCCAAATCCGTTCCCGAATGGAAGCGGCGATCGCCAAAAATGGGATGGATGCGCCAGCCAAAAGTTGAGGTAATGGGCACCGGAAACGGCAAGGGAAAGAGCATTTGGCCATTGTTGACCTTTAGCCAACGCAAGGGATTCGGTCCCGGAAAGGGCTGGCGTACATAGGTCGGCGCAGCCGCTTGGGCAGATGGCACAAAATTTCTTGGGTTTGCAGCCACCAAGGGGCGATGAGAAGCTGGAGCAGAAGGTGATGTAGTCGTGGGGGTCACTAGGGGTTGTGGAGCACCTTGGGCTTGGCAAATGTTGGGGGGAACGCCCTCGCTAACGATCGCTTGACAGCCTGTGGAGCGCTCTTGGATCACCACGGGGATGGAGCGGGCGGGCTTAAGGTTTTCGAGGGGTTCACTGCCAGGGGGCGGATCTACAGGTTCTGTGGAAAAAACAAGAGGCTCACTGTCCACCGGTTGAACAGGATTGACAAGGATCGGTGCAGCCGCTTCTGGTTCAGCAGGAATCGTTTCAGCAACACTCTGGCGAGTCCCCAAGGCGGTTGTCAAGAGACCTATTGTCAGCCCAAGGGCAATAACCCGCTGCTCCATCATGATTCATCCCATCACACGCATTCCTTCAAATTCTAGGCGCAACCTTGGGGAATGACAATCTGCTTGGCCGCAAGGGGCTAGCGATTGCGAATTTTCATATAGGTCTGAATCACTTTGAGCACCATCGGACCTGCCACAGACCCACCCCCACCACCAGAGTTTTCGGCAAAGGCAACGACCACAATTTCCGGTTTGTCTGCAGGGGCATAGGCACCAAACCAAGTGTGGTTAGGGCGAGGTGGGTCTTCCCCGGTACCACTTTTGCCGGCGATCGCCACCTCAGGAACATTTAGGGCAGCCCCTGTACCACTGGTCACCACCTGCCGTAGGCCTTGACGCAGCACTTGAATGGTAGAGGGCTTTAGGTTCAAGGATTGCCGCCAGCGATGGGGATTGTCGGAAGCAATTAGGTGCGGCCGCACTTTATAGCCCCCATTGGCAGGCACTGCAAACATGACCGCGGCTTGAAGCGGACTCACCTGCAAAGCCCCTTGACCAATGGCGGTAATCAAGGAATCGCCGTCATACCACCCCTCGCCAAAGGTTTCTTGCTTCCACTGGGGGGTTGGCACAAATCCGGGAGCTTCACCGGGTAAGTCAATGCCGGTTTTAGACCCCATTCCAAAGCGATGCGCCCAATGAATCAGGGTTTCAGGTCCAATGCGGCGCGCCACTTGACCAAAAAAGGTGTTACTACTCCATGCCATGGCACCGGCAAAGCCCAGAGGGCCAAAGCCCGCCCGGTTCCAATCGTGGAAGGCAAAGCCCCCTGTGTAGAGGGCAGGATAGGTCATCAGTACGGTATCGGGGCTAAACTTCCCTGACTCCAAGCCGGCCACCGTTGTCACGATTTTGAAGGTACTCGCGGGAGGAAACCCCTGAAGGGCACGGTTGACAAAGGGAAACTGCCGCCGTTGCAGCTCCTCCCACTGGGCTTGGGTCATGCGGCGGGCAAACCAATTGGGATCAAAGGCAGGGTAACTGGCCAGAGCCAGAATCGCTCCATCACGGGGATCCATGGCCACGATCGCCCCCGGCCGACTCCCTAGGGCTGCTTCCGCCGCTTTTTGCAAGTCCAAATCCACTGACAGCGTGATGTCATTTCCCGGTCGGGCTACCTTTTGACCCAAAATGCGGATCACTTTGCCTTGACCATCCACCTCCACCTGCTGACCACCCCATGTCCCCCGCAGTACGTTTTCGTAGGTGGCTTCGACACCCATTTTGCCCATGACATCGCCAAGGCGGTAGCCCTGATCTCGACGAGCCGCTAGTTCCTCCTCATTCAGTTCGCCGATGTAGCCAATGATGTGAGCCGCCGTTTCGCCATGGGGGTAAAAGCGCAGGGCTTCGCGGTCAATTTCCACCCCTGTCAAGAAATTGCGGTGTTCTTCAAGGGCAATGATTTGGGCTTGGCTAATCCCTTGGGCAATGCGAATCAACGAAGGAGAATTCACCCCTGCTTGCTTGACTCGCGCTTCGATCTCACTGGCAGGGATATTGAGCACCCGCGAGAGAATGTTCACCGTCTGCGGCCATTCGGGCTTTTTCGCCGCAAGGGGCCAGAGAAATACCGAGTAGGAGAACTTATTTCCCGCGAGGATCCGCCCTTTGCGATCCAAAATCTTCCCCCGCTCCGGCGGTTTGGGAATCAGGCGAATACGGTTTTCATCGGCCATCTGGCGGTTGCGATCGCCCTCGACAATTTGCAGGTAGGCCAAGCGACTCCCAATGCCCCCCAGCAAAAATACGGTCATGATCGAGAGCAATACCAAGACCCGCCCCTGTTTGCCAACCACACGATCGTAGGCTTGGTAGGTGAGGGGACGAGGGGGGCGCGTTTTTAGCATTGCCATAAGTTGCGAGGAGTTGATGAGTGATCTATGCTAATTGCCACTGTATTGCCACTCTATCAGATGCGCTAAGACCAGAGGCCAAGAATTCCGATACCCTAGAAGAAGTCTCTGTACTGCCGCTTCATGAAGCGATCGCGCTCCCGTCCCCAAGTCCAAGCCCCCAGTCAAAATCTGGACTCGTTCCTCGATGTCCTCACCAATACCGTGGGGGTGATGATCTTTGTCTGCCTCTTTGCTAGCTTGACGGCAGCGGTGTCTCCTGCTCTTGTGCGCACGCCCATTGCCCGCGAAACCCGCAAGCAGGTGTATTTCTTTGAGTGTCGTGAAAATCGCGCCCTGCCCCTTGAGGAGGATCAAGCCAGTGAGGCCATCGATCGCCACCTGCGGCGCATTACAGAAAATCCCTTTGCAGATCCCCGCCAAATTCAGCAACAACTAGAGTCCTTTCACCACCGTACCCGCTACTACGATGTGCGCCTGAGTCTGGTGCACAGCCAAGGGCAACCAATTTTGCAAACCCTTTTTGAACCCCGCGATCGCACCGCTGGGGAATCCTTTAGCACGCTGGAAAAACCCGCGTCCAACTTTCGGCGTACCATTGATCGCCTCTCCCCCAGCCGCTATTCCCTTGTCTTTTTTGTGCGTCCCGATAGCTTTGATTGTTTCCGGGCAGCTCGTGCGGTGGCTTGGCGCAGTGGCTTTGATGTCGGTTGGGAACCGATGGCGGAGGGTCGCGCCATTATCTTTGTCAGTGGCGGGGGTCGCCGTGTCACTGTGCAGTAGTCCCAAGGAGGCTAAATGCTTGCCAAACGAATTTTGCCCTGTTTGGATGTGAAGGCGGGTCGCGTCGTCAAGGGCGTGAACTTTGTCAACCTGCGCGATGCCGGCGATCCGGTCGAACTCGCCCAAGCCTACAATGCAGCGGGTGCGGATGAACTGGTGTTTCTCGATATTACGGCCACCCATGAAGAGCGGAACATTATTATTGATGTCGTCTATCGCACCGCAGATCAGGTGTTCATTCCCCTGACGGTGGGGGGTGGGATTCAGTCTCTGACCATGATCAAAGACCTGTTGCGCGCCGGAGCAGATAAAGTCAGCCTGAATTCAGCGGCAGTGCGGCAACCCGATCTCGTGAATCAGGCCAGCGATCGCTTTGGTGCCCAATGTATTGTTGTCGCCATTGATGCGCGGCGCGAACCCCATTGGGATCCTAAAAACCCCCGTTGGCAAGTCTATGTGCGCGGCGGACGGGAAGCTACGGGGCTAGATGCGATTGAATGGGCGGTGGAAATGGCTAAACGGGGTGCGGGCGAACTGCTGGTGACCAGTATGGATGCCGATGGGACACAGGCGGGCTACGACCTCGAATTGACGCGGGCGATCGCTGAGCGGGTGGAGATTCCTGTGATTGCCTCTGGGGGGGCGGGTACCTGTGAGCATATTCGCGCGGCTCTTGTGGAAGGGAAAGCAGAGGCGGCACTGTTGGCTTCGCTCCTACACTATGGCCAACTGACGATCGCCCAGATCAAGGACTATCTCCATCAGCACCAAGTGCCCGTGCGCCAAGAAGAACCCCTCCCTTGCCGATAAGCGAAGAGAGGGGCAGAGCATCAACCTAGAGGATCAAGCTAAAATGGCCAAGTCCAGTGGCTAAACTCCGGCTTGTCCACACCGTACTCGTAGGCGTAGTTGCGGGCTTCAATTTGCATGTTGCGGAATTTTTCCTTGGCATGGGCACCCGCCACTTGAAGACCGGGGAGGCGATCAATGGCATCAATGGCAAGACTAAAGCGATCAATCTCATTATTGATGGCCAACTCAAGGGGGGTGTTGATGTTGCCCTTTTCTTTGTAGCCGCGCACGTGCAAATTACGGTGATTGTGACGGCGGTACGTGAGACGGTGGATCAACCACGGATAACCATGGAAGTTAAAGATAATCGGGCGATCGAGGGTAAAGAGACTATCAAAGTCGCGATCGCTCAGGCCGTGGGGGTGTTCGGTTTCCGGTTGCAGCTTAAAGAGATCCACCACATTGATATAGCGAATCTTCAGCTCTGGAAACTCCTGCCGCAGGAGGGCGATCGCCGCCAACGCCTCTTGGGTGGGAATGTCCCCGGCACTGGCCATCACCAGATCGGGTTCACAGCCTTGATCATTGCTGGCCCAATCCCAAATGCCTAGCCCCTTCGTGCAGTGAATAATCGCCTGATCCATCGTCAGGTACTGCAAGTGCAACTGCTTGTCGGAGACAATCACATTCACATAGTTTTTGCTCCGCAGGCAGTGATCCGCCACCGACAGCAGTGAGTTGACATCAGGCGGTAAGTAAATGCGCGTAACCTTTGCACTCTTGTTGCAGACAATATCCAAAAATCCCGGATCCTGGTGGGTGAAGCCATTGTGATCCTGCCGCCACACCGTGGACGTAATCAGCAAGTTCAACGAGGCCACATCCGCCCGCCACGAGAGTTCATTGCAGATGCTCAACCATTTGGCATGTTGGTTAAACATCGAGTCAATGACATGGACAAAGGACTCGTAGGTGGAGAAGAAGCCATGGCGACCCGTCAGCAGATAGCCCTCCAGCATCCCCTCCATGGTGTGCTCGCTGAGCATTTCAATGACGCGACCATTAGGGGACAATTCACCGCCATCGGCGTCCTCCTCAAAGTATTCCGCAATCCAGAATTTCTTGCTGACCTCGTAAATGGCATTGAGCTTATTCGAGGTATTTTCATCGGGACCAAAGACACGGAAATTGGTCATGTTATTGCGCATCACATCCCGCAGGAAGACTCCAAGGGGACGGGTATTTTCCACCTCAATTTGGGCGGGTTTCTCAAACGTAATGCCGTACTGCCGAAAGTCGGGCATTTTCAAATCCTTGCGCAATAGCCCACCATTGGCGTGGGGATTCATGCCCATACGGTAGTTGCCGGTTGGCGCCAAGGCTTTGAGTTCAGGACGAAATGTGCCATTCTCATCAAAGAGTTCTTCGGGACGGTAGCTGCGCAGCCAATTTTCAAGGAGCTTAAGGTTTTCAGGGTTAGTGTGGACATCGGCCATGGGCACTTGGTGTGCTCGCCAGAAGCCTTCCACTTTGTGGCCATTCACTTCCGCGGGGCCTGTCCACCCTTTGGGGGTACGCAGCACAATCATCGGCCAACGGGGTAAGGTGGTAACGCCCTCTTGCCGAGCCGCCCGTTGAATCTCCTTAATTTTAGTCACGCAGTAATCGAGGGTGGCGGCCATTGCTTGGTGCATTGAGGGGCGATCGGAACCTTCCACAAAGCAGGGTTCATACCCTAAACCGCGGAAGAAGTTTTCCAAATCTTGATGGGGAATGCGTGCCAGAATCGTCGGATTGTTAATCTTGTAGCCATTCAAGTTGAGAATCGGCAAGACTGCCCCATCGCGCGCCGGGTTGAGGAATTTATTGATGTGCCATGAGGTGGCCAAAGGCCCCGTTTCTGCTTCCCCATCGCCAACCACTGCCGCCACAATTAAATCAGGATTGTCAAAGGCAGCACCACAGGCATGGGAGAGGACATAGCCCAATTCTCCCCCTTCGTGTATCGAGCCGGGCGTTTCTGGGGTGCAGTGGCTGCCAATGCCACCGGGGAAGGAGAACTGCTTGAAAAATTTTTTGAGGCCGTGGGCATCCTCACTAATGTTGTGGTAAATCTCGGTGTAACTGCCTTCAAGGTAAACAGGTGCCAAAACCCCCGGTGCCCCATGACCGGGACCCGCTAGGAAAATCACCTCCTGTTGGTACTTTTTAATAATGCGATTGAGGTGAAGGTAGCAAAAGGACAGACCCGGACTCGATCCCCAGTGACCAAGGAGGCGTTTTTTGATGTGTTCAGGCTTGAGGGGTTCCTTGAGTAGGGGGTTATCGAGCAAATAGATCATGCCCACGGCCAGATAGTTACAGGCACGGAAGAAGGCATCCATGGCCTCAACTTCACTATCACTCAAGGGCTGTCCTTGAATCGTGGCGCGAGCAGAACCAAAAGCATGAATATCAGCGGTGAGTTCGGTGGGACGGGGAGGAGAGCTAACCATACAGTATCCTCGTCAAGTCAGCATGAGTATCAAGAAAATCAACCGAGATCATATAGATCAAAGTGCTAACGGCGTTGATCAAGAATCCACGAATTGCCTACTTACTAATCGGGACACATCCTAAACTATCGTCTTTAGCCTACAGCCCCATCCTAGGATGCTGAAACGGCTAGGCTCGCAAATGCGCTAGATTTTTTAACGTTGATTCAATTCAGTAAACTTCCCAATGCCTGAGCAATTTATGCGGCAACTTCTGGGGGCAGGGGGAGGCGAAAGAGCTGACAGGCGTTGAGGGTGGTTTGCTGTTCTAATTCCAAGAGGTCACATTGTCGCAGACGGGCGACGGCTTCAGCCACAAAGCGCACATAGCTGGGTTCATTGCGTTTTTCGCCGCGTTTGGGCACAGGGGCAAGGAAGGGGCAATCCGTTTCCACCAGTAGGCGATCGCTGGGAACCATTTGTGCCGAGGCATGGATTTGTTTGGCGTTCTTAAACGTGACGGTGCCGCTAAAGCTGATAAAAAGACCCAGATCGAGAAACCACTCCGTTTCTTCGGGGGTACCGCCCCAGCAGTGCATCACTCCTTGCACCGGCCCGCGATCGCGCACAAACTGTTGAAGTAGATCCCGCGCGGCAGCGGCTGCCTCCCGACAGTGGATAATCACTGGCAGATTCAAGCTGTGGGCAACCTCCAACTGTGCCCAAAAGGCCGCTTCCTGTTCTTCGCGATTCGTGGCTTTGTAAAAATCTAAACCTGTTTCGCCAATGGCCACCACCTTGGGTTCACTGGCGGCAAGGCGGGCAATTTTTTCCTTGAGATCCGGCTGCCACTGCTCTGTATCTAGGGGATGGAGACCCACTGCCATAAAGAGTTCGGGAAACTGCGCGGCAAGGCTCTGAATGGTGGGAAATTCACTGGGTTCAACGCAGGAGTGAACCAGCCGCACCACTCCCGCCGATCGCCAGCGTTCAGCCACTGAGTCCAGATCGGATGCGTACTCTGGAAAGTTGAGATGGACGTGGGTATCCACCAACATGGGGATTAGGCAGCCGGTTGCAGCGTTTTGTTGAGGATACGGGTCAGCCGCGCTTTACGACGGGCACCGGTGTTGCGATGGAGCACACCGCGCTTAACCGCTTTGTCAATTTTGCTAAAGGCCAAGTTGAGTCGCTGCTGGACTTCCGCCAGTTTTTCCGGAGTGGGATCGGCAGCATACTGACTAATAGCCGTCAAGTAGTTTTTAATCAGCGTCCGCACTGCCGAGCGATAGGCTTTGTTGCGAAGACGGTTGCGCTCAGCAATTTGGGCACGTTTAGCGGCAGATTTGATGTTAGCCACAGGTCACCTGATGATCAATCACACGTTAAGAACAAATAACCATTATAACCGTTGACTGAGCGATCGCAAGATCTTGGCCGCCAGCATTGCCGCCCCAAAGCCATTGTCAATATTGACGACACCAATGCCGGGGGCACAGGAGTTGAGCATTGTCAGTAGCGCTGCCAAACCGCCAAAATTCGCGCCATAGCCAATACTGGTGGGTACAGCAATCACGGGTACCGAGACTAGCCCCGCCACCACACTGGGCAGTGCCCCCTCCATGCCCGCAACCACAATGAGCACGGCCATCTCCTCTAGGCGATCGCGCACACTCAACAGCCGATGAATTCCCGCCACCCCCACATCCCAAAATCGCTCAACCCCAAATCCTGACAGTTGCAACGTCACTGCTGCCTCTTCGGCCACGGGTAGATCCGCTGTGCCGGCACAGACCAAGCCCACCGGCAGGGGAAACTGCGGCGGCAAAATGGGGGCTGTACTGCAAATCCGTGCCTTTTCAAAATAGTGCAGTCCACCAACGCGCGATCGCAGCGCCTCAAACACCTCGGAGGAAATGCGCGTGGCCATCACACAGGGATAGTGGGGACGCATCCGCTGCAAAATCTCGACAATCTGCTGCGGGGTTTTGCCGGGTCCCCAAATCACCTCTGGAAAGCCGGTGCGCTGCTGCCTTTGGTGATCAATGCGTGCAAAATCGCCAATGGGTTCGTAGGACAGGTGTTGCAGTTGGCGATAGGCGGTCTCTACGCTCAGTTGTCCTTGGGCAACTGCCGTCAAAATTTGCCGCAGTGAGTCGGGCATTTAGCCTCCAATTCCCAAGCGACCCGCTAGCCCCGGCGCCATCGGGATCAAGGTAGCGGCCATCAGGAACAACAGCAGCAGACCAAGACCAGCACGGGTATCATCGGGTTCGGTGATCTCATCGAGACTGGGCTGATCCATATCCCGCTGCAACAGCAGAATCACCAACGCCCAATACAAGGCCAAGGGGTTGACGATCGCCACCAAGCCCAAGACCACAAGGGTAATAATCGTCAGTCGTTTGGCGGTTTTGGTACCGTAAATGGCTTGAATAATCCGCCCCCCATCCAGTTGTCCTGCGGGCATCAAGTTCAAGGCCGTCATGATCAAGCCCAGCCAGCCCAAAATCACAAAGGGATGCACCACCACCACTTCACTTTGCAACTGCTGCCCCAAAAAGAGCTTGGCGATCGTCCCCACCAAAATCGAGCCTTGGAAAAAGAGGGTCGGCACCTCTAACCCCTGACTCGTGGGCGAGAGAACAAGGCCAATGGCCAACAGCAGCAGCGAAACACTACCAGCCGCGATCGCCCCTGCTGCACCAATGTCAAAGAGTTGACTGCGATTGGCAAGGAAGGATTCAATGCGGGTCATGGCTCCAAAAGTCCCCAACTGCCACGCGGGTAAAAAGATGGGCGGCCCCAAGCGTGCCCGATAGCGTTTGGCCATTAGCCAGTGACCCCCTTCCCGTATAGCGGCAATGCCAAAGAGACCCAAGGCAAAGGGGAGCGATCGCTGGAAGAGGCCAGTGGTTGGATTTCCCAGTAAGCTAAACCCCTGCAGGATGGCACTGGTCTCGAGACAGGTTCCAAGGGTGGCCACCGCCAAGAAAACCGCTGCCAGCTTCTGAAGATTGCCCGAGCGAATTGGTTCGGTCGTCATTGGTAAAATCACGACCATCGGCTTGCCCTCCCCATTGGCCACCATAAAAAGGCGATAGCGATCGGGCAAGGCGGCCTGTAGGCGTTCAGTGAGTTGCTGATGCACCACTTTGGCCTCTCCCCGCAGATTCCCCGGGCAGATCACGCCCCCTTTGTAGGGAATGTAGTCGGTGGCGAAGTAGGTATCCACGCTAAAGATACTTTGAATGGCTTGTAGGTCTTCGGCGGGAAGGCTGGGTCGTGCAGTAGGCTGGGCTGGGGTCGTCTGCTCTGTGGTGGCTTGCTCTAGTTCCGAACGGCCAGAGGGAGCAGAGGGTAGGGGCAATTCGGCGGTGGCCGCCAGCGATCGCAACCAACGGCCAAGGGCAACATAGGCCACAATCGAGAACACCAGCCCAAAGAGCACGGCAGCAAAGTTAATCACAATCCCAAAGCTGAGGCTGCCAAAAACCACTAGCCAAGGGAGCATCAGGACAAGGGTTTGCAGCCAAGCCACAATCCCCAGCTTGCCGTAGGGCAGGTTGCGGTACAGTCCCCACGCCAGTAGGGCGATCGCCCCCGCCAATAGGCCTACCGTAATAATCATGCGTTACCTCCCGCGTTTGCAAACGTTAGCGCGTGGCCATAGTGGTCAGTTGGGTCAGAACTTGACTGGCACGCTCTGTAAATTGCTGCATACCATTGGCATCAAAGCCCCGCTGTGACAATAGAGCCAAATCGTAGATATACTGACACAGCTTTTCGACCAATGCACCCGTTTCTGAGGTACCGCTGGTTTGAATAATCGTGCCTTGGTTGAGGCTGAGGAGATTTTGCACCAAGGGATGGGCGGTATTGACAACCAAGATATGCTCCTCTGGCAACTGCGCATTGGGTTGCTGCTGCATCATCGCCATCATCTCCTGCATCCGCCGACTGGTTTCGGGCAACAGGATCATTGCCGGGGGGGCATCGGCCTTGAGGGCCTCGGTGCGAATGGTCAGTTTCGGCTTTTTCAGCACAGATTCAAAGAGCGCCTTGATCTGCTCACTGCGGGTTTTGTTGGTAGCTGGGTCAATGATTTCGCTCTCTTTGCTCTTGTCAATCAGGGTTTCATCCAGTTCAGCGTCCACCCGCAGAAACTTGACATCGCGGTAATTTTGCTCCAGCCACGGCACAAAGTGGGTATCAATGAAACTGTCCATAAACAGGACTTCAATCCCTTGGCTTTTAAGCAGTTGCACGTAGGTGGCTTGGTTCACCTCATCGGTGCAGTAATAGACGCGCTTGCCTTGGCGCTCTTGGTTGCGCTCGAGGTACTCCTTGAGGGTGGTGTAGGTTTTGCCATCCACTTGGATGCCCCCCTCACTGGCCCAGACATCCTCGCTCTCTTTGGAGATGAGTTCGGCCGTGGTGCGGTAGATGAGAATATCTTCCACCTGCTTTTTGAACTTCTCATCGTTGATGGAACCGAATTTGACAAAGGTGCCCAAGTCTTGCCACGAGCGTACGTAGGCCGCCGGGTCTTCGCGGTATAGCTCCTTCAGGCGATCGCCCACCTTTTTGGCAATGTAGTCGGCAATTTTGCGCACCGTGCGATCGTTTTGCAGGAAACTGCGGGACACATTCAGGGGAATGTCGCTGCTGTCAATGACCCCCCGCAAAGGCAGCAAAAAGCGCGGGATCACCTCTTCGCAGTTATCGCTGACAAAGACTTGGTTGCAGTAGAGCTTAATTTGCCCTTTGGTGACATCAATATCGGGGCGCAGTTTGGGAAAGTAGAGAATGCCATTGACCACAAAGGGATAGTCGGTATTGAGGTGAACCCAAAGCAGCGGGTCTTCTTGAAAGGGATAGAGATAGCGGTAAAACTCGAGATAGTCTTCTTTGCTGAGGCTATTGGGAGAACTCTTCCAAGGGGCAATTTGTTTATTAATTTGCTCACCCTCTAGCTTAATTGGCACCGGCAAAAAGTCACAGTATTTGCGCACCAATTCACGAATGCGGCCGGGTTCTAGGTACTCCAACTCACCCTCTTGCAGGGTTAGGGTGACGGTTGTCCCAACACTGGTGCGCTGACCATCGGAGAGGGTAAATTCAGTGGAACCATCACAGGTCCAATGCACGGGGACAGCACCTTCGCGGTAGGAGAGGGTATCAATTTCCACCCGTTCTGAGACCATGAAGGCGGAGTAAAAGCCAAGGCCAAAGTGACCAATGATTGCGTCTTCCCCTTCCCCTTTGTACTTTTGAACGAATTCTTCGGCACTGGAAAAGGCCACTTGGGTAATGTATTTTTTGACTTCCTCGGCGGTCATGCCAATGCCGTTGTCGGCGATCGCCAGCTTTTTGTTTTCTTTGTCAATCGTGATCGTCACTTCCGGGTGATCCACATCGCCGCTATATTCCCCAGAACGTGCCACCATCCGCAGTTTTTGGATTGCATCTACCGCATTGGAGACCAGTTCCCGCAGGAAAATCTCATGATCGGAGTAGAGCCACTTTTTAATGATTGGAAAAATGTTCTCAGTATGGATTGAAATGGTTCCCTGTTCCAACATGATGCTTCCCGTGAGTGTATTCTTGGTCAGACAACCTCTAGTGTATCGGTAGGGGTTGCCCTTGCTGTTGGTGGAAAACCGATCTCTCCATCGCCTCCCAAAGAGTGACAATGACGGTATTGGCCATCAGAAATCCTTCTGGCTGGGTCAAGTGCAGGCGATCGCCCGTCAAAGAAAGTGTCTCTGGAGACATGTTTGCCGCTGCTGCTTGTAGGGCTTCAACCCACGACATCGGAAATTCATCCGCCAGAGCAGTTAAAGAGAGGCCATCCCTGAGGCGCAAGCCCAGCATCAGGGTTTCCAACCAGCGATCCCACTGGGCATCTGGACTGACTTGATTGAGGCTCTCGGGTAAACTTTGCAGCCATTGATAGTATTCACGGCGGGTACGCGGACGGCTGAGGCGACGATGCCCGAGATAACTGGTGGCGCCCATGCCAAAGCCATAGTAGGGTTGATTGCGCCAATACACTTGATTGTGACGACAGGCAAACCCCGGTCGGGCATAATTGGAAATTTCGTAGTGATCGTAGCCCGCTGCGGTTAAGATTTCGTGGCCAAGGCGATAGGCAGCGGCGGCCTGTTCTTGGGTGGGTAGGGGGGCTGCTTCGGGTTGATAGCGTTTGCTGAAGACGGTTTTTGGCTCAATGATCAGGTCGTAGATGGATAGATGGGTAGGGTTGAGGGCGATCGCTTGCTCTAGGGAGCGTTGCCAACGCTGCAGGGATTGATTCGGTAGCCCCAAAATGAGATCCATGCTCCAATTTTCCACCCCAACCTCGTGAATCAGAGCCACTGCACGCTCAACATCGGTCACATCGTGACTACGGCCACACACTTGCAATAGCTCATTGTCAAAGGCCTGTACACCCAAGCTGACGCGATTCACCCCTACCCTGAGATAGGCCTGCAATTGTTTTAAGTCAAATGTCCCCGGATCCATTTCCATGGAAATTTCTGCCCCTTGGGCAATGCCTATTTGGCGATCGAGGGCTTCCAGCAGTTGGCCAATGTATTGAGGCGGGACTAGAGACGGTGTTCCCCCCCCAAAAAAAATCGTTTGGAGTGGTGGCGGCTCAGCAGGGGTGTGGGCAATTTCTTGACAGAGTGCAGCCACATACTCTTGGATAAGTGACTCTGCCAGCGTCGGAGAATCTCCCACTACCGTAATCGGAAAGTCACAGTAGAAGCAGCGGCGCCGACAAAAGGGCAGATGAATGTATGCGGCTCTAGTCATTGTTTTCTTAACTGGTTTGTGATGAAATCTGGTCAGGCAGCCGACCTTTGGCAACCAATAACTCCCATGCCCGCAAAACAGCGACCAAATCAGAGGCAAGGCGGTATTCATTGGCTTCAGCAAAGCGCACCGTTGCGGTGGGGGTCGAGACGAGATGAATAGGCACCGGTCGCTCTAGGGGTGTGGGTACAAAGTCAAAGCCATTGAAGCGCTCAAACCGGCGATCGCTCAACCATTGATTAAATTGACTGACTTGAGCAGGTGTCACTGTGCGTAGGGTGCGGCTGAGGGTTTCCCCGCGAGCATTGGTGGTTTGCTGCACAATCCGACCATCGTTATAAAGCAGTGTCGTTGTTGTTGAGGGTGAACGATTTCCAGAGGCATCACTTTGCCGAATCACGCGAAAACTCACGCCCTCAGGAAGGGGGGGCGGCAACTCCTCTGGACTCAGGCGTTGCGGTCGCTGAATGAGGGTGCCGATCATCCGACTGCCAGCGGCATCCCAAAGAATCAGGGAACCACTTTGATTGCTGCGATAGACCCACTGCTGGGGGTAAGGCGCCTTGGGATTTGTCAGGGTAATTTCCCAACCGGGGGTTAAACGCTCAGCACAATCCACCCGCAATCCCCCCAAGCCCAAACAGCCATCAGACCAAACTTTGGGCTGAACTTGAACCACGCTAATTTGCGCTGGTTCCTCACCAAACTGCTCGGCAGCGATCGCGATCGCCCGCGTAATGATCTCTGGAGCTGGTGTTGCTGCTTGCACCACAAGAGGCACTGCCACTGCCAAGAGGGATGTCCAACCATTCATTAACAAAGTCTCTACCCTTTGACCATCATCATAAAAAAAGACCGCCCCCGATGAAGAGGCGGTTCCTTATAACTAAACGCTAGTTAGCGTTGCTCTAGGAATTAGCCGTTGATGCTAGGAGCAATCATGGCCACAGGAGCAGACTCAGCGCTGGCCAAGTCTAGGGGGAAGTTGTGAGCATTACGCTCGTGCATCACTTCCATACCCAAGTTGGCACGGTTGATGATGTCAGCCCAGGTGTTGATCACGTTGCCTTGAGCATCGACAACGGAGTGGTTGAAGTTGAAACCGTTGAGGTTGAAGGCCATCGTGCTGATACCCAGAGCGGTGAACCAGATACCGATCACCGGCCAAGCGGCGAGGAAGAAGTGCAGCGCACGGCTGTTGTTGAAGCTGGCGTATTGGAAGATCAAGCGACCAAAGTAACCGTGGGCAGCCACAATGTTGTAGGTTTCTTCCTCTTGACCGAATTTGTAACCGTAGTTTTGAGACTCGGTTTCGGTGGTTTCACGGATCAAGCTGGAGGTCACCAGAGAACCGTGCATGGCGGAGAACAGAGCACCACCAAAGACACCAGCCACACCCAGTTGGTGGAAGGGGTGCATCAGGATGTTGTGCTCCGCTTGGAACACCAGCATGAAATTGAAGGTACCAGAGATACCGAGGGGCATCCCGTCAGAGAAGCTGCCTTGACCAATGGGGTAGATCAAGAACACAGCGGTAGCGGCAGCCACAGGAGCGGAGTAGGCCACACAGATCCAAGGCCGCATACCGAGGCGGTAGCTGAGTTCCCACTCACGACCCATATAGCAGAAGACACCGATCAAGAAGTGGAAGATGATCAGTTGGTAAGGGCCACCGTTGTAGAGCCACTCATCAAGGGAAGCAGCTTCCCAGATGGGGTAGAAGTGCAAGCCAATGGCGTTGCTGGAGGGGACAACCGCACCCGTGATGATGTTGTTGCCATAGATCAAGGAACCAGCGACAGGCTCACGAATGCCATCGATGTCCACAGGGGGAGCAGCGATGAAAGCAATCACGAAGCAGATGGTAGCAGCGAGCAGAGTGGGGATCATCAACACACCGAACCAGCCCACATAGAGGCGGTTGTTGGTACTGGTAACCCAGCTACAAAATTGCTCCCACAGGTTCAGTTGCTCGCGACGTTGTAAAACAGTCGTCATAGTGATAAGTCCTGTTGAACAAGATGAATGAATGTTACAAACCGTTTACACTCCCAAATCGAGTCCCTGAGAGGCCTCAGGCGCACCCGCTGGCGTTGTGCAACGGAATGTAACCTTATATTAACCAATCTCTCAGGAAAATGTAAAGGGTTGTGTCTGAATTTTATATTTTGTTAATGATTTCTCAGGGATCAGGGGTGGTCACGCGCGATCGCCAGTGAAGAGTTAGCGGCGCCGCCACCAGACAAAAACGGCTGAGCCAAACCCGACAAGGGGCAACAGAAAGACACTGATAATCTCTAGCCAACGACTGGTGGTGACATTGAGTTGCAGGCGGCGATTGGTGGTTTCGCGCGGCCGAATCGAGAGTGCCTTTTGGTCGCGATCGCCCAACCAGAGCACGGAATTGACAAAGAGATCACTATTAATCCCTTGGTAGGCAATCACGCCATCGGTGGCGAATTCCGAATCCCCAAAGACCACCAAGCGGGCTTCCTTCGGTGGGTTATCACTCAACTGACGGGTAATCGCTACACCAATCGGCAGCGGCCCTTTGGTATCGACACCTTCAGTGAATTCAAGGTTGCCCGACTGCCAGTCGGTTTCCGCCCAAGTTTGCGGGCCCGAGAGGGCAATTTCCACAATGTCATCATCCTTCACAGGATCAATGCGAATGGCTTGCGCGCGGGGAAAGACACTCGGACCTTGGGCAAAGCGTTGAGTAATCGGGTGATTGCCATAGGTGGTGACAATAATCGTATCGGGACCGAGTCCCACCTGTTGACCCACACCAGAGCCGTCAATCACCCAGCGATTATCGAGGGTGAGTCCCCAGTTTTTCAGTAAATCATCCAGACCGGCGTTGACATCGACATCGAGCATTAGCAAAAGGCTACCACCCCGATTCAGGTACGCCTTGAGCAGATCCTGCTCCAGACGCAAAAAGGGTTGCCGCGGTCCAGCGACCACAATGACATTCGCATCCTCAGGAATTTTGCCCTTCTCCAGCAAATTCAGGGGCAGGAGTTCCACATCTCGCTGTTCGAGGAGTTTAGCCACTTCACTGAGACTGGCGGAGCCACCTGTGAGGGGAAGTTCATTGTGCCCCGTAGTGAAATAGGCACGGATCGTGCGATCGCTCGTCACCCGAATCAGGGCAGGGGTGAGGTTACTTTCGGAAAGGTCTTCATCAATGCGCTGCGTTTTCTCGCCCGCCACAACAATCACTTGCCCCACTTGAGTCACGTTGTACTTTTTAGCAAGGGCGGGTTGCTCTTGGGGGTCAATGAACTCAAATGAAAACTGGTTGCTGGCCTGACGGCGGTACTGTTCCAACAACAGGCGATCGCGACTGGCAGCATTGGCATCAAACACCAATACCCGCACCGGCTGATCCAAAGTTTGCAGAACATCACGGGTTTCTGCCGCTAGGGTAAAGGCACGGTTTTCGGTGAGATCGATTTCAACACTGTAGCGATCGGCCAAAAAATTGACGATGCCCAATAGAGCAATCACCGCAATCACAGTCAGGAGGGCATTCGTACTGGTTTGGGTAGAACGCCGCCCCCAAAACCCTGTGGAGACGCGACTTTGCTGGATCAGCCACAGCAGTAGGGCAATCCCCCCCAAAGCTAAAAGGCTCAAGGGTAACCAATTCCAGCGATTGGTGACGATGCCAGCACTCAAGCCAGCAATGATCAAAAGTGGCGCCGCCCACAGCAATACCGTGGTCAATCGTTCGGGTGAGCCTAGGGCAAAGCGTTTCATGACCGGTACCCCCTAATTGCGCTGGTAACGAAAGGCATCAATGGACTGTGCCGTGAGGAAGATGCCGAGGAAAATATAACTACCAAAGACAACAAGACTACTGCTGCGGAAAATTCCCCGTGTCAGGTTGGTAAAGTGCTCTAGGGGTGAGACGTAGGTGAGGATATCACTGAGATTCCCGCCGGTATTTTTAGCCAAGACATCCAGCACCCAGAGAATCAGCAACACCGCAAATCCCAAAATGGCCGCCAAGATCGTGCTATCCGTCAACGATGAGAGAAACATCCCCAAGGAGAGAATGGCTGCTGCTAAAAGAATCAATCCGCCATTGCCCGCCAGAATTAGCCAAGGGGAGAGGGGGGGCGTACTCTGCTGGAGCGCCACAAACTGATAGACAATCACGGGCAGCAACAGCGTGGTATAAAACGTGAGCACTGCCAAGAGTTTACCCGTTGCCACACACCAGTTCGTAATCGGTGAGGTGGCCAAAAGTTCGAGGGTGCCGCGTTTGCGTTCTTCGGTGTACAGTCCCATCGAGAGCATGGGCAAAATGACTTGGGAAATGGAGCCGAGGAGTCCAAGGAAACTTTCGAGGATGAGCTTGGGAACGTCAATGGCTTGGCTCGGCGCCCCAAACTGTTGTTGCAGCAAATCCTGCTGAGCCACTTGGCTAATAATTGTCGTCATCACAACGAGGAAAAACAGGCCGCTGAGCAGCCAGAACACCCCGGCAATCACATAGTAGAAGGGGGCACTAAAGTAACTCTGGAGTTCGCGGCGATAGATGGCAAGAATGTTGGCAAGGAGGACACGCAGCCCGTGGAGGGAAACGCTAAGCACGGGCTTCTTCGGTGGTATCGCTGGGTTCTGCGGTGGGTTCATCGGTCGTTAGCTTCAAGAACACCTCCTCTAGGTTGGCACGGGAGCGGCGCATTTCAAAGAGTTGCACCCCATTTTGGACAAGGAGACTGGCGAGATCGGCACCGATTTCTGAAGGACTGCTGACCTGAAGTTGCTGTCGCCCTTGGGGAGTGCTATTGCCCCATGTGATCTGTTGCAGAGCAGGCAACTGTTGGAGGAGGGATTCAATAGCGGCGCGATCGCCCACGAGTTCGAGGTCATAGGTGTAGCTACTGCTGAGGCGTTGCAGCAGTTCATCCAGTTGGCCAATGCCCGCCACTTCGCCTTTATTGATAATCACGGCGCGATCGCAGGTCATGCTCACTTCCGCCAAAATATGGGTAGAAAGGATCACTGTATGCTGCCCCGCCAAGTTTTTAATCAGGTTGCGCACCTCAATAATTTGCCGCGGATCGAGACCCACCGTGGGTTCATCCAGAATGATGGCTGGCGGATCATGAACGATCGCTTGGGCAATGCCGACCCGCTGCCGATAACCCTTCGAGAGTTTGCGAATAATGGTGCGTTGCCGATCCCAGAGGCCGCAGCTTTTGAGGGCATATTCCACCCGCTGGGGGCGATCGCCCGCACTGACGCCCTTGATGCGAGCCACAAAGTGCAAATAGCCCGCCACCGTCATTTCCGTATAGAGGGGGGGATTTTCTGGCAGATAGCCAATGCGCTGCCGCACCGCCATCGGATTCGTGTGGACTTCATAGCCTGCAATAGATGCTGTGCCACTCGTTGCCGGTAGATACCCCGCCAAAATCCGCATTGTGGTGGTTTTGCCTGCGCCATTGGGGCCAAGGAGACCGAGAATCTCACCACTGGCCGCTGAAAAGCTGACATCCCGCAGCGCGACGGTTGTACCGTAAACCTTGGTCAGGTGTTCGACCTGAATCATGGCGTTTCCTCAACTCGTTCTACGGGAAACATTGACACACAATATAGCCGTTTTCCTCATCAAATACTGAGGACTTGGATAGTGGTATTTTGGGGCAGATTGGCTGCCGATAGACTGAGGGAGGCACCCCCACTGCGGCGAACCGGGGTTCCCTCCATAACTTTCAAAAAGTCCTCTAGCCCCGTCAGATCACAATTATTGGGGTCAGCCGCTGCCGTGCGATAGTGGGAAGGAATGACCAAACGGGGTTGCAAAACTTCAATGGCTGCCTTGGCCTCCTCAGCCCTATAGGCTTTGTCACTTCCTCCCACTGGCACAATCATCACATCAGGCCGTCCCATGAGAATGCGTTGTTCAATCGTGATCGGCATGGCAATGCCGCCCATATGCAAAAGATTGATGCCCCCCTGCTGCCAGCGCCAAACCACGTTGACGCCAAAGCGCAAGCCACCGACGCGATCATGACTGGTGCGGATGCCCTGAATACTCAAACCATTGACTTTATAGGAACCGGGTTGAAAAAGCAGTTTAGGCCGACCGGGTAAGCCTTCGATGTAACCCTCGTCCAAGAGGCGACTGCTAATCATGACAATATCCGCAGTGACACGGGGAGGCCGCAATCCTTTGGTGCAACCAATGGGACGGAAGGGATTCACCAGTACCCGCTGACCACTGCCGGTGAAGAGAAAGCAGGTGTGGCCAAACCATTGCAGAGAGAGACCCCCCCCTTGGGCATGGGCTGCCCAGTGTCCACTCAGGCTGGCGATCGCCCCAATTTGTGCCCAACGCAAGAACTGCCGCCGTTCCATTTTCTCTCCCCACACTCCTATTTTCAGCTCAGTGTACCGAAAAGTGGCTGGCTCACAATGATGGACTGGACAGCCGTCGCAAAAAGTTCCGTAGCAGGTCTTTGCCGCAGGTGGTGAGAATGCTCTCCGGATGGAATTGCACCCCTTCCAGCGTCGGATAGTGGCGGTGGCGCACCCCCATAATCAGGCCATCCTCTGTCCAAGCCGTAATTTCCAATAGATCAGGGCAACTGTCACGATCAATAACAAGGCTGTGGTAGCGGGTTGCGGTAAAGGGTTGGGGCAAGTCTTGGAACACCCCCACACCACTGTGGTAAATTTCTGACGTTTTGCCGTGCATGAGGGTTGGTGCAAGCGTCACCGTGCCGCCAAAAACTTCACCAATTGCTTGATGTCCCAAGCAAACCCCCAAGATGGGTAGTGTGCCAGCATAGGTGCGGATCAGGGCTTCAGAAATCCCCGCATCGGCAGGGCGACCCGGACCAGGAGAAATCACAATACCTGCAGGGGCGAGGGCAGCGATCTCATCGAGGGTGATCTTGTCGTTGCGAAAGACGCGCAGATCCGCAGCAACTGGGAACTCCTGCGCTAGCTCTCCTAGGTACTGCACAAGGTTGTAGGTGAAGCTGTCGTAGTTATCAATAACGATAAGCAAGGGGGCAACGTCCTCTATCTTTTTTATTCTTTATGATCCTACTACCCAGAGGTTTTCTGAATGGTACGGCTCTCCTGTCGCGGACACGCTTTTGAACCTGTGGCAGCGGTGGTGTTTGATAAGGATGGCACCCTCGCAGATGTTGCTGAGTACTTGAAAGAGCTGGCGATCGCCCGCGCTGCGGCAGTTGCTGATCATTTCCCCAATCTCAAGCAATTGTTGCTCCAAGCCTTTGGCGTAAGGGGGGAGCACTTGGATGCAGGGGGATTGCAAGCTGTAGGAACACGGCAGGAGAATCTGATTGCCGCAGCAGCCCTTGTTGCTAGCCAAGGGGTTTCATGGATTGCTGCCCTAGAGCTGGTGAGCACCGCCTTTGAAGCAGCAGAGCTAAAATTTACAACCAAAGCAGCGTTAACCCCTCCCCTGCCGAGGGTGATTGAATTGGTACAACAGTTGCATGGAATGAACTGTGCCTTGGCGATTATTTCTGGCGATCGCAGGTCGGAAATCGAGGCTTTTTTAGACACCTATCACCTGAAGCCCTTTTTCCAATGCTGGCAGGGGGGAGATGAGCCACCCACGAAGCCCGATCCGCAGGTACTCCTGAGGGTGTGCGATCGCCTTGGGGTGCGACCCAATCAAACCGTGGTTATTGGCGATGCCGATAGTGATGGCCTCATGGCGCAGCGGGGGGGGGCAGCGGGCAGCATTGGTGTTACGTGGGGTTGGCCTTCACCTCCCAAGCTCAATTGCTTTGACTGCCTTGCCACCTCCCCTCTAGAGATTCAAATAGCACTTGACCCCCGTACAGAAAGAAATTCTTGTGGGTAGTTGCACTACGGAAAAGCCTACCCGACAGAAATCTCTACTGTGCTGCGGGGAGGAAAATAGCCTAGGGGGTCTTAAGATACTCTATGGCCAATATTGTTGGCCGTCTTTGTCCTTGCAGGGAGCATTGGTAATGCGCCCCTTATCATCATATTGACAAGGACGGTCTTTAGGTCGACCCGTATGATTGGGTTTTTTATTCCTCTGAGCAGTTGATGAAGGCTCTGAAGACGTTGGTGAATCTAGAGATACACAGCTTTGTAACGTTGGATTCCAGACTTTTGGTGGATGACACAGAATTTCCTGAGTTCTATTCGGAGAATACTCCTCTATTGGTGGTGGTTCAGTAGGTAATCGCTTGGGACTCGGCTGTTTAATTGTAATATTCTGGGGACGAGCAGGTACTGTCCAAGTAGGTGTAGAAATGGGTGTTCCTGTAGATGGGGAATTGCTTAGATTGTTTGCAGAAGGAGTTGCTGATTCAGCATAAGCAGTGCCCACCGTACAAACAATTGCCAGCGCACTAGCAAAAAGTAAGCTACCACGCATATTCTGTCTCCTTTGAAGAGTAACAATAGTCTCAATTTTTGCTTGCTTGCCGCTGAGCACAGCGGTAGGCTTAGTGACGTTTGTGAGTCTCCATCGGTTCCCAGCGGAGAAGAAAATTAGCCTCTCAGAATCATTACTTAGAGCAAATCCTAAAACCTATCGATAATCCTCTTAATTAATAAGTATTACTGAGCGTTACTAACTGTGAAGGGAGTAGTGCAGATAAACCTCATTGCCCACGGGCAAGACATTCAGGAGCGTCAACCTCCCTGAGAAGGCAATCTCCTCTGGATAGAGGCTAGGCGCTACCGACCCTAGGAGGAGGGGGCAGAGGGTCAACCACAATTCGTCAATGGCAGCCATCTGCAACAGGGAGGCGAAAAGCTGTCCTCCTCCCAACACGGCCAAGGTTTGTACACCAGCCCCTTGAATGTGCCTAAACGCCTGTGGCCAGTCAATCTCCGCCACCCCAGCAGACCAACAGTGATCAAAGGCAGTGGATCCTTGCCAGCGGCTGGCGCCTTTCTCGGTGGTCAGCAAAGCGCGCGAAATGGGCTGGCGAAAGAAGGGAAGATTGAAGTCTAATTCACCACGGGCAGAGCAGACAATTTGCAGCGGTTGGGGCGATCGCCCTTGGTGCTCCCGCTCAGCAATCAGATGGGGAGACTGAAGGCGCATCGCTGTCCCCCCCAAACGCAATGTTGTCGCCCCAAAGAGTACCGCATCCACCTGTGCCACCTGCTGCTCAAGGTGCTGAAAGTCATAGGCCGAGGCAATGCGCTGACCCAAAGCATCGGCACGAGCAAGGCGGCCATCTAAACTACTGGCCAAAACTGCAATGGTGTAGGGGCGATAACTATTGGGTTGACTCAATGGAGCATCACTTTTTCCGTTGCTGCAGCGGACTCATCATACCACTGTAGCCAAGGCTGGGGGTTGCCATCATGGACAAAAACATGATCTGCCCTTTCTTGCACTTGCAGCTTACAACAGGGAATCGTATCGGCAAGAAGGGCACTAGCCATGGTGCCGCTGTGAACCTCCAGTTGTCCCGCTGGCGGTGATTCAAAGAAAAGCCGTTGTCCTGGAAAAACGACTCGCTCAAAATACCAATTGGGAATATTAGTAATGCGCACCACCTGAATTCTGCTAGTGGCGTTGACATAACAGCAGAGGATGCGATCGCAACTATCGCTAGGGACGGGATCAAAGATTTGCGGCATAGGAAGTAATGGTTTCTTATAGGGACGTGTCTTTACCCTTGTTAGCCTAACATTGCCAATTCGATCCAGTTGTAAACTCAACTACAGGATGGACAGTTCATCCTTTCCTTGAGTTCCCGTGATCCCCTGTTGGAAAGGCGCAAATGTGTTAAAACCTAAACAGCGATAGAGATTTATTAAGAATTTAGCGTTTCCATAGATCTTGGGCTAGCCTATGTCCCCGCGTGTCCTTTACATCCGTCTCCCCTGCAATCCCATTTTTCCCATTGGCGTGGTTTATCTGGCTGACTACATCCACAAGCAACTGCCAAGCATCGAGCAGCGGATTTTTGATCTGGGGACGGTACCGCCCTTGGATTTTCGTCGTGCCCTTGCCCAAGTGATTGATGACTTTGAACCCACGCATCTGGTTTTTTCTTGGCGGGATATTCAAATCTATGCCCCTGTGGGGGGACGGGGCGGCAATCCACTGCAACATGCCTTTGAGGTCTATTACGCCCGCAATCCCTTGGTGAAGCTACGGGGGGCGATCGGGGGTCTGCGGGTGATGAGTGCCTACTATGGTGAACTCTGGCGAAACCTCAATTTAATCCGTTTGGGACTCCACCATGCCAAGCGTCACCATCCGCAAGTCACGACCATTGTCGGTGGCGGTGCCGTCAGTGTTTTTTATGAACAATTGGGGTCTCAATTGCCCAAAGGCACCATTGTTTCCGTTGGTGAAGGGGAAACGCTGCTGCACAAAGTCCTAACGAACCAGCCAATTGCCGGGGAGCGTTGCTACATTGCGGGTGTGGAAAAGCCCCGCGATCGCCTGATCCACGAATGGCCAACCCCCATCGAAAAAACCGCCTGCAACTACGACTATATTGAGACGATCTGGCCCGAATTTGAATACTACCTTCAGGGGGGTGACTTTTATATTGGCGTGCAAACCAAGCGCGGCTGTCCCCACAACTGCTGCTACTGCGTCTATACCGTGGTTGAAGGCAAACAGGTGCGCATCAACCCTGCTGAAGAAGTCGTCGCCGAAATGCGCCAGCTCTACAATCGCGGTGTGCGCAACTTTTGGTTTACCGATGCCCAGTTTATCCCCGCTCGCAAATTTATCCCCGACGCGATCGCCCTGCTGCGGGAAATCCTGAAAGCAGGCATGAATGATATTCACTGGGCAGCCTACATTCGTGCTGACAACCTCACCCCCGAACTGTGTGACCTGATGGTGCAAACGGGGATGAATTACTTTGAAATCGGCATTACCAGTGGCTCCCAAGAATTGGTGCGAAAAATGCGCATGGGCTATAACCTGCGCACCGTGCTGCAAAACTGCCGCGATTTGAAAGCCGCCGGCTTCAACGCCCTCGTCTCTGTGAACTACTCCTTCAATGTCATTGATGAGCGACCCGAAACCATCGCCCAGACCATTGCCTACCACCGTGAACTAGAAGGCATCTTTGGCGCTGACAAGGTGGAGCCAGCCATTTTCTTTATTGGTCTGCAACCCCACACCCATCTTGAGGCATATGCCCTTGAACACGGCATTTTGCGCCCCGGCTACAACCCTATGAGCCTGATGCCTTGGACGGCCAAGAAACTCCTCTGGAACCCAGAACCCATGGGATCCGTCTTTGGCGAAGTGTGCCTAGCGGCTTGGCGACTCAATCCCAATGACTTTGGCCGCACGGTCATGGATCTACTGGAGGAGCGATTTGGCCGTGCCCCTCTCGAGGCGGCATTGTCAGCACCCCTTGCGGAGACTCGTCTTGTGCATCGTTAAAAAAAACGCAATAAAATGACCATTCCCCCTTAGAATGTTTCCTAGATCATTTCTGGCAATGAGTTAGTAAACAGAGGAAGGGATCAGGTGGTTAGAGTCGCTATCAATGGTTTTGGGCGCATCGGTCGGAACTTCATGCGTTGCTGGTTACAGCGGAAAGCCAATAGCAAGCTAGAGATTGTAGGCATCAACGATACCTCCGATCCCCGCACCAATGCCCATTTGCTGAAGTATGACTCGATGCTAGGCATTTTCCAAGATGCCGAAATCAGTGCTGACGACGACTGCATCTATGCTGGTGGCCATGCGGTCAAATGTGTCTCTGATCGCAACCCCGAAAATCTGCCTTGGAGTTCGTGGGGAATTGATCTCGTTATTGAAGCCACCGGGGTTTTTACCAGCCGTGAAGGTGCCAGCAAGCACCTGAGTGCCGGTGCGAAAAAAGTCTTGATTACAGCACCCGGTAAAGGCAATATTCCGACATACGTGGTGGGAGTGAATCACCACACCTACAATCCCAGTGAAGATATCGTCAGCAATGCCAGTTGCACCACCAACTGCTTAGCCCCCATTGTCAAAGTGCTCCATGAAACCTTTGGCATTCAGCAGGGGATGATGACGACGACCCACAGCTACACGGGGGATCAACGCTTACTCGATGCCAGTCACCGCGATCTGCGGCGGGCACGGGCAGCAGCGATGAACATTGTGCCCACCTCTACGGGGGCTGCTAAGGCAGTCGGATTGGTGATTCCCGAGTTGCAAGGTAAGCTGAACGGGATTGCCCTGCGGGTACCCACCCCCAATGTCTCTGTGGTTGATTTTGTTGCTCAAGTGGAAAAACCCACCATTGCTGAGCAGGTGAACCAAGTGATCAAGGAAGCCTCGGAAACCACAATGAAGGGGATTATCCACTACAGTGAATTGGAGCTGGTGTCTTCGGACTATCGGGGTCACAACGCCTCCTCGATTTTGGATGCGTCCCTCACGATGGTGATGGGGGGCAATCTAGTGAAAGTGGTGGCTTGGTACGATAACGAGTGGGGCTATAGCCAGCGGGTTCTGGACTTGGCAGAGCACATGGCCGCTCACTGGGCTTAGTCGTTTCATTTTAAGGATTGGTTCGCAACTCACGATGCAAGATAAATCGATGTTAATGATTCCGGGGCCTACGCCGGTACCGGAGTCGGTTCTTCTGTCCCTCAGCAAACATCCCATTGGCCATCGCAGCGGTGACTTTAGCGAGATCATGGCGGCGGTGACGTCAGGGTTGAAATGGCTGCATCAAACCACGAATGATGTGCTGATTTTGGCGGCCAGTGGCACAGGGGCAATGGAGGCCGGGATCATTAACTTTCTCAGCGCGGGCGATCGCGTGCTCGTAGGCTGTAATGGTAAGTTTGGCGATCGCTGGGCAGAGGTGTGCGATGCCTATGGCCTGAAAACGGAGCGCATTACGGCACCTTGGGGACAACCCCTCAACCCCGATGACTTCAAAACCGCCCTCGAGGCAGACACGGCCAAAACCATCAAAGCGGTGATCATTACCCACAGTGAGACCTCAACGGGCGTGATCAACGACTTAGAGGCAATCAACCGCCACGTCAAAGCCCACGGCCAAGCCCTGATCATTGTGGATGCCGTGACCAGTCTGGGCGCTGTGAGTGTGCCCATTGACGAGTGGGGGTTAGATGTTGTCGGTTCCGGTTCCCAGAAGGGGTATATGATCCCGCCGGGCTTGGCGTTTGTCAGCGTCAGTGCCAAGGCTTGGGAAGCCTACAAGACAGCCACGTTGCCGAAGTTCTATCTTGACTTGGGGAAATACCGCAAGGACGCTGCCAAGAACACAACCCCCTTTACGCCACCGGTGAATCTCTTCTTTGCCCTGAAGACCGCACTGGAGATGATGCAAGCAGAGGGCTTAGAGAATATCTTTGCCCGCCACCACCGCTTGATGCAGGCCACCCGCGCCGCTATGAAGGCACTCAACTTGCCCCTTTATGCGGCGGATCACTGTGCCAGTCCCGCGATTACGGCGGTGGCACCCCAAGGAGTGGAGGCCGAAAAGATTCGCAGCCTAATGAAAAAACGCTTTGACATTGCCCTAGCGGGTGGTCAAGATCACCTCAAGGGGCAAATTTTCCGAGTGGGTCACTTGGGTTTTGTCAGCGATCGCGATATTTTGGCAGCCATCAGTGCGCTTGAAGCTGTGCTTGGCGAATTGGGGTATAGCAACTTTAGCCCCGGCGCTGGGGTAGCGGCTGCCAGTCGTGTATTGACCACGGCCTAAGTGATGGAGCCTTGGTTGCAGCCACCAGCAGTCCAGCAGGCACGACGTATTTGCGCCAGTTTTCAGCACTGGACGGGGCGATCGCTCCTAGCTGCTCCGGCTGGGGATGACTTGAGCCTAGCACAGCAGTTGTTTCACTGGTCACAGCCCGTTCTCTCCCATGGGTGTGAGGCCGATCCCATCCTCAACTATGGCAACCAAGCCGCTCTCACCCTGTGGGAACTCTCTTGGCCGGAATTGGTGCAGCTTCCTTCGCGGCTGACGGCAGAACCCATGGCTCAAACTGAACGAGCAACCCTCCTTGCCCAAGCAGCCCGCCAAGGCTATGCCAACAACTACAGTGGTGTTCGTATTTCTCGTTCTGGGCGGCGGTTTCGCATTGAAAATGCTTGGATTTGGACTGTTTTGGATGAAGCGGGCAATCCAGTTGGCCAAGCAGCAACGTTTAATCAATGGCAGTTCCTGTAGCATTGATCTAACCTCTTGCGTATAAGTGACTGTACAAGGTTGTCCATGAAAGAACTCCTTGCCCATTGGTTGCATCAGGTTCAAGCCTTCCGCTATCACCGCCGTACGCCAGAAAGCCTCAATCAATTGATTCGGATACTGTATGCTGAATCCCATTTGAATGTTCCCTATGTGGTCTTGATTGTTACTTCCTGCGCGATCGCCACATTTGGTTTGCTCGCCAACAGTGCCGCTGTGATTATTGGGGCGATGGTGATTGCACCGCTGATGCTGCCGATTCGCGGATTGGCCTTAGCCGCTCTCATTGGCGACTTCAAGATGTTTCGTGAGGCAGCGATTGCCTTGATTGTCGGCACCCTCATGGCCATTGGCATGTCTTGGACAATTGGTGTCATGGTGGGTCTTGAGGTCTATGGCAGTGAGATCATGGCTCGCTCCCAACCCAATCTGCTGGACTTGGGTATTGCGGTGGCTGCAGGTGCCGTGAGTGCCTATGCGGTGGCGGAACCCCGTGTTTCAAACACCTTGGCGGGGACAGCGATCGCCGTTGCGCTCATGCCGCCCGTTTGCACCGTTGGCCTTGGGATAGCGCAGTTGAATACGAGTCTGAGTGTGGGGGCAACGCTGCTATATTTCACAAACCTGCTAGGAATTACGCTGGCCTGCATGGTAGTTTTTGTCATTGTTGGCTATATCCCTTTGCATCAAGGGCGCCGTCCCCTCACCATTGCCGCTGCCCTCACCGCTCTGTTGGTGATTCCCCTCGCCATTAGCTTCAGTCGGCTCATTGAACAAGCACGGTTGCAACAGCAAGTACGAGAGGCACTGACTCGAGGAACGCTGACATTTCAACGCCTCGATCTGTTAGGTATGGAAACGAATTGGGTCAGTAACCCACCCGTGATTCGGGTGAATGTGCGTGCCCGCGAGCCGGTCACCCCAAAACAGGTGGCACTCATGGAAGAGTTTATCCAACAGCGGATGAATCGCCCTTTTCGTTTAGTCCTACAGGTGTCTAGCATTGAAGAGATCACCTCAGAGGAGCCGTTGCCCTAGTTTTTTGAGCGTTAAGCCAAAATGTTAGACTATTGAGACTGCAGCTGATCTTTGGTTGCATCTGTCCTTTGTCAACGCTTCCCATTGACGCATGAGTGACTTTCTCCCCTACGCCTATCTCAACGGTCAGTTTGTGCCCTTTGCAGAGGCCAAAATTTCCGTGGCCACCCATGCCCTTCACTACGGAACAGCGGCACTAGGAGGCTTGCGCGGTCTCCCTAATCCGGCCAACGCTAGGGAAATTCTCCTCTTTCGTCTGGAGGATCACTGTCGTCGCCTGAGTCGCAGTGCCCACTATCTCGGCTATGAATTGCCCACCAGCGAGATTAAGTCGAAAATTGTTGCATGGGTGCAAAAAAACCAACCTAGCGTGCCCTTCTATATTCGCCCTTTGGTCTATACCTCTGGGCTGGGCATTGCACCACGGCTCCATGACATTGAGAAGGATTTTCTTATTTACGGCATGCCCCTTGGCGATTACCTGTCAGCTGCAGGCGTTACCTGTCGCATTAGTTCATGGCAGCGGCAGTGCGATCGCTCGTTTCCCCTACGGGGCAAGTTGACCACTTCCTATATTGTCTCGGCACTGGCAAAAACAGAGGCTGTTTCCTCCGGCTTTGATGAGGCGATTCTCCTCAATGACCAAGGGAAAGTCTGCGAAGCGTCGGGAATGAATCTCTTCTTGGTGCGGGATGGGCAATTGATTACGCCGAGCGTGGATCAAGACATTCTTGAGGGCATTACCCGCCGCAGTGTCATTGAGCTAGCGCAGGCGGCTGGTGTCAAGGTGATTGAGCGGCCTGTGGATCGTACGGAACTTTTGATTGCCGATGAGGTCTTTTTAACGGGTACGGCTGCGCGAATTGTGCCCGTCAGTCGCATTGAGACCTACACGCTGCCCAGCGATCGCCCCCTGACACGCCAACTGCAAAAACAACTACAGGCGATCGTTGAAGGACGGGAGCCACAGTATCGCCACTGGGTTGATGTTATTCCCCTCTAGCGGCTGTGATCCGTTCAGGTGAGGTACTTACATAGACTTAATTCGGTTCCTTTGGGGTTCCAATAGACCTCATCAAAGATGGCATAGATCAAAAACAATCCCCGACCACATTCACAGTCGGCGGCTGGCAACAACTCATCAGCGGTCTCAGAAACATTACTCGGCGGTGAGAAACCGTCCCCCTGATCCGTAATCACCCACCAGCATTGATCGGGGAAGAAGGTATAACGCACAAAAACCAGCTTTTCGGGATTGAGTTGATTGCCGTGGCGAGCCGCATTGACGAGGGCTTCTTGGAGGCCTAGCCTAATTTCATCTTTGTACTGGGGGGGAAGATCACTGAGTAGAATGTCTAGGATGGGTTGGAGAAAAAGCGTTGAGGGAAATGCTAGGGTTTGCCATTGAGGCGCAACGTACATCAACGTCATAGACGGCACAACCCGCGAAGCATAACTGGGCAGCGGGATACAGATCCGAGACCGGTGAGAGTCATTGGCGGATAACCGAACCCCTCCTTCTTTAGCTTAGCAAGGGAGTTGTTGCTCACACAACCGCTACCTGTCCTGCCCATGGTTTGGTCAACTAATGCAGGCGATCGCCAAAATAGCGGCGGTAAAGATCACAGCGCACCTTAGCTAAATTTCCCTCTAGGGTAATCAGTCCCAAACTGTGGAGCTTAAAGCCAACAGTGCTGTCCACGACACTGCCACTCTCCACTTGCAAAATGTTCCTAAAAGCAGGCACTAGGTCTGCCTGCTGCTGGAGATGCCACCACTGTCGCCGCAGGTGATCCCGATATAACCCCGTTTCTGAGGCCGCATTGGTCATTAGCTCCTGCCATGTCAGATCTTGGCGGGCGAGGTGATAGAGGCTCAGACGAATCAGATAGGGATGACCTCCCACCAAGTGCTGCAGGTCTTGAAGCTGCTCCTCTGACAGACTCAAGCCGTGGAGGCGACACAACTCAGCAATTTGTTCTTGGTTGAATTCCGGCAGATCAATGGCTAAGCCAACGTTAAAGGGGGACTGATTAATGTCTAGGGGAATATAGACCTCCGTACCATGAACCACAATTAGACGGAGATTACGCCAAATATCGCGGTTTTTGCCCTCTTCATGCCATGCCCGCAACAGGCCAAAGAAGTCACTGGCCACTTTCGGATATTCAAACACCCGATCCACTTCGTCTAGACCGAGGACAAGCGGGCGACTCTCAAATTGCGTCCCCGGTTTTTGGCAATTGGGTAAGAGATACTCCTCAAAATAGGTAGTGCAGTTGTATTTACTGCCAAAAATGTCATCCCAATACTCATTGAGGCGGTTTTCTAGCCCTAATCGCCGCCCGACACTGGCACAAAGCCAGCGCAGGAGTTTTTCTAAATCACTGAAGACTTGGGCATCTGCCAGTTGGAAACTGAGGGGAACAGTGCCATAGCCCTCTTGGGTGGCGCGGTACAGCAGCCGTGCCATGAGTGAGGTTTTGCCCATTTGGCGGGGGGCTTTGATGCGAATCAGGGAGCCGGGTTGCAAGAGGGTTTCGCGACAGCGTTGCTCGATGGGGGGGCGCTCAATATAAAATGCCGAGGCCACTTCCACCTGCCCTTCTGGGAGTTCTGGCTCAGCCACGGGAACAGGCGCACCATCACCCACCAATGTGCCAATTTGCGCAGATTCAGCAATGGTTTCTTGGACGGCATCGCTACTGGTGGCTACAGGGGCAGTGGTCGCATTCACCAAGTCGAGAATCTCTTGCAGCAGGGTGTCGGTGTCCGCTGGCGATCGCCAGAAGCGCTGTTGTAGGCGATGCAGGTAGCCCCGCAACTCATAGTTCAAAGGCATATCAAGGGGAAAATTGACCCGCACAGGCAAGATAAAGGGACGGCGATCGCCCCGTTGGGCTTGCAACTGTTTGACCGTGCGGACTTCCTCAAGCACCATCTCACTTTGTGCCGCCGTTTGCGAGAGCAACAGAACAAAGAAATCACACCGCTTTAGCTCCTGATCAATCCGCTGTGCCCATGCCTCCCCAAGGCGGATACTTTGGCTGGCCATAAAGGGTTGGTGACCCGCTTTTTGCAACACCTCTTGGAGGGCACTGGCCAACTGCAAATCGGTGCCGTCACTGGAGTGACTGATAAAAACATGGCGACCTTGGTTGGAAAGGGCGGCGGTGGCTGCCGCTGGAGAGGACACTGGTTTCGGTTCGGTGGCTTGCGGCGGCAGCGTGGCAACAGCGGGTAGTGGACGGGGCGGCACTGTAGAAGCACCCCCACCTGCCTTTGGCGATCGCGCAGCGCGCCCTTCGGGCGATCGCCAGAGGTCTTGAACAGGAGTTTTGAGAAATTTGCCAAGGCGAAACCAAAAGGATTTGGGCACCTCCACCTGTTGCAGGCTGGCAAGGGCATCGGTAGCCGTGGTAAAGCGCTCGTAGGGAGAAGGGTGAATTAGTTTATTGACAAACTGCACTAGGCGATCGCTGACTGGTTCAGCAGCTTGCCAACACCAACAGCCGTAGGGGTCTTGGGTGAGTTGCAGAGGACTCAACCCCGTCAATGCCTGTACCGCCACCATCCCCAAGGCATAGAGATCGCTGGCCGGACGCGGACGCCCTTGGGCTTGCTCTGGGGCCATATACCCTGGTGTGCCAATGGCAATTGTCTGTGGATTGGTCTCTCCCACCAAGGTACCGCCACCAATGGAGACCCCCATCTCCTTCACTGCCCCAAAATCAATGAGCACTAAGCGGTGATCCGATTGGCGACGAATCAGATTATCGGGTTTAATATCGCGGTGGATAACACCACATTGATGCACAAAGGCCAAAACCCGCAGGGCATCTTGGAGCAACGCCATCACCCGTGCCTCTGACCACGCACAGCCCGGCAACAATTCGTGCCGTAGGACTTGACCCTCAATGAAGTCTTGGACAAGGTAAAATTCGTTGTCTTCCTCAAAGTAGGCAAGGAGGCGGGGGATTTGCTCGTGACTGCCCAGCCGCTCTAGAATTTGTGCCTCCCGCTGAAAGAGCGATCGCGCCAAAGGGAGAAAGGCCGCATCCGTACGGGCGGGGCGCAGGTACTTAACCACACACTTGGCACGAATGGGACGGTGAATATCCTCAGCGAGAAACGTTTGGCCAAAGTTCCCAGCCCCTAAAACTCGAATCAATTTGTAGCGCCCGCCAAGGGTTTTCCCAATCATGGTAATTACGTTTTACTGGTTTCTGTGGTTGTTGATATATTTTGGCATAGTCTTTCCCGCCCCCTGCCGAAGGCTCACTAGCTGGCGAACGCCACTGGTTCTAAAAGCAACCCTGCTGCCAAGCAGAGGTCTGGGGAAATGGGTATTTGCATTTTGCACCTGCTGCTGAAATCAGGGAGAGAGGAAGCTTACAGTCTGAGGGGAATGATTTGACCAAAGAGGCCGAGGCTCCAGACGGTGTCAATGGGCAACTCTGTCACAAAGAGGGTGGCAACGCCAAGGTTATAGGATTGGGTGTTGTAGGCGATGTAGCGTTCGATGTCTTCTGCTGGGCGGGATTCCAGTTGATCGCAGACTTCCAAAGCCACCATGGCGATCGCGCTATCGCGATTGATGATCTCTGGACACACTTGAGTCAAAAGGAAGGTATTGATTTCCGCTGCGGCGCGGCGTTGATAGTCGGCAGGGGTGGGATTCGTCAGAACCGCCGCAATGATCCCCAAGAGCAAGAAGGCGCCACCGCCCCACCAAAGAGGGCGTGCCATGACTTGGGAAAGGAGAGGCACTTTCATAAGAGAGTTCTCTATGCTATGCTAGAGGACTAGCTCAGGAAGCATGGCGAGCGTAGCCAAGCGGTTAAGGCAGTGGATTGTGGTTCCACCATTCGTGGGTTCGAGTCCCATCGCTCGCCCTTTATTCTAGTGGATGATGTACCGAGCGGGTGTATCCGTGACACGACGGCTACTGTGGGGATGTCTGGTACTGTTGTTGAGCCTGCTGCTGGTTGCCTGTGGCGGTGATGAGCCTCGCCCAGGGGATGACAGTATTGTCATTGGTACCACGGCTCGCCTGCGCACCCTAGACCCCGCTGATGCCTACGAAAATTTGGCGGGACTGCTGCTGTTGAATTTGGGCGATCGCCTCTATACCTACGAAGGCAAAGACCTCATTCCCCAACTGGCCACAGCGCTACCTGAAGTGAGCGAGGATGGCCTGACTTACCGCATTCCCCTGCGGCGGGGGGTTCGCTTCCACGATGGCACACCGTTTAATGCAGCCGCCATGGCCTTTTCCCTTGAGCGATTTATGAATAGTGGTGGCCAACCCGCCTCCCTCTTGGCCGGGCGCGTTAAAGAAATTCAGGCGATCGCGGAGGACTTACTGGAAATTCGCCTCAAGGAACCCTTTGTGGCTTTTCCCCATTTACTGGCCTTTAGTGGCTTGTGTGCCGTTTCGCCGACAGCCTATGGTGCAGCGGGCGATCGCTTTTTGCCGACGCAATTTGTGGGCACAGGCCCTTACCGTTTAGCGGCCTACGGTACCGATGGGGTACGCCTTGAACCCTTTGCCGATTATTGGGGAACCAAGCCCCAAAATACGGGGATTCGCCTGCAAATCTTTTCCAGTAGCGCTAATCTCTACAATGCCTTTCGCACGGGGGCAGTGGATGTGGCGATCGGTGCGCTCGATCCCAATCAAATTCGCGCCCTCAAGACTCAAGCGGCAACAAAGCACTGGCAGGTCATTACCGGGGCAGGTAACGCTGTCACTGTCCTAAGCATTAATTTGCGCCAACCCCCTTGGGATCAATTGGCAGCGCGGCAGGTTTTGGCGGCCAGTGTCAATCGTCAACGCCTCGCGGAACGGGTCTTTTTGGGGGAAGCAAAACCCCTGTACTCGCTGGTGCCGAGTTTATTTCCTGAGAGTGAGCCGATTTTTCGCGATCGCTATGGAGATGGAGACGCCGCTCAAATAGCTCACTGGCTAGCCAAGACCTCTATTTCAGCGCAGCAACCCCTCGTCATCAATCTCTGGTACCGTGCCAATGTTCCCAGTAATGTGCTGGCGGCAACGGTTCTTAAAGCTTCACTAGAGCGGGATTTGGGCGATCGCGTGCAGGTGCAATTGGACAGCGCTGACTCGGCTACGATCTACCGCAATTTAGACAGTGGGGCTTACCCCTTGGTCTTGCTCGATTGGTATGGTGATTTTTACGATGCTGACAATTACCTTGAACCTTTCCTGAGTTGCGAGCATGGTTCTGTGGAAACAGGCTGTGAAAGTGGTGCCAGTGCGGCGTGGGGGTCGTTTTTCTATAGCCCTGAGGCCAATGATCTCATTGTTGCCAGTCGCCGTGAGGCTAATCCCCAACGCCGTGGGGTACTATTGCGTCAGCTTCAGGAACTCAATGCCGAGGCCGTGGCCTTTTTGCCCCTGTGGCAGAGTGAAACCACCCTCTTTGCCCAACCCCAGTTGCGCGGGTTAATCCTTGATGTCAACCAGCTCTTTGCCTTTGCCCCCCTGCAGAAAGCACCAAAAGATCAATGAGTCCCCGAAAGCAACGCTTGGATAGTCTTCTGGTGGAGCGGCACCTGTGTGAGAGCCGCCAACAGGCACAACGTTGGATTCGCGCTGGGGAAGTGCAGGTAAACCATGTCCCCATTGATAAGCCGGGCACGCTGGTGGCAGTGGATGCCACGATTCAAGTGAAGGCAAAAGCCGCCTATGTTTCGCGGGGGGGTGAAAAACTTGCCCATGCCCTAGGGGTCTTTCCTGTGGTGGTGCGCGATCGCGTGTGTTTAGATGGCGGTATTTCCACGGGCGGCTTTACGGATTGTCTGTTGCAAGCGGGCGCCAAACGGGTCTATGGCATTGATGTCGGCTATGGCCAAGTGGATTGGAAACTGCGCCAAGACCCGCGCGTTATCCTCAGGGAACGCACCAACCTGCGCTATTTAACCCCCACTGATCTCTACACTGACGATGCGCCCCGCCCCGATCTCGGCGTGGTGGATGTCTCTTTTATTTCCCTGACTAAAGTTTTACCCGCCCTATGGGAATTACTGCTGCCGCCGCGAGACTTGATTGCGCTAATTAAGCCACAGTTTGAGGTGGGGCGCGATCGCCTCGGCAAACATGGTGTGGTGCGCGATGCCAAGGCGCGTCAAGAAGCCGTGGATCAGGTGATTGCCGCCGCCGAAGCGTTGGGGTGGCAGTGCCACGGTGTGACTCCTTCGCCGATTTTAGGGCCTGCGGGCAATCAGGAATTTTTGGCCTACTTTTCTGAGGGTGGTGGGGTCAATGGTTCACCAATAAATGGGGTGGTACCATCATCCTGAGAAAAATTGCGGTTTTCTAAGCATGCAGCAGGTGGCACCGTTTATTCCTCCTTGGGCAAAATGGCTCAATGGCATCTTTTTGGTGTGCCTATTTGATCTCAGTCTTTAGTTTGCTCTTGGCCGTGATTTTGGGGGCGATCGCCACCTAGGCGAGGTTGTATCCTGTCCCGCCATTGCGCTAGCTGAGTACAGTTTACATTGAATTTGTGCGCGGTACCCCAACCTTGGTGCAACTGCTGGTGTGGGGCTTTGGCATTGGTGGGCTCTTGAGTCAATGGGGTTTTGATCCTCGGCAAATTGCCTTTGATGTCATGAGCGTGCTGCAAAGCAACCGCTTGGTGCCGCCGCTTTTTAACTAGATTTTCTACGGCATTCTTGGCTTGGGCTTTAACTATGGTGCCTATTTGAGTAAGGTCTTTCGCAGTGGCCTAGAGGGGGTTCCCAAAGGACAAACGGGAGCCAGCCTCAGCCTTGGCCTCTCGGGTCGGCAAACTCTATGGCGGATTATCCTGCCCCAAGCCATTTTGATTATCCTGCCTGCCTTTACCAATAACTTCATTACGCTGATGCAGGACTGCGCCCTCCTGGTGGTGATTGGCGTGCCCGAACTGCAAAATATGACGAGCAATATGACGAGCACCTTTGCCAATCCCATGACCGATCCGCAGCGGAAGCTCTTTATCTATGTCTTGGGTGCGATGTTCTACTTTGCCCTCTGTTTTCCTCTGTCACGGCTCTCCCGCTTCCTTGAGCAACGGTGGCAGCGATCGGCTATTTCATAATCAAAACCGTTATGAGTATGATATAGTAGGCATAGCTGTTAAAAAATGTAAACAGCCCTGTTAATTGGTCGTTGCTAAAAGTACGAGGTTTGCTATGTCTCACTGTCTGCGCGTGGGTCAACCTGCCCCTGATTTTGAAGCAGTTGCTGTCTATGATCAAGAGTTCAAAACCGTCAAGCTCTCGGACTATCGCGGTAAATACGTTGTTTTGTTCTTCTATCCTTTGGATTTCACGTTTGTTTGCCCCACAGAAATTGTCGCTTTTAGCGATCGCTACGATGAATTCGCCAAACTAAACACCGAAATCCTTGGCGTGTCTGTGGATAGCCAGTTCTCCCACTTGGCGTGGACGCAAATGGATCGCAAAGCTGGTGGTGTGGGCGATCTCAAATATCCCCTCGTGTCTGACCTGAAAAAAGAAATCAGCACCGCCTACAACGTGCTGACCGAGGAAGGGGTGGCACTGCGGGGTCTCTTCATCATTGACAAAGAAGGGATCATCCAACACGCAACGATCAATAACTTGGCCTTTGGCCGCAACGTTGATGAGACCCTGCGGGTGCTACAAGCGATTCAATACGTCCAAGCTCACCCCGACGAAGTCTGCCCTGCGGGCTGGCAACCCGGCGACAAAACGATGAACCCTGACCCTGTCAAATCCAAAGTGTATTTTGAAGCGGTGGGCTAATCGCCCCTCTGTCTCAGACTGATCCGTGCTGTGAACCTGCCCTTGGGGTGGGTTCTTTTTTGTCTCGCCAAGACCCGTAGGAAAACGTTAGGGTGGAACAGGAGGCCTTTTGCCGAAAAGGGAGGCAAACATGACGGTCGATCGCCGCCTAATGCAAGCTGTAGAAACACTGGGGTACCGAGTGACCGCAGGGGATGTGGCGGGTACGGTGGGATTACCACTGCAAACGGCTGAAAAAGGATTAATGGCCTTAGCTGCCGATGTTGGCGGCACGCTACAAGTGGCCGAAAGTGGCGATATTGCCTACGTCTTCCCAAGAAATTTTCGCAGTATCCTGCAAGCAAAATACTGGCAACTGCGACTGCGGGCGGTGGCGCAGCGGGTTTGGGGTGTTGTTTTCTATCTGATTCGCATTTCCTTTGGCATTTTTCTCATTGTTTCGATAGTTCTGATTTTTCTGGCGATCGCCATCATTTTGATTGCCCTTTCTAGTCAAGGGCGAGATGGTGAGGATCGCGGCCAAGGCGGCTCTTGGGGGGGCGGTGGCATCAATGTTTGGGTCTTTCCCGACTTTTGGTATTTCTTTGGCGATCCTTCTCCCCAGCGATCGCGCCCCCGGTCACAGGACAATGACGAGGAAATGAACTTCTTTGAGGGGGTCTATTCTTTCCTCTTTGGCGATGGCAATCCCAATGCCGACCTCGAAGAACGCCGCTGGCAACTCATTGGCCAAGTGATCCGCAACAATGGCGGGGCAGTCACGGCAGAGCAAATTGCCCCCTATCTCGATTTAGAAACAGATCCGGGGGATGATGAGTGGTATATGCTGCCGGTGCTCACCCACTTTAACGGTCGCCCCGAAGTCACAGAGACAGGGCAGATTATCTATCGCTTTCCTGAGTTACAAACGACGGCTCAAACTCGCAAAGGTCAACGGCAGACGCTTCCCCCCATCTTGGAAGAACAGCTCTGGCGCTTTAGTCGGGCACCCGCTTGGCAAATTATGGTGGCCATTGGCTTGGGCTGTGTCAATCTGATCGGGGCGCTGATGCTGTGGTACCTCTTGGGAGATGGGGCGATCGCCCAAGAACTGGGGGGGCTGGTGGCCTTTGTGGCCTCCATCTTTTGGATTTTGCTGGGCTATGGTATTGGCTTTTTGGGTATTCCCTTGGGGCGGTACTACTGGTTACTGTGGCAAAATCAACGCATTCGCGATCGCAATGCCCGCCGCTACCACTACGCCAATATTCTGGCCAATCCCACACCGCAGTTGCGTGCCAAAGTACGGGCAGCTCAAGCCTATGCCCAGCAGCGGCAAATCCGTGAACAGGATGTCATCTATCGCTCCGATCAAGATTTAGTGGAGCAGGAACTCGCCCAATCGGAAGCCATCGATCGCGAATGGTTACGCCGACTGGAATCGGAGTAGATCATGACCCGCTCCTCCCTGCGCCCAGCGGCTGCCACAGGAGATCTCGAGGCCATTCAAGCCCTCCTAGAAGCGGCACTTGCCCCTAAAGAAATCGCAGTGACCGTAAACCAGCGGCGCGAATGTCTCTTGTTGCGCCTGCAGTGTCCAACGAGTGTCCCGACTGCAATTGTGCTCACACTACTCGCTCGCGAACTGATCCACTGGCCAAGCTATGCCCACAGCAGCATCCTGATCACGGTTTGCCAAGACAGCCATGAACTCTGGGAAGCGGTGCTTGATCTCACCAGTCGCCATGAGTTACAACGCCTTGCCAAGGGGGAGCATCTACGTCAGACTCTCTCCCTCCCTTCTCCTCCTCGCAAGGAAGAGTTTGGCATTCCTGTCCAACCCCTCAGCACTAAAGATTGGCAAGTGATCGCGGCGGGGTTGGGTCTATCACTCCTTCTTCTTACGTCAGAGCAGGTGACGTTTTTGCTCAGTCCGCTGATTACCCTTGTCCACGAAATGGGTCATGCAGTAATGGCGTGGCTCTTTGGCTATCCAGCGGTTCCCGCCTTTGATTTTCGCTACGGTGGTGGCGTCACTCTCCATGGCGATCGCGCGGGCGGCATCGTCCTGCTCATTTATACGGGATTGCTGGCCTTGGCCTATTTCTACCGTCACAATCGGCTGACCCTTATTTGCCTTGGGGTCTTTACGCTGCTTTATACCCTTGTGGCCTTTAGTCCAGTCCATGAAATGCTCTTTGTAGCGATGGGGCATGGCTTTGAACTCATTTTTGCCGTCATTTTTCTCTACCGTGCCCTCAGTGGTTGGGGCTGCCGCTATCCCATTGAACGTCCCCTCTACGGTATGGTGGGGTTTTTCATTGTGTTTTTTAATATGCGCTTTGCTTGGCAGTTGCAGTTTAATCCTGTGTTTCGAGAGATGTACCTGATGGGCAAAGGGGGCATTGATCACGATTTTGTTCGCTTGGCTCGCGATTTTCTGCACACTGATTTAGCAACGGTGGTTGGCCTCTACGGCTTTTTTGTGGTTCTGACACCGGCGATCGCCTTCCTGCTCTATCGTTATCGCCAGCTCATGCTGTACCTGTTCATTCGCCTCTTTATCTCTGAGGGCTAAAGGCTACACCCCTTGGCCACCACAGCAGGAGCCAAACTGGGGGAAGATAGATATGGCCAACCATTGGAAATTGCTCAGAAATGTCCCTGACCGTTGGGGCGATCGCCCCTTCCTTTGAACTGGCGGATGCTACGGGTGAGCGGGTGCGTTTGGCTGACTTTCAAGGTCAGTGGGTGATTCTCTACTTTTATCCCCGTGACAATACCCCCAGCTGCACCAAAGAATCCTGTGCTTACCGCGATGTCAGTGCCACCTTGGGCGATCGCAACGTCGTTATCCTAGGCATTAGCCCCGATAGTGTCGCCTCCCACGCCAAATTTCAGCAAAAGCTTAACTTGCCCTTTCGTCTGCTGGCCGATGTGGACACCAGCGTTGCCCAAGCCTACGGTAGCTATGGCCCGAAAAAGTTCATGGGCAAGGAATATCTCGGTGTTTATCGGGATACATTTCTCATCGATCCCACGGGCAAAATTGCGGCTATTTATCGGCGGGTGAAGCCCGATGCCCATGTGGCGCAAGTGCTGGCGGATCTGGGATCTGGAGCAGCTACAAGCGTGAATTGGTTTTGGCGAGTTGTCCGTTTTTTCCTAAAGCGATTTTGGCGGCATCCCTTTGTGGCGGTGTCGGTGATTGCCTTGACAGCGGGCGATCGCCTGATTTTGATCCAACGCCGCGATACGGGTCAATGGTCGCTGCCGGGGGGCATGATGGATTGGGGAGAAACGATTCTCGATACCGGCGCTCGCGAACTCGCGGAAGAAACAGGATTGCGCCTCAAGAGCTTTGAAGGCTTAGTGGGGGTTTACTCTGACCCAAAGCGAGATCCCCGTGTTCATGCCGTGTGTATCGCGATCGCTGCCCGCGTTGTCGGTGAGCCGCAGGTTTTGGATGTCAAGGAAGTGCGTGCAGTACAAGCCTTTCCCCTCAGTGACCTCCCCTTAGCCGATCTCGCCCACGACCATGCCCAACAGTTACAGGACTATTTGAGTGGACATCTAGGATTGACATGAACACCAAAGCTAGATTGTTAAGTCTTATTTAACGATATCGCACTTTCGTTTAGTGGAACAAACGGCTACTAATGCAAATGAAGGTACAGAGACACGCTAAGAGAATTCACACCACTTGATCTATCGTGAGGAGACGCCCACCCCCGTAGCACCGATAAAGAATCATTGGGTACTGTTGTACATAGGATTGACTTCAGCACTCGCGAAATTCTGCAAGATGGGGCGCCGCTGCCAAACAATGAGCAGCGAAAAGTAGGGCAGGGTTAACTCTGGATAGTTCGTCAGGGGGGTGTAGATTTGCTGTTGAGGGGTTGTTGCCCAGCTCACCACTGCCGCCTGTTCCAAGAGGTGGTGTTCCTTGAGCCAATGCCAGACGTGGCCATAGACCGATCGCACCTTCATTAAAACCACCACCTCCGCCCATGCCCACACCCGCTCGAGGTCATCCCCGTGGTACATTGCTGGCAAAATCGCTAGGCGATCGCTCCCCAAGGTCAGGGGCACCCCTAAGCTAGCCGCTGCGGCCAAAGGCGAGCAAATTCCCGGAATCACTTCAATCGCAATATGGGGGTCAAGGCTCTGGACGGCTGCCGCCAGATAGGAAAACGTACTGTAGAAACTGACATCCCCCTCAGAGACAAAGACCACATCAATGCCTTGAGCGAGATAGGCATAGACTTGCTCTGCCGCCTTTTGCCATGCTTGTTCTAAGACATCTTCTGCAAGAACATAGGGGAATTCGAGGGGCAGATACATTTGCTGGGGGTCTTTGTAGGGGGAAATGATCTCCTCGGCAATGCCGCGCCGTCCCTGTAGTCCCGCCGGAAAGGCAATCACCCTTGCGTGCTGTAGGCGTCGCCAACCCTTGAGGGTAATGAGTTCAGGATCCCCCGGCCCTACGCCAATGCCGCAAAGGGTGGCCATTAGCCCCATCCCCACCAGTGCCCCAGTTGATAGACACTGCCACTCACCACCCACGCCATCACCAAGGCATAGAGGGTCGCAAAAATCGTAAACTGCCCGCGTTTCGATTCACTCCAGAGGGTGGCAAGGGTGCTCAAGCAGGGGGTGTACAGGAGAGTAAAAAGCATAAAGCTGTAGGCCTGTAGGGGCGTTAAATCTTGGGCGATCGCCTGCTGTAACGAGGTACCCGAAAGGTGATAGATCACCGCCAACGCACCAATCACAATCTCCTTGGCCACAAAGCCGACAATCAGGGCGATCGTCAGGGCAGGTGTAATGCCCACCGGTGCCAAAAGCGGCTGTAGCGCTATCCCCAGTTGACCCGCCCACGTTTCTGGACTTGAGGGCGTTGCATTCAGGGGTAAATGGGTCAATGCCCACACCACCAAGACACCTATCATAATGAAGCCCGTGGCTCGCGAGAGAAAATGCTGCACCTCGCCCCAGGCCCGCAGAATCACCTGTCGCCCCGTCGGCCAGCGATAGGGGGGCAACTCCAGCAAAAAGGGATCCGTATTCGGGAAATAGCCCTGAAAACAGAGGGCAGTGAGCAAGGCCGCCAGAATACTCCAGCCATAGAGAGACAGCAGGACGACTGCCCCCCACTGCGGGGGAAACAAACAGGCAATGAGAAAGACAAACACCTGTAGCCGCGCTGAGCAGAGGGAAAAGGGAATGATCAGCATCGTCAGTAGCCGCAGCCCCGGCGAGCGAATAATGCGGGTGGCCATCAGGGCGGGGACATTGCAGCCAAAGCCCATCAAGCTGAGGACGAAACTGCGTCCATCTAAACCCAAGCGTGCCATCAGGCCATCCATCAGGTAGGCGGCACGGGCAAGGTAGCCACTATCCTCAACGATCGCCATCACAATAAAGAAGATGGTGACTAAGGGCACAAACGCTGCCACCGTGGTCATACCGCCATAGATGCCCTCAATGAGCAAACTGCTGAGCAAGGGGGGCAGCCCCGCGAGGAATGGCGCCAGCACCTGTCCCTGAAAGGTCTCAAACGCATCACTGAGCCAGCCTTGAACCCCCAGCCCTAGCACCCATACCACTTGAAAGACAAGGTATAGCCCCGCAAAAAAGAGGGGCAGTCCCCACAAAGGGTGTAGCAACCAGTGATCCAACTGTTCTGTTAGTCTGCGAACGGTGCGACTGGGGAAAGTAACGGTGCCCGCCAATAGGGGCGCGATCGCCCCCGGTTCAATTTCTGGCAACGTTGGCTTGAAGAGCGGGGCTTGGGGAACGGGTGCCTCTTTGAGGGCATGGCAAATTGTTTCATAGGCCTCCCAATAGCCGCCACCATATTTGGCACTGAGGGCCACCACCGGCACCCCAAGGCGATCGCTCAATTTCTCGGTATCAATCTGAATCCCCAGTTGCCGCGCTTCATCGGCCATATTCAGGAGCACCACCATTGGTAGTCCCCAAGCCTTCACCTGCAGGGCTAAGCGCAATTGATGCTGAATCTGACTGGCATTGAGAATCACCAACACCAGCCGCACCGGCACCCGTTGGAAAAACTCACGCACAAGGGTTTCATCGGCAGCCGTCCCCGCCAGATCGTAGATGCCCGGCAAATCCACCAGTTTAACCATTTCCCCATTGAGGGAGATCTCTGCTTCTATTAGATCCACCGTAATCCCCGGCCAGTTGCCTACATGGGCACGGGCAGCGGCAATGCGATTGAAAAATGTGGATTTACCCGTGTTCGGGAGGCCAAGAAGGGCGATCGTGCTTGGGGTCATTGGCGCGGCTGTGAGGATTGCAATTCAAAGGTACCCGTGTCGCCACTATTCAGGGGAATGAGCAGACGACTCAGGAAACGGCCATCCTCCAATTTATACATATCGAGGTTATAGCCTAGGCGTTGACACAGGTTAAAGCAGACTTTGAGGTGTCGTCCGGGGGGCTGATCAAGGCTGGAGGGAGCAAGCCAGTCGAGATGTTCGAGTTGGTGCAGTTTAATGAGTAACTGTGGCTCTATTTCCCCATTGTCGGTGATTGACAGTTCCAGCCAAGACTGCATTTTGCCCCCCTGACCCATGCCTTCAATTTGTTGGCACCAGATGTCAATGCGGCCTTGGGAGGGCGATCGCTGGCAGGCAAAAAGCAACAACTCATAAAGGATTAACTCCAGCTTGCTAATGTCACCATTGAGGGTGAGGACAGGTTGATTGTGAACTTGAATCCACAGTTGTTTGCGCTGCTTCCAATTTTCGATGCGATCCATCACTCGCTTGAGGAGCACCGCTAGGCCTGCTGTGTCAGTCGTTTTGTCCAGTTGCCATACCTCATGGCTCAAGAGGGGATGGAGGGATTCCAACTGGGTTTGCAGGAGCGTGCCCAACCGCCGCAGCAGGGGAGCCGCCTCAGGGTGTTGCTGAACCGATTGCATCAGCTGATGGCAGAGACTCGCAAGTTGACCATAGACCTGTTCAAGGCGACGGTGCTTGTACCAGTTGAGGGTTTCAAGGGTTTGCCAACCTTGGGTGAGCATTTGAATGAGGGAAGTACTGCGGTGTGCCCAAGCCAAATGGTTGACAAGGGTAATGAAGGCCTCTAGGTGCAAGGTTGACCACTGGCGATCGCGACGATCAGCGACAATGAGAACCCCTGAAGGTTCGTATTCGGGATCAGTGCGTAGGGCGATCGCCAAAATTTGACCAATGTCTGGCCCTGAGAGCCATTCCCGCGTACGCGGATCTAGTTCTGCTGCTGTGGTTTGAATCAACCAAGTGTAGGGATTACTGGTGACATCGGCTTGGGAGGCCATCAGGGCACTGTGGATCAGCGGATCCTCATAGATGGCAATTTCCGCGTCGTTGCGAATCGCAAATTTGGGATGGCTAGGGGGCGGCGCGACAATCGAGCCAACCGTCTGACCGGGTCGCCAAGTCACTAAGGCCACAAGGGGTACCTGCATTAAGTTCATGAGCTGCTGCAAGCCCGTCAGTTCAATGCGCTCCAAGTTTTGGGTGCGTTGCAGTGCCGTTAACCCCGCCAGCATCGCCGATCGCACTTGCTCCTGCTGCGTATTGGTGTTTTGCAGTTGCCACTGATGGCTAATGAGGCCAAGGGTACGCGCCACCTCCTGTACAAGGGTTTGCTGACTTTTGCCCCAAGCCGTTGGTTCAGTGCGCCCCACTAACAGCAGTGCTTCCAAAGAATGGCCGGGGGTGGTGGTTGCTGCCACAAGGGACTGGATATGCAGCTTGTCGAGAACCTCTTTCCAAGAGTAGAGGCGCAGTTCATGGCTACAGTCCTCAAGGGCAATGGCTGTGGTTGCCGTTTCCAGAAGTTGCCAATCCATTTTTTGTAAGGGCGGGAAGGGCGGATGGCGATCGCGCCCCCGGGGCGCCGGATACTGAAACAGGACATCAAAGACTTGGGTCAGGGAGTTGTAGCTTAACAAAAAGACCCACTGTGCCCCTAAATCTGCCGCTAACCTTTCGCCCGCATGGTGGAGCACTTGCTTCCAGTCCTGTTCATCACAGATGGCTTGCGCCAACTCACTCACCAAGCTTTGGGCCTGCTGGGTCTGTGCCAAGAGGTGTTCAAGGCGTTCAGTGGGGGCTGCCAAGGCCAATAGCTCTGCGGTGACTTGGAGGAGTTTCTTTTCATTGTCATTCCAAGGGTAAGGCTCACTGCGCTCGAATGTGAGAAAGCCCACGACATCCGTGCCCACCAGAATCGGGGTTGCCACTAGGGCACGGCAATTCAGCATTTGCATTAACCGTAAGGGTGCAGTGGCACTAACCACACTTTGACTATCGCTGACACTCACGGTTTGGCCGCTGGCAAGGGCAGTATAACAACCTGCTAACTCCTGCTGTGTAATCGCTAAGGGTTGCCGCTGGCTCTCGCGGCTCTGGGGTTTACCAACGGTGTAACTGCGCCGCCGATAGAGGGGTTGCTCCAAATCTCGCCAAAAGAGGCTGGTACGTTGAGGTTGACAGAATTGGTGCACTGCCAGCAACAGGGCTTCAATGCGTTGACCCAAGCTAGGGGCACGGCTGGCCTCTTGGAGGAGATGGCGCACTGGATCATTACTCGTCATTGTGGGCGCGGCCGCTTGCTTGGTTTCAGGGGCTGGTTTTGCCGCGGTCAAGCGTTCCAATTCCGCCCCAAGAGCACTCACCAGTAAGCTCATGTGGGCCAAATCATCGCCCCGCAGGGTATCGCCCCAAGTGGTAGAACCGATCATGAGAATGCCGAGGGGTTGACGATGGCGGACAATGGGATAGATGGCCGTGCCTTGAATGCCCAAACGGGTGGCGGCTTCTCGTAACTCGCCTAGGCGGGGTTCCTCCTTGAGACTGGGCAAACTAATCGGCTTGCGGTTGATCAACACCTGATCGAGAAGACTACCGGCGGCAAGGGTCAATTTCTGCTTTAGAAAAGGATGATCGCCAACGGGCGTGGTTCCCCCTTGGCCAATGAGTTGTTTGGCGGCTTCATTGTATAGTCCCAACCAAGCAAAGGACATGCCGAGGATTTCTTGGACAAAGCTCACCAAGGGAGCAATGAGTCCACCAATTTGCTCTTGCTGTTGCAGTTGCTTAATGGTGTTAACCAGTGCCGCCAAAGCGGGGCTGACCTTCGAGGATTTGACAGAGGTCATAGGGGCGATCGCAACCGAGAAGGATGTCTTCTATTCTAAACTTTGCCTCTCCGCAATCCTGTGCTGCAACTCACAGCAGGCAAGGAGAAAGTCTGGGGGCACAGGGGCAGGCCATGTCCCCTCAACCCGGCGATCGCCCAACACAATCAGATGCAGGCTATAGGCATGGGGATAGCCCTCCAATTCCAAATGCACAGCATCGTTGCCGCCACTGAGGGTAATCATTTCCTCTGCCATCAATTCGGGGGCGATCGCCAAAAGCTGCCCGTGGAGTTGGCGAAATAAATCCACAAATGCCTTGAATTCTGCGGCAGTAAGTTCCGTGGCCCAATCCTCGGCGCCCACCAGAGCGGCATAGAATTGATCATTGCGCCAGCCCACCCGCCAGCCTTCCCCCACCCGCAGTTCCACAGACTAGCCCTCTAAAACGTGGGTACGAGGCTACTGCTGCCGCCAAAGAGGGCCCAAGACAGGAAAAAGTTGAGAATAAAGATCGCCAATAGCGAGATCACCACAGCCGCCGTAGTGGATTGACCGACCCCCTTGGCGCCCCCTGTAGTTGTAATGCCCCAATTGCAGCCAATGATGGCCACCACACCGCCAAAAATGCCTGACTTGATAATTGAACTCCACAGATCCCAAGTTTGCAGAAAGTTCTGAATGGACTCAATATAGACCCCACGGGGAATGCCGTAGAGATAATCGGCAATCACTAGCCCACCCCACAGCCCTGTTACCAATGCCAAGATATTGAGAATCGGCAACATCAGCACACAGGCAATAAACCGTGGCACCACCAGATAATCCACCGGATCCGTGCCCAGCATATAGAGGGCGTCAATTTGCTCAGTGACTTTCATGGTGCCAATTTCAGCCGCAAAGGCAGAGCCAACTCGCCCGGCGAGTACTACCGCTGTCAGCACCGGCCCCAGTTCCCGCGCTAGGGCGATCGCCAGCACCCCACCCACCGCAGAGGTGGCACCAAAGGTAATAAATTCACGGGCGACCTGAATCGTAAACACCATGCCCACAAAGGCCGCTGTAATTAGGGCAACACTGAGGGAGGCAGGCCCCACCAAGGCCATTTGCTCGATCGAGTTGCGCAGCGGAATCCGCCCCCGCAGCAAATGATAGGTGACTTGACCCGCCAAGAGAAAGGCTGTGCCCAAGCGTTGTATGCCCTGACTTGCACGCCAGCGCAGCCGTGGCCACTTCCTCGCCTTCATTGTTGCGCCCTAGAAATTACCGGTTTCACCCGCAGCACCATTACCCAAGCCTGAGAGTTTGAGGAAGAGGTTTTTATCTGTTGTGCTCTGATAAACACAGCTGATTTCAGGATTGGCTTCAAGGTTGCCCACATAGCCAAAGGTATTCAGCCGCTGCCGACAACTGCGCAATTGCTCACCGGTAATGAGTTGTCGCTGTTCTAGCAGGGCAACGTTATTGGCACGCAGCACACAGCCCGGTTGCATCACCGGTTGGGAAACAAAGACCGAAAAGGGGTTAAAAGTGACAAAAATCCGCGTATCCACCGCGATCGCGCTCGCACCAAATTGCACGCAAATATCAGGATTGGGCGCCGCCTGATCAATAAACTGCGTTGAGGCCACGTTGTCAGGATTGAGGGTGGTGGTTTTGCTAAAGGTGACACCCACACCAACGCCAATAATAAAGACCCCTCCCAACACCGCCAGAGTGCGGGTATTCACTGGTGACTTCGATTCTGGCTGGGGAGGCCGACGAGTTTGGGGACGCGGACGCGGTGGGGATGGCGAACGTCGAGGCATAGCAGGAAGAGTGAACAGCACTTCCCTACCAGTATGCCCTTAGAAGGCAGGGTTTGACTGCCCCCCTGCTTGTTTTGGCTTCGCCTTGTTGACCTTGAGCACCCGTCCTAGCCATGTTGCACCGTCGAGATCATCAATGGCAGCGGCCTCCTGAGTTTCATCCACCAGTTCGACAAAAGCAAAGCCACGCCGTTTGCCTGTTTCTCGATCCACCGGCAACACAATCCGGCGAATAGCACCATATTTTTCAAAAACTTCGCGAAGATCGTTTTCTGTCGCCTCATAGGAGAGGTTGCCGATGTACAGTGTCATAACCCGAACTCAGAAGCAATTTGACAATCATCATAGCCTCTCGCTTTCCCTTACCCATGCGATCCAGACTACAGAACCCAACACCTTGCAAAGAAAATTAACGTTTTCTATCAGCCCCAAAATATACCAAGGTTAAAAAGAAATTAATTCCTCCCTTAATGTCACCTACAGCCCTTTGCACAGGGTTTGAGCCGCGTCCGACAGATTCAGCAAATTGCCGCCAAGCCCATTCTCTCGTGGAATCCACCGGAGTCTCTCTAGGAGAGGATTTGAGTATTTTCAGTGGTCTTGTAGAAAATAATTTCACCCCCCTCGCAAGGGATCCCTCGGAACAGGGGGTTGCAATCCGCTCTGGGAGAGGCTATATTCAAGGTACTCTTGCTTCTCTTCGGGGAAGTGGATTAAATGAGAATGAACCAGCCCGTCAAAGAACGAATCACTGCCGCCATCAGTTGTAACAATACAGCTTGCAGGTTTTGACGCACGGCTTCTAGGGTCTCGAAGGACTGCCATGCTCATGCTGCTCGCAGATGTTGCCACAACCGCTCCATGGGATTGACCTTGGGGGCAAACACAGGCACAACATTGCGCACAATGCGATGCACCGTCGGGTAGGCGACCTCAAGCTGATGCTCCTGTCGCAGCAACTGCACAATAGCCTTGTAACTGTCAAACCCGCTGGGGTCTTGTAGGCGTTTCTGCAACTGTGGCATCACTGTTGGGGGGATGATGCGGGCGGCTCCGGGGGCGTCTTGACTGCCAATAACCGCTGAAGTCCTCCTTGGCGATAGGCGTTCAGCCAGCGAGTAATGCTGGACTCGTTGCAATGGAGCAATTGGGCAATTTGTGGGCAGCTGTGGACAAGTCCTTGCTTCAGCCAGTAGAGCATCTGCAAGCGTTCCTGCTGTCGGGCATTGGTTTCATGTTGTAGGCGCCGCTGCAGTTCTTCAGAGCTTTCTGTAATTGTGAGGACGAGCGGGCGAGCCATGAAGGTCTCCTACTGGGATGACTTCAGTTTTAGGATAGACAATTGCCTCGTTTAAGACCTATTTATTAAGCTCAATGTTACAAAGAGATGGTATTAGCAGAATCAATAAATACAACCCTTTTTTAGAATATGAGACACGTGACGGGTATGCGATCCTCTCCCGCTCTCGCAGTTTTGAACCTGTCTCGGGCTGTAGTTCGAGCTACTGAATGGATGTGGGGTTTTTCTATGGGCGGTGAGGACAGTTCTGCGATTGCGCCAGCAAAACAACTATGCGATCCAAACCAGCACGGAGTTGAGCCGTGGCCTCCCCCCCTTGATTGACCACAAGACTAAAGACGAAAGGGCGATCCTGCACGGGTTCTACATAGCCCGCTAGGGCAACCACCCCCCGCAATGTGCCGGTTTTCGCCCAGACACGATCCTGAGCCGCTGTATCACGAAAGCGCTGTCGCAGGGTGCCGGATCGTCCGGCAAGGGGGAGCGATCGCCGCCACAGCGAGGCATCCTTTGTTTGCGTTATATGTTGCAGCAGCGTGACTAAACCATTGGGCGTCAGCCAATTTTGCCGCGAGAGTCCCGAACCATCTACTAAAACCGCTGCTTGGACACCGATGCGCTCTAGATAGCGTTGGCGATAGCCGGGTTGTGCTGCCTCCAGAGCCGCAAGGAGCATTTCTGCATAGAAATTGTCACTCTCTTGGAGAACCGGCAAAATTAACGCTTCTAGGGGGGGTGAGGCATGGCGCACCAACACATTGGGTAACGGCTCTGCTGTTTCCACAAGGCGAATTTGCTGCACTTGAATACCGGCTTGGGCAAAGGCCCGCTGCACCTGTTGTTGAAGATAGGGGATCGACTCACTGAGAGGAATGCGCAGTTTTGCCGGTTCACTGCCAATGTGGAGTTGACCCCGCACAATGATCTGCTGGCCGCGCACCTCACTTTCCAGAAATTCTGGCTCAGAGGGGGTCACGGTGCGGGTCTCATTGACCACTCGAAAATGAGTCTGCGGCTGCCGTAGTGCTAAGGGTTGCCCCAACTGTTGTGGTATGACCTCTAGGTTCAGGGCATTTTGATTGAGACTAAAGCGCGTCACTACCGCTGCATAGCCCATCGTCAGGTCTTCGATCGCCCATGTGGGTTCCATCCTCACAGGAGTTACACCGCCGATTTCCAAGATTGGAATCTGGCGAATGCCCTGTTGGCTAAGGCGGAGTGCCATTTGTTGCAGGTCTTGGCTGCTGAAACTGGGGTCAAAACTGCCCTGAAGACGCAGGGTTGTCCTGTCGGGCGATCGCGCGCTGAGGGTGGTCTCAAAGAAATGATTAGCTCCCCAATAGTCTAAGGCGGCAGCCACTGTCGTTAGCTTGACATTCGAGGCCAGCAGAAAGAGCTTTTCCCCTTGGTAGTCGTAGAGAAGATCCCCCGTGGTTAAATCCCGCACCACCATGCCCCATTGACCCCGTTGCCATTGGGGATTTTGAATTTCCTGTTGCAGGGCACGAGCCAAGTCTTGGCGGCAGAGACCGAAGGCAGCAGGTGAAACCAGCAGGACAATCAAACTAGCAGGGGGCAGAAGCCATCGAAGCCATGCCATGGGGCACTAGATCCTTGACATAGACGCGATCGCAACGCTGCGTTTCCACACCCGTCGCCGGCTGATAGCCCGCCTTTTCGTACAAATGGACGGCTGTAGTCATGATTGAGGCCGTTTCAATCCAGATTTTGCGGTAGCCGGCCGCTGCAATGGCTACCTCCAGATGGTGCAGGAGAAATGTCCCTAGGCCTTGGCCGCGTACGCGGGGATGGAGATACATTTTGCGAATTTCGACAGCCGCTTCGCCCCGCTGAATGGGATAGAAGGCGATCGTGCCCACAACTTCCGAGGCTCGCTCCACCACCCAAAATTGTCCGCCCCGGCGGTGGTAGTAATCTTCAACGTGAACCACATCGGCATCGGCGCCTTCGGGTTGCCAAGAAAGGCCAAACTCACTGAGGACATTAGCAATGAGGTGCATGACCGCTGCGCGATCGCGATCGCACCAATGGCGCACCCCACAATCCCCATAGTGAAGAAAAAATGCACTCAAGGACAGCTGCCTCCCATAAAATTACAGTCCTTTTCACAGAGAGAGAACACGCACAAAAGCATCGAAACCGCTGTGCCCCCAAAAGAACTGTACTGCCACTCTAACGATTCAGCGTGAGGCTCGCAAGATCATTTTGCTACTGTTTTTATCTTTGTTTCATCTTTGCTGCCGCCGCTGCTCTCTTAAGCGCCAACTTAGTATAGGAAAAGATGCTGGACAAACGGACGATGCAAGACTTTGGCGTTGTGATTGTCGGTGGTGGCTTAGCAGGCTGTCGTGCTGCTTTGGAAATTTGCCGCCTGGCCCCAGAGACCCCGATTGCCCTTGTGTCCAAAACCCATCCCATTCGTTCCCATTCCGTTGCTGCCCAAGGGGGCATTGCCGCTACGCTGAAAAATGTCGACAGCGAAGACTCTTGGGAAAGCCATGCCTTTGATACCGTCAAGGGGTCAGACTTTCTTGCGGATCAGGATGCCGTCGCCATTCTTGCCCAAGAAGCGCCCGATGTGGTGATTGACCTTGAGCATTTGGGGGTGCTCTTCTCTCGCCTGCCCGATGGCCGCATTGCCCAACGTCCCTTTGGTGGTCACACGCACCAGCGCACTTGCTATGCAGCCGACAAAACTGGTCATGCCATTCTCCACGAACTCTACTGCAATCTCCTGAAATACAACGTCACCTTTTTTAGTGAGTGGTATGTGCTGCGGCTGATTGTCGAGGATCAGCAGGCCAAGGGGGTCGTTGCCTACCACATTGAAACGGGTCAACTGGACATTCTGCGGGCACCTGCCATTCTTTTTGCCACAGGGGGCTATGGTCGCGTCTTTAATACCACCTCTAATGATTTTGCCTCCACGGGGGATGGCTTAGCGATGACGGCACGGGCAGGCTTGCCCCTTGAGGATATGGAGTTTGTCCAATTTCACCCCACGGGGTTGTATCCAGCGGGGGTTTTGATTTCTGAGGCGGTGCGCGGTGAAGGGGCTTATTTGGTCAATGCCGAGGGAGAACGCTTTATGGCACGCTATGCCCCCAGTCGCATGGAACTGGCTCCCCGTGATATTACCTCGCGGGCGATCGCCATCGAAATTCGCGAAGGGCGCGGCAGCCACAGTGATGGCTCAGCCGGCGGGCCTTTTGTTTATCTCGATGTCCGCCACTTGGGTCGCGAAACAATCATGAGTCGCATTCCCTTCTGTTGGGAGGAAGCCCATCGCTTGGCGGGGGTAGATGCCGTGGTGGAGCCGATTCCTGTACGTCCGACGGTGCACTATTCAATGGGGGGGATTCCGGTCAATGTCAATGGTCAGGTGCGTGCCAATGCCACGGAACTGGTGACCGGGTTTTATGCCGCTGGTGAATGTGCCTGTGTCTCGGTGCATGGTGCCAATCGCTTGGGGAGTAATTCCCTCCTAGAATGTGTGGTCTATGGCCGCCGTACCGGTGGGGCGATCGCCAAAGATTTACCGAGCTTGCCCCAACCCCAATTTGACCCCCAGCCGTATCTACAGGCAGCGGAGCAACAGATTCAGCACCTCTTTAGTCAAGCGGGGGATTTACGCATTGCCCAACTACGGCAGCAGGTTCAAGATTGTATGACCCAATACTGTGGCGTATTTCGCACCGCGGCTCTGATGCAGAGGGGTTTGGAAGAATTGCAGCGGCTGAAAGCAGCCTATGCGCGGATTCGTCTCGACGATCGCCAGCGCTACTGGAACACAGAGCTGTTAGAGGCGTTTGAGTTAGCAAATATCCTCGTGGTTGCGGAAGTGATTTTGAGCAGCGCCCTTGCTCGCCAAGAGAGTCGTGGTGCCCACTTCCGTGAAGACTATCCGCAGCGGGATGATGTCAACTTCCTACGCCACACCCTAGCCACCTACCACAGCGACGGCATGAGGATTGACTATCTGCCCGTCACCATCACCATGTTTCCCCCCCAAGAGCGCAAGTATTAAAGCCATGCGACGGTTACCTGCGACCCCTGCCCTCAACCGTTTTATTATTGGCATCACCCTCTTTGTTCTGATCATGTTGGTGGCGGTGGTGGGCTACACCAGTTTTGGCTGGAACTGGCTCGATGCCCTCTACATGTACGTGATCACCGTCTTTGGCATTGGCTACAGTGAAGTGCGACCCCTGATTACGCCGGCGCAACGCTTCTTTAACATGCTGATCATTGTGGCCGGCAGTGCAGCAACGGTTTATACCATCGGTGCGGTGGTGCAACTGTTTACCGAAGGGGAGATCAAACGCCTACTGGATATTCAGCGGGCGAGCCGCGACATCAACAAACTCAACCGCCATGTCATTGTCTGTGGCTTTGGCCGCATTGGTCAGGTAATGGCTCAGGAATTATCGGCATTAAAAACCCCCTTTGTGATTTTGGATGTCAATGAACAGCGCATTGATCTAGCGATACAGTTGGGCTATTTGGCCTATTTGGGGAGTGCGGCGGAGGAAGAAACGCTGCGCGTGGTGGGGATCGAGCGGGCGATCGCCCTAGCGACGGTGCTGCCCAATGACACGATCAATGTCTTTATTACCCTGACAGCGCGCTCCCTGAATCCGAGCCTGCTGATTGTGGCGCGGGCGAATTTGGCAAGCACAGAAGCAAAGCTACGTATGGCAGGAGCGGATCACGTAGTCTTGCCGACAAAAATTGGTGCCATTCAAATGACTAACCTGATTCGGCGGCCACGCATTGACTTTCTTGAGCAAACGGGCGATCGCGAGACCCTCAACGACCTCTTGAGCCACATTGATGCTCACCTTGAGGAACTGGAGATTACTGCCGATTACCCCTACGTGGGTACGCGCTTGACAGGACTTGAGGTACGCGGCCAAGGGGCATTTATTATTGTTGGCCTGCGCAAAAGTGATGGCCAATTATTCCCGACCCGCGCCAATCCCCTTGTGGAAGTGGGCGATACATTGATTCTATTGGGGCATGCTCAAGATACCCCCAAGCTCATTCGCAAATATACTGCCCGCTCCCGCCACTCCCAATGACAACCCCCGCTCATCTCGCTGACCTTAAGGATCACGTCATCATTTGCGGCTATGGTCCCCTTGGTCGCACCTTAGCGATGAACTTGGCTGCTGCCCAAATCCCCTTTGTCGTGATTGACAACCAGCGGCAGCGACTACGGCTTGCCCAGCAGTCAGGGCACCTTTTCTATCGCGGTGACGATCTCATGGATGAAAATGAGCTGTTGGCGGTGGGGGTGGATCGCGCTCGCACTGTAGTGGCGGTTTTGGCCGATGATGCCAGTAATGTCTTTATCACCCTGATTGCCCGTCGCCTCAATCCCAACTTACAAATTTTGGCCTATGGTGAATTGCCAGCCACAGAGTCCAAACTGCGTTTTGCCGGTGCCGATCATGTGGTCTTGCCCTCGAGTATCAGTGCCCAACGCATGGTGCAGCTCATTACTCGCCCGACAGTCTTGGATTTTCTTGAGGAAAAGGATGAGCGCAGTCACTTGATTGAGCTACTCAGCCAGCTCGATCTTCAGATTGAGGAGTTTACGCTGCCCTTGGAGTCCTCGCTGGTGGGGCTAGCGATCGCCGATGTGGAAGCGAAAGGCCGAGGCCGCTTTATTATTGTTGCTCTCCGCCATCAGAACGGTGCCTTGGTGACCCATCCCCCCTTAACCTTGCCCCTAGGGCCGGGGGATACCCTGATTGCCCTTGGCCGAGCAGCGGAAATTAAAACCTTCTTTCGCCAATATGCCCACCGCCAGCCAATTCGCTATCGCGGCCTAGGAAGCTAGCCCTTCAGGCCAGCAGTAGTTTGGGAGGGCATGATATATCGTTGCAAGAAAATAAACACAATGAACACGGGCACAATTGAAATCACCGAGCCAGCGGCAATGAGTCGCCAATCCAAAGAAAACGTCCCCGCCAAGGTGACCACGCCAATGGGCAGGGTATAAAGTTCTGGCTGATCCAAGACCAACAGGGGCCAGAGAAAATCACTCCAAGCACCAATAAACACAAAAATGCCAAGGGTAACAAGGGCAGGGCGAATGGCCGGCAGCATCACAAACCACCACAGCCCCAATTCTGAGCAGCCATCGAGGCGAGCCGCTTCCTCTAGTTCCTTGGGCACCGCCATAAAGGCCTGTCGCAACAGAAAAATGCCAAAGGCAGAGGCCAAACTCGGCAGAATCATTCCCAGATAGGTATTCCGCAGCCCCAACTGCACCGCCAAAATAAACAGGGGAATCATGATGATTTGAAAGGGAATCATGATCGTGGCCAAAATGGCCGTAAAGATCACCTCACGTCCGCGAAAGGACAGCCGTGCCAAGGGATAGGCGGCTAAGGCCGAGGTCAGGAGATTGCAGGCCACCGTTAAGACTGCCACCAGTGTACTGTTGAACAGGTACTGGCCAAAGGGATTCGTTTGCCAAACCGTGACAAAATTCGCCCAGGTTGGTTCGGCCGGCAGCCAGCGGGGCGGAAAGGCAAAAATATCTTCATTGGCAGACTTGAAGGCGGTACTGGTGAGCCACACCAAAGGCAGCAGCATGACGATCGCGATCGCCACCAACAGCAGGTAGGTCAAGCCTCGCCGCAAGGTCATCGCCGTGTCCAAAGATTGGTAAACATCATCAACAGGCCACCAATGACAATGGCGATCGCAAGGCCGCCAGCAATCCAGTCTAGAGTTGTCGTTTCCATCGGTAATTTCCCAAGGGTACTTTTAGACACTGCGCAAGGCAACAATCGGATCCAGCCGCGCCGCCCGTTGAGCGGGAACCACCCCAAAGAAGAGGCCAATACTGCCCGAAACGCCCACAGCAAGAGCCACAGCAACGGGAGCAACCCCAGCCTCCAAGGGGGTCAACATCACCACTAGCATCACACCACCTACGCCCACTCCCGTGCCAATGAGGCCACCGAGAGCCGAGAGGATCATCGCCTCAATCATAAACTGTGCCAGTATATCCCGCTGTGTGGCACCAATGGCCTTGCGCAGGCCAATTTCTTGGGTGCGTTCGGTTACCGAGACCAGCATAATGTTCATAATGCCAATCCCCCCCACCAGCAGGGAAATGCCGGCGATCGCCGCCAACATCAAGGTCAAGGCATTGCTGATATTGCCAATGATTTGCAGAGCTTCCTTTTGGGTTTGAATTGTAAAATCGTCCTCATCAACAATTTGATGGCGCAGCCGCAGGAGGTTGGTAATCTGAAACTTAGCCGCATCAATGCTCTGTTCATCACGGGCAGATACCGAGATAAAGGTTAGGGAAATCCCATAGGGGGAGCGCTGCCCCACAATACGGGAAGACATCGTCGTAATGGGAATATAGGCGGCCTCATCCTGATTGTTGCCAAGGAAAGCACCCTTTTCGGCCATGACGCCAATCACTTCAAAGGAAAGATTCTTGATCCGTACCTGCTGACCCACAGGATTTTCGTTAATAAAGAGCTTCCTCGCCAAATCCGAGCCTAAAATGACGACGCGGCGATGCCGTTCCACATCCTTATCGGAGATAAAGCGCCCCTGCGCCACTGTAAAACTGCGCACTGAAGGAAAGGTGGGGGTGGTCCCCACAATCAGCACATTCGTGTTGCGTCCTCGATAGGTAACCCGTTGTTGCACTTGAATTTGGGGTGCCACTTCCTTAACGGTGGGCACTTGGGTGGCGATCGCCTTAGCATCCTCAAGGACAAGGGTTTGCGGCACATTAAACGTGCGGTTGCGGGCTTGGGGCGTCCCCGGCACAATAAAAAGCGTATTCGGACCAAGGGATTCAAACTGACTGGCGGCATAGCGCTGTGCCCCCTGACCCACGCCGACCATGGCAATCACCGCTGCGTTGCCAATAATTATCCCCAGCATCGTCAGGCCGCTACGCAGTCGATTGGCCTTGAGGGTGGCGATCGCCATGCGCACACTTTCAGCAATGTCCATGATTCTGCGCCGAAAACACCTGTTTTTAATCTAACTTGAGATCTTCTTTTTCCTCAGACTTCTAGTGGGAGGGTCAGGATTGCGGTAGGGGAATGCTTTTGCCGTTGAAGTGGTTCATCGCTGCCTCCACCCCAGACTGAATACTTAACTCAATGGCATCCACGGCAAGGTCAAGCACAGCAGGTAAAATGGCGAGTTCAGCAGCCGAAAAATGTCCCAAAACAAAGGGCACAGCATTGCGCGGCCCGGTTTGTTGCTGCAGGCGATCGCCAAAGGCAATGCCCACCTTGAGGCGGGGAAACTGCTGCGAATGACAGTGTTGAATAATTGACTTAATGCCGTTGTGTCCGCCCGTCGAGCCACTCAAGCGCAAGCGCAGCCGCCCCAAGGGCAAATCGGCATCATCATAGACGACAAGGGTTCGCTCAAGGGGCAGCTTATAAAAATTCAGCAGGGCATGGAGAGACTGCCCCGAACTATTCATATAGGTAGTGGGTTTGAGGAGGCGTACCTTTTGACCATGAATCGGAACCTCGGCCACCTCTCCCAAGAAGCGCCGCTGCGGGGTCAACTGCACCTTATACCGATCGGCAAGGGCGTCAAGGACACGAAAGCCAATATTGTGGCGCGTCGTCGCATACTCTGCCCCCGGATTCCCAAGGCCGACAATCACACAGGGTTGGAGAACCATGCCACCTAAGCAGAGGGCTCCCGCGATGATTCCGATTCTGCCTTGGCCTGCTGTTCCTGTTCGAGGGCAGCGGTCTGCCGTTTCATTTCATCTTGGAATTCACGGGAGGCTTCCTCAAAGGCACGCTTGGTTTTGCCAAGGCTGCGACCAATTTCCGGCAGCTTTTTAGGGCCAAAGATTAAAAGCGCCACCACCAGAATCACAATCAGTTCCGGCAGACCGATACCAAAAACGTTCATGGGTTATCCTAGTGCTTTCCAACTCACGTTAACACCATCGAGGATGAGTGTCGAGTTGTAGATTTGCAAAATAATCAGCAAAAAGACAAGGAACAGCCCCATAAAGACCGCCATCAAGGGAGTGGTACCCCAGCCGGGGGCGACTTTACCGTATTCAGAGTTCAAGGGGCGCAGGAGATCCCCTAGCCAAGTCCGTCGTGCCATAAATCCCTTTTTTGAACGAGATGAACAGAGTTTTAATGTTTCGTAATATTATAGAAGCACATCTTGCTCCCATTGAGAACGCTTCTATGGAACCTGCAACAGTTCTTAGCATTGCTCTCGCTGCCATCTGCATTGGCGTGACCGGCTACTCTATCTACCTCTCCTTTGGCCCTCCTTCCAAGGAGTTAGCGGATCCTTTTGACGATCACGAAGACTAAAGCTAGAGTCCCTCAACGGGGACACCCAAAAAGCTGGCGATTGTGGCGCCTTGGGTTTCGAGTTCTGCCAACGGCAAGGGCGCACCTACGCGCGTTAGGGGGACTTCGCCGCGACCTTTGATTTTAAGGTAGAGGGCGCGTTTCGGGTTTAGCCCTTCTTTAATCACAATTCTCACGGATTGGACATCGCTGATGGGGCAGCTGACCTCAATGCGGCGATTCTTCCCCGGAAAACCCCAGCGGAAAATGCGGACAAAGCCCGTTTCTTTGTTGAACTCGTTAAAGCCACCGCCAATATCCCAAGCGATCGCCAGCCACAGATACGTTGCCAACAACAGCGCCGCCACCCCATAAAAGCCAATGGCAATACCTTGGGGAATAAAGACTAAATCAATTGGGTTCCCAATGGGCAGTAGGTTGCGGTGCAAATAGCTAGAAAGACCGGCCAAAAAGAAACCCAAGCCACCAATGGAGACCGCTGTTGCCCAAAAGTAGTTACTAGGGCGACGGGATCCCAGTACCGGATAGTACAGAACCGCCTCTTGACGCGGTGAGCGCTCAGTCATAGGGGAGTTTGTCATAGCTTGTGTTGCCAACTTGCAGTGCCTTACATTCTATAGAGAAACGGTCTCTCTTCCCAAAGAGGCTTTCCCCAACCCCGCCTCTAGACGCTACGCTGGAACTAATTTGCACTAATTCTTTCGAACTTATTCTGGGGAGTTTATTCTACCCTTAAAGTAGGGAAGTCCGAAAAAGCGTTTTTCTTGCAATTCATACAATATAAATAGTTAAAAACTGGAAAAAGGGGTCAAAGGGTCAGCTATGCAACCATCCAATCCAAATCAATTTACCGAAAAAGCATGGGCTGCGATCGCCCGCACACCAGATCTAGCCAAGCAGGCACAGCACCAGAATCTCGAAAGTGAACACCTGATGAAATCGCTGCTCGAGCAAGAGGGTCTAGCGACACAAATTTTCCAAAAAGCTGGCTGTTCGGTGCAGCGCATTCGCGATCTCACCGATGAATTCATTAACCGTCAGCCGAAAATCAGTAATCCCAGTGGCGTCTATCTAGGACAGAGCCTTGACAAGCTCCTCGATCGCGCCGAAGAGGCACGCAAACAGTTTGGCGATGAGTTTATCTCGATTGAGCACTTGGTATTGGCCTTTGCCCAAGACGATCGCTTTGGCAAAAAACTTCTTCAGGAGGTCGGCCTGAGCGAAAAAGCCCTACGGGAAGCGATTCAGCAAATTCGCGGCTCCCAAAAAGTGACGGATCAAAATCCAGAGGGCAAATATGCGGCGCTGGAAAAATATGGCCGTGATCTGACGCTCTTGGCTCGTCAAGGGAAACTGGATCCCGTCATTGGCCGTGATGATGAAATTCGCCGTGTGATTCAGATTCTTTCCCGCCGTACCAAAAATAACCCAGTGCTCATTGGTGAACCCGGCGTTGGTAAAACCGCCATTGCTGAAGGCTTGGCACAGCGGATTGTGGCGGGGGATGTGCCTGATTCCCTGCGCGATCGCCAGTTGATTGCTCTCGACATGGGTGCCTTGATTGCCGGTGCCAAGTATCGCGGTGAATTTGAAGAGCGCCTCAAAGCAGTTCTCAAGGAGGTCACCGACTCCAACGGCCAAATCATCCTCTTTATTGATGAAATCCACACTGTCGTTGGTGCCGGGGCAACCCAAGGGGCGATGGATGCCGGCAACCTGCTCAAACCGATGTTGGCGCGGGGGGAACTGCGCTGTATTGGTGCCACCACCCTTGATGAGTACCGCAAGTACATTGAAAAGGATGCAGCCTTAGAGCGGCGCTTCCAGCAGGTCTATGTGGATCAGCCCAGCGTTGAGGACACGATCTCGATTTTGCGGGGTCTCAAGGAACGCTATGAGATCCACCATGGCGTGAAAATTTCCGATACCGCCTTGGTGGCAGCAGCTACGCTCTCAACCCGCTACATTAGCGATCGCTTCTTGCCCGATAAAGCCATTGACTTGGTAGATGAAGCCGCCGCGAAACTGAAAATGGAGATTACCTCCAAGCCGGAGGAACTGGATGAGATTGACCGCAAAATCCTGCAGCTGGAAATGGAGCGGCTCTCCTTGCAAAAAGAAACCTCGGCAGCTTCGCGCGATCGCCTTGAGAAACTGGAAAAAGAGCTAGCGGATCTCAAGGAGGAGCAAAGCCGCCTCAATGCCCAGTGGCAAGCAGAAAAAGAGGTCATTGACCGTCTCCAAGCCATCAAAGAAGAAATCGAAAAAGTCAACATCGAGATCCAGCAAGCGGAGCGCAACTACGACCTCAACCGTGCCGCTGAACTGAAGTACGGCAAACTCACAGAACTCCACAAACAACTGGCGGCAGCCGAAGCCAAACTGCGGGAGATTCAAGTGGGGGGTCGCTCTCTGCTGCGGGATGAAGTGACCGAGGCCGACATTGCTGAAATCATCTCCAAGTGGACGGGCATCCCTGTCAGCAAACTGGTGGAGTCGGAAGCCCAAAAACTGCTGCACCTCGAAGAAGAGCTGCACAAGCGGGTTGTCGGTCAAGATGAGGCCGTCACCGCAGTAGCGGAGGCCATTCAGCGCTCCCGTGCCGGACTAGCGGATCCCAACCGTCCCATTGCCAGCTTCATCTTCCTTGGGCCAACGGGTGTCGGTAAAACGGAATTGGCCAAAGCCTTGGCGGCCTTCATGTTCGACACCGAAGAGGCGATGGTGCGGATTGACATGTCGGAGTACATGGAGAAACACGCCGTATCGCGGTTAATTGGGGCGCCCCCCGGTTATGTGGGCTATGACGAAGGCGGTCAACTCACAGAAGCCATTCGCCGCCGTCCCTATGCCGTGGTTCTCTTCGATGAGATTGAAAAAGCCCATCCCGATGTCTTCAACGTGTTCCTGCAAATTCTCGATGATGGCCGCGTCACCGACTCCCAAGGGCGGACGGTGGACTTCAAGAACACCATCATCATCATGACCAGCAACATTGGTTCTCAGTACATCCTTGATGTGGCCGGCGATGACAGCCGCTACGGGGAAATGTACAACCGCGTTATGGAGGCGATGCGTGGCCACTTCCGCCCTGAATTCCTCAACCGCGTGGATGAATTTATCATCTTCCACAGCCTGCGCAAGGATCAATTGCGGCAAATTGTTCAATTGCAGGTGCAGCGGTTGCAGCAACGCTTGAGCGATCGCCACATTACCTTGTCCCTCACAGAGAAGGCGATCGACTTCTTGGCCGAAGTGGGTTACGACCCCGTCTATGGTGCCCGCCCGCTGAAACGTGCCATCCAGAAACAACTGGAAACCCCGATTGCCAAAGCTATCCTGCGGGGCGAGTTCTTCGATGGCGACACGATTCTGGTGGATGTGGGCGAGAACGAACGCCTCAGCTTCCAGCGTCAAGCGGAACTGGTAACCGTTTAGGTGCAATTGAAACTGATTCAAGAGAGTTGGGTTGGGGCTTTCCCCTCAGCCCTCTTTTTTTGGGCAATCGTTTTAGTAGCCTTGGTCAAACAGGGTAATCTTGGCCAATAGTCCCGCCACCATCAAAAAGAGCGCCACTAGTAGTGCCCAAAGGCGATTTTCCGTTGAACCTTGGCGCTTTCCTAGGTCCACTAACTGCTCACGATTGGTTTGCACTTCCAAGCGCACTGCCTCGATTTTGGCTTCTATAGTGTTGAATTTCTCGTCAATCGTGTTAAACTTCTCGTCAAATTTTGCTTCCAGCGTGTTCAGCTTCTCTTCAAACTTGGCTTCTAGTGTGTTGAACTTTTCTTCAAATCTGACTTCTATAGCATTCAATTTCTCATCTACTATCTGGAACTTTTGATCAATCGTATTGAATTTCTCACGGATTTCCGCGTGACCGACTTTCACCTCAAGGGTAAGTTCCGCCAGTTGCGACTGCATGGCTTTCATGGTCTCGAGGACTTCTGTCAGTTGCGATTGGGTGACGGGTTCACTCATGCTGCTCATCCTTAGACTTGGTCAAACAGGGTAATCTTGGCCAATAGTCCCGCCACCATCAAAAAGAGCGCCACCAGTAGTGCCCAAAGGCGGTTTTCCGTTGAACCTTGACGCTTCCCTAAGTCCACTAACTGCTCGCGATTGGTTTGCACTTCCAAGCGAACCGCCTCAATTTTGGCTTCTATAGTGTTGAATTTCTCGTCAATTGTGTTAAACTTCTCGTCAAATTTTGCTTCTAGCGTGTTCAGTTTCTCTTCAAACTTGGCTTCCAGCGTGTTCAGTTTCTCTTCAAACTTGGCCTCCAGAGTCTGGAATTTTTGATCAATCGTGTTAAATTTCTCACGGATTTCCGCGTGACCGACTTTCACCTCAAGGGTGAGTTCTGCGAGTTGCGACTGCATGGCCTTCATCGTCTCGAGAACTTCTGCGAATTGAGACTGGGTGACGGGTTCACTCATGCTGCTCATCCTTAGACTTGGTCAAACAGGGTAATCTTGGCCAATAGTCCCGCCACCATCAAAAAGAGCGCCACTAGTAGTGCCCAAAGGCGGTTTTCCGTTGAACCTTGACGCTTCCCCAAGTCCACTAACTGCTCACGATTGGTTTGTACTTCCAAACGCACTGCCTCGATTTTGGCTTCTATGGTGTTGAATTTCTCATCAAATTTTGCTTCCAGCGTGTTCAGTTTCTCTTCAAACTTGGCCTCCAGAGTCTGGAATTTTTGATCAATCGTATTAAATTTCTCACGGATTTCGGCTTGACCGACTTTCACCTCAAGGGTGAGTTCTGCGAGTTGCGACTGCATGGCCTTCATGGTCTCGAAGACTTCTGCGAGTTGAGATTGGGTGATGGGTTCACTCATGGGTGGAGTTCAAGGGGACTTAAGTTTATTCTAGAGTGACCCAGCAATTTCCGTTTTTAACGTCTCCATAAATGCCGAATAATTTTGGTGGTTGGCTGGGAAGCCGAGTTCTAGCCAAGTCTGGGGTAATGTGTCTGCAATAAACTGACGTGCTTCAGTACCATCGTTAGGCTGGCGATCGCCCCCTTGGTATTTCCCAATTGCTCCTCCAGGCAAGCCAGATTGGGACGATGATTTAGTTCTGCTTCTAAAACGATAATTTCTTATTGGCAGAAAATTAAATGGTTATTAACTCTCAGATGGTAGGGTGTTATATGCTACACAGGCAAGGGTAATTTTTGGTATTTTTACTTCCTCCTATCTGGTGATTTTTGCGACCTGTACTCCTCAGAATGCCCAAAATGAACCTCAAAGGATACAGAGACAGGGCAAACGCCGGCAAGGGTCTGACGGTATATTGGATTCAGACTGCCAGCCCCAATCTTTGGTAACGGTGAGGAAACTTGTGTTCATGGTCAGTGAGCAACAGCAATGGTAAGTTCTGGTCCCAAGCCCCGTCCAGAAGGGTTTGCTGCTCTGATGCGGAACAAGAATTTCCTCAAGTTATGGGGCGGTCAAATCATCTCCCAACTGGCGGACAAAATTTTTCTCGTCCTCCTAATTACACTGGCGGTTTCCTACGACGCCAGCTATGAACTGCCCGGCTCTAAGGCCTCAGCCGTAATGATTGCCAATACCCTACCAGCGGTCTTCTTTGGCTCAACGGCAGGCACCTTTGTGGATCGCTACCCCAAGCGGGAGCTAATGAGCATTACCAATATTCTGCGCGGGCTACTGGTTTTTGCTCTGATCTTTATTCCGAAGCGGTTTACGCTGCTGCTCCTGATTGCCTTTTCTGAGTCCATTCTTACGCAATTCTTTGCCCCGGCAGAACAGGCGGCGATTCCCCTGCTAGTGAAGGAGGAAAATCTGCTCTCGGCGAATGCCCTCTTTATCACAACAATGATGGGGTCACTCGTAGTGGGGTTTGCCATCGGTGAGCCATTGCTGAGTGGTGCTGTGGCCATAGGGGGTGTCTATGCCCGTGAAGTCGTTGTCGGTGTGCTGTACGTTATGGCGGGATTGGTTTTAGCCTCGATTCGCTACCGAGAAGCAGTTCATGAGCGCGATCGCCACCTCAATGTATGGCAGGACTTGCAGGAGGGGTTTCACTACGTGCGCAAAAATCGCCTCTTGGGGAATGCCATGCTCCAGTTAACGATCCTCTATTGTGTCTTTGCCGCCTTGACGGTGTTGGCCGTCAGTTTAGCCCAAGAAATTGGCCTGCGTCCTAATCAGTTTGGCTTTCTCTTGGCCGCCGCAGGGCTGGGGTTAATTTTAGGGGCGGGGGTTTTGGGCCAATGGGGGGAAAAATTGCATCATCGACCCCTGCCTTTGATTGGCTTTTTGGTGATGGCAGCTGTCCTACTGGTCTTTGCTTTTGTGCATCATCTGTGGGTGGGTCTGGGCTTAAGTATTTTGCTGGGAATGGGGGCATCTTTAATTGGTATTCCCATGCAGACCCTCATTCAAGTTCGGACGCCGGCGACGATGCGGGGTAAGGTCTTTGGCTTCCAAAATAACATTGTCAATATTGCCCTCAGTGTGCCCTTAGCGATCGCCGGGATTCTTTCGGACTTCCTTGGCCTCACAGTGGTCATGGTGGGGATGGGGGGCGTGGTGGCGATCGCGGGCATTTGGGCATGGCGGAATACACGAGCCGTTCTTGAGGATGCGATTTAGGAGACAGGAATGCCCCTACTACACTTGAGTACTTGGCCAGAGGTCGAAGCCTATCTCAACACTTCCAAGGGGATGATTATTCCCATTGGCTCCACGGAGCAGCACGGCCCGATGGGTCTCATTGGCACCGATGCCCTCTGTGCCGAGGCGATCGCCAAAGGGGTAGGGGAAGCAACTCATGCCCTTGTTGCCCCGACAATTTCCGTGGGCATGGCCTTACACCATACGGCTTTCCCCGGCACGATTAGTTTGCGCCCTAGTACGTTGATTCTTGTCATTCGCGACTATTTGGTGAGCTTGGTACGGGCAGGCTTTCAACGCTTCTTTTTCATTAATGGTCATGGCGGCAATATCGCGACAGTGAAGGCGGCCTTTGCGGAAACCTATGCAGTCTTAGCCGATTTGCACATTCCCGAGGCGGATCAAGTGCGCTGTGAGTTGGCCAACTGGTTTATGTGTTCCTCAGTGATGCAGCTGGCGCGGGAATTGTATGGCGATCGCGAGGGTTCCCATGCCACCCCCAGTGAAGTGGCGGTGACCCAATTTCTCTATCCAGAGGCCATTAAACGCGTTCCCCTCAATCCCGAAGTCAACACCAGTCATGCCATCTACGGTGCCGCAGATTTTCGCCGCCGTTATCCCGATGGTCGTATGGGGGCAGATTCCAGCTTGGCCACCCCTGAGCATGGACAGCAATTCTATGAGCGGGCTGTTCAGGAGTTGAGCGATCGCTACCGTCAATTTCTGCAAGCCGACTAAATGACTTTCTCTCTCCCAGCTCAAACGTGGCATTGGCACGGTTACCCGATTCTCTATCGGCATCAAGGGACTCAGGGCATCCCCCTACTCCTGATTCACGGCTTTGGTGCCTCTAGCTTGCATTGGCGCAAAAACATCCCTGCCCTCGCAGCTCACCATCAAGTCTATGCCATTGATTTACTGGGCTTTGGTGGCTCCGCCAAACCCGCTCCCTCGGTCATCCCCTATACATTTGAGACGTGGGCAACCTTGGTTCTAGACTTTTGCCGCGAGGTCATTGGTCAGCCCACGGTTTTAATCGGCAACTCCATTGGCTGCGTCGTTGCTTTACAGGCCGCTGTTTTCCAGCCTGCATGGGTCAGTCAACTGATCCTGCTGAACTGCTCTTTGCGTCAGCTCCACGATCGCAAGCGATCGCAACTGCCTTGGTACCGCCGCTGGGGAACCAGCCTACTCCAGCAACTTTTAGGCAATCGCACCCTTGGCACCTACTTTTTCCGCCAAATTGCCCAACCCCGTACTGTGCGCCGTATTCTGCACCAAGCCTATGCCAACACTGCCGCCGTCACCGATGAACTGGTAGAGATATTACTCACCCCTGCCCAAGATAGGGGTGCTGCCGAGGTCTTCTTAGCCTTTGTCCGCTATTCCCAAGGTCCCTTACCCGAAGACTTGCTACCGCAGATTATCTGCCCCACCTATTTTCTGTGGGGTGCCGCCGACCCTTGGGAACCCATTGATGAAGGGCAGAAGCTAGCTCAATTTCCCTGTGTGCAGGAGTTTGTTGCCTTACCAGAGGTGGGCCATTGCCCTCAAGATGAAGCACCTGAGCAGGTGAATGCCCAGATTCTGGAGTGGTTGCGCAAAATTTCCATCACTGACTAGGATGTTCTCTGAACTCGTGTTATACTGGTAAAGCTTAACGGGGCGTAGCGCAGCTTGGTAGCGCACCACTTTGGGGTAGTGGGGGTCGTGGGTTCAAATCCCGCCGCTCCGATTATTCAGTAAGAAAAATCCAGCTTGGCGATGTTAGTGTATGATAACCGTGTGCTAGTGGTCTGCTTTGATTCTATCTCGGGAATTAAATGGTGACTCAAGGAACTATTACTATAGCTGTTGGCTCCAGTGGCTCAGCGACTGGATATACGGTCGTCCAATCTCTGAAACAAACTTGGGGTCAAAGAGGATGCAAGATTATCGCTTGTGATATAAATCCGAGGTACTTAGTTGCAGCCGCATCAATTTCTGATTCCTACATACAGCTACCTTCAGCTTTTGAGGATAAGTTTGCAATTCAAACAGTTGAACTGCTCAAATCTAATAATGTTAATTATTTTTATCCAATTCATGATCAGGAAATATGTGCGACTGCTTCTGCAAAAAAGCTTTTTGAAGAGTTTGGGATAACTATACTTTGTGCATCACCACAAGCTGTAAAATCATGTACTGACAAGTTGGAATCAAGTAAAATACTATCTTCAGTTAATCTAAATAGTCCCACAACTTATTTACTATCAGAAAATACGAGTTTTTTTGGAAAATCAATCGTCAAAGAAAGGTATGGAAATGGTAGCCAATTCATAGAAATTATTAATGATAAAGATCAGCTAGAGTATGTGATCAAAAAAATACTTCCAAGTCATCGTCAGTATATTATTCAAGAGTGGATAGATGAGCCAGAAATTACTATTGATGCCTTTATTATCCCAGACCAGTGTTTTGTAAAAACACTTTGTCGAAAACGTGTTGAAATTAAGAGTGGCATAACTACGAAGGGATATATTTTCTATGATGAAAATTATTCAAAAATTGCTCTAAGTATTGCAGAAGCTTTTCAGTTATTTGGTTCCTTTTGTTTTCAAGTTAGGGGTCATGATAACTATGTTATAGATGTCAACCCAAGAATTGGAGGAGCTACAGCGATGTCTATTGCTCTTGGTTTAGACTTTCCATCTGCTCATGTTGCCTATTTTTTAGGTGAAGACCCAGCCTATTATTTTACTGACATAAAAAAACCTTGCTTTGTAACACGTTCTTATCGTGAACATATTTCGTATCTCTGAGATAAAATACAATAAGTAAGTTATGAATGTTTCAAAAATAATTGCAATTGACTTAGATGGAACAATAATCGATTGTTATCCTCGCCAAGCTGCTGTCACAGAATATATTTTTAATGAACTAGGAATAAATAATATTGACTTTCAGGTTATTTGGGAGCATAAAAGATCTGGTCTTTCTACAGTTGAAGTCTTAAAGTCTTACTTCCCTGAAGTCAATCCAAAAATTATTAAATCTTTTACTCTTAGATGGCTAGAATTAATAGAAGAACCTTATTGGATAACTTTTGATCAACTTTTCCCATGGTCTCAATCTATCCTAGAAACTCTAAACTCAATAGGCTTTAGTTTAGTACTCTTGACTGCACGGCAGCGACCTGAAAATGTCTTTAATTTTCTAACAAATCATGGAATTCATAATTTATTTTCCCAAGTACATATCGTTTCACCTCAAAAAGCAACTGAGCAAAAAGCAGACTTATTGCTTCAAGTAAACCCACTATGTCACTGTGGAGATACTGAGACAGATGCCTTAGCTGCTGAGAAAGCAAATGTAAGATTTATAGGGGTTTCTTGTGGACAAAGATCAAAATATTTCTTAGAACGCTATACTAGCGTAGTAATCCTAGATAATATCAGTGAATTGCCAAAATTTATAATTGACTTTAGTCGTTAACTTGAGGAGATTAATGATGAGTCACGAAGAAATCAACCAACCACCTATTACAGAAATTGATCGCCTTGACAATGTCGCATCTGATAGCTGGTACACTCTTCCGACTGCTATAGCAACGATTGAGTACTCTTACCAAGTTTTTCGGAGGTATTTTCCTCAACCTTTGAATCGTATTTTGGAGATAGGCCCTGCGGAAGGAATAATGACGCAGTTACTAATTAATGATGGAGTAAAACCTGATATATTAGAGGGCTCTACGATTTTTGCTGAAAATTTGCGTCAGCAGTTTCCTGACTTACAGATATACAACTCACTCATTGAAAACTTTCAGCCTGCCTGCTTTTATGATGTGATTATCTTGGGGCACGTCTTGGAACATGTCGATGATCCAGTTCTAATCTTAAGTACGATCCGAAACTGGCTAGTTCCCAAGACAGGTGTTATTCTGGCTGCTGTTCCCAATGCTCGCTCAATTCATCGTCAGGCAGCAGTTGTGATGGGATTGATTCCACACGAGGAAACTATGAGTGAAAAGGACATTCATCATGGCCATCGTCGGATTTATACACCAGAAACCTTTCGGCGTGATTTTACTCTTGCTGGGTTGAGTATCGAATTTTTTGGTGGCTACTGGCTCAAGCCTCTCTCTGATCGACAACTAGAAGAAAGTTGGACGCCAGAGATGTTACGTGCCTTTATGAAGCTAGGTGAGAGGTATCCCGATATTGCCGCTGAATTGGTAATTGTTGCTAAAAAAGAGCAGTAGCTGATTATGCTTGGCCACATAGATAACTGTCGGATTATTCAACTCCCCAAAATTACGGATCCAAGGGGTAATCTGACCTTTATTGAGGGAGAGCGTCATATTCCCTTCAAAATCGAGCGGGTGTACTACCTCTATGATGTTCCCGGCGGTGCCGATCGCGGTGCCCATGCCCACAAGGCGCTGCATCAATTTGTGGTGGCCATGTCTGGTAGTTTTGATGTTGTCCTCGATGATGGCGATCGCAAGCAGCGTTATCACCTCAACCGCTCCTACTTTGGCCTGTATATTTGCCCAATGATGTGGCGATACCTCGATAACTTCTCCTCGGGTGCCGTGTGTATGGTTTTAGCCTCTGCCCCCTATGATGAAAGCGATTACATCCGCAACTACGACGAATTCCTAGCCCTTGCTCAGAAGCGCTCAATGCCATGACAACGATTCCCTTTCTTGACTTGAGGGCGGCCTACCGCGAACTCAAAGCGGAAATTGATGCTGCCGTTGCCCGTGTGCTTGACTCCGGCTGGTACATCCTTGGTGCAGAGGTAGAAGCCTTTGAAGCTGAATGGGCTGCTTACTGCGGTGCCAATTATGCCATTGGTGTTGGTAATGGTTTAGATGCTCTTGTGCTTGCTTTGCGGGCAATGGGGGTGACCCATGGAGACGAAGTCATTGTTCCCAGCAACACCTATATCGCCACTTGGCTAGCCGTCAGTCAGTGCGGAGCTATTCCTGTGCCAGTGGAGCCTGATCTCCATACCTACAATATTGATCCCCTCAAGATTGAAGCGGCGATCACTGCCAACACCAAAGTGATTCTACCCGTCCATCTCTATGGTCAACCGGCTGATCTTGACCCAATCCTAGAGATTGCTCGCCATTATCAGCTCTGGGTACTCGAAGACGCTGCTCAGGCTCATGGTGCACGCTACAAAGGGAAGCGAATTGGTGCCCACGGGGATGCTGTCGCATGGAGCTTTTACCCCGGCAAGAACTTGGGTGCCCTTGGGGATGCGGGGGCTATAACGACCAATAACCCCGAGTTGAGCGATCGCATTCGTATGTTGCGGAACTATGGCTCACGGGTTAAGTATGTAAATGAAGTGCAAGGGGTCAACAGTCGCCTCGATCCTCTACAGGCCGCGATCCTACGGGTGAAATTGCAGTACCTCGATGAATGGAACCAGCGCCGCCAAAAACTAGCCCAACTCTACCTCACAGAACTGCAAGGGACTTCCGTAATACTCCCCTTTGTTCCCCCTTGGGCAGAGCCAGTGTGGCATCTCTTTGTGATTCGCACTCCCCAGCGCCAGACTCTTCAGGAAAACCTGCACGCCGCAGGCATTGGTACCCTAATTCACTACCCCATTCCCCCTCACCGTCAGGCCGCCTATGCCAATCTCGATGTCAGCCAAAAATCCTTCGCGATCGCGGAACGATTTGCCCAAGAAGTGCTAAGCTTACCGATAAGTCCTCACCACTCGATTGAGCAACTCCAAACTATTAGCCAGTTCATAGCTAGCCTTGAGTCCCCCCTATGAGTAGCCAAGATAAGCCACTGGTCACTTTCGCCGTATTTGCTTATAACCAAGAGCAATTTATTCGCGAAGCGATTGAAGGCGCCTTTAGTCAGACCTATGAGCCATTAGAAATTATTCTTTCCGATGACTGCTCTAGCGATCGCACCTTTGAAATTATGCAGGAAATGGCAGCCAACTATCGTGGCAAACATCAAGTCAGAGCGCGGCGAAACCCCCATAACACTGGCACATTAGATCACTTATTGATAGTAGCAAAAGAAGCCAAAGGTCAACTATTAGTTGTTGCTGCTGGCGATGATGTTTCTTTACCTCACCGCACAGAAACTTTAGTTAATCACTGGATTAAAAACCTATGCCATGCCTTATGCTCTGGCTACAATGAAATTGATGATGAAGGTAACTTGATTGCTGAAAATAAAAGAATTCAATATATAGAACACATACAATCTTATTATCGAAATTGCTTAAAGCCTAAGAGATTTGAAAATCAAAAGGTTAGAACAATACGTGGAGCTTCAGCAGCTTATGATATACGAATAATTCAAAAATTACCACTAAGTAACCAGAATATCCTATATGAAGATTTATTTATGTCACATATTATTAATCTTGAAGGAGGAAGTATTGAATGGATACAAATACCATTAATTAACTATAGAGCTAGCTCATTATCTATTTGTAACTTCAGAGGGACGAAGGAAATAAATTATAAATATAAATTTGTAAGTTATAGAGAACTCATCTATATGGAGAAAAAAATTATGTTTTCTAATCAAGCTCTTCTAAAAATCTACGATTACCTATTTGATTTCATTAATTACTATGGGTATCCAGATTCTAGTCAATTTATAGAGAATGTCAAAGCGGATCCACATTTTCGCTTAATGTCTTTTCAAGTCAGATATGGAACACTCAATTTTTTTCAAAGAATCGGACAACTATTTAAGATTTCCCGATTCATTGAATTCAAGTTCTCTATAGCTAGGTTATTTGGTATCTACCCTTTATGTTTTCTTAAAAGCCTAGCTTCATTGATCCACAAATTTAGTTAAAAACCTAAAGCTAGGCTTTAGCTTATACATCCTTATGCCAGCTCTTTGTAACATAGAGATATGACTCTAACAATTTCAAAATCAATCAGAACAATTTTGGGCAATGATCATCCCATAGTAAGATTCTTGAGATTCATTAAGAGCATCTATAAAACTCTAGATTAATTATGACAATGCGTATCTCAATTGCAATGGCCACCTATAATGGCGAGAAGTATCTTCAGGAGCAGCTAGATAGTTTCTTGAGTCAGACTCGCTTACCTGATGAACTAGTTATTTCAGATGATTGCTCAACAGATAGTACAATGCAAATTCTACACGATTTTGCTAAGAATGCACCATTTGAAGTAAAAATATATCAAAATGAGCACAATCTAGGTTATGCACGTAACTTTGAAAATGCGCTAAAACTAACTTCTGGGGATATTATATTTCTCAGTGATCAGGATGATATATGGTTTTCTGAAAAGATAGAATTCATTATCAACTTTGCTCAGCAAAATACTGAATATCTACTCTACATGAATGATGCTGAAATCTGTTTGGCAGATGGAAATTCTACAAAATTAACTCAGCTAGGGCAAATACTATCACTAGGTTTTTCAGAAAAAGAATTTCCAACTGGTTGCTGTATGGCTATTAGAAGGCATTTAAAATATCTTGCCTTGCCAATACCGAAATTTCACGCCCATGATACTTGGCTGAATAGATTATCTAATATATTAGAAGTTAAAAAAGTAATCCCCTCTGTTTTACAACTTTACAGACGGCATGGAGAAAATACCTCTAATTGGATAGCCAGTCGGATAAAAAAACAGACACCTTTTGACTTAATTATTCATAAACTGAAATATAATGGCGACCCAAGCTTAGAGCTTGATCAACTCAATAGTGAGCTAGATGCCTTAGCTGCAATCATAGACTCCCCATTAATTACTGACTCCATGAGGGAGAAAATTAATCGAGAAATACCTAGAGTTAAAGTCAAGAAGTTAATAAGAAGGAAAAGGTTGAAAATTCAAGCAATGCCCCATATTTATAGGATAAGATATGTTATAAAATTACTAGCATCAGGACATTACAAGTATTATTCAGGTTGGCAAAGTGCTATAAAAGATTTGTTTTTTTTTTAAAATTAATTAGTTAAACATGGTTAAGAAGGTATCAATACTTTTACCCGATTTACGATGTGGTGGAGTAGAGAATGTCCGTCTCCGGCTAGCTAGACAATTTATAAGACGAGGTTATCAAGTTGAGTTCCTACTTCTTGTAAAACAAGGTGAGCTACTTCAGGAAGTTCAGTCTCTATGTGTAGTTCAATCCTTAAATAAACATAAAATATCTGAATCTGTCTTTAAGCTTGTTGAGTACTTAAAAGCTAAAAATCCATCTGTTCTCTTAAGCGCTATGTGGCCATTAACAGTAATTGCTCCCTTTTCTAAAAAATTAGCTCAGTCTAATGTAAGAGTGGTGATTTCTGAACACGTTACTCTAACCAATCAGTACAAAGATAAGGGCATAGTAACCAACTCACAGCTTCGTCTTTCAACAATGATTGGCTACCGTTTAGCAGATGCTTGTATTGCAGTGTCACAAGGTGTAGCTCAAGATATGTCTCAAATTGCAAAGATTCCACTTAATAAAATTAATGTTATCAACAATCCCGGACGCTTACTGATTGAGCCTAGTAAAGATGAGCTAAATGTAGTTGATCAGATGTGGGGAGTTCCTAAAAAATACAGAGTCCTAAGCGTAGGCAATCTAAAACAACAAAAAAATCACGCACTCCTCTTGAAAGCATTTGCCCAATTACCCTTTACAGATAGTCGCTTAATGCTAGTTGGCAAAGGTCATTTGGAAGAGAGTCTAAGAGCGTTAGCACATCAACTAGGCATTAGCGATCGCGTCATTTTTGCGGGTTTTCATCCGAATCCCGCTGTATTTTATAAAACGGCTGATCTATTTGTTCTCTCCTCTAACTATGAGGGATTTGTTAATGTCATCGTAGAAGCACTATCCTGTGGGCTACCTGTTGTCTCTACCGATTGTCCGAGTAGTCCGCGTGAGATTCTAGCTGATGGCAAATATGGTACACTGGTTCCTGTCGGCGATGTCAATGCCTTAGCCAAAGCCATGACTGAAGCCCTAATGAGTTCACCAGAGCCTGAATTCCTAAAGCAACGAGCGGCTGACTTCTCGGTTGAAAAGATTGCCCAGCAGTATCTTAATGTAATGTTTCCCCATGAGCAGTAATGTACTCTACATTACCTATGATGGTTTGCTAGAGCCACTTGGCCAATCCCAAGTATTGCGCTACCTTGAAAAGCTAAGCGATAGTTACACTATCTACCTCATTAGTTTTGAGAAGGCTAAAGATTGGCAGAATGTTCTTGAGCGCCAGAGAATTCAGAAGAAAGTTCACTCCCATCAAATTCATTGGATTCCTTTAAAGTACCATAAATCTCCCTCTGCTCTGGCGACAACCTATGACTTGTTTCAAGGAATTACAGTAGCTTTATTTATTGCTGTTACAAGAAGGATTAAAATTGTCCATGCTCGCAGCTATGTTCCTTCTGTAATTGCCTTAGTCCTCAAAAAGTTACTACGCACTAAATTTATTTTTGACATGCGTGGCTTTTGGGCAGATGAGCGAGTTGATGGGGGTATTTGGCCTGCAAACAGTCAACTTTATCACTTGGCAAAATGGTTTGAAAAGCAATTTTTGCTCAATGCAGATCATACCGTTTCTCTCACTGAGGCAGCAATTGATATAATTCAGAACTTTAAATACATAAAAGGACGAAGTATTTCAATTAGCTGTATTAGAACCTGTACTGATTTAGAGCTTTTTAATACTAAAGAGAGAATTAAAAACAATAAAGAAGGTTATTTAACAATTGGCTACATTGGCTCTGTTACGGGTTGGTATTTATTTGAGGAAACAATCAAATTTTTTGAAATTATAAATATAATTAAACCCCATAGTCGTTTCTATATCCTTAATAAAGGTGAACATGATTTTATTAGACAAAAATTAGCTTTTTCAAACATAAATACAGAAAACCTGATTCTTGAAGAATCATCCCCACAAGAAATTTCTAGAAAAATGAGTGTCATTAACTTTTGTGTATTTTTCATCAAGCCAGTATTCTCTAAAATAGCATCTTGTCCAACTAAACTCGGCGAACTTTTAGCAAGTGGCATCCCATGTGTAACCAATGATGGAGTTGGGGATATGACTCAGATCATTGAGCAAGAAAAAGTTGGGGTTATCTTAAGAAGTTTTGATGAATCCGCTATGCGTAAAGCCGCTGAAGAGATTTTAGAATTACTACAAGACGAACACTTGAGCCAACGATGTCGTGCAGCAGCCATTAAGTATTTCTCTCTTGAAGAAGGCGTAAAATCTTATCAAAATATCTGGCAACAATTAGGAGGCCAATAATGAATCTACCTAAAGTTAGTATAATAATACCTACTTATAATCAGGAAAGATTTATTTTGGATGCTGTCACATCTGCTTTGTCTCAAACATATTCAAACTTAGAGGTTATTGTTGGAGATGATTGTTCAACCGATAATTCTAGTAAACTCATTCAATCAATAAATGATTCTCGACTAACTTATGTTAGAAACAAGACTAACTTAGGGCGTGTTCAAAACTATAGAAATCTTCTTTATCAATACGCAACTGGTGATTATATATTAAATCTAGATGGTGACGATTATTTGATATATAATAACTTTATTTCTGATGCCATTCGACTCTTTGATAATGATGTTGTTGTCGTAGCTGCAAATATATTTAAAGAATATGAGAATAAAAATAAGAGGGTGGGATATTCATTTCCAAATGTTGACTATCTTACTGGAATAGATTTGCTAATGAAACTACCAGACAAAAAATTCTTTTTCAAACATTTATCAACAATTTATTGCAAAAAAATAGCAACAGAGATAAATTTCTACTCTTTTAATAGTCTGAGTTCTGATTGGGAATCGCTATATCGTCTTGCTGTTCATGGTAAAGTAAAGTTTCTCAATAAAAATGTTGCGGTCTGGCGCATTCATTCTAATAATCAATCTAAAATTCCAAACATAGACAGTTTTGTAGATAATTTACAAATTTGGAATAATATTTTTGATTACGCCACAGTCTATAATTTTCCTAAAAATTTATCTCATGAACTAGCCTGTAAATGTCAGTTCTATTTTATAAATATGTATATTTTTGAAAATATTGTGCAAAATGATCAACTAAAATCTAGGCAAGTTCTACCAGACTACTTGATTGAAAAAGTAAAGAATAAATATAATTTTCCTATAACGAAAATCATACTTCAGTTTCCAATCCTTGGTTTACAGTTTATCGCACTTTCCTTCATTTCTTATTTTTTATACTGGGTGAGGAGCATAGCCAATGTCTTTCAATTATGATCCTAAAGTGGTGGAGAGTTTTGGTAGTGAATGGACTAGCTTTAATCACCTTGAAGTTAGTGAATCTGAATTAGAAAAATTATTTCTTGATTACTTTAGAATTTTCCCGTGGGACATTTTACCTCCAAATGCAGTTGGTTTCGATATGGGTTGTGGTACAGGTCGTTGGGCAAAGTTTGTCGCACCAAGAGTAGGCATACTAAACTGTATTGAACCATCTGATGCTATTGAAGTTGCTCAATCAATGCTAAGAGACTTCCACAATATAAACTTTTTTAAAACGACAATTGATAACATCGATTTACAGGCTAACAGCCAAGATTTTGGTTATTGTCTTGGAGTTCTACATCATATACCTAATACACTTGAAGGTATTAAATCTTGTGTAGCCTTACTAAAGCCAAAAGCCCCATTTCTTGTGTATATTTACTACAAACTGGATAATCGACCTTTTTGGTACCTGTGTTTGTGGTATATGACTATTCTTCCCCGATTGTTTATTTCTAGGCTACCTAATAAAGTAAAAATTTTTCTAACCAACCTGATTGCTATAGCCATCTATTTTCCTTTGGCTCGACTATCATATCTTCTTGAAAAAGCTGGCTTCAATGTAAATAGCTTACCACTTAGTTATTATCGAGATAAAACATTCTATACAATGTGTGTTGACTCTAGAGATCGCTTTGGCACACCCCTAGAAAAACGATTCTCAAAATTAGAGATTCAACACATGCTTGAGGAAGCTGGATTAGAAAATATTCAATTTTCAGATAGTCCTCCATTCTGGACGGCATTAGGCTATAAGAAGGTGGAGATACCGAAATTTTATGAATAGACTATGTGTGGCCTAGTTGGTTTTCTCAACGCTGCCTTTTTAGGTGACTGGGCAGCAACTATCCGCAAGATGAATGGCACCCTTTCCCATCGCGGCCCTGATGATGAGGGAGTCTGGATAGATGAGGCGGCAGGTATCGCCCTAGGCCACCGTCGTCTAGCAATTCTTGATCTTTCCCCCGCAGGACATCAGCCGATGGCTTCTGCGTGTGGCCGTTATGTCCTCGTCTTTAATGGTGAAATTTACAACCACCTTGAACTGCGTCAGGAGTTAACAGCGCTTGGTGCAGCCCCCCCTTGGCGCGGACATTCCGATACCGAGACGCTACTGGCGGCTTTTAGCCATTGGGGCGTGACCACAGCCCTAGAAAAGCTAGTTGGCATGTTTGCCCTTGCCCTCTGGGATCGCAAGACTCGTACATTAACCCTAGCTAGAGATCGCATTGGTGAAAAGCCCCTCTACTACGGTTGGGTCAATGGAGCCTTGGTTTTTGCCTCAGAACTCAAAGCGATTCGGGCTTACCCAGCCTTTGCTAACTTGATTAATCGCGATGCCTTAGCGCTGTATTTCCGCTACAGTTGGATTCCTGCTCCCTACAGCATCTATGAACATATCTGGAAGTTACCAGCAGGTACCTATCTCCAGTGGCCTGCTGAAGCCCTCAGCCCCAATACTCAAGGCACACCCCAAGCCTATTGGTTATTGGAAAGCGTTATTGCTAAAGGGCTTGCCCAGCCTTTTCAAGGAACAGAGGACGAAGCAGCAACTGAATTAGAGCGTCTTTTGTGTCAAAGTCTCAAAGGGCAGCTCTTAGCAGATGTTCCCCTAGGCGCATTTTTGTCCGGGGGCGTCGATTCCTCAACAGTTGTGGCTTTGATGCAAAGCCTTTCTTCCCAGTCCGTTAAAACATTTAGCATTGGCTTCTATGAAGATGCCTATAACGAAGCCCAATATGCTAAAGCAGTTGCCCAACACTTGGGTACCGATCACACTGAATATTACCTTACAGGTCAAGAGGCGCGGGATGTCATTCCCAAACTTACCCACCTTTACGACGAACCCTTTGCTGATTCCTCTCAAATCCCTACCCATCTTGTGTCAATGATTGCGCGCCAAGAGGTGACAGTTGCCTTGTCCGGTGATGGGGGGGATGAACTATTTGGCGGATACGTGCGGTACCTTTTGACCCCTGCGATTTTGGGAAAAATAGAACGCTTGCCGAAACCAGTGCGCCGCACCCTTGCATCTTTGCTGAAAAAACTATCCCCTAGACAATGGGATCAGCTTTTTGGGGGACTTAGTATCTTTCTGCCTCAGAATTTAAGATATACAACCATAGGGGATAAAATCGCTAAGCTGGCTAAGCTCTGTGAAATGACCTCTGACAAAGAAGTCTATCTTTCTTTTCTATCACTGATTGATTTACCTTCCCAGTTCGTCCTTAATAGTCAAGAACCATTATTAATCCAAGAAAAGCTTGACCAACTGAGCCATCAACTGCCTTTTGAATCCTATATGATGGCACTTGATCTTTTGACATATCTTCCCGATGATATCCTTGTCAAGGTCGATCGCGCCGCCATGGGAGTGAGTCTTGAGACCCGTATTCCTTTTCTAGATCATCGAATTGTTGAGTTTGCTTGGACACTCCCCCTTGAGATGAAAATCAGACAGCAACAGGGCAAGCAGGTACTCCGTAAACTTTTGTATCGCTATGTCCCGCCGCCCTTGATTGAACGCCCTAAAATGGGATTTGGCATTCCCCTAGCTCAGTGGTTACGTTCTGAACTGCGAGATTGGGGAGCAACTTTATTGAACCCAACCCGTCTTCAGCAGGAGGGCTACCTACACCCTGACCTTGTTTGGCAATACTGGCAGGAGCATCAAACAGGAAAACGCAACTGGGCAGGACAACTATGGGAAGTATTAATGTTTCAGTCATGGTTAGAGCGCTGTTTCTGAATATCTAGCCCTAGCATATGTTTCCCTATTTCTTTGTTTTCTTACTCACGCTAACACCATCGGTTATAGAAATGCCGAAGTGGTATTGGGTATTTCTTTTTAGTATTTATGTCGCTTTTATTGGTCTGAGATTTGAAGTTGGTGGAGACTGGTTGACGTATATAGATATATTAGAAGCTTCTAGATATCAGCCATGGGTAGGCTTTGAAGCCCTACTTGGTGACCCTGCCTATCACTGGATTAATAAGATTGCTGCTGCCCTTAATCAGGAAATTTATTTTGTAAACTTATGTGTTGCAGTGATTTACACAAGCTGTTTATTTGCTTTTTGTCAAAAACTGAAAAATCCTTACTTGGGTTTAACAGTTGCTTTCCCATACTTAACGACTGTTGTAGCAATGGGCTATACTCGCCAAGCAGGAGCGATCGCTTTAGAGCTACTAGCGTTAATGGCATTAGAATCCAATAAAAAAATAAATTCAATTCTGTTTTTTATTTTGGCATTACTGTTTCATAAGACAGCAATATTTCTGATATTAGTGCCGATATTAATGTTTTTATTTGACGCACTAAAAACAGGAAAAATAATTAATATTCTACTTGTGTCAGCATTATTATTGATAGCTCTATCTGGTGCAATTGCAATTACTAGCATCAGCGATAAATTTTTAGTTAGCTATATCGGAGCAGGAATGTCATCTTCAGGTGCTTTAATTCGACTATCCATGAATCTCTTACCTGCAACTATTTTTTTAATCGAATACTATACAGGGCATAATTTCTTTAGAACTTCTTCAAAAGTTTATCTTGCTTTATCTTGGCTAGTTATTTTTTCTTTTGCACTCTTGCTAACAGGTTCTTCAACTGCTGCCGATCGCCTTGCGCTGTACCTAATACCTATTCAGATCTATGTTCTAGGAAATTTGCCCTACCTCTTTCTCACTCAAAGCCGAGAAATATTTTATCGATGGATGCTTCTAGTACTTGGTTACAGTTTTTTAGTATTATGGGTATGGCTGCAATTTGCTGATCATGCTTTCGCGTGGTTACCCTATCGCATGTATCCTTTTATTTAAGATGGCAATCAAAGATCACTATGGAATACCCAAGCTAGATGGGTTGTCATTGATATTGCTTTGCAACAATGCTCAGATGTTAATTAATTTCAGAAGAGATTTGATTTTAGAGTTAATTCATACAGGTGCTGAGGTTCATTGTTTAGCTCCAGATTATACAGAAGCAGAAATTTCAAAACTAAGTGAAATAGGTGCCATATGTCATCATTTTTACCTTGTTCGTAATGGCATGAATCCTTGTCAAGAAATTAAATCTCTCTTCTCTATTATTAAAACAATAAAAAAAATTAATGCTGATAGTCTCTTGGCTATTAGCTCGAAGCCAATTATTTGGGGATTACTAGCCTCGAGATTTGTTGGTATAAAATTCCGCTCTGCATTATTCACGGGCTTAGGTTATGCATTTACTCCTGACCATCAATTAAAATCAAAAAAATTGAAGATCATTCTCATTTTTTTATACAGGATATGCTTACCTATTGCGGATAAAATTATCTTTCAAAATAAAGATGACTGTCATGAAATTACTCAAGCATGTGGCCTAAATCCTTGTAAAACTTTAATCATTAAAGGGACAGGCGTTAATCTTCAAGAATGGTCGTATTGCGAGCCTTTTTCTCGTCCATTAACATTTACTTTAGTTGCAAGATTACTCATTGAAAAAGGAGTATTAGAGTTTTTAGAGGCATCTAAATACTTAAAAGCTCTGTATCCTCAAGTTCGATTTTGGTTAATTGGTGGACTAGATAGCAATCCGGGGAGCTTATCTGAAGCACAAATTAAGGAATTTACAGAGCTTGGTATAGTTGAGTGGTTTGGCTTTGTTAATATCAAAGAGTATCTACCCAGTACTAGTGTGTTTGTCTTACCTTCCTACCGTGAGGGTGTTCCCCGCAGTACGCAAGAAGCAATGGCTATGGGTCGACCAGTGATTACTACGGACGTGCCAGGCTGCCGTGAAACGGTTATTGACGGCTATAATGGTTACCTTATTCCGCCTCGGGATGTGAATGCCTTGATAACTGCAATGCGGAAATTTATTGAACAACCTAGTTTGATTCCTTCAATGGGGTATCATAGCTATCAAATGGCTTTGGACTTATTTGATGTCAAAAAGATTAATGCTCAATACCTCAAATTGCTCAGTTCATGTTAGTTTTATTAGGATATTGCAACTCTTTTCAAAAAAGTGAAAGATGCCGAAATTAGCGAAGGTGAGTGCATGATGCTTAATTTTTCTGATACTTTTAAGATTGCTGTGATTGGCTTAGGTTATGTTGGTCTTCCTTTGGCCGTTGAATTTGGCAAGAAGTACTATACTATTGGTTATGATGTTAATAGCCAACGTATCGCTGAACTTAAGCAGGGATATGACAGAACAGGAGAAGTCAGTGACACTGATTTGCAAGCGTGTTCCTTGCTAATGTACACAACCTATCTCGAAGATTTAAGAAAATGTAATATTTTTATTATTTCTGTTCCCACTCCAATAGATTATTACAAAGTTCCAGATCTTGAACCTTTAAGAAAAGCTTCCAAGAGTGTTGGTCAGATTTTATCACCTCAGTCTATAGTTATCTACGAATCTACTGTTTATCCGGGTGTAACAGAAGAAGTTTGTGTTCCCATCCTTGAGCAGGAATCCAAACTAAAATTTAATCAAGATTTTTTTGTTGGTTATAGCCCTGAACGAATAAATCCGGGGGATCATAATCATCGTTTAACCACAATTAAAAAAGTTACCTCTGGTTCAACACCTGAAGTTGCTGATTTAGTTGATCGCCTATATGCATCAATTATTCCAGCGGGAACACACAAGGCAAGCTCGATTAGAGTGGCCGAAGCGGCAAAAGTAATTGAAAATATTCAACGAGACATTAATATTGCTTTTGTGAATGAGCTATCTATTATTTTTCACCTATTGGGCATTGATACAGAAGAAGTGTTAGCTGCTGCAAGCACAAAATGGAATTTCTTGCCCTTTCGTCCGGGATTGGTCGGTGGCCACTGTATTGGTGTTGATCCCTACTATCTAACTTACAAAGCAGCAGCTTGCAATTATCACCCTGAACTGATTCTGGCTGGTCGCCGTATCAACGATAACATGGGCTTTTATGTAGCAGCGCAATTTCTGAAGTTACTCGTCAAAAAGGGAATTGACTTACCTAATGCTCGTGTACTTGTTATGGGACTAACCTTTAAGGAAAATTGCCCCGATTTACGCAACACACGTGTCGTTGACATTATCAAAGAACTGCAAAGTTATGGCCTAGGGGTTGATATTTACGATCCTTGGGTAGATCCCCAACAGGCCAAGAGAGAATATGGAATTTCCCTTATTGAAGAGTTATCTCATCAGTGGGACGGAATCATTATTGCTGTTGCCCACCAGCAGTTTCATGAAATGGGTAGTACTGGCATTCGTGCTCTCTTGAAAACACCGGGAGTTCTTTATGATGTGAAGTGGGTATTATCGAAGGAAGATGTGGACGGCCGCCTTTAGCTACTTTTTGTCATTTGAGGAATCAAGATGGATATTTTGGTGACGGGTGTTGCTGGGTTTATTGGCAATGCAGTAGCACTGGAACTACTTAAGCGGGGCGATCGCGTGATTGGTCTCGATAATCTGAACAACTACTACGATGTCAACCTTAAGAAAGCTCGCCTTGAGCGACTCAGCCCTTTCACGGCAGGTGATCAATTTGTATTCAGAAAAATTGACCTCGTAGATTGTACAGGGGTGAACCAACTCTTTAGAGACTTTACCCCCCAACGGGTCATCCACTTAGCAGCGCAAGCGGGTGTACGCTACTCGATTGAGAATCCCTTGGCCTATATTGACAGTAATATTGTAGGTTTTATCCACATTTTGGAAGCCTGTCGCTACCATCAGGTAGAGCATCTCGTCTATGCCAGCACCTCAAGCGTCTATGGTGCCAATAAAAAACTGCCTTTTTCGGTTCACGATAATGTTGATCACCCCTTGAGTCTCTATGCGGCCACCAAGAAAGCCAATGAACTGATGGCACATACCTACAGCCACCTCTATGACCTGCCCACTACTGGACTGCGCTTTTTTACCGTCTATGGCCCATGGGGGCGCCCCGACATGGCACTCTTTAAGTTTACGAAAGCCATTTTGAATAATGAACCGTTGCCTGTCTTTAACTATGGTAAGCATCGCCGCGACTTTACTTACATTGATGACATTGTCGAGGGGATTCTACGGGTGCTGGATCGACCTGCCACACCCAACCCTTCATGGAGTGGCGAAAATCCTGATCCGGCCACTAGTCTCGCACCTTGGCGTGTTTACAACATTGGTGCCCACCGCCCCGTCGAACTCCTACGGTATATTGAACTCTTAGAAACCTATCTTGGGAAGAAAGCGCAGTTAAATCTTCTGCCTCTGCAACCGGGCGATGTCCCCGATACCTACGCGGATGTGCTCGAACTTAGGGCAGACACAGGCTACGAACCCACAACTCCTGTTGAGATAGGCGTACAGCGATTTGTCCACTGGTATCGTGAGTACTATGGTATCTAACGAGTTGAGTTTGCCCTATGTCAAGTGAAAATAACCATCTGTCTTTGCCCTCTGAAGCCGCTCGGCCAAGTTTGTGGCAGCCGCAGCCAATTGATAAGGTGACCATTGATCAAGTACTTCGCGGGCTGAAGCGGCGCTCAGCAGTTGGCATATTGGCAGGTGCACTAGTCTCAATTGGCTTTTTGGGATACTCTTACCTCTTTTTGAGAAGCTATCGACACTCTGTGTTGGTGCAGGTTGAACCTATCCAATCCTCAGGCGCTCGGCCAGGAACATCTTTAGAGTCACTCCGTCAGCTTGCTCCAATATCCCTGCCCCTTTTGTCAGCTGAAACAAAAGGTGATGTGGCAACTTTGGTTCAGGTACTCAATAGCGACATTGTTTTGCGTCCAATTTATGAGAAATTTTTAGTAGCAAATCCTGATCTAGATCCAAAACAATATTCGTATCAATCTTTTATTGGATCCTTGAAAATTCAGCCAGCGAAACTAACCTCAGGTAATAGACTACTAGATCAGTCAAGTCAAAAGATTATAGAAATCCAATTTTCTGCAAGAGAAAAAGAAAAGATAGAATCACTCCTAGGAATCCTTGTTGAAGAATTAAAAAGATTTAGTGAAAAGGAAAAGCAGGATCAAATAGCGGATAATCTGCGCTATGTTAACCAAGAAATTCAGAAGACCCTGAGTCAAATTGATGATCTGGAGGATCAACTTAACCAATTTCGCTTTCAGAATCGGGTAGTACGACCTGACCTAGTTGCTTCCCAGTTTAACTCTGCGGCCTCTGGCAGCAGCGATCTTGAAACTTATCTTAGCCTTTTGGATAATTTGATCTCTGCAAGAAATGAAAATAGAGTAAAACTGGAGTCGGCTCAGGCAACGTTTAACTCCCTCGAAGCACAGTTAAGGTTGTCTCCTACTGAAGCACTTGCTGCCGCCAATCTAGCTGCTTCTCAAAGCTATCAGGAGTTGCTCTTAAAATTAACAGAAACGGAAACCAAGCTAGCTGGGGAGCAGGCCAAGGTAAATGAAAACTCACCGACGGTGCAAGTGCTACAGGAAGAAAAGCGACTACTGCTAGAGCAGGCCAGGCAGCAAGCGCGACAGATTACGATTAGAAATCAAGATCAAGTTCGTCAACCCGAAACGCTGATTGGTTATCAAAGTGCCGTTTCTGAATCTCTAATCGAGAAGTACATAGAGACCAGAATTGAGCTTGAAGCGCTGCGGAGGGCGGATGCTGAATTAAGCAACCAAATTCAGGCCACCGAGGCAGAGATATCGCGAGTAATACGCCTTGCCAATCCTTACCGCAAGATTGAGCAACGTTTTGCAGCAGCACAGGAATCTCTGAGGTTATTACTGCAAACTCGACAGTCCCTCCAACTGCAGATTGCGCAACGAGACTTCACATGGCGAGTCCTCTCAGATATTGACAACAAGGAAGAATATCAGGTAACCCAGCGTTTATTACGGGCACTGGTGATAGCTTTGATGCTGGGGGGAGTGTCGGGGCTATTTCTAGCTCTAGTGCTCGATTGGTTGGATGATCGTTTCCTAGAAGTGGAGCAAATTCGCCAACAAACTCCCTTGCCGATTCTTGGCGAGATTCCTTTGACGAAGACATTTGATCAATTGGCCTTTAGTCGCCTAGAAACACCGTTGACGCTCTGGGGATTGCAGCACCGTTTGCCGAGTGCCACACCTGCTTTTAGGGAAAGTTTTTACTTCCTGTTGACGCAGCTAGAGTCGTTGGGATTGCCGCGCTCTTTGGCAATAACGGGTACAGCGGGCAAAGAAGGACAAACGACCCTTGCGATTTACCTTGCGGTTGCAGCAGCGGCGATGGGAAAACGGGTCTTACTGGTGGATGCCAATTTGCATCAGCCCAGCATGCATCAAGGACTTGGCATTCCCAATGTCGCAGGCCTAGGGGAGTTGTTGCAAGGGGAAATGCCTTTTCCCCACTGGTTCAGTCTTTTGGCAAATCGTGCGGAAAGACTCTGGGTACTGACGGCGGGTCAGGTTCAGCAAGAGCCGATGATACTGCTGAGTTCTGCGCGGTGGTTTGATTTCTTGGAGGGCGCTAAGGATACCTTTGACTGCGTGATTCTGGATGTGCCGCCGATCTTGGCTGCTGCCGAGGCGCATCGGGTTCTGGCAGCGGTGGAGCGGGCGCTCTTGGTTGTGCGGTTAAAGAAAACGCGACGCGAAGCTTTTGCTCAGGCACTGCAGGCTTGTGATCTGAGCTTACAGCAAAAGCTGCTTGGGATTGTCGTCAATGGTGTAGCTGTCAACCACCGAGATTTCAGAGGTTATCAGAACAGTGCTGCTGAGTCAGCGGTGGCACCCCTCGCTGTCTAAGTCTAAGGTCTCACATCTCCCTTTCGGGGGACAAAATAGCCATTAAAACAGGCCCAAAGAGTAGGGCATGGGCAGCTAAGGTGAGGCCGGTCCAAAGAAGGGGAAGCCAGCGCCAAACTCCTGCTTCTAGGGGCGGAAACAGGGCATAGGCTAGCCAGATGAGGGTTGGCGGTAAAATGATGAGCAAAATAGCTAACACAAGGCCAACAACGGTGACCTGAGAAGAGGGGCGGTGGAGCGATCGCCAGCCTGTACCCGTCCACTGCCAGCGAAAAGCGATCGCCCCATCTTCAAGGCGAGCCGTTTGGCGCTCAGGATTAAGGGTAAAAATGTGGCGGCAAAAGTTACAGGCATGGGTTTCCATGAGCACCATTGGGGCAATTTGGCCATGGCGGCAAATGGGGCAGGGGTAGATGCCGTGGTGCTCAAGGGGCTTAGGGAGTGGTTCCACCATGAACCTCAGCGGTCTGGGGGTGGAGGCGTTGCTGCTGGAGCCCGCGATAGAGACGATTGAGGGCATTCATATAGGCATGAGCCGAAGCAACAATAATATCTGTATTGGCGGCATGGCCCGAGTAAATGCGATCCCCGTGTTGCAGGCGAATGGTCACCTCGCCGATGGCATCAATTCCCGCGGTCACTGACTGCACGGAATACTCAATGAGGCGATTGGGAATTTGCACCACGCGGTTAATGGCACGATAGACGGCATCCACAGGGCCTGTGCCAATAGCGGCATCTGTCAGCTCCTCACCACTGGGCAGACGGATGGTTACGGTGGCGGTGGGGCGGGCGCGATCGCCACAGGAGACCTGCACAAATTCCAGCTGGTAGCCTTGAACATCAATGGCTTGGGTTTCATCTTTAACAATAGCTTCTAGATCCCAGTCAGTGATTTCTTTTTTCTTGTCGGCCAGTTCCTTAAAGCGCAAAAACGCCTTATTGAGTTCCGTTTCACTGAGTTCAAAGCCCAGCTCGCGCAGGCGGGTGGCAAAGGCATTGCGACCAGAGAGTTTGCCCAAAACAATTTGATTGTCGGCTAGGCCAATGAGCTGGGCGTCCATGATTTCATAGGTTTGCTTGTGCTTGAGGACGCCATCTTGGTGAATGCCTGATTGGTGGGCAAAGGCGTTGGCACCGACGATCGCTTTATTGGGCTGAATCAGCATGCCCGTTAGATTGGAGACCAAGCGGGAGGTTTTGTAAATTTCGCGGGTGTTGATATTGGTCAGGGGTGCTTCCGATTCGGGGGGACGGCCTAGGAAGGGATTGAAGTACTGCCGCCGCACATAGAGAGCCATCACCAATTCCTCAAGGGCAGCATTGCCGGCGCGCTCCCCAATGCCGTTAACCGTACACTCCAGTTGCCGTGCCCCATTTTTGACTGCTTCGAGGAAGTTGGCAACGGCCAAGCCCAAGTCGTTGTGACCATGGACTGAAATGACGGCACGATCAATATTCGGCACGTTTTCCTTGATGCCTTTGATCAGGGCGCCAAACTCGGCGGGGGTGGTGTAACCCACCGTGTCGGGAATGTTAATTGTTGTGGCACCGGCGTCAATCACCCGTTCCAAAACTTGATAGAGAAACTCAGGATCCGAACGCCCGGCATCCTCAGGGGAAAACTCAACATCATCCACAAAGGACTTGGCATAGGCCACCATTTCGGGGGCAATTTCCAGTACCTCAGCGCGGGTTTTCTTCAGTTTGTACTCTAGGTGGATATCCGAGGTGGCAATAAAGGTGTGAATCCGCGGATAGTAGGCGGGTTTGAGGGCTTTTGCGGCTGCTTCAATATCTTGGCGGGTGGCACGAGCCAAGCCACAGATCACCGGCCCCGTTTCGGTGCCCACGGTTTCAGCAATCCGCTGCACCGCCTCAAAGTCACCGGGACTGGCAAAGGGAAAGCCTGCTTCAATAATATCCACCCCCAGTCGCGCCAGTTGACGGGCGATCGCCAGTTTTTCATCCACATTCAGCGAGGCACCCGGCGACTGTTCACCGTCCCGCAGGGTGGTATCAAAAATTAACACCCGGTCAACCGTCTGGGGAGGATATTTAATACGCATAGACAAGCCCTATCTAAGCTTGAGAAAGAGTAGCAGTCATCATTTACTCTAACATTTTCACTGGGGAGCGATGCCTAGGGAACTTGCCAAATGCGTTGGTGGTAACTGGGCAAGTGATCCAAGTCCACGGTTGATCCATGGTGATGGTGGTGAGGGTGATGCCCCCCGTGATCATGGCTGTGGGAGGGGTGCTCATGATCCTGATGATGGTGGTGATGATGGCTATGGCCTGCCACCAAGCGGAATTTGCAGGCTTCACAGTTCATGGCCACCTGCCCCGTATGGGTTTCAATTTCCCGCTGCCGCGTGAGATAAAATAGTTGCGGGTGCAGGCCAATTTCCGGTAGGTTCACGTATTCAACACTGGGATAGGCGGCTTGGGCTTCTGCGGTAAGGGTATAGATTTTCTTGACTAGTGCCCCTGTAAACATGAAGTGGGGCAGGACAATGACGCGGCGGGGCTGGTAAAGATTCGCCCGCCCAAATCCTTCGGGTAGGCGGGGATGGGTAATGCCAATAAAGCAGACCTCAACGGTTTTGTAGCCACTGCCTTCCCAGAGCATGCGGGCTAGCTTAAAGACATCGCCATTGGCATCGGGATCACTGGAGCCGCGTCCCACCACTAGGAGAACGGTTTCTTCGCGGCCAATGCCTTGGGGATTAAATTCTGGTGAGTCCAAGCGTTCAAGGCGCGATCGCCACAGGGTTAAAATTTCGGGGGCAATGCCATAGTGGCGGCCATAGTGATAGCGCAATTGCGGAAACGCCCGCCGTGCCCGATCCAACTCATTGGTAACGTCAAACTTATTGTGGCGAGCAGCAAAGAGTAAAACTGGCAGCACTGACAAGTCTGTATGGCCTGCGGCAGCACACTGGCTGAGCACCTCAAAAATCGAGGGTTCCGTTAACTCCAGAAAACAGGGAAAAACAGGCCGGCAGGGATCCAGTTGATAATAGGCTTGGGCAAAGTCCAAAAATGCTTGGCGACCTTCCGGATCGCGCGTCCCATGACCGACGAGTAAAAGCGGTCGAGATTGGGGGAGAGGGGGTAAATCAAGACTAAAAACGAGGGGATTGAGAATGGAATCGTTGAGCGTAACAACCACGTTGAAACTCCATGCCCGTGCGACGCAGGCAAACAGAGTGAACCACAGCAAGTAGGCATTCTGGCTGAGGGGGGTTCCCCATCACAGCTGCGGCACAGCACCAGACTTGCACTGGATTTTCCCTACAGGCTGCTCTTCACAGTGAACGTTGCCAATTGTAGCGAGATTCTCAGACCCCTGTCTATGCAGGGGGTGGGCACATGAGAGACCTATAGCGCCGCAGCATCGAGAACGCCAATGGTCTGGTCGTAGATGGCTTGGGCTTCTTCGGGGGTGTTACCAATGCTGACGAGTCCCAGCTTACCAAATTCCGAGAGTGCCCCCATGAGGTGAAAGACAGTGCCCGTTTCGGTGCTGGAGTCAAAGTGGAGATGGTAGCGGGCAATCATATCCAAGAGATCATTGGGCAGGAGGCCGCGATAGTGGGGTTGGCAGAGGTTATCGGAGGCAATGTAATACTTGGGACGGCGGTGCTTGCTGTAAAACAGTCCAGAGGCTAGCTCATAGTGGCCATCGGTGAGGAATTTTAAGGTCATAAAGGGGTGCGTAGTACCACCCTTGCGCAAGTTAATTTCAATGGCGTAAAGCTCCCACCCTGCTGTTGTCTGGGTTGCAACAACGTCCACACCAAAACAGCCGATCACCCCCTGCTGTGCCAAGTACGTCCCTACCTTTTGCCCCAATTCTTGGAGTTGTTGGCGATAGTCGGCATGGGCGGGAAATTCACAGCCAATGAAAATTTGACCTGTGGGGGCATTGAGTAACTGTTCATGGGTGGAGACGATTTCAACACTGCCTTTGGGGGTAATACAGCCTTGGACACTGGGCGATCGCTTGACTGTCCCTTCCACAAAGGCTTCGACAATGCCACCCAGATCCATAAATCGCTGCCGATAGGAGAGCCAAGTTTCATTAGGCGCCTGAAAGACCATCTCCTCTAGGCTATTTTCAATCCGTTGTAGATGATCGGGGGTGTGTGGGCTGCCAAGGGGGCGCAGTGGGCGCAGATCAAGAAGAGCATTGCCTTCTCCGGAAAAAGCCTCATTGAGTTTCACCACCACCCGTTGCAGTTCAGGAGATTTCTCTTGGAGGTGAGCGATCGCGCGCACCAGTTCCGGTACCCCCTGCAAAAAACCGCTGCCCATCGGATGGGGAATGCCTGCGGCCGCAAAAAGTTCCCGACTGCCCGCCTTGGTTCCCCAGTAGAGGAGGTCGGGATCCGTCGAGTAGAGAGGAATGCCTAAGCGTACCGCCAGTTCCCGCTCCAGAGGGGTGGAGTTAAAACACACCATGTAGGCTTGGTTGGGACGCAGGGCTTGACGAATACGCTCCAAAAGGCGAGGCCGCTCTAAAATTTTCGCAGTCAAGGGTTTATCGGAGCGATCGTAGGTGGCCAGCAGCAGCAGGCGATCGCGGGCATGGGAACTGGGTACGCCGGGGAGTAAATCCAGATAATAGTCAACAATGCTGGGGTGCAGTGGCTGGGACGTCACGTAGATCATGCGGGTACGCGGATTCCGCAACTGGATCAGCGTATAGAGTTGCCGCTCCTCGTAGTGGGTATAGCCGGTGATCTTGGCCAGCTCCGGTTGGGGAAAGCTCAGGGAAGGCACCACCACAATATCGCGCTCAATGCCGCCGGGACCCTTGGGTAGTTCAGGAATAAACGTTTCTGTCCCGTCCCAGCACTCCAAGAGTCGCGTTTGCAGTTGGCGGAATTCCTCAGCAATTGACATCAAAACGCCCCTATGCCCTTGTCCCTAGTTTAGGGAGTTTGAGTCGCACTCATCGCTTGGGGGTCATCTTGTTCAAACTTTCTTTACTGAGGAACGGTGCTTCGTTTGCTCAGCTTCAATGTTTCTCATAAGATGCCTCGCAAGAGGATAGTTGATAGTCTGATTCTGGCGAAGCCTAAGGAGAGTGCCCGTGAAAAGGATCACAGGATCACGGGGAACTTGGGCACAAAATTAACCCACTTCACCCAGTCTAGGCCTCAGACTCAATCGGGAGTGCTTCTAGTTGAACATAGCGGGCGCCGGCAAACACCTCACGGGTGGTGCGGCTATACCAATTGCGAAATGAGGGTCGCTTGAGAATGGGGCGCGTCCAGTGACTACCGCCTTTTAGAACAAAATGCTTGCCATCAAAGTAGGGCGCAGAATACCCCCGGTAGGGATAGCTCTGGAACTCCGGATAGGGGGCAAAGGGACTTTGCGTCCACTCCCAAACGTAGCCCTGATTCAAGAGTCCCTGCTGAGCAGCAATCTCCCATTCCCGTTCACTGGGGAGACGTTTGCCTTGGAAATGGCCATAGGCTTCAGCCTCATAGAAACTGAGTCCCCACATAGGTAAGTCCAAATCCTCAGGAACGGGGTAAAAGGGTGCTGTGATCCCCTCTGCTTCGCGCCATTCCCAACCACTGCTGGACCACCATTCCCGCCGCTGATAACCACCCGCTTCCACAAAGGTGAGAAATTCCCGCCAGGTCAGCGGTGCCGCATCAATCGTAAAAGGAAGTAGTTCGACACTCTGGACTGGCTGCTCGTTATCAAGGGCTAAGAGGTCTTCACTGCCAATGACATAACTGCCAGCGGCAATCCGTTGCCAAGACTGAGGCGAGGATAGGAGAGGGGGCAAGGTGGTGAAAATCCCCTGCATCGCCAGCACCATTTGCATTGTTTCACTGTGTTGGGCTTCATGCTGCAAAATCCACCACCAGAGACGGACTTCCCGTTGCCACTGCTCGTCGCTAAGACTGTAGAGGCGATCGCCCGTCTTTTGGCGAATCTCTGCTAAGTAGTCAAGTAGCTGGCCACGCGGCGGTAGATGCTGTCGTTCGGCCTTGGGGCGGCCATCGGCGGCATACCAATAGCGATCGCGATCGCTCACCCCTGAGGATTCCGGCAAGAGCCAAAAAGCTTCTGTGTAGCCAATGTGTCCCAAATGCCACCCCACGGGACTATAGAGGGGATGGGGCTGCGCACAAAGGACGGCCTCGCTCAACTCAGCCACAAGTTGGCGTGTAAATTGCCGCTGGTTCTGAAAGGCTTGCCAAAGGGCTTCGCGATCCCAAGGATTAAACGGGGTTGAGGTCTCAGAAGGTATAAATCTCTGGTTCACTCTGCAAACTCATCAACAGCAGTTTATTTTCGGGTAAAGGATACCACTCCGTTTGCTGATCTACCGGCTCTGAGGTGAGTTGAATTTTCTCGGCATCCTGACTCCAGTACAGGGTGGGGGGTGGTGTGCCCCGCCCACAGCGGGTGGCGAGAATATAGACGCCATCAGTCAGAATCATGGCGGCACTGACACTGGTACGCGCTGCCTGCGCTAGGGAAAAAACAATTTGCAGTGTTTGCCGCAGTACCATCAACGGTGACAGTTGCGGATTCAACACCAATTCATTGCAAAACAGGGCAAAGAGGTGCTCAGAGTCTGTAGAGCCTTCAACAATGTTGTAACAAATATCCGACAGGCGATCGCGCATAGGGCGGTAGAGGGTTTGGCGAAAGTTCTCGATAAAGCCATTGTGCACCCCCAGCCAGCGTCCCCAGCGAAAGGGCTGCGTATTCGTCATCTGCACGGGTTGACCCGGTGTGGCACTGCGGACATTGGCCAAAAAACAGGCAGATTGAATGTAGCGGCTTAAATGCTCAGTAAAGTTAATATCATGCCACATGGGCAGCGTTTGCCGATAAAGAAAGGGGGGCACATCTTGGCGGGCAGCATACCAGCCCACCCCAAAGCCATCGGCATTTAAGCGTCCCGCCGTCATTTCGCGGGGTTGATAACTTTGCACCAACAGGGAATGGGGAGCATCCACCAAGGCATGGGCAAGGGACGTTTTGCGCCCCATATAGGCATAAAGACGGCACATAAATTAACATGTAAGCTTGATAGGAATACCTTACCCCCGATTCTAACTTTCAGCAAAGGATTTTTCAGGGCGCTATATCCAGTTTGAGAGCTGGCAGTAAAGCTTGCTAGAGTGTAGAGAAAAAAGGTTATCTGCAATCAATGAACCCAACGGATTCCCTAGAGGATGATTTTCCCGACGTCGAAGCCATTGTGCCCCCTGAGCAGTCCCAAGCCTTGGGGCGATCGCAAATTCAGCGCACCTTGGTGATCACAGAAACAGCCTTCCTTGCCAGTACCGCTGCCCTGCTGTGGGTGATTAACTTTTATTTGCCCATTGGTCCAGTCTTGCGCCTATTTTTTCCAATTCCCATTGCCTTGGTGTATTTACGCTGGAACCGCCGAGCGGCTTGGATGGCGGCGATTGTCAGTGCCTTGCTCCTTTCTGTGTTGATGGGGCCACCCCGCAGTCTGCAATTTCTCTTGCCCCACGGCATGATGGGGGTGATTTTTGGCGGCTGTTGGGCAAAAAAAGAGAGCTGGGGACGCTCGATTCTCAGTGGCGCTGTGATTGGCACCGCAGGATTTTTCTTTCAGATTAGTCTTGTGTCCATTCTGCTCGGGGAAAACCTCTGGATTTACTTCAATCAGCAGGTCACGAATTTCATTGATTGGGTGCTGGTCAACCTCAACCTGCTGCTGGAGCCAACGGTGACCCTGATCCAAGTCGTGGCACTGCTACTTGTCTTTTTCCAGTCCACGGTGTATGCCTTAGTGGTGCATATTTTGGCATGGACACTGTTGGAGCGATTGGGCAATCCGATTCCGGATCCGCCCCCGTGGCTGCGCACGATCCTTGAAGACCCCCGCTAGATCCTTTCGAGACAGCGACGCTGATAGAGGGCTTGGGGAGTGGCACTGCCGGTACAAAACAGCACGGTTTTCAATTCCTCAAGGATAAAATCAATGCGTTGCGCAAGTGTCTCCTCTGATTGATGGGCGGCCTGCAAAAAGGGGCGCGCTAAACCGGCAAGACCAGCACCGAGGGCAAGGGCCTTGGCCACATCAATGCCATTTTGAAGTCCGCCGGAGGCAATTAGGGGCGTATCTGGTAGGGCAGGATGAATTTGCTCCAGACACTGCGCCGTAGGCATGCCCCATTCGGCAAAGGCCTCTCCGAGGTACTGCTGACGCCCATCCTGAGCACGCGCTGCTTCCACCTTAGCCCAAGAGGTTCCCCCTGCCCCCGCCACGTCAATAGCGGCTACTCCCACCTCCACGAGTTGCTTGGCCACGTCGGCACTGATACCATTGCCCACTTCCTTCACAATCACCGGCACCGGCAGGGCACGGCAGAGAACACCAATTTTCGTCAACAGTCCCTTGAAGTTGCGATCGCCCCCCGTTTGGACGGCCTCTTGTAGGGGATTGAGGTGCAAAATCAAGGCATTCGCCTCTAGGAGATCAATAATCTTTTGGCATTCATTGACGCCACAGCCATAGTTCAACTGCACCGCGCCAAGATTGGCTAAGAGGGGGATAGTGGGTGCCTCTTGACGAATGGCAAACGTGGTCGCCACCTCTGGATGCTCCAGCAGCACTCGCTGGGAACCGACCCCCATGGCAATTCCCTTTTGTTGCGCCACCCGTGCCAAGCGGCGATTGATGTCTCCCGCTTCAGGCGTTCCACCAGTCATGGAGGAAATCAGCAGGGGGGCAGCGAGTCGCCAGCCCAAAAACTCGACGCTCAGATCAATCTCGGCAAAGTCCAGTTCGGGCAGGGCACAATGGCGAAAGCGATACTTCTCGAAACCGGTGGTGACTTCTTGATGACTGACATCACCTTGAATACAAAGCTCGAGGTGCTCGGCCTTGCGCTGCTCAATGGGACTGCTCACCACTCGTGTTCCTAAAGTTAGGCTGCACCAACATTATAGAAGGCAGCTCAGGGAGCATCCCTATCGGCATTAACGGAAAACCGTCGGCACTCTCAACCCCGCTGCCAACAATTTCAGGCCATTGGCTGCTGCATCGCGGTAACGCAACTGACCGCAGAGAATTTGCCCCATCCGTTGCAGGGCGCTAGGACGTTTGATGGCCACTTCATAGGCCATGTGGGGCATCCGATAAAAAAGAGTCGCTAGACGTTTTGCCCAGACCATATCCGCTCCCCACGCCTGTTGGACTTGACGGGAATAGTCTGCGAGAGCCTCTGGATCACCATTGAGGGCGCGATCAATGGCTTGGGCGGCCAACATGCCAGTCAACAGCGAGGGACGAATGCCTTCGGCAGTAAACGGATCAACGATACAGGCCGCTTCCCCGGCAAGGAGGGCATTTTGGGTGTGCAGGCGCTGGTGCCGCTGCCAACAGTAGAGGGGGTGGCCATAGACCTTGACTTGACTGAAATCAACGCCAAAGGTTTCAGCATATGCTGCCCCGATCGCCCTCAGATTTTGCTTGCGTTTTAGGGAAAACGTGCCCACACCAATCGAGTAGCCCTCCCGTTTAGGAAAGTTCCAAATGTAGCCATTGTGAACGCGACCAAAGTCAAAGTGGGCTGTCCTCAGGGAATGATTGGGCATGGCTGCTTCAACCTCAATGGCTGCTCCTATACGCTGCTGACGATGTTGGAAGCCCAACCACTTGGCCATTGAACCTTTGGCACCATCACAGCCAATCAAATACTGCGCTGTGAAATCCCCCTTGGGCGTATGCACCTGCCAGCGATCGCCCCCCCACGTTAGACCTGTAACGGGAGTTTGAGCCGCTACCTGCGCCCCCTGTTGCTGCGCCTGTTGAATCAGAAAATGATCAAACACATCGCGGCGCACCATCCATACTGCGTGCTCTGGGGGCAGTTCCAGCACTTGCGCTTCCCCACCCTGCCACGTACAGACCATTTGCGTCAGCTTCAGTGAGATAGCAGGAGTAAAGTCAAAGTCAAACCAAGCTTGCACTTGGGGCGACACACCTCCCCCACAGGGCTTGTAGCGGGGCAGAGCTTCCTTTTCCAGAACCAACACCCGCCGGCCTCGCCTAGCCAAGTGATAGGCAGCCGCACCGCCCGCAGGGCCTGAACCAACAACAATGCAGTCGTACACCACAGGGTCACTCCTCAGTTGCTTTGCGCAGATGCTCAAAAAATAGCAAAAATCACTTAAGAGAAGCTGATCTGACTGGATTCGTAGTCGGGGGGTTCGACGTGGATGACAATGCGAGCCGGCCCATAGCGGTCTTGCAGCAGGGCTTCAATTTGCTCAGTAATGTCATGGGCCGTGGGAATATCTTCCGCCTCGACAATTAAGTGCATCTCAATAAACACTTGCCGCCCCACCATTCCCCGCGAGCTAATGTCGTGGCAATTAACCACACCGGGCACGGTCATCACTAGCTCATGGATAGCTTCGGGGGCGATCGCCATCTCATCCACCAGCCAAGGAATGTTGCTTTTGAGGACTTCCCACGCACTCCAAAACACAAGAGCCGCGACGGGAAATGCCAACACCACATCCAACCAGGCCCAGTTGAAGGTCCACACCCCAATCAGCCCCAAAAGAACAATAATCGTTGTCCAGACATCGCTCAGGGTATGCTTGGCATCAGCAATGAGCACGGAATTATTCAGCTTGCGCCCCATGTGGTGTTCATAGAGAGTAAGGCCGATATTCATGCCAAGGACAAGGATCACAATCCACAGTTCTGCCCCTGTGATCGTCACGGCACTGCTTTTATGCAGCAGGCGCTCAACCGCACTTTGTAAAATCTCAAAGCACACCATGCCCAGAAAGGCGGCAATCCCCAATGCACCGAGGGCTTCAAACTTTTGGTGACCGTAGGGATGGTCGCGATCGGGATGGGGGTTAGCCCACTGCATGGCCACTAAGCCCAGTATGCTACTCCCGGCATCGGTCAAGCTATGCAGGGCATCGGCCTGTAAACTCAATGAGCGACTGAGAACACCAACAATGGCTTTAATGGCCGTCAGGGCAACATTGACCCCTAGCGCCAAGAACAATACCCGCTGGGCTTGTCGGCGGTGGTCGGCCACGGTGCTCACCTAACTGAGTGAACTTAAGGATTGGCTGTCTGGGGAGGACGCGCTGATTGGGTATTGCGTCGCTCTGCTAGGATGCGTTCATTGAGAACGGCTAGCGCCCGTGTAAATTGAGGATCACGATCGGTGGCAATGTCATCGCGCGTCAGTTGTTCCCGCTGCTGCTCCGTGAGTGTGACTTCAATATCGGGTTCAATGCCTTTCTTGTTAATATCACGACCACTGGGGGTAAAGTATTTGGCGATCGTCACTGCAATGCCTGCCCCGTCGCCCACGGGCTGGACGGACTGCACCAAGCCTTTCCCAAAGGTGCGCGTTCCCACCAACACGGCACGGCCATTATCCTGTAGGGCACCTGCGAGGATTTCGCTGGCACTGGCCGAGCCGCCATCAATGAGCACCACAAGGGGCTTATTGGTCAAGAAGCCGCGACCGGCGCGTAAGCGTTCTGCTTCCCCTTGGCGATTGACCGTAGAGACAATATCGCCCTGCGGTAGAAACATGCGGGCAATTTCAGCACTAGCAAAGAGTAGGCCACCCGGATTGGAGCGTAAATCCAAAACATAGCCTTCAACGCCTTGCTTTTCTAACTCCCGAATGGCAGCGCGCATTTCTGCTGCTGCATTGGAGCTAAAGGTGACAAGGCGAATATAGCCGACAGGGCCTTGGGGAGTTTGGCGCAAACTGTGGCGAACGGGATGAATTTCAATGCGGGCACGGGTGATCTCATAGTTCAAGATTTGATCGCCCCGCTGGATCGTCAGGCGCACTTTTGTATTCACCGGGCCACGGATCATGCTGACAGCTTGGTTGAGATCCATGCCCTTGGTGGATTTGCCATCAATTTTCAGGATCACATCCTTGGCCATTAAACCCATCTCAGCGGCGGGACTCCCTTCAATGGGGGAAACCACGGTGATTTCTTTGGTCTTTTCGTCCTGGGTAATGGTGATACCTACCCCTGTGAGTTCACCAGAGGTTTCAATTTGCATGGAGCGAAACTGCTCCGGATCCATAAAGCGGGTGTAGGGATCATTGAGCTTCTCGAGCATTTCCCGTGCCGCTTTGTAAGCATCCTCGGGTTTGGTGTAGTTCCGAGAGAGAAACTCCCGCCGCACGGCACGCCAGTCATTGCCATTGAAGGTGGCATCAACGTATTCACGGTCAATGACCTGCCATACTTCATCCACCAGTTCCTTAGGACTTTGGCGGAAACCCGCTAGGCTACGGGACCAGTGCAGACCCGCACCCGTGACAGCAACCAATGCCGTCATGACCACTGTCGTACTGACAACGAGCGTGCGGTGTGTGATTCCCATATGATTCGTCCTAAATTTTCGATCCTTTAGCCTACGCCCAATCTAGCACAAAGACTTGCCTTGGCCGTTGGCGATCGCCAGCTAAGTTTTCCGACGCGCAGCAGGGTCAAAAAGTGCCTAGACCCCCAGTTGTTGGCGAATGCAGTAGTTCACACTTTCATCGAGAACCCGCTGTGCCCGCTGTTGGCCAGGAGATTGCGGTTGACTGCCATTGGGATCAAGGGTTTGAAAATCAGTGTAGCTCAATCGCTCTTGAATGTAGTTGATGGAGCACTGACAAATGTTATTCATCACTGAACGGGGCACAATGGGCGCTGATCGCCGGCCACGCTCGATGCAGGTATTCATAAAACTATTCACCGCCACTGGGGGGTAGGGTTGGGGAATGGCGCGTGCTGGCAGTTTCAAGCTAGTGGCTAAGCTGCTACTAATTAAGATTAAAGAGAAGAATTTCATAGGTAATAGACCCTGACGCTAAGACATCCTCGTCATACCCTAGGACGCCCTTCTTCATGCAAAAAGTTTCAATCAGTGAAGGCGCGATCGTAGGCTGCATTGGAACCCACGAGCATTGAGCCAATCCCCGAATCGGTAAAAATTTCTAGCAACAGGGCGTGGGGCACCCGGCCATCAATAATGTGCGCTGCTTTCACCCCTTGAGCGAGCGATCGCACGCAACAGGTGACTTTAGGAATCATCCCGCCAGAGACAACCCCCTCTTTAATGAGTTGCCGCGCTTCGGCAATATCAAGGCGATAAATGAGAGTACTCGGATCACGATAATCCCGTAAAATGCCTGCGGTATCCGTCAGTAAAATCAGCTTCTCAGCCCCCAAAGCCGCCGCAATCTCGCCAGCAACAGTATCAGCATTGATATTGTAGGCTTGCCCAGTATCATCGGCAGCCACACTGGAGATGACGGGAATATACCCCTTCTCCACTAGTGCCGTAATCACGCGGGTATCCACGCCTTGGACTTCACCCACAAAGCCGATGCTCTCTTCTCCTTGGGCGCGGGCACGAATCAGGTTGCCATCTTTGCCGCACAGCCCCACCGCTTTACCGCCCGCCTGATTAATCAGGGTGACAATTTCCTTGTTGACCCGACCCACCAAGACCATCTCCACCACATCCATTGTCGCGGCATCGGTGACGCGCAGCCCATTTTTGAATTGGGGTTCGATGTTGAGCTTAGTTAACCACGCATTGATTTCAGGGCCACCGCCATGAACCACCACCGGCCGAATCCCCACATAGGAAAGAAAGACAATATCGCGAATCACCGAGTCTTTGAGCTGCTCTTCCTTCATGGCGGCACCGCCGTATTTGACCACAAAGGTGCGCCCGGCAAAGGCTTGGAGATAGGGCAGGGCTTCACTGAGAACACGAACGCGATCGCTATCGCTGAGCATAGAGTTTTCTTTTGTCCGTCTAAAAACCTAAGCAGGGATCAATGGGGGGCTGAGCAGAGGGGGGATCTTCCTCAGCCGCAACTGCTAAGCGGGCAGCCAACCCTGCCGCAGAATCGCGAATCAGTGACCAAATCAGCGGCGCCAGCCACCCCCGCAACATCACTGAGCAGGAAATCTGACTCCCCCAGACCGTTGATTCTAAACGATAGGTTACCCGTTCCTCTACCCCCGGCAAGACCAAAATGCGAATACTCAACAGTTTTCCCGGTGATACCCGTTCGACAAAAATCTGAATCGGCCACGGAATCCAACGCGTCATGGCTTGGAAAATAAACCCCGGCTTGGGTACGAGTCCGTAGGGCACATTGGTGCGCAAAATCAAGGGATGCCACGACACATCGGCCAAATTCACCACTTTGCGCCAGATCAAATCCACCGATGCCGAGCTAAGGGCTTGGTAGGTGCCCGCCAACGGCCAACTGTAGGTCATTTGCGGTTTTTTCTTTTGTTGACGACGGCGATCGGCCACAGTCTCGTTACCCTACTATTCCTGACAATTTGGACACCACGAAAGAATAAATAATCGTCTGAACCCTTGATTGATCCAAGAGCCTTATCTATATTAGAACGGAATTTTCCGAGCAGGAGTTTCGTAACTCTGTGTAACGATTATTTTTCTAAACGCACGGCATACCACTGAAGGTAGCCACCATTGGGTAATTGCAGTTCACAACCCGTTGTCATGAGGTAGTGGGCACGACTTTCCACATCGGGCAAAGCAAGTAGATCCGGCGTTAGGGAAACATCGGTTCCTGTTAAATACTCCACCAGCTTGGCCTGTAGCTCCATCGGCGTGAGAAAGGTCTCATCGCTGACAGTAGATTCAAGGACAACATACATCTCTTCAGTGAACATAGCGAATGCGGTTAAGTTGACATTGATTACATTGGAAATGATCCGCGCAGCAACGCTCTGCCTTTACTGGGCTGGCAGTGCAAACATCTGTACAGCATAGACTTCTCCGTGAGCTGAATTCAAAGCAATGCCAAAGCCAAAGCGGGTAAATTCAGGCCGCAGGATATTTTGGCGGTGCCCCTCACTATACATCCAGCCTTTTTGGAACCGCTCAATCAGCTTATAGTTGAGCACCAATCCGGGGGTGCCCTTCTGCTCCATGATATTTTCACCGACGCCACCACGTCCCCCCAAGGCGATAAAGCGATCCATTGGGGATTGCCCATCGGGATTGGTATGGCTAAAGTATTGGCGTTTGAGCATATCTTCGGCGTGGCGTTGTGCGGCCTCTGTGAGTAATTCATCGGCAACAAGGGGCGGCAGTCCATTGAGCTGGCGATCGCGATTCACCAATTGCAGGGCAAAGGCTCGTATTTCCGCAAGGGAGCGTTTTGGCTGAGCAGCAATGACATCCACCTGTGGAGCACCAATTTGCCAATCTTGCCCCCCTTGGCCATTGTTCAAGTAAAAATACTCCTTGGCCGCTGCAAGGGCAATGCCGAGCATTAAGGTGACGTACAAGAAGACCTGTAGGCGTTGTTGATTGAGGTGGCGGCCAGCCATGGCTGCGAAGCTTGTTAATCTATTGTCAGTCTATTGTCAGTGTACGCGAGCAAGTGCGGAATCCCCTACATTTTCTGCCATTGCCCTCAGCTGGTTTTCCACAGTACTGTAAACAATGGCTTGAAGCCTGCTAAGTTTGCAGTTCCTCAATCATGACCTCCAAGTTACTAAAGGATAGCCACCCATGGCAAAATTAGTCGCATTTCATGAAGAGTCCCGGCGATCGCTCGAACGCGGAATTAATGCCCTTGCCGATGCCGTGAAAATTACCCTTGGCCCCAAAGGGCGCAACGTGGTGCTTGAGAAAAAGTATGGCGCACCGCAAATTGTTAACGATGGCGTGACGATCGCCAAGGAAATCGAACTGGAAGATGCCTACGAAAATACCGGTGCCCAACTGATGCGGGAAGTGGCCGCCAAAACCAATGATGTGGTCGGGGATGGCACAACCACTGCCACCCTCCTTGCCCAAGCCCTGATCCGCGAAGGCCTGAAAAACGTTGCTGCCGGCGCCAACCCCATTGCCCTCAAACGCGGCATGGAAAAAGCGATCAAAACCATTGTCGAGGGCATTGCCGAAGTGGCCAAACCCGTTGAAGGGGACATGATTGCCCAAGTGGCCACCGTCTCTGCCGGTAATGACCCCGAAGTGGGAGCCATGATTGGTGAAGCCATGGCCAAAGTCGGCAAAGATGGCGTGATCACCATTGAAGAATCAAAATCCCTGAATACAGAAATGGAAATTGTTGAGGGGATGCAGTTTGATCGCGGCTACATCTCCCCCTACTTTGTCACCGATCCAGAGCGGATGATTGTCCAACTCAAGGATGCTTATCTGCTGTTGACGGACAAAAAAATTACCAGCATCCAAGACCTGATTCCCACTCTAGAAAAAGTGGCTCGCAGTGGTCGTCCCTTGGTGATCATTGCTGAAGATGTAGAAGGGGAAGCCCTCGCCACATTGGTGGTGAATAAACTGCGGGGTGTCCTCAATGTGGTTGCTGTGAAAGCTCCAGCCTTTGGCGAACGGCGTAAAGCAATGCTCCAAGACATTGCCATTCTCACGGGCGGTCAAGTTATTTCCGAGGAAGTGGGACTGACCCTCACCGATGTGGAACTAACGATGTTGGGGGAAGCATCCTCCGTCACCGTGACCAAAGACACCACCACCCTTGTGTCCGAGAAGGGCAATAAAGCGGATATTCAAAAGCGGGTCGAACAGCTCAAGAAGCAGTTGGCCGAGACCGACTCCGAATACGACAAAGAAAAGCTGCAAGAGCGCATTGCCAAGCTCGTGGGCGGCGTGGCGGTGATCAAAGTGGGGGCTGCCACCGAAACGGAATTGAAGGATCGCAAACTCCGCTTCGAAGATGCTCTCAATGCTACGCAAGCGGCAGTAGCTGAAGGGATTGTGCCCGGCGGTGGTGTGACGTTGTTGCACTTGGCCAGTCGCATTGATGCCCTGCTCCCGCATCTGAGTGCTGAGGAGCAGACCGGTGCCCGCATTGTTGCTACTGCCTTGGCTGCGCCTGTGGCTCAAATTGCTGATAATGCTGGTGTCGAAGGAGCCGTAGTCGTCGAGAATGTCCGTGCCGGTGACCTTAACTATGGCTTTAACGCGGCAACCGGTACCTATGAAGATTTGGTTAGTGCGGGTATTATTGACCCCGCCAAAGTCGTACGCTCTGCCCTGCAAAATGCCGGTTCGATCGCCGGCATGGTTCTCACCACCGAAGCCCTTGTGGTCGAAAAACCGGAACCGAAACCGGCAGCTCCTGCGGATGGCGGTATGGGGGGCATGGGCGGCATGATGTAGGCTTACTGCCCCAATAGTTTGCTAGGTTCTCTCCTCTCTAACTGGGGGGAGGGTTTTTTATTGGTGGCTAAAATTGCAGGGCATTCTGCGTCACTTGGGCGATCGCCTGATCGGTGGCCTTGGGCAGATGGTAATACTTACCCCCTGCTTGCTGGGCCAATTCCTTGCCCATCCCCGTGGAAACAAACTTATTCTCGGTATCAATCACCAAGAGCTTCAGACCCAAGGCTTGAATTTTAGCGGCAATTTCCAGTACTTCCGCTTTGACATCGGGCTTGGTCTCCGGCGGAATAGTTTCGCCAAGGGAACGGCTCAGGGGGATATTGCCCCGACCATCGGTAATGGCCACAATCATCACTTGACCAATCTCACCGCTTTGCTTGGCATTCAAACCCACTCGCACCGCTTGGGTCAGGCCGTGGGCAAGGGGAGAGCCACCCCCACAGGGCAGGGTTTCAAGGCGTCGCCGTGCCGCTTCAATGGATCGGGTGGGGGGTAGGAGCACCTCTGCCTGCTCGCCACGAAAGGGAATCAGCGCCACCATATCGCGGTTTTGATAAGCTTGGGTCAATAGGCGTAAAACAGCGCCCTTGGCAGAATTCATGCGGTTCAGTGCCATGGAGCCAGAGGCATCCACGACAAAAATAATCAAGGCACCCGCTTTGCGTACCAAACGTTTAATTCGCAGATCACTGTTTTCAACAATGACGCGGCGTTGGGGTTGGCGTAGGCGACGGGATTTTTGGTAGGGAGCGGCGCTGCGCAGGGTGGCATCCACAGCAATTCGACCCCCTCGGCCACGGGGCAAAATGGGGCGGATATAGCGACCGCGATCTTGGGAGTAAATCAGGCTGCGACTCCCCGATTTCCCTTGGCGTTGGGTCAGTTGGGCAAAGTAGAGCACCGACTCATCCAAGACCGTGCCATCGGCCTCAAAGACAAATTCCTCAGGAATGGGTGGCGTTTCCTGCTGTTCTTCGGGTGGCGTCTCTGGCTCATCGGGTTCTTCTTCGGGGTTAGACTGCTGATTCTCCGGCGGGGGCGGTGGTGGAGGTGGGGGCGGTGGTTGCTCCGGCGGCGGTTCCAGTTGCGTGGCTCGCGGCACAATCACTAGTTCAACAGCGCGGCGTAGATCTTCGGCATTCACTTCACTGCGGCCATTCAGGGCAGCATGGGCTTTGGCCACCCGCACCGCAAAGAGTTCTGCTCGATGGCCTTGAACACCGCCCCGTAGGGCTTCGGTGACCAGATAGGCAATTTGCTGCCGTTGAATTTTTACCTCCTTGAGCCATTCTCGCGCCAGAATAATTTGGGTGCGCAGATCCTCTAGCTCAGCATCGTACTGCTGCAAAAAGGCTTGGGGCGAATCAGCAAATTGGGTGGCATGATCCACCGCTGCAACCCGCTCATCTAAGCCCAGAACCGTATCCGCCGATAGGGCGATCGCAAACCGGTCCAGCAGATGGGGCGGCACTTCTCCCTCATCGGGATTAAAGGTGGCAATCAACAGGGGACGACAGGGGTGATCCAGACTAATCCCCTCCCGTTCAATTGGGTTGCGCCCAGCACTCAGCACGGCCATCAGCACATTGGCCAATTGTTCATCCAAGAGATTGATTTCATCCACATAGAGCACGCCGCGGTGGGCTGCCGCCAAGAGGCCGGGCTGAAAGACCGCTTCACCCCGCTGCACCGATTGACTCACATCCACAGCTCCCAAGAGGCGATCTTCGGTGACCCCTAGGGGAATTTGCACAAAGGGGGCTGGAATCACTTTGGTGGTCAAAGCGACATCGGGATGACTTTGGCGCCAAGCCTGCAAGCGGCTATCCCAGTCTTGGGGACGTTCGGGATCGGGGTTGGCAATGATCGGTACTGGGATCTCCCCTTGATCAATGACTTCAATGGGGGGCAATAGGGCATGAATACCCCGCGCAAGAACAGATTTGGCAGTCCCCCGCCGCCCGGCAATGATCACCCCCCCCAAACCGGGATCAACGGCGGCCAACAGCAGGGCAAGTTTAATGGCTTCTTGACCAACAATGGCGGTAATCGGAAAGGGGGCGATCGCGAGCGTCATTGCATCCCTGTTGAAGGTAAACAGCAGTCGTCATCATCTATCTTACCGAGGGTGAAACCCTTTCCCGCCTCTTTGGCTAGACTGGAGTGAGAAATTGCGGCGAGATGACCATGAGGTTTGTTGGCTCCACCCTAGCGGCTGTTGCCCTATTGACGATGACACCACTGGCGGCACTGGCACGCCCCCTTTCCTGTCGCTCCTATGAAAGTACCTTTGTGGCCACGGAGACTCGTAGCTATTGGGTGAATATCTGTGGGGGCGATCGCCCCGCCTACTATATGGCACGACACAAGCAGGATCCGCGCCTATCAATTCGGCTGCCCCTGCGGGATTGGAGTCCTCAAGGGTACTATTTTGAAGCCGTCAATGGTGAGTACACGTATCTATTGACCAAAACACCCCGCGGGATCTTCTTGACCGTGAATCGTGGTACCCATGAGCTACTGCGGGAACCTGTTTTGGAGCCGTGGTAAGCAAAGGAGCCAAATTGGTTACAATGAGTTCTTGTTAGCTGAGGCCGCCCTATGGCAGAAGAGATTTTCAATACTGCGGTAATTACGTTTACCTTGGTTCTGGTTGGTTTAGGCGCAGGCTACCTGCTGTTGCGCTTGACTCCCGACGATTAGCCACCAAATGCCCCTACCCGGCAAAGAGCACCAGCCACAGGGGCAATAGAAGAATTAAGGCAAAGAGGCTGGTTAAAATCACACTGGCAGCGAAAGCCCGGTCCAAGTGATATACATCCGCCAGAATTAGGGTCATAAAGGCGGGGGGCATGCCAGCTTGGAGTACCATCCCTAGACGGGGCCGGCCGCTGATGCCTACGAGGGTTAATCCGAGACCCAACAGGAGCGGTACCAGTAGCATCTTAATCGTCAGACAGGGAATGATGCGTTCCCAGCGGAGCTTGAGGGGAGCCTCACCGAGGCAGATGCCCATATAGATCAATCCAGCAATCACCATTAACCACCCCAAGGTTAAAAGTCCCTGTTGGGCGATCGCGGGTAGGGGATGTTGTCGTAGCAGCAGTCCGATGCCGACACACCAAAGGGTTGGATTCCGGCCAATGTGCCACAGCAGTTTTGCGATGGAAATGGCGCGATCGCCAAAACTTGCTGCCACGCCAATGCCAGCACTATAGGAAATGAGGAGCGTCCCCATCAGATCAAAAAACAACGCCCAACTGAAGTGCTCTTGCCCCAGCAGTCGCCAAGTAATTGGAAAGCCAATAAAACCCGTGTTGCCCACCATGGTCGCCAAGAGAAAACTGCCCTGCTCCTGCCGCGTGTGAGCGGGATATCGCTGTAACCACAGCCACGCCAAGCTGACGCCGATCCCCATTCCTAGCCACGCCAATAGCGGAGCCAACGTGCTGTGACCCGTAATCGGGGTGGTAACAATAAAACTAAATGCCGTTAGGGGCGTCCCCACCCAGAACAACCCTTGCGCCAGCCAAGCCCCCGTCGTTGATGGCAAAAAACGGCTACTGCCATAGCCAATGCCCATGCACAGAAAGATTAATCCGTAGAGTTCAGTGAGGGTCGGCAGTAGGGTAAGGAGAATTTTCACGGGAAAAGCATACGCCTTGGGACAGGAATTCTGGCTTGACTTTGGCCAAAAAGACCAGCAGTGAAGCCGTGACCACTCCCTCCAACATAGCAAGGGGCAAATGGGCAATCCCAATCGCAGCGATCGCTAGCCATTCCCGCTGTTGATCCAAGGGTGCTGGCAGGCTCAGGAGAATCACTGCGCCAAATAAGAGAACAGCCAACAGCACAGCCCCCGCCCCAAGGATAAACCCGAGGAGCGATCGCCCCCTTGGCGGACAGCGATGCCACAGCCCCCGAAAAACAGCAGCGGCAAGGAGCGCTGGAATCCCCATGATCAGCGCATTGAGACCCAAGGTCGTCAGACCGCCATGACCAAACATCACCGCCTGTAGAAATAATCCCGCCACCACGGCTATCATTGCCCCTTCCCCCAAAAGAATCCCCAGACTGCCAAGGAACATGAGGTGCACACTGGCGGGAGGCAGCGGGATATAAACCGCAGAGGCGGTAAAAAAGGCAGCGGTTAATAGAGCTAATCGCGGCACGATCGCCAGCGGATCCACCGTTGCCCGCTGCAAACGGCGGCAAGACCACCACAGGAGACCACCGCTACCGGCATAACCCAGTCCACACCACAGGGGCGGCACTAAACCATCGGGGATGTGCATGACTACGACTCCACTGGCAGCCGCCGCCGCGACCAAGCAAAGCAAGCTGTGCCAATGGCACCCCAGAGCACTGCCAAGACCATGACCGTGATTTGTGCGGGAGTGTATTGACTCAGGGAAACCGTCCTTGGCGGTTCTGGGACGGCGGTAAGAGCAACCTCAGCCGTTGCTTGGGCATCGGTTGCTATCGGAATCGTGAGTAGGCCGCCATGTCCCCCTTGACGTACCTGCACCTGCCACTGACCGCGGCGATCGGGCACAAATTGAAACTCCCCTTGGGTATTGGTGGTTCCTGTTATTGCTGCTTCTTGGGGGCGATCGGGGGCAAAGACCTGTACCCTAGCATTTGCCATCGGTTCGCCACTGTCATAGCGCGCTGTAATGTGAATCACCTGTTGCGGTTTGTAGCGCAACTCAACCCCATGGGCAAGGGCTTGGGGAACTATCAGTCCTAAGGTAGCCACACTCGCTAAAACTGTTTTCATGAGGAAACCTCCCGACAGTGACCTTCGCCGACATGCCCCAGACCGCTAAGGGCTTTGCGCAGTGTTTCAAAATCTTTGGGGCTGAGTTTTTGCTGTAATCCTGTCCAGTCAACCGTGACTCCCTCAGGAGTGCCTAGGGCAGCAAAGGGGTCAAAGCCTACCGCGTCGCGATTGATCTCCGCCGTTGCTGGTTCAGCGCCATCACCAAAAAGATGATCAAAGTGGAGCGTAATCTCTAGCTCAGCGGAACTGTTCGCTGTGACTATTCCCTTGCGTTCATCGCCAATGTAGTCGCCACAAACAAAGGCCAAGGGCTGATCCAACGTAATGTCAAAGGGGAGAGTGACATTGCCCCGCTGCGCTGTTCCCACCAGTTGTAAACTGGGTGCGAGGGTCTGCCACTGCAGGGCATTGAAGTGACCCACCGCCGCCGCAGCACTGCCTACAAGGGGACGCTGATCACTCACCAAATCCACCGTCATAGGATCGCTAAACACAACCGTCACTTCACTGTCGGGGCAATCGCCCGCCTCAGGATCAAAAGGGGGATGGGTTTGGTAGGCAGTCACCGTACCCAACGTCAAATAGACATGGTCAAACTCGAGCTTCCAGCCATCTTTGCTTGTCCATCCCGTTTGCAAGCGCTCTTCACCATTGGCATAGAGCTGGAGAGTGCCCTTTTGCAAGGCGGGCGCACAACTGGCCAGTAGCACTGTACTGAAAATCGTGACTATCCCTAAACGTTGGTACAGATTCATTCCTTTGATCACGCCTGATCACGCCGAAAAAAGCCCCAGAAAGAGCACCCCTGTAGCTATTGGCAAAAGCAATAAAGACACTCTTCCTACCTTAGAAGGGGTGGCATTGGTTCTACAATGCACGGGAGGGGGATGGCGTGGCGGTATAGTGTCTTTACAGAGCGTGATGGAGCGAAAAATGAAACGGGTTTGGGGCTGGTTAGGACTTGTCCTCCTGCTGTGGGGACTGTGGACAGCGCCGAGTTGGGCGGGGTTACAAGACGATCGCTACGATGGGAATATCTTTGCTCTTTACGCTGGCAATGGCTCCTTAGTGCCACCAAAGGTCACCCTAGAGAAATCGCGTCAGAGCGATCGCGCCACATTGCTGCTGTTTTATGTGAACGATAGCCGCGACTGCAAGCAGTTTGCCTCAACCATCTCCCAATTGCAGGGGTACTATGGTCGCGTCACCGATTTCATCGCTATTGATGTCGATGCCTTACCCTTTGGGGCGCAGTTCTCCGCCAATGAAGCGGGCTACTACTACAAAGGCCGGGTGCCGCAAACCCTGATTTTCGATCGCCAAGGCCAATTGCGGCAGGAATTTATCGGTGTGGTGCCCTTTGAAACCCTCGATGACACGTTTCGGGAAGTGTTTGATTTGCTGCCGCGATCGCAATCTCTGGAACTGCGGCCGCGCCCTGTGAATGAAATCAATGTGGAACTGGTGCCCCCGCCACCTGTCAAAGGGAAGAAGCTGGCCAACGAAACGGTAGAGTAATAGTGAGCTTTGCAGCGAGGTACAAGATGGAGTTACCCACCCTACAGGAACGTCTAGCAGTTGTTTTGGCGAAACGGGAGAGCCTCAAAAAGCTCTTGGAACTCCCCGGTCATGGCACCCTCACCATTGACATTGAATCCGCCCTCGCCGAACTCGATGAATTGATTAGCGACTTCAAGCGCACGTTTCCAGACCTCGACATTCCTGCCTAGGAGGTTCACGATGGTGGAGATTACCAGTCGTTGGGTCAAGGTGGTCAATGGCGATCTGCTGATTGATGCCTACTTAGCCGAGCCTGTTGCCCCCGGCCGCTATCCGGCAGTGATTGTCTTTCAGGAAATTTTTGGCGTCAATGCCCATATCCGCGATGTGACCGAACGTATTGCCCGCGAAGGCTATGTGGCGATCGCCCCCGCCCTTTACCAACGCTTTGCCCCCGGCTTTGAAACGGGCTACACCGCCGCTGATATTGATTTGGGGCGGCAGTACAAAAACCAAACCAAAGCCGAGGAACTCCTTAGTGACACCCAAGCGACCATTGCCTATCTGCGCGGCCTTGAAAATGTGGATGGGGATGCCATTGGTACGATTGGCTTTTGCTTTGGCGGTCATGTGGCCTATCTGGTGGCTCAGTTACCGGACATTAAAGCCACGGCCTCATTCTATGGCGCCGGGATGACAACCATGACCCCCGGCGGTGGCCTACCCACCATTGAAATCACACCGAAAATTCGCGGCACGCTCTATGCCTTCTTTGGCGATCGCGACCAAAGTATTCCCATGGAACAGGTGAAGCAAATTGAAACGGCGCTGCGCCACCACGGCATTCGCCACCACATCTTCATCTATCCAGCGGATCATGGCTTCTTCTGCGATCAACGGGATAGCTACGATGCAGCAGCAGCACGGGATGCGTGGGAACAAGTCAAAGAACTCTTCAACACCGTCCTACGGCAGCAACAGTGACCCTATCTTTACAGAACCTTTACATTTGACGCAGTTGCAGCGGAATGGGTTCAATACAAAGGGCTATAGTAAAAGTAGATTGCGTGTTCCCCATCGCCTAAACAATGCCAAAGGCAGTTGCTAAGCTTTAATATTCTTTTAAGTCATGTTCTTTATCCCCGCTGTTGCTGTCTATGACTACTCCTACCCACAAAGTTCTGCTGAAGCAGGGATCCCTTGTTCTCAAGCAGTGCAAAAAAGCCCTTCTTGAACGAGATATGGCTGTCCTTCAGCAGCAGGCACGCATTTTACAAGTTGCAGCAGTGGCATCCCGGCAAACGCTGATTGAGGCAGAAGCACGGCTCTTGGAGCAGGCAGCCCAGCAAAATCAACCCCGGCGAGCAGCGGAAATTCTGATGAAAATCAAAGAATGCTTGGTTGCCCTAGCGGGGGATCAACGTGACTTTGACAGCCTGCCAGGCGTGGCAGCAGAGACTGAGGCACCTGCGAAAAAGCCCCCCTTTATCCAGCGTCCCCATGATGACAGCTACACGAAACGCTTGGGGAACTATCTGGTTGAAGCAGAATTGGTGACACCCGCACAAATTGAAGTTGCCTTAGCCGATCAGCGAGCCACAGGGGCAAGACTCGGCGATATTTTGGTAGCACGGGGATGGCTGCGCAAGGGCACGATTGAGTTCATCATGGAGCGCGTGGTCTTACCCGATCGCCGTCGTCAGGAGGCAGAAACTCCCTCTTCGCCATCAACCTCTCCCGCAACTCAATCGCCCCGCACACCCCCCGCCCCTGGTACGTCAGTGAATGACCGGGCAACCTTCATTGATACCAGCCACTTAAATTCTCTGTAGGTTTGGCGGCAGTGGCGATCGCGTATTCTCCGAAGGTTTTGGAACGGGGCGATCGCGCCCTGCGCTGTAGTCCCTTTTTGCCCCTCTTGTTTCAGACAATGCAGCAGCGGAGTGTGGCACTCCTAGAAATTGTGGGCGAAGCGGGTCTTCAATCGGGATTCACGCGATCGCCCTTGCCTGTGCTCCTAGCAGAAGCAGAGTTGGACTGGTTGATCCGCGTCGGTTTACTGCGCCGCGAAGTGGATGGCCAAGGTCTCACCGATCGCTATCGCCTCACTCCCTTGGGGCAACAGTTGATTCAACGTTATCGCCAACCCACATGGGCGGCCTCTTGGGGCGATCGCTGGCGCAATCAACTCAGCCGCTGGTGGGGAATGTAACGGTTCTGTAATGACCTGTAATGCATTGGGGATTTTCGCTACCATGCTTTATGAGTGCCGTTAGCAAGAGCGAGACGCAGCTTTTTATGGTTAATACCGTCGCCAAACCAGAGTTTGAAGAACTGCGGCCGGGCATTAAAGCCCCCGCCAAGGAAACCATCCTCACGCCCCGCTTCTATACCACTGACTTTGAAGCGATGGCCAATATGGACATTACTGAAAACAAAGCAGAACTTCAGGCCATCCTTGAGGAATTCCGCTGCGACTACAACCGCCACCACTTTGTGCGGGATGCAGAATTTGAACAGTCTTGGGATCACATTGATGGCGAAACCCGCCAGTTATTTATTGAATTTTTGGAGCGCTCCTGCACAGCGGAATTTTCTGGCTTTCTCCTCTACAAAGAACTCAGCCGCAAGCTCAAGGATCGCAACCCCCTATTGGCAGAATGCTTTGCCCTGATGTCTCGCGATGAAGCCCGCCACGCTGGCTTCTTGAATAAAGCGATGGCCGACTTTAACCTATCGCTGGATCTTGGCTTTTTGACGCAGCACCGCAGTTACACCTACTTTGAACCGGAATTCATCTTCTACGCCACCTACCTCTCCGAGAAAATTGGTTACTGGCGCTACATTACGATCTATCGCCATCTGGAGAAGCACCCCGAACATCGCATCTACCCCATCTTCCGCTTCTTTGAGAACTGGTGCCAAGACGAAAACCGCCACGGTGACTTCTTTGACGCCGTGATGCGTGCCCAGCCGCAAATGCTCGATCGGCCGCGCACCTTCTGGCAAAAGATTAAGGAAATTCCCCTGTCCCTCTCTGGTAAGAAATGGGCACGCTACTTCATGGTCTGCTGGCTGCCACCAAAACTGTGGTGCCGCTTCTTCCTGCTCTCGGTCTTTGCCACAATGTACCTCAACGATTTGCAACGGGCGAAGTTCTATGCTGCGATTGGCTTGGATGCCCGCGAGTATGATCGTGAGGTGATTGCCAAAACCAATGAAACCGCAGGCCGTGTTTTTCCGGTGATTCTCGATGTCGATCATCCAGAATTTTATCAGCGGTTAGAGCGGTGTGTCGAAAACAATGCCAAGCTGACAGAAATTAGCAAGCAAAATGGCGGTTTTCTGAAGAAACTTCCCCTCTATCTCTCGAATGTGTGGCAAATGATCAAGTTGTTCTTGATCCCCGCCAAGGCACCCACGACGGCGGCGGTGCGTTAATTTCCTCTGCGGCTTAAAAATATACTGATCTCCATGGGTTGCGTCTGCGGGCGTAACCTTTTTTTCACTTTTCCTACAATTGATGTCCGTATTATTACGGAGTGTTGCGGGAGTATGAAAAGAATCTAAAAGCACTTTTGACCACTGGGGATCGCTAAAACCTGCTTCCTAGGCCTCTTTGACCCTGTGATCACTGCAAAAGTCGCTGAGGACAATTTCATAGGATGGAAGGTAGAGAGCCTAAAGATTTTACTTCGGAGTTGATCCCCGCGATGGACAGCCCAATTCTCACTCCCACAACTTGCCGCTTTTGCCGCTTCTATTATTCCGAAGGGCGGCGTGGTGGTACCTGTGAAAAACTGAATGTGCCGGTGCGGGGGTTTTGGCGGGCCTGTCCCTTGGCGGCAGCCATCCCTAGCCGTGAACATCAGCCAGCGATCGCGACAAGCCCATCAACCACTGCTAGGGCGGTGAGTGCGTCCGTATTTTTCTTTGAGGATGATCCCGAAGCCATTGAGTGACCTCAGCAAGGGTGGGTTGACCAGCGATCGCCCCCCGTTTTGTCGTCACGAGCGCCCCCACCACCGTGGCAAATTCTAAACAAGCAGCCTGCCATTGGGGGTCACGGTAGATTTCCGGGCTGCCCTGTAATAACTGGGCAATCCAACCCGCAACAAAGCCATCGCCGGCACCAGTGGTATCCACAACGGGCATGGCGGGTGGTTGTAATTCCCCTTGATTTCCGTGCCAGCAGTAGTGAATAGTTTGATCTCCGTCAGTAATGACCACAGCATGGTCAGGTGCCGTCCCCCAAAGGGCACGATAGACAACTTGGGGATCACTGTCAGAGAAAAATAATTCCGCCTCTTCCTTGGCCAGTTTCAGGAAATGCGCCTGTGCTAAAAAAGGACGAATGCGTTCAGGAGCAGCACTCGCATCCCGCCAAAAGATCGGTCGCCAGTTGGCATCAATGAGAATAAAGGCACCGTTTTGCCGCAGTTGCTGGACTAGATGTTCAATGGTGGTGGCGGTGGGTTCACTGGCTAGTCCGAGCGTGCCGGTGACGAAAAATTGTGCCCCAGCTAGGAACGATGGCGAGACTTGCTGGCCAGAGAACTGCATATCGGCAAAGACAGAAGTTCCCGCTGGCGCAAATCCCACAAACTGGCGATCGCCCCCCACCAATTGAACGCGCACTTGCCGCGTCGGCACCCCAGCGACCCGCTCGACCGCTTCGATATTGACGCCCAAAGCGGCTAATTCGGCACAGGCTTGCTCCCCTAAGGCATCGTCCCCCACAGCCCCCAAAAAGGCCGCACTCACCCCCAACTTCACCAAACCACAGGCCACATTGGCCGGGGCACCCCCCAGAAAACACTGCGGGGGATCAGGGGGCACTTCTAAACAGTCAAAGAGGACTTCGCCAGCACAGAGGACAGTGGGTTGGGACATCGCTAATGATTCGCTATAGGGCAATTTAGTTTTTTCTATTGATCCCTAGCCTAGCGATCGCTAGGGGAGTGTGTCAAAATGGTAGCAATTCCAAGATCGAGGGACACTGCAACCGTGTTTGTTCTCAGTGGTTACGAGTATTTTCTTGGCTTTTTGATTATCTGTGGTCTGGTACCCGTACTAGCTTTAGCTGCCTCTGCGCTATTGCGTCCCAAATCCGGGCGGATGATCCGCTTGACGACCTACGAATCGGGGATGGAACCCATTGGTGGCGCGTGGATTCAGTTCAATGTGCGCTACTACATGTTTGCCCTCGTCTTTGTCATTTTTGATGTGGAAACGGTCTTTTTATATCCTTGGGCGGTGGCCTTCCATCAGTTGGGCTTACTGGCCTTTATTGAAGCCTTGATTTTCATTGCCATTCTGGTCGTGGCTCTAGTTTATGCGTGGCGCAAACGTGCCCTCGAATGGTCTTGAGTGAGTTGATTGCCTTTAGGTTGGAGCAGCGAACATGAGTGACACCCCCGAAGCCCCCATTGTTGAAGCTGGCCCTGTATACCGCCTTCTCCAGTCTCAAAACCTGAGTGTGGAATCCCTCGGTACCGATGCCTCTGGCGTAGAAATCATCAAAGTGGATCGCGATCGCCTGCTGGCGGTGTGCCAAGCCCTCTATGCCGACGGCTTTAACTATTTGCAGTGCCAAGCCGCCTATGATTCGGGTCCCGGCCAAGACTTGGTGAGCACATACCACCTGATCAAGCTCAGTGATAATGCCGATCGCCCCCCAGAGGTGCGGATTAAAGTCTTTGTCCCTCGGGATGATGCCCGTGTGCCTTCCGTCTATTGGATTTGGAAAACCGCCGACTGGCAAGAGCGGGAATCCTACGATATGTTTGGCATTGTCTATGAGGGGCACCCAAATTTGAAGCGCATCCTTATGCCCGAGGATTGGGTGGGCTGGCCGCTGCGCAAAGACTACATCACCCCTGACTTCTACGAGTTGCAGGAAGCCTACTAAGCGCCCTTGGTTCCCGCTGATGCTGCCTATTGGTACAGTTGGTCACAGGTACCCGGCCTTGGCTCGGTGTTACTCAAACGCCTCTGGCAGCACTTTGGCGATTTGAAAACTGCTTGGGAAGCCTCCGTAGAAACCTTAGGAAAAGTAGAGGGGATTGGTGCCAAACTCCAAGGGGCGATCGCCCACTATCGTCAGCAGTGCCAACCCCTAGCTCTCTACGAGCACCACTGCCAGCAAAATCCCCACCATTGGGTGCTGAGTGACCCTCGCTATCCACCACTGCTGCGCGAAATTCCCGATCCGCCGCCCTTGCTCTACTATGGCGGGACTCGCATTTTAGAAATTCTCAGTCAACCCACACCAACTGTTGCCATTGTCGGCACCCGTGATCCTTCAGAATATGCGCAGCGTTGGGCGCACAAGCTGGGGTATGCCCTTGCCCAAGCTGGGTTTATTGTTGTTTCCGGCATGGCCGCAGGCATTGATGGCGCGGCGCATCGTGGCTCTTTAGAAGCTGGAGGTGCCACACTGGCCGTCTTAGCCACGGGTGTGGATATGATCTACCCACCAGAAAATCGTTCGCTTTATTACCAGATTCGTGAACGCGGGGGATTCTTGAGCGAGTATCCTAGGGGCGTGGGTGCCGATCGCCCCCAATTTCCCCGTCGCAACCGCATCATTGCTGGTCTGTGCCGTGCGGTGATTATTGCAGAGGCTCCCTACAAATCCGGTGCCCTGATCACTGCTCGCTATGCTGCCGAGTATGGTCGTGATGTCTATGTGCTGCCGGGGCATCTCGATAACCACCGTGCCAAGGGTGCCCTGAGTCTGGTGAATCAAGGGGCACAGATTATCTTGGGAGAAGAAGCTCTCCTCGAACAATTGGGGCATACACCCCCCCTCGATCCAACACCCTTCTCAGCCCCACCCCCAACGCTATCGCCCCCCCAGCAACAGATTCTCGAGGCGATTCAACAACTGAGCCAAGGCAGCAATAGTGTTGCCTTTGATGACATTGTGCAGCGCGTACCCTTGGAAACAGGGGTGGTGATGGCAGAACTAATGCACTTGGAGCTAACGGGTTGGGTCGAGCAGCAGCCGGGGAATCGCTATCGCAAAACTAGCCGTTAAAGTTTCATCAATAAATCTTGGAGGGTAAAATGACAAACTCCCAGAACCTACAACATCCCCGCGAAGCCCAAGATCGCTTAGTCCTCGAGCGCTTGGGACAAGAGGGCATCAGTGATTACAACTTGGCGGAATTGGGGCGATTGCTGATTCGCTATGATGGCTTCCCCGGTGCCGAAACCAATAAGAAGTTAATGGCAGAGCTGCTAGAAAAATGGCAACTCACGGAGGAAGAACTGTTTGAGCGTACCCGTGCCATTCACGCTCGCGGCGGTGTTTACAAGCTGGGCAGCAATAAACGGGAGGATTGGACTTAGATTTCTTTGCCGTAGAGGCGCTCAAGGGTACGAAAGTCCTTTTCCGCTTCTTGCCAAAGGAGTCGGTTATCCGGATCGGCTTTCAGCGCCCGATGTAGGTATTCCCGTGCCGCTTGGGGCTGGCGATCGCGAATGAGTTGCCTCGCCCAGCACTGATAGGTGACGGCTTGCCACTGGCGCACTTCGGCATCTTGAGGCAGCCGACTGGCCAACCCTTCCACAAGGGATATGGCACGTTGATAGCAGCGATATTTGAGAAATTCCTGAAGTTGGCGATAGCTAGCGTGCTTCAGTTCAATCTCAAAGGCAGAGAGAGGCGGCGGTGGCTGCGGTGGGCGAGATTGGGGTTCTGATTTAACAGGGGTAGGCCGAAAGGTGGGCAGTCCTCGTACTAATTTTTCATAGGCCTGTTGGAGGAGAATAAACTTCTCATGGGCAGTGCGATCGCCGGGGTTGACATCGGGATGATAGCGTCGTGCTAGCCGTCGGTAGGCGGATTTCACTTGAGCTAAGGACGCCCCTTGTGGCAACTCCAGAATGCGATAGCACTCTTCTAAATTCATTCCGCAGGGCACAACATGACATCTGCTTTGCATTGTCGGATGTTCACTTCGGTTCTGCAACCAATGTCCTACGCTGGAATCAAGTGAAACATGCGGAGTAGCCCCAGCGTGGAGTCGGCGCACATTTTAGGGACACGGATTGATGTCACCACCTACAACCAAGCCTGTGATCTAATCGCTGAGTGGATTGCTCAAGGCAAGGGGGGCTATGTGGTTGCCGCGAATGTTCATGTGGTGATGACGGGGGTGTGGCGATCGCCCTTTCAACGGGTGGTGAATGGTGCCCAACTGGTGACCTCTGACGGCATGCCCTTGGTGTGGGGCTTACGGCTCTTGGACTTTCCGCAAGCAGAGCGGGTCTATGGACCGGATTTGATGCTGGCGTTGTGCGATCGCGCCCAAGAGGAAGGCTGGCGTATTTTCCTCTATGGCAGTGCACCCCTCGTGTTAGAGCGGCTGCAACGAAATCTGCGAGAGCGCTTTCCCAAAATGCAGTTTGTGGGTGCCTACGCGCCTCCCTTTCGTCCCTTGACCCCTGAGGAGGAGGCCAGCGATCGCCAGCGCATTCTTGATAGCGGTGCTGATCTGGTTTTTGTCAGCCTTGGCTGTCCCAAGCAGGAGGAGTGGATGGCTCGCCAAAGCCCTTTTCTGCCGATTGTCTTGGTGGGTGTGGGAGCGGCCTTTAATTTTCACAGTGGCGTTGTGGCGCAAGCGCCTCGCTGGATGATGGCGATCGGTCTGGAGTGGCTCTTTCGACTCCTGCAAGAACCCCGCCGCCTCTGGCAACGCTATCTGCTGAACAATCCCGCATTTGTTGTGCTTTTTGCCGCTCAACTCCTGCGTTACTGGCTAGGCCGACGGCAAGGCAAGAGACTGTCCTAGGGTTTGCAAGGGAGAGCGTCCCACCTGTTGCTGTGCCCACTGAAGGCTTTGCTGCAATCGAGTCACCAAGGGCAGAGATTTTGCTTGGGGAGCAGTCTCAAAGTAATGGATCAAACTCAAGCCACTCAAGCGCAACACATAGGCTGCCGTTGCCCCCTGTAAACAGCTCCCTGCCAAATAGGTGAGGGAATTGCCCTTGAGCCACTGTCCTAGGGATTGGGTGCCCAGTTCCACAGCCCCCAACTGCACCATTAGCCGCAATAGCTCCTTGGCAAGGGGTTCAGCATCCGCCAAGCGAAAGGAGCGTTGGTAGATTTGACCGAGATCCCACGTGAGGCGCACCAATAGCCCCCCGGCCATGACGAGATCCAGAAGCGGAAGAGGATTCACTGCCGTTGCCGCCGCTGCCAGCCATTGGTAGCGTTCAATGATCGGGGTGGCTCGTTCTTGGCGATACTGGTTGAGGGCGGATTGCGCCTGTTGATGGAGTTGTTGGGCACGGCGATAGGTGCCGGCTAAGACCAGATTCGCTCGCTGTTGGGTGAGACAGTGCAGCACTGCGGAGGTGAGTTCTTGGGGATTGTGGGGTGTAAAGGGAATGAGTTGATCTTGTCCAATCTGGAGTTGTTGCAGTTGCTGCTGTAAATGCACTGCCACGCGATCGCAAAGCGCGCCCTTCGGGCGATCGCGCTCCTGCACCATTTCTGGATACCACACCACAAGAACGTGATAATGGCTTGCTTGCAATACCCGCAGCATCTCAAACTCACTGGCGGTAAGGGCACCCGTTACGGTCAAAAGCACTAAGTCTGCCTGGGGCACCGTTGCCAATGTTTGCTGCTGAAACGTACAGCTATCGAGGGGTAGGGTAGCGACGGCATTGTACACCCGATTGAGAGCATAGGCCGATTGCCCGAGAACACACACCTCAACCGTTGGGCTATCTAACCGCTGTTGGAGTTGGCTGTGGGCTGATTGTAGGGAGGCTTGGCGCTCTATGGGAAGTTCCTGCAAAAGGTTCCGCGTGTCTGCCAGTTGCTTTTCCAGTAATTGAGGATGCAGAGAAGGTTGAGGGGGAGCCGGGTTTGGCGCAGCGGGCGATCGCCGCCAGTACCAATAGCCCAACCCTAGACCAAGAATCAGCAGCCATCCCCACGGATGGTCATTCACCCAGCCACTCAACAACAAGAGAATAATGGCGGCAGCAACAGCCATGTCCTTGTACCCCAAGCAAATCCTTTTTTTGTTAGCTTACCGTGACTGGTGAGCAGCACTCAAATTCCCAAGGCTCGAGGAAATGCAGCCTGAATTTTCTGTCCACCTATGAAGGTTTCCCCACCTGCTGCACGAGGATCTGGGGGACATGTTCAAACGGAATCCCATTAAATCTGTTGCATAATCACGCGATCGCCACAGGAATTTAGACAGGGCGCGGCCTTCAATGGGTGGCTCTTGTCAATTCAGGAACGAAGGGGACTATGTTAGCAATCCTCCGATGCGCTTCACCCCTTGTGACTGCTAGGATGGGAGTTACGCTCAAATTTTCAATTTTTCAATTAAGGATTTCTGACGCCAATGGATGTTATCCCCGCCATTGATTTACTTGACGGCAAATGTGTGCGCCTAGTGCAAGGGGACTATGGTAAGGTCAAGGTTTTTCATGATGATCCTCTAAAAGTTGCCCTCTACTGGCAGCGGTTGGGTGCTCCCCGCTTGCATGTCGTTGACCTAGATGCAGCCAAAACGGGCGAACCGCGAAATTATGATCTGATTGCCAAGATCGTCGCCTCCCTTGAAATTCCTGTGCAGGTGGGGGGTGGCTTGCGATCGCGCCAAGCAGTGGCTGATCTCTTTCTCCAAGGTGTCAATCGTGCCATTTTGGGTACCGTGGCTCTTGAGGATCCAGAGCTAGTGGCCAGTTTGGCCGCAGAATACCCCGGACGCATTTGGGTAGGGCTGGATGCTCGCGATGGCTATGTGGCAACGCGGGGTTGGCTAGACACCTCAACGATCTTGGCCACCGATCTTGCCCAAAAAATGGCAACAATGGGGGTAGCAGGGTTGGTTTACACCGATATTCAGCGGGATGGCACTCTCCAAGGGCCGAATATTCCAGCACTGCGGCAGTTATTGGCGGCAACCGATCGCCCGGTCATTGCATCGGGTGGCGTGGGTTCCCTCACAGATATTCTCAGTCTCTTTGCCCTCAGTCCCCAAGGGTTATCGGGGGTGATCGTCGGTAAGGCACTTTATACCAAAGCAGTGGATTTGCGGGAAGCGGTTCGGGCTGTCGGTCAAGGTCGCTGGCAAGATATTCCGCCAGATTTGGGAAGCACGACTTGGGCATAAGTAGCCTAAGATCAAGGCGTTGTTACCCCTAAAACGGAATGTTAAAGCACCCTGCACTGCGCTCCCTTGGCAAAATTTGGCGACTACTGGATCGGGGCGATCGCTGGCAACTGGCAGGCATTGGTGTCTTGATGCTCATTGGCAGTATTTGGGAAGCCTTGGGGGTGGGTTTGGTGCTGCCCTTTATTGCTGTCGTCGAAAAACCGGAACGCTTAAACGCCCTCCTATTTTGGCGAGAGGTTCCTCTAACCCCTGCAGAGCAATCCCAGTGGCTATTGATCCTCAGTGCTGCTCTAGGGCTTTTATATGTGGGCAAGAACCTGTTTATTGCCTTGAGCACCTATCTTCAGTTGGAGTTTCTGAACAGTAAGTACCGCAAGTTCTCAAGTTTATTATTGCAATCCTATCTCTACAAACCCTACACATTTCACCTACAAAACAATACTGCTAAACTAATCCAGAATGTAAATACTGAAATAAATAATGTTTTTAATTTGTATCTCCTGCCTTTATTAGTTATTTTTTCTGAATCTCTAATTGTTTTTGCCATATTTTCAGTCATTATTTGGAGTAACCCTCTCATCTCAATCTTGGTTATTATCCTAATCTCAACTCTATCCTTGCTTTTCTTTCAAGCCTTTCGCCATAAGCTCAAGGAAGTGGGTCAACGTCGCATTGATTATGCTCAAAAATCGATCCAAAGTATTAGTGAGAGTTTGGGCGGCATCAAAGAAGCGAAAGTCCTAGGTCGCGAGCAGCAATTCCTGAAGACCTATGCTGAAAACATGACTGAAGACCGCAAAGCAAACTTAGTTTTGCAGTTTATTCAGCAGTTACCCCGTGCTTATTTTGAAACGTTAGCTGTTCTCACAATTATTCTTATTGTTATCCTCAACTTGCTTCAGCGGGGCAACGTGGCACAAGTTCTGCCGCTAATTTCTCTATTTGCAGCTGCAGCGTTTCGTCTGTTGCCATCGGCAACTCGCTTAACCAACAACCTTAACTCCGTTATTTACTATTCTGCTTCTGTTGATTTGTTGTATGACGATCTTTTAGAAGCCAGAATGTTGCAGGCTCCCTCTACCGCTGCTGCAGCAGCAGAGCCAATTTTTCAGGATCGCCTCGAACTAATTGATCTGCACTACACCTATCCCAATGCCCCTCGGCCAGCCCTCTGTGGGGTTTCTCTGACTATCAAACAGGGGGAAATGGTTGGCTTCGTTGGAGCCTCAGGGGCAGGGAAAACCACGATTGTCGATCTAATTTTGGGACTCCTAGAACCTTCTCAAGGGGATATTCGTGTGGATGGTGAGAGTATTTACCACAACCTTGCCCAATGGCAACGGCAGATTGGCTATATTCCCCAAACCATTTATCTTTCCGATGACACGCTGCGCCACAACATTGCCTTTGGCTTACCGGCAGAGGCCATTGATGAAACGGCTTTGTGGGCGGCGGTAGAAGCGGCTCAGTTATCCACGTTTGTCCGTACTCTGCCTGAGGGACTAGATACCGTTGTGGGTGAACGGGGGGTGCGCCTTTCGGGAGGACAGCGCCAGCGAATTGGCATTGCCCGCGCCCTTTACCACAACCCCTCAGTGCTCATTATGGATGAAGCAACAGCGGCTCTTGACAATCAAACGGAAGCGGGAGTGATGGATGCGATTCAAGCCCTTAGTGGTGCAAAAACCATTATTATGATTGCCCACCGCCTCAGCACTGTCATGGCGTGCGATCGCCTGTACCTAATGGCCAATGGCCAAGTGGCGGCTGTCGGGAGCTACCAAGAACTCCTGCAAAACAGTCCAGACTTTCGAGCCATGGCGCAAGGGTATGCAGGCGCTAGCTAGCGGCTCGCTTCTACTTCCTTGAGGGTACGTGCCATTAAAACACGGTGGGTACCGCGTTCGGGTTCGCCGGAGGCTGGCTGTCGTTGCTGGTAGGTGCCATCGGGTTGCAGCTCCCACGCTTGGCGATTGTCTGCCAACATAATTTCCAGCAGCTCTTTGAGTTCCAGTTGAATGGTTGGATCTTGAATGGGGGTAATGGCTTCAACGCGGCGGTCTAAGTTGCGCGATCGCCAGTCGGCACTGCCAATGTAGTACTCTGGCTCGCCATTGTTGCCAAAGTAGAAAATCCGTGAGTGCTCCAAAAAGCGGCCAATGATACTAATCACCCGAATGCGATCGCTCACCCCCGGTACCCCCGGCCGCAGACAGCACATGCCACGAATAATTAGATCAATTTCTACCCCTGCTTGGGACGCCTCATAGAGGGCACGAATCACCTGCGTATCTGTGATCGCATTCATCTTGGCAATAATTCGGCCGGGGTGACCATTGCGGGCGTGTTCAATCTCACGGTAAATCAATTGCAGCGTGCGATCGCGCATTGTAACCGGGGCAACGAGAAGCTGGCGATAATCCCGTTGGCGGGAATAGCCCGTGAGCACATTAAAGAGTTCCGAGAGATCCGCTCCTAACTCGTCACGGCAGGAAAACAGCCCTAGGTCCTCATAGAGGCCAGCAGTTTTGGGATTGTAATTGCCCGTGCCAATGTGGACATAGCGACGAATTTGCCCCGCCTCTTGGCGCACAACCAAAACCGTTTTTGTGTGGGTCTTGAGACCCGGTACGCCATAGACCACGTGGACGCCCACTTTTTCCAGCTTCCGTGCCCAGAGGATATTGTTCTCCTCGTCAAAGCGCGCCTTCAGTTCCACCAAGACCGCCACCTGTTTGCCATTCTCTGCGGCTTTAATCAGGGCACTGACAATCGGCGAGTCCCCTGAGGTGCGATAGAGGGTCATTTTAATCGCCAGCACCTGGGGATCGTGGGCCGCCAAGGTGATAAAGCGCTGCACCGTTGCCGCAAAGGAATGGTAGGGGTGGTGCACCAGAATATCTCCCTCCCGAATCAGGCTAAATAGTTCATTGGCCACGGCTTCCCAGTAGTCGGTGCCCAAAGTTGTAATCTCACTGGTGGTGTCAAACATTGACTCCCGCTCTTCCACCCGCTGAAAACGGGGAGGCACTTGGGGGTGCCATTCCGAATCCTTCAAGTGGGGCAGGGGCAAGCTCATAAAGGCAAACAAATCATTGAGGCACAACAGACCATCCAGTTCATAGACATCAATCTCCTCAAGATCCATCTCTTCCATCAGGGTTTGCCTCAGAAGCGGTGGAATGCCCCGCTGCACCTCTAGACGCACCACAGAGCCGAAGCGCCGTTTACGAATTTCCTGCTCAATGGCAATCAGTAAATCATCCGCCTTGTCCGTTTCTAGTTCGAGGTCAGCACTACGGGTAATGCGAAAGGCAAAGTAGGCCTGAATCTCCATCCCCGGAAAGAGGGCACTGAGGTTGTGGGCAATCATTTCTTCGAGGGGAACGCCTAGCCAATGGGCACCTTGAGGCGAGTGCAAATGTTGGGGCAGGGCAACAAAGCGCGGAAACCGATTCGGTACCTTCACCCGTGCCAGTCGCTCTTGGCCAGATTCGGGATCACGGATCAGAACCGCAAGGTTGAGGCTGAGGCTAGAGATATAGGGAAAGGGGTGCGCCGGATCGACTGCTAAGGGGGTGAGCACCGGAAAAACTTGCGCTTGGAAGTAGTCGTTGAGGTAGGCCTGCTGCTCAGGGGTCAACTCATTAAAGCGGGTGAGAAAAATGGCTTCCTTGGCCAAGAGAGCACGCAATTCTTGGTCGAAATAGCGGTGTTGCTCAGTAACGATTGGTAGCAGATATTGCCGCACTGCTTGTAATTGCTCCGCTGGGGGCATGCCATCGGCTCCCCCTTGAACAATGCCACTTTCCACTTGCTGCTTCAAACCCGCCACCCGCACCATGAAAAATTCATCTAAGTTGGAACTGAAAATGGCCATAAATTTCAGCCGCTCTAGGAGCGGTGTGCGGGGGTCATAGGCCTCGTGGAGTACCCGCTTATTAAATTCCAGCCAACTCAGGGAGCGGTTGAAGTAGTACTGCGGATCATGCAGATCAATGGGTTCGGGAGTTTTACGGCGAGGGGACTTCGCAGGGGTCATAGCCGTTTGTTCTACGTTGTCGGTTGCACTAGCATCCACTGTACTCGATTCCCCTTTAGCAGCGTTGGTACCGATTCCAGAGCGTACAATGAGAAGGTTAAGGTTTGCTAATCGTGGAGAGTTTCTACCAATATGGCCGACGTGGGGGCAACGGGAGCCGAAATTCGGGCAACACGGATTGAGAAAGCCAAAACACTGCAAGCACAGGGCATGAACCCCTATGCCTATCGTTGGGAGCGCACCCATACTGCAGCAGTTCTGCAAGAAAAATATGCTCACTTGGCCGCTGGCGAAGCGGTGGGCGATCGCGTCAGTGTCGCCGGTCGGATTATGGCGCGGCGCGTCTTTGGCAAGCTGGCCTTTTTTACACTTCAGGACGACAGCGGCACAATTCAGCTTTACCTCGATAAGCAAACCATTAGCCAAGGCATGGGGGAAGCCGCCTTTGCCGATTTGAAACACCTGACGGATGTCGGCGATATCCTTGGCGCTGTGGGCACCCTCAAGCGCACAGAAAAGGGTGAACTCTCGGTTGTGGTGGAATCCTACACCATGCTCACGAAGTCATTGCTGCCTCTGCCGGACAAGTGGCACGGCCTCACGGATGTGGAAAAACGCTATCGTCAGCGCTATGTGGATCTCATTGTCAACCCCCACGTACGCGATACGTTCCGCAAGCGAGCACTGATCACCGCCGCCATTCGCCGCTACCTCAATGAACAAGGCTTTATTGAAATTGAAACGCCGGTGCTACAGGCGGAAGCCGGGGGAGCCGAGGCTCGTCCTTTCATTACCTATCACAACACGCTGGAGATGCAGCTTTATTTGCGCATTGCCACAGAACTGCACCTGAAGCGCCTGATTGTCGGTGGTTTTGAGAAGGTCTATGAACTGGGGCGCATCTTTCGCAATGAGGGCATCTCAACCAAGCACAACCCTGAATTTACGTCCATTGAGGTCTATCAGGCCTACGCCGACTACAACGATATGATGACGCTGACGGAGGCAATCATCACCACAGCAGCGATGGAGGTGTTGGGCACGCTCAAGATGACTTATCAAGGGGAAACGATTGATCTGACGCCCCCATGGCGACGGGTGACCATGCACGATGCAGTGTTGCAAGCCACTGGGATTGATTTTCGCCAATTGTGCGATCTAGCAGCGGCGAAGAAAGCAGCCCAAAAAGCAGGGGTAAAAGACTTAGACGCCTGTGACACGATTGGCCGAGTGCTTAACGAAGTGTTTGAGCAGACTGTTGAATCGACATTGATTCAACCCACCTTTGTTCTTGACTATCCTGTGGAGATTTCCCCCTTGGCCAAGCCCCACCGCAGCCAACCGGGACTGGTGGAGCGATTTGAATTATTTATCGTTGGTCGCGAACACGCCAATAGTTTTTCGGAGTTAACGGATCCATTGGATCAACGGCAACGCTTGGAGGAACAGGCACGGCGCAAAGCGGCTGGGGATTTGGAAGCCCACAGTGTTGATGAAGATTTCCTCACAGCTCTAGAGCATGGAATGCCACCCACAGGAGGCCTAGGGATTGGTATTGACCGCTTGGTGATGTTGCTGACGGATTCCCCCAGTATTCGCGATGTGATTGCTTTCCCACTGTTGCGTCCGGAATCGGCAAGTGGTCAAGTTTGATCCGTTTGCTAAAATCTTAATCATATTTGCTGAATTCCTGATACTGAATGTCCACTGAATGGAGGCATGGCCAACAATGTCAGTGCAAACCATTGAAAAACCAGCAACCGTTCGCAAGTTGGCGCCCCGCTATCGTGTGCTCCTTCACAATGACAATGTCAATTCCATGGAGTATGTGGTGGAGGTATTGCTGAAGACGGTGCCGAGCCTCACCCAACCCCAAGCCGTGGATATCATGATGGAGGCGCACCTGACGGGGGTGGCCTTGGTGATCACCTGTGCCCTTGAGCATGCTGAATTTTATTGTGAAGGCCTGAAAATGGCAGGGCTGACGAGTACCATTGAACCGACTGAATAGGCCAATTTTCGCTCAATTTTGGCGGCAAATGATCCGCCGTCCCTTCTGGATTCGCATCGTTAGTTTTGCCCTAACGCTGGTGCTGCTGTGGCTGCCCATCGGTTTGAGCATCTATTTTCTCTGGGGAGAGGGCGGTGCTGCCAGCTTTGTCAATATGGGGCTGTTGTACCTCATCTTTATTCTCTTGCTGCGAGTCTGGGGACGGCGGGTACACCAACAGCGATCGCCCCTAGTGTTTTATGGCCTTAAGGGGGGGTGGAACTTTGGGCGGGATACCCTGCTGGGCTGGCTGGCGGGGGTGTTTTTGGTTGCCCTGCTATTTCTCATCGAAGGACTCTTGGGCTGGATAACGTGGCAGGGGCTACCGGATCGCTTTGGGCTACTGCTGTTGGATGGCGTCCTCACCGGTGTTGCTGTGGGCTTTGCTGAGGAATTGCTGTTTCGCGGCTGGCTGTTGCAGGAGCTAGAGCTAGAGTACCAACCATGGTTTGCCTTGGTGCTCAATGGCCTGATCTTTGCCGCGTTGCACTATCTGCATCCCTTGGAGGTCATTTTGGCCACATGGCCGCAGTTTTTCGGCTTGGCACTGTTGGGCTGGATTCTTGGTTTGAGTAAATGGATCTTTGGCGGACGATTGGGCTTTCCCATGGGACTCCACGGTGGCTTGGTCTGGGCTTATTTTGGTGTCAACGTGGGCAAATTGGTGAGCTATACGGGGGTAGCGCCAGAGTGGCTAACCGGCATCAATGGCAACCCGATCGCTGGCCTGATGGGGGTAGGTCTTTTAATTTTGGTGGCCTTGGGGCTTAGCTACCGCGTCGCAACCGCACCATAAAAAAGCCATCCATATCGTGCCGTTGCGGCCACACGGTGATCCAGCCTTCGGGGGTAGCTTTGAGGGGAAAGGTTGGGGGTGGCGGCTCAATGTGCCACTGGGGATGGTGAGCTAAAAAGTGTTGAATCTGGGCTTCATTTTCGGCAGGTTCTAGGCTACAGGTGGCATAGACAAGCAAACCTTGGGGTTTCACCCACTGGCAAACATTGGCTAAGAGTTGAGCTTGCAGGGGCACTAGTTCAGCCAAGCGTGTTCTCAGGGGTTGCCAGCGGCTATCGGCATGGCGGTGGAGGGTACCTGTACCGGAGCAGGGCACATCTAAAAGAACGCGATCGCCCATCGCTGCAAAATCCCCTGCTGTTGAACTATCAAGGGTGTGAATTTCAATACTCTTCAGGCCGAGGCGATCGCGATTTTGCGCCAACTTCCGCAGGCGACTGGGGGTGCGATCGCAGGCAATGACGCGGCCTTGGTCAGCCATCAACTCAGCAATATGCGTGGTTTTACCCCCCGGGGCTGCACAGGCATCAATCACGACTTCACCGGGCTGCGGAGCCAGCAAATGACTGACCCACTGCGCTGCCCGATCCTGAACTGACCAGTGGCCTGCGGCATAACTAGGGAGTGACTGCATGGGTTGGCCACAGTGGGGCAGGACGAGTCCTTGGGGCAAGTCGGGAATCGGTTTGACGCCACAGCCTGCCGCCGCAAAGTCAGCCATCAGTTGGTTAGTCGTTGTCCGCAATGGATTGAGGCGCAGATCAAGGCGGGGGGGATGATTAAACCACTGACAGAGGGCAATACACTCCTGTTGTCCTAAACGCTCCAACCAAGATGCAATCAGCTCATCGGGAAAGCTATAGCGACATCCCAGTTGGGAGACCAAGGGCAGGGGAGCAATGAGAGCCTCAAGGGGATCGGTGGTGGAGCGGCTGTAACGGCGCAAGACCCCATTCACCAGTTTGGCAAAGCCGCCTAAACCCATCTCTTTGACCAGTTCAACACTGGTGTCCACGGCAGCATGGGGGGGAACGCGATCCAGATAGCGCAATTGGTAGAGGCCAAGGCGCAACACTAACTGTACCTTCAAGGGCGGCAGTTGCTGACAAAACCCCTGAACAAGGGTATCTAGGGTGCGCTGTTGGCGGATAGTCCCATAGACCAGTTCAGTGATCAGGGCGCGATCGCCTTCCTTGAGAGACCGCTGCTGCAACACCTGATGAAGTGCCACATCGGCATAGGCTCCCTTGGCCACCCGTTCTAGGGCATCGAGGGCAAGACGCCGCGCACTTAGTTCCACGCCGATTGTTCAATCATTTCCCGCTGTTCACTGGTGGCGATCGGCCATTCGGGGTTGTCACCGCCAATGACAAGCGTTTTTAAGGGTACATAGTCCTCACTGAATTGATTGAGGGCATTAATCAGGACATCCAAGGCTAAAGCGTCACTGGTGCCCAAGTCAAACCAGCAGCGTGCCCAGCGATCGTTGTATTCAAACTCGCCCATATTGTGCATCACGGCCATCATCGAACTGTCGGCTTGGGCGCGATCGTACTCTAGGTAACTGAGGTCTAACCCCGTTTCCTGGACTTGGAGATTCTCAGCATTGAATCCCCCCAGCTTCCCGAGGAAAAACCACGAGTTAAACACTTCCTCAAGGTACTGCTGCTCAACGGATGAAGGCGGTGCGGCAAATTCCACCCAAATCCATAAATCAAAGGGATCGACCTCACGAAAGATCACATTCATACCCCAGCCCCCAGTAAGCCTTTCTGGAATGCAGGCCGTTGTTGCAAGCGAGCCACGTAGTCCGCCACTGCAGGATAGGGACTCAAATCCACCTGAAAGAGCATCTGTAGATAGGCCAGCACTGACCCGAGGGCGACATCGGCAACGGAAAAGTCATTGCCGAGAATGTAGGATTGCCCCATGAGGGCGGTCTCAATGCCTTTGAGTAGTCGCGGCAGCTGGCGATCGCGCGTTTCAGGCGGAAACATTGCCTGTGTCAAGGTGGAATTGGCAAACAGCACCCACTGATAAACTTGGGCAGCGGCAGCCGCATCCTTGGGTAATTTACCGTGAACTTGGGCAAGATAAAGCAAAATCGCCCCCGATTCCCAGAGCACGACATCCCCATCAACAATCACAGGCACTTTACCCATGGGGTTGAGTTTGAGAAAGTCGGGCTGATGTTGCTCCCCGGCTTGTAGATCCATCAGCACAAATTCATAGGGAATTCCCAATTCTTCTAAATACCAGCGAACAATACTGGCGCGGGATTTAGCACCACCATAGAGCTTTAGCATAGGTCAGTTGCAGCGATCGACGTGTCAATGAAATCTAAATCATTTTTATTATGCGCTTTGATTAGCCTCAAAATAATTTCCCGGCTCGCCGTCCTCAACGCCAAAGCAGATGCAGCGGCCATTCAGCCACTATTTCCGCCAACTGTTCATTGGAGTGTTGACCACAGGGCAGTACCCCCAGCACGGGCACTTGGGTAAAACGGCTGAGAAATTCTGGTGGTGTCCACTGCACAATATCCGTGTCGCTACAGGGGGTGACACAGTTGAGAATCAGACCGCGAATGTCCAGCTTGTACTGCCGTGCAAGGGCAATATTGGCCACAATTTGGGCGATCGCCCCCAAGCGCACCGTTGCCACCAAGACAATGGGCAACTTCCAAGCGGCTGCCAAGTCCGCCACCGTCCACTCCCAAGTCATGGGCGACCCTAGACCGCCAATCCCTTCCACTAAAAGGTAATCAAATCGCTGCTGAAGCTGCTGGTAGGTGTGCCACACAGGGGCTAAATCAATCGTGCGCTGTTCCAACTCAGCGGCAATGGGAGGCGCAAGGGGTGCTGCAAAACTGAGGGGACACACTTCACTGGCGGTTTGTTGCAGAGGCAGAGTTTGGCAGTAGTAGTCACCGTCTCCGATTTCGACCGCAGTACCGCTCTGCATTGGTTTGAGAATGCCCCAGCGTTCTTGGGGACGATAGCGATGGGCGTAAGACCACAGTGCCCGCGTGATCATCGTTTTGCCCACACCGGTATCCACACCCGTAATCAGTAGGGACTGGCAATGCTGAGAAATAGTGACGCCCCCCTAACGCGAAAATGCTCAATCATTATATCTATTTCATTAAATGTGACGGCAAAATAATGTTGGGCAATATTGGTCGCAAGTCATCCACAGACACAGGGCCAAAGTTCATAATGGTTGGGTATTCAAGGGTGAAGTCCACGAGGGTTCCCCGCCGTCCATAGGCACAGCGCCCCCCATCCACAATCAGCGGCACTTGCTCGCCATAGTATTTTTGGGCGTCCTCAAAGCTGACAATGAGTTCCGTCCCCACTTTCACCGTTGCTGCCACCAAAAAGAAGGGCAAGGCACCCACGAGATCGTAGATAAAGCGATCGGGACAAGCGAGATAGACACAATCAAAACCCTGCGTAATTTGTGGGTCTAGGTGGGGCTTGCCCTTGACAATCATAGTGACGGGGTAGGGAAAGTGAGCCAGCAGGGTTTTTGCCTCTTGGGAGAGGTCTGCCACTTCAGCCGCGCGATCGCCCCGGGTGAGAATGGCTAAGGGCTGTTCCGTACTAAAGTGCTTGAGACGACGCAGCTTCGCGATCGCCCTTGGACTCGTGCCGTTGACGACAAAGCTATAGACCGTGGCCATGGGCAGAATAATGACATGATCCTGCTGCAAGTGGGTTTGAATGGTTTGAAAGCTGCGAGTATCAGCGGGGAGCGATCGCGCCAAGGTGGTCATGTTTGGTACTCCGAAAATCATTAGGCAGTAAATGCGCCCTTGATCTCTAGTCTATGCTCAATAGGTTTTAGGGGGAGTTGAGAATAGATTGCGTTTAATGATGAGTCTGATAAGCATGATCGCAAGCGGTGCAGTTTCAACTACCCTAGGAAATAGTCCTTAATGAGTGTATGCCGCGCAACCATGGCCGAGACCTTAATGTTTAATGCCCTTCGTGCTGCCATTGATGAAGAAATGGAGCGTGACCCCACAGTGTTTGTGCTGGGGGAAGATGTGGGACATTATGGCGGCTCCTACAAAGTCACCAAAGACCTCTACAAAAAGTATGGTGAACTGCGTCTATTGGATACCCCCATTGCTGAAAATAGCTTTACCGGCATGGCGATCGGGGCAGCAATGACCGGCTTGCGTCCCATTGTCGAGGGCATGAACATGGGCTTTTTGCTCTTGGCCTTCAATCAAATCGCCAACAATGCTGGCATGCTGCGCTACACCTCTGGCGGCAACTTTAAAATTCCGATTGTGATTCGCGGTCCCGGCGGTGTTGGCCGGCAATTGGGGGCAGAGCACTCGCAGCGTCTTGAAGCCTACTTTCAAGCAGTCCCCGGATTAAAAATTGTTGCCTGCTCAACCCCCTACAACGCCAAGGGCTTGCTCAAATCGGCGATTCGTGATCCCAACCCAGTGCTGTTCTTTGAGCATGTACTCCTGTACAACCTCAAGGAGGATATTCCAGAAGAGGAATATCTGCTGCCCCTCAATAAAGCTGAGATTGTCCGCAGTGGCGAAGATGTTACCATTTTGACCTACTCGCGGATGCGCCACCATGTGCTGCAAGCGGTGAAAACCCTTGAAAAAGAGGGCTACGACCCCGAAGTGATTGACCTAATTTCCCTAAAGCCTTTGGACTTTGAGACAATTGGTGCCTCGGTTCGTAAAACGCATCGGGTGGTGATTGTCGAAGAGTGCATGAAAACCGGTGGCATTGGGGCTGAGCTTTCGGCCTCGATTATGGAACGCTACTTTGACGAACTGGATGCCCCTGTGGTCCGCCTTTCCTCCCAAGATATTCCCACCCCCTACAACGGCACGCTAGAGAATCTCACAATTGTGCAACCGCCCCAAATTGTAGCGGCCGTGCAGCAGCTGGTGCAGGGACAGGTCTAACCATGGGTAAATATCGCGGCTGGTTAATTGTCATTTTGGTCTTGCTGATGGCCGCCACGTGGGTGATTGTGCGCACACCGGCGCGGCTGGGCTTAGATCTGCGGGGGGGTGCCCAACTGACGCTGCAGGTGCAAACAACGGACAAGGTACCCCAAATTACGCCCCAAGTGCTGGCGGCAGTGCAAGGGGTGGTGCAACGGCGGATTGATGGCTTGGGTGTTGCCGAAGCTGTGGTGCAAACTGCTGGGGATGACAAGCTCTTGGTGCAATTGCCGGGGGTCACCGATCCTCAGCAGGCGGAACGGATTCTCAAGGGGACGGCACAACTGCTCTTTGCCGCCCAGAAGCCGGGCACAGAGACCCAATTGCAAATTGAGCGGCAACTTCAGTCGCAACTGCTCTTGGAACAGGCGCAACTCTTGGCGGAGCAGGCTCAAAATGCCAATCATCCTGATGCCCTGAAGGAGATTGAGGCAAAGCTGGCCAAAAACCGTGAATCCCTTGAAAAAAGCCAGCAGGCGATCGCCCGCCTCTTCACGCCCTCGGATTTGACAGGCGCAATGCTCAGGGAAGCCTTTGCCAGTCCCGTCGCCCCGGGATCCCCGAACTGGAGTGTGATTGTCCGTTTTGACAGCCAAGGGGCTGAACTTTTTGCCCAACTGACCAAGGAGATTGCTGGCACGGGGCGCAGCCTGGGGATTTTTCTTGACGATCGCCTGATTAGTGCGCCAACGGTGGCGGTGGAATATGCAGAAACAGGGATTGTTGGCGGCAGTGCAGAGATTTCCGGTGGCTTCACTGCCCAAACTGCCAATGATTTAGCCATTCAGTTACAAGGGGGGGCGCTGCCCGTTCCCCTCGAGGTGGTGGAAAACCGCACGGTGGGGGCTTCGCTGGGTCAAGATAGCATTCGCGATAGCCTCTATGCCGGTTTGGCGGGCTTGGTGCTGGTGCTGATCTTTATGGTGGCCTACTACCGCCTGCCGGGATTGATTGCCGATATTGCCCTGATTCTCTACGCCATCTTTACCTACGCGGCGTTTCTGCTGTTTGGGGTGACGCTGACACTGCCGGGGATTGCGGGCTTTATTCTCAGTATTGGTATGGCGGTGGATGCCAATGTGCTGATTTTTGAGCGCACCCGCGAGGAATTACGGGCAGGCAAAACCCTCTACCGTTCCGTTGAATCGGGGTTCGATCGCGCCTTTGCCAGTATTCTCGATAGCAATGTCACCACCTTGATTGCCTGTGCTGCCCTCTTTGCCTTGGGGACAGGGTTTGTGCGCGGTTTTGCCGTGACCCTTGCCATCGGGATCGGCATTAGTATGTTTACGGCGCTGACCTGTAGTCGCACGTTCTTGTTTTACGCCATTAGCATTCCCAGTCTGCGTCAGCCCAATTGGTTCTGTCCAAAACTGGAGAGCTTTCGATGAGCTTTAGTGTCAATCGCCAGCGATCGCTCTGGTGGGGGTTATCCTTAGTAGTCATTCTCAGTGGCCTTGTGGCAATGGCCATCTCTTGGGTGTCCCTAGGGAGTCCCCTGCGCTTGGGCTTGGATTTTATCGGTGGCACACGGCTGCAATTTGAACTGGCCTGTAGCGCTACGCAGACCTGTTCTCAGCCGATTGATATTGATGCGGTGCGTCAAGTGCTTAATCAGCAAGGCCTAGGCAACAGCAGTCTGCAAATTATTGATCAGTACGGGGTGAGTATTCGGACGGTACCCCTCGATGTGGATCAGCGCACTCGCCTCAGTGCTGCCCTCACGCAGAAAATTGGTGACTTTGACCCCCAGAAAACGCAGATTGAGACCGTTGGCCCTACCCTTGGCGAAGAAATCCTGCGATCGGGGTTGCTGGCGCTCTTGGTGTCGTTTATTGGCATTACGATCTATCTCACGCTGCGTTTTCAGTTTGACTATGCCTGTTTTGCCCTTGTCGCCCTTGTCCACGATGTGTTGGTGACCACGGGGGTGTTTGCCATTTTGGGACTCGTGGCAGGGGTGGAAATTGATAGCCTCTTTATTGTGGCGCTGCTCACGATCATTGGTTTTTCTGTGAACGATACGGTGGTGATCTACGATCGCGTGCGGGAAACCCTGAAGCTCAACCCTGACCTCGGCATTAAAGAGGTGGTGGATCAGGCGGTTGTGCAAACCCTTGGCCGCTCGATTAATACCACCCTAACGACCCTACTGCCCCTGATTACGATCTTCATCTTTGGCGGTGACACGCTGCGCTACTTTGCCCTAGCGCTGATCATTGGTTTCACGACGGGGGCTTATTCCAGTATTTTTATTGCCAGTACCCTCCTTGCTTGGTGGCGCGATCGCCAGCCGCCTCGTCCCGCCACGAATACACTGGAGACAACGCCTACGCCCTAACTGGTTGTGCTCATTCCCCTCACCCAAGAAAAAGTCCGTCAATTGGTGCCACTGGTGGCCACGGGTTCCCAGTATCGCTATGTTTGGGGCAAACTTCAGGACTTTCTACGACGCTTAACCTTCTCTGTGGTGGCGGTGGCCATTGTTGCTTTTGGTTTGAATTTTTTAGGGGATAGCACCCAACTGGTTTTGGGTCTGATTGCAGGTCTCTATTGGCTCTGGGCACCGGCAGTGTTGGCCTCATTTCGCAATCGTCGCCATCGGCGGTTTCCCTATGGGGGTTTTTGGCGCGGGCGCGTCTTGGATGTCTATGTCACCGAAGAATTGGTGGGCAAAGAGGAGACGGTGAACGACAAGGGGCAACTGGTGATTATCGAGAACCGTGAACGCTGCTTGAATCTGGAGATTGGTGATAAAACCGGCTTTGAAACCAGAGTGCAGGCCAAGTTACTGCGTCAACATCGAGGGATTCGCCCCGGCGATGCAGCGGAAATGCTGGTTCTCTCCCGTCGTCCTGATCTGGCAGAGATTGAACTGATTTCTGAAGTTTTCCTGCCCCGCCATCGCCTCTGGATTGGCACCTACCCCATTTTGCAGCGGGATGCCTTTATTGATCTATCAGAAACACTGCGGCGCAAAGCGCGTTCAAAAGCCCCTCGGCGATCGCCCCGACCACGACGTTCCAGCCTGTGATACCTTAAAGGAAAGAAATAAAAGTTAACAATTCCTGATATTCCCTTGACTGCTCTTACCTCCCCCTCGGTTTTTCCTGCGCTGCGCCTTGGCTCACGGCTGGCTTGGTTCCTTTTTGGCTTTGCTGCCTTCTTGGTGTCGGTTCCCGTGTTTATTGAAGCGCCCCTCGTGCGGACACAGCCTTGGCTGAGTTTGGCTCTGACGCCGCTGCTTCTAGGTCTTAGTTTCTATCTCCAACGCCAACCCCACTGCCGCTATTGGGGGGAGATGCTCTATGGATTTAGCTGGTGCTGGGGGGCAGGGTCGCTCTACTGGGGATGGTTGCGCTGGGAACCCCTGTGGCACTTGCCCATTGAGGCGCTCCCCATTCCGCTCATGCTCTGGCACCTACGGCAGCGGCAGCAACTGGTGGGGGTGTTCTTTTTTTTGGGTTCTTTTCTGGGCACCGCCATCACCGATGCCTACTTTTACCTGATTGATGTGATCCCCCATTGGCGAGCCATCATGTACCTTGAAGGGGATGTGATTTCCGTTCAGGAGATGCTGGCACAGGCGATCGCCCAAGCCCAGACCTTTAGTGGCCAAGTGTGGGGGGTTCTCTTGAGCCTGAGTTTGCTCCTCATTGGTTTGCTGCCCCTCTTTGAATCCCAGATTCGTCGTGGCTATCCCGCTGTTTTGCCTGTGTGGGGATTTATGGGCGCTGTCTTGAGTACGCTCGTTGTTGATGGTCTCTTTGGCCTCACCATTGGTTTATTATCCTTGAGTTAAGACAGTTCTCTCTAAAACCATCAGAGAGGGATTGAGCGCCAGTCATGGGGGTTATTGCTCACCTTTGCTTAACGGGGTCGGCCTTTCTCTTTGCCCTTGAGGGCTATTATCGGCTGAAGTTAAAGGCAATGAAGGTGGCCAACCCTAGCTCTATTCGTGAGTTACAGCAATGCCAGCAACAGGTGGCTCAGGAAATCGGTAGCGGCAGTTGGCGCGAGTACGTGCAGGTGGTTGGCCAAGTCACCACGTCTCAACCCTTGCTCTCGGAAGTGAAGCGTATTCCCTGTGTTTATTACAAAACAATCATCAGCCGCGAGTATGAAAAAGAGGGGAGCGATCGCCACAATCGTCGAGAACGCCAGTCGGAAATTATTGGCCGCCATGAGCAGTCAACCCTATTTTTTCTGCGAGATCATCAGGAGGAAATTGAGGTAAACCCCCTCGGTGCTGAGATTGAAGCAATGCAGGTCTTAGACGAACTGCGGCCTGCGGATAAACCCCATTCCTTTGCCTTTTCCTTGGGGTTCTTGTCATTGAATTGGCGCTTTGGTAGCACGACGACGCTGGGTTATCGCTATCAGGAGTGGGTGCTGCCCTTGGGGCAACCTGTTTCAGTGGTGGGCATGGCCTCGGATCAGGGGGGGGTACTCCGCCTGCAAAAGCCACAAAAGCGGGGACAAAAATTCATCATTTCCCTGAGTGTTGAGGATCAACTTAGCCAGCAGTACAAGCGGCAAAAACGGAAAATGACTTATGCGTCCCTCAGTGCTGCCCTCTGTGGTGTCTGTGGTTTAGTCTTGGCCTTGTTGTAGGCTGGGCTTAGTCCGGTTCTTGCTTGGGGTTTTTAGGTTGTACCCAGATGATCCGCCGCTGATTAGCAGCAATTAAATTGGCCTCCTCTTGGGCAATGCGCTGCCGTGCTTGGGGTTGGCGATCGCGCTCCTGTTCCAGTTGCAATTCCTTAACTCGTGCCTCCAGCTGCGCCACTTCTGCTTCGAGGGCATGGAGCTTTTGCAGTTGACTGAGTTGATAGGGCACCAGCTTGGCGATCGCCCCTAGGGCAAAGGCGAGCAGGATCAGATTCACTGCAATTTTGGCACCCGCTTCCCAAGCGATCGCAGGAATTTTTCGAGGAGAGTGAACCATGACTAAACCATGAACGGCGAGTTGTCTATCAGTATAAAAAGAAAAAAGCGACCCCTTTGTCTTACCGACAACATCGGGAACCGCCTGATAAATTTTAGTTTGGAGAAATGACGTTATGCAGCCAGTTAGCGATGACAGGTGCAACTACTTGTACAACTCAGTGGACAGCCGAAATGCCAACACCGCAGGTAGCAGCGCAATCACAAGGGCAACGTAAACTTGGGTATCGGTCAGCGCCATGAACAACTCCTTTGTGGAATAACAGTCGCGATCAAGTGCTGTATTTATTACTCCATAGGCGCTTACCTTTGGCAACGCTTGCTCATAGTTTGTAACATTTTGCAGCTAGGTCTCCGGGGTCACCCTAGGACGCCAGTGGGGCAGCCGTCGCAGGAGAGTCAGCATCGAGAGTCCCGTGGCCAGAAGTGTCAGCAAACTCAGACCCACCAAAAGAACATAGAAGGGACGCCCCACCTCGCCCCAATAGGTTCCCTGATGTAGGCTCAGGAAAATCGCCGCCTGTTCTTTGGAGAGGCCAAACCAGTTGCGGCCAAGGCGATAGGCCATTCCCGTCGTGGCACTCACAAGCAAGGGCAATGCTGCAATGGCAGCCAAAAGATGATGCAGCCGCCGTGCTGACCACTGCGCCGGGAGCGATCGCCCCCACAGGAGAGCCAAACCCGTGGCAATGATTCCCAGCAAGCCCAGACCAATGACCAACACATAGAGCGGCACGCCCCATTCCCCCAGATAGCGGCCTTCATGAAGGGTCATCATTGCTCGCCCAAAGTCTTTAGATAGCCCAAACCAACTGCGCCCAAGACGATGGGCGATTCCCGTTGTGGCGGAGATCAATAGGGGTAGGGCAAAGATCACCACAAGGAATTGATGCCCCTGACTGCTGATCTTGGCAAGACGCTGTTTCAGAGCACTCATCGTTCCACCTTCATTGGTAAGGGAATCGTCAGTGTAAAAGCCGTACCGCGATCGCCCTCGTAGGGACTCGTGACCCGCAGACTGAGGCCATAGGGACGCAGCAAATCTTGAGCGATCGCCAACCCCAGACCACTGCCCTCAATCCCACTGTCGGCTTGAATCCCGCGGTAGCCCCGTTCAAAGAGCCGTGACTGCACCTCCAAAGGAATCCCACAGCCGGTATCCCAAACGGTTAATTCTAAGACTGCGGGCGTGAGGGTCAAGCGCAAACCAATGGTGCCGCCTTTGGGGGTGTACTTAAAGGCATTATCCAGCAGATTGCCCACAACCTCCTGAAGCACCCGTTCCTCTAGCCAGATGGGCGGCAGTTGGGGCGGTCTCTCCACGACAAAGGTTTTGCCCTCCATTTCCGCACGGGCTTGGGCGGCGGTGATCAGCGGTGAGAGGGTTTCAGCTAGATCGAGGGGTTTACCCGCAAGGGGTAGGGGCTGGCTGCCCGTGAGGGCGGGAATCTCGTTGCGCTGTTGGCGATAGTCCTCCAACAATGCCATGAGCCGCTCTGTTTCCTTGGCAATGCCTTCGGCGAGAGGGCGCCCTTGGTGATCAGGTTCCAACCGTTTGAGCAGAAGCTTGACAAAGGTGCGAATGGCGGCCACGGGATTGCGCAGTTGATGGAGCAGGTCATCAAAGCGCTGTTGCTGTTGATCCAGTGGGTTGGCAGGGGAGTGGCTGAGCCATTGTTGCCGTTGATCCAAGACGCAGGCGATCGCCAGTGTTTGCGCCACCTGTTGCAATTGTGCCTGCTCTGCCGCCAGCCAAGGACGGTGTTGCCGCTGCGCCACCAGTACCCCCAAGACCCAATTTTGGTACATCAGGGGCAGGATCAGTTGATTGGCCAAGGACGAAACGACCTGTTGAGGGCGATAGCTTAACGGGGTCTCTGCTGCTTGGGTTGGCGGTGGCAGTGTTGGGGGAATTGGTAAGCTCAGGGCTGCTGCTGCCTCTGGATAGACAGCAACGGGAGACCACGAGGGGGAGTCGTTGAGCGTTTCACTCAGATAGACCGCCAGCGAAGAGGCACCCAAGCTATTGACAACAAGTTCTAATTGGGCACGACAGAGGGCAGCAAATTCTTCACTGGCTGGCCAGAGCATCTAGGTAGTCCCCCCGGAGTGACTCAACGCTTGCGGGAGCAGCGCTTGAAAGTCACCACTCCCCCTTGTATATTCTTCCAGCAATTGCTTTTCAAGGGGAAGGAGGTTGGGGTCGGGGTCAGCGTCCTGTTCTTTGAGGGTTTCTTCAATGAGTCCCATCTGCTCCTCTGCTTCAGCAAGGGCACTGAACAGTTCTTCATTGATGGGGGCATTGCCATTTTGACTCACGAGCAACTGGTAGCGATCGCGCAGATCGTTGAGTTCCCGCTGCATCGCCTCTTTTTCAGCCGTGAGCTGCTCTGTCATTTGTTTGTAATATTTGAACGCCATCAGAAAAGGAACAAGCTTCTCCCGCAGCGTCATGTGGTCAATATCAAGTTTGGTATAGCGTTCTGCCAGTTGGCTATAGGCTTGGCACAGACGTAGGTAACGTTGGCTGAGATTATCCATAGGTTATCTAAAGAAGTGGCTGTTGACGCGCTATCCCCTATCATAAACGGGCAGCCCATTGGTCACCATTGTCGCAGCTTCACAAATTGAAACAATGTAAAATAGGTTACAAAATTTCGAGTCTCAACTTACTAGTGATATAATTTCTTAGTTGTTTCACATAAGAGTACTACGCAGAAGTGTTGAATTCTGCAACAAAACTTGACATTCTAAGTGACCAGTAGCTCTGGCGGCCAATCAAGGCTCCAATGCCCTATCGAGCAGCGACGACTGAGTTCCAGTTGCAAATATTGCAACTCGTCCAATAGCTTCTTCCCAAAGTATTCAGGATCACTCAGATGCTTTAGATTTGTCGCTATACGAAACACCGCTTGATTCTCGTCAAAAAATTGAACCACGCGATATTTCTCATGATTGAGCTTCATTCTCATGTTATTCTTGATACGTACAATCAATGAACACTTCCTCTCACTCAAAAGAGTTTACTGGTCAGGGTAATGATGGTTCAATCGATAGGAAACAGCGTCAGACTTGAAGCACAATTTCTCTTTTGAGCTTGAGACATCAGTTGAGTGTAAATCCCCTCAAATAAGCGGGTTGTCTGACTTTTATTGGCTTTGGAAAAAGTGGACATGTCAACCGTAATCCCATGAATGATTCAAGCGATAAAATAAGGCGCTCATGCTAGTTAACCCTTAGTCGAGAATGTCGGTCAACCAGATTTTGAAAAATAATTGAGAGTGCAGGACGGGGTAGTCACAAGGGCTGAGCCGATTGAGAATGGACTTGATAAGAGTTGCAAAAGATGACCTAGTAAGTTGATTATTTTTTCTTATTTTCAGGGAAGAATACGACATTTCTTCTTTTTTTCTTGCCTCTCAAACTATCTTTCAACACTTCTGCATCAGGTGCTGAGATCGCGGGATTCATTTTGCGAAAAATCGGCGATTATTCCTGATCTTCTCGCGTATGATGTATGCCAAATTCAACTTCTCACCTATAATGTATATCAAACTCAATGGGAACAAAGTAATTAGAATAGCTCGTTCAAAACCTGTGCTTAACGAGCTGTAATTTCTTAGTTCTTGAATTTTGAACCCCTCAGAGGATTAGCAAAAGAGCTCCCAAATTTTTGAGGCGAAGTTTTTATTCGTGGTAAGTGTCTGAACACCACTACTCGTGCAGTCTGAATGAATGCGCTTATACAATACTACCCCGTTGTTTCCCCTAATTTCAGCCCGTGCGAGCAACGCATAGATTAAACGCATGTCCGCTGCTGTTTTGGTTGATACAAGAATGTTAAATACATCTACTGAGAATAAAAGATGCCTCGGATGTATGCCGTAAATAGGGTTGGCCTTACCCAAGAAAGCCGGTTCCAGATAGTATTTCAATCTTCGACTGAGTATTGATCCTGTATAGCTGAAATTTCGTCTATTGGCAGGATGTGGCATTGGATTGCTACTGCTATCGATGGTTTGTAATGTGCCAAAGGCGATACATTGAGTGCGAGCAGAGATAGGCAAAAGAATCTCTATCCATCTTGGATCCCACTTATCATCTGCCGCTGCCCCCATAAAATATTCTCCCCTTGCCTCATCCAGCACATACTTGAAATTCGCTGCCGCGCCCAAATTCTGGGCTTGTCGCACGTAGCGAATCCGTTTATCCTTAGCGGCATATTCCCGACAGATGGCTTCCGTTTCATCGGTTGAAGCATTGATTGTAGGTACCTAGAGAGCAACAGCCACTCAACTGACCTGAACTACAAAAACTGATAAAGATGTGCTGCAGCCAAGTCATGCTGTAGGGCTCGTAAATACAGGTGCGGGATTCCAATGCTCCAAGCCTGGCCTAGTGGTGGGGCATTTTCACCCGCATTATCGTTTATTACAAGCCCTCCACTGAGTCGGCATAACTATAGAGTTCAATCCCTAGCGCCTCAGCCACAGGTCGTGCACGCGGATCAACCATTGGCGAAATCACAATTTTGCGGTCAATTTGGCGCTGGTGATGCCGCGCATAGAAATTCACCTTACGGTCAAAAATATACATCCCTGCCTTATCAATAGAAGATTTGATTTCACAGGCAATGGTTAAGCCATTTTTGATAATCAAGTCTAGCTCCACCTGATCAGGGCGGCCAAAGACTTCACCCTCATGGTCGTAGAGGGTTAAGTTCAAAACCTCAACCCCAAAGGATTCCGTCAAAATGCCAGCGAGGGCGTTGCGAAAGCTGGTTTCTGAAGCAATTCCCCAGCGAGCACCAAGGGCACCAATTGTACTGTCAAACCGCTTGTCAAGACGCCGAATCTCTGCAAGTTGCTCATGCCACTTGCGATCCTGTTCTTCCCAACGCTTGGCCTGTTCCTGCCAGCGGCGATCCTGTTCTTCCCAACGCCGAACCTGTTCTTGCCACTTGCGGTCTTGCTCTTCCCAACGCTTGGCCTGCTCTTGCCAGCGGCGATCCTGTTCTTCCCAACGTCGAACCTGTTCTTGCCACTTGCGGTCTTGCTCTTCCCAACGCTTGGCCTGTTCTTGCCAGCGGCGATCCTGTTCTTGCCACTTGCGGTTCTGTTCTTCCCAACGCTTGGCCTGTTCCTCGCGATCGCGCTGTAGTTCCGTGAGGATACGGTCAAACTTGATATCTGCCTCACGGCGAGGCAAAGAAACGTCCAAGACCGTGCGCAGGATGAAATCTCTCAAGCTGGGGTCTTGAGCCACAAGCTGCGGTAGCTCACGCTGAATGAGCGCAATAATTTCTTCTCGCTCCATTAAAACTGGCTATTATGAGATGACCTGTAACCCCATTCTAAAGATTTCCGCTTCAAAAGGATGACTACACCCTCCCTGCTATCTTTAAGTCTATTTCGGCTGATCTTTCATCATAGCTCCCGCTTCAGGTTCTGGTCGGTCGTACATAGTGGGGAGTCAAAGGGGCTACTTCTCAAATGAACTATATCTACTTCATTAAATGGGAGGGCAAAATAATATGGGGCAAGATGGGTCGTAAGTCATCCACCGATACAGGACCAAAGTTCATGATTGTTGGGTATGCCAGCGTAAAGTCCACGAGTGTGCCCCGCCGCCCATAGCGACAGCGGCCGCCATCCACAATCAGCGGTACCTGCTCGCCGTAGTATTTTTGGGCATCCTCAAAGTTGACAATCAGTTCCGTTCCCACCTTGACCGTTGCTGCCACTAAAAAGAAGGGCAAAGCCCCCACTAGATCGTAAATGAACTGGTCGGGACAGGCCAGATAAACACAGTTAAACCCCTGCATAATTTGTGGATCGAGGTGGGGTTTACCCTTGACAATCATGGTCACAGGATAGGGAAAGTGATCCACCATGGTTTTAGCATCTCGAGAGAGTTCTGCCACTTCAGCAGCGCGATCGCTCCGCGTGAGAATAGCCAGAGGTTGCTCTGTACTAAAGTGTTTGAGACGGCGTAGGTTCGCTATTGCCCTTGGGCTGGTGCCATTCACCACAAAGCTATAGACGGTAGCCATGGGCAAAATAATCACTTCTTCTTGCTGTAAATAGCGCTCAATAGTGGCAAAGCTAGTGGGATGGGCAGCTAGCGATCGCGCTAAGGGGGTCATGGTGCGTACTCCAGAACCAGTGAAAAGCTATTGTTTCTTGATCTTGAGCCTACACCCTATGACCTTTAGAGGGAATTGAGGAAAGATAAGATGTGATGATGAGACGGATAAGGCGATCGCAGGGAGTGCAGTTTCAATTACCCTAGAAAACTGAAACAATGTAAAATAGGTTACAAAACTTTTAGGTGGCTCGTGATCCCCGGCTGACGAGAGCCAGTGCCCAGATGGCCATCGGTCGCAGGTACATACAGGCACGGAACGTCCCATTGGCCGTAATCGCCTCCGGTGTACGAAATTGCAAACCATTGTCGTAGATTTGCCGTACCACCACCTCGGCTAAGCGCCATGCTTCGCGGGTCATACCCCGCAGCCACAAAAAGGCGGCCAAGCCAAAGTTAATCCCTGTCCAGACTTCAAGGGGATGGGTAGCGTAGGGGTTTTCGGGTTGACCATTGGGCAATAAACCGTTGGCGGCACCCAACTGGCCATTGTGAAATTCGAGAAAACAGATGTCGTAGATTTTTCGCAGGGTGCGATCGCAACAGTCTGGGGGCACAATATCCGCCAAACCCAAGAGTTGGGCATAGAACTGACCGCAGAGCTGATCCGCCATGATCACATCGGAACCACTGCCGGTATCGAGACGATAGTACTCGCCATTCCACAGCAGTTGATGGTAGCGGGGGCGAGCTTGCTTGAGCCACTGGCGGTAGGTCTCCACCTGCGGTTGTTGGAGAATCGTGCCGAGGGCGATCGCTGCCTCGAGGGCTGCCAACCACAAGCCACCACAGTAGGCACTGACCCCCTGTAGCTTCCAGTCATCGTAGGTTTGATCCGGGGCACCGCCATTTTCTGGCAGGCCATCGCCATCGCGATCAAATTGTTTCAAATAGGCCAAGGCCGCCACCACTGCCGGCCAGCATTCGCGCGCAAACTCGAGATCCGTCTGCCCAGTAAACAAAAAGTCGCGATAGACCAAAAGGACAAAGTCAGAAGCTAAATCCTTCCAAAGATTGCAGTCCTGATAAGCAGTGTAGTTCGTCCTTTCCCAAGGATGCTCATTGGGCGCACCGAGATCGTGGGGTACAGCATTGGCCAGTTTGCGAGGGGCTTTGTAGGCGGTTTCGGGGTCACCGCGATAGAAGTAGCCAATGATTCTCCGGGTGGGATCAGCGGTGGGAATCGCCCGCGCAAAGGCACGCATTACGGATTTTTCCAGTTCTGGCCACAGTTGCAGCAGGGCAAAGGAGCCATAGAGCCGCACATCCAGACTTTCATACCAGCGGTAGTCAAGGCATTCTAGAACGGCGAACTGCCCCACGGGGTCGCGATCGCTGGCGGTACTCCAAAGCGTTCCACCACTACTGAGGACGTACAGCTCATTGCACAGAGCCATCTTGAACCAGTCGGGCCAATCGGGGTGGGTGAGAATTGGCGCTTGCCAAGTGCGAATCTGCTGTTGCCATTCCTTGTAATGCTCTAGGCCACGGGCGGCAAGGGTGATAGCATTGGTGCCACTGCGATCGCAAAAATCCGTGTAGCGACGGTAATAGATCACGCCCTTACCAAACTCAGTCACAGGAAAGTCCCACGCCAAGACCACGGGAATTTGTTTTGTTTGCCTAGGTGCCAAGGCAAAGCGCACCGCAAAGGCGGCGGCCACCTGTTCTCCCGCTGCCGCTGGGGTTGGATCATTGACAATTGGTAGGGAACCATCCCCCGAAAATGATTGCCACAGTTGTGCCCCATCCCCCTCTGGCTGCCAGCGACTACAGCCAAAAAACTCACCAAGGCCTGTGGGAACCAATGCTGCCCATTCACCATCGCCTTCTTGGGGTGGGTTCGGGTGGGGCGTACGGCGCAGTCGCCAACCTTGGTAGGACTCCGTTTGAATCAGTTCATTAAAATTGCCGTCACTTTGACCCCAAGGGGGCATGTAGGTATAGACGGGGCTGCCATCATCGCGGATTTCAATGGCAGAGGAAGGGGTGGTATTGCGAAACCAACCGACGGTATTTTGCCACGAGAACATCAAGCTGAGGGTGAGGGGCTGATCCGTGGGATTGCTAAACGTCCACAGAAACACTGCCACGGGGTAACTGGTTTCTTGGTAGTTGTGGGGCAGAATCGGTGAAAACTGTTCGCAGGTGATCTCAGCCTTAAAGACCCCCTCATAGACAAACCAACTGCGGGGATAGCGGGCAGCGTAGATACCTTTGCCAGCCGGATACCATTGCCAAGTGCTGAGGCGGCCATCGCTAGGGGGAGTCCCTAGGGCATAGGCCTGTGTCTGCTCTCCCTGCTCAAAAAGACTAAATTGACAGGCCGCTAGGGTGCCAAAAATGTGCTCTCCGCCGTCAATATGCCAGAAATTAAAATCCCCAGCAGAAGAACGGCCAATGCAACCTGCGCCAAACCCCCCCAGCGGCATGCCATGCCAAGGGCCATCGTCTAAATTGCTGGCATAGCGAACGCGGTAGGGATTTTCCCAGCCTTGGGCGATCGCCCGTGTCCAGGTACAGTTGGCAAATTCAATCACACCCTTTCTGAAGACCTGTCTGATCCAGAATACCCTTTTAGCGCTGCACCGTCACTTGGCACTTGGCACAAAGACCGAAAAACTCAAGGGTATGGTAGAAAATCTCAAAATGGTAGGACTGTTGTAGCTCAGCTTCTAAGTGCTGGACTGGGCAGCAGTTAATCTGAATCGATGCCCCACAGTGCAAACAGGTGAGGTAGTGTTGATCCTGCTGCACGAGGCTATAGACCAATTCGCCACTGGGCAACGCCCGTGCTTGCACCTCACCATTGATGCGCAGACTATCGAGGGTGCGATAAACCGTTGCCAGTCCTAGGGGAGTTTGCCGCTGCCGTAGTTCCAAAAATAGTTCCTGTGCCGAGAGCGCTCGGCCACTGGCTCTAAGGGCATCGAGAATAATGACTTGGCTACGGGTGCGTCGCGGCGGCATAGCAATAGGACAACATTACCTTGATTTTACCGTTCCGCTCCGGTGGCAGATGGCAAAAAATAGCAATCATCCCATCCCACGCATTTTCACCAAGGTCAACATCCCGCAGATCGCAGTGATAGGTAGTAATGGCGACTCCCCGTTCTTGAGCAAGGCGCTGGGCTTTCGCCAGTCCTAGGCATTCACAGCCGTGACGGCATATCCCTGCTGAGCAAGATAGACGGCATTACGCCCTTCCCCTTCGACGAGGGAGAGAATTTGCCCTTGGGGCACAAAGTCATGGGCATGGGCTTTGAGGAAATCGTTTGGCTCTGTGCCGTAGAAATAAGTGTCTCCTTGAAAGGGAGTGTCCCACATCAATTATGAGTTCTTTCCCAAAACGCCAGCAATTAAGTAAAGGGAGCCACAGACCACACAGCGATCGCCTGCCCTATCGAGTGCCTCAGTCACCTCCTTAAAAAGACGGCATTCCCCTAACTCAGGGCAACAGGTGTAGGCAAGTGCCTTCAAGTCCTCTAAGTCAGCGCTAGCGTGATCCAGTACGGGTACCAACCACAGGCGATCGCCCCCTCGCAGGAGATGTTTGAGAATCCCCTCATGATCCTTATTGGCGAGCATCCCCACCACCCATGTCACCTCTGTCCAGCCCAGTTGATCCACGTATTGCCGTAGGTAGGCGGCGGCAGGAGCATTGTGGGCACCATCAATGAGCAGTTTGCGCCCTTGCCACTGTAACCATTGCAGTCGTCCCGGCCAGCGGGTTTGTGCCATTCCCTGTTGAATCGCTTCTCGGGAAATCTGCCAGCCTTGAGATTGTAACTGTTGTAGCGTGGCGATCGCGATCGCTGAATTGACCAACTGCATTTCTCCAGCCAAGGGCAAAGGGTACTCCATCCCCCTCCAAATCGCCCATCCCGGCCGCTTTGCACACCACTGGGCTGGTTCTGGCCAGATCGCTGGGCACCCCAAAGCTTCCAAACGCTGCGCAATCACCGCCTCTGCCTCGGGGGGAACAGGGCCAATGACGGCTGGCACGCCCGGCTTGAGAATACCTGCTTTTTCGCCAGCGATCGCCCCCAAGGTATTGCCCAACCGCTGCCAATGATCCCAACCGATGGAGGTAATCACACTCACCAAAGGGGGCTGACATACATTGGTGGCATCCAAGCGCCCCCCCAAGCCCACCTCTATCACCGCCACATCCACCCGCTGCTGGGCAAAATACAACCATGCCGCCGCCGTGATCACTTCAAACTGACTGGGGGGATAAGCCACCTGTGGCAGTACCGCTTCAATGTGTTGAATCAAGGTCAAAAAGACCTCAGGGGCAATGGGTTCACCATCGACACAAATGCGCTCACACCAACTCAACAGATGGGGTGAAGTATAACGTCCCGTGCGATAGCCCGCCGCCCGCAAAACACTATCCAAATAGGCACACACCGACCCTTTGCCATTTGTCCCCGCAACGTGGATCAAGGGCACCTGTAACTGGGGAGACCCCAAAGCACTCAGCAGCGCTTGGATGGGTTCAAGGCCAAGGCGCACCCCAAAGCGGGCGTAGGGACTTAGCGCCGCCGTCAGCGGATCACTCACAGCCTGATTGAAGCAGATTAGCGGGGTTCGCGGCGACCATTGCGCCATGTGGCCACAATGCGGGAGCCATCCGGTAGCGTAAAGACCCCCTGTCCTTCAAATAAGCCATTGCGAAACTGTCCGGCATAGCTTGTGCCATCTCCGAAGGAGAGCGTTCCAGTTCCATGATACTTGCCCGCTAGAAACTGCCCCTCATAGCGGGTACCGTCGGGAAAGGTGAGCACCCCCTCCCCATGGTATTGACCATTGAGAAACGTGCCCTCGTAGCGTTGACCATTGGCCAGTTGGAGAGTGCCCTTGCCATTGAAGATGCCATCCACAAACCCCCCTTCGTAGCGTCCCCCATCGGCATAGGTGAGCACCCCCTGACCGTGGTAGCGGCCATTGCGAAATTCCCCTTCATAGCGGTTGCCATTGGCCATTGTGAGGATACCTTGGCCATTAAAGCGACCATTGAGCAATTCCCCTTTGTAGGTGCTGCCGTCGGGAAGTGTCATGGTAACATCCCCGGTGACACGCCGCCCTTCATAGACGGCAATTTGGGCAGTTACAGGAGCTAAGTGCAGGGTTGCACATCCTAAACCAACAAGGCAAGAACTCATCACCCAGCGGTAAATAACAGCAGGATTTGGGTTGTACAGATGAGTCATTACTGGACACTCCACAAGGGTGGACAATTGCAACTTCTCTAACTGGCACAGCTTGTCTCCTATGCAAACTTGGGGAGGAAACTCAAAGCTTTGTCTTGGAATCGGTCTCTGTGCCTGCAGCACTTTGAATAAGCAAGTCCTCAGGAGGGTGGTCAAACACTCTCTTGCGAGACGCAAAGGGTGGTATAGTGCTCCCTTGATAGCGTCTTGAGCAAAATCTTGATTGCAAGGATGTCCTCAAGCGCCCTCCCAACCCCCTGAGTGGGGCAGATAAATCTCTATGAAAGGGGGAAGGAGAATGTACCTCACTGGCAGTTAAAGCAGGGATGAGGGAGAATTGGACATGCAGCTCTCAAGAGGCTGGCTTTCCGAAGGGCGCAGGGTTTTGTTTGGGGAGCGGAAGGTTGTGGATGGGCTGAAACGGCTCTTGGGCAGGGGTCACTCCTTGGGGTTGACCCTAGTATTGACATTGGGGGCGTTGCTGGTTCTCAGCCCCCTACTGGTGGTGCTCTGTACGTCGGGCTGGCCACCGGGAACCCTACCTACCCAATTGTTGCCACCCCAAGGCTGGACATGGCAGAGCTATCAGGCAGCATGGCAGGAGGGACACTTTATCTTGGCCTTTGCCAACTCAACGTTTGTGGCTTTAGCGGTAACGGCGCTCCAGTTGGTGACCTCAGCCCTAGCGGGTTACGCCCTTGCGCGACTTTCGTTTCCGGGGCAACAGACGATTTTGCTGCTGATGCTGGCAACCCTAGTGATCCCATTTCAACTTTTGGTGATCCCAATTTTCCTCATCCTCAAGGCGGGTCATCTGATCAATACCTATGGCGCCTTGATCTTGCCGACGGCGGCCAATGGCTTTGGCGTCTTTTTGATGCGGCAGTTTTTTCTCACATTGCCCGTTGCCCTTGAGGAGGCAGCCCTCTTGGATGGGGCAAATCGCTGGCAAGTCCTCTGGCATATTCTCTTGCCCCTGAGCCGACCGGCCTTGGTCACACTCTTTATCTTTACCTTTATTGGGGAGTGGAATGACCTCTTTAAGCCCTTGGTCTTTACCACTAAGCCAGAACTGATCACAGTGCAGCTTTCCTTGGCCAGTTTTCAGGAGCAGTTCACCAATGATTGGCCGTTGATGATGGCGGCGGCGGTGATTGCCACTGTGCCGGTGATGATTTTGTTTATTTTGGGTCAGCGGCAACTGATTCGCGGCATTGCCACGACGGGACTAAAGAGCTAAAGTTCCGTTCGGAAAACCGTACTGCAACAGGAGTTGCGATCGCCAACCGTCTCTCGCTACATTAGCACTCGAAGGGTGAGAGTGCTAAACAACTGCAAGTGATGCTCTTGCCCCCCAAAAACTGCGCGATGAGCCGTGCAGTGAGTGCTATCAATCCATACTCTTACAATTGGGAGAACAGTACGCTATGGCAGCCGTATCTCTAAGCGTTTCAACTGTGAAGCCGTTGGGCGATCGCATTTTTGTCAAAGTCAGCGAAAGTGAAGAACGTACCGCAGGGGGCATCCTCCTGCCCGACAATGCCCGTGAAAAACCCCAAGTGGGCGAAGTGACCGCCGTCGGTCCTGGCAAACTCACTGAAGACGGCAAGCGTCAGCCCATGGATGTGAAAGTGGGGGACAAAGTGCTGTACTCCAAATATGCCGGTACTGAAGTGAAACTGGCGGGCGAAGACTACGTTCTCCTCTCGGAAAAAGACATCTTGGCCATTGTTGGCTAAGTCGCTGACACTCCTTACATTTCTGTGCGATTTTTCATCACTGTTGAACGATTGAGGTAGGAAACACCTATGGCGAAGCGCATTATCTACAACGAAAATGCTCGTCGTGCCCTCGAAAAAGGGATGGACATCTTGGCTGAATCCGTGGCCGTGACCCTTGGTCCTAAAGGACGGAACGTAGTTCTGGAGAAAAAATTTGGCGCCCCCCAAATTGTCAACGACGGGGTGACGATCGCCAAGGAAATTGAACTGGAAGATCACATTGAAAATACCGGTGTGGCGCTGATCCGCCAAGCCGCCTCGAAAACCAATGATGCTGCCGGTGACGGTACGACTACGGCAACGGTTCTTGCCCATGCCATGGTGAAAGAGGGGCTGCGCAACGTAGCTGCCGGTGCTAACCCCATTGCCCTGAAACGCGGGATTGACAAAGCCACCCACTTCCTTGTGGAAAAAATTGCTGAACATGCCCGTCCGGTGGAAGATTCCAAAGCCATTGCCCAAGTGGCAGCGATCTCTGCCGGTAACGATGAAGAAGTGGGTCGGATGATTGCCGATGCCATGGACAAGGTGGGCAAAGAAGGCGTGATCTCCCTCGAAGAAGGCAAATCCATGACCACCGAACTCGAGGTCACTGAGGGGATGCGCTTTGACAAGGGCTACATCTCCCCCTACTTTGCCACCGACACCGAGCGCATGGAAGCGGTGCTTGATGAACCCTTCGTGCTGATCACCGACAAGAAAATTACCTTAGTGCAAGATCTGGTGCCGATCCTCGAACAAGTGGCTCGCGCCGGTAAACCGCTGGTGATCATTGCTGAAGACATCGAGAAAGAAGCCTTGGCGACCCTCGTGGTCAACCGTCTGCGCGGTGTCTTGAATGTGGCTGCGGTGAAAGCTCCCGGCTTTGGCGATCGCCGTAAAGCAATGCTCGAAGATATTGCCGTCCTCACAGCGGGTCAAGTGATCACCGAAGATGCCGGTCTGAAGCTGGAAAATACCAAGCTGGATATGCTCGGTAAAGCTCGCCGCATCACCATCACCAAAGATCACACCACGATTGTGGCCGAAGGCAATGAAAAAGCCGTCAAAGCTCGCTGCGAGCAAATCCGTCGCCAAATCGAAGAAACCGACTCCAGCTATGACAAAGAAAAACTGCAGGAGCGGTTGGCCAAACTGGCCGGTGGTGTGGCAGTGATTAAAGTCGGTGCTGCCACTGAAACCGAAATGAAAGATCGCAAACTCCGTCTGGAAGATGCGATTAACGCCACCAAAGCCGCTGTTGAAGAGGGGATCGTTCCCGGTGGCGGTACCACCTTGGTGCACTTGGCGCCTGAGTTGAGCAACTGGGCGGCTGAGCACCTGACGGGTGAAGAACTGATTGGTGCCAACATTGTTGAGCGTGCCCTTAGCGCTCCCCTGCGTCGCATCGCTGAAAACGCGGGTCAAAACGGTGCCATCATTGTCGAACGGGTCAAAGAAAAACCCTTCGATGTGGGTTATGATGCCGCCAAAGATGAATATGTCAACATGTTCGATGCTGGTATCGTTGACCCTGCCAAAGTCACCCGCTCGGCTCTGCAAAATGCGGCCTCTATTGCCGGTATGGTGCTGACCACCGAGTGCATCATCGTTGACAAACCCGAACCCAAGGACAACAATCCTGCGGGTGCCAGTGCCGGCATGGGCGGTGACTTCGACTACTAAGCCCAACCCGTCGGTGAATCCCTGAAACTCACTGGGTTCAGCGCAAGTAACCTAAGTCACACTCACAGCGGGGAAACCACACCCCGCTTTTTTATTGGATGGTGCCAAACGGGTCTGGCCGCGTTGCTATAATAACCCTCAATGTAACGTTTTTTAACATTCGCAGTTTGCAGCATGGGCGATCCAGTGCCTACGGGTGAAATTCGGGTTCGGGGTGCACGGCAGCATAATCTGAAAAACATTGACCTCGATCTGCCCCGCGATCGCCTGATTGTGATGACAGGGGTTTCTGGTTCCGGTAAGTCCTCTCTGGCCTTTGACACGATTTTTGCTGAAGGGCAACGCCGCTATGTGGAGTCGCTGAGTGCCTATGCACGGCAATTCCTCGGTCAGTTGGATAAGCCGGATGTGGATGCCATTGAGGGGCTGAGTCCAGCGATTTCCATTGATCAAAAGTCCACTTCCCACAATCCTCGCTCGACGGTGGGCACGGTGACGGAAATCTATGATTACCTGCGGCTGCTCTATGGCCGTGCGGGTGAACCCCATTGCCCCCATTGCGATCGCTCGATTCGCCCCCAAACCATTGATGAAATGGTGGATCAGGTGATGCAGTTGCCCCCTCAGACGCGCTTTCAAGTTCTAGCTCCTATTGTCAAGGGGAAAAAGGGCACGCATAAAAAACTGCTGTCGAGTCTTGCTAGTGAAGGTTTTGTGCGGGTTCGCATTAATGGCGAGGTGCGCGACCTCAGTGATGCCATTGAACTGGATAAAAACCATGCCCACACGATTGAAATTGTTGTCGATCGCCTTGTGCTCAAACCTGGCATTGAAGAACGCTTAGCGGACTCGCTGCGAACGGCGTTGCACCATGCCAATGGTACGGCAATGGTCAGTGTGGTACCCCGCGAGGGTGAGGCTGAGGGTCAAACGCTCCTATTTTCCGAAAATTTTGCCTGTCCGGAGCATGGGGCCGTGATGGATGAGCTATCGCCGCGGCTGTTTTCGTTTAACTCCCCCTACGGTGCCTGTCCAGAGTGTCATGGCTTGGGCTATTTGCGCAAATTTAGTCCGGAGTTGATTGTCCCCAATCCTGAACTACCGGTCTATCTGGCGATCGCCCCCTGGGCCGAGAAAGAACACGACTACTACCTTGCTCTCCTCTGTGGCATTGCTGAGGCCTTTGGCTTTGACATCAATACACCGTGGTACCGCCTCACGGAGTTGCAACGGGAAATTATCCTCTACGGCACCGATACCCCAATTCTCATCCCCGCCGATTCCCGCTATCGCAAACGGGACTATTACCGCCAATTCCAAGGGGTGATCCCAATTCTAGAGCGGCAGTACCGCGAGACCACCTCCGAAGCCTACAAGCAAAAATTGGAAGAGTACCAAGTCAATCAAACCTGCCCCGCCTGTGGTGGTCAACGCCTAAAACCCGCCGCCCTAGCAGTGCGCTTGGGGCAATATCGCCTCACGGATCTCACCAGTGTCTCGATTCGTGAGTGTTTAGCACGGCTGCGATCGCTCCAACTGAGTGCCCGCCAACAGCAGATTGCGGAGCTGGCTCTGCGGGAAGTGACCGCGCGATTACAGTTTCTCGTGGATGTGGGGCTAGATTACCTGACGCTGGATCGCAGTGCGGCCACCCTCTCTGGTGGTGAAGCCCAACGCATTCGCTTGGCCACTCAAATTGGCTCTGGCCTGACGGGAGTGCTCTATGTCCTCGATGAACCCAGTATTGGCTTGCATCAGCGGGATAATGATCGCCTCCTGCAAACACTGTTTCGCCTGCGGGACTTGGGGAATACGCTGATTGTGGTTGAACACGATGAGGACACGATCCGCGCTGCCGATCACATTGTTGATATTGGCCCAGGGGCGGGGATCTACGGCGGCCAGATTGTGGCTCAAGGCAGCCTAGAGGCGATTCTCAATCATCCCGACTCCCTGACGGGGGCTTATCTGTCGGGGCGCAAGCGCATTGAAACCCCCAGCGATCGCCGGCCGGGGAATGGTCAATCCCTGATTCTCAAACAGGTATCTCGCAATAATCTCAAGAACATCACCGTAGAAATTCCCCTCGGTAAGCTGGTGTGTCTGACGGGGGTATCGGGGTCGGGGAAATCCACCCTCATGCACGAAGTCCTCTATCCTGCCCTGCAGCACCATCTCGGTCACAGTGTGCCGCTCCCCAAGGGAGTTGGCGAGATTGAAGGCTTAAATGCCATTGACAAGGTGATTGTCATTGACCAGTCTCCCATTGGTCGTACCCCCCGCTCGAACCCTGCCACCTACATTGGGGTGTTTGATGTTATCCGTGAGGTCTTTAGCCAAACCGTGGAGGCCAAGGCACGGGGCTATAAACCAGGGCAATTTTCCTTCAATATCAAGGGCGGACGCTGTGAAGCCTGCGCTGGCCAAGGGGTGAATGTGATTGAGATGAACTTTTTGCCCGATGTCTATGTGCAGTGTGAAGTGTGCAAGGGGGCACGCTACAATCGCGATACCCTGCAAGTGAAGTACAAAGGCTGCTCGATCGCCGACGTTTTGGATATGACCGCCGAGACGGCACTGGCCTTTTTTGAAAATATCCCCAAGGCAGTGAGCAAGCTGCAAACCCTCGTGGATGTGGGCTTGGGCTATCTCAAACTAGGGCAAACGGCACCGACCCTCTCTGGGGGCGAAGCCCAACGCCTCAAATTGGCTTCTGAACTGTCGCGGCGTGCCACGGGCAAAACGCTCTACCTCATTGATGAACCCACCACGGGGCTGTCTTTTTACGATGTGCATAAACTCCTCGATGTATTGCAGCGTCTTGTGGACAAGGGCAACTCGATTTTGGTGATTGAGCACAATCTGGATGTGATTCGCTGTGCCGATTGGATTATTGACCTTGGACCAGAGGGGGGCGATCGCGGCGGAGAGGTGGTTGCCGTCGGCACCCCTGAAGCGGTGGCACTGGTGCCCCAATCCTACACAGGGCAGTACCTCGCCAAGGTGTTAAATCGCGCCGCCAGTCCTCAGCAGTAGTAGAATACAGGTTGCTCTGCCTTGCTTTATTCCCTTTATTCCTATGTCCATGCCCACCATGACCCTCTGCATTTCCTGTCCTGATCAGCGGGGGTTAGTGGCCAAATTGGCGCAGTTTGTCTATCGCTACAACGGTAACATTGTTCATGCTGATCACCACACGGATGCTGTCGCGGGCATTTTTCTCTCCCGCCTCGAGTGGGAACTAGAGGGCTTTGAAATCCCCCGCGATCAGATTGCTGCCACATTTATCAACTATGCACAGCGGGAAAAAGTCTTTGCCAGTTGGCAAGGGGTGCGCTGGCAGTTGCGGGCGTCGGATATTCCCTATCGCTTGGCCATTTGGGTGAGCCGCCAAGATCATTGCCTGTGGGATTTGCTGCTGCGGCAGCGAGCGGGGGATCTCTTTGCGGAAATTCCCCTGATTATCAGTAACCATGAGCATTTACGTCCCATTGCCGAACAGTTTGGCATTGACTTTCACTATATCCCCGTGACACCAGAGACCAAGCCCCTTGCCGAAGCCAAGCAGCTGCAACTGCTCAAGGACTACAACATCGATCTGGTGGTGCTGGCCAAGTATATGCAGGTACTCAGTCCAGAATTTATTGAGGCCTTTCCCCAAGTGATCAACATTCACCATTCATTTTTGCCTGCCTTTGCGGGGGCGAATCCCTACCACCGTGCCTATGAGCGGGGGGTAAAAATCATTGGTGCCACGGCCCACTATGCTACAGCGGATTTGGATGAAGGACCGATTATTGAGCAGGCAGTTGTGCACATTAGCCATCGCGATACGGTGGCAGATCTGATTCGCAAGGGCAAGGATTTAGAACGGGTGGTCTTGGCACGGGCAGTACGGCTGCATTTGCAGAACCGCATTCTCGTGTATGGCAATCGCACGGCAGTCTTTGCCTAGGCGCTAATCAGGGGGCAGTTGCCTTTTTGCTGAGGAGCTTGAACTTTGAAAGCTGTTGGACAATCTGGAGCGTTTCGACGCTCACTCGCACCACGCGCTTCAGTAAGTCAATAATGTAGCGGGGATCTGCTGACCAGTCGTTGGGGTCATTGCGAATTTGGCTGTCTTTATCCACAGTGACTTGATAGCGATCCATCACCCACTCGATGGCAGGCTTGCCATTCACCACATATAGCTATTCCAATAAGGAATGAGATATCATCCAGCACAATACTTGCGAATCACTTCATCAATCGAACTGTTTGACCCTGCATACATCCGCGCTCGCTTCAGCGCACTGAAGTCGTGCTCAATCACATTCAAATCAGGAGAGTATTTCGGTAAAAATAACACCTCGTGACCCGCCGCTTTCACCACTGCCTGAATCGCCCCTTTTGGATGAATCGGTGCATTATCCATCATCAACAACGACGGTCTCTTTAACGCCGGCAAACAGTACTGACTCAGCCAGCTCACAAACCCTAACGCATTCAAGTATCCGCAAAACAGCATTGGGGCGATGAAGTCTTTCTGGTGTCTATACCGTCCTGCGACTCAACTCTCTCTTTTCTGACGCTTCCCCGCTCGCTCTCCATCAATCGGGATGGGCAGCAACATCGGCTGCTAAAGACGCCCAATCCAGTTTCCAAGGACGACGGGGGACAACCGTGGGGGCTGAGTCCTCTCGCTTCAGCCAGCGATGGATAGTGGCGCGGCTCACCTGGAAGATTTGAGTTGCTTCACTGATTTTGCCACCTTGCTGGATGTAGGAGACAACCCGCTCTCGTCAGTTCAAGCCATAGCTCATATTCTTGAGTAACATTCATGACGCTTTGAGTATAGCCTATCCCTCTTGAAAATATCTCATTCTTTTTCGAAATAGCTATAAATCTTCAATTGACAAGGCAGGGATGTATATCTTTGATCGCAAGGTGAATTTTTATGCACGTCACCCCCAACGCCAAATTGACCGTAAAATCGTGATTTCGCCAATGGTAGAGGATCGGGCACGACCAGTTGCCGCAGCATTGGGAATAGAAATTTATCGCTATGCCGATGCCGTAGAGGGTCGATAGGCTCTCCCGGACACTAACAAGGGGAAGAGGGGGGCACAGAGTCATCGTGGGGATCGGGTACAGGGTCATAGCCGCCGGCGGCAAAGGGATGGCAGCGCAAAATACGACGAATAGCTAAATAGGTTCCCTTGACTGCTCCAAATCGGGCGATCGCCTCAATCGCATAGACAGAACAAGTGGGCCTATAGCGACAGGTGGGCAAAAATAAGGGCGAAATCCAATGCTGATAAGCGCGAATCAAAAAGATCAGTGCTTTGCTTAGCCAGTTGTCCACAGCCTTTGCCTACAAGGTATCCCAATTATACGCAGGTTAATGGGGGCGAAATAGATGGTGATGTTCTGGACTATAGAGGCAGGAGCGCAATGAGCCATGGCCTTGATGTTGTACTGCCAGTGCTGGACTGATCAGGTAAAGGGTGGTGCGCGTCAAGCGCTGCTGCTGACTAAACGCCGCCATTTCAGCCAAGGGAACCAGCCACAACTGCTCATCGGGCCATCCCAAGCGGTAGCCCACAGCAACTGGGGTTTCGGGTGGATAGTGCTGAAGCAAATCTCGCTGGGCACGGTGGACACAATTCGCACTCAGGTAGAGGCAAAGGCTGGCTTTGTGGGCGGCTAGACTGGCCAATTCTTCTGTTGGTGGGACGCGTGTACGGCCACTGGCACGGGTGAGGATAATTGTCTGTACCAATTCGGGTAGGGTGAGTTCGGCATTGAGGCGGGCGGCGGCCAATTGATAGGCACTGATGCCGGGGACAACTTCAACGGTAATGCCTGCTTCGGTGAGGCGGGCAATCTGCTCGTGAATGGCACTGTAGAGGCTCGGATCTCCCGATTGCAACCGTACCACTTTTTTACCCGCTTGGACTGCTTCAACCATCAGCGGAATCATTTCTTCAAGAGTCATTGCGGCTGTGGGAATACAGGTGGCACTCGGCGGTGCAAACTGCAAAATCCCCGTCGGCACAAGAGAATCGGCATAGAAAATCACATCGGCCTCTTGGATCAGCCGTTGTCCCTTGAGGGTGAGTAATTCTGGATCACCGGGGCCAGCACCCACAAAGTAAACCCCAGCCGAGGTCTGTCTTTTTAGCACTACACTGCACCTGATTATTCCCCTTACTAAGATTAACTTTTGCCGGTAACACAAGTTATGTCAGGATCAAGACAGGTCAGTTTAAGAGGCAGCGAATCATGAGCGGCAAACGGATTCTCATGCTTGTGGGTGACTATGTGGAAGATTACGAAGTGATGGTGCCGTTCCAAGCCCTCCAAATGGTGGGTCATACCGTGCATGCTGTCTGCCCTGATAAAGTCGCTGGGGACATTGTTCGCACGGCAGTTCACGATTTTGAGGGGGATCAAACCTATAGTGAAAAGCGGGGACATAACTTTACCCTCAATGCCACTTTTGCAGAGATTGACCCCGTTACCTACGATGCACTAGTGGTGCCGGGGGGTCGTGCCCCAGAGTATTTGCGCCTCAATCCACGGGTCCTGGAAATCACCAAGCACTTTGGCGAGACCCAAAAACCGATTGCAGCCATTTGTCACGGCCTCCAACTGTTGGCGGCAGCAGGCGTTCTTGCGGGCAAAACCTGTACGGCCTATCCGGCCTGTGGCCCTGAGGTCGTGAGTGCTGGGGGTAACTTTACCAGTGTGGCAGTGGATGCAGTCGTAGTGGATGGCAATCTGGTCACGGCGCCCGCTTGGCCTGCCCATCCCCAGTGGTTGGCGGCATTTTTAGAGATTTTGGGAACAACGATTAGCCACCAACCCTTGGCAGCAGTGTAGGATCACCGTGGCATGGCGATCGCCCTCAGCCAAATTGCCCAATATCTCCAACGGCACCAACTGAACTATCGGTTGAATGCGGCCAACCACCAAATTATTACGGGCGTCAACGGTGATCACCTTGAGCGATTTATCGTCGTCATTGAGCTAGATGAGGGAGGCGAGTTTTTTAAGCTCTATGCCCCCAATCTTTTGCCGGGGATTAAAACCCACCAGTTTCGTGATGCCATTTTGCAAACGCTACTGTGCATTTCGTGGCAGACAAAAATGTTGCAGTGGGAGTACGACCCCAATGAGGGTGAAGTGCGTGCCATGATTGAATTCCCCATTGAGGACAGCACCCTCACCGAACGGCAATTTTTTCGCTGCTTGGGGGCACTCGTGGAAATCGTTGACAATACAGTGCCGCGACTGCGAGAGTTGGTTGAACACGAGCCTCCGCCGCTCGACGCGGATCTGGCCATGGGCGAACGCCTATTGCTGACGATTCAGGAAGAAGCACCGGGGCTATTGGATCTCATTGCCCAAGCTCTTGAAGCCCGTCGCCAACGGGGTCGGGTCAGTTTGAATTTAGAGAATTTAGACACCTAAGTCAGACATCTAGAGTTCTGTTTAGATTCAGATTCAAGACGAGGGGGGTGCAGGGGGCGTTTGCCGCGCGTAGAAGCGGCCATTCTTCATTTCAATCAACCCTTGACACTTTTCACAACTAAAGCGCCACAGCTTACCGACCGGAACTTTCAGCGGGTGATGACAATGGGGACACTCGCCACTCCATACCTCCTCATCCCCAAGCATCCACATACTGCCCACGACCATCGGCAGACCGATGATGGTTCCTAATCCCGTGGCACAAAAGCCCAGACCCATGACTATGCCGGCAAGACCTGCCACCTTTGATTGATGATCGCGGGGGACTTTTTCAATGGTGGGAATGGTGTAAATCTCGGATTCAGAGGGGGGCTGGGGGGGTTCTGTGGCGGTTTCAGGGGGTGGTGGGGGTTCTTGTGTCTTATCTGCCTGAACCTGTGGCCCAGGCTCGGCCTCTAACCAAGGATCCCGTAGGGGAGGATAGTTGGCGGCTTCTTGGTGTTGGGGAAGGGCAGAAGATTCTGAAGGAACTGGGGGTGCAGTGGGCAACATGTCTGAGACTGCCCAAGGATCCTCAACAACAGAGGCAGCGTCTGGGGCGATCGCCCCCTCAGGCGAGGATTCAGCTTCAGCCGTCATCTCAGGGGTTATCGCGGTGGGTGGGCTAACCTCAGCTTCTAGGGCGGCAATATCCTCAGTCGTCGGTTCAGGGAAGTCGTATGCTTCAAGGGTCGGTTGCTCTAGGGTAGCTTCAGAGAGTTCGGGTGCTGGTTCAGGGATCTCAGCAATACTGTCTTGGGCTTCTGGTGTTGCAATGCTCTCTTCTATGGACTCAGAAGCTTCTGGAGGTGGTTCAGCAGCGACTTCGAGGACTGGCAATTCCCATTCCCCTGAGAACCCCCCAACGGTACTGGCTTCAATGTGTTCTTCTTGCAGCGAGGGCGACTCAGATGGAGATTCTTCACGGTCAGTATTGGGTTCTGGTGAGGGTGGGTTGGGGTCAAAGGCGGCAGCTAAATCTGCCAAACTAATGTCCTCATCAGGATCGATTTCTGGAATCTCATCTAGGAAACGCTCTTGCGGCTCACTGATGGGTTCTGCCCCTGTTCCATTCTCAGTGACTTGCTCTAGGGGAGGAGCTACATCCCCATATTCAGGTGTGCTCTCTACTGGAATCGGGTGTTCCTTCTCTTCGGGCGATCGCGCCACAGCATCCTGACTTTCAGATGTGGCAGGTACCTCGGAGGTCATAAAAGCAGACATTAAATCCAGCAGCGTGGGTTCAGGGGAGGGTGGCTCAGTCGCTGCCGTTTCGGTGCCCCATGGATCCTCGACCACGTCTCGATGGGGTTGGGTGGGTGGCAGGACTTGGAGCTGAAAATGACTTTCCCAGAGAGGGACGCCCAACACCCGTGACTCAATGAAAACCCGTTGAATCTCTGGCAAGTGCAATTTTTCTAAGGCAGTGCGGATCAAGGTTACGGCTGCCCCCTGATTGAGTATTTTTTCTGAATGCAGCGTGATCATTAACTCCTCGGCCTGACGTACCACAGTGGCCTTTACCCGCTTTGGCAGGAGGACAGCATTCAGCAGCGTACCAATGGCACGGGGGTCGCCCTGCCGCGCAATATCCAGCAAACGGGAATCACTCATAAACCGATCAATAGAATGGAACGGGGTGCCGCTAGTTCTAGCCTACTGCGATTTCAAAAGAGTGATAGGAAGCGGGTGGCGATCGCTTGACTATCCTACGTATCAACGACCAAGCTAACCTACACCCTAAGTTTAGAGCGGTTGAGAAGCTTGGAAAAAATCCCTTCGGCATCAAGGACATCCATACCATTTTCTGAAGCGGCGGCTACAGGATCCTTGATTTGTGCGTTACCCTTTCGGCGTAACTTACCTTTTCGGGGATTTCAGTGGGGCTATGCGGGGGATTAATAGCCCGAACTACCTTTAGTGTAGCTAAGGGATGGCCAGATGACAACTCCCTAAAGCGTGTAAATTGTTACAAACAATTACAAGCACCCACTAGACTGGGAAAAAGGATGTTCACAAATTTCAGCAGGGCATGACAGCGGCAACACGCTCCACGGATTGGCAACTTTTGCAACGACTGATTCCTTACCTCAAGCCCTATCGCTGGGGACTGGTGGGAAGTGGCTTGCTCTTGATTCCCTTGGCGGCAGCAGCAGCATTACAACCGATCATCATTGGTCAGGCGATCGCCTTCCTCAAAGGCGAAGAGAGTACCTATAGCTTTTTGAAACCTTTGACCCTGACCCAAGGGATTGATCTACTGAGCATTGCACTGCTGATTACCGTGGTGCTGCGCTTTGGGGTGCAGGCGGTGCAGGGGTACTGGATTCAAAAAATTGGCCAAAACATTACTGCCGATATTCGCCATGACTTATTTGACCACGTGCTCCGGTTATCGTCGCGCTTTTTTGACCGCACCCCCGTCGGTAAGCTCATTACCCGCTTGACCAGTGATGTGGATGCTCTGGGGGATGTGTTTGCCACTGGCGCCGTGGGGGTTCTCAGCGATGTCTTCTCAATGCTGGTGGTCATCCTGACAATGTTTTTCATTGACCGCCTCCTAGCAACACTGCTGCTGGCCTTGGTACTGCCGATCACTGCCCTGATTATCTATTTTCAACATCGCTACCGCGTGGCCAACTACAAATCCCGCGAGGAGCTGTCGCTACTGAATGCCGATCTTCAGGAAAACATCGTTGGCATTACCGTGGTGCAACTGTTTCGCCGTGAGGCCTTTAATAGCCAACTGTTTCGGCGGCGCAATCAACGCTACATCAAAGAGGTGGATCGGACGATTTTCTACGATTCGGCAGTATCAGCAACGTTGGAGTGGATTGCCTTTGTGGCGATCGCGGGGGTTCTCTGGCTGGGCGGTGCCTTGGTGGAGCAGCGCACGATTGACTTTGGCACTTTGGCCACGTTTATTCTCTTTTCCCAGCGCGTTTTTGATCCGCTGCGGCAGTTGGCGGAGAAATTTACCACGGTGCAAGCGGGCTTAACCGCCATTGAGCGCATCCATGATCTGCTCTCAGAACCGATTGAAATTCAGGATCCCGATCGCACCTTTTTGCGTTTGCCCAAGCCAGAAAATACAGCCGCTGCCGTTGAGTTTCGCGATGTCTGGCTGGCCTACAAAGACGATGACTACGTCCTCAAGCAACTTTCCTTTCAGATCCATGCTGGCGAAAAGGTGGCGATTGTTGGTCCTACGGGTGCAGGTAAAAGTTCAATTATTCGCTTGCTTTGTCGCCTCTATGATCCAACGCGCGGTGAAGTCCTTGTTAGTGGTCGCAATGTCCGCGACTTTACCCAAGCAGAACTGCGGCAGCACATTGGCGTGATTTTGCAGGATAGCTTTCTCTTTTCAGGGGATGTGAAAAGCAACATTGCCCTCGGTGACAACTACACCCTTGCCGAAATTCAGCGGGTGGCCGCCGAAATGAACATTGCCGACTTCATTGAGCAGTTGCCCCAAGGCTATGACACTCCCCTGCGGCAGCGGGGCACGAATCTATCAGCGGGGCAGCGACAACTTTTAGCCTTTGCGCGGGTAGCGATTCGCAATCCAGAAATCCTTGTCCTTGATGAGGCAACCGCCAATTTGGATGTGGGTACAGAGGTAATGATTCAGGAGGCCTTGAACCGCCTGTTGGTGAATCGAACCGCCATTATGATTGCCCACCGCCTAGCCACGATTCGCCATGTGGATCGCATTTTTGTGCTCAAACGGGGACAACTGGTGGAGCAGGGCACCCACAGTGAACTCTTGGCCCGCAATGGGGTGTATGCCCATCTCTACCGGTTACAGGCGCTTGCCGAAGAAGCAGCCCCTACCCAGGACGCCTGATCCTAATCCACAACAGCAGTGGCAGCCCTAGCAGTTGTAGCACTACCGACACCAATACCAACAGCCCCAAGGAGCGATCGTAGAGCACTCCCATGAGGAAACTGCCGAGAAACCACGCTAAGCCATAGCCAGTGCTAAAGATGCCATAGGCTGACCCCCGCCGCTCTGGGGGGACGAGGTTGGCGACGATCGCCCGCACAATGGATTCTTGGGCACCCATGCCAATACCCCACAGCACCATGCCCCAAATCACCGCAGAACTGAGGAAGACCAAGGGAGCAAAGCCTACCGACAGCACAACCGCAAGGATCAAGGCCATGATGCCAATGCGATCCAGTAAGTACCCAAAGAGCAGCGCAGCCACGGCATCAACCCCCATCGCCAAGGCGTAGAGCAGCGGGATTTGGCTCGTTTGCAGACTGTCTCCCTGCTGTAAATGAAAAGCAATCAAGGGGAAATCCACATAACCGGCGCCCAGAAAGGCCACGGCCAATAGATAAATCCAAAACAGTGTTGGTAGTCTTTTGGTATTCAGATCCTGCACCACCGTTTCAAAGTCCCGTGGCTCTGGGTACCGCCGCTGCGTCACCAATAAAACGACTAGCCCCATCAGGGCAGGGATGGCGAGGACGGCAAAACTCCATTGATAGTGCTGGGTGCGGGCAAAGACGCCGGCCACCATCAGCGGCCCAACAACGGCACCAATTTGATCCATCGCCTCATGGAGACCAAAGCCAAAGCCGCGACCCACTTGGCGAGCACCGTAGGAGAGCAACACATCGCGGGGGGGTGTACGAATCGCTTTACCGGTGCGCTCAGCAATCATGAATCCCGCTAGGACTTCCCAACGATGGGTCAAGGCCATGAGGGGCACAGCTAAGGTATTGATGGCATAACCAAGGGTGGTAATGCGCCAATAGGCACGGGTACGATCGCTGAGATAGCCAATCCCAAGGCGTAGACCATAGCCGATGAATTCCCCCAAACCCGCTACGAGGCCGACAACGGTACCACTGGCACCCAATACTCCTAAATAGACCCCCGTAAGACTGCGGGCGCCTTCATAGGTGGCGTCGGCACAGAGGGAAACCACCCCTAGGAGCACGACAAACCTGAGGGCGGAGCCTTTTTGGCAAACCATGACTCAACTCCTGTATTTAGGAATTTAGGAATGTCCACAGTATATTGAGTGGAGAATCGTTAAGGGCGATCGCGATGGTGGGTGCACTCAGCGCAGCTAGTCCCTTAGTCATTTGGACAAGTCTGGGGTTCATCTGTGGCCGTTGGTTGCCAGCAGTGATTCCCCAATGGTTGGGGCGCAGCCTCTATTGGGTCGGGGTACCCATTCAAATTTTTGCTTTGGTGCGGCAAACCAACTTCGCGGGGTTAATTTGGTTGGCACCGCTGCTGGCCTTTGTGGCGCTCATTGTCGGCTATACCCTTGCCCAAGGCCTTTACTATTGGCAGCAACGCTACTTTCAGCCCCAATGGCTCCACTATACTCCTCCCTTCCTGACAAGTACAGTTCCCGAAGGAGAAAGTCGCCGCTTTCAGGGGAGCTATCTGATTGCCAGCATTCTCGGCAATACGGGCTTTGTCGGTTTGGGGGTCACGATTCCTCTCCTGAGTGCCACGGCATTGCCCTGGGCGGCCTTCTATGCCATTACCCAAAATGCCCTCGGCACCTATGGATTGGGTTCATTTCTCGGTCAGTACTACGGTAAGGGCAATGATCAACCTTGGTGGCGCGCCTTGGCGGTGATTCCAACCGTGCCGACCCTTTGGGCCTCCATGGCCGGCTTTGCGACCCATGATCTTTCCTTTCCCGAGGCGATTGAAAAGTTGTGTGAGATGGATATTCACTTGGTGATTCCCTTTGCCTTTGTCCTCACTGGAATTCGTTTGAGTCGGCTCCCCGGCTGGCAAAGTTTTCGTATGGGGTTGCTGCCTATGTTAGTGAAGACGTTGTTGCTGCCATTGACGATGATGGCGATCGCCTATGGTTTGGGCTTGCGGGGCGATACGTTGCTGGCGATCGCGATTATGACTGGTACGCCCACCGCCTTTGCCGCGCTAATTTTGGCAGAGGAATACGAACTCAATACCGAACTGCCACCGGCGGTGATTGCTCTGAGTACCCTGAGCTTTGTGGCGGTGTTACCGCTGTGGGTGTTCCTGTGCCGCCAAGTTTTAACATAACGCTAACGACTGCTCTCCTTTTCCAAGAACAGTGGCACACTGAAAATACCTGATCCATTGCTAGCCCTCTCACGAGTTTCCCTATGACGAATCCCCAAAGTCCTCCTCCTCCACCGCCACGTGTTCCCAATTCACCCCCGATGCCACCCCCCCGGCCGCCAATGGGGGCGGGTGTTCCGCCGCTGCCTCCCCAACCGGGAATGGCGCCTCCCCGTCCTGCTGCCCCCCCACCGCCTCCCCAAGGGATGCCCCCACAGCCCGGCATGCCGCCTCGACCCATGCCACCACAACCGGGGATGCCGCCACGACCAATGCCGCCGCAGCCGGGAATGCCCCAACAGGCAGTACCGACCCAACCGATGCCCACACCAGCCGCGCGGATCTCTGGCCCGACAATGGAACAACTGGTGCGGGAGGCTTTTGAGCACGGCTATTCCGATATTCATGTTGGGGTTGGCGAAGCGCCGCGCTTTCGCGATCGCGGACGTTTAGAAATTACCAACTATCCCGTTACTGATGAGGAAACCTTTAACTACTGGCTGAATGAACTGCTGACCCCCCAACAAATTGAGCAGTTTCGCACCCACCTTGAATACGATGGTGCCTATCAGTACGAAGGGCTATGCCGTGTGCGGATCAACATCTTTGTCGCCCTCAAAGGCCCCGCCATGGTGCTGCGCTTGATTCCGGTGAAGATTCTGACCCTAGAGCAATTGAATTTGCCGCCGGTCTTCAAGGATCTCTGCCACTACCACAAGGGTCTGATTCTGGTGACAGGGCCAACGGGTTCTGGGAAATCCACCACCCTTGCGGCAATGGTGGACTATATCAATACCGAAATGCCGAAGCACATTATCTCCATTGAAGACCCGATTGAGTTTGTGCACCAAAGTCGCCGTGCCCTGATCCGCCAGCGGGAGGTGGGTATCCATACACTGAAGTTTGACAATGCTCTGAAGGCGTCGTTGCGGGAAGACCCCGATATTATTCTGATTGGGGAGATGCGCGATCGCGAGACAGTGAATACAGCCCTAAAAGCAGCGCAAACGGGTCACTTGGTCTTTGGTACGTTGCACACCAACAGTGCCGTGAAAACGATTGAGCGGATCCTCAACCTCTACAACCCCGATGAACAAGGACCGATGCGGATGCAGGTGGCGGAGTCGCTGGTGGCAGTCATTGCCCAAGCCCTTGTGCGTACGACGGATGGTAAGCGGGCAGCGATTCACGAGATCATGATCAACACCGATGCCATCAAGGACTACATTTTGCGGGGTGAAGTGGAGGAAATTGAGGCGATTATTCCGCAGTGTCGGTATGACGGCATGTGCACGATGAACCAATGCCTCTACGAACTCTATGAGGCGGGGCGCATTGATGAGGAAACCGCCATCGAAAACTCCCCCAAACCCAACGAAATGGCGCAAATTCTACGGGGTCGTGTCTAGGGCAATGGTTGGCCTCAAGCCTGTCTTATACAAGGGGTTGGCCCTCTTTACACCGGGGGAGGATGTGGTCTTTTGCCGTGACCCATCAAAACAGGGGCATTGGCATCAGTCGCTTTGTCAAGCCCTGCAACAACTGTTGGATTTGGAGGAGCCGCCCCTTTTTCTATCCCCCTGCTACACAGCGGCGGTAGATTACTGGTTTGATGAGGAGCAGCAATGCCTGCGAGTGGCGGCGGAGGTCTATCCCTTGGCATGGCCCCATCGTCCCCTATTGAATGCCCTCTTTGCCCCTGCTCATCAGCCCACATTGCCGTGGCAGTTGGTACAGGATCCGCAGCATCCCTGCGATGTCCAAGCCCTAGAGGCCTACCGCAGCAGCTTTCCCCAACTGTGGGAGCAGCACCAACTGATCTATGATTTGCAGGAAGCCACCCCCCTGAGCAGTTTTGCACCGCGTCCTTCGGAACCCGATCGCTATGTCTTTCGCCTCTATGTGCGTGGAGAAACCCATGCCACGGAAGTTGCCCTGAAGAATCTCCATGACTTGCTGAGTCGCTTCCTCAAGGTGCCCTATACGCTCAAAGTGGTGGATGTCACCAAGCAACCCGATCTGGCGGAGGAGGATCAAGTGCAGGCCACGCCAACCTTAGTGCGGGTCTATCCCCAGCCGGTGCGCCGCCTTGTGGGACACTTGGATAATCGCGATCGCCTGCAACGTTTATTAAGCCCTTAGACCGATGACAAATTCTGCTAAAGACCTGCTCGCGGCTGCTGCTGTGGAGCGAATGGCGGGAACTCGTGATGCCTATGTGCCCTATCTGCGCCAAGTCTTTGCCGATGTGGTGGGGGAGGATGACGCGGTCAGTGAAACCCGTGGTGGCTTAGCAGCAGCCCAAGAGCGTTTGGCCAAGATACAGCCTCTACGGTATGGCAAGAGTCGCAACTTTTTGGCGGGGGCAGTAACGGGGCTTTCGGCCTATTTGCGCCACGGGGTGATCAGTTTGGCGGCGGTGCGCGATCGCCTGCGGGAAGTGGTGTCTCACCCCTATCAAGCGGAAGCCTTACTGCAACAACTGGCGTGGCGAGACTATTGGCAGCGCCTCTATATCCGTTGGGGCGATCGCCTGTGGCAGGACATCGAACCCTATAAAACGGGTTGGCAAGCAACCGATTATCAAACCGACTTACCTCCTGCACTCATCGCAGCGGAAACGGGACTGGCCTGTATGGATGCCTTTAGTGCCGACCTACAACGAATGGGCTACTTGCATAACCATGCGCGGTTATGGTTGGCAGCCTATGTGGTGCATTGGTGTCGGGTGCGCTGGCAGGCGGGAGCCGCTTGGTTTTTGCAGCATCTCCTCGATGGCGATCCGGCCAGTAATAACCTCTCGTGGCAGTGGGTGGCCAGTACCTTTAGCCACAAGCCCTACTTTTTTAACCGTCAAAACCTCGAGCGCTATAGCGATGGCAAATACTGTCGCCAGTGTGCGATGGGCGATCGCTGTCCCTTTGATGCCACCTACGAGGAATTGGCAGCCCGCCTTTTCCCCCACAAGGAATAGGGTTATTGGGGAGTCGGCTTCACGGTTTTGCGCAGAATCAAACAGTTACCCGTATTGCCCACGCGCTGATAGTCCAATTCATCCATGATGGTTGCCAAGAGGCGTAGGCCGCGTCCCCCTTCGGCATCGAGGGCAATTTGGCTGGGGAGTGTTGCCAGTTTGGCCATCAAATCAAAGGGATCCCCTTGATCCCAAATGCGCAATTCAATCACAGTGTCTGCAAGGGAGAGATCAATGCGAATGGGGGTATCGCTGGCGCGATCGCGATGGGCATGGCGCACAGCATTGGTAAACCCCTCGGCAAGGGCGAGTTCCAATTTCAACCACTCTTCGATGGGCAGCGTCGTGGGGCGATATTGATTGAACCATGCCAAGAGAGCCTCCAGTTGGGTCAGGTCACTGGTCAGGGTTAGGGAAACCGTGGTGAAGGGAGGCGTCATAGGCTGAGTTGTCCTTGCTGGGGTGGAATCAGTTGCAGAGCTTTAGGATCGGATACCAAGAGGTCAAAAACAGCTCCGCAGCTCGCCCTGCCCACTGAATGTAAAGGATGCAAATGGAGCCATGACGAATAGACGTTTCGCCGCTGGAGGGCTGCTGAGATGGGCTGCAGGAGAAAGAGGGTTCAATGGGGCAACGCAGATGGGACATGAAGCAGCCAAATGCAGGAGGACTGATTACATTTTCCTCGTTTTGTTGCCCAATAGGGTGCACCAGAGCGATCGCCAGTTGGGAGGCTGGCACAACCCCTGGGGAAAGAACCGTGTGCCGAGGATAATCAGCAACCCATAGAGCATCAGACGGCCATCGCGGAAAAAAGTGGCCACTGCCACTGGCAAATAGGGTTGATCGGCGAGTCCCCGCAGGAGTTCAGGCAGAGCTGTAAAGAGCATACCGCCAGCGATCGCCCCCACAAACGTGCGATTGCCCCCCACCAGCACTGCTGTCAGTGCCAACACCCCCATATCAAACGTGCCCTGACGCGGATTCCAAGTATTCAAAAGATGGGCCGCCAAAACTCCCGCCACCCCCGCTAGAATTGCCCCCAAGACAAAACCCAAAACCTTGTAGCGAGTGGTATCAATGCCAAGGGTCTGTGCCACCAATTCATCGGCACGAATGGCCTGCATCGCCTTGCCCGCACGGGTCTGTTCCAAGCGACCGATGGCGATCGCCACCATGACCAGCAAGGGCAGCGTCAGCCACAAATAGCCCAAGGGTGTACTAAAGGGTTGGGGAATGCCAAAGATGCCGATCGCCCCCCCGGTCACCTCCAGATTGAGTGCCAACACCCGCAGCACCTCAGAGAAAGCAATCGTGGCAATGGCAAAATAAATGCCCCGTAACCGCAGCACCGGCACCCCCAAGCCCCAGCCCACCACACCACAGACCACAGCCGCCAACACCATTTCCCCCAGCACCAAGGGCACGGGATAGGGGTTCAGGTCAGGAAAAAGACGGGTTGAGACCAAGGCAGCAATATAGCCACCCATGGCATAAAACGCTGGACTCGCAAGGGAGAGTTGGCCACTCATCAGGGGCAAATAGAGCGACAAGGCCAGCATCGCCCCCAAGGTCATTGAAACCAGTAGGAAGTCGTACGTGCCGAGCCAACCCGCCATAATTACTGCTAAACATCCATTGCACAGGCCGGCACGCTGGCCGCAGCAAGCTGCTGCAACTCCGCAATAATGGCTGCTTCGAGGGCGTTATCCCCAAGGCGAATCGTCAGACGCGACAGCCGCAGGGAGGCCGTAATCCGACCGCTAGGGAAATCGAGCCACACCAACTGTTGAAATTGGCGACAGCGACCACCATGGCGCTGGGCAAGGGTAGTGAGTTCCTCGTTGGTGGGCGATCGCCCCAGATCCACATCAACCACCCATGTACCGCCACATTCCCGCCGTTTAGAGAGTTGAATTGGCATTCTCAGAACTTAACTTATAGGCGTTGAGCATAAAATTCACACCAGGGATCACCCTTTTCCCGCGCCTTCACCTCTGCCCCTTGAAACACACCGCCCCGTTGAAAGAGACGATTGTAAAACGCCTCATCTAAGACAGGCTTCTGTTGAATGCGCCCGTTATAGACGATGTTCATCATTGCCGGTACCGCCCCTTGGGCAAAATAACAGGCCGGTTGCAGGGTATGGGGATAGGAAGCCAAGAAGTAGTTGGTTTCGTAGTTGCCATCAATGGCCACCCGACAGGATTCATTCCCGACCACCTCTAGGGCTTGCCAACGCCCCCATCCCAAACTACTGGCAACGGCATACCCCCCGTGAATCCAATCGGTATCGGTTTTTAACATCGGGCCAACGACCGTTTCCCACTCCAAAGACTCCATGATATTGCCAAAGGTGTAAAAGACACAAACATGGCCTGATTCACGGATCAAGGCCTGCCCCACCTCTAAAAGCTGCGGATCTACCTTTTGCAGCTCATCCAAGAAACGGTACTGAATGCGGTTGTAGTAGTTGGCAGGCATGCGCGTCAGCAGCACATTAAAGGCACGAATTTGACCATTCACATCCCCTTCCAGGGGCAGTCCCCAGAGGGCTTCGTTCACCGCATCGTAGTCCACACTGGTTTCTGGCTGCGGCAGGGGCGCCGGTTGATCAATGAGCTTGCCCATTTGCGGACTCGGTGTTAGGGAGCGGCGCACCGGTGCTTTGGTCACATGGATCATGCAGTGATCCTGCCGCGTCACCACCATACAACTGGTTTCTTCAGCCACATAGGTACCCAACGCCGCAAAGGTGGCATCTAGGGCTGCGGCCACATAACCCACCGCCAAGTGATCAATGGGTTTCGTGCGGCTCACCTGCTCACCGTATTTTCCAAGCCAGCCCTCTGCATAGTGGGAGTGGGTTAATTCCACCTCACCCCCTTCTTCTGTCACCTCAAAGTTGAGGCGGCCAAAGCCCAAAAAGCTAAAAATCTGGGCGGCGGTGGCAAGGCGTTCCGCTGGCGTTTGCACTCCCAACGTATTAAAGGCATTGGCGAGCAAGCTATAGAAAATCTCTTGGGCTGAGGTCTGTAGGATACTGACGCCATCAATCCAGTCGGGGTCTTCAATGGTTTGCTGGAGAAATAGGTTGTAGTGGTGGCAGTGGAAAATCACTGGTTCGTCAAAAAAAGCCACCAGCTTGCGGGGGCGATCGATACGGAGATGCTCAAACATAGGGCCAATCTTTTGTTAAATGGTGAAGGGTGAGTCAAATCAACCTAGGGAAGGGCAACCGGCAGGCGTTCCACACCCAAGATATCGGCCACGCCCTTGTAGAGAATGCGCACTTCCCGTTCATCCAACTGGCCTTTTTCCAATCGCTCGCGGTGCAAGCCCGTTTTCAACGACAGCCGCAGCGCCACAAAGTTGGGATCCGGCGCATAGCGACGGGCATAGCTAAGCAGCAGTTGAGCGACGGAGGTGGTGTTGTCTTGGACAGGCGGCAACAGGGGCTTGCCATCCGCCAAGATCGCCTTGATCCGCTCAAAGACCAGCTTCAGGTTCGTGCTACCCTTGGTGAGAAAGAGGACAAAGTAGGGAGTTTTGCTAAAGGCTTTGATGACCAATCGCACCTCTGCCGAACCCGCTAGCAGATAGTCTGCCTCTGAGGCCGGATCCACCACTTGGCACACGCGATTGTTGGCTCGCAGCAGATCGCTGGCATAGGCACCCAAAGAACTCAAGGACTCATTTTCAAGGCTATTGCCACTGTAGTTAATTTCGGCAATGGTTGCTCCATCCGTCGTGCGGCCAATTAACACAGCTAACACGCCCGGGACTCCGGCAATATGTTGCTCTAAAACACTCTTGAGTGTACGCACCAGCATTGCGAATTTCCCAATCAAGATTAAGCTTTGACTAACTCTACTTTATAGAGGTAATCAATTGTTGCGCATCCGTAGAATTTCTGATATTCTAGACTTTTATTAAAAATTAACAATTGTATCCAAAAATACTTTTTACACTATTTTGCAGCGGGTCTGCAGCGGATCCCTTGCCTATGGCGCCGATCAAAGAACTGCCTATCCCCGATTTTTTTGATGCCACTAAGGTTGCTCAAGTGTGGCGCGTTCCCTACCAAGAGCGAGCAGTGCAGGCGCGGCAATGGGCACAGCAGTATCAAATTCCCCCTGCCGCTGAGGATCGGCAGCGTACGATCCTTTTGCTCATTGATGTGCAAAACACCTTTTGCCTACCCGACTTTGAGCTATTTGTCCAAGGGGCGGTTGCGGATAATCAACGCCTCTGCCGCTTTATCTACACCCACCTTGCCCACATTAGCGAGATTATTGTTACCCTCGATACCCATACCGCCAGTCAAATTTTTCATCCCCTCTTTTGGCGAGATGCTACCGGGGAACCGCCGCCACCTCTAACCACGATTACCGTTGACGATGTTGAGCGGGGGCGATGGCAACCCAATCCCCATCTGCTAACCTCCCTCGGCATGACTGATCAAGAGAGTTTGCAGGCCTATGCCTGGCACTACGTTGCCCAGTTAGCCGCCAAAGGCAAATTTCCGTTGACGATTTGGCCTTACCACTCGATGCTGGGGGGGATTGGCCATGCCCTTGTGTCTGCTGTGGAGGAGGCCTGTTTCTTTCATACTGTGGCGCGACAGCAGCAAACCCGCATCGAACTCAAGGGGAGCCACCCCCTGACGGAGAATTATTCGGTGTTGCGTCCAGAGGTGAGCCATGACCTCCAAGGGCGTCCTTTAGTGGCGGTGAATAGCGCTTTGATTGAGCATCTGCTGGCGGGCGATCGCCTGATCATTGCGGGTCAAGCCAAAAGTCACTGTGTTGCTTGGACGGTCGCCGACCTGCTTAGTGAAATTCAGCAGCGCGATCCCCAACTAGCGCAACGCGTCTATCTCCTTGAGGATTGTATGTCCCCTGTGGTGGTGCCGGGGGTCGTGGACTTCAGCGAAACTGCCAATGCAACCTTTGCCCAGTTTGCTGCTGCCGGCATGCACCGCATCAGTACTAGCAGTGCTTCCCTGAATCTTTAGTTGATCTAAAGACTTACCACTTCTGAAAAGAGACAGTTTAGGATCGGGGCTAGATGCATCCTCACTAGGGAGGGGCTATGACTGATTTTGCAGCTCACGAACAAGCCCTCGATCGCGATTGTTTGACCCTATCTCGCCACGTTCTCCAGCAACTCCAAAGCTTTGACCCCGCTGCCCAAGACCTGAGTGCCCTGATGAATCGCATTGCCCTTGCTGGCAAACTGATTGCTCGCCGTTTGAGTCGAGCGGGTCTCATGGAGGGGGTGTTGGGCTTTACAGGGGCAGTGAACATCCAAGGGGAAGACGTCAAAAAAATGGATGTCTATGCCAATGAAGTCTTTATTGCGGCCTTCAAGCAAAGTGGCTTGGTGTGTCGCCTTGCTTCTGAGGAAATGGAAAAGCCCTACTACATTCCCGAAAACTGCCCCATTGGCCGCTACACGCTGCTTTACGATCCCCTCGATGGTTCCTCCAATGTGGACATTAACCTGAACGTAGGCTCCATTTTTGCGATTCGCCAGCAGGAGGGCACTGATCTAGACGGCACCGCTGCTGATCTTCTACAAGATGGCCACAAGCAAATTGCCGCGGGCTATATTCTCTATGGCCCTAGTACGATGCTGGTCTATTCCCTGGGCAGGGGCACCCATGTTTTTGTCCTTGACCCTAGCCTCGGCGAGTTTATTCTGGCGATCGAGAACCTGCAAATTCCCGCTAGTGGCTCCATCTACAGTGTCAACGAAGGCAACTTCTGGGCATGGGAAGAATCCATTCGTAACTATGTCCGCCATGTCCATCGCCAGCCCGGCTACAGTGCCCGCTACAGTGGTGCCCTTGTCGGCGATATTCACCGCATCCTTATGCAGGGGGGGGTCTTTCTCTATCCGGGCACCCAGAAAAATCCCGCGGGGAAGTTGCGTCTACTCTACGAAGCGGCACCGATCGCCTTCCTCGTGGAACAGGCCGGTGGCAAAGCCAGTACCGGCACCCAACCCCTCCTCGATGTCGTGCCTGATCATCTGCACATGCGCACACCACTCATTATTGGCAGCCCTGAGAACGTTGCCCTTGTGGAATCCTTTATTCAGCCTACCCCTGCCAACGCAACTGTGACACAGGTGTAACCCATGGTAACCCTATTTGAAAATCCCCTGCGGGTCGGATTACGCCAAGAGCGCACCCCAGAACCACTGATTCTAGTGATCTTTGGTGCCAGTGGAGATCTCACCCAGCGCAAGCTCATTCCCTCCATTTATCAACTGAAACTGGAACGCCGTCTACCCCCAGAACTCACCATTGTCGGGGTGGCGCGTCGTAACTGGAGTGATGACTATTTTCGCGAGCACCTGCGCCAAGGGGTTGAGGAATTTGGCGGCGGCATTCAGGCGGAACCCCTGTGGCAGGAATTTGCCCAAGGCCTGTTTTACTGCTCTGGCAATATGGATGATCCCGCCGCCTACACCAAGCTGAAAACCCTGCTGGCTGAGCTGGATGAAAAGCGCCAAACTCGCGGCAATCGCGTCTTTTACCTTGCGGTCGCACCGAACTTTTTCGTTGAAGCGATTCAACAACTAGGGGCAGCCGGTCTATTGAGTGATCCCCAAAAGCATCGCCTCGTCATTGAAAAGCCCTTTGGCCGCGATCTCACCTCTGCCCAAGCCCTCAATGAAGTGGTGCAGTCGGTGTGCAAAGAGGAGCAGGTTTACCGTATTGACCACTACCTCGGCAAAGAAACCGTTCAAAACCTGATGGTGTTTCGCTTTGCTAATGCTATTTTTGAACCCCTCTGGAACCGCCAGTACGTAGATCATGTGCAGATTACCGTTGCCGAAACCGTGGGGGTTGAAGACCGCGCGGGCTACTATGAAACTTCGGGTGCTCTGCGGGACATGGTGCAAAACCACATCCTTCAGTTATTGGCCTTGACCGCCATGGAACCCCCCAATGCCCTCGATGCCGATAGTCTGCGCAACGAAAAGGTGAAGGTGCTCCAAGCCACCCGTTTAGCAGATTTGGATAATCTCGATGCCTGTGCTGTCCGCGGCCAATACCGAGCCGGCTGGATGAAGGGCAAACCTGTGGTGGGTTACCGCGAAGAACCGGGGGTGAGTCCCACCTCCACCACGCCCACCTATGTGGCACTCAAACTGGTGATTGATAACTGGCGCTGGCAGGGGGTGCCCTTTTATTTGCGCACGGGTAAACGCTTGGCAAAAAAAGTGACGGAAATCTCGATTCAGTTTCGCGATGTGCCCCTGCTGATTTTCCAGTCGGCCGCCCGCCAAACCAACCCCAATATTCTAACAATGCGTATCCAGCCGAATGAGGGGATTGCCCTGCGCTTTGAGGCAAAGATGCCCGGTGCAGATCTGCGCACGCGCACGGTGGAAATGGACTTTAGCTACGGCTCCTCCTTTGGAATGGCAACGGCGGATGCCTATGCGCGGCTCTTGCTGGACTGCATGCTCGGGGATCAAACCCTGTTTACCCGGGCGGATGAGGTGGAAGCGGCTTGGCGGGTGGTGATGCCGGTGCTCAGTGCTTGGGATGCCCCTACGGATCCAGACACGATTCCCACCTATGAAGCGGGGACATGGGATCCCGATGCCGCAGAAGCGATGATTAATGCCGATGGTCGGCGGTGGCGGCGACTGTGATCTTTATCCATCATGGGAAGAGATGGGAATCAAGGCCGAACTTCATTCACAGATAGGTACCTAGGTATGGCAACTGAATCAACTCCCCTCGTAGCGCTCCAAGATCCCGTGGATGTCTCATTAGATGATATTGAGCAAAGTTTGCGGCAAATTTGGCTCAGCCATGGCGGGGATGGTACGGCGCCAGCAGCAGTGCGGGCAACCACCTTTACCCTAGTTGTCTATGAGGCGGATGATACCCAACAATTGCTAGCGGCCTTGGGCTACTACACAGGCCCCATTGATGGTATTCTTGGCCCCCGCATGCAGTCGGCGATTCGTGCTGCTGAAAAGAATCACAACTTGCCCTTGACGGGTCGAGTCACGCCCCAACTGCGGCAGGCCTTGCAGGCAGAATATGCTCAGGGAACCCCTCGGAGCGATCGCTATGCCGTGGATATGCGCGGTAGTGGCATTGCTGACGCGATCGCCAGCCAAAATCCCTGTCGGGTGATTGCCCTGTGTCCTACCCTTGGCGAAGATACGGGAATTACTGCTCAGGTGGCGGCCTACTGCCCGATCAACAAAAAGATGCGCAGTTCCCTCGTTTGCTGTGAATACATTACCCTCAAGGGCACCCATAGCGCCTTCCAGCGGGTGGAACCCCTGTTGCAGTCTTTAATCATTCGCGAACTCCCCCGCTTTTTGTGGTGGAAGGGGGACTTGTTCAATAACTTTGAGTTGTTTCAAACCCTTGCGCCCCAATTTAGCCGCGTGATTGTGGATTCCAGTGAATTTCTCGATCCGCTGCGGGGCTTGCGGGCAATTGCCCCCCTCCTTGAACAACCGCTTCCCCTAACAGATCTAAACTGGCGCCGTCTGGGGGCATGGCAAGAACTGGCCGCCGAAGCCTTTGATCCCCCCGAACGCCGTTTGGCCATTCAGGAAATTGATCAGGTGGTCATTGACTACGAAAAGGGCAATCCCGCCCAAGCTTTAATGTACCTTGGCTGGTTAGCTTCCCGGCTTCAGTGGCAGCCGCGCCAGATCCGCCACGAGTGCGGTGACTATGATGTCTATCACGTGGAACTGGTGGCCTCCGATCAACGGTTGATTAAGGCAGAATTAGCAGGCATTCCCACGGGTGATGCTGGCCTCGTGCTGGGGGATTTAATTGACCTCAAACTCACCTCCTCCAATCTCCAAGCCGATTGCTGTACAATCATTTGCTCAGAAACCCGTGGCTGTATGCGCATGGAGGCCGGGGGCAGTGCTCAAATGTGCCGTACTTATCATGTGTCTCCCCTGAGTGATCTCACGGCTGAGGTGCTCTTGAGTCAGGAACTTCAGCGCTGGGGACAAGACTTCCTCTACAGTGAGAGTTTTGCCGTTGTGGCTCAGATGCTAGCCTTGATGCCCTAGCATGAGATCCCATGACCGAAGATTTTCGCCTTGTCATTGACCTCAGTGTGGTACTGGGGGCAGCGGCAGTAGGAGGTGTGTTGGCGGCTTTGCTGCGACAACCGATCCTGCTGGGCTACCTTTTGGCCGGTATGTTGGTCGGGCCAACGGGCTTGGGACTCCTCAAGGAAGTACCTCAAGTGGAAGGTTTGGCACAACTGGGGGTGGCCTTTTTGCTCTTTGCCCTAGGGGTGAGCTTCTCCCTCAGTGAAATTCGCAAAGTTCAAGGGGTTAGCTTGGGGGGCAGTGCCCTGCAAATTTTCCTGACCATTGCAGTTACAACGCTCATTTCCGTTGGGGTTGGCTGGGTAAGTTCCCCCAATCAGGGGATTTTCCTCGGTGCTGTCCTCTCCCTCTCTTCAACAGCAGTGGTGCTGCGCAGCCTCATGGATCGCAATGAGCTGGAGTCGATCCAAGGGCAAATTATGCTGGGCATCTTGGTGGTGCAGGATCTGGCGGTGGGCTTGATGATTGCCGTCTTACCCGCCCTGAACAAACCCCCAGAGGAGTTGGGACTTGCCCTCGGCCAAGCAGTCTTGACCATTGCTTTGATTGCCGTGGGGGCGATCGCCGCTGGGATGTGGTTGCTGCCCCCTCTGCTACGGCTACTGGCCAAAACAGAAAGTCGTGAGCTTTTCCTTTTAGGCGTCGTTGCCCTCTGTTTGGGAATTGCCCTGCTGACCCAGTATTTGGGGCTTTCGATTGAGATTGGTGCCTTTATTGCCGGTCTGATGATCTCCGAGGTGGAGTATGCCGATCAAACTCTCGATTACGTGGAATCGATCCGCAATGTCTTTACCACGCTCTTCTTCGCTTCCATTGGTATGCTCATTGATCCAGTGTTTCTCTGGCAGCACTTGGATCGCATTATTGAACTGGTCAGCCTAGTGATTCTGGGTAAATTCCTGATCACCACCCCCATAGTCAAGCTCTTTGGCTATTCGTGGAAAACGTCATTACTGGCGGGGATTGGGCTGGCTCAGATTGGGGAATTTTCCTTTGTGCTGCTGACGGCAGGGCGGGGCTTGGGATTGGTGTCCCAACAAGTTTATCTGCTCACCCTCGGCACGACAGCAGTGACGTTGCTGGTGACGCCCTTTTTGTTAAAGCTGGTGCCTGTGCTGTTGGAACTGCCCCTACTGCGCCGCATCCTCAAGGAAGATGAAATCCTCGACATGGATTTAACGGGGTTGCCGCAGCGGAACCATGTGATTGTCTGTGGCTATGGTCGCGTCGGCAAGAGTGTGGTGAAACTCCTCCAAAAACAAAATTATCCCGTGTTGGTCATTGAGCAAAGTGAAACGGTGATTAACGAAGTGCGCGATGCCCAACTGCCCTACATTTACGGCAATGCCGCTAGTACCACCATTCTGGCCAAAGCAGGCGTCGATCAAGCCCTTGGTATGGCGATCGCCCTCTCGGATAGTATGAGTACCCGCCTCTGTCTCAAGCGTGCCCTAGAGTTTGCCCCGGAACTGGATGTCATTGTGCGCGCCAATAGCGATCGCGACATTGAGTTGCTTTATCAACTGGGGGCACGGGAGGTGGTGCAGCCCGAGTTTGAAGCCAGTCTGGAGTTGGCCGCTCATCTATTCTTTACGCTAGGCATGGGTGAACGCCACATTCAGCAGCAGGTACAACAGGTGCGCGACAGCCACTACGCCAATTTGCGCGGCGATACTCCCCCTGAGGGAACCGCCCGTCTCCTGCGGCAAGCAGCTCAGGATATGAATAGTCGCTGGCTGACCGTCCCTGAGGATTCCCCCATTCGGGGCATGAGTCTTGCGGAAATTCAACTGCGCCAGTTGACGGGGGTGACTCTGTTGGCCATTGTCCGTGCCAATGGTACTGAGGTGGATTATCCCAGTGGTGAAACCTGTCTTGAGGGGGGCGATCGCCTCCTGATTGTTGGTCAGCCAGCAGAGTTTGCAGCTTGTGAAGCCCTGATCAATGGCCGTGTCAGTGTGCCCCAAGGGGAAACCTTGTTTCTTTGGATCATGTTGCCCAAAGAGATTGGCGAACAACATCGCACCATTGCCGATCTGCATCTGCCTGAGACCATCACCATCCGTGCCCTGCGGCGAGAGGGAACGCTGCTCTTGGAACCCAAGGAGGACTGTCCCCTAATGGCGGGCGATCGCCTCCTCCTCACTGGCTCTATGGCTGCCCTACAGCGCATTGGCGATCAACTGCAAGCACGATCCACTCCGCTGCCACCGTGAGCACGCAGTAGCCAACGCAACTGATAAACATATCGTGCGGTCGTTGCCACTTCTCGGGCAAATTGTTCGCTTTCCAGAACCCCCAAAGCAGTGCCAATCACGGGGATCAACTCGCCACTCAATTCTTCCCTCAACATCACTAATGCGCGACTCAACACCGCCTCCACCGTGTTGTCGGTAAAAACTTCAAAGGCACTGTCTTCCAAGAGGCCGGCGATCGCCCCCCGTTCACTGTCCTCAGAAGGATGCAGCAAACTCAACAATAGATGCTGACGTTCCTTGGCAGTGCCGGCAAAACTGATCCCCAATGTGCCCCAGATGATGTGCTGTTCAACTGTGGTCTCACTGCCAAAGCCATAGCACAAGCCCACCGCTTGAATGGTTTTGAGACCCAATAGCAGAGTCAACCCCACATCCACCAGTTCGCCCAGAAAGTCAAAGGGAGCAGTGATCAGGGCTTCCAAGGCAGCGTTGGTCAAGGCCGCACCGGCAACCCTAGCTTGCAGGCGATCGCACACCTCTAGGGGTTGATCCTTGAGATCCTGCCAATGATCGACTGGCATCCGAGTGTTCCCCAATCGCTGTTTCAGGTGTTGCCAAGCCTGATCACTATTGGCTAGTAGGCGATCGCCCGCCTTACGCAGAATCGCTAGATGTTCAGGGGACAACATCCGACTGATATGACGCTCGACTGTGGCATTGACCGATTGCACCGCCTGTTGCAGAGGGTTCGTTTCCTCCCGCAGCCACGCACTGATTTTTTTAATTTGTTGCCGCTCATAATCCGTAAGAGCAAGATTGCGGGTCATCGTGGCCACACCCGGCGATAACAAACCGTAAGATGAGAACCTTGCTCCTGCCGCAGCAATTGCCAAGCCGCCACAAACCAGCGCCATAATTCCCCCATAGAGTAACCGCGATAGCGACAAACCACTCCACGAATCAGGGCACTGACCTAGGGCGCGCCAAGCCTCGACACTCATGCTGGGGAAGGGCAGTACGAACGGCAGAGCCGTCCTATAATAGAGAATCCCTAATCCCAAATCAAGGTGAAATCCATTACAAAGTTAGGCAACAGGGGCTCTCCTGAAAGACAAGGGGGATGTTCCAAAACCTGCACAGCTTGCCCAGATCGATAACAGTAAACCTGTCGCATTTCGGGATCAACTAACCAACCCAGTTGGGCACCATTGTCCACATACTCCTGCATCTTGACTTGGAGAGCAGCCAAATCATCGGTTGGCGACTTGAGTTCCAACACAAAATCAGGACAGATGGGGGCAAAGCGGCGCCGTTGCTCAGGGGTGAGGCGTTGCCAGCGACTTTTTTCAATCCAAGCAGCATCAGGGGAGCGAATGGCGCCATTGGGTAAACGAAAACCAGCGGAGGAGTCAAAGGCTACACCCAGCTTTGTTTGTTGGTTCCAGTGCCATAACTGGGCACTGAGACTGAGGTTTTGACGGCTACTTTCACTGCCGGCAGGCGCCATGGCAATCAATTCTCCCTGAGCGCTACGCTCTAGCCGTAGCTCAGGGTTACTACGGCAAAGTTGCTCGAAGGCTTCATCAGTTAATTCAATCGTGGGACGCAGGTTCAGAGCAATCATGGGTTTGTTTTGCAAAAAAGGGAGCTTTTGGCCAAGGGAGATGCTTGCTCGCTTCCCCAACTGGGTTGCCAGAAGTATACAGGGGAGCTTGATGTCTGACATAGGACAACTCTAGTTCAGCCGGCCACACGGTTCTAGCTCCCCACCGCCGTTAGGGATTGCCGCTGCTGTTGCACTTGGAGATAGACCAAAAGGGCATTAATATCTGCCGGGTTGACCCCACCAATACGGCTGGCTTGACCAATGGTGAGGGGGCGGATGGTACTGAGTTTTTCCCGTGCTTCCATTGAAAGGGTGGGGATGGCAAAGTAATCCAAATCCGCAGGGAGCGGACGCTGGTCTTGACGGGCAATCTGCTCAATTTCCCGTTGCTGCCGTTCAATGTAGCCGGCGTATTTAATGGCAATTTCAACCGCCTCTTTCTCTTGGGGAGTCAGATCGGGATTGCCAAGGCCATGGCGATCCAGTAGGTCGTAATGTACCCCCGATCGCCGCAGCAACTCATCAAGGGCAATGGCACTCTTAATCGCTTGACCCGTCGCGGCCACAATCGCTTCGCCCACGGGTTCATGGGCTTTAATGCGCGTCATTTGCAGGCGTTGGGTCTCCGCCGCAAGGCGCTGTTGCTTTGCTTGAAACACTTGCCACTGGGCTTCACTCACCAAGCCAATCTCGTGCCCCAAGGGGGTGAGCCGCTGGTCAGCATTGTCCGATCGCAACACCAAGCGATATTCCGAGCGGCTGGTGAGCATGCGGTAGGGTTCCCGCAGTTCCTTCGTGCACAGATCATCAATCAGGGTGCCGATGTAGCTCTCTTGGCGTGGGAAGGTGATCATCGGTTTCCCCTGAACAAAGCGAGCCGCATTGATCCCGGCCACAATCCCTTGGGCGGCGGCCTCCTCATAGCCGGTGGTACCGTTGATTTGTCCGGCACAAAACAGCCCCTGAATCTTTTTCGTCATCAGGGTGGGAAAGCACTGGGTTGCCGGCAAGTAGTCGTATTCCACTGCATAGGCCGGACGCAGCATGATGCAGTTTTCTAGCCCCGGCAGGGTGCGCAACAGTTGCAATTGCAGCGATTCCGGTAGCCCCGTGGAAAAGCCTTGGATATAGAGTTCTGGTGTATCGCGGCCTTCGGGTTCAATGAAAATTTGATGGCTTTCTTTGTCAGCAAAGCGGACAATTTTATCCTCAATACTGGGGCAGTAGCGGGGGCCTTTGGCATCCACCCAACCGCCATAGACGGGCGTCAGGTGCAAATTTTCGCGAATGAGTTGGTGGGTAGCAGCGGTGGTGCGCGTCAAGTAGCAGTTCATTTGGGGTCTTTCCACCCATGCGGTGGGGTCAAAGCTAAACCAGCGTACCTGCTCATCTGGGGGTTGCGGTTCCATCTTGCTGTAGTCCACCGATCGCCGATCTACCCGTGCGGGTGTTCCTGTTTTCAGGCGATCCACCTCAAAACCGAGCCGTGCTAAGGTTTGGGAGAGTCCCTCAGCGGCAAATTCGCCAGCCCGACCAGCGGCCATGGATTTATTTCCCACCCAAATGCGGCCACCGAGGAAGGTTCCCGTTGTCAGGATCACTGCTTGACAGCGAAAGGCGACGCCAAAGTAGGTTTCAACCCCAATCACCGTGTCATTGGCATCAAGGACTAAATCCGTGACCATGCCTTCGCGCACGAGCAAGTTGGGCTGATTTTCCACCACCTGCTTCATGACGGCGCTGTATTCGCGCTTATCGGTTTGCGCCCGCAATGCCCAGACCGCTGGCCCCCGTGAGGCATTCAGGAGCCGCTTTTGCAGATAAGTGCGATCGGTCACACGCCCAATTTCGCCCCCAAGGGCATCCACTTCATGCACCAGTTGCGATTTTGCGGGGCCACCCACGGCAGGATTACAGGGCTGCCAAGCAATTTTATCGAGGTTGAGGGTCAGCAAGAGGGTACGACAACCCAACCGTGCCGTTGCCAAGGCCGCTTCACAGCCGGCGTGACCGGCACCAACAACAATGACATCAAATTCATCCTGAAACGCAGGCAGCGTTGACATGGCGATTGCACCCTAGGCTAGCGATGGTTTAGAAGAACGTGGCGCTACTGGAGAACCCCGATAAGAGTTGGACAATAAATTGCAAGAGGAAGAAGGCAATAATCGGCGAAAAGTCAAGGCCACCGATGGGGGGAATCAGGCCACGAAAGATATTCAGGTAGGGATCCGTTAACTGACTGAGAATCGAAAAGGGCGGATTGTACCAGTTGATATTGGGAAACCACGACAGCAGAACCCGAATCAGCAGCACAATTAAGTAGATCTGCAAAAAGTTCGCAATCCCCATCAATAGAATGGGCAATACAGGTGCCTCGGTCATTGGTCTTCCCCTTGCAAATTCAAGTGCATCCCTTATTGTACCAATGCTGGCAAGAAGCTAGCCCCAGCGGTCATTCTCCCTCGCTAGACTAGGAAATAGAAGTTTCTGCATGCATTCCCATAAAGTTATCGCTGTGCCCCTGCATAGGGGAGCGATCGCCAAAGGATAAAGAGATAGAGGCCTGTCCGACAGCGGCTTTGACTGTTTTGGGCGGGTTCCATCCTTGGGAAAAGGGCTGTATTCTGGATGGCGGCGTTTTCATTGACATTCAACTGAAGTTCAGGGGTTCAATATGTTACAGATGTCGGCCACGGGTCATATATTGGTGGGCACCTATGCCCTGATTGGATTTACCATCTCTGGCCTATCGTTTTTGCGGGCTTGGGTACAGCGGCAGTACAAGGGTTCTGTGCAACGTTTGAAGGAAGAGTGCGATCGCCTGCACCGGATTGTCAGCGAACAAGCCCAGCGCATCGAAGGGCTAAAGGAACTAGTCAGCCGTAGCGAGCAGGAGCGCGATCGCCAGCGCCAAGAAATTGAGCAATTGCGCTCAGAGGTGGAACGGTTGCAAAACCGCTGTCAAGAGCTAGAAGACCAACAACAGCAACTACACACTCAAGTTAGTGACTATCGCCAACAGGTGGTGGAATTGACGCATGCCCTCAACACTAGCCAAGCGGAAAACGAAGCCCTACGGGACAATTGCGATCGCTATCGCCAAGAGCTAGAAGACCAACAACAGCAACTACACACTCAAGTTAGTGACTATCGCCAACAGGTGGCGGAATTGACGCATGCCCTCAACACTAGCCAAGCGGAAAACAAAGCCCTACGGGACAATTGCGATCGCTATCGCCAAGAGCTAGAAACCGCCTACCAGCGCAGTAGCAGCCTCGAAGAAGAATACGCCAGTCAAACGGCGACATTGACCGCTTCTCTGACCACGATTGAAGCCACCTGTCGCGAAAAAGAGGCAGAACTAGCGGCTTGTCATGCCACAGTCAGCGAGCGCGATCGTGAAATTGACGGGCTACGCCATGAGATTACAGATCTTAACCAAGAAGTTGAGCAGCTTCAGCAAACTGTTGAACACCTGCAAACACAGAAGCAAGGAGCAAATATCTACGCCCAATGGCTGACATGGCTCAGCAGCACCGTGGCGATCGCAACTCTAGTACTCAACCTTGGGCCTTGGAGTCCGCTGTGGACAGCCATCTATTCTCACCTGCCGATGTTTTCCTAGAGATTCAAATTGTTCGCTATAGTTTGCTGATACTAGGGGGCATAAAACTGCCCCTTTTTTATTTGCGGGTTAAAACAAACTAAGCTGAACATAGGGATTTGACAGCTTTTCTATAGCAAATGGAATTAAGTTAGAAAGAGGATAAATAAACGCATCTTCTGTAAAATCTATTATTTCCTTAGCGATAAAAGACCGATCAAAGAATTTCAACATTCCGCGTTGCTGAGGGTTATTAATTTCGTTATAAAAGTTTGTTGTTGCAAAGCAAATAATCGGAACTACTGACGATCGATAGGAGATATTATATTTTTCGCATAATTCAGGGCTATGTAGAGCAACTTCCATTAGGAGTTTCCACTTATAAGTTTGAGCCGCCCTTTCCCTTAAGGATGTTTTAAGAGACAAAATGATATAGCTTTCAGGTGTATGTTTTTGCTTAATATTATTATTTGCATAAATCACAATATCCATATCTGGTTTTTGCACTTCATTTTGGATATTGATATTAATTGACTACCTGAAATTTGGAACACTTGATAGCTGAGATGTTATGAACATCCATTCAGGTATGTTTTTGCAACACTTGTTAACAAGAAAGATGTAAATTAAGGCGTTTGAAAAAGCATTGCCAGCAATGCTCTTTATTGCTTGATTTTTATTCTCTATTTTCCCCTGTTGAACCTTTTGATCTAAAAGTATTTCCACATCAATCTGAGAAGCTCGTATGATGTCGTGTAACTGGTTAAGCACTAATAGCCATGCTTCCTTAATGTTTTTCTGACTAGCAACCCATTGATTAATTCTCTTAACAATAGGCTTCATGTAATACTTATTGCCTGAACATATCTTTCTTAAAACTTTCTTTTCCTGCTTGCTTAAAACCTTGAATGACATATCTGAACTAAAAGAGCGTAAGCTGCCTAGTTTGTTTTAATAATTTTCCCTGCTTTAGGGATTTTAATATCTCATCAGCAATAACTTTCACCAGCGGCACCACAACTGAATTGCCAAACTGCTGGTATGCCCTTGTATCACTCACCACAATTTTGAAAGAGTCGGGAAACCCCATTAAGCGGGCACATTCCCTTGGCGTCAGGCGGTGGGGATTCTTGTTTTCTTGGGGAATGAGGATTTCCGAGCCATCTTTGTAATACCTTGCGCTTAATGTTCGGGTTACTCCCTCTAAATCAACTAGCCCATAGCCAAATCCATTACCACGGGCACGATGCTTTTCAGCATAGTTTTGCAAATACTGCCACAGATGATTGCTCAACGTATATTTAGCATCTACTGACGGTTCCAGAATATCCCTAACTCTATGTTGCTGAATTGGTACCTGAGGAAATGTAAATTCAAGGGGTTCTCTAAAACCCACAATAAAAATTCTTTCTCGATGCTGGGGCACAAAATGAACAGCATTGATGACTTGGTAATAGATGTAGTATCCCAAATCATTTAGAATTTCTTGAATCCTTTGAAAGGTTCTACCGCGATCGTGGCTTTGAAGATTTTTAACATTTTCTAGCAAAAAAGCCCTAGGACGTTTATCGTTGATGATCCTCGCAATTTCAAAAAATAGATTGCCTTGAGTCGGGTGCTGAAAACCATGATTCATTCCTAGGGCATTGTGCTTGCTGACACCCGCAATGCTAAAGGGCTGACAGGGAAAACCCGCTAATAATATGTCATGGTCAGGAATCCTCTCCGAGGGGATTTGAGTAATGTCTCCTGCTGGCACTTCGCCAAAGTTTGCTTCGTAGGTTATTTGGGCAAACTTATTCCACTCTGAGCTAAAAACACAGCAACCACCTGCTTGGCTAAAACCGAGCCGCATGCCACCGATGCCAGCAAATAGATCAATGAAGGTTGGCTGCCCCATAGCAGTCTAGGGTTAGGTGTCGTCTCTATTTATCCTAAGGCCTAGGTATTGGCACTTAGCCATGTGATGGCTTCCCGTAGCCATGCCTCTGGATCGCTATTCTTGGCGAGGGTGCTCGTTTGGCCGATGGCAGTAAGGGCAGCTTCAATCTCGCGATCGCTATAACCCAAGGCTAAAAGAGTCAACTCCAGTTCTTCACGCATCGCTTCCGTGGGCAGGCCAGCGGGAGCCGTTGTTAACCCCGTTTCCTGTCGCCAAGCACTCAGGGCGGCTTTCAGTTCCAAGGCAATGCGCTCAGCGGTTTTATTGCCGACTCCGGGCGCGCGGCTGAGACGACGGGTATTGCCACTGACGATCGCTTGGACTAGCTCTGGCAAAGGTAGGGTATCCAGCAACGATAGCGCCATCTGTGGCCCAACCCCATTGACACGGATCAAACGCAAAAAGAGATCCCGCTCCGCTGCCGAGGCAAAGCCATAGAGGAGCATCTGATCCTCACGGACACTGAGATGGGTAAAAATCTGCACCACCTCAGCACTCGGCGGGTATTGCCGCAACAAATGGGACGGGACCAGTAAGCGATAGCCGACCCCATTCACCTCTAGGATGAGGGCAGAGCGATGGCCCCCCTCCGATTGATGGGCAACAACAGTTCCTCTGAGGTAGGCAAACACAGTCTGTTCCTGCTCGCAGACGATTGGAAATGGGTGAGCCAAGCCGATGATGAGATTCGAACTCACGACCGCTCGATTACGAATCGAGTGCTCTACCACTGAGCTACATCGGCATTCAAAGCATTATTTATGCTAGCACGATCGCCCCTAGGACAGGCAAGGCAATGGCAAAATTTTTGCGATCGCGCGCTTGTGTGCATTTGCCCCAAGGGTTACAATAGACGATTGTGTTAATTAACGAGTTAAGAAAATCACTTGGCAAACGTCGTCGTTGTTGGTGCCCAGTGGGGCGATGAAGGCAAGGGTAAAATCACCGATCTCCTGAGCAAGTCTGCCGATGTGGTAGTCCGCTATCAGGGCGGTGTCAATGCAGGTCACACGATTGTCGTCAAAGACCAGACCCTAAAATTGCACCTGATTCCGTCAGGGATTCTCTACCCCGATACCCAGTGCATCATTGGGGCGGGAACGGTGGTGGATCCTAAGGTGCTCCTTGAGGAACTCGAACAACTGGAACAGTTGGGGGTGAGCACTGAGAATCTGCTGATTGCAGAAACAGCCCATGTGACGATGCCCTACCATCGCCAGTTGGATATTGCTGCTGAGGAACGGCGTGGCTCACGGCGCATTGGTACCACAGGACGCGGCATTGGCCCCACCTATGCCGATAAATCGGAGCGCACGGGGATTCGCATGCTGGATCTGCTGGATGCTGATCAGTTGGCCGCCAAGCTGGAGTGGGCGATCGCCCAAAAGAATTTGATCCTCGAAAAGCTCTACGGACTGGCGCCCCTTGAACCGCAGCCGATCATTGAAGAGTACTGTGCCTACGGTGAGCGCCTGCGATCGCACATTGTCGATGGTTCCCTCGTGCTGGATGATGCCATCCGCCGGCGGCGCAACATTCTCTTTGAAGGTGCCCAAGGTACTCTTTTAGACCTTGACCATGGCACCTATCCCTACGTCACCTCCTCAAACCCTGTGGCCGGGGGTGCTTGTGTCGGGGCGGGGATTGGTCCAACGATGATTGACCGCGTCATTGGTGTGGCCAAAGCCTATACCACGCGGGTCGGCGAAGGGCCTTTTCCAACGGAATTACTGGATGAGGTGGGAGAACTCTTGGGCGATCGCGGTGCTGAATTTGGTACCACAACTGGACGGCGCCGCCGCTGTGGCTGGTTTGATGCCGTGATTGGCCGTTATGCGGTGCGCATCAATGGCCTCGATTGCTTAGCAATTACGAAGCTCGATGTCCTCGATGAGCTGCCAGAGATCAAAGTCTGTGTTGCCTATGATATTGACGGTGAGCGCTGCGAACACTTCCCCAGCAATGCCCTCAAATTTGCCCGCTGTCGTCCCATCTATGAAACCCTGCCGGGGTGGCAGCAATCCACCCGTCATTGCCGCTCCCTTGATGATCTGCCCAAGGCGGCATTGAACTATCTCAAGTTTTTGGCTGAAATTATGTCTGTGCCCATCGCCATTGTCTCGTTGGGGGCAGAGCGCAGCCAAACCATCATTGTTGAGGATCCGATCCATGGTCCGAAACGGGCACTCCTCAAGGATGATGGCACCCAAGTCCATCCCGTTTTATCTTAATTGGAGTTGCAGCAATGTCTCGTTCCTTAGCTATTGAGGGGCACCTACGCCCTGCCGATGCTAAACCCAATGCCCTACGCCGTGAGGGCAAAACCCCTGCCGTCCTCTACGGCCCGACGCTTGAGTCTTCGATTTCCTTGGTGGTGGATACCCATGCCGCCGAATTTTTGGTGCGGGATGCCCGTCTCCAGAAAACCCCGATCCAGCTTTCGATCCCCGATTTGCCGTGGCAGGGAACGGTGGTGCTCCAAGAGGTGCAAGCCCACCCCGCCAAGGATACCCTTTACCACCTCTCCTTTTTAGCCAAAGCTGAAAACTAGGCTGCAAGGGGGAATTTGCTATAGTGGGGATATGTTAAGTGATTGTTAACAATGCCAGCCACGCTCCTTCGTTCTGCAGATCTTGCCCACCTTAGCTATTCCCCCGAAGGCGATCGCTTTGATGGCTCTTGGGAATCTCCCCTCGCTACGCTCCTTGGCCTTGGGCGGGCGGCTGGCGCTGATTTTGTCGAGATTTTCCTTGAGCGCAACCATTACCTTAGTACTCTTGTCGAGGACGATCGCCTGACGAGTGTCTCCCCTCGCTTGAGTTTAGGGGCGGGTATTCGCGTTTTTCGCGGTACTAGTGATTGCTACGTGAGCACCAATGACCTCAGCTTTAAGGGGTTGCAGGCAGCTTTAGAGAAGGCTCTGGGCTTAATGGGGTTGCTCTTACCCAGTCCGCAAGCTTACGTGCCTGAAATCCACCTTGAATTGCTGCGGGACTATGCCCAAGGCCGCAAGGAAGGCTGGCTAGCCGCCTGTAGTTCTATTGCTGAAGTGGCCGATATTCTCTTGGCGGGCAGCGATCGCCTACGCCAGAAAACCCAGCATCTGCAATCCCGCCGCCTCAGTTATTTTCGCGATTGGCAAGAGGTCATGGTGGCCGCCAGTGATGGCACCTTTGGTCGCGATATTCGCCTCACCCAATCAGCAGTGGCCTCTGTTCTCTGTGCGGATGGCGAGCACCGCGCCTCCATTGGTGAGCGCAATGGCGATACCAGTAATCCAGACTTTTTGCGCCAGTGGGACTACACCACCTTGGCCGATACCGTTGCCGAAGCGGCGGGCAAAATGCTCTATGCTGACTATGTGGAATCGGGCACTTACCCGGTGATCATGGCCAACCAATTTGGCGGGGTGATCTTCCATGAAGCCTGTGGTCACCTCTTGGAAACCACTCAAATTGAACGCGGTACGACCCCCTTTGCCGATAAAAAAGGCGAAAAAATTGCCCATGAAAACTTGACCGCTTGGGATGAGGGAATTACCAGCGGTGCCTTTGGCAGTATTGATATGGACGATGAGGGGATGCCGGCGCAGCGCACGTTGCTGATTGAAAATGGCATCCTTAAGAATTTCCTGAGCGATCGCGCGGGTTCGATGCGCACAGGGCACCCTCGCACGGGCAGTGGCCGCCGCCAAAGTTATACCTATGCTGCCGCTTCGCGGATGCGCAATACCTACATTGCCCCCGGTGAATACCGTGTTGAGGACTTAATTGCCTCCATTGATCGCGGCATTTACTGCAAACGCATGGGGGGTGGCAGTGTCGGTGCCACGGGGCAATTTAACTTTGCCGTTGAGGAAGCCTACTGGATTGAACATGGCCAAATCAAACAGCCCCTCAAGGGAGCCACACTGATTGGCGAAGCCAAGGAAATCATGCAGCGAATTTCAATGTCAGCCAATGATCTTGCCCTTGCCCCCGGTTTCTGTGGCTCGATTAGCGGTAGTATCTACGTCACCGTTGGTCAACCCCACATTAAAGTCGATGCCATTACCGTCGGTGGCCGCTAAACTGATTACCTGCGGTTATGGGTTTGAGTAGAAATGCCTAAAGATTTTATATGTGAATTTTTGTGACTCTGGCTACATTATCATGGAAGAAGAAGGGGAGCTAAGGCAGTGCAGCTTTTTGATCGCCCTCACCGCTTTGTGTGCGCCTTGACTTCTCTTCTGAGACAAAAACATTGGACTGAATGACCAGTAATCCGCTGGTCTTTTTTTTTGGCGGTTTTGCAGCTCCCTTGGTTAGGCAGCGGTTGGGGTTTTTACTTGGCTCAGTAGTTCGTGGAGTTCTTCGCCCTCAATCACTTCTTTTTCCAAGAGTTTTTGGGCGATCGCTTCGAGAAGGTCACGGTTCTCCTTAAGAATACTGAGCGCCTGCTGGTGAGCTGACTCGATAATTTCTTTGACTTCGCGATCGATGGCTTGAGCGGTTTCCTCACTGACTGCCCGTAGCATCATGCCATTGTTCGTCAAAAAGCTCGCCTGTTGTTGCTCAAAGGCAAGAGGACCAAGGACTTTGCTCATGCCGTAGCTGCGCACCATCCGCTCTGCCAAATCTGTGGCCCGTTGTAGATCATTAGCGGCTCCAGTTGTGATCGTGCCAAAGACAATTTCCTCTGCCGATCGCCCCCCTAGCAACGTGGCAATTTGGGCGCGCAATTCTTGCTCATCAAGGAGGAAGCGATCCTCCGTCGGCAACTGCAATGTGTAACCAAGAGCTGCCATGCCACGGGGCACAATCGAGATTTTCTCTACCCGACCACTGCCTGGCAGCGCACAGCCGACAAGGGCATGACCGACTTCGTGGTAGGCAACAATTTTCTTCTCCTTGTCGTTGAGGACACGGCTTTTTTTCTCAAGGCCAGCCACGATGCGTTCAATGGCTTCAGCAAAGTCCTGCTGCGTCACCACTTCCCGTTGATTGCGCGCCGCCAGTAGGGCTGCTTCATTGACTAGGTTGGCCAAGTCTGCGCCAGCAAACCCCGGTGTACGGGCAGCGATTGCGTGTAGATCCACTTCAGGGGCCAGTTTCACCTTTTTGGCATGAATTTTCAAAATTGCCTCCCGACCACTCAAATCGGGGCGATCGACCAAGACTTGGCGGTCAAAGCGTCCAGGGCGCAGCAATGCCGGATCAAGGGTTTCGGGGCGGTTGGTTGCCGCAAGGACAATGACCGTTGCCCCCGTGGCATCAAAGCCATCCATTTCCGTGAGCAGTTGGTTGAGGGTTTGCTCCCGCTCATCGTTACCGCCATAAAAACCGGCACTGGAACGGGACTTACCAATGGCATCTAACTCATCAATAAAGACAATACAGGGGGCTTGCTTTTTCGCCTGCTCAAAGAGATCCCGTACGCGGGCAGACCCGACACCCACAAATAGCTCGACAAACTCCGAACCCGAAATGGAGAAGAAGGGGACATTGGCTTCGCCAGCAACAGCTTTGGCCAGCAGGGTTTTCCCTGTTCCCGGTGGCCCCACCAGCAGCACCCCCTTGGGAATGCGGGCACCAATTTGAATATAGCGTTGGGGATTTTTCAGAAAATCAACAATTTCGACCAGCTCCGCCTTAGCTTCCTCAACCCCAGCCACATCATCAAAGCGAATCCCCGTGTTGGCACCCTCGACATAGACCTTAGCGCGGCTTTTGCTGATGGAGAGAACCCCCTGAGGACCACCGCCCGCTTGGCGACTGGCAAAGAATTGAAAGATGAGCACAAACACAATCGGCGGAATGACCCAACCAAGGACATTCAACAACCAACTGTTGCGCGGTGGGGGGGCAGCGGCAAACTCAACACCTTTTTCCTGTAGGAGTTTCGGTAGCTCCAGATCAAAGATTGGCGTTGTCGCTAGTACTTGGGGCGGTTTATCTCCCTCTGGCTTTAATTGGTAGAGAATTTCATTTTGGCTGACATAGGCACGCGCCACTTTCCCCTCTTGCACCTGATGGATAAACATACTGTAGGGAACCTGAGGTGGACGGGGGGCAAAAAGTCGGGGGAAAAGTAGGTTCAATAGGAGAAATCCCAACCCCACGAAAAGAAGCAGATTACCAATCCAGCGATTACGGGGTACTTCGGGCGGGTTCTTGATGGCCATAGGTTAGATTCCCCAGAGTTCACCTACCGATCATGGTGACACTTGGAAGGGACTCAGGGCAAGGGCAAGAAGCTTAACATTCGGTCACTCAACCCCGCAGCTAGCCTAGAAATGCCCGACACTACAGTGAGGAAGCGGGCAAGCCTTTGATAAAATATCAACAGAATTCCTCTCTTTTGCATCGTAGAATGATTGATTTAAGTACCCTCAAACGCGATTTTTCTTTGTTGCGCGATCGCCTGGGTCATACCCAGGACTATCTTTGACCCAGCAGCATTAAGCGCTAAGGTTCACGACCTTGAGCACACCGCCGCTCAGCCAGACTTCTGGAATGATCAAGCGATCGCCCAAGTCACACTCCAACAGTTGACCGAAGCCAAAGACGCCCTCAACCAACTTCAGCAGTGGCAAAAAACGATTGAACACGTGGAAACGGCACTGGAACTGCTGGAGCTAGAACCGGATGAAGGGCTGGTGACAGAGGCGACTACGCTGCTCAAGGATTTAGACGCCCAGTTGAGTCGATGGGAACTGGAACAACTCCTCAGTGGCCCCTACGACAAAAACAACGCCATTCTCACGATCAATGCTGGTGCTGGCGGGACTGATGCTCAGGATTGGGCAGAAATGTTGCTGCGAATGTACACCCGCTGGGCGGAGCGCCATGGTTACCAAACCCATCTGGCCGAGTTATCGGAGGGGGAGGAGGCGGGCATTAAGTCAGCCACCCTAGAAATTCGGGGGCGCTATGCCTACGGTTATCTGCGCTCTGAAAAGGGCACCCATCGGCTGGTGCGCATTTCTCCCTTTAATGCCAATGGTAAACGGCAAACCAGCTTTGCCGGCGTGGATGTGATGCCCGAACTGGATCAATCCGTTACGGTAGAGATTCCCGAAAGCGACTTAGAAATTACCACCTCTCGCAGTGGCGGCAAGGGAGGACAAAACGTCAACAAGGTGGAAACAGCCGTGCGCATTGTCCATAAGCCAACGGGCTTGGCCGTCCGCTGTACGCAGGAGCGATCGCAACTACAAAACAAGGAAAAAGCCCTTGCCATTCTCAAGGCCAAGCTATTAGTCATTGCCCAAGAACAAAAGGCCAAGGAAATTGCTGATATTCGCGGTGATGCTGTTGAAGCGGCTTGGGGCAACCAAATTCGCAACTATGTCTTCCATCCCTATCAACTGGTCAAAGACCTGCGCACGGAGGTGGAAACGACAGCCATTCAAGAGGTCATGGATGGTGACCTCGATCCCTTTATCCAAGCCTACCTGCGGCAGCAAACGGAGGAAGCCAGTTAAACAAAAAACTCCCCCTAGGGGGAGCAATTGCAGTTCAGCAAATCAGGGAAAGAACCTAAATCTCGACCACGCCCCCTGCGGCCTGCAAGCGAGCACGGGCACGACGAAAGGCTTGGGTAGCTTGAATTTTGGCCTGTTTAGATTCCCCCTGTTCGGCTTTAACGAGGGCGGCCTGTGCTTCAGCAAATTCGGCCTTGGCTTTTTCGAGGTCAATTGTGTCCCCGCGCTCAGCACCGTTGACAAGAATGGTCACTTCGTTGTTTTCAACTTCGGCAAAGCCCCCCATGAGGGCGATCGCCACCCATTCGCGGTCTTGGCGCACCCGCATCACGCCCGTTTCCAAGGCGGTTAAGAGAGGGGCATGATTTGAGAGAATACCCAATTGCCCCGTTGTGCTGGGCAAAATCACTTCCTCAGCGGGGGCATCCCAAACGGTTTTATCGGGTGCAATTACCCGGACGGTCATCACCATAACGCTTCCCTTGCCACTCAATGATCAAAGGGCGGGTTGCCCCACCCTGTATGGACACCTGTGAAACCTAGGCTTTGAGTTTTTCAGCCTTAGCTTTGGCTTCTTCGATATTGCCCACCATGTAGAAGGCTTGTTCGGGCAGATCATCCAGCTCACCGCTGAGGATCATCTGGAAGCCTTTGATGGTTTCTTCGAGGGTGACGTATTTACCGGGGGCACCGGTGAACACTTCCGCCACAAAGAAGGGCTGAGACAGGAAGCGCTCAATTTTGCGTGCCCGCGCCACGGTTAGGCGGTCTTCCTCAGAGAGTTCATCGAGACCCAAAATGGCAATAATGTCCTGCAGCTCTTTGTAGCGCTGAAGGGTCGCTTGCACCGCCCGTGCTGTTTGATAGTGCTCCTGACCCACAATGTCCGGCTGCAACATGTTGGAGGTGGAGCCAAGGGGATCCACAGCGGGGTAAATCCCTTTTGCAGCTAGACCACGGGAGAGCACCGTTGTCCCATCCAAGTGGGCAAAGGTCGTGGCCGGAGCAGGGTCAGTCAGGTCGTCCGCAGGCACATAGACCGCTTGAATCGAAGTAATCGAACCTTCCGTGGTCGAGGTAATCCGCTCTTGTAGGGCACCCACATCGGTACCGAGGGTGGGCTGATATCCCACCGCAGAGGGCATCCGACCGAGTAGCGCCGACACCTCAGAACCGGCTTGCACAAAGCGGAAGATGTTATCAATAAACAGCAGCACATCCTGCTTGTTGACATCGCGGAAGTATTCGGCCATCGTCAGCCCCGACAGACCCACACGCATCCGTGCGCCGGGGGGTTCGTTCATTTGACCGTACACAAGGGCGATTTTAGATTTGCTGGGATCGTTTTTGTCGATCACGCCCGATTCAATCATTTCGTTGTAGAGGTCATTGCCTTCGCGGGTACGTTCGCCCACGCCAGCAAACACCGACACTCCACCGTGTTGGGTGGCAATGTTGTTGATCAGTTCCATCATGATCACGGTCTTGCCGACGCCCGCACCGCCAAAGAGGCCAATTTTACCGCCACGGCGATAGGGGGTGAGCAGGTCAATCACCTTGATGCCCGTTTCAAACACCGAGGGCTTGGTTTCCAGTTGCGTAAAGCTGGGAGCAGGACGGTGAATGGGCAGGGTTTCAGCGGCACTGACAGCGCCTTTTTCGTCCACGGGTTCACCCAGCACGTTGAAGATGCGACCAAGGGTGGCTGTCCCTACGGGCACGCTGATGGGGGCACCGGTATCTACGGCTTCCATTCCCCGCACTAAGCCATCGGTGCTGCTCATGGCAACGGCACGGACGCGGTTATCGCCAAGGAGTTGTTGCACTTCACAGGTTACAGCCACGTCTAAGCCGGCCTCGTTTTTGCCTTGAATCCGCAGGGCGTTGTAAATGGCGGGCATTTTGCCGCTGGGAAATTCAATGTCAACGACAGGGCCAATGACCTGAGTAATAAAGCCTACATTGGTTCGTTCTGCTGATATGACCATGGACGTTTGCCTACTGTCTAGGTAAATTCATTTGCGTTTTTTCAGAGGGCGATCGCTCCCCAAGGGGCACAACGATCGAGACTGAAAGTGGAATGCAGCGTTTGGTGCAAGCGCACCACAATACAACGTACCACTAATGCAGCCTTTTTCTATCGGATTCAGTGGGATCCAAATCTGAGGTCTTATTGACCCCGCTCAGTTGCTGTGAAAAAGGCGGCAGGGCAGGAATTAGCCGACGACTTCAATTTCGTCCTCAAAAAACCAAGTGCTGGAGCGATCGTCGAAGGTGACAATGACGCCAACCCCACTGCCATCGGTCATCTTAAAACCAGTAATTTGACCCACTTGGCCGAGTTTTTGAATGATGTCTTGGGCGACGCGATCGCGAATTCGACAGACGCGCACTTTTTGCCCCACGTCCATAGCAACTCCCAAACTTTGTATAATCCTTGAAAATCGTACCAAGAAACCGTCACATTCACACGGGTTTGTCCTATGGGTCGTCTGCGGGTCGGGCTATTGTTTGGCGGTCGCTCACGGGAGCATGAAGTTTCGGTGGTCTCGGCGGCAGCGATCGCCCAAGCCTTTACCGAGGGCGACAATCGCGATCGCTATGAAGTGATTCCGATCTACATCCAAAAAGACGGTCGCTGGCGCTCCACAGACCGCGTTGGCATCCCCGAGGGCGCAGCACCAGAGGACTCCCTGTGGCAGTTTCCTGCGGTTGCCGAAACCATTGACGTTTGGTTCCCGATTCTCCACGGCCCCAATGGTGAAGATGGTACGATGCAAGGCCTGCTGCAATTGATGCAACGCCCCTACGTGGGTTCGGGGGTGGCTGCCTCGGCCATTGGTATGGACAAAATCTTGATGAAAACGGTCTTTGGGGCTGTGGGCTTACCCCAAGTGCGCTACGTAGCCCTGCAGCGCAGTGACCTGTGGTCGGATCCCTGTCGTTACAACCATTTGTGCGATCGCATTGAAACTGAATTGGGCTATCCCTGCTTTGTCAAACCTGCCAACCTGGGCTCCTCCGTGGGCATCTCCAAGGCCAAAAATCGCCAACAACTGACAACTGCCCTTGAGGCCGCTGCCGAACTGGATCGCCGCATCATTGTGGAAGCGGGTGTGGTTGCCCGTGAGCTAGAGTGCGCGGTGCTCGGCAATGATAAACCCCAAGCTTCGGTGGTGGGGGAGATTACCTACAGCAGCGAGTTCTATGACTACGAAACCAAATACACCGATGGCCGCGCTCAACTCCATATTCCTGCGGAGATTCCCCCAGCGGTGAGTGAGCAGATCCGCACGATGTCCCTACAGGCCTTTCAAGCCCTTGATGCCGCTGGCCTTGCCCGCTTTGATTTTTTCTATGTACCCAGCACTGGCGAAATCCTGATTAATGAAGTGAATACCCTACCGGGGTTTACCGCCCTGAGTATGTACCCCCAACTGTGGGCGGCAAGTGGTGTACCCTTTCCAGAATTAGTCCATCGCTTGGTGCAATTGGCCCTAGAGCGGCACGGCTAGCTATTCCCCTGAGCAACGTAAAGAGTCATAAAGACACTGCATCTAGGCCTTGATTTTTTCTATTAAATAACTCTATAGTCATATAAGACTATAAGACTAGGCAGGTTATGAAGCGATCGTTGAGGGGCAAGCCCAGTCAGTGGGCAATGATTTGGCTATTTTTTCTAATTGCGATCGGTGGCCTCTGGTATCCGTGGCTGGGGTACCTCATGCTGGCCATGATGCTGGGTATTCCTGCGCTGGCCTATTTTCGTAGCCGCTATTGGTGTGGCAACCTCTGCCCGCGTGGCGCGTTCCTAGACATTGTGCTTTATCACTTTAGTCCCCACCGTCCCTATCCCAAACTCTTCAAAAAACAAAGTTTTCGCTGGGCGGTGTTTAGCTTCATCATGACGGTTTTTGCCCTTCGCATGACATTGGCATGGGGCAACTGGGTGGCGGTAGGTGGCCTCTTTGTCAATATGTGCGTCGTCACCTCCATTGTTGCGATTCTCTTGGGGGTAATCTTTAATCAGCGGGCATGGTGCGCGATTTGCCCGATGGGCACACTCCAAGAATCCTTGGGTAAACTGGGAAGTGGCCAGACGAAGGCGAAAAAGGCCAGTGCGAAAGCCACAAAATTGTTGCCCCCTGTGGAATGAGCGCGCGATCGCTAGAATTGAAGATATCCACCAACAGCGGCAACCAAGGTGAATAAACTGCAAGAGTGGGGCTTCAGCAAAGACTGGTGGCGCAATCAACGGGGAGAATTTTGGGTCATTGGCCAAACGGTACTCAGTATCGGCTTTATTCTCTTGCCAGTGGTCCGAGTGGTTAGCCTGCCCTTGGTGGTGCGCCTAGGATTGACCCTTGGCTTGGGTCTGATTGGCCTTGGTCTAGGCATGGCTGGCTTGTTTCACCTAGGGAACAACTTGACGCCCCTACCCCATCCCAAGGAGGACAGTCAGTTAGTGACCACGGGGGTTTATGGTTGGGTGCGCCATCCGATCTATAGCAGTGTGATCTTTTTGGCCTTGGCCTATGGTGTATGGCAAATGAGTCTTTCCCACGGGCTGGGGGCGATCGCCCTCTTTATCTTCTTTGACCACAAGGCCGCTCAGGAGGAACAGTGGCTGTTGGCCAAGTTTAAGGACTATGCCACGTATCGGCAAAGGGTGAAGAAACTGATTCCCTTCCTGTACTAAAATACTTAACACTAATTTTTGTACTCATTTATTGCCTAGGCCACTAAGCTACGCTATGATTGCAATCCCCTTGCGGAATCTTTGATGGATGTTGTCCTTTGTCATCAAATTGCTGATTTTGACACCCTTGGGGCAGCCGTCGGTGTCACACGCCTTTATCCGGGAACCAAAATTGTCTTAACGGGGGGAACCCATCCCAAGGTGGGGGAGTTTTTGGCCTACCATCGCGATGAATATCCCCTCATTGAAGCAAGAGCCGTTGACCCCCGTCAATTGCGCCAGATTTGGGTGGTGGATACGCAGTGGCGTCGCCAATTGGGGCAAGCCGCAGGATGGCTGGATCAACCCCAAGTCCAAATTGGCCTGTACGATCACCATTTGGAGATGACGGGGGATATTGTCTCCCAGCAGCAATGGTTAGAACCCGTTGGAGCCACCAGTACTATCATTTGCGAGCAGTTGCAGACCGCAGAGATTCGCCTCACACCCACAGAAGCAACGGTTCTTGCCCTAGGGATTCACGCCGATACGGGTTCCTTGACCTTTGAGCAAACCACGGTGCGGGATGTGCAGGCCTTGGCATGGCTGTTGAGCCAAGGCGCCAATCAGCGGGCGATCGCCACCTATTCCGAGGCTGGCTTGAGTGCAGACCTGCAACCTTATCTACGCCAAGCATGGGCAAATCTCCAGCAAGTAGTTTATCAGGGCTATCGGCTGGGCTGGGTGCTGCTGCACACGGCGGAGTATCTCCCCGGCCTCTCGCGGTTAATCACCCAATTGGCGGATCTCAGTGAATGCGATGCCATTCTTCTGGGGCATAGCTATCGCCAACATCATCTCGCCATTATTGCCCGCAGCCAAATTCCCAATGTCAATGTTGCCCATTTGCTGGCTCCCCTTGGCGGGGGTGGCCATGCCCAAGCCGCCGCAGTGACGATGACCACAGACCAGCCAGAGGCGGTGCTCAAAGAGATATTTACAGCGCTTCAAGCACAGATTCCCCATCCGCCAACAGCGGCAGAACTCATGTCCTCACCCGTACGAACAGTACGTCCAGAAACCCCCATTGCCGATGCCCACCGCGTCTTGCTGCGCTATGGCCACTCTGGTCTGTCGGTGGTGAGTGCTGCAGGGGAACTTCAGGGGATTATTTCACGGCGAGATTTGGATGTAGCGCTGCACCACGGCTTTGCCCATGCCCCGGTCAAAGGATACATGAAAGCACCGGTGCGCACGGTTTCCCCGACAACGCCACTGCCAGAGATTCAAGCCCTAATGGTGCAGTACGATATTGGGCGATTACCAGTGGTGAATAAGCAAGGTGATCTTGTGGGAATTGTCACCCGTACCGATGTGCTGCGCCACCTCTATGCCCTCAGCCGCGAAACGGAAACGGTCTGCCCCTTGCCAACCCTAAATCTTTACGAGGCACTGCAACAACGGCTGCCGGAGCAACTGTGGACACTACTACAACGGGCGGCAGCGATCGCCAAGGAACGCGGCTGGCAACTATACCTTGTGGGTGGCGCAGTGCGGGATCTGCTGCTGGCCATTGCCCAAGGGAATCACCATTTACCGACACGGGAGTTTGATTTGGTGGTGGATGGGGTGCAACAGGAGGAAGCTGCTGGCGTGCATTTGGCACAAGCGCTCCATGACCTCTACCCAGAGACCGATTTACAGATCTACGGTCAGTTTCAAACCGCTGCACTTCACTGGCCGAAGGCCTTGCCCTTAGCCGGGTTTGCTGTGGATATTGCCACCGCCCGCAGTGAGTTTTATCCCTATCCAGCCGCGCATCCGGAAGTGGCTGCCAGTTCGATTCGCCAAGATCTCTACCGCCGCGATTTTACCATCAATGCCCTAGCCATGCGCCTAACACCACCGCGCCATGGGGAAGTCCTTGATTTTTTTGGCGGACGGGAGGATTTGCAGCGGCGACTGATTCGGGTGCTCCACCCCAATAGCTTTATTGAAGACCCGACGCGGATTTTTCGAGCCGTGCGCTTTGCTGTGCGCCTTGGCTTTGACCTAGAGCCGCAAACCCGCCAGTACATTGAATATGCCCTCACCAGCGGTGTCTTTGCCACCCGCGATCGCCCCACCTCAAAACGGCCTTCCCTCCAAAGTCGGCTGCGCAATGAACTGCGCCACATCCTTGAACTGCCCCTTGCGCCAACGGAACACTTTGGCGGTGAGCGTGCCTTGACGTTACTCGCGGAATTGGGTGCCCTTGAGTGTTTAGATCGCCAAGTCACCTTTGATCAGGCGGCCAAGGTGCGCTTGAAATTGGTTTGGGAGTGGTGGCCAGAAGTGCCTGAGCGGCAAGAGTGGCAAACCTTTCCCCTGTGGGAGCTAGAACTCTTGGCCTTGATTGTGACTGTCCCCACGGCGGGGGCGATCGCCCGTCAACTGCAACTGGGGGAGCACATCTGTGAGTGGCTGGACACTTTTCCTCAATGCCAACAGGAGTGGCAGAGATTGCGGCAGAGCCAGCAACAGCGCAGTCGCTACTGTGAATTTTTAGAGCGTCACCCCTTACCCGTCATTGTGCTTTTGGCCGCAGTACAGCAGGCAAAAGGTAGCGCAGCCGATTTAGGGGATGTCGCCCTATTGCGGGAGTATCTCTGGCATTGGCGATTGCAAAAGCCGCCCCTAAATGGCCATGATCTGCAACAGTTGGGCTATCCTCGCGGACCGCAGTTACGGCAAATTCTCCTTGCCCTGCGATCGGCAATGCTTGATGGCCTTGTCAGCGATCGCCCCAGTGCCATTGCCTATGTTGCAGCCCATTTCCCCAAACCATGAATTGGTTTCGCTCTGTCATTGGTCAGCCAACCGCTGTGCAACTCCTGACCCATGCCCTCGATCGCCAGCGACTCGCCCCCGCCTATCTCTTTATTGGACCTGAAGGGGTAGGCCGTGCCCTCACTGCCCGCTGTTTTCTGCAAGCAATTCTCAACGAGGCCAGTGATCTCAGCAACCACCCGGATGTCCTCTGGATTGAACCCACCTACAGTGTCCAAGGGACGCTCTACACCCGTCGCCAACTCCTCGCCGCTGAGAAGGAGATTCCCCGCAGTGCCCCCCAGATTCGTCTAGAGCAAATTCGCCAACTTAGCCGTCACCTCAGCCAACCGCCGATGCGTGCGTCGCGATCGCTAGTGGTCTTGACCCAAGCTGAAACCATGAACGAAGCCGCCGCCAATGCCCTGCTAAAAACCCTCGAAGAACCGGGGCGTGCCACGTTGATTCTCATTGCTCCCAGTCCGTCAGCACTCTTGAATACGATAGTTTCCCGTTGTCAGAAAATTCCCTTCTATCCCCTCAACCGTTCCGATCTCGAACAGGTTCTGCGACAGGTCGCCCCCCCTGAATTTTGGCAGGAGGTTAGCCCTGCCCTCTTTGACCTAGGAGCTGGCTCCCCAGGAGCAGTTCTGCAAGCGTGGCAAACATGGCGAGAGATTCCTGAGCCGTTCCGCCACCTCGGCAAACAACTGACTACACCCCTCCCTTTACAAACTGCTTTGGAATTGGCACGAGATATTAGCCAATCCCTTGATGTGGAACGACAGCTCTGGCTCCTCGGTCTAATGCAGCAGCAAATTTGGCAAGGGGGATCGTTCCCGCAGAAGGTGTCTATGCTTCAGCAATTGGAGCGTGCCCGTCAGTATTTGCAGCAGTACGTTCAGCCTCGCCTTGTCTGGGAGGTGTTACTGATGCAGTTGGGGACGGTGTGATAGGCTATCGGCAGCAGTTGGGAAGATAAATAGACAGATGATGGCGAAACAACAATGGCTGGGGGCGATCGCGATCGCGGTGCTCTTGGGGGGATGCCAGTCGGCAATAAATCGCTTAGAATCACCGGCAGTCGCGCGTCCGGAGAGTGAAGGGGTTACTGCTGATGTGGCGGTGGCACGCTTGGAACGGCTGGAAACAGGCTCAACCCTGACAGGTACCACTCACCCCTACCGTGAAGTGATGGTGCGATCGCAGGTGGAGGGACAAGTTCTTCACCTGAGTGTAGATGTGGGCGATCGCGTGCAAGCGGGGCAACTGTTGGCGGAGGTGGATCCCGTTGTCCTCAAAAATGCCGTCTTTGCAGCAGAGGCAGAACTGGCTGCCCGTCGCAACGAGGTGATCCAAGCCAAAGCCGCCGTCAATCGCGCTCGTACAGCCGTCGAAGAAGCCCGTCTTACCCTCCAACAGGCGGAAAGTGACGCCCGCCGCCTTGAAACCCTGCTGCGGGATGGTGCCGTCTCAGCACAAGCAGCGGAACAGGCACGCACAACGGCGCAAACAGCACGGCAGGTACTGCGGTCTCGTGAAGCAGAGGTGGTGACCGCCCAACAGGGGGTGGCCGTTGCCCAAGGTCGGGTGCAAGCCCAAATCGCCTTTGTCCAACAGGCACGGGCACGGTTGAATCAAGCCCTCCTGCGATCGCCCCTCAATGGCGTGGTGCTAGAGCGACTGACAGAAGTGGGCAACCTACTGCAACCGGGGGGAGAAGTTCTTCGCCTTGGCGATATTCGTCAACTCAAAGTTGTTGTGGAAGTCTCGGAACGGGAATTAGCGAGATTAGCTCCCGGCCAAGGGGCAACAGTGACGTTTGATGCCGTGCCCAACCGCACCTATGAAGGACGGATTACGCGAATTTCACCTGCCGCCGCCGCTGCCCGTCTGATTCCTGTGGAAGTTGTGATTGACAATGCCGATGAACGCCTGGGCAGTGGTTTACTGGCACGGGTGGCCTTCCAAGGAGCGAATGCGCCGCGTTTGATGATTCCGCAATCCGCCCTCAGTGGTTTTGAGGAGGGGCAACTATCCTCACGGCAAGGCAGCGTTTTTGTGGTGGTTGGCGATCGCGTGCAGGAGCGGCAGGTCACCCTGGGTCAACGGCGGGAGGGCAAAGTGGAAATCCTCAGTGGTTTGAATGCTGGCGATCGCTATGTCGTCCGTTCGGGTCGGCCCCTGCGGGACGGGGATAAAATTCGCCCCAGCATCCTCTCTGAAGGCTAACTAGAGGTTTATTGGCGCACAATTGTCTCGTAGGGGTGCCACGAGTGCAGTGCCCGCAGTTGCGGTGTTTTCTTCTGCTGGTGGGCTTCCATGCGGGCAAGGACATCATCGAGGATATCTACTGCCAGTCCCACATAGGGGCCTTTGTTGAGCATGACACACTCCGCTCGCTCCGCCATCGCCGCATCCGTGATTTCTGCACGGGAGGGCACGCCTTTTTTCACCAAGTTTTCAAGGACTTGGGTGGCCCAAACCACGGGCACATGGGCGGCTTCACAGAGCCAGAGGATTTCCTCCTGCATTTCTGCCAAGCGTTGGTAGCCAATTTCAACCGCGAGATCACCTCGGGCAATCATGACGCCAAAGGGTTGCCGACCCGCCGCTTGGATGATCAGTTCTGGCAGTGCTCGAATTGCTTTCGGGGTCTCAATTTTGGCAATGATGCCCATCTGGTCGGCGCGATCGCCACAACAATGCTCCAGTTCCCGTTGCAGTAGGGCAATATCCTCGGCGGACTGGACGTAGGAGTAGCCAATGATGTCGGCATGGCGGCAAGCAAAGGCCAGATGCTCGCGATCGCTTTCGGTCAGAGGACACAGGCGCAAATCACTGTCGGGGAAGTTCAAGCCTTTGGCCACTTTCAACCGCTGTCCTTCTTTGCAGTGGGTGATAGTCAGTTCCACCCCTTGCTCATCTTTGCTGACAATGCGACCGCCAATGTGGCCATCATCAATCCAAACCCGCTGCCCCACCGCCAATTGCGGCAAAATTTCTGGCAAGGAGCAGGTGAATTGCGGTATTTCTCCACCATCAGGGCAAATTTCCGTTGTCAGCCGCAGGCGATCGCCGCCGTGGACGCGCACCGTTTCCGGAAAAATGTCGGCAATGCGGGGTTTTGGCCCCCCCAAGTCCATGAGAATTTTGCAGGGTTGACCCGTAATGTGGCTTGCCGCTTGCAGGTGCTCAATCATCGCTTCCCAAGTGGCAGGGTCATCGTGGGCACAGTTGATGCGGGCACAGTTCATGCCCTTGCGCAGCAGGGTAATGCTCCATTGGGGGTCAGTCGCCGCCTCAGGGGGCAGGGTCACCATGATGCGCCCATGGCGTTTGCCGCGAATGGATCCAAAGAGTTCTTCCGTCTGGCGGCGCAGTTGGCGATCGCCCGCAAAAAAGGCATCTAAGGGTGGGCGGGGGGGCAGTGACTCATGGGTATGGCACAGGGCGCCCAAAGTATTGATCACCGCATCCAAATTGGGGAGCACCCGCGACTCGATCCGTCCTAAGGACGATAACCCCCAAGGCATCAAGGCCATTTGAATTGCCCGTAGATCCCGCCAGCGCAAGGCCAAATAGTAGGCAAGATTGCGGGCACTAGGTATAAATTCGGATCGCTTAATTTTTGATTGCCACTGTTGAAAACGGGCTTCCCCCTCTTTAGTAATTTCCTGCCGCAGTTCTAACAAGCTATGGAGCAAGGCAACCGGTGAAACCGGTACAGTCGGTGCCTCCAGCAACATAACCGCCTCCTAGATGGTTTTAAGGGAATTCATGATTCGGTTGGACTCATGGCAAAGCCAGATTTCATGGGGATTTGCGGGAAATTTAGTGATTCTTGAAAACCATGAATTGATGGCTTAACAATACCCCTCACTGCAAAACATAAATAAACACTTCTTTACATCACTCGGCTGCAACGAACGGTGGTGTAGGAACCGTTGTGCTTTCTGACACAACTCTATCTATCTTTCAGTATATCTGCTGACCTCTTTCGGGAATCTTAATTTTCTCCCAAGCAAAAGGATTAAGAGTTACTACAAGGGTTCCAAACCGATTTCCCAGTTCTGTTATGTTCTCAATAGAGATGTTCATTGTCTTGCCCTGACCAGTGCCCCTATGGATCGTCATCCTTCGTTGCAATTACTCAAATACTCCTATCAGTCCGCAGTGGCTTGGTGCCAAGAACATGGGTGGACAGATCTCTTTATTGAGCAGTACCAGTATTGGGCGTTTCCCCCTGGCGGCGTGATGCCCTTACCTTTGCCCACCGATGGCTTGCAATTCATTGACCTGCCGGCTGCCCCATCCCCGCAGCAACGCCGCCTACAGATGTTGGCACTGGCGATCGCCCTAGTCACCACGGGCTTGAGTGGCTGGCTGCAGTCTTTGCTCCCCCTCGTCATTGGCTTTAGCTGCTGTGCCCTTTTGATTGCCGCCCAAGAACCCTAGGGGGGATTCCTGATACACTGGAAAGCTGGCCTGCACGTTAGCGCATCCCCTTGATTGGCTTAGATTCAACCATAGAACAGCCACCTGTCTTGGCGAGTGGGACTCAATTCTACAGTCCCGGCTATTCATTCAGCTATGAGGTCATGGGTGCCTGTTGTCGCCTTTTTGACCGCGAGCAGTTACCGTGGCCCTGTTGCCGCATTGCTTGGCGCAGCAAAGAACCCAGTTGGCGGCGCATTGGGCGGCGGCTTGTTCTCGACAGTGCCACAAAACGGCATCCCAGCTATTGGGTGCGCCACCTCGAAACGGGCGCCATGATGGTGATTACGCTCTATTGGGTGGAGTTATCCCCTAGCGATCGCCAGTGATGGTACAGCAAAGACTTAACTTATTGCAACTAAATTGCAAAAACAAAGCCATCGTCCTAGAATATTTCTCAGATTGCATTTAGGAGAAATTCTCAACTATGCAGAAAGTCGGTCGCCGTGTACTCTTGGGCATGGGCGCTGGGGCAACGGCCTATGTCGCCCACCACCTCTGGAACCAAAAAGCAGAATCGAGCAATGCTCAACAGCGGCAGGCAGGGGGTGTGATCAATGTCTATTCAGCACGGCACTACGATACCGACAAAGCCCTCTACAACGGTTTCACCGAGCAAACTGGCATTCGGGTCAATCTCATTGAAGCTGAGGCCGATGCCCTAATTGAACGGATTCGCAGTGAGGGCAGTCGGAGTCCTGCCGATGTGTTGATTACGGTGGATGCTGGTCGTTTGTGGCGAGCCCAGCAGGCCGGTCTTTTGCAGCCGATTCAGTCAAGGGTACTCAACAGCGTGGTGCCAGCCAACCTGCGGGAACCCCAAGGTCACTGGTTTGGCCTCTCGCGGCGCGTACGCGTTCTAATCTACAACAAATCCAGCGTCAATCCCAATCAACTGTCCACCTACGAAGACTTAGCTAATCCTAGGTGGCGGCGGCAGATTCTCACACGCAGCTCCAGCCATGTCTATAACCAATCCTTGGTAGGCTCACTGCTGGCGATTCATGGTTCTCAAAGAACAGAAGAGTGGGTGCGGGGATTGGTTGCCAACTTTGCCCGACCCCCAGAGGGAAATGACACCGCCCAAATTCGCGCTTGTGCAGCGGGTGTTGGAGGTATTGCAATTACAAATCATTACTACCTCGCTCGATTAATGGCCTCAGATAAAGCAGAAGACCGCGCAGTTGCTGAGAAGGTTGGTTTGTTCTTCCCGAATCAGCGCGATCGCGGTGCCCACGTGAATATCTGCGGTGGTGGCGTGGTGGCGGGTGCCCCCAATCGGCAAGGGGCCATTCGTTTTCTCGAATACTTAGTGAGTCCCAAGGCGCAGGAGATGTTTGCCATGGCCAACTTTGAATATCCCGTGCGCTCCGGGGTACCCTTGCATCCGGTTGTGCGGCGCTTTGGCAACTTCCGTGGCCAAAATGTCAATGCTGCAGTGTTTGGCCGCAACAATGCCGACGCTCTGCGGATTATGGACCGGGCGGGGTGGCGCTAAGGTTCTAAAATGAGCGATCGCCCCCGTTGATCGTTCCTGTGTCTTGCGCCTTCATTGCCTACACGATTCTTCTGGCTGCTGCCCTCCTTGACTTTGGCCTTGGGGATCCGTGGGGCTGGCCGCATCCCGTGCGCTGGATGGGAGCCTATATTCAATCCCTTAGCAACGGGTTCAACTATGGCCAAGGCTGGCCAGTTTGGGGACAGCGGTTGGGGGGGGCGCTGCTGACACTGAGCTTAATCCTAGGTTCTGCCCTCATCAGTTGGGGGGTGGTGGCACTGGGAATGACGATTTCGCCCCTCCTCGGTTGGGGGATTGCAGTCGTGGGCACCGCCAGTGGCTTTGCGGGTCGTAGTCTGCGGGATGCAGCGGCAGAGGTATTGGCACCTTTGGCGGCTAGCAATCTTGAGGGGGCACGCCAGTCCTTGGCTAAGTATGTGGGTCGCGAGACTGCCCACTTAGAGGCGCCTGAGATTCTGCGGGCGGTTCTGGAAACGGTGAGTGAGAATACGACCGATGGCATGATGGCACCGCTGTTTTATGGGGCGATCGCCACCCTTATCGTTCCGCAACTAACCCCCTTGCCCCTCGTCATGGCCTACAAAGCTGCCAGTACCTTGGACTCAATGATTGGCTATCGCGAGCCACCCTACACCCACTGGGGATGGTTTGCTGCCAAAACCGATGATGTGCTCACGTGGTTGCCCTGTCGGTGGCTCGTCTTTCTAGTTGCCCTTTGCTCTAGGCAGTGGCAGCGGGTATGGCAGTGGTGTTGCCAGGATGCGCCCAAGGATCCCAGTCCCAATTCCGGTTGGAGTGAGTGTGCCTATGCAGCCGCTTTTGGCGTACGGCTGGGGGGTACGAATATCTATCGCGGCACGGTGAAAGTGAAACCCTTTTTAGGAGAACCGCTGCACCCCATTGATCAAGGCACGATTATTGCAGCTCTGCGGCTCAGCCGTTCCCTCTACCTGATCACCCTTACAGCCACAGGCGGCATCGTTTTGGTGTGGCATTTGGTGTGGCATAAAGTGTTTTCCATTTAGCAGTTCATCTTGGCCAGAATCGTTTAGAGTAGATGGATTAAGAAATAAAATTTAGAAACATTGGCCGTGGTTCAGCCCTCTCCTCTGCAAGGCCAGACACTGGCCGCTTCCTCCCTCTCCATGGCCGATCGCCTGTTGGAGATTTTTTTTAACTACAGTGCCCAAGGGCTACTACTGATTGGTGTTTCTGCCACCCGCCCACCCCAATATCAAGTCATTAGCGCCAACAGCATTGGCCAGCAGCTTTTGGGGAATCACCTCTCCGTAGCTTCACTGCTTCAGGATGGAGCACTGCTAACCTTTTTCGACCCCCTGACGGAGATTCCCCAGGCCATCCATAAGGTGCTGGGTCTTTTGGGGGAAATGACGGAGGCCGATCGCGCTTACCTCTTTGAACGTGACCCCGGTACCCAAGGGAGCTTTTCCAATACCTACGAATGGTGCGCCCCCGGCATTGAACCTCAGCAGGAACAGCTTCAGGGGATTGTGACTCAAGACTATCCCCGTTTTTTCGAAGAAATTCAGAGCCAGGATCATGTCATCTGGCCTTGCATCCAAAACCTGCCCAAGGATTCCCCTGATCGCCAAGGTCTAGACGTCCAGCAAATTCAGTCCCTCCTTGTGGTTGCCCTCAATCGCGGTGAGGAGTTGATCGGCTTTTTGGGATTAGACTTTGTACGTCAGGCTCATTCCCACCTAGAGACCCTCCTACCACTGCTGCAAGTGATGGGTCAAGTATTTACCAATGTGCTAGAGCGCCAAGAGATCGAGCGATCGCTCCGCCTTGCCGAGAGCCAGTACCGCAGTATTTTTGAAAATGCCACAGAGGGGATCTTGCAATCTAGTCCCAATGGTCATTACCTCAAAGTCAACCCCGCCTTGGCTCGCATCTACGCTTATGACTCCCCAGCGGATCTACAGGCTCACATCACTGACATTGCTGGTCAGCTCTATGTCAATCCGCGTCGCCGCGAAGAGTTTATCCAAGCCCTCACCGCCACTGGTACTGTTACCGACTTTGAATCGCAGGTCTATCGTATAGGTGTGAGAGCAGCATCCCTTGTGGAGTTTTCCACATAAGGTTAGGATGATGAATCGATTGGCCACTCCGCTTCCCTACATTGCCGCGCCTTAACCCCCACCTGCGATGCGAGGATTAGGGAGTGCAGGCTAAACATGTTCAAGGTCTGCTTATGCGTTTCTATTGGCTGAGTGCGGCAAGTTGTCTGAGTCTGATGTTTTTGGCAGTGGGCTGTCAAGCGGCAACGGTTCCCTCAGCACCAGTAGAAGCATCTGCAACGGTTACAACGTCCCCTGTGGCTGTATCTCCCCTGTACACCGTGCTGGATGAGTTTGGCCAGCCCCAGTTTCAAGTGGATGGGCGGAACCTGTTTCGCGATCGCCCCCTGCCCGCCCACCGCATTAGCACCGCCCCGATGAAGCTGCTGCAAGTGTTGCGTAGCACTCGCCAGTATTTTCAAGACTTTAGGGAAACAGACCCCATTACCCAGCGGGAGGGCATTCTGGCGATTCAGGGGGTGACGCTGCCCCAAGTCCTCGACACCCTAGACTTTATGATTGCGACGCTCACGGAGGATATTAGTCGCAAGCGCCCAATTCGTTTGCAAGACCCCGCATTTATTAATCGGCACTTTCGCGTCATTCAATGGCTGCCCCACAACCCCCGCAATCCGCATCAAACTAAGGAATTGCGCCTCACCAACTATGCGGTATTTACCCATCGCGGATCACGCACCCGCACAGAGACGTACAATACGGCGCTTTATGCTCTGCCGCCCCGTGTTCCCGATCAACCCGAGGACTTATTTTATAAGCAACTGACAAAGCAACAGGTACTGGAAGGGATTTTTGAACCGGGTGGCTCCCTCTATGGACGGGTGAAGCCTTTGGCCTACTTGACGAGGAGAGGGCTTGAGGATGCCCTGATGCAGGGGACGATTCTGGTGCAATTTACCGATGGCACTGAAGCCTTTTTCAATGTGGATCGCAATAATGATATTCCCTTCGTCAAGGGGGTTGATCCCTACGAGCAGCGACGCTACTGGTATTTTCGTGAAGTCCCTTTCCTTAAGGGCTATGGCAGCACCATTGAAAACAAAATCAATACCCAACCTGAGGTGACCTTTGCGGGGGATGTCTGGAATATCGGTCTTGGGCGAGTCATTGTGGTTGAAGATACCCAAGGCGGTCAGCCTAAACTGCGCCTCGGCGTGATTGCCGATACGGGGGGAGCCTTTATGCCCAATCTCTATCAGTTGGACTTTCTAGCGGGAATTTTTCCAGACCGTGCTACCTACCAAGCGGCTGCCCGTCGCATCCCCAATTATGTCCGTGCGTACATTTTGATTAAAAAGTAATTAAAAAATACCCCTAGCGCTGGCCGAGATATTTATGGGTTTGGGGGACGACGCGCACTTGGGTCAGCTGTGCCTTCAATTGCGCTTGCCACCTGAGGAGTTGTTCCGGGGTGGGTGGGGGGGTACAGCGACCGGTACCTACGGGCGTTACAGGTTGGAGAAAGACCGGGATATGGGGATTGACGCTGGCCACAAGGGTAGCGAGGCGGTCTAAATCAGCAGGATCCGTTGTTTGGGAAATAATCACTTTGCAAAAGACCTCGACAGGGGCGCGATCGCACAGGCGCAAAAAGGCTTCATGGGCTGACCAATGGCACTCACCACTGACGCTGGGGAGCTTAATGTCCATGCCGACACTATCGAGATAGGGAAGAATTTGCTCCAGTGCTTCTGGATGGTGTCCGCCAGTTTCAAGGTAGAGGGGCAGGGAGCTATGGGCTTTGAGGAGGGGCAAAAATAGTGCCAGTGTTGCAGCATGGAGCAGCGGTTCGCCGCCGGTGAGACTAATACTGTCGTGGATGGGGGGAGTATTGAGCTGCTGTACGGCTTCGAGAATATGGGCGGCAGTGACGGGATTGGGTACGGTTTGAAAGTAGCGATCGCCCGCTTGTGCTTCAATTAGGGCATGGGCGGGAACAAACCATGTGTGGGCACTGTCACAATAGGTGCAGCGGAGATCACAACCCGCCAAGCGAATAAAAATTTGCCGACACCCCACATTAGCGCCTTCCCCTTGAATCGCTGAGAACATCTCCACCAAGGGAAGCGTGATCGGCGCAAGGGAGGAATGATTGCTCGTTTGCTGCTCTTTTACGGAAATCACAGGGGATGTGCAAGCCTGATCACAATCGGGTTTTCTTCCCGATAGTACCTTAAAGATAGTTAGCATGTTCAGTAGGTAAGTGCTATGTCTACCCACCGTTTTGGCCTTTCGTGGCTGCTTGTCGGTACCTTGGCAATGGGGATGGGTGCCCTGCCAGTTATTTTGCCATCGTTACCTGCTGTTGGCCAAACTTCCCCTAGCGAAGCCAGTGAGTTCGATCGCTACATGCAGCGGGGGTATCAACTCACCGCCAAACGCGACTATCCATCCGCCTTGGTGAATTTCCGCCGTGCCCTCAGTCTGCGCCCCGGTAACCGCTATGCCCTCACAGCGATTAGTAATGTCGAGGCCTATATTGCTCGCGATCGCTACGCTGCCCAATCGAGTAATCGTCTCACCTTTGTACCCTCAAATCGCGGCATGCCAGGGCAACGGATCGCAGGCGCCACCCGCTTTGGGGGATGTACCCAAGGCTCTCTGACAAAAATTGTCGCTCTTGTGCCCGATAACAACTTGGGGATGACCGCTGCGGCCAATCCCAGTCTCTTTTTCTTTGTTCCCCAAAGCACGGCCAAATCGGCGGAACTGATGCTGCTCTCAGAAGCTGGCGATCTGCTCCTCACCCAACAAGTGCCCCTGAATGGTAAAGCCGGCATTTTACCTGTGACAGTGGATGCCAGTAAGGCGAAGCTACAACCGGGGCAAAAATACCAGTGGATCTTCTCCCTCACCTGTAAGTCCAATGAACCCGATGCCAATCCCTTTGTGACGGGCTGGATTGAGCGGGCTGAGCTGGACAGCAACCTTGCCCAGGTAATTACCACCATGCCTCCGGCTGATCGCCTGCCCCTTTTGGCCACCAGTCAACTCTGGAACGATACCTTGGCAACCCTTGTGGAGTTGCAGCAAAGCAATCCCAATGACGCTGCCATCAAACAGCAGTGGCAAGATGTGCTCAAGAGTGCCGGTATTGATCCCCAAATTGTTAATATGCCGCTGTTGCGATAGCTGCCCCTGTGCCGATATTGAGGGCGGTTGGCTGACCCCAAACCCCACATCAAGTTGCAGTAGGATGGAGAGTAGGCTGCATTGACAGGAGCGTGCGCCATGCTAAAGATAACTCGATCGCCATTTCCCCTTTGGCTAACCAGTATTGTGCTTCTTGGAGCGATCGCCCCCCTCCCTGCCTTGGCACAGCGGGCTGCGGGCGACATTGTGATTATTGGCAACTCTCCCTATGAGTGGGGACGCAATCAACGCTACTGGAATCATTTGCTCAACCTTTCTGGCGCAACGGCAGCCGCTTCTACGCCAACACCATCAGAGACGCCCCAAGAAGTCGATCCCAAAGTGCTGGAACAACAGCTCCTACGCAATATCCGTGTGGGGCAGCCGCAGCTTCAACCTGTACTGAAGTTACCAGGCTCTTCAGTGGTGACCGGTACCGTGACGAACAATAACCGCCAACCGGTAACGATTCAATCCGTTAACTATGAGGTCGTGGGGCCTAATGGCCAAATTCTACAAACGGGTGCAGCGACGCCAGAACCGGCAACTGTCGGTCCCGGTCAGACAGTGACCTATCAACAAATGCTCCCCACTGTGCCAGCGGATATTGGGGCACGGGTGCGCTTAATGCAGCCAGCGGTGCGGCTCCAAGGGGGTGTCTAGACCGCTTCGCCTCGGTATCACGGGGGGAATTGCCTGCGGTAAATCGGTGGTGGCTGCCTATTTGCAGCAGCAGTATGGTGTGCCTATTGTCGATGCCGACCAGTTAGCGCGGCAGGCGGTTGCCGTCGGAACGCCCATTTATCAAGCGATTCTCGATCGCTATGGTGTTGAGATTTGCCGTGATGATGGCAGCCTCGATCGCTCCCGTTTAGGGGAAATTGTCTTTGCCCAACCCCAAGAGCGCCACTGGCTAGAAGCGCAAATTCACCCTTGGGTTATTGCCCAGATGCAGCAAGCCATTCAAGCATGTGATCAGCCCCTGCTGACCCTCGTGATTCCCCTATTGTTCGAAGCCCACCTCGAAGGGTTAGTGGATCAGATTTGGGTCGTTGCCACCACACCTGCACAGCAGTTAGCTCGCCTTCAGCAGCGGGATGGTCTCTCTGAAAGTGCCGCCGCCCTGCGCCTAGCCAGTCAACTTCCCCTAGAAGAGAAAATTCGACGAGCAGACACCGTTCTTTGGAATACAAGTGGTCTTCAAGAACTCTACCGTCAAGTGGATCAAGCCTTTTCCCTACTGGGCAGGGATCGCAAGGGAAGTTAGCCCCATCGTTACCTGTTGCAGAAAACTTTCTGGATGAATGGGCAGAGAAATGTGGCGATCAGCCCCCCGATAAGGGCGCTCTGATCCCAAAATAAAAATCTTCAGTTGCTCAGGGGTACAGCGTTGTCGCAATTGATCTACAAGCTCCTGCAAATCCCCAGAGCTAAAGGGTTCTGCCAAAAGAACGGCAATGGGCGTCAGGGCTAGCAACCGTTCCACTTCACCATCGACGAGCCAAATCACTTGGTAACCCGCTGTGGTTAAAATCGAGCAGATGAGGGTGGCTGTGGCTTCCTCTTCACTGACAAGCACAATTCGCCCCTCCGGTTCGACCAGTACATCCGTTGTGGCGAGGGGCGGCACATCCAATTTGACTTTGGTCGGCTCCAAGAGAGTGTCCGTAGAGGTTGCAGGTAAGCCAACGGTGAAGGTGCTGCCTTTGCCTTCAGTGGACTCAACTTCAATCCAGCCATTGTGCAGATCCACCCATTGCTTGGTGAGGGCTAAGCCGAGACCAGCGCCGGTATAGGCACGGCCAAAGGAGCTATCCAACTGCTGAAACTTCTGAAAGAGCAAGGGTTGCAGGTGCGCAGGGATGCCGATGCCATTGTCCTGCACTTGGAAAATCAGTTCATCCTCTTTCCACCATGCCCGCAGAATCACTTCCCCCATCGCAGGCGTGAACTTAATGGCATTACTGAGCAGGTTAATGAGAATTTGCTGGATGCGGCGGTAGTCTCCCCAAAAGCGATCGCGACTTGGCGGGATCATCAGTTGATGCTGCAAGTGAATTTGATGGCGCTGGGCTTGGGATTTGACCACTTCGAGGCAGTCGGTACAGAGTTGCCGAATCGAAAAGGCACTGTAATGCAGCCGCGATCGCCCCAATTCCGCTTGGGAGAGATCAAGAATGCTGTTAATTAACTCCAGCAGGTGCGTGCCACTCTCATGGATAATTTCCAAATACTCCCGCTGTTTTTCCGTTAGCGGACCGAGGGGCCAGCGCAAGAGGGTGGCCGAAACCCCAATCACACAGGTGAGGGGCGTGCGCAACTCATGACTCATGGTGGCCAAAAAGTCATTCTTAATCCGATGAGCGGCTTCCATGGCACTCAGGGCTTCCCGCAGGGCTTGGGTGCGTTCATTCACGCGCTGTTCAAGGGTAGCCTTTTGCTGTTGCAGCTCGCTGTAGAGTTGCGCTTGGTAAATGGCAATACTCAGGTGTTGACTCAAATGGGTCAAAAACTCAACTTCCTGGGGTTGCCATTGGCGGGGGCGATCGCACTGGTGGGCAATGAGCACTCCCCAAAGTTTTTCTTGAACAATGATTGGCACAATTAGCCAAGCCTTGATCTGCCAGCGGGCGGCAAAGGCCTGTAGGCAGGGAACCTCTTGATAAAATTCGTCAATGTCACTGACTGTGATGGTTTGGCCACGACTGAGACGCTGATAGCTACTGCTGGGTAGGGCAGACCACTGCCAGCAGTCATCCCAGAGCCCAAGAACCGACGGAATTCCGCCATGGCGGCAAGATTCGTAGGCAATTTGCCCCTGCAATTGACCAGTAGAATTGTAAAACTGTCCCACCAGTAGCCGATCGGCACCTAAAAATTCGCGAATCCGATCCACTGCCATCTTCAACAGTTCTGGTAGCTCCAGACTTTGGCGAATTTGGGTGGTGACCTGATGCAGCAGGCGCTCTTTGGCCTGTCGTTCGCTCAAGGCAGCAGTGACAAGGGGGGCACAATTTTGACACTGCTGAGCCATGTCTTCGCTGAGCACATTCATCAGCGAAAGGGCCAAGTCGGCGGGCAACGTTTGGTCTTTGGCGGTCAAGGGAATCAACTGCTGCAAAACTGAGCGGATCAGGGAACGCTGGCCTAGGGGTGTCTGGCTGCGAATTTTGCGCAGAAAGCGAGCGATCGCCACCGGCTCAGTGAGGATTTTTACCCGATAGGCACTCATCTGCGGTACGGTTTCTGCCTGCAACAGCAGCGCAAAGGTCTCTGCCACGACGACGAGAAAAGGGGCATCGGCAGACGCTATCACCTCTTCACGGGTAAGGACAGTTGCGCCGCGATGGCTAGCTTCTGCGAGCAGGACTGTGGCGATTCGCTCGTAGAAAAATGCTGGTAAAATTCGATCAAAGACGGGCTGGCGCATAGTTTTTGAAGTTCAATCCTTGATCGGTTCATCACAGAAAGTGGCATTGCCATGCGGGTTGCGATCGCTAGAGGCTTTTCCCATTAATTTCTGTTGTAGCGGCTCAAGGGGGACAGGGGGGAAAACCCACCAGTTTCTTTAATGATTGTTGTCAACGCATGCATCGAATTCTTACATTAAATGATCTGACTGTTGCCACAGATAACAGCGATGTTGCATTTCTACAGCAAAGCAGTGCTCCCGTTATTATTTTAACGGCAGCGGATACGGATATTGCCCTGCTGGCTCAAGCCTACAAGCAGCTACCCGAGAACTTTCCCCCTCTACGCTTGGCGAATTTACTGCATTTACAAGCAGCAGCAGCCATTGATGACTATGGCGATCGCGTCCTAGCCAAGGCCGACGTGGTCGTGATTCGCCTCTTGGGGGGACGGGGCTATTGGAGCTATGGCCTAGAGGTGGCGCAGCAAATGGTCAGCGATCGCGGTGGGCAGTTGATCTTATTGCCGGGGGACGATCGCCCCGACTTAGAACTCATGAGCCTCTCCAGTTGGCCGCTGGCCCAAGTTGATCGCCTCTGGCAATACTTCCGCGAGGGCGGACAGGAAAATATTCAGCGTGCCCTAGAGTTCATTGGCCACTACGGTTGCGGTTGGGGCCAGCCCCCCCCACCCCCCCAAAGGATTCCCCGCTGGGGCAGCTATCCGATTGCGGGGCAGATAGCCAGCGACTGGCCGCAGGTGGGGATTCTCTTTTACCGTGCCCATTACTTAGCGGGCAATACGGCGGTGATGGATGCCCTCGCTCAGGCCTTGCTGCAGCGGCAATTGGCACCTGTCCCCCTGTTTGTCTCCTCGCTGCAAGATCTAGACATTCAACGGGAACTGCTGGCGGCATGGCGGGGCAAGGTGGAATTGATTCTCAATACGACGGGGTTCGCGATCGCCAAGCCCAAGGAGGTCAACTTTTGGCAGCAATTGGATGTCCCCGTGCTACAGGTCATTCTCAGCAGCAACACCCACGAGACTTGGCAACACCATCCCCAAGGACTGACGCCCCGCGACCTTGCCATGCACGTCGTCCTGCCGGAGGTGGATGGCCGCATCATTACCCGTGCGGTGTCCTTTAAGGCGGTGTCGCAAATTCAAACAGATGTGGAAACCACCGTGACCACCTATGCCCCGGCGGGCGATCGCCTGCACTGGGTCAGTGATCTGGCAGCCAACTGGCTGAAACTGCGCTACAAAGCCCCCCATGAGCGCCGCATTGCCCTGATTTTAGCCAACTATCCCTGCCGCGATGGTCGTCTTGCCAATGGCGTCGGTCTCGACACCCCCAACAGTACGGTAGCACTCCTGAAGGCATTGCAGCAGGCTGGCTATGATCTGGGTACTGACCCGTTGCCCAAGGATGGCGATGCCCTGATCCACCACCTCAGCCGCTACCGCACCAACGACCCCGAAGGCAATCACTGGCGGCAGCCCCGCTACACCCTTCCCCTTGAGGCCTACCAGCACTATTTTCAGAACCTACCAAGGGCAGTACAGGCGGCCATTAACGAACGCTGGCCGTCGCCCACCACAGACCTCCCCATTGCTGGTGACTGTTGGGGCAACATTTTTGTCGGTGTCCAACCCAGTCGGGGCTACGATCGCGACCCCAGTTTGAATTACCATGCCCCCGATTTGGAACCCACCCCAGCGTATCTCGCCTTTTACTTTTGGCTGCGCCATGTTTTTGGGGTGGATGCGATTGTCCATGTCGGCAAGCACGGCAATCTAGAATGGCTCCCTGGCAAAGGCATTGCCCTCAGTGACACCTGTTTTCCCGAAATTGCCCTTGGCCCTGTCCCCCACTTTTACCCCTTCATTGTCAACGATCCCGGTGAAGGTGCCCAAGCCAAACGCCGTGCTCAAGCAGTGATTTTGGATCATCTGACCCCCCCCCTCACCCGTGCTGAGCTGTACGGTGGTCTAGAGACCCTCAGCCACTACATTGAGGAATACTACGCCGCTGAGCAGTTCGATCGCCCCCGTTTGAGTGTGCTGCGGCAGCAGATTGAAGCCCTCGTCAAAGAACTCGATCTCGATCAAGAAATTGGTGCCCCCAATCCTGAGGAAACCTGGACGGCGTGGCTAGCGCGCACCGATGGCTACCTCTGTGATCTGCGGGATGCCCAGATTCGCGATGGCCTGCATATTCTTGGCCAATGCCCCCAGGGACGGCAGTTGCGAGATCTGATGGTGGCGATCGCCCGCAGTCCCAGTGGCCAGCACATGGGTCTCACTCGTGCCTTAGCAAAGGATCAAGGGGTTGATTTAGATCCTCTGACCGCTAACCCAACCGATCCAAGTCCTGTACCTGGATACCGTTCCGTTGGTGAGTGGCAGCATGCCCTCGAGGAAACCGCGGCAAAACTGGTGGAGGACTTACTGAAGGGCACCCCTGATCTCCCCTGTGGCCGTGCAACTCAGCAGGTACTGGATTGGATTCGTACGGTGCTCTACCCTGCCCTGCAACAGACCCGCCAAGAAATTGACCACTTTCTCCATGGCCTCAATGGCGGCTATGTTCCCAGTGGCGCTGCCGGTGCCCCCAGTCGTGGTCGTCCGGATGTCCTACCCACCGGACGGAATTTCTATGCAGTGGATTTGCGAGCGGTACCGACGGAAGCTGCTTGGGCGTTGGCGGAGCGATCGGCGGCAGCCCTCATCGAACGCTATTGTCAAGAGCAGGGAGAATTTCCCCGTACCCTAGGTCTTTCGGTATGGGGCACCGCAACCATGCGCACCGGGGGCGACGATATTGCCCAAGCCCTTGCCCTGTTGGGGGTTCGTCCTGTCTGGGAGGGCGCCTCGCGGCGGGTGGTGGATTTGGAGGTGATTCCCCTGTCGCTGTTGGGACGACCGCGTGTGGATGTCATGCTGCGGATTTCTGGCTTTTTCCGCGATGCCTTTCCCAACCTGATTGCTCTTTTTGATGAAGCGGTGCAGCGGGTGAGCCAGTTGGATGAACCCGCGGATCAAAATCCCTTGGCAGCCCAAGTGGCCAAAGAAACGGCCTATTGGCAACAGCAGGGTCTCTCCCTGAATCAAGCTCAGGAACGGGCACGCTTTCGCATCTTTGGTTCCAAGCCCGGTGCCTATGGGGCGGGACTCCAAGGACTGATCGAAGCCCAAAACTGGCAGGGGGATGACGATCTTGCCCGCGCCTATATTCACTGGAGTAGCTATGCCTACACCGGCGAAGCCCACAGCCACAATGCAGCGGAAGCCCTAGAGCAGCGGCTGAGTCAATTGCAAGTGGTGCTGCAAAACCAAGACAACCGCGAGCATGATCTATTGGACTCCGATGATTATTACCAGTTTCAGGGGGGCTTGACCGTTGCCGTGCGATCGCGATCGGGGCAGCAGCCCACGGTTTACTTTGGCGATCACTCACGGCCAGAGCAGCCAAAAATTCGCACCCTCCAAGAGGAACTGCTGCGAGTCTATCGCTCCCGCGTCATTAATCCCAAATGGCTAGCCGGCATCAAGCGCCATGGCTACAAAGGTGCCTTTGAAATGGCCGCCACAGTGGATTATCTCTTTGGCTATGCCGCTACGGCTCGCTGTGTGCCCGATTATGTGTTTACAGGCATTACTCAGACCTATTTGCTTGATAGCGAAATGCAAGCCTTTGTGGCGCAGCATAATCCTTGGGCACTGCGGGACATGGCGGAGCGACTCCTCGAAGCTGCCCAGCGTCAACTGTGGCAAGCACCGGATCCGCAGATCCTAGACCGCCTGCGAGCGATCGCCCTAGAGGCCGAAGGTTTAATTGAAGGCAAATTTTAATGGTTTAGCTTTAATACAGCAAAATCAAGCGCAATACCCGCGCTACCGCTGCCACCAAGCAGACAATCACCAACTGCCCTGGCAAGGCAAAAAGCGAATACTGCTCTAGTAGCTCCACCAAGGGTTGACTCAACTGCCCTGCAAGAGCCAGACCACTGAGGTAGAGGGCACCGCAGACATGAATGAGCAACAGTCCCCCTAGGCCACTCAAAGCAAGCCATTCTAAACTCACTCGCTTTTGGGGGCGAAAAGCCAGCCAACCACAGACCCAAGCCCCCGGCACAAAACCCAAGAGGTAACCGAATGTCGGTTCACGCCAGTAGTCCAGACCTCCCCCTTGGGAAAACACCTGAAACCCGCTGAGACCCAGAATCAGATAAGCCACCTGAGAGAGGGCGGCGGCTTGCCGTCCCCCCATGCAGCCCACTAGAAGAACCGCCGCAACTTGATAGGAGACGGGTAACCCATACACGGGAACGGCGGCCCATGAACTGGGCAAAACAAATTGCCCTTCCTCATTGAGGAGGTTGGGGAGGGCGATCGCCGCCTCCATGAAGGTTCCAGCCACTGTCAGCAGGAGGCCTAAAATGGCCCACAAAAATTCATCGAGGGGTGACAGGTTGGTTCTCAAGAGCACTGCAACACATTAGGCGGGACAGACGGGGTCGGACTTGTATAGTGAAACGCGAGATCCGTATCCCCCATCATAATAAGGTCTCCATGGTATAAGACTCGCTCCTCCGACAGGGGTGTACCGTTAATTAATGTGCCATTGCGACTATTGTTGTCACGGATCAGGTACACCAGGGCATTGCCCCGAGGGCGTAGTTCAATGGTTGCCTGATGTCGGGAAATATAGGGGTCGTGAATAATAATGTCACAGTCGCTGGCGCGGCCAATTTTCCAGAACGCCTTTCCTGCGAGGTGATACTTGCCGACCACCGTACCTTGGGAGCGCACAATTAGCCATGCTTGTTTGTCAACGTCTGGAAGGTGGGTCATAGGGGTCTGCCACGGATACTTTTATCATACGTACTCTATCCATACTTTTGGGGCGGGCTAAGGCTCTGAAAACCTGTGGTAATCCAAGATTGGATGTCTGTCAGCTTCAGTAGTTGTACGGATAACAAAAGGTTAGTGAGTATGTTTAGATGAAGCTAGTAAAAAAATATTCAAGACTCTTTAAGGTTCAATTGTGAGGGAAACATGAGGCGTTTTTAGCACAAAGCTTTTACCTGTCAATTATGCAAAATAGCTGGGCGATTTTATTCACTTTAATTGACTTGTTGTGAGTTTTCTATGAAAAAGCCAGCTTCAGATTCTGCATCTAGTTTAAGCCAAGTCTCCCCTTTGACGGAGATTAAAAATCAGGTTGTACCGACTCAGCAACTGAAGCTACGGCGATCGCTCCTTGCCAATTTGTTAGTGTTCGCAGCCGGGTGTGGCATCCTTGCCTTTGCAGGCTTGTTTCTCTACCGCCATTTAACAACCGTGCGCAGTCGTGATGCGGTCATTAATGGCGTCATTGTCAATGTGCGGGCTCCGGAGGAAGGAACCCTCCAGCAACTGAGGGCAAAGGTGGGGCAATTTATCAAGCCAGCGGAGGAGACGCCCCTAGCCGTGCTAGAAAATGCCTACCTTAGCCAAGGCAACCTCAAGGAAGTTGAAAAATGGCTGGAACGGCGGCAGGGTGAACTAGAAGCCGCTCAGGCAAAACTGGCTCAGTTGCAAGGACTCCTCGCCTCTGTCCAAGGGGATGAACGCCATCAACAGCTGCTTGAGGTAAAACAAACCAATCGCCAAGTGGCGGCTGCCCAAGCGGAACTAGGGGCTGCTAAAGCGAATCTGGCCGATGCCAAGGCACGCTATCGATTGGCAAAAATTAACTACGGCCGCTTTAGTCGATTGGCACAGCAGGGAGCGGTACCCCAAGCCCAAGCGGATGCTGCCCTAGCGGAATTGCAGCAAAGCCAAGCGCAAGTGGCTGCGCGCCAACGCGAAGTGGAGGCTGCCGCTGATAGGGTAGAGGCGCTCAAGGCCGATGCCCGTGCCGCTGAATTGGGACTGACCCTGCGCAATACCCGCAGCAACTATGACCCCCGCCTGCGGCTTCAGGAGCTAAAAATTCAGATTAGCGAACAGCAGGCGATCGTCCAAGGGCTGAAACGGGAAATTGCGGCTCAACAGCGACAGGTTGCCCAAGCCTGGCAGGAGGTTGCTCAGCGCAAGGTGGTGAAGGTAACGGCTCCCATTGCCGGCTATGTCTGGCGGGTGGATGCCCGTCCGGGGATGTTTCTCGGCAAAGGGGATCAAATTTTGCAGTTATTGGATTGTCAACGGCGCTGGATTGATGTGTTTGTAGAGGAACAGTCCCTGCGGCTAATCCACCCCGGTACCAAGGCCAAAATTGAACTCTATGGCAGCAAAGGCAAGGTGGTTTGGGGCACAGTCACCAACATTCGCTCTGGCTTGGGTCGCCTCAACCCCGGCGACGATCAGGTGATCCCGATTCCCGAAAACTATCCGCGTCAAAGCCAAGTGCGCGTTGAATTAGACGCTGATCAAGACTGGGGTGAAGGCAATTTCTGTTATGTGGGCTACACCGCACGGGTGACCTTTCAAATTTCCCCCTAAGCGTTTATAGCTATCCTAAACAATGCTCAATCCTTCATAGTTGCCTTTTATCTGGGCGATAAGAGATATTGATGCAACTTTGCACTTAGCCCTGGAAGGTCTGGTGCCATTCATAGATAAGATTAAATCTAATTAGTCTTGTCCATAGGCATAAGCGGGGTTTATGTTGCAACCATTTGCGGACACAGTATGGCTCATTCCCTTTTACTCGCTGGCGGGAATGGTGCTGTCCTTGATTTGGTCACCGGGGATCACCCGGAAAACGGGACCTCGTCCAGCGGGCTATTTGAATCTCTTGCTCACGTTGTTCTCCTTTGTTCATGCACTGTTGGCCACGGTGGCGATCGCCAACCAACCGCCGCAGTCTTTGCACTGGACGTGGCTGGATGTGGCGGGTCTGCACTTTGACATTCCGGTGGAAATTTCCATCTTGACCACCACCGCCCTGATGCTGATTACGGGTTTGAACCTCATGGCTCAGATCTTTGCCATCGGCTACATGGAGATGGATTGGGGCTGGGCGCGCTTTTTTGCCCTATTGGCTCTGTTTGAGGGGGGGATGGGGGCGCTGGTGCTGCTGGATTCTCTGTTTTTTAACTATGTCATGCTCGAAATTCTGACCCTAGCGACCTATTTGCTCATTGGCTTCTGGTTTAACCAACCGCTGGTGGTGACCGGTGCCCGCGATGCCTTCCTCACCAAGCGGGTGGGAGACTTGGTGCTGCTGATGGGGGTGTTGGCGATTTATCCCCTTGCTGGCTCTTGGAACTACGACGATTTAGCGGCTTGGGCAGCTACGGCTCAGGTGGATCCCACCCTCATTACCCTAATTTGTTTGGCGCTGATTGCTGGGCCAATGGGGAAATGTGCCCAATTTCCATTGCATCTGTGGTTGGATGAGGCCATGGAAGGCCCTGTGCCTGCCTCTATTCTGCGGAATGCCATTGTTGTGGGCACGGGGGCATGGGTGCTGGTGAAGCTGACGCCGGTGCTGAGCCTTTCCTCTGTCGCTCTAACAGGTTTGCTGGTCATTGGTAGCGTCACTGCCTTGGGAGGAACCCTGATTGCCATTGCCCAAGTGGACATTAAACGCGCCCTCTCCTATTTGGTGAGTGCCTACATGGGCTGGGTGTTTATTGCCGTTGGTCTCAAGGAGCCGGGCTTAGCCTTTGTCTTTATCCTCACCTACGGCGTGGCCATGGCACTGCTGATGATGAGCATTGGCAGCATTATTTGGAATAGCATTACCCAAGATCTGCGCCTATTGGGCGGGCTGTGGTCGCGGCGCCCCATTTCCGGTATTTCGTTTCTCGTTGGTTCTGCAGGGTTGCTGGCGGTTCCCCCCTTGGCCAGCTTTTTCCCACAGGCAGAATTGCTGGATACGGCCTTTGCCCAACTGCCTTGGGTGGGGGTGGTGCTTCTATTGATGAATGCGTTTGCTGCCTTTAGTCTTGGTCGCACGTTCTGCCTGATTTGGGGCGGTGAGGTCAAACCAATGACGGCGCGATCGCCCGAGGTCTTTTGGCCGATGATTTTGCCGATGACCGTTGATCTGGGTCTGGTGCTGCACTTGCCCATTCTCATGGGGCGCTTTGATTGGGTGATTTGGACAGATCCTTCCTTAACCACAGCAGCTGCCCTGACGGTAACCGCTATCTTGGGCTGGGGTGCAGCCGCATGGGTCTATCTCGGCCAAGCCATTCCCAAGCCGGTGCAGTTTCCCCTACCGTCGGTACAGGATCTGCTGGCCTACGATTTCTATACGCCGAAGCTCTACAAAGCCACCGTGGTGGGAGCAGTGGATATGATTTCCCGCATGACTGCTTGGTTTGATCGCACGTTTGTGGATGGCACTGGCAATGCCTTTGGCGGGGCAACCCTGTTGGGGGGCGATCGCCTGAAGTACAGTACAACGGGTCAATCCCAAGCCTATATCCTCACCATTTTGATGGGGGTCGCCCTTCTGGTGATTGCCATTTGTTGGCCACTGCTGGCTTAGTGCTCCATTCCTTGAGGTTCTTGCCCTATGCTGACGCTGTTAATTGTTTTGCCTGTCATCGGTGCGCTGCTGATGCCGCTGCTGCCAGAACGAGCCTTGCGTTCGGTTGCTTTGGTGAGCGCTGGTGTCACCTTTGCCCTGTCCCTCTGGATGCTGACGCAGTTTGATGTCCAGCAGACCGCACTACAATTTACGGAATTTGTGCCGTGGCTGTCGCCCTTGGGATTGAACTATTCCCTTGGTGTGGATGGGTTGTCCCTCCCGCTGATTGTCTTGGGAACGTTCTTAACCCTTGTGGTTGTGTTCACGGGTGAAAAAAGTGGCCATCGGCTCTTCTATGCCCTTGTTCTTTTGGCCAATGCGGGAATTACCGGGGCGTTCGCAGCACAAAATCTGCTGCTGTTCATTCTCTTTTACGAAGTTGAGTTGGTGCCCTTTTACCTGTTGATTTTGATCTGGGGCGGGCAGCGTCGCGAGCAGGCAGCGATCAAGTTTCTGATCTATACGGCAGTCTCAGGAATTCTCGTGCTAGCTGCCTTTTTGGGGATGGGCTGGCTCACCCACGCTCCTAGCTTTGACTATCAAGATATTCAGGTTGCTGGCTTGGCACCGACGACCCAAGGGATTCTGCTGCTGCTGTTGATCCTAGGTTTTGGCATCAAAATGCCCTTGGTGCCCCTTCACAGTTGGTTGCCCGATGCCTATGTGGAAGCCTCAATGCCAACCGCCATTCTCCTTGGGGGGATCCTAGCTAAGCTGGGTGCCTATGGCCTAGTGCGGTTTGCCTTAGGCTGTTTTCCAGAGGCTTGGGGGCAGTTTTCTGGCCTGCTGGCCCTTGTGGCGGCTCTTGGCATTAGCTATGGAGCACTGGCTGCGATCGCCCAAAAGGACATTAAACGCATGGTGGCCTATAGCTCCATTGGTCACATGAGCTACGTATTGTTGGCGGCAGCAGCCCATACCCACCTCAGCATCGTCGGCGCCATTGCCCAAATGATTAGCCATGGCCTGATTTTGGCATTGCTGTTCTATTTGGTTGGCGTCATTGAAACGAAAGTTGGCACCCGCGAACTCAATGTGCTCAATGGCTTGCTCAATCCTCTGCGGGGGTTACCGACCACCAGTGCTCTCCTCATTTTGGGGGGGATGGCCAGTGCCGGTATTCCAGGATTAGTGGGGTTTGTGGCGGAATTTTTAATCTTCCAAGGCAGCTATGGTACCTTCCCGATGCCAACTCTAATTGCGGTGGTGGGCACCGGCCTCACGGCTGTTTATTTTGTAATTTTGATTAACCGCACCTGCTTTGGTCGTCTTGACAATGCCACTGCCTACTACCCACGGGTGGTTTGGTCAGAGAAGTTCCCCGCTATGGTACTGACACTGCTGATTCTGGTTCTGGGCATCCAACCAACATGGCTGGTGCGTTGGAGTGAAACCACCAGTGCGCAGCTGGTTGCCGCCATCCCCACTGCCACCGAAACCGTTGCCAGTTTACCCCTATAGCTCAGAGAGGAAACCATGGTTGAAACAATTGAGCGTCCCAGTTCGGCAAAACTGCCCCCACTGGATCACCCCCTCGCCGACATTATTTACCGCCTTGAGGCGGGGGGTGCCCTCATTCCCGACACGCCAGTGAACCTGATGAAGATCATCGGTATGTACAAGGCCTACGCCATTCCGATGGACTTTTACTGGCGGAATTTGCTGTACCTCGGTGAGCGGGTATTTATCCATCCTTTTCCCTTCTTCAAGTATTTTCCAACCAAGGACTACTTTGAGTTGGCCAATCACTATGCTGGGGATACAGCGGATCTGCGGATTTGGCGTGGCCCTGCCCATGCCCACCCCGAATTGATGGAATTTATTGCAAAGGGGGAAACAGGGAAAATGCCGCGTCTGCTCCACCACCTTTGGCACGACCGCATCAACATGGAGTTTTCCGAAAGCTTGGCGCGCTCAATGATGTGGCATCGCATGGGTGGGCAGCTGGATATCTACCTTGACACTGAAGAGTACAAAGCCGCCGCCGATAGGGCAATCCGCGCCTACTTCAAAGGCAACCCGCTGATGCTCGGGCTGTACAAGCTCTTTCCCGACCTCTTCTTGGAGCAGGCTCGCCAAGCCACCTACATGAACGTGCTGGGGCTATTTTGGGAAGTGATGGCACCCGTCTTCTTCGAGATGAGCGATCGCTATGACGAGGGCAGCATTACCAGCGTCAAGGATGCCATGAACTTCTTGGTCAATGGAATTTTTGCCATTGCCGGTCGCCCGATTTACCACCACGTCTATATTGATGGCGAGGTGCATGTCCTTGTGCCCAAGGAAAAGGGCTTTATGTGGCTCTATGAAGCAGCCTTCCCCTATGTGGAAGCGGTCTTTTACCGCACGGCGCCCTTCCGGGGAACGAAGTCCTACAATGCCCAAGCCAATCAGGTGCCCACTGATCAGGTGGACTTCCACTATGGCATTCTCTTTGCCGATAAATTCCCGGTGGGGACGGCGGGGATTCCCCCCACACTGCTGCATCAGGACATGTATCACTTCCTACCCCAGTACCTGAAGGATTACTTCCACCAGCACTGTCGCGGCGAGGATGATATTTTGGTGCAGTTGGGAATTGCCTTCCAGCATGCGATGTACACGGTGACCTCCGCTGTTTTGCAAGCAACCCGTGCCGCCTTCTACTACCCCTTAGATGATCCCAATCCGGAGCATCTCATGGCCAACCGGCGTTTCTTTGTGGCTCAGATGGATCGCTTTTTGCGACCGCAGTACGGCATTGCTGAAGCCTGCAAAATTCGCAATGTCCAAGATCCCAATTATTTGTAGGGAGTTGTAGGACAGGACATTAGGGAGAGGGGGTGTGTCTCTTCTCCCTTTTTGCTAGGCTGGAATCAAAGTGAATTTTTGTAACGAGGTAAAGCCGTGGCCAACGTGGAAATTTATACGTGGTCTCGTTGTCCTTTTTGTATTCGGGCAAAGCAGCTGTTAACCCGCAAAGGAGTAAAATTTACCGAGTACGTCATTGATGGCGATGAAGCGGCTCGTGCTGCAATGGCTCAACGTGCCCATGGCCGGCGATCGCTCCCGCAAATTTTTATTAACAACGAACACATTGGCGGCTGCGATGATCTTTATGCCCTAGAGGCACAAGGGAAATTGGACGCTCTGTTGCAAGCGGCAGCTTAATGACGGTGGATATTGCCTTTATTATTGACCCGATCGCCCGCCTTGACCCCGGCCACGATACCAGTGTGGCCTTGATGGAAGCAGCGCAAGCGGCAGGCGCACAGGTGTGGGTAACGGAAATTTCCCAACTGCTGATCCGCGAAGGTCAGGTATGGGCAGCACTCACCCCGATCCAGTTATCGCCCGTGCAACTAGTGGCCAGCCAGTGGCAGATTCCCCAACCTTGGTTTCAGACGGGGGCAGTGGAATGGCGACCCCTCAACACCTTTCGAGCGGTGTGGATGCGCAAGGATCCCCCCGTGAATACCGCCTACCTCTATGCCACGTACTGTCTTGATTTAATCGATCCCCAGACCACCCTTGTCCTCAACTCGCCCGCAGGGTTGCGCCATGCCAATGAAAAGATGTATGCCCTGCAATTTACGAGTGTGACTCCCAAGACCATTGTCACAGGAGATAAGCAGCGCATTCGGGAATTTGTGCAGCAGCAGGGCATGGCCGTTCTCAAGCCCTTGGGGGGCAAAGCCGGAGAAGGCATTCTCTTTTTGCAGGCGGGCGATCGCAACCTCAATTCCATGATTGAAATGAGTACTCAGTGGGGACAGCTACCGGTGATGGTGCAGGAGTACCTACCCGCGGCCAAGGAAGGCGATAAACGAATCATTCTCCTCAATGGGGAACCCATTGGTGCTGTGAATCGGATTCCCACAGGGGATGAATTTCGGGGCAATATGGCCACCGGCGGACGCGTGGCAGCAGTGGAAATTACCGAGCGCGATCGCCAGATTTGTCAAACTTTAGCCCCTGCCCTACGGCGCGATGGCCTGTACTTTGTGGGGATTGATGTCATTGGTGGCTATTTGACAGAAGTGAATGTCACTAGCCCCACGGGCGTTCGTGAGATTGATCGCCTCAATGGGACTTGCCTTGGTCAACAGGTGATGGCTTGGCTATTAGGCTAACATTGAGTTATGCTTAGCCACTCAGGGGATGTGATTCAAACCAGTAATCAAGTTTTGATAAAGCGATATGGTTCACAGCAAAGAACGCGCCCCCAGAAATAGAACAATTACGTTGACCGAGCAAGAACAAGCGAAGTATCGACAGCGACTCCTACGGTTGAGTCATCCTGTGAGCTTATCAGAAATCATTAACCGCACCATCCATCAAGATATCTTTGAGGTCATCAAGTTTCTCCCAAGTCAATTTGTTGATTTGCTGTTTATTGATCCACCTTACAACCTGAACAAAGTATTTAACTCAATTAGCTTCAAGAAAAAAAGTTTAGAGGATTACATCAACTGGCTAGAGTCTTGCTTGTCGAGTCTTGAAAAAATTCTAAAACCAACTGCATCTATTTACATTTGCTCTGATTGGGAATCCTCAACTGCTGTATTTGAAGTCATTAAAGACCGTTTTCAAATCCGCAACCGAATTACATGGGAGCGCGAGAAAGGACGAGGAGCAAGCAAGAATTGGAAAAATGCCTCCGAGGATATATGGTTCTGCACTGTTTCTAATGAGTACACCTTTAATGTTGAGGCTGTTAAGCTCAAGCGTAAAGTCATCGCTCCCTATAGAGTCAATGGACATCCCAAAGATTGGGAAGCCACGGAAGAAGGAAATTACCGCCTAACGCATCCTTCTAACCTGTGGACAGACTTAACTGTGCCCTTTTGGTCAATGCCAGAAAATACAGATCATCCCACCCAAAAGCCCGAGAAACTACTGGCTAAGGTCATTTTAGCTAGCTCCAATCCAGATGACATTATTTTTGATCCATTCCTCGGCTCCGGAACAAGCTCTGTCGTTGCCAAGAAGCTCGGTAGGCGTTTTTTGGGGGTTGAACTGGATGAGACTTATGCTTGCCTAGCGGAGAAGCGCCTTGAAATGGCTGAAGTAGATGCTTCGATTCAGGGCTATGCTGATGGCGTGTTTTGGGAAAGAAACACATTAAGTGAGCAAGGACGTTTTACGCAAAAGCAGTATCAGTGCGAAAAACTATTTCACCAACCAGAGCTTTTTCCCTAGGAGAAACATAAGAATCAATGGAAAAAAGACATATTTTCTATGGTGATCAGATTGATCAGATCGAAGAAAACATCAAAGAACTCTTAAACTCACAGGAAGATTTCTTGTCTGCTGTGACAATCAATAGCCCAAGAGCTGTTGGCGATGCTGTTCAGCAAATTCTTGCCAATCATCTACAGGCGGTTCTTGGTGAAGAGATTTGTAAAAACTATTCAGCACATTTTGCCCGTAGAGCCATGGCTGATCTCGCTTTCAAGGATGATCAAGGATTTTACTATGTCATTGACGTGAAAACCCACAGATTGAGTACACAGTTTAATATGCCCAATTTAATTTCTGTAGAACGCCTCACTCGTTTCTATCAATCAGATGAAAATGTTTTTGCAATTTTGCTGATTGCCTATGAGGCTCAAAGAACTCGTATCGGTATTGAAAATGTTCAATTTCTGCCAATCGAGTTTTTGGGGTGGGACTGCTTAACAATTGGCGCTTTGGGTTGGGGGCAAATTCAGATTGCGAACTCTAATGTTTTAACGATTAACCGTGGCTACTCCCGTAAGCAGTGGATGCTTGAGTTGTGTGATGCATTAGCTGAATTCTATCCCCGTGAAATTAGCAAAATTGAAGGGCGGTTGAAATACTTTACAAAGGTTCGCGAGTTTTGGCTTAATCATAGCGATTAAAGCTTTTTTCATAAAGTTAAACATCATAAACCAAGCTGCAACATGGCTGTGATGCGACTGAAAACGGATAGTTGCCTTGTATAATCACTGTACTGAATCTCTTCCTTTTGCCTATAATTGATAGGCTGGATTTTTTCACGAGTCTATGAGTCGCGGCACACTCTTTGATAAGGTTTGGGAACAGCACACGGTGGCGACACTGCCCTCAGGGCAAACGCAGCTCTTTATTGGCCTGCACCTGATTCACGAAGTGACGAGTCCCCAAGCCTTTGCCATGCTGCGGGAGCGGGGATTGGCGGTGCTGTATCCGCAGCGAACCGTGGCGACGGTGGATCATATTGTGCCGACAGATACGCTGGCGCGTCCTCTCCAAGATGCCCTTGCCGAAGAGATGCTGCAAGCCCTTGAGGCGAATTGCCGTGCTCACAATATTCCTTTCTTTGGGATTGGCTCCGGTCGTCAGGGCATTGTCCATGTGATTGCTCCCGAGCAGGGGTTAACGCAACCGGGGATGACGATCGCCTGCGGGGATAGCCACACCTCTACCCACGGTGCCTTTGGGGCGATCGCCTTTGGGATTGGCACCAGTCAAGTGCGGGATGTGTTGGCGACTCAGACCCTCGCCCTCAATAAGCTCAAGGTTCGCAAAGTAGAAGTGAATGGCTCCCTTGGCTCTGGGGTCTATGCCAAGGATCTCATCCTCCACATTATTCGCCACCTTGGTGTTAAAGGCGGTGTTGGCTATGCCTATGAGTTTGCTGGCAGTACCTTTGCCCAGCTCTCAATGGAAGAGCGGATGACCGTCTGCAATATGGCCATTGAAGGGGGAGCCCGCTGCGGTTATGTCAACCCCGATGAAACCACCTTTGCCTATTTACGAGGCCGCCCCTTTGCTCCCCAGGGCAAGGCTTGGGATGAGGCGCTGGTGTGGTGGCGATCGCTCGTCAGTGATGCCGATGCTGAATACGATGATGTTGTCACATTTGCAGCTGCGGATATTGCACCGACGGTCACTTGGGGCATTACCCCCGGCCAAAGCGTTGCGGTGGATGAGACCTTGCCCACCCTAGAGAGTTTGCCCGAGGCAGAACGGGCGATCGCCGCTGAAGCCTATGCTTACATGGATCTGCAACCGGGGCAGCCCATTCAAGGCACCAAGATTGATGTCTGCTTTATTGGCAGTTGCACCAATGGTCGCATCAGTGATCTGCGGCAGGCTGCCAAAGTTGTCGAAGGGCGCAAAGTCAAACCCGGTGTCAAAGCCTTTGTGGTTCCCGGTTCAGAACGGGTGAAAGCGCAAGCCGAAGCGGAGGGTCTCGATGTCATTTTCCAAGCCGCAGGGTTTGAATGGCGCAATCCTGGTTGCTCGATGTGCCTCGCCATGAATCCCGACAAGCTGCAAGGGCGTCAGATCAGTGCCTCATCTTCCAATCGCAACTTCAAAGGACGCCAAGGATCAGCAGCGGGACGGACACTCCTCATGAGTCCAGCGATGGTGGCCGCCGCAGCTATTACGGGTGAAGTTACAGATGTGCGGGCATTTCTTTGATGTCCTGCTTAATAGATATCAAGTTCTTTATCAGCCCTGTCACATTCCCTAAAGTATGAAATTATCCTCCTAGACAATGACAATAGAGACAAGGGGAGGAGCGGTTTATGTTTCCAATCTTTCCAAAAGGAGGCTGTCTATGAAAATGTTACAGGGCTTGCTAGGCGCAGTGGTTCTGGGTATGGCCTCTATTTTGCCTGCTGCTGCTGAGACGCTAGTTTCTGATAGCGGGCTGACTGAAATTTACGGCTACCAGCTTAGCCCCTTGCCGGGAGATATCTTGCCCTACACCACCAAAGTCAATGGACGAGTTTATGAGGGCACCATTAACGTCACGGCAAGCGGCAATGGCTTCGTGCGCGGCTTTTTTAGCGATCGCGATCTTGGCGGTAATTTTGGCTGTAGTGGCGAAGTAACCATTCAATGGGTACGGGATAATCGCTATATTTCCGTGTGGCGAGTTGGCGGTACTTATACGCCGCGTCTGCAATGTCCGCAAGCGGGCACCACGGCTCGTCTGAATATGCGCCTCTATCCCTAGAGAAATCAACCATACTCCTGCTCTGTAATGCGCCAGCGCGCCGAAAGAACACTGGGTTCTAAACTCAAGCGGCTCACCAGCCCTTCTACAAAGTCATCATTGCGCTCTTGACTGAGGAGTTCTGCTTCAATATGGACGCGATCGGGGGTGTCTTCAATATCCTCGCTGAGGAGCGATCGCAACTTCAGCCGACTGCCCGCTAATGACTGCAACAGCAGTGCCCGCAAATGAGCCTCTGCCTCAGCACGGCAGACAATATCACAGCGATAGCACAACTCCACTTCGGTGCCCTTGAGGGGCTGCTGATTGATGCGATAGCCGAGGGGACGCAAGAGCAGATTGGCCACGAGCACTGCCACTGCTCCTAAGGTTGCCTGATAGAGTAATCCCGAACCACACAGTGCCCCCACCGCCGCTGCACACCAGAGAGTAGCGGCCGTATTCAAACCCCGTACTGAGAGGCCTTCCCGCAGGATCACGCCCCCGCCGAGAAACCCAATACCAGAGACAATTTGGGCGGCAATCCGCGTTGGACTCGCTTCCCCCGGCGTCAAAGCCGAGAGCATGACAAATAGTGCTGCCCCCGTTGCCACGAGGGTATTTGTGCGCAGACCGGCCATGCGTTGCCGCCATTGTCGCTCCAAGCCGAGGGCTGCCCCAAGACAAAAGGCTGCTACCAAACGGACAATAAAATCACTCGTTGACATCGGTTAAAACGACAGCCCTAGGAAGACACTCACCAGATAGAAGTAGAGCAACAGCCCTGTAAAGTCCTTGATGGTTGTGATAAAGGGATCCGCCGCTGGCCCGTGGTCAAAGCCCAACTTCAGCAACACCCAAGGAAGCAATGCCCCTAAGATCGCCGCGAAGGTAATTACAACAAAAAGTGAAATCCCTACAGCCAGTCCCAGTTGGGGAATGTCGTTGGGTAGCCCTTGCCAGAAGAAGGCAATCAAGCCGCCAGCAGTTCCCAAGATAAGACCCATGATCGCACCAATGCGAAACTCGCGAAAGAGATAACCGCCATAGCGACGAATATCAATGTGCTGCCAAGCAAGACCACGGGCAAAGACAGTGGTGGATTGGGTACCGACATTGCCTCCCATGTCCATGACCACAGGAATGAAAATGGCTACGGCAACGACGGCTTCCAGAACTTCCTCAAAGTACTGAATCACGCCGCCAACAATCATACCGCCAATGAGGGTAATGATCAGGCAGATAATCCGCAGTTGCACTGCATAGCGAATGGGACCGCGCACCAGTCGTTCACTCCAAGCTTGATCGCGGTTGAGCAAGTTGCCCACACCTGCTTGCGCCAAAATGGTGCTCGTTGCCTCCTCCTCAATCAGGTCAATCACATCATCAAAGGTGATATCGCCCACCAGTCGCCCCTCTTGATCCACCACAGGAATAGCAGGGACATCGTATTCCTTGAGGAGTTTGGCTGCGGATAGTTCCGGCGCGGTCACAGCGATCGCCAGTTCCTGTCCTTGCACCAAATCTTGAAGCGGCTGGTGGGGATTTGCTTTCATCAACTGGATCGGCTGCACAAAGCCACGATAAAAGCGCTGTTCATCAATGACAAAAATAATGCTCAGGTCATTAATATCCAAGGAACTCTCACGGATAGCGGCGATCGCCTGCTCCACGGTCAAGTCTTGCCGCAGCGCCAAGTAGCGCAGATTCATGCGCCGACCAATTGTGCCCTCAGGATAGCCCAACAGCAGGTTCACGGCGTCGCGGGATTCTGAGCTTAACTGGCTGAGCAACCGTTTGGTGACCTTGGCAGGTAATTCCTCAAAGAGACGCACCCGTTGATCGGCCTCAAGGGCTTCTAGAAAATGCAGAATCTCAGGATCCGTCATCCCTTCAATGAGGGTTGCCTGCTCATCGGGAGTCAGGGCTTCAAAGACTGCGATCGCCTTGTCTTTTTCGAGGAGGCGAAAGGCCAATACCCGCTTATGGGGGTCAATTTGGCGCAGGGCACGCACTAGCTCAGGAATCGTCAGTTGGTTGGCTGTCCGCTTGGCAGCACCGAGACCCTGCGGATAGGTCAGCAGATCATCGAGGGGATTGATTACCATCGCATTGCTCCTTCTATGGTTGACAATTTAGGGTGGGTGAGACAGGGGCATAGGCTTCGCTCAATTGATGCCAGAGATCAGCCAACTGGTTGTAGGCTTCGGATGTAGAAAGTTTCCCACTCGTATGGAGAGCAGCAATAAACCCTGCCCGTTGAGCAAATTTCTGCAGGTAGGCATCAAAGGTCAGCGCGTCTAGGGTGACGTGCCCACGGTAAAGGGTATAGGGGCACAGAAATGCCTGCTTTACATCGTTGGTTATCATGGTTCTAAGCTCCATTGAGAAACGACAATAGGATGTTTTAGGGTTTAACGAGACAACTCAAAGGGTGAGAACTCTCCCAAGTGGGCGATCGCTTGGCTCATGACCGTAATCATCAGGTGGCCAAGGGCAACACCCAGCACTTCCGAAAGGGTAATTCCCAGCATTTCGGCCATCATGCTGAACAAACAAACTTCAAACATAGAAACTCTCCGTTGCTAATGGTTTTGCCACGCAACAACTTGAGCGATGAAAAGTAGTCGTTCAATAAAAACGCTTGACTACGGGCGATCGCTCTCAACAACAAACAGATTTGAGCCAGCCAACCTTAGGCAGACTCAGGTAGATACGAGACTGAGACCTATTGACCAATTTGCTTCGTGATCCATCTCCATTTGCAGATCGACTGCCTTGGAACGCGCGGAGATGAACCAGAAGTTCAAGCCATTAGGCAGCAGACAAGTCTGAATTCACCTCGGCGATCCTTAGGGGAGAGAGGCTCCACCTATGGCAGGGATCTTCATTAGCGGAGATGGGGTCACCAGAAGCAGCATTACAGTGACTCCTACTAGACTCCATTAAGAAAATCTCCAAAAATAGACAAATGCCAGCAGCCTAGGAAATCTTCCAACTGCCAATAGGCATTTTAGGGGGTGAGCAAGTCTTTGTCAAGGATCATATGAACAGCTAGGGCATTGCAGTAGGGCATTTCTGGTCGTATCGCCCTTTTCACAGCGATCGAACACCCTCACCCCGGTAAAAGCCCCGATGGCAGAGCACCGCACTCCCGTTATGTCGCTGATATTTCAGGAAAGGGCTGTCATTCGCTAAAATTGTTAATCATTACTTAAAGTTTTATAGTGTAAAACGTCCAGAAGTATCTTAATGCGTGATAAAAATTGTGGATTCTAGCGAATGATTATAGATGAATTTGAGCACTTTACTGAATTATTGGTCAACTACACCGATGATCTCATTTGCCTGCACGAACCGGATGGCAACTATCTATATGTGACTCCCTCCAGCAAAACCCTTTTAGGCTATTCTCCTGGAGAACTGATTGGTAAGAGTCCCTACACATTATTTCATCCTGAGGATGCAGAGCGCATTCGCAGTGGTGCCCATGCCCTCGCCCTGCAAGGCAGTGTGAATGTGATAGAAACCTATCGCATCCGCAAAAAGCATGGCGGATATGTTTGGTTGGAAACCCTCACGCACCCCATTTGTGATGCAGGGGGAAATGTTTTATTTTTAGTCTCCACATCGCGGGATATTACCCGTCGCCGTCAACTCGAGCTAGAGCTACAAGCCAAGCAAGAACTACTGGAAGCCTTTTTTCAACAATCCCTTGAGGCCTGCTTCTTCATGATGTTGGATCAGCCCATTCGCTGGGATGACACGGTCAACAAAGAGGAAATCTTGGAGTATGTCCTTGATCATCAGCGGATTACGCGTGTCAACAGTGCCTTTGCCCAGCAGTATCAATTACCGCCGCAGGAGCTGATTGGCCTGACGCCGCGCATTTGCTTTAAGGATGATCTGGAACTCGCCAAACGGCTGTGGCGAGCACTCTTTGATCTGGGCTATTTTCACATTGAAATTGAACTGCACCGCCGCGATGGTAGCTCCTTTTGGGTTGAGGGGAATTATGTGTGTCTCTACAACCAAAATAAGGAAATCATTGGCCACTTTGGTGTGCAGCGGGACATTAGCGATCGCATGCGTCTGCAAGCAGAAATTGCCCAAAAAACGGCTGAACTAGAGTATTTCTTTGGCTCCTCCCTAGAGCTATTTATGATTGCCGATAGTGAGGGACGGCTGCGGCGGGTGAATCAACACTGGCATACCTGCCTGGGCTATGACCTGAATCGGTTGGCAGGGGCAAAGTTTGAGGAATTTCTCCACCCCGGCGATCGCCCCCGCCATCGGGAGATGCAGCAACGTCTCCTTGCTGGGGAGCAAATCAGTAACCACACAATTCGCCTGCGCACCCAAGGGGGAGACTATCGCTGGTACGAATGGCAAGGCCTGCTCAGTCAAGGGCGCATCTATGGTGCTGCACGGGATGTCACGGAACAGCGCCAATTTAGCGATCGCCTGCAAGCGGCCTACAACCAAGTGACTGATATTTTGGAGAGCATGTCGGATCACTTTTTTGAAGTGGATCGCGACTTCACAGTTATCTATGTCAACGGGAATTTTTGCCGTCTAGTGGGGAAATCTGCCTCAGAGATGCTGGGGCAAAACCTCTGGGATCTCTTTCCCGATGAGCGCAACTCAATTTTTGAAAGCCAAAGTCGGCGGGCAATGGCAGAGCAAACTCCCGTCCAATTTGAAGCCTTCTATGAGGGGCTGAACCAATGGTTTGCGGTACGGGCTTTTCCCACTGGCCGAGGCCTTGCCGTTTTCTTCCGGAATATTACGCTTCAGGTGGACTCCACTACTTCGTTACAGCGACGGCAAACCCAAGCGGAACTCCTGCATCGGCTAACCTTGAAAATTCGCCGTTCCCTTGATCTGGAAACAGTTCTTAAAACCGCCCTTGAGGAAGTGCGTCAACTGCTGGGGGTCGATCGCACGCTGCTTTTCCAGTTCTATGCCGATGGCCGGGGTGAGGTGGTGGCTGAATCGGTGGCGGCACCGCAGTTTTCTCTCATGCACCGCACCTTCTATGACCCCTGTTTCCACCGTGAGTCTGCCGAAGCCTATCTTCAGGGGCGGGTACTGGCGGTTGCTGATATTAACACCGCTGAAATAACCCAGTGTCATCGCGACTTTCTCAACCAATTGCAGGTGCGTGCCCTCTTAGTGGTACCGATTATTGAGGAGGAACGTCTCTGGGGATTACTCCTGTGCCACCACTGCTCTTCTCCTCGACCTTGGGCAAGTGACGAGGTCGAATTGATCCGCCAACTGGGCGAACAACTGGGCTTTGGCATCAACCGCGCCGAACTGGTGACTGGGCTGCATCAGGAAAAAGAACGCTATCGGCGGGTGCTGGAGGCTCAAACAGAACTGCTCTACCGCTGTACCCCTGAAGGACACCTCACCTTTGGCAATCCCGCCTTCTTTCGCTATCTTGCTGCTGCGGGCATCAATTGTGATCTGGGGGATGTGCTCCAGCATCCCTTTGATGCGGTGACCCAGCAACGCTTCCAACAGCATCTGCAAGCCCTCACCCCCACGCAGCCCCTCAGCACAATTGAGTGTGGGGTGACATTGCCCCAAGACCAGATTCTTTGGCTTGAATGGACAACCCGCGCTTTTTTTGATCACCAGGGCCGCTGTGTGGAGTATCAATGTGTGGGACGCGACATTACCCGCCGCAAGCAAATGGAGGAGCAGCTGATTCACGATGCCCTCCACGATGCCCTAACGGGACTGCCGAACCGTACGCTGCTCCAAGACCGATTGCAGCATTGCTGGCGGCAGTATCAACGCCATCGCGATCGCCCCTTTGCGGTTGTTTTTATTGATATTGATCGCTTTAAGCGGGTTAACGATAGCTTGGGACACCAAGCAGGAGATCAGGTGCTGATTACCCTTGCCCAGCGGATGCAAAGTGTGGTGCCGGAGGGGGATACCTTGGCTCACCTGAGTGGCGATGAGTTTGTGGTGCTGTGTGAAGATCTGGATCCTGAGCAAATGGTGGCTCAGGTAGAAGCACGGGTTGCCGATCTAGAGCGGGTGATTCAGGAGCCCTTGGTCATTGATGGCCATCTGTTAAGTCTCAGTGCCAGCATTGGCGTCACCTTTAGCGATCGCGCCGACACCTCGGCCACTACCCTGTTGCGGGATGCCGATATTGCCATGTACCAAGCGAAAAAACAGGGGCTGGGGCAGTATCGGATTTTTGACCCGCAAATGCACACCCAAGCCCAGAGTTGCTTTACGCTGGAGAGTCAACTGCATCAGGCGATCGCCAACAGTGAGCTACAGGTCTATTTTCAGCCCATTGTTCAACTGGAGACGGGGGCGATCGTGGGTCTTGAGGCCCTGAGCCGTTGGTTTGATCCTGAAAAGGGTGAAATTCCTGCCGCCGAATTTATTGGCCTTGCGGAGCAAGCCGGTCTCATTGTTAGCCTTGGCCGACAGGTCTTTGAACGGGCGATGCAGGAATTCAGCCAGTGGCGGCAACAGGACAGCCGTCGCCAGACCATGACCTTGGGCATTAATATCTCGCCTCAACAACTGGTGGATGCCAACTTTGTCAGTGATATTTTGGCAGCGCTGCGCCGTGCCCAATTGCCCCCCCATCTCCTTCATCTGGAGATTACGGAAACGACCATGATCCGCAACCTTGAAGCCACATTGCAGGTGGCCGAGGAACTGCAACAACTGGGGGTTGCCCTCAACATTGATGACTTTGGCACGGGCTATTCCTCCCTGAGTCGGTTGCATCAGTTGCCGATCCACGCCCTGAAAATTGATCGCTCCTTTGTCCAGAACTTAGAGAAAAGCCAAGCGGCACGGGAAATTATTGGTGCCGTGATTGCCCTCGGTAAAAGCCTGCGCTTAGATGTGGTGGCAGAGGGGGTGGAGACAGCAACCCAAGCCGCCCAATTAATCGACCTCGGTTGTCGCTATGGCCAAGGCTACCTCTTCTATCCACCATTGCCGATTAATCGCTTGTCCTAGGACTTGCTGCTGGTATCCTCATGGGGAAGAAAGGGCAGGCTTTCCCACCAACTTTGATAGTTTTTCGTCATTTCCTGCCACCAGTCGGCGGGCTGTTGCAGTGCCTGTTGCAGGCGATCGCGCTCCTGTTCGAGACGTTGAAGGTTCATCTCCAGTTGGTGATAGGTGGTTTCTAGGGTGGTGAGTTGAGCATTGAGGGCTTGGTGTTGCTGTTGCCAGTAATCGCTGCCTGCTCGCAATTGTTGATTTTCGGCGGCTATTGCCTGAAGTTGGTGCTGGAGTTGATTGCAGTGATCTTGCAGTCGCACGACTTCGGCTTCGAGGGCGGCTTTTTGCGAGGGGTGTTGTAGCGATCGCAGAATTGTCCACAGCAGAATCAGGGTGGCAACCACGCCATAGCTGGCCAGTGCCCAAGTCCCCTGTGCAGATAATGCCGCCCACACCATGGATACACCCTAGGAAAGAGATACCGCTAAGGGGGGGGCGATCGCCTCTGCAAGATATTGCCGCAGCACCATGGCCAGCCAATCGACATCGGCAGCGGTGGTCTCTCGCCCCAAGGTAATGCGTATTCCCGCTTTGGCGGTTTCAGGATCGTAGCCCATGGCCAAGAGGGTGGGACTGGGTTGGGTTTGACCACTTTGACAGGCGGATCCCGCACTAATGCCAATGCCCGCAAGGTTGAGTTGCCGTACAAAGGTTTTGCCATTCAAGGGCTGGCCGTGGCGATCGCGCACGATCAAACTCAAATGATGGGGCAACCGCTGCCATGGATGCCCTGTTCGTTCCACTTGCGGATGATCCTGCAACTGCTGCCACAGGCGATCGCGCAGTTGAGCAAGGCGCATCGGTTCTGTCGCTAGTTCAGTGGCGGCCCATTCCGCTGCCACCCCAAAACCCACCAAGGTTGGCACTGCTTGGGTTCCCGCCCTGAGATCCAGTTCTTGTCCCCCGCCACGCAAGAGCGGTTCTAGGGGTACCCCCGATCGCACATAGAGCGCCCCCGCTCCCTGAGGGCCATAAATTTTATGACTGGACAGCGAGAGTAAATCCACCCCTAGCCGTTGCACATCCAAGGGAACTCGTCCCGCCACCTGAACCGCATCCGTATGGAAGAGCACCCCCGCCTCTTGGCAAATGGCTGCGAGTTCAGCAATGGGTTGCAGCGTGCCCACCTCACTTTGGCCGTAGATGATCGAGACCAAGACCGTGTTCGGTTGCAGGGCCTGCTGTAGTTGGGCGGGTTCCACCTCTCCCCAGGGATTCACCGCTAAGCGGGTCACTTGCCAGCCTTGAGCTTCAAGGGCAGCCGCCGGTTTGGCCACCGCTGAATGCTCGACCGCCGAAATAATTAAATGCTGAGGTTGGCGATAGCGTTGGCAAATTCCCCACAGGGCAAGATTATCCGCTTCTGTGCCCCCAGAGGTAAAAATGATTTCATCCGCTTGGGCATGAATCAGTGCTGCCACCTGCATCCGTGCCTGTTCAAGGGCGATCGCTGCACGTTGCCCCCACTCGTGAATACTCGATGGATTACCCCACTGCTGTTCATAGGCCGCCACCATCGCTGCAATAGCCTCTGCTCGACAGGGGGTTGTTGCACCATAGTCGAAATACAGTTGCATGGGCAGGAGCAGCTCCCAAAAACCAATGGCGGAACTGTCATAAAACCCAGTCCCTTAAGCCAATTGTAACCGATTATTCCCTAGCTCCTTTTTGCTGCCAAACCGCTGAATCTGAGAGATGACTTGAATTTCCCCCGCAATAATCCCCGTAACCAGCTCCTGCATTGCTTGATATTCCGTGGCGCTCAGGGAACGCTGCCACAACAATTCATTGATCTGCCGCTCTTGAGCAGGGGTTACGATCCGAGTCGCCTGAATACGGCGGATTAGCTCCAGCAGCGTCATACACCAATCCCCTTGCAATTTGCGTGTATGGTCTCAACTATGCCAGTGCTTCACAAAGCTTAACTGTGATCAACAGCACACAAAGACGTTGATCTCAATCACAAGTTCCTATTTGAGACTGAAAATAATTGCTCTTTAGAACTCCACGTTGAGGGTGTCCCATGCCACCTGCGGATACAGGCGTTCGAGTTCCTCTAGGCAGGTAAACTTTTGCTGCCGCCGCCGCTCCAAAATCGCATTGGCTGTAGCAGCGTCAATTCCCAGTTTCTGCTGCATCTGCTGGCGCGTGGCACGGTTGATGGCGATCGCTGGCGCAATTTTCTGAGCAACAGCAACCGTTTTCTCCTCACCCCGATTGATCAGGATATCCCCTTTCTCTGGGGCAGTAGCCACGGCTGGATTGGCTTGAGGCGCGTCCCGGGGAATTTCGTAATGGAGAAAATCCTGCGCTAAGCGAGTATTGGGGAAAATGGCTTGTGCTTCCGCAAGCAGATCCTCCACCTGCACGGGATTGCCGGGGGCGTAGCGGGCACTAAAGTGGGTGAGGAAGAGCAATTTCACTTGGGCAAAGGTCGCCACCTGAGCCGCCATCGTGGATGTAGAATGCAGCCGTGCAAAAGCCAGATCCGCCTCCTGATGGGAAAATGTCGCCTCGTGGATGAGGACATCCGCCTGCTGGGCTAACTCAACCGCGCTTTCACAAAAGACTGTATCGGTGCAATAAACCATACTGCGCCCCCGCTGCGGTGGATCACAGAAGTCGCGGCCATCAAAGGTGCGGCCATCTGCGAGGGTGATCGTTTTGCCCTGCTTGAGTTGACCATACAGTGGCCCAAAGGGAATTCCCAAGGCTTGGGCTTTTTCCACATGAAAGCGACCGGGGCGATCGCTCTCAGTGACGCGGTAGCCAAAGGCAGGTACTCGATGATGCAGCAGCCGACAGGTCACCGTAAACTCGCCATCACTAAAGACTTCCCCCGGCTCGACGGTATGCACCTGCAACTTGTAGGGAAGCCGCATCACAGACCAGCGCAAACAACTGGCAATGTAGCGATCCAATGTCGGCGGGCCATAGACATCAATTTGACTCACGGTTCCCGCAAGGCCACAACTGGCAAGCAAGCCCATCAGGCCAAAGATGTGATCGCCGTGCATGTGGGTAATGAAAATGCGGCGGATCTGACTGGTTCGCAGGTCACTGCGCAGCAATTGGTGCTGGGTGGCCTCACCGCAGTCAAAGAGCCAAATTTCCTTGCGTTGGGGCAGCCGCAGAGCCACACTGGAAACATTGCGGGTGCGGGTGGGTACCCCAGAACTGGTGCCTAGAAATGTAATTTCCACGCTTAGTCGTCTAGGAGTTGCAGGTCATCAAAACGAATTTCCACGGTGCTGGTTTGGCCATTTTCATGGGTGCGCACCACCTGCCGGCTCATCAGGTAGTAATTGCCGACGGGCACATAGGTATCCTCAAACTCCATTTGCCGCAGCACTTCGTTGGTTTGCGGATTGCGGAAGACAGCCACATAGTTGGTGGAAATGTAGCCTGCACCGGTATCAAGGGCTTCACGGTGGGTAATGGCAAAGGCAACTCGCCCCATGACACGGCTGACATAGACAATTTGATTGTCCCGCACCTTGTAGTTCGACCCCATGGCGTCACCGCTAACGAGGATTTCCACTGCCCCACTGGCGTCGGTTTCCCCAGTTTGGAAGGTGTTTTTGCCGTGGGCCTCTTCAAAACGGTTGCGCTTGCGGTGGACAATCACATCCCGCAATTGGTTGTAGAGGGATTCGCGCACTTGTTCGTCTTCTATGCCACTCACTTCAACGGCGTAGTCGCGGCTCACTTTTACCTGCCCGTGGTACGTGCGATCGCCCTCAATGAGCGTGACCTTGGCCGTAAAGCCGGGAAAATTCTCATCCCATGTGTAACGATTTTCGTAGGCAGCGCGAAAGAGCGCCTCAGCATCAAGAGCCTGTGTCGCTGGCATGGGGGCATCCTCAGTAACAGTCACATTGTTTTAAGATAACTCAATTTTCTGACCCCTTGACGACCACGTATATCTAGTGTTCACTAGGGTTAAATCATTGCGCACTACACTAGATGTATAACCCCTAGGGGGTCGTTCTCCTTTTTAACTGGACAGGAACACGATGGTGGCACAACTCGCGGTTTCCGTTTCTGAGGCAGGCTTGCCCCTAACCTATGGTATTGAGGGAGTGGTGCAGGTGTTTACCTGTCGGCAGCGGCACTTTTTCACCACGGTCATGGCGCAAGCGTTGCGGGTAGCTGCTCAAGGCAGCAGCGTCATCATTGTTCAATTGCTCAAGGGGGGAATTCAAACGGGGATTGAACACCCGATTCAGTTGGGACAGCATCTCACGTGGTGGCGACCGGCGCTGCAACGCTGTTTAGGAGAAACGGACACCCTGACTCCTCAAGAAAAGGCGGCAGTACGTGAGCTATGGCAGCATCTGCAAACGACGGTGCAAAGGGGGGAGTATCGTCTGGTGGTCTTAGATGAGGTGAGTGTGGCCATTCAACTGGGGGTGCTGAGTGAAGCGGAGGTATTGAACTTTTTAGAGAATCGTCCGCGGACGCTGGATGTGATCTTGACGGGGCCTGAAATGCCGGAATCGCTGCTGGCGATCGCTGACCAAATTACACAGTTGCGGCGTTTAATTTAGGTTGGTTTAGGTCTAATTTAGGGCAGCAGAAACGGTCTCTAGCCACTCTAGCAAATACTCATTGACCAAATCAGGTTGCTCCTGCTGCACAAAGTGGCCACAGTAGTCCAAGTATTGAATTTTCAGTTCCTTGACGTAGGCTTCCGTGCCGTAGGTGAGTTCAATGCCCAAGGTGGGGTCTTGCCGCCCCCAGAGCATCAGCGTCGGTACCTCGAGAACCCCCCACTCCCGACTCCAGAGACTTTGCAACCCGGCGCGGTAGTAGTTGAGCATTCCCGATAGGGCACCCCGTTGGGCGGCCGCATCCTGATAGCGGGCAATGTCCGCCGCCCGAATTGCCTGTTGGTTCACCGCTGCCCAGCGAAAGATTTGGGCAACTGCTCCATAGCCCCCCCACTCCAAGAGCAGCTCCGGCAGCCAAGGCAGTTGAAACAGCAGCATATAGCTACTGCGCAACCATTGCTCCAAACTCAACTGGTGGAACATTGCTGGATGCGGACAGGCTAGGACACTCAAGGTTTGAATCCGCTGCGGCACCGCATAGGCCACGCCCCAAGCCACCATCCCTCCCCAATCATGCCCCACCAAATGACAGCGCCGATAGCCAAGGCCGTCAATGACACCGACAATGTCGAGAATTAACTCGTCAAGAACATAGCTAGCGGTATCTTGGGGTTTATCGCTGAGATTATAGCCGCGCAAATCTAGGGCAACGACTTTGTGCTTTTCCGCCAAGACAGGAATTTGATGTCGCCAAGAGTACCAAAACTCGGGAAAGCCATGGAGCAGCAGCACTAACTCCCCTTCTCCTTGGGTGACATAGTGGAGGCGAATCCCATTGGAGACAATAAACTTATGGATCCACGGGCCTTCAATCATATGCACCTTGGGGGCTGGCACTTTACCACTATAACCAAGGGAACGCCAAAGGATAGGGTTGCCCCAACCTCGAATATCAACCCCCCCAAGGAATGCACCGTGAGGGTAATCTGTGACCTCAGGAGTCAGAATGCTGCTCGTAGAAGGGCAAGGCTTACAATTCTTACCAATTTTTAATAGGCAAGGGTTTCGAGAGCCTGACGCAGGTAAGCGGTAACGCAAGCATCGAGATCCGTGGGCTGCTCAACGACAACACTGGCCTGCTTTTCACTGAGCCAACGCTGAAAACCCGAACTGTGGGCGATCGCCCGCTTCAGGGAGTTCCAAACCTCGGCGGAGGCTTGCGGATTGGGAACCGTAACGCTATCCATAGATACTCTCCTAGTGGGTTTGGAGTGAGGGCAAGGATTCACCTATGGTTCTACGATAGCGTAGGAAACTTCCCCCGGCTGTATGCCATGTTACGACTTATTGCAGAATTTGCCCAAAACCTAGAAAAAGACGCGATGTTGCAGGCAGGGCATTTGCTGGCGCACCTGTTCGAGGCGGCTGGGTTCAATGGCCGCAATGGCGAGGCCGGGGCGATCGCCGGCATCCGCCAAAATGGTTCCCCAAGGATCCACAATCATGGCATGGCCATGGGTTTGCCGCCGCGCATAGTGAATTCCCGTCTGAGCCGGTGCAATCACGTAGCAGGTATTTTCAATCGCCCGCGCTTGCAGGAGAACTTGCCAGTGATCCTTACCCGTGAAGGCGGTAAAGGCCGCCGGCACAAACAGCACCGTTGCCCCCGCTTGGGAGAGCGCGCGGTAAAGTTCTGGAAAGCGAACGTCGTAGCACACCGACAAGCCGATATTCCCCAGTTCCTTACTGGGATAGACAGAGGGCAACTGCCGTCCCGCTAGCACTGTGCCCGATTCGTGGTAGATATTGCCATCGGGCAAATCGACATCAAATAAATGCACCTTTTGGTAACGGCTCAATTCTTCTCCGTTAGGACCAATGAGGACTGCTGTGTTATAGACTTTGCCTGCAGTTGCTGGTACTGGGTAGCCACCCCCCACTAAGGTAATCTGAAATCGCTGCGCCATGCGTTTCAAAAAAGCCTCAGTCCGCTCAGCGATTGTTGCCGCTTGGGCGACCTTCTCGCGATCGTCACCGAGAAAAGAAAAGTTTTCTGGCAACCCAATGAGTTCTGCTCCCCGTCTCACCGCCAATTCAATCAATTCTTCTGCCTGCGCCAGATTTGCCTCAAGATTCGGTTGGCTGGTCATTTGTACTGCGGCAGCGAGATAGGATTTCATGCCCATTGAAAAAAAGACAGCAATCCCTCATTCTATCGTCACAATCTGCCTAGGGCAAGTCTAGCGAGAACGCAGGTTCCGGAAGATCGGATTGCGTTGGGTCGGGAGCTGATGCTCATGGGCAGTGCGGTATGCCCAAAAGACATAGCCGGCAATAAAGAGGTTCAACAGCACGACTAGCAGTAGCTTGGGACCACTAATGGGATGCAAGCGCGGCGTTTTTTGCCGTGTTTTTTGGGGTAGGAATTGAACGGCCATGGCTGCTCTCAGAACGCAACAGTTCCAGAGTCCACCATCATTAGTCGTTGTCCACTCTCAATTTGTCTTCTCTGGCCAATAATGGCGATGTTCCGGTTGCCCCTACTATAGATCGCTACCCCATTCGCCACCCAGCATCTGAAATGTTTTTTAATGCCTAGTCACAAAACTACACTATCGCTCAGACGCCCCCAACATGCCCCTAAAAAGCCATCCGCCCCCAAGGAAGGCCTTAGGAGCGGTCTGGTGGTTATCGTGGGTATCAACTGCTAGGAGAAGTGGCCTCCTAGGTGTGATTTCAAATCAACAGATGGAGAACAACTCTTCCCTAGAGCTGAGCTACTCCAAAACGACGACCCAAGCGTTTACTACTATCTGCCATGGGCATCACCTCCCTCTCCCTGAACGGTAGTTTGCAAAACAACTGGCTTTAAGATAGCACACTCAAACGGTATTGTGGCAAGCGCTGGGCAAAATGAGCATGGCATCGCCAAAGGAATAGAAGCGGTACTGGCGATCGATGGCCTGTTGGTACAACTGAAGCAACCGTTCGCGGCCAATAAAGGCACTGACGAGCATCATCAAACTAGAGCGGGGCAGATGAAAGTTGGTAATGAAGCCCTCGACTATCTTGGGCTGATACCCCGGATAGATATAGAGATCACTCTTGCCACAAAAGGGCTGAAGGGTGCCGGATTGGGCTGCCGTTTCTAGGGAGCGAATAACAGTGGTACCGACGGCAATAATCCGTCCTCCGTCAGCTTTGGCGGCCTGAATCCGCTCGACGGTAGCAGCTGGTACCTCAATCCATTCTTCGTGGAGATGGTGATGGCGAATATCGCTGGCCTCTACAGGACGAAAGGTGCCAATGCCCACGTGGAGCGTCAAAAAACAATGATCAATGCCGTGATAGGCCAACTTACTCAAGAGTTCGGGGGTAAAGTGCAAGCCAGCGGTTGGCGCAGCCACAGCACCGGGACGGCGAGCATAGACGGTTTGGTATTGTTCAGTATCTTCAATGGGGTTGTCAATGTAGGGAGGTAAGGGCACTTCCCCTAGGTGATCAAGATAGGACCACAGGCGATCGCCCGGCGGCAGGTCAAATTCAATCACCCGGCCTCGGGTCTCCTCATCAATGGCCTGTACCGTTGCTTGCAGTGTGCCGATTTGAATCACGGCTCCAGGGCGCAATTTTCGTCCCGGTTTGACAAGGGCTAGCCACTGGCGATCGCTCAATTCTTCGAGAAGAAACACCTCAACGGTACGGCCAGAGCCGCCCACTTTTTGACCCCTCAGCCGTGCCGGAATCACCCGTGTATCATTGAGTATTAGCAAATCCCCCGGTTGCAACAGTTGCGGTAGCTCATAGAAGTGGTGATCGGTAGCAGTCTCCTGTGCCACCACCATCAGGCGGGAATGATCGCGGGGAGAAACGGGCTGTTGGGCAATCCGTTCCGGCGGCAGGTGATAGTCGTAGGCGTCGAGGGAAAAATCGTCAGAACTCGGCATTATTGGGGTGGGGTCAACGGTGAGGGGGATGGCTCTACCACAGAGCGATTCATAGAAGTCATCACAGCCAGAAAGCCAAGGGCAGCGGTGGCAACGCCCACAGCCACCAGCAGTAGCAGCCACGCTTGGAAACGAGACCTTTGGGCTGGCGGCGGTTTGGGTTGGGGTTGAGGGGGTTCCACAATCTGGGAAACCGTCAGGTCGAGATCCGCTGGATCGGGTGGGGGGACGTAGCCCATTGTAATGTCTGTCACCTCTGGCAACTCCCCTTGACAAACAATATCGCTGTAGTCCAAGTCAATGACACCCGCTGCATTCTTCACCCGACAGTGAATGAGCACCACCGTCACATTGTCATGGCCATTGAGGCGATTGGCAAGATCAATGAGTTGTTCGGCCGCAGCAGTGAGGGCAAGCTGACCTTGGAGCACAGGCAGGAGGTACTGTGGCCAGTAGGTTTCGACACGATTAAAATCACTGAGGCCGTCGGAACACAGCAAAAGAATTCCCTCTTCATCCAGTAAAAAGCGTTCTACTGTGGGGTGCAGATGCTGGGAGGGTGCCATCCCCAACGCTTGCACCAAGGAACCACCATAGGGCAGCTCAAGGGCTTGATGGTAGGTACTCATCCCCAAGCGCACATCACGGCTGGCCACATCGTCATCGAGGGTGAGCTGGTAGCAGCCCCAGCGGTTGATCCAGTAGGCGCGGCTATCGCCAATGTGGGCAAGGTAAAGATGGGCGTGTTCAATCAGGGCACCGACAACTGTGGTTCCCATGCGCTGGCGTTCGTGGCGCTGCTCCGTATCATTGCGTTGATTGATTGCATCATTGGTGCGGCGAATAGCGGTTTGAATCGCCTGTTCAACTGTAGCAGGGGACATCTCCAGCAGCTTGAGGGGGGTTAGCGTCTCCTCAAGAATGTCAATGGCCAAACCGGAAGCGACATCGCCCCCTTCATGCCCCCCGACGCCATCACACACGAGGGCGAACACCTGTGATTGGCTCGTGAGATCCCGCTCTGGAAAACACTTGTCCTCATTGCGAGTCCGACTAGGCCCTTGGTCGGAGCGGCTAGCAATATCGTAGTGGTACTCATAGCCAAGGCTGTCGAGAGCCTGTTGAAACAGCGTCTCTAGGGTTGCGCGAATAGATTCAGGGGTGGTTTGCTGAGGATCCTGCATGTGTTGACACAGGATCGTGAAGGCCTGCTGAAAGTTTTCCCCTTGATCAGCAAAGCTGAAATGGGTTTGCCAGAATTTGCTAAGGTCAGCCAAGGTGGGATTATGGCCTGCTTGCAGTTGCAGCAGCCGCACAAGGGATCCCTCGGCTCGCAAAAGCTGGGGATTGAGCAGTGTGAGAGCCACATTTTCTGCCACCAAGGCTGGCCAAAGGGAGATGATTTGCCATAACCAGTTGAGGCGGCGCACTAAATTGGCTTTCTCCCAGATGGTGGTGAGGGGAGCGGCATGGGTGAGACCGGGGGCAATTTTGGCATCGGCAATGTCAATGCAACTGACGGGGGCATGCTCAAGGAGCAACAGTTCACCTTCAGGGAGGGAAAGGGCGCCAAATAATTCCGGGACATGGGGACGCTTGGGAAAGAGGCGCAGATAGGGACGGTAGAGCTGGGAGGTGTTGTCCACACTGGGCGCTGGCTCCCCCGGCAATAGGTCTAAGAGCAAGTGTTTGCCTTGCACTAGATAGCGATCGCCCAACAGTTCACCCACCCTGTAGGGATCCAAACCAGAACCGATCGCCCACAAGTAGCGTTTCAGGAGTGGCACCTGACAGTGGCAACACTCAACTTGGTGAATGGAATTTGCAGTGCCACACTCTGGGCAAATGAGATTAGGTGCAAGTGGATTCATCGCTTCAATCCTGAGGGGGCTGCCGCAGTCACAATCACCCGCAGCAGGTACGCACAACGTCTCTGATCCAGTAATTCGCTAGTCCATAGCAGCAGCGAATAGAATACATTCAATTCCCTATCCTAGCTTTTCTCCGGCAACAGCGGAATATCCCAGTGACAGCTCTTTGGCGATGGAGCGAACACACTCAAAACGGTGAAAGCCCCTACAGAAGAGACTCACATCCCATATTTTAGACAAGGGCTTATTCAGCCCTGTCAACATCCCTGATGTTGCCACGAACTATCAAGATAGAATTAGAATAATTAATCCGCGGTAAAAAGGATCACAATTAGTGATACAAGCTTTTGTAAGTCTTATTTTTATTTATCAGAACAATTAAAAACGGTAGACGCAACTTTAGACATCACTTTAACAGTATATCTTGGCGAAAGAGGGGCACTATGGAGCAATTGAATTCAGGCTTAAATTTGCAAGCCTTGGTACAGGCTCAGTTAGTGACGATCGCTCCAAGGGGCTCCTTCAATGAGATTCTCCAAGGATTACAAAGCAACCAAGGATTGGGTTTAGTCGTCGAAGAGCAGGGACAGTTTCGGGGCTTGATCACCCAACGGGAAGTGATCCGTGCCCTTGGTAAGGGTTACTCGCCACAGGCGATCACGGCTGCCCAGATCATGCTGCCATCGGATTATTGCCTGCGCCTCAGTGATCTGGATGATCCACTGGCGATTTTAGGGCGTTTTCGCTACTTGGGCGTGGATGCCCTTGCCGTGGTCAATGAATCGGGACGGGTTGAAGGACTGCTGACCCGCCAAGCCTTTCGGGAGAGCCTGCGCCCTGTGGATCTCCTGCGAATTAAACGGGTGGCGGAGGTGATGGTACCCGATGTGGCCACCATTGCAGCGGAAGCTTCGCTACAGGAGGCCGCTGTCCTGATGACCGAACGGGGGGTCACCAGTTTAGTGGTTCCTGAGGCATCCGCCTCGGGTGTGCTGCCGCGCGGCATTATTACGGAAAAGGATATTTTTGAGGCACTGCAGGGCCAAGGGGGAGTGCTCACAGGAACCGTTGGCAGTATTATGTCTCAGCCCGTGCTGACCGTGAAGCCCAATCAAAGTTTGTGGCAGGTGAATCATTTCCTCAAGGAGCACCAAGTGCGGCGGGTGGTGGTTGTGGACGATGATGGTCAAATGGTGGGGATTGTGACCCAAAGTAATCTTTTGGCGGCCATTGACATTACGGAAGCTCAAGGGGTGATTCAGGTGCTAACCCAAGAGCTCAATAAGGCCACGGCGGAACTGCGCTGGCAACTGTCACGGCAACAGGCGATTACGGTGGCGATTACGGAGAGCGAACAGCGCTATAACACTCTGATTAGTCATTTGCCCGTTGCGATCTATCGGCGCGATCGCGATCGCCTGTGGCGGTTTAGCTATGTTAGCGATCAGATTTATCACCTCACGGGTTACTTTCCCCAAGATTTACCGGATCTGCGCCAGATTATCCCAGCGCCGGATTTGGCCTTGGCGGAACGGGATATTGAACAGGCGATTCGGCAACAGCGTGCCTACAGTACCACCTATCGCATTCAACACCGCGATGGTTGTTTCCGCTGGTTGAGCGATCGCGGGCAGCTAGATCCCCAGAGTCACATGCTCCATGGGGTGCTGTTAGATGTGTCGGAGCAACAGCGCACAGAAGAGCGGCTAAAAACTGCCCTAGAGCGGGAAATGATTGTCAGCACAATCATTCAGGACATTCGCCAGTCGATTCGCTTAGAGGACATTTTGCAGCGGGCAGTCACCAGTATTCAACAACTGCTTCTGAGCGATCGCGTGCTGATTTACCGCTTTTTAGCCGATGGCAGTGGCGTTGTGGAAGTGGAAGCCACTACCTCGCCGCAGTATTCAATCCTAGGTCAAGTGATTCACGATCCCTGTTTTAGTAAAGAGACAGCGCAGCGGTTTCTAGAAGGACGCACTGTGACCATTAGCGATGTCAATCAAGCGCAATTACAGGATTGCTATCGTGAGCTCCTAAGTAGCTTGCAAGTTCAGGCGAATCTAGTAGTGCCCCTGCTGCAAGGGCATAACCTGTGGGGACTCCTAATTGCCCACCAGTGTCGTGGCCCTCGCCTCTGGCAGCGGGAGGAGTTGTTCCTACTGCAACGGATTGCTGAACCCCTAACGGTAGCCCTGCAGCAGGCGGAGATGTATGCCGCATTGGAAGCTGCCAATGCCAATCTGCAGCAGATGGTGTACATTGACAGTCTGACGGATATTGGCAATCGGCGCTGTTTTGATGAACTCTTTGCAAAGGAATGGCGGCGCTGTCAGCGGGAGCAACAACCGTTAAGTTTAGTGATGCTGGATATTGATTGCTTCAAAGCCTACAACGATCACTATGGCCATTTGCAGGGGGATCAAATCCTCAAACAGGTAGCAGAAATTTTAGAAAGCCATCTGCAGCGGGCAGGGGATTTGGCCACGCGCTTTGGTGGGGAAGAGTTTGCCCTGCTGCTGCCCAGTACCGACCAAAGGGGAGCTATCCATATTGTTGAGAAGATTCAGGCAGCGCTGGCGGAGGCTAATATCACCCATGCTAAAAGTACCGTTGGGCCAAAGCTAACGGCCAGCTTTGGGATTGCAACGACGCTGCCCACTCCAGAGCATGAGCCAGCCATGTTGTTGCATCTGGCGGATCAGTGTCTCTACGAGGCGAAGACCCTTGGGCGCGATCGTTGGGTCGCCAAGGAACTATAGCGAAGTCAGAGGCAGATAAATACGCAACCATGCGCCGCCATAGTCGGGATGATTCGCCGCCTGCATATAGCCGCCATGGCATTCAACAATTTGGCGAGCAATGGCTAATCCTAGGCCACTACCACTACCGACGGGGGGCATCCGCCCTTCACTATCCGTAGGAATCACAAAGCGATGCCGCCGTGCCTGTGCCCGATAAAAGCGTTCAAACACATAGGGTAAGTCCTTGGGGGGAAAGCCACTGCCCGTATCAATGACTTCGAGACACAGATAGCCCCCCTCGCGATCGCTCAGCAGCCGCGTCAGCACTTGACCACCCACAGGGCCGTATTTAATGGCGTTGTCGTAAAGATTGACCAGGAGCCGAAACAGTTGCGATTCATTGCCGCAGTAGGAAAATTGCTCTGGGCCTGTGTACTCGTGGTGAATGTTTTTAGCCGCAGCGAGGGGGGCGAGGGATTGCCACGCAGTATCAATGAGTTGGACAAGGTCAAGGGGATGCCGCTCAAGGCTATCGGCGGGAGTGTGACTCAGGCGGTTTAACTCTAGGAGTTCTTGAACAAGGAGGCTGAGGCGAATAATTTCCTCAAGGAGGCGATCGACCCAATCCCGTAAGGACTCCGGCACCCGTTGTTGTAGGGTTTCAGTCACCAAGCGCAGGGAGGTCAAGGGGGTTTTCAGTTCATGGGCGACATCCGCTGCCCAGCGATCGCGCTCATCCCGCAGCCGCACCACCTCTTCGCAGTCCTCAATAAATACACCCACATGCCCCTCGCCAAGGCAGAGTCCCCGTGCCCGCAGGGGTTTGCGCTTGGTTTGCCCCGTCGGTGTGAGGTAGGCATAGAGCCATTCCTGCTCCCGCATCGTTTCCTCTTGGCGCACCTCTTGGATGAGACAGTCCAATTCATAGGAGCGCACCAGTTCCAAAACAAGGCGGCCTTCGGGATGCACCAAACCAAGGAGCGATCGCGCCGCTTCGTTACAGCAGACCACGCAATTGGCCTCATCCACCTCCAAATAGGCAATGGGGGCATATTCAAGGAGCGTTTGACAGCGCAGCATTTTCTGACGGCAGCGTTCCTGTTCCTGAAGCTGTTGGCTGAGTAGGGTTCGCAAGCGTTGCCACGGTGAGGATTTGAAGGGGCGAGCCGCGTACTGCTCAAGGAGCGTCTCCAAAGCGTGTCGCACTTGCTGCCACTGCCAGAACCAGACCATTAGCCCCAACAGCAGGCCAACCCCAAAAAAGATCAACTCCATGCCTAAGTGTCAGAATCGCCTCTATTCTAGGATTATTCCGAGTTGGTTTGCCCTGTGATGTCATCACCCCTTTTGCGTGTGGAAGCACTTACCGTTGACTTTCGCCAAGCCGATCAAACCCTACGGGCAGTGGATGGCATTTCCTTTCGCTTGGAGCGGGGTCAGACCCTTGGCATTGTGGGTGAGTCGGGGTCAGGGAAGTCGGTGACCTGTTTGGCACTTTTGCAGTTACTCCTGCCGCCGGGACAGATCAGCCACGGCGAAGCGTGGTTTCAGCCAGAGCCAGAGGGGGAGGCCATTGACTTGCTGCGCTGCCCCCCCCGCCAAATGCAACAGATTCGGGGTCGCCAAATCAGTATGGTCTTCCAAGAACCGATGAGTTCTCTCAATCCGGTCTATTCCATTGGCTTTCAACTGGCAGAGGCCATTGATCCGCAGCAACGACTGCCCCAAGGGCAATGTCAACAGCGGGCGATCGCTCTCCTTGAGCAGGTGCATCTTCTCAAAGCGGCAGCCCCCCTGGAGGAGAAAAAGCGGTTTCTCCGTCGCTATCCGCACCAACTCTCTGGGGGACAGATTCAGCGGGTCATGATTGCCATGGCCATGGCCGCTTCGCCAGCGCTTTTAATTGCCGATGAACCCACCACTGCCCTCGATGTCACTGTCCAAGCGGCGATCCTACGGCTGTTGCGGGAGTTGCAGCAGCAGTACCCTCTCTCATTGATTTTTGTCAGCCATGATTTGAATCTGATTGCGGAATTGGCGGATCAGGTCGTTGTCATGTACCAAGGGCAAATTGTTGAATCGGGGACAGTTCAGCAGGTCTTTCGTCACCCCCAACATCCGTATACCAAGGGGCTACTGGCTTGTCGTCCCCGCTTGGATCAGCGTCTGGCGATTCTGCCAACAGTGGCGGATTTTCTAGCGGCCACGCCCCCGCGATTAGAAGTGATTTCCGCAGCGCAGCAGCAGGAACGCTTGGCGCATTTGGCGAGCCAACCCCCCTTGGTGCGGGTTGAACATCTCTGGGTCAAGTATCCCGTGGCGGGCAAGCAGCGCTTTGTCACTGCCGTCAGGGATGTCTCGTTTACGATTCGCGCCGGGGAGACCCTTGGCTTGGTGGGGGAATCGGGCTGTGGCAAAACAACACTGGGACGGACCCTCTTGCGCCTCCTAGAACCCGCACAGGGAAAAATTATCTTTGGCGATCGCGACATCAGCCATTTATCGCCTCGCCAATTGCGTCCCCTGCGGCAACGGATGCAACTCATTTTCCAAGACCCCTATAGTTCCCTAGATCCCCGCATGACCATTGGCGAGTTGGTGGCAGAACCCCTGCGGATTCACCGCCGTCATCAGTCGCGACGGCAACACCAAGAGCGGGTGGCCTATCTCCTTGAACGGGTGGGCATTGACCCCCAAGCCCAGAATCGCTATCCCCATGAATTTTCCGGGGGGCAGCGGCAGCGAATTTGTATTGCCCGTGCCTTGGCCTTGAATCCTGAGTTTGTCGTTTGTGATGAGTCAGTGTCGGCCTTGGATGTGTCGGTGCAGGCGCAAGTCCTGAATTTGCTCAAAGAACTCCAGCGGGAGTTTCAACTGACCTACCTCTTCATTTCCCACGATCTCAGTGTGGTGAAATTCATGAGCGATCGCCTCATGGTTATGTACAATGGCGAAATTGTGGAAATGGGTGACGCGGAAACCGTTTACCAACAGCCACAGCACGACTATACTCGCACGCTAATTGCCGCGATTCCCCGTGGTCTTTCCCTTGAGGCAGCCTAGATGTCCCCCGCCCTTGATCTTGAGAATACCCTTGCCACCCTGCGCCCGCTTCTTTGGCAAGCCCTTGAGCAACTGCGCCAGTTTTACCGTCAGGTGCAGGATCTAGCGGTGCAGGACAAAGGCGGTGATCCTGTCACCCTTGCCGATGAAACGGTTGATTGCTTTTTGCGCCACGCCCTCCAAGCTCATTTTCCGCCGACGCAGTTTGGTTATTTAACCGAAGAGACCTACACCCCAGGGCAGCCCTTGCCCCAGCCCTACCAGTGGATCATTGACCCCCTCGATGGCACCTACGACTTTTTGCAGCAAACGGGGGAGTATGCGATTCACGTTGCCCTTGTCCATGAACATCGCCCTTGTTTAGCCGCTGTCGTCTGGCCAGAGCAGGAGGTGATCTACACTGCCATTGCCGGCGCAGGTGCCTATCGAGAGACGCGCCAAGGTGCGACGCGACTGCGGGTACAACCCCCCACTGAGGGGCAGTCGTTGCGGGTGGTGATGAGTCGGAGCCACGGCGGAGAGCGCCTACAGGCCTTTTTAAGAACCCTAGGATGCGTACAGCAAATTCCGATGGGGAGTATGGGCTGTAAAACGGCGAGTATTTGCCAAGGGGATGCAGATCTGTACGTCAATCTCACAGGGCGCAGTGCTCCGAAGGACTGGGATTTAGCGGCACCGGATTTGATCATGCAGGAGGCGGGGGGAGCCTTTACCTATGCCAATGGTGAGTTGCCCCGCTACAATCGCGCCGATGTGCAGCATTGGCCGCCCCTAGTGGTGTGTCATCCAGCTTTGAGTCGCACGGTGGGCGATCGCCTGCAAGCCTTTTTACACGAAAATCAAGGCTATTCTGGGAAATAGGCAAGTTCAGTCGCACAGAGGATAGGCCATGGTTTTTAATTGGTTTCGACGCAAGTTTGGTGGCAGTGGTGAGGAGCCATCGCCCCCTGCAGAAACCCCAACGGCAGCGCCATCCGCAGAATCCCCGCAATCTACAACTGAATCCACTGCTTCCCCCGGCATCCTCAACTGGGCAAAAACGGCACTCCAGTCGATTCAAGCGCGACAGCAATCGGAGAGTGCCGCGACGATTGAAACCATTGAAACCGCTGAAGAAACTCAAGAAACACCGCCTGCCGATGATGCCCCCGTTCCCGTCTCTATCGAGTCTGAAGAGACCGCTGTTGCTGAACCTGCCCCTGTCCAGCCCGTTGTGGAAGCTGAGTCGGTAGAACCAGACTCCTCCCTTGTCCTTGATGAGGGCTTTTTGTGGTCGGCGGAGGTGCTTGCCGCCCAAGGCCGGCGCCCAGAGGAGGTGGATATTGAGGAAATTACTTGGTTGCAACGTCTGCGCCAAGGTCTGGGCAAAACCCGTCGTGGCCTAGTACATCAACTGCGGGCGATCGTCGGCCAAGGCCCCTTAAGTCGGGATGCCGTCGAAGAAATTGAGATGCTGCTGTTGCAGTCGGATGTGGGGGTCAAGGCCACGGATCAGATTATTGCGGCGCTGCAAACAAAAATTCGCCAAGAAACACTCCCTGCCGATCAGGCGATCGCCTACCTGAAGGAAATTCTGCGGGACATTCTCGATCGCCCCTTTGAAGCCGGCTACCGCCGCGACTTTGCTCCGAAAAAAGGCACGCTGAATATCTGGTTGATTGCCGGTGTCAACGGCGTTGGCAAAACCACCACCATTGGTAAACTGGCCCACATTGCCACCCAGTCAGGCTATCGCTGTCTGATTGCAGCGGCAGATACCTTTCGGGCAGCTGCCACGGAGCAGGTGAAAATTTGGGGACAGCGCTCCGATGTCGAGGTGATTGCCAACCCCGGCAAAAATACCGATCCTGCTGCTGTGGTCTTTGATGCCATTGGCGCTGCCCAAGCCCGAGGCACAGAATTGTTGCTAGTGGATACCGCTGGCCGCTTGCAAAACAAGGCCAACCTGATGGAGGAACTCAAGAAAATCCGTCGCATCATTGATAAAAAAGCGGGTGATGCTCAAATTGAATCGCTACTGGTTCTCGATGCCACCCTCGGCCAAAATGGCTTGCGCCAAGCACAGGTGTTTGCAGAAGCGGCGCAACTCACTGGCGTGATCTTAACCAAGCTGGACGGGACGGCCAAAGGGGGAGTGGCCTTGGCGGTAGTGCAGGAATTGGGACTACCGATTCGCTTCATTGGTGCGGGCGAGGGCATTAAGGATCTGCGCCCCTTTTCCAGTTTTGAATTTGTCGAGGCCTTGCTCTCCAGTGAGGTGGAGGTGGCAGCATGAAGCTGGCCGATCGCCTGCGGTATTTCCAAGGCAATGTCTTTGACGCCATGGATCGGGCTAAGGCGGCGGTGGCGGCCACGGGACAGCCAATTGTTGATCTCTCCTTGGGGTCTGCAGATCTACCGGTAGCGGATCATATTCTTGCAGCCATTGAAGCCTCGGTGCGTGATGCCAGTACCTACGGCTATCAACTCTTTGCCAGTACAGCGGCCTTTCGACAGGCAGTGGCCACTTGGTTTGAACGCCGCTTTGGCCTCAGGGTAGATCCCGAGCGGGAAGTGCTGACGCTGATTGGTTCACAGGAGGGGACGGCGCACTTGCCCCTTGCAGTGATGAATCCCCAAGAGTATGCGCTAGTGCTTGATCCGGGGTATCCCTCCCATGCGGGGGGGGTGTATCTTGCGGGGGGACAACTGTATCCCTTGCGCTTGCGGGCAGAAAATCACTTTTTGCCGGATTTAGAGGCCATTCCGTTGCCGGTGCGAGAGCAGGCCAAACTTCTCATTCTCAGCTATCCCCACAATCCCACCACGGCGGTTGCGCCCTTGGACTTTTTCAAGACAGCAGTTGAGTTTTGCGATCGCCACGGGATTTTACTGGTGCATGATTTTCCCTACATTGATCTCGTCTTTGATGCGGAGCGGGCACCCTCGATCTTTGAAGTGGATCGCGATCGCCAAGTGGGCATTGAATTCTATAGCCTGTCTAAGTCCTACAACATGGGTGGGTTTCGCATTGGCTTTGCCATTGGCCGTGCCGACATTATTGCTGCCCTGCGCCAAATTAAATCGGTGATTGATTTTAACCAATACGCTGGCATCCTGCGGGGTGCGATTGCCGCCCTCACGGGAGATCAAACCTGTGTCCAGCAAACGCGGCAGATCTTTCGCCAGCGGCGTGATACCTTTGTCCAAGCGCTTTGCGACCATGGCTGGCCGGTGCCCCTCCCGCCAGCGACAATGTACGTGTGGGCAAAACTCCCTGACCCTTGGCAGCGGGATTCCCTTGGATTTTGCCAAGCCCTTGTTAAGGCAACAGGGATTGCCGCCGCTCCAGGCTCTGGCTTTGGTCAAGGGGGAGAGGGGTATGTGCGCTTTGCCCTCGTGCGCGATCGCCCCTGTTTAGAAGTGGCGGCTGCCCAAATTGCCGAATTTAGCCAAACGGTCGTTCAGGTGTCGGGCGCTAATCGCCCATGATCCATGCCAAGAGTAGGATCAGGCCGCCCCAAAGGACAATTGCAGGAATATGAATGGAGCGCAACACCTCTAGGGGAGTTAAAACTAGCACCTCCGTAAAGAGATGGGTAACCGTACAAAGAAGAATGAGCAAAATGATAAAGAACATGGCAACTCGCTCTAGGCATTACCATAGATGGGAATCACGGCACCACTGATCGCAGCCGCTCCCTCGGAAATGAGATAGGCAATCAGGTCACCGATCGCCCGAGGACTCACCCAATTGACCGCTTGCGCTTCGCCCATCGCTGCCCGATTGGCAGGGGTATCGATAATGCTGGGAAGGATGACATTGGCGGTAATGTTTTTGCCTTTGGTTTCGGCAGCGATCGCCCGCGTGAAGGCCACGACTGCGGCTTTAGCAGCACAATAGGCAGCCAGTTCAGCCGCTGGTTCAACTGCACCCCGTGAGCCAATGGTGACAATGCGCCCATATTGCTGAGCCTGCATACGTTTGAGGGCGTGCTTACAAACCAAGAAGGTGGTCTCGACATTGAGGCGAAAACTCTGCTGCCAATCACTGAGGGCAAATTGTGCTGTTGCGCCCATACTAAAGCCCCCCACGAGGTGAACCACGGCATCCAATTGCGGCATGCGCTCCACGAGAGCGGCCACTTCACTTTCATTGTTCAAATCCGCTGCCACAAACCGCACGTTGGCCAACTCCGCTGCCGCCAATTGCTTTTCGAGGGCGTCTCGGGCAGCCGCATCAATGTAGGGCACCGTCAGCGTATAGCCTTGACTGAGAAGAACCGGCACTACCCCTTGACCGAGTCCGCCTGTGCCGCCTGTCACTAAAACCGCGCGATGGGCAAATCCCCTCATGGCTGATCCCTCGGTGTGAGTTGTCGTGCTCTGTAGAAGGTTTGCAAACTGTGGCGATCGCCAACGAATCGCCAGTGCCAAGGCTCATAACTCACCCCCTGCGGGTTATGACGGGGAAAGGACAGTTCAAAACTAAAACGCGCTGCATTTTTTTCCAGCCAGCGAAAGGCGGGGGTGTCCTCAAAAGTCTCCTTGAGATGGGTGTCTGGCCGGGCGCCATCGCCAATATCAATGGCATAGCCCGTATGGTGTTCGCTATAGCCGGGGGGCGCACTCACCAATGCCCGCTCACTTGCCCGTTGTGCCCGTTGCTCCTTGACCTCAAAAAAAAGATAGTCCTGATCCTGTTTGGAGCGAAATCCAGAGAGGGGCATCAACACCACCCCCTCCTGCTGCGCAGCGGCGACCATCGCCCGGAACCGTTCTGCTGCGGCTCGCCGTAATTTAATTTGGCCATCGGCACTCACCGGTTCAAGTTCTGAGAGGGGCGCCTCTTCATAGGGCAGATGTCCCAGCAGATTTTCTGTTGGCGTTAGCGTTGGCTCCGTTTCCGTAGCCGTTGGCGATTCCGTGGGACGATTGAGGAACCACACAGCTCCCACGCCCATTAGGCCCACAAGGACAAGGGTGCTGGCGATCGCCCACCCCCCTCGCCGAGGTTCTACTTTGCCCTGAGTGATTGGTTGTAGCCGCTCCGCAACAGGAATATCTTGATCCATGACGCAGTCCCGTGCCTTTTTATGAGAATAGACGATTTTTCCTAGGGCTGGGCATACAGTTGCCAGTAGTTCCAGTAGTTCTCCAAGACACTCTTGACATAGCCATAGGTCTCAGGAAAGGGAATCGATTCCACAAAGCGATCGCTATCAGTCATATCAAAACGCTGCAACCACTGATTGACATTTCCCGGCCCGGCATTGTAACTGGCCAAGGCTAAGAGCGTGTTTTGATTGTACTGATTGTGGGTGTAGTCAACGTACCATGTGCCCAAGCGGATATTGTCCTCTGGATCCACAAGGGAATAGCTCTCTAGGTTCAACTTTTCGGCAATCCAAGCAGCCGTCTCTGGCATCAACTGCATCAACCCCGTTGCCCCCACCACTGAGCGGATCTGCTTTTCAAAGCGAGATTCTTGGCGAATCAAGGCCATCACCAATAGAGGATTTAAGTTGCGAGCTAGGGACCACTTTTCCACTAATTCCCAGTAGGGCAGGGGGTAAAGGGCATACCAGAAGCGGACATCGCGGCGAATGGGCGCAAAGAACGTTGCCACCTCCGGTTCACTGGCTGAGCGCGTAAACAAGTTTTGCAGCATAAAGATGCCATCGAGGTATTCCCCAACGCCAAGGCGAATCAGGCCATCAGTGAGTTGTTCTGCCGCTGTCGGTGTCACCCGATTGTGGAATTCCCACTGCCAGCGCTGCCAAGCCTCCTGAAATTGCCGCAGCAGGTACAGTTCGCGTAGGGTGGCACTCCCCGTGGCCAAGGGAAGGAGGGGCTTGCGATCGCTCGCCACTGAGGGTCGCTGTTGTCGCAGGGTTGTAAAGGTGCCCACGGGTTTCTTGAGCAGACTGGCGGCTCGCCAAGCATAGTAGGTGTGGGGATAGCGCTCTATGACCAGTTGCCAAGTTTGGCGTTGCCCTTGGGGTTGTCCTGCTTCCCCTTGCCATTTTCCTTGCCAAAAGGCGGCTCGCGGTGCCAGCTCACTCTCAGGGTTCAATTTGAGAATTTCGCTAACCCACTGTTGTGCCTGAGACCACTGCCGTTTTTGGGCAGCCCCTTGGGCCAGTTGCCAGCGCAGTTCCGCTGCGGCGCTGCTTTGGGGATAGGTCTTGAAGAGTTGTTGTTGGCTTTGTTGTGCCCCCTTGGTGTTGCCTAGTTCCTGATGAGCTTGGTACTGTGCCAGAAGGGCATCGGCAGCGATCGCGGGTGCTTGATTTTGCCTCGCTAACTGAAGACACTTGGCCAGCAAAGGGAGACGCTCCGCCGGTGTTTTGACTAAACGGGCAAGGCGCAGTTGGGCAAGGGCTGCTTCGGAACTTTGGGGAAAGCGGTTGATCAGGGCTTGATAGGCGGCGATCGCCCCAGAGGTGTCCTCACTCAATTGACGTCCCCGGCCCACCCGATAGAGATTCAAAGGGGTTGGTGGTGCCTTGGCATAGGCCGCTGCTGCCCGAGCATACTGCATTTTCTCCCAATAGCCAAAGGCGATCGCTTCCCAATCGGCGGGCGTCAGTTGATCGGCGTAGCGCTGCCGCAAAATTTCAAGGTAGGTGCCGTATGCCTTAAGAAAGAGGCCGTGGCGTGCCACCAGCTTCAGGTAGGGCACTTGATCGGGATTTTTCTCTAACTGTTGCGCCACATAGTTGACGACGGCAGGATGCTGTGGAAAGCGTTCGATCGCCTTTTGCGGTTGATTGAGGCTCAGGAGTGCCACTGCCGCTTCAGGTTCACTGCCATACTCCCGTAGCAACTGTTCCCACGTTTCCTTCGCCTTGCGGTTATCTCCCCGTTGCCGATAGGCCTCCGCTCGCAGCAGGAGAATGGGTGCGGCCATGGGACGGTAAGTCTGCTCAAGATCTTGGAGCCACTGCAGGGCAGCTTGGGGTTGCTGTTGACTCAGGCTTTCTACGGCCAAAAGATAGCGGGCGCGATCGCGCTTGAGGGGATCCGCAGACTCTGCCCATTGCTTTAACTCTTGCGGACTTTGGGGCGGCGCTTCAACAGTCAGCGTGTAAAGGGGCGAAGGCGATCGCCAATGGTACCAACTGAACAGCCCACCGCCAACCATCAGTGCCGCCAACAACAGCGACACCAGCCAAGGCCGTATGCCTCGCCGCTGCTTTCGTTTTGGGAGTGATTTAACCATAATTTGCAATTCCAGCCAGCAACCCCGCTCTCCAATCTCCACAGTAAACTAGGGAGTACAACCCTATTCTTATTAAGTATGTGGCGGTCTTGGATGCAGCAGTGGCAACTGGGTGCTAGCGAGGGGCGATCGCGCTGAAGGAAATCGAATTAACGACCTCACCCGCACATCGCCCTCCACTATGGCAATCTATGAAAAGATAAACCAACAATCGTAAACTTCGATGCCCCCTATGCCACGAATGGTCTGGATTGTGATTGGCTGCAATTGCCTGATTGCGCTAATTGCCCTGTGGTTGGCATGGCAGTTGGTCAAGCTGCGCCAGATTCTGCGGGGGGTGTCCCGTGCGCTACTAGATGCGGAGCGGAGTACCCACGGGGTCTTAGGCGGTGCCCCTGAGGTGATTATCATTGGCCAGCGGGGGGTGTCGGGCTTGCGATCGCAATTGCCCAAATGGCGGCGGCAACAGCGCAATGTTCGTCTGTTTTTAACCTTGATAAGCTGGATAGGGCGACATGGTATCCGCCTGCAAAGGAGAAAGCGATGAGTCAGCAACAGGGTGGCGGTGGTGCTTTTTGGGGGGGACTGCTCCTAGGGAGCGCGATCGGGACAGTCGTGGGGCTGTTGATGGCTCCCCGCTCTGGCAAGGAAACCCGACAACTCCTGCGCAAATCCGCTGATGCCCTGCCCGAACTGCTCGAAGACATTACTGCGAGTTTTGAGCAACATCGCGATCGCCTCTCAGAAACCACCCAAGAACGCTGGCAAGCCACCTTAGAACGGCTCAAGGAAGCGATCGCCGTCGGTATCGAAGTCACGCAGCAGCAGCGGCAAACCCTGCGGCGCGAAGCCAATGGCATGGCCTTGAGTGACCCTGACGAAGAGGATGCTGTCAATCAATAGCCTGCGGTGGGTCATGAGTCAAGAAATCATGAGCCAAGATAATGAGGAGTTATCCCTTTATCAAACAATCTCGACCGAGGGAGAACCCACCGAGATTTTCCAAACAAAACGTAATACAATCTTGCCATCACGTTTTTTGGTAACAGCACTGTTACAACCAACAGGATTCAAAGAAGGGGTACACCATCGTGGGAGTATTTAGTCGGCTATCACGAGACATCGGCATTGACTTGGGCACAGCCAACACCCTGGTTTATGTGTCTGGGCGGGGGGTGGTTTTAGAGGAACCCTCTGTTGTTGCTATTGACCAAAATACCAAACAACCCCTTGCCGTTGGCGTTGAGGCAAAGCGAATGCTGGGGCGGACACCGGGCAATGTGGTGGCCGTGCGTCCCCTGCGGGATGGTGTGATTGCGGATTTTGAACGTGCGGAACTGATGCTCAAGCACTTTATGCGCCAAGTGCACGGCGGTAAGAATTTGTTTGCCCCCCGTGTGGTGATTGGGATTCCTAGTGGCGTGACCGGTGTCGAACGCCGTGCCATTGAGGATGCTGCGCGGGGTGCTGGGGCGCGGGAAGTGTATTTGATTGATGAACCCGTTGCCGCCGCCTTTGGTGCGGGTTTACCCGTGGAAGAACCGACGGGCAACATGATTGTGGACATTGGTGGTGGCACGACTGAAGTGGCGGTTCTCAGTTTGCAGGGCACCGTTTTGAGTGAATCCGTCCGCGTTGCTGGCGATGAAATTTCTGAGGCGATCGTCCAGTATTTGAAAAAAGTACACAACCTGATTATTGGTGAACGCACGGCTGAGGAGATCAAGATTCGCATTGGCTCTGCCTACCCCAATGACAGCTATGACTCCGAAGCCATGGAAGTGCGCGGACTGCACCAACTCTCTGGCCTACCACGCACAGTTACGGTCAAAGCAGAAGAAATTCGCGAAAGCATGGCCGAGCCCCTCTCGGCGATTATTGAAGCCATCAAGCGTACCCTTGAGCGGACGCCCCCAGAACTAGCCGCAGACATTGTGGATCGCGGGATTATGCTGGCTGGCGGCGGTGCTCTGCTACGGGGTCTCGATACTCTGATTAGCCATGAAACGGGCATTGTCGTTCATGTAGCAGCGGATCCCCTGCGGTGTGTGGTCATGGGTACCGGTCGGGTACTGGAAAACTTCAAAGACCTCGCTCGTGTCTTTTCCACACAATCGGCAGTGATTGGTTAAGGATCAGCAGCTATGGCTTTTCTGCTGCGCTGGTGGGGACGATATGCAGGTGGCTTAGTCCTTGTTGCTTTGGTACTCACAAGTGCTTGGATTTTGCGTGAGACCAATGGGGCAGCGATTCGTGAACTGTACCGCCTTCTTAGTTTGCCCTTTCAAGGCACAGTGGACGATCAGCAAGCCTTGATTCAAGCCCGTACGTGGCAACTGGAGCAGCAACTGGCCGCCGTCCAAGCGGAAAACCAGCGGTTGCGGCAAATGCTGAATGCACCGATGCTGGCCAATTTCAATGGCCGCGTTGTGCCGGTGATTGGTCGCAGTTCCGATCAGTGGTGGCGATCGCTCCTCTTGGGGGAAGGCAGTCGTCAGGGTCTCACCATCGGTTCAGTCGTGGTGGGCAACGGTGGCCTTGTCGGGCGCATTACCAGCATTACCCCCAATACCAGTCGGGTGATGTTGCTCACGGATCCCGCCAGTCGAGTGGGGGTTGTGGTGGGTCGGACGCGGCAGATGGGGATTCTGCGGGGACAACTCAACCAGCAGGTGATTGTCGAGTTTTTAGAGAAAGACCCGAAGGTACAGCCCAAGGATGTCCTCTATACCTCAGCCTTGAGTAGTCTCTATCCAGCGGGCATTCCCATTGGTGAGGTGCAATCGGTAGAACTGAGCGATCCCACCCGCCCCCATGCCACTGTTATTCTGGGCGCACCGATTGATCGCCTTGAGTGGGTCACCGTCATTCCCTATGCTGAACCGACAGACACGTTTACGCCGAACTAGCCTCAACTGGTTGATTATTATTAGCTCTGTGGGACTCTGTGCCCTGCTGAGCTTTATTCACTTACCCAACCTGCATCTATTGGTGCCCGACTGGTTTTTAATCTGGGTGGTGGTGTGGAGTGTCAAGCGATCGTGGTGGCAAGGGGTACTGGCGGGTATTGCCCTTGGCTGGATTCAAGATGGCTTGGTCAGTGCTCATCCTAGCCACGCAGTCAGCTTAGCTTTGGTGGGAGGGCTGACCGCCCTGATGCAAAAGCAGCGCTTTGTTTCTGAGGATTTTATTTCGGTTGCTTTGATTACCTTTGCAATGGCCATTCTTCAGCAAACGGTCATGGCAATGCAAATGAGCCTTGGCAGTGGCTTTCCCCTCGAGGAGATTTGGCAGCACCATCGGCAAGTCGCGCTTAGTTCAGCCATTATGAGTAGTCTTTGGGCACCCTTGCTCTATGCCCCCCTGAATCGCTGGTGGACGTGGTTGCGACAGCAGGAGTAGAGAGCGCAACAATAAACCCGCCTCATGCCCAACTTGCGGCAGCCACTACTCAATCGCTGCTTGCACTTCACCCATAAAGCCGAATGCCCATTCGATGCCCCTGTTTGAGCTTGCCCACCTTTTTGAAGTTCGCCTCAGATGCGCCAGACATTTCTGTTGCCCTTTCACCTCATCACCGTTGTACACGCTGAAGTCATCCGAGACGAGTACCCCTGCAAATCCCTCACTTAATAGGGTCTCTAACTCTGCTCGTAGACGGCTGCCCGCCGCGTGGAATCAGCAAAATCCCCAGTCTCCGAGTGCTTCTACCGTTGGCTTCACGCTTTCTGCTGCTCTGGCATTCGTCTGTTGCAGTATCCCCACTCGGACAGTCGGCGTTCTGAGCGTTTATGAAGGTCACTGAATGGTGGTTTTGATGAAATTCAACTGAAGTTGTATAGCTATTCCAATAAGGAATGAGATATCATCCAGCACAATACTTGCGAATCACCTCATCAATCGAACTGTTTGACCCTGCATACATCCGCGCTCGCTTCAGCGCACTAAAGTCGTGCTCAATCACATTCAAATCAGGAGAGTATTTCGGTAAAAATAACACCTCGTGACCCGCCGCTTTCACCACTGCCTGAATCGCCCCTTTTGGATGAATCGGTGTCTTTCTGGTATCTATACCGTCCTGCGACTCAACTCTCTCTTTTCTGACGCTTCCCCGCTCGCTCTCCATCAATTCGTTGGCCTCGCGCTGACCACCCATACTCACACTCCACTCGAGAGTCAAACCCCCTCTCATCGATAGACACCACCGTTTCCTCCCCATGGCTCTCTACCCATGTGTCAATACGCTTGTCGCTCTGCCTCACACCGTTCTTGGTAACGCATCTGTTTTTTTTGCGGGTGATGCTCATCTGGGCGAGGGCATAACTAATGGTGGAAACTTGGACGCCAAATCGCTGGGCACGGTCGATTAAACGATCATCGGAATGGGTAGCAACATCCGCTGCTAAGGCCGCCCAATCCAGCTTCCAAGGACGACGGGGGACAACCGTGGGCGCTAAGTCCTCTCGCTTCAGCCAGCGATGGATAGTGGCGCGGCTCACCTGAAAGATTTGAGTTGCTTCACTGATTTTGCCACCTTGCTTGATATAGGAGACAACCCGCTCTCGTCAGTCCAAGCTATAGCTCATATTCTTGAGTAACATTCATGACGCTTTGAGTATAGCCTATCCCTCTTGAAAATATCTCACTCCCTTTCGAAATAGCTATATTAGTCGCGCCCGATTTTCGGTGCTAGCTCAATATATCCAGCAACAATCTGAGATTGAGTGACTGCTCCCTCCGGTCGCCCGCCGCCTCACCACTACCTAACTGCTTTGCGGTATAGACGGAGCACTGCGGCGAATTTTGGTAGATTTATATTTCTTAATACTTATAATTTCTTAACGTAAATTTACAATATTCCCAAGTGCCGATAACGTCATGGTTTCCGTGATCTAAATCACATCTAAAAGCCCTTTTACGTGGAATTACGCATGATCCCCAAGTTGCGAAGTTCATAGAATAATAACGTACAGTAAATCAATCCTTAACGAGCAGCTATATCCCCTGTTGATCCCCCACAAAATTTGCCCATGGGTGGAAGTGGACAGCGGGAAATTAATAGATGCTGACATAAGTAATTGGGGGAACACAACATGACAAAATTATTGCCCGTTACTGCCTACACAATTCGCCGTCTGTTGCGGCAATACCAAGGGCAGCTCAAATCCGTGGTGGTGGAAGGGGCTTGCTTAGTCGCTGATCCCGAAGCAGACTTGAATGCGGTGCTCGAGAGCCTTTATTTAGATGAGGAAGAAGTCTGCACCCAAGTGGCTGAAATTGAGAAGCTGATGATGACCCATCAACTCCTGTTGAAAGCAGGGGCAAAAGAGCAAGCAGCAGCCATCGAAGATCAAATCCTCTGGATTTTTGGCCTGAAGCGGATCAAGAATCAAGCCACCCAAGAAGCAGCCCCTGCAATGCCGATTATGATGGCCGTGGGCATTTAAGGCCCCGCAAAAATGGCTTCCTCCACCTCGGCACGGGGGCAGGAGTACTTAAAAGAGCGCTGAATCACACTGCCCTCAAGGCGATCGTGATAGACCACCTGTAGCTCCTCAATATCCAAGCAAATCCGAGCTGACCACTGGGGATACTCTAACTCCCAACAGTGGATATCCGTTTCGTCCCGCACACAGCCCTTTTGCTGTAGCCATGCTTCAATTTGCGGCAGGGCATGGTTGTAGAGGGGGGTTTGGGGATTAGGCAGAGTGTTCATCCAAGTTCTGAGATGCGACTGACAATTTGCAAGATCCATTCTTGCCCCTGTTGGGACAAACCGACAATTACCGCCAGAACCAGACAGCCGACAAACGTGACCCCCAAGATAAACAGAGCAAATAGCTCCCCCGGCGAGAGGGGGCGATCGTCGGGTGGCACGGCAGTAGAGCGAACAGACCCCTGAGAGCGAGAAGAGGCACCTATCCCCATCGTGCCTGACTGTTTTGACTGTGCCCGCAGGCGTAATTGCAAGTCATACCACTGCCGCTGCTCTGGATTGGTCAGCACTGCATAGGCCTCATTGAGGCGATGAAACTCCTCACGAGCGATCGCCACCGGCAACGTCGTCGTATCAGGATGGTAGAGCTTACTCTTTTCTCGATAGGCACGGCGAATCTCCGCCAACGAGGCCGTGGGTGCCACCTCGAGAATGTCGTAGTGGGTTCGCGACGGGGACAGATGTGCCATGGCAAGGCTTACTTGACCAGATCGAAGATCTTGAACATGGGCAGGTACATCGCCACCAGAATTGACCCTACCATACCCCCTAGCACCGCAATCATCAAGGGTTCCATCACACTTGTTAGGGACTTCACCGCCTGTTCCACTTCATCTTCATAGAAGTCGGCCACCTTCATCAGCATCTTATCCAGTTCCCCTGTCTCTTCGCCCACGTTAATCATCTGGGTCGCCAGCACTGGAAAGACCCGTTCCTGTTGCAGGGCAAGGCTGAGCATTCCTCCCTTCTGCACTTCCTGTGCCGCTCGGTCAATGGCATTGGAGATCACTTGGTTCCCCGCTGTGGCACTGACAATTTCAAGGGAACGCAAAATCGGTACCCCTGAACGGGACAGCGAACCAAATGTGCGGCAGAACCGTGCCACCGCTGTTTTTTCCACCAAATCACCAAAGAGGGGTAGCTTCAACAGCAAGCCATCAATCATCAGCCGGCCAGCCGGAGTCTTGTAATAAAAGCGAATCCCCAATACCAAGCCCACCACACAGATAATCAACAATGCCATATACTGCGGCGTGCGCAGGAATTCACTAAGCGCCACCATCATGGCGGTAAAGGGCGGCAATTCCCCCCCCAACTGTTTGAAAATACCCTCAAACACAGGGATCAGGAAAATCACCATCCCCAAGAAGATGCCCACCGCCAGCAGGCCCACCACCACGGGATAGGTCAGGGCGGACTTGATTTGGTTATTGAGGCGGGCTTGATCCTCCAGTAACTTCGAGAGACGGTTGAGCACCTCATCGAGCACCCCCCCCGTTTCCCCCGCTTGGATCATAGCCACAAACAGGTTATCAAAGGCCTCAGGATGGGGACGCATGGCATCAGCAAGGCTGCTCCCCTGTTGAATGTCATTGTTGACGGCCATGAGGATTTTTTTTAATTTCGGGTTGGTGCATTGATCTGCCAAAACACCAATCCCACGCACCAAGGCCACACCTGCATTCACCAGTGCCGCAAACTGCCGCGCAAAGATCGCTCGATCTTTCACCGTAATTTTGGAGAGGAAAGTGAGGTCGAGGTCGGACTTGAGGGTGAGTTTTTTGGCCTCCTTGACCTCTAGAACCTGTACCCCTTGCAATTGCAAAGCCATGCGTGCTTCCCGTGGTGTCGAAGCTCGCTCGCGGACGGTCTTGTATTTGCCTTGGGCATCCCGGATCCGCACTTCATAGGTTGCCATGACTCAATACCCCTTCTTTTTATCAATAATTGCTAACTAGCGTGCTGCTGCCGCAGGTGTACCCGTACCAATCAGACGTTGCAACTCGTCCTGACGCGAGGACTTGGCCATTGCTGCTTCATAGGTGATGATGCCCGCACGATAATAATCGGCCAAGACTTTTTCAAGGGTCTGCATCCCCAGCTTGCCGCCCGTTTGAATTGCCGAATAAATCTGCGAGGTTTTGCCTTCGCGAATCAGGTTGGAGATAGCAGGGGTCACCACCATAATTTCTTGCGCCATAATCCGCCCAAATTCACCGGGCTTGGGATTTTTCTTAGGAACCAGCGTTTGGCTAAAGACCGCCACTAACGAGTTGGACAACTGGACGCGAATTTGCTGCTGCTGCTCTGGCGGGAACACATCCACCATACGGTCAACGGTTTGGGCAGCTGAACTGGTGTGCAAGGTACCAAAGACCAAGTGACCGGTTTCTGCCGCTGAGATGGCAAGCTGAATTGTTTCCAAGTCCCGCATCTCACCCACAAGGATAATATCGGGGTCTTCCCGCAGCGCTGCCCGCAGAGCATTGGCAAAGCTCTTGGTATCTTCCCCCACCTGCCGTTGGTGGATCAGGCTCTTGATGGGTTCATAGACAAACTCAATGGGGTCTTCAATCGTCAGGATATGCTCAGCGCGGGTTTTGTTGATCAAGTCAATCATCGCCGCCAAGGTTGTGGTTTTCCCTGATCCTGTCGGCCCAGTCACCAGAATCAAGCCCCGTGGCCGCTCACTCATTTCGCGGACAACATTGGGCAATCCCAACTGCTCAAACGTGGGAATTTTGGAACTGAGTGCTCGCAAGCAAGCAGCATAGGTTCCCCGGTCTTTATACACATTGACGCGGAACCGGGCGAGGCCACGTACACCATAGGAGCAGTCCAACTCCCAGTTTTGCTCTAGGTGCTTGCGTTGGGTATTGTTGAGCATGCTGAAAATCAGGCGCTGGCATTGCTCTGGGGTGAGGGGTTCGTAGTCGGTCGGGGTTAATTTGCCGCTAATGCGAATGTAGGGGGGTAAGCCAGCGGAGATATGCAAATCGGAGCCACCATTGGCCACCACTTGCTCCATTAGGTCTTCAATCATTAGCTCCATAGGGTGTTCCTCGTCTAAGCAGTTTGGTCAACAACACGAAAGTTCATCACTGACATTAATAATCTTGTTAATCCACAAAGCGGGGTGTCATGCAATAGGGGCATTCTAACCATTCGGGCTGCGCCTCGGCACCGCAGGTACGGCAGGTTAAAGAACTCTTACGTTTGGCCTTGAGTTCTGCCTCTAGTCCAGTGTCCGTAAAGGTGACGCGCTCCACTTCTTCGAGGGTGGTGAGTCCTTCCTTGACTAACCCCAAGCTATAGGCAAGCAGGGTTTTCATGCCCTCTTCGACGGCCGCCTCCTTGATTTGCTCGGTGGGGGCACCTTCGGTAATCAGCCGTTGCAGTCGCTCGGTGATCCGCATAATTTCGTAGACGCCGACCCGTCCTTTGTAGCCCAAACCACCACATTTACTGCAAATGGGTTGGCCAGTTGCCTTAGCCGCTTGAATTTGCTCGGGTGTCAGTTTATTGGCTTTGTAGAGGGTGAGGTTGACATCCTTGGAGGCAGACAAGCCAAAGCGCGCCAGTTCCTCACGGGTGGGTGTATAGGGAATCCGACACTCACTGCATACCCGCCGCATCAGCCGTTGGGCAACAACCCCAATGAGGGAGGCGGAAACCATAAAGGGTTCAATGCCCATTTCCGAGAGGCGGGCAATTGCACTGGGGGCATCGTTAGTGTGCAGGGTTGTCAAGACCAAGTGCCCCGTCAAAGCCGCTTCAATGGCGGTTTTTGCGGTTTCTTTGTCACGGGTTTCGCCCACCAGAATTACATCGGGGTCTTGGCGGAGAAAGGCTCGCAAAATTGAGGCAAAGTCCATGCCTTTTTCGCGAATAACCTGTACCTGCGTTAGGCCGGGGAGCGTGTATTCAATCGGGTCTTCCGCTGTACTGATGTTGACACCGGGACTATTACATTCAGCCAGCGCAGAGTAAAGCGTGGTGGTTTTCCCTGAACCAGTGGGACCTGTAACGAGGATGAGGCCAAAGGGGCGCTTGGTCATCTCCCGCACAATAGCAAGGCTCTCAGGGTCAGTAATCAGCTTGTCGAGACCGAGTTGGGTGGCGGAGTTATCGAGAATCCGCAGTACGACTTTTTCGCCCCAGCGGCTGGGGAGGGTATTCACTCGGAAGTCCACCCGTCGCCCTTGGAACATTTTGCGGATACGACCATCTTGGGGGGCACGCCGCTCAGCAATATCAAGGTCAGCCAAGATTTTGAAGCGGGAAACGACGGCTGGCACGATTTTCTTCGGCAGTGGATCAAAGGCTTGGTGAAGCACCCCATCTTTGCGGAAACGAATCCGCAGGTATTCCTCTTGAGGTTCGATGTGAATGTCGGAAACGCCTTCGGTGAGGGCTTTGGCCAAAATTTTGTTGACAAGGGCAATAATCGGCGCATCTTCTGCACCTTTCAGCGCCTCAGCAAGGTCAACCTCCTGCTCCCCTTCCAGCTCTTCGAGGCTGCCCATGGCTTCGATGTCTTCTTCGATGTTGATGTCACCGATCTCAGCCGGGGCATTTTTGCTAGCGGTGGTTTCAGCTACCTGTTTATTGAGAATCGGGTCAATGAGGCGTTGGTAATCCTCTAGGGTGATCACCATTCGCTTGAGGGTGAGGTTGTGGGCGCGGAGTAAGCGGGTGAGGTTGTCAATGGCTTGGAGGTTATCTGGATCCACCATCGCCACGAGCAGATAGGGGGGATCAGCGTCGAGGTGCTTGGCAATGGGGATGACTTGGTAGGTGCGGCAGGTGTCAATCGGTACAATCGTGTTGATCAGTTCCTCGATTTGCTCGGTGGGGAAACGATTGAGTTCGGGATCGAGGCAATCAACCCCGTAGATCACTTTGAGTTCAAAAAGCTGTTGCTTGTGGTACTGGCGTAACACATCGGGGGGCATGGTGGTGCCCGTAATCTCCTGCAACACGGTTACGAGGGACTTGCCCGTTTTGCGGGCGGTGTTCATGGCTTCCCGCACCTGATCGATACTGGCGTAACCGGAGGCAACAATGGCTCGTTCTGTGGGGCTAGCGGCTCTGCCGCGCACGGTAAGTGCTTTCCGAGAAGAAGATGACGATGTGTTGACCATAGGGCGCGTTAGGGTCTGGATGGCTTGCCTACTATAGTAGCAACAACCTTCCCAGAGATTTCATGGGTATTTTCACGGTTTATGTTTATTGACATTTTTGTTGACAATTCTTGCTATAGACGCTTTGTAACCGCGATCGCGCTCTTTTGCATAGGCTGAAAATTATTTACAATCCTGCGGCACATTAGAAACTATTAGTTATCTGTTCTCCCTGTTAGCGCGTCCTCTTGATTCCGCCATCATCCTGTGGAGGTTTGCCCTATGCGTGTCAAAGACTTGATTTTGCCTGTGCTGGTGGTTGGTTTGGTCTTTGTTGGTTTTGGCGATCGCTTTTTGCCGGCACCTTTGAGTACGGCCAGTGCCAGTACCCGCGAGCAACTGAATGACTTTCTTAAGGGCATGTTTACGGGGTTTTCTGTCTATAACCGCTACCATAAGACGGAGGAGATGATTCGCCAAGCGGAAGGGAAGTAAATGCGCCGCTTTTTGCTCTTTTTACTCTGGATGATCAGCAGCGGGGCGATCGCCCTCTTTTCGGTACAGAATGCAAAAGCGGTGTCGCTGCGATTTTTGTTTTGGCAATCCATTGAGATGCCCCTTGGCTTGCTCTTGATCTTTGTGGCTGCGATCGCCCTCTGGGTGCCCTATTTAGCCCGTCCACTGCGGCGATGAGGTGGCCACACACGCTGCTCATTCTACTTGTGATTGTTTTGTGCTTGATGGGGCAACCAAGAATTGCGGCCATTCCAGCCTCACCCCTCACCCTAGAAGTCAATCCAGCCGATCCACAAGCCAGTGATGCCGTAACCCCTTTCCGTACGATTGCTGCTGCTTTGGCGTGGGCACAGGCGCACGATCGCCCCACCGACATTTACATTCATGGCGGCATTTATCGGGAGGCATTGGGAACGATTCATCATCGGCAGATGCCCCTGCGACTGGTGGCTCAGGCGGGCGAACGCGTGATTGTGCGGGGCAGTCAACAATGGTCAGATTGGCAAGAAGTCTCCAGCACCCCTAGGTTCACCATTTACCGTCACCCTTGGACACTGGCTTGGGGCTTTTCGGGTAACCCGTGGACAAACTATGGCATTGAGTTACCCCTCGTAGCGCAGCGGGGCGAACTGGTGTGGTGGCGGGATACTCCCCTGCGGCAGCGACTTTCATTTAGGGAATTGCAGGGGGATGATTTCTACGTGGATGATACGGAGCAACAACTGTATGTGGCTCTGCCTGTGGGCATCTCACCCAGTGAATTGGAAGTAGCCGTTCACCGTGAGGCCTTACGCATCTTAGACAGTGGTTTTATCAGTTTGGTGGGCCTACGCTTTGAGCACTATGGCGGCACATTTAGCCAAGCGGTGCGCATTGAACGCAGCCATGACATTGAGGTTAAAGACTGTACTTTTTGGGGCAATAACTGGGGCGGCCTCGAAAGTCATCAGAGCGATCGCCTGCGGGTGGAACGAACACAGTTTCTGCAAAATGGCTGGCGGGGCATGGCGGGGGTTCATTTGCGGGACTTCACAGTGCAGCAGGTGCTCGTTCAAGGGAATAATTGGCGGGGGGCATGGGCAGGCTTTTACGATTGGGATGCGGGGGATAAGTACTTTCATTTGCGCCGCGCCGTCTTCGATCGCTACCGCGCGATTGAGAATCAAGCGGCCGGTCTGTGGCTTGATACTGATAATCAAAACGTTGAGATTCGGCGATCGCAATTTCTCGGCAATGCCGTTGTCGGTCTTTTCCTCGAGGCGAGCACAGGTCCAGTGACCATTGAAGATTCCTTAATTGCCTATAACTACAGCATTGCCCCGAACTATCTACAAACCCCCGGCATTTTTGGCTGGGCGGCTGCCCATGTTACCCTGCGCCACAACTGGATTTGGGAAAACCAAGGGGCACAAATTGGCGTCCGCGATCCTTCGCCTCGAACCATCACCCTACCCGAAACGGGTGAGGAAGTCACGATGACCTCTCAAGATTGGTACCTAGAGGGGAATTGGATTGGTAGCCGCCAAGAGCAACTCCTGACCACCCTCAAGGGGGAACCCTTCTTGCAAACGCTGAAATTGCAGGATAACCACTGGTGGAGTGAAGCGGCCTATCCCTTTCGCCTAGAGGGGGAAAATCTCACTTGGTCGCAGTGGCAGGAGCAATACGGCAATGCCAGCGATCGCTGGCTCATCCCCTAGAGGCGATCGCGTAACTGATTGACCATCGCTTGAGCCGAGGCCTCATCGACAAACATCCCCAGTTGAATCTTGGTTTGGTCGCCGTTGCCCACCAAAAAGGCATCGGGCACCACAGCTTGGACTTTTTCTAAGTCCGCAGGTTCCTTGTAGGGAGCCAGCACATAGTAGCGACCATTGGGCATTTTTTCCACAAAAAGCTGCGTCGTATGTTCAGGTTCAGCCGGGGTTGGGCTGGCCGTAGGGGTGGGTGAGGCACTGGTTGATGGACTCGCCGCAGGTTCCAATTGGGCAAGGGTGCTGCGATTGACATCGGGAAATTCCCGCGCAGTCATATCAGGGCCGACGGGGGGCGTGGGTGATGCTGCTGTTGGCGTTGCAGGTGATTCAGTGGCAACGGGGGCAGGTCGGCGGTTGAACCACCAGAGGGCTGCGCCACTAAAGCCGGCCAGAATGCCAACCACAATTAACCAGCGTTGCACCAGATGTTGACTATTGCTTTCACGCCGTTGGAACCAAGGCCGCTGTTGGTTTTTTCGGGCCTGCTTGAGCAGCTCGCGGGTAGAGGCAAAGGGGCGCTTTGTTCGGGTTGGCGTTTGCGGGGCAGGGGGATCGCTGGCATAGGACTGGGGCAAGAGTTCTGCTAAATCTATGGGATCAAACTCGAAAAATGGATCAGCCAGTTCTTCATTGGTGCGTTCATCGGTGGCTGCTGCTGTCTCAGGGGTGGGGGTCAAAGAATTGACAACGGGAGGAACGGTTTGGGAAGCTGTTTCTGCGGCAGCAGGGGTGACACTCGGTTCTGGGGAAGTTGCAGACTCGAGAACCGGCGGCGCTGCAAAGGGGGAATGGGCTTGTACCATGCGATGGCAGCGATATTGAGTGAGTTCTGCCTCTAAACTAAGGTTGAGGGAAGCCAAAGCCGCTTGCAAACGTTGGCGATCGACGGTGGCAGAGGTCATAGCAATCGCTCCGAAAACAGTGCCCTACAGTCCCTTCACTTAACGCACCACCCCGATGGATTATGCAGCACCCTGTGCAGGTTCCCAACAATGGCACAAGCACCCCTATTGAGCATTTGCATTCCGGCCTATAACCGTCCCCAAGGATTGGCACAAGCGGTTCGCTCAGTTGTCGCAGCCTTGCCCCCTGAGAGCCACGATCCGGTGGAAGTCATTATTATCGATGATTCTGCCACCCCCACAGCAGTAGAGGATTTACTGGCTGGATGGTCAGGCCGCTGGCACTACCAGCACAATGGGCAACGCTTAGGAATGGTGGCCAATTGGAATGCCAGTTTAGCGCAGGCCGCTGGGGAGTTTATCCTGCTGTTGCACGATGATGATTACCTGTTGCCCCAAGGGATCACAACGATTCTGGAAACCCTCATCCAATATGGTAGCCAGTTTGATGTCTTTCTCTTTGGCGTGCATTTGGTGGATTCGCATCAACGCTGTTTGCGACGGCAGATACCCCGGCAGCAAACATGGCTCTCCCCAGCTCAAGCCCTTAGGCAATTGCTGCGTCATTCCTCGTTTGTGCGATTTCCCGCCTTGATCTGGCGGCGATCGCTCCTCGACGAGGTGGGCTATTTTGATCCCGCCTACGGCGAAGCCACAGACCTCTACCAATGGCTACGCTTCTTTGCCCAGAAGGGGGTTTACACGGTTCCCCGCGCCACTGCTGCCTACACGATCCACGATCAAGCCCTGACAATGGGAATGTTTCAAGCCCAGACCTTGGCTACCCTAGGGAATATTTTTGCCGCCGCTGCGAATTTATCGATTCTCTCACCAGCGGAACTGCGGCAGTGCCAGTGTGACTTTTTTCACCAGTTTATCTTGGCGGGAACGTGGCGATTTTTGCGGCGACGGCAGTGGCAACGGGCAGAGGCAGTGTACCAGCTGTTTGATCTACCAGAGGTGATTGCATTGGGGCGATCGCGCCGCTGGCAAGGCTGGCGTTGGCTCTTTGGGGCTTGGCTTTGGCTACTGCGACGGGTTAACTAACTGCCCACCGCACATAGGGCAGCCGCGCTGCCACGTCGTGAATTTTGTCCTGATTGGCCAACAGTTGACCACAGGCATCCCATTGACCCGAAAGGAGCATTTGCCGCGTACTTTCCGCCATGGTTAAGGGAATCACTTGATCGCCTGCTGTCAAGGTCAGCGCCTGTAAGTCTAGGGTCAGTTCCGTAGTGGGCTGCTCTTCTAAGAGAGTTTGCAGTGCTTGTACCTGTTCTGGAGCTGCCGTCAGACAGGGAACCCCCATTGCCAAGCAGTTTCCGGCAAAGATCTCGGCAAAGCTTTCGCTGACAATTGCTTGAATTCCCCAACGGGCGATCGCTTGGGGGGCGTGTTCGCGACTAGAGCCACAGCCAAAATTGGCATTCACCACCAGAATCCGTGCCCCTTGGTACTGAGGCAGGTCAAAAGGGTGTTGCCCCGACTGGCGATCGTCAGCAAAAACGTGTTCCCCAAGGCCATCAAAAGTGACACAGCGGAGAAACCGTGCGGGAATAATGCGATCCGTATCGATATCGTTGCCCCGCAGAGGAAGGCCACGACCGGTAATGCGTTCAATCTTGCTCATAGGTCTATCTTACTGGATTGCGCAGCCTGCCAGTGCATTTTGGGGGGAATTGCCCTGAAGCAGGTTACTCAACAGTAGGGTCGGCGGTTGCGCATGGGGCCAAGCAAAGGCATGGCGAAAAGCGGCTTCCTGACAGGCTTGTAACTCCTTGAAGTTGAGGATGTCGTGGGTGAGCAAGTTTTCGTACTCAAAGGGCAGCCGCACGTTGTGCAGACCCGCGTTGTCAGTACAGATGGCCACGTCCACCCCCGCTTCAAAACAGCGTTCAAAGACGAGGCGTAATTGCGCGTAGCTCTCAAGGGTACCCGTTTGAAAATAGGTGGTGGGGCACACTTCGAGGCATTGACCGGCTGCTGCCACTTCCTTGAGCAGCTCTGGATAGCGCAGGGGAATTTGAATGCCATGACCAATGCGTTGCAGGTAGGGTAGCAATTCGGGATAGCAGCCATTCACCGTTTCGTAGAGGTGGCCAGTGGTTTTAAGACCGCGATCGCGGGCATAGGCATAGAGTTCAATAAATTCCGCCATGCGATCGCCATAGACGCTATCGCCCCCGGCCAAGTCAATGCCACAGACAAACTGCGGAAAACTCGCCGCCAGATCAACAATGGCACGGTTCACCGCATAGGGTAGCCGCGTGTGCATACAGAGAATTTGGCTCGTGACAATCGGGTATTCTGGTACTTGGCAAGCCAGACCCACCGTTTTAACAATGTCGGCCATCTGCTCAATGCGATCGCTCTGGGATCGCTGCGGATCCGTGCGCAGATAGGGGGTATAGCGCAGCTCTAGATAGGCCAAGTTTTCAAAAATATAGGCGCCGCGAATCAAGCGAAAGATGAAATAGGGCAAAGTTTGCGGCGTTTGCACACTCTCCACTAGGGTGTGGAGTTCGAGGTATTCTTCAAGGGATTGGCGGGGGCGCGTATAAAAGGTTTCAAATTCCTCATAGTCAGGAAAGCGATCTGCAAGGGCGCGATCGTTCCGCTGAAAATACCGCCAAAGAATACGCGGTACAACTGAGCCACCCAAATGCCGATGTAGTTCTGCGTACAGTGCCATACGTGCTCCTTGAACTGGCCAAAACGCAATCAATACCTAAGCTGGCCAGAGGGGTCAATGCCCGCACCTCAGCCATCGAAAACAGAACGAAAACAGTGATGAACGAAGGATTAAATTGTTCTAATGTTAACAAATTTTACAAAGGTGGCGCAGGAACCAATGGGCGCAAACGCTAGGATCATTTCGATCTCCAATTGGTTGGGTATCGCGAATGTGGCCTTTTCGGCGGCGAGGACGGCTTCCCCATTCTCTCTCTAGCGGCAATGTAGTCACGATTGCTTTGCAGCTGTACCGTCATCAGGGCAATCGCTACTTTCTTTTGAGCCTTTTTGCCCATGCGTGGTTTTTTCTGCTCACCATTGCCGCCGTGCTGATCGTGGCCGTAGCACTGATTGTTGGGGGGATTCTTGCTGGGGCGATGGATAATGTTGCCCCCTTTCTCTGGCTCACAGGCATTAGTGTCCTCGTGGCTTTGCCCTTTTATCTCTTTGGTTGGACACGGCTAATGGCCAGTGGTGCGCTGCTTTCTCGCCGTATTTACGCTGTCCTGACGGCCCTTGAGGAATCAGAATCGGCAGCCCGCAGCTTTATTTTTCCCAAGATGCTGAATTATTTGTTGGCCACTCTGATGGTCGGTGTCATTTTGCTCTTGGTGTATGGGGTCTTGGGGGCGATCGGCTACTTAATTTATTTGGTGGCATCCCCCTTAGTGCAATTCCTCGAGCAGAATATCCAAACGGAACCCGCAAGAAGTCTCTTCTTTTTAACTTTTCTGCTCAGTATCCTGTTGCTAGTGCTCCTTGCGCTGTTGGTGATTAGCTACTTTATGGCGCGGCTCTCCCTTGTTGATGTGGTCTTAGCCCTTGAACCCGACTGTACGCCCCTCAAATCCGTTCGGCGCAGTTGGCAACTGACGCAGGGACAGGCATGGCATACCCTAACGGTATTTTTTGTTGCTTCCCTTGCAACGATTCCCGCCAATCTCCTTGGCAGTATTATCAACAGCGTGGTGATTCTTCCCGTTGCTGGCCTCTTTGTAGGGGTTTTGCTCCTGCCCCTCTGGCAAGGGATCAAGGCAGTTCTGTATTGGGATCTGCGAGTCCGCAATGAAGGAGCAGCGTTTCAAGTCCGCCCTGAAGCAGTGAATCCCCTGCGCTGGTTGCGGCGGGTCACACTACGCACACCGGAAAGCATCGAGTTGGACTTTGCCCTAGCAGGAATTGGCAGCCGCGTTTTGGCTTGGCTGATTGATCAGGTGATTCTCTACACGGCACTTGTGCTTTTTTCGCTGGCGGCAGGGTACATCTACTTCTATGCCCTTTACCCGTGGCTGATTGAGGTGCTACCCGCTAGTGGCCAAAGTATTGAGGCTTGGAGTTTGGGCATTTACCTATTGGTGATGTTTGCCTTCTACAACGGCTATTACATCTTCTTTGAAACCTACTGGCAGGGACAAACCCCCGGCAAGCGCTATGCAGAAATTCGCGTTGTTCAAGATAATGGCCGCCCCATTGGTCTGCGGGAAGCGACCCTGCGCAGTCTGCTGCAACCCATTGATTTTGCTTTTTTTGGTATAGGGGCACTCCTAGTGGCGTTATCTCGATCAGAAAAACGTTTGGGAGATAGGGTGGCGGGTACCCTTGTGATTCAAGATGAACAGGCGACGCGGTTGGCACCTAAAGCTACAACCGGTCAGCAACCACAGGCGGCTTGGGTGCAGGAGTTGCGATCGCTCGCCCATTGGGAACAGATGACTCCCGAACACTATCTCCTAGTACGCAATTACCTCAACAACCGCGATCGCCTGAGTCCTGTCGGTCGCTATCAAGTGGCTCAGGAGCTGCGCCAGCAATTAGAACCCCTGTTGCTGCCCACCTATCCCGCCCACTGGCCTGCCCTCAGTGCCGAGGACTTCCTAGAAGGTCTATACATGGCCTATCGTCAACAATACCAGTCATCCCCCTAGTGTGAGGCCGTTATGCGTTTGCTGCTGACCCTTGGTTGTAGTCTGACCCTTTTGGGCGCTTTTCCCCTGCTCATAGGTCGGGCGAGTGAAGTGACGATTCAGGCTGCTGCCCCTGTCCCCCAACGCTATCAACTACTGGGGTTATCCTTTGAAACACCCCTACAATTTTCGCCACCCACTTCTTTTGGTGAAAATGGCGTTGCTGTGGTCTATCCCGCCAATGCCGTACCGGGGGAGCACGAGTTAATGGTGAGCCTGATTAGCCTACCCAAAACAAGTGAGGTACTGGGGGAACTTTCCGATCAGGAGTTGCGCAGTTGGCTACGGTTTACCCAAGTGGGGGGTCCTCTCTCAGCAGCCCCGGGGCACATTGAGCGGCGAATTTTGGGACGGCGAGTCCGTGGTGAACTGTTTTATTATCCAACCCCCCGACCGATTCACCAAGAGTTATATTTGATGCATCTCCAAGGGGGGCAGCGGCTGGTTATTCTCTTTGAAGCCGAAGATCGGGTGCCCTTACCCGTGGTGGAGCAGGTCTTTAACCACGTGGCAGCATCATTGCAGGAATTACCCCCGCGATCGCGAGAATGGAAACGTAGTTTTGAATGGTGGAAAAACCGTTAGATCTTTGAGGGGCAATAGCTATGCACCATGCTCCCCCCGTGTATCTACCCAAAACCCTTCAGTTCACTGAAGAGCAATTCGCAGAGATTATCAAAGCCAATCCTAATCTACGGTTTGAATTAACTGCTGCGGGAGAATTGGTTGTTATGCCCCCTACAGGCGGCGAAACGGGTCGCTACAATGCCGCCCTCACGGCTGACATTAGTCTTTGGAATCGCCAAACTCAACTAGGTGAGGTCTTTGACTCCTCAACGGGATTTCGCCTGCCCAATGGCGCCATTCGCTCACCCGATGTTGCATGGATTACCAAGGAACATTGGCAGCGCCTAACCCCAGAGGAACGCCAAGGCTTTGTGCCTCTTTGCCCCGATTTTGTGATTGAACTCGCATCTGCTAGTGATGACTTGTCCCATTTAAGGGCAAAAATGCAGGAATACATGGACAATGGTTGCCGCCTTGGCTGGTTGATTGTCCCCCAGCAACAAATGGCAGAAATTTATCGCCCCCAGCAAACACCAGAGAGCGTGTCTCTGCCAACAACGCTTTCAGGAGAGGAAATTCTTCCTGACTTTTGCCTTGCATTTTCTCCCTAAGGCCAATGGATAAACCAGTGGAATCTTCGCACTGGAGATATCAATCATGGAACAGACCGTTGCCTGCGCTGAAACGGAAACACTGCGCGTTAGCTCTCTGCGTGCTTTTGCCTACTGTCGGCGGCTATTTTATCTCGAAGAAGTTGAGGAGCTTTATACCCAAAATGAATCCGTCTTTGCGGGGCGGCGGCTCCACGCTGAGCTACAAAAACTAGAACGGGAAGACTGGCAGGAATTTAATCTGGAAAGTGTAGCCCTTGGCTTACGAGGGCGGGTTGATGCACTGCGTACCTTGGAGGGGCATTTGATTCCCTACGAGCACAAAATTGGCCGTTCTTATCGCGATCGCCAGCAGCAGCCCCAAGCTTGGCACAGCGACAGGGTACAAATTCTGGCCTATGCCTGTTTACTAGAAACCGTTCTCGGCGTCACTGTCCCCGAAGGCCGCATTCACTATCACCGCGATAACATCACTGTACGGGTTCCTGTAGATGAGGCAGGCCGCCAACTGGTGCGGGACACAATCGAGCAAGCGCGTCAACTGCGTGCTTCCCTAGAACGTCCCCCTGTCTGTAGCAATGAAAAACTCTGTCTCAACTGCTCCTTGGCACCTGTTTGCCTGCCTGAAGAAGCCCGCCTCGCCCGAGATCCTGAGCATTTACCCCTGCGGTTATTTCCGCGAGATGACGAGCGTGAGATTATCCATGTCACGGCTGGCAAATCGGTAATCAGGCGAGCTGGCGAGCAGCTACGGATTGCCATTGACGATGAACCTGAGCAAAAGCTGCCCATTCAGCAGGTGGGTCAAGTTGTTATCCACAAATTTGCCCAAATTACCACCCCAGCCATTCATCTCTGTGCCTATGAGGATGTCGGTGTTCACTTCATCAGCAGTGGTGGGCGCTATATCGGCAGCATTGACAACCGCAAGGGCAGTATTCAACGGCGTATTCGTCAATATCAAGCCCTGACGAACCCAGACCAATGTTTACGTCTTGCCCAGTTACTGGTGAATTGTCGCGGACAAAGTCAGCGTCGCCTGTTACTCCGAGGACAGCGGAATCGCCAAGATGCTCTGCCTGCATTGCAAGAGACCACTACGCAAATGGATCGGCTCATTAGCAGCATCTCCCACGCCAATTCCCGAGAGGCTCTACGCGGCATTGAAGGCAATCTCGCTGCCCTGTATTTTTCGGGATTGCCCTATCTTCTAGGGGATCAAGTCCCGAAGGAGCTGCGCTTCAACGGTCGCAATCGCCGCCCCCCGAAAGATCGTTTTAATGCGCTGCTCAGTTTTGGCTATGGCATGCTGCTCAAAGACGTAATGAATGCCATTCTTACGGTTGGTCTTGAACCCGCCTTTGGCTTCTATCATCAGCCGCGTACCCAAGCACCACCCCTTGCGTTGGACTTGATGGAAATTTTCCGCGTCCCCCTTGTGGATATGGTCGTTATTGGTTCGATTAACCGTATGCAGTGGAACCTTGACCAATGCTTTGAGGTACGCCGAGATCACGTATGGCTGAGTGACTATGGCCGCCGCAAGTTCATTGAACTCTATGAAGCCCGCAAAGGTGAAACGTGGAAGCACCCAGTAACCAACTACTCGCTCACTTATCGGCGACTCTTGGAGCTGGAAGTGCGTTTGCTTGAAAAGGAATGGTGTGGGGAAGCAGGTCTATTTGGCAAACTCATTTTGCGTTGACCTATGGGTGAATCCAAAAATTGGTACCTCATCTGCTACGACATCCGCGACCCCAAGCGCTGGCGACAGGCTTATAAGCAGTTAGAGGGCTATGGTGAACGATTACAGTTCTCGATTTTTCGCTGTCGTCTCACGCCACGGGAGCGGGAAAAGCTGCGCTGGCAACTGGAAAAAATCCTCACCAAGGAAGACAGTCTCCTAATCGTAGGGTTGTGCAGCCAATGCGTTGAGCGGGTATGCGCTTGCAACCGAGCGGGGACATGGCCAATGTCGGAGCAGAACTTCAAAATCTTTTAGCATGCAAGCACCTCTGGACTCAAATATTCTCCGAACGCACTGATATTCAAATACAGCCCCTTGACTAGGTTTGAGAGTTTTTGTTAGATTTAGAGGTGCTTGAAAATCTCTGAACCTATTCCCCAGAGCGGGATCGACAACTGAATACTGACCGAGGCTAAAAATTTTACAGTCACAAAAAAACGAAGTGCCTGAGGTGCTTGAAAAGTGACTGTGCTAAGCTAGTCCTAGAGGCATTTCTAGGGCGCCGCTGTGCCTCTACCTTTGATGCCGTAAGGCGTTGAGCACATTCGAGTTTGAGGTTTGTTAGGGTCGTTAATGCAGGTGCCTCTACCTTTGATGCCGTAAGGCGTTGAGCACTTATAAACAATTGGTGGATCGTATTGATTAACGTGCCTCTACCTTTGATGCCGTAAGGCGTTGAGCACTTTTTAGAGAGAATAAACGTTTGTACCACAATGTTGTGCCTCTACCTTTGATGCCGTAAGGCGTTGAGCACGATCGTGGGATTAAGCCTGTAGCTCCTGAATTGGGTGCCTCTACCTTTGATGCCGTAAGGCGTTGAGCACGTTGCGTCTATAGAAAAGCTTGCGCTAAACTAAAGTGTGCCTCTACCTTTGATGCCGTAAGGCGTTGAGCACATTCAATGCAAAGTTCTTTACATATGGTCATTGGGCGTGCCTCTACCTTTGATGCCGTAAGGCGTTGAGCACGTTCTGACCAAAGATAAGGCGCTAGCTCGCAAGGGTGCCTCTACCTTTGATGCCGTAAGGCGTTGAGCACGGCTGATTACCTTTATCGCTCTGGAGCGAAAGTCTTGTGCCTCTACCTTTGATGCCGTAAGGCGTTGAGCACTGGCTTAGATAATTTGAGCCACTTCTCAATGGTGTGTGCCTCTACCTTTGATGCCGTAAGGCGTTGAGCACTTGCGTCATCACAATAGAGTTCAATGGTTTTGTTTGTGCCTCTACCTTTGATGCCGTAAGGCGTTGAGCACACATAAGTCAAATTTTAGATTATGCCCCACAAATGTGCCTCTACCTTTGATGCCGTAAGGCGTTGAGCACTTTCTGAAAACTGGGTAAGAAAAGAAAGCGTCTGTGTGCCTCTACCTTTGATGCCGTAAGGCGTTGAGCACTAGTTTAGTCTATAAAAGCTATCAATTTCAGAAAGATGTGCCTCTACCTTTGATGCCGTAAGGCGTTGAGCACAGAGTAGTCAGCGATAATAAGGCGCTTACCCTCTGTGCCTCTACCTTTGATGCCGTAAGGCGTTGAGCACAAGGACGCGGATTGTCTACTTACTCCGTGGCGCCTGTGCCTCTACCTTTGATGCCGTAAGGCGTTGAGCACGCGCTAACCGCACGGTTTTGGCACTTTTGCCGCTAGTGCCTCTACCTTTGATGCCGTAAGGCGTTGAGCACGGAAAGATCTGACGAATATAACATGCCTCTTCTGAAGTGCCTCTACCTTTGATGCCGTAAGGCGTTGAGCACTGCAAGACGTTTATTTACTTGTTTAGGTTCAAGACGTGCCTCTACCTTTGATGCCGTAAGGCGTTGAGCACCGTGCCAAGCGCCTAATTTGTCCTGTAGGACTGTTGTGCCTCTACCTTTGATGCCGTAAGGCGTTGAGCACGTACCAGATGCTTTTGAGCAATACATACTCAAAATGTGCCTCTACCTTTGATGCCGTAAGGCGTTGAGCACTTGTTGCTGGGTATACCACTAACTTTAATAACCCTGTGCCTCTACCTTTGATGCCGTAAGGCGTTGAGCACTTGCGGGACGACCTTGCCTTTGACGTTCTTGTTGCGGGACGGTGCCTCTACCTTTGATGCCGTAAGGCGTTGAGCACACCTCTAGAAAGCTTGGGCGGGCTTGCGATCGCAACGTGCCTCTACCTTTGATGCCGTAAGGCGTTGAGCACGATCGGGCGGTGGTTCTAATGCGTCTGCTACTGAATTGTGCCTCTACCTTTGATGCCGTAAGGCGTTGAGCACAAGGGGCTTCTAGGGGCTTTTAGAAGGTCTAGAGTAAGTGCCTCTACCTTTGATGCCGTAAGGCGTTGAGCACTTCCCCAAGGTCGAAAAGTTGTTTTGAATGTTAAATAAGTGCCTCTACCTTTGATGCCGTAAGGCGTTGAGCACTTAATTTTTTCAATCAGCATCAGCACTTGGTGTGCCTCTACCTTTGATGCCGTAAGGCGTTGAGCACGAAGATAGACAATATTGCCGCTCTCATCACGCTTGTGCCTCTACCTTTGATGCCGTAAGGCGTTGAGCACTCTCCAAGCCAATAGGGCGGAATAATCTCCCAAAGTGCCTCTACCTTTGATGCCGTAAGGCGTTGAGCACTCTACAATAACAGTATTGAAGTCTGGAACAACTTTGTGCCTCTACCTTTGATGCCGTAAGGCGTTGAGCACGACTTTTGCTAAGATTAGGTAACCTAGACAATAAGTGTGCCTCTACCTTTGATGCCGTAAGGCGTTGAGCACATTGCCGTTGCAAATACCAGTGCATCTCCTAATAGTGCCTCTACCTTTGATGCCGTAAGGCGTTGAGCACGGGCAGTAGTCGGCGGGCAGTAGGGCAGTAGTCGGTGCCTCTACCTTTGATGCCGTAAGGCGTTGAGCACGGCGTCGCCGCAGTCTAATTGGCCGCAGTCTGCCGCGTGCCTCTACCTTTGATGCCGTAAGGCGTTGAGCACGCCAAGACGCCCAAGACTAAAGGCATTAGACTGCGGGTGCCTCTACCTTTGATGCCGTAAGGCGTTGAGCACGTCTAACACTCGAAAACCTTTAATTCCCCAAGTTTGTGCCTCTACCTTTGATGCCGTAAGGCGTTGAGCACGAGTTTAACTATGCAACAAGAAATTTCTTTTGCCGTGCCTCTACCTTTGATGCCGTAAGGCGTTGAGCACCAAACTAGTGACGCGCAAACTAGTAACGCGCAAACTAGGTGCCTCTACCTTTGATGCCGTAAGGCGTTGAGCACTTAATGAATTAAAAAGCATTCATATTGATATGGTTAGTGCCTCTACCTTTGATGCCGTAAGGCGTTGAGCACGGGCAGGCAGTAGCGAGTAGGACAGGCAGTAGGACGTGCCTCTACCTTTGATGCCGTAAGGCGTTGAGCACATGGCCAAGGACGGCGACCAAGGACGGCGACCAAGTGCCTCTACCTTTGATGCCGTAAGGCGTTGAGCACGCCTCTTTGCCGTGACCTCTTTGTTTTGGCCTCTTTGTGCCTCTACCTTTGATGCCGTAAGGCGTTGAGCACCCCTATAAGGCCTGTTGAATCAGTTTTAGGTATTATGTGCCTCTACCTTTGATGCCGTAAGGCGTTGAGCACCCACCTAGCTTGTAAAACAGTTTTACTTATTCTGAGTGCCTCTACCTTTGATGCCGTAAGGCGTTGAGCACTTTTCTAACTTGATTTCAGTTGGATGAACGCTGAAAGTGCCTCTACCTTTGATGCCGTAAGGCGTTGAGCACTTTTGCCAGAGGACGTTGTGGACAAGATTAATAGTGCCTCTACTCCTAGCGCTGTGGGCTAGCCCAGTGGTTGGTTAACTTTCTTGAATAAAAATAAAAATTTGTATCCAAAAGCTTTTTTGCTCCTTGTGGTTACCTACAGTAGAAGTTAAAATTTTTGTAAGTTGACAACTATAAGCCATCCATTAGCATGATTCTTGAAACTAGACAGTGGCTACCCTTGGCAGTGCTCCAGAGACCCATAGTTGAGGGAAAGCATTCAGATTAGGCGGGGATAATAAGATAGCGTTATGACTAGCCACAATCACTTTCTTGAAATCCATTACAGCTTGCGTGGAAGAACACTGCCAGCAGATCATGGCTATGCATTGTACTCTGCTATTAAAAAACAGTTGCAACAATTGGGGCGGCCAGATCTACCTTCAGATATACCAAGTGATCTTCGCCTTAGCAGTATTGCTGGGATTCCTAACGGTGAGGGAATGATTTATCTAAATCGTGCTTCACGCTTTCGCCTTCGCTGTCCTACAGATCAAGTGCAGACGTGGTATCGCTTTTTCCAGAACCAAGTGTTGGATATTCAGGGGCATCTGATTCGCCTTGTGCAACCTCGAATTACATTGCCAGAGCCTTCAGGAACCCTCGCAGCTCGCCTAGTCACTTTCAAATTAGAAGCAATTGATCACCTAGAAGTGCCCCGCTATTTTTTGGAATCTTGTCAAAAAGGCCTAACTCATTTAGGCATTCAGGGAAAGGTATTTATTCCTTCTGATCCGAATGGTGATTTAGCACGGCGCACGATTCAAGTGAAAGGCAAAAAAGTCGTAGGCTACCGCCTGATTGTCGAAAATTTAACTCCTGAAGATTCTCTAAAGTTGCAGTGGCATGGATTAGGAGGACGAAGACATTTTGGCTGCGGCTGGTTTTACCCGGTCAAGGAGGAACCGGATGCCGCCTAGTTCTACACCACCAAAACTGGAACCTGATATCTTATTAGCCAAATCTTCGGTTCCGGGAGCAGCAGATTGGCAAGGAGCTTACCATCTTGTGGGTCATACTGCCGCTGTTGTGAAATCAGTCACCAGCCTCGTGGATTGCTTGGGCGATCGCCTGATCGAGCAATTTGGGCTAACCTGTGAATTTAACACCCTGAAGGCAACGGCACGGCTGGCAGCCTATTTACACGACTGGGGTAAGGCCAATCACCAATTTCAAGGGGTGGTCAGGTACCCGCTCAGGGCTTCAAATCCATCCGTGCAGCCTCAACAGAACCCCTTGCAATACCCACAACTTATCCGTCATGAAGTGGGGTCTGTCTTGCTGGCGTGGGAGTTCCGAAACTGGCTTGGACGATGCCCCAACGCTGACTTGATGACAGCGATCGCCGCAGCAGGAGGACATCACCTCAAATTAGGCGGTCAGCAGGGGCGAAACACCGGTGCACTGGGGGAGATCCGCGAGGGCAGTGGCGACCCTTACCTGTACTGGTATGTCCATCATCCTTCCTTCCACAAGCTGCTTCGCTATGGGGTGAGAACCCTAGGGCTGCCTCAAATCAAAATCATTCCTCCTTTTGCGTTCTCATCGCGATGGGATATTAAAACAATCAAAGATAAGCGTGACGAAGTCTTGAATGCTTTCATCGAATGGGAACCAGATCTAGCGTTTCTTGCCGTTGTTAAAGCGCTACTGATTGCAGCAGATGCCATTGGTTCTGCCTCGGCGCAGGTTTCAACGAATATTCAGGAGTGGATTCGATCAGAGCTAGAGAATACCCTCACGGAAGCTGATTTACAAAAGGTCATTGATGCGCGTCGGGGGGAATATCCACTGCGCCCATTTCAGATTGATCTTAAAGACAAGTCGAAACGGGTAACATTGGCACGGGCAGGTTGCGGTACCGGCAAAACCTTGGGGGCTTATAATTGGGCGCTCCGCCACGGCATTGGACGCAAGTTATTTTTCTGCTATCCAACAACCGGCACCAGCACTGAGGGCTTTCTGGGCTATGTTCATAACCAAGTAGAGTCAGAGCTGTTGCACTCTCGGTCGGCTGTTGATTTGGAGTTGGCTTGCACAGGAGAAGAAGAAGACAATGGTGATGGAGCGGTTAATGAGGCCGCTCAGAAATTAGAAGCCTTCAAGGCTTGGGGGGCAAAGGTCAATGTTTGCACTGTGGATACCGTTTTGGGACTCCTGCAATGTCATCGCCGTCCCCTGTACTGCTTTCCAGCTCTTGCCAAGGCTGCTTTCGTCTTTGATGAAGTTCATTGCTATGACGATGCTCTCTTTGGTGCCTTACTGCGATTTCTCAAGGTTGTTAAAGCGCCGATTTTGCTGATGTCTGCCTCATTTCTACCGGCGCAGGTGGCGGCGATTCAGCAGGCAGTGGCAGAGGAAATTGCAATAATTCAAGGCCCTCAAACGCTAGAAGACCTGCCCCGCTATCGTTTCCATGAGCTAGCACAGCCAGATTGGGAGCGGGTTCAGCAAGAACTTGACCAAGGCGGTAGAGTTCTGTGGGTTTGCAATCAGGTCGATACAGCGATCGCCATCTACCAAGAGGCAAAAAAGAGGGGCTTGACGCCTCTCCTTTATCACAGTCGCTTTCGCTATGAAGATCGGGTGAAACACCATCGTGCCGTGGTGGAGGCTTTCCAGCAAGATCAAGCTGTTCTAGCAATTACGACCCAAGTGGCAGAAATGTCTTTGGATCTATCTGCAACCCTCCTTGTGACTCAAGTGGCGGATCCCGCAGGGCTAATTCAGCGATTGGGGCGACTAAATCGCCAATACTGTGGTCATTCCTGTGATGCTCTCTTTTACCCTGACGAAAACGTTGGTTTTCCCTATAAGCAAGGGGACTTAGAGGCAGGCTGGGCACTGGCACGCGCCTTCAAAAAACAAGATGTGAGTCAAAGGCAACTGTCAGACTGGCTCAAGCAAGTGAATATTAACACCAAGCCAAAGGAGCACTGCATCTGGCTAGACGGTCGCTGGCAAACCTACTCTGCTCCCTTGCGTGAAGCAGGCTATACCATTACTGCACTCCTCGAACAAGAGCTGGAAAAAATTGCCCCACTGAAGTCGAGTGAATTGCCGCGCTACACCCTTCCCCTCCCTACTAAGAACATCAAAGGTTGGCAGCGCCATAAGAGCGGTTATCTCATTGCCCCTAGAGAGCAGTGGCGCTATTGCCCAGAACTGGGTGCTGTTGAACCTAAGTAGGAGGTGAGTGAGCTTTGAGTCAGTTTACCCTGTCCCTTTTTGACCCTAATTTCCTCCTCCCCCATCGCGCAGGGGTTGCAGGATTGGCTCTAGCCTTATCTGAACTGGAGAACCAACGCAATGATGCTCCATTGGCGTGGAACATTACTGATGAAGCAGTTGAGTTGACATGGAAAGACAGTGATCAAAAGGTTGTGACATGGCTGCTAAAGCAAACCTATCAGATTAATCACCAAGGCTATCTAGAGGTTCCTGCCCTCAAGCTTGATGCACAGGGGCAATACACGTTTACCCAAGGGGTACTCACCACATTCCTCCAGCACAATACGCAGCGCAAACTCAGCAACACTTCTGTCACTCGCACGTTCTTAATTGAGCCGGATCAACCAGAGATCTCGATTGAGGTGAAGCCCCTAGAGAGCTGTTATTACACCAGCGACATCAAGGAGGCCTTTAACAATAAGGGAGCCTTCAAGAAAGAAATTCCCCTGAAGGGAAATCATCTGCCCGGACTGGTGGAATGTTTTGTCAATGGTCCCTATCAAGAATCGCCGCAGGGCTTTCTGGCGTTGCTTTTTTTGCCCCTTGCCTGTGGCTACTACCAACTTCCTCCCCAAACTGTTGGTGGCAAGCTCTCTGCCCGCTCAGCACTGGTGATTCCTGAAGTTCAAAATCTAAAGCACTGGGTTAAGCGCCGTCGGGCGATGTCCGGGTGCACCTATCGAGACTTTCGTAGCAGTGGCGCTGGTGAATCTGCTTTGCACTTTCTACTGCAAGAGAAGGCAATAGAAGAGAGTCAGCAGTTTGGCGGGCACTACTGCGAGGTTTACCAGTTGGGGAAGCAAGTCTGGGATGCCCAGCAAGCTTACCTGAAACAGGCGGTGTATCGCGTAGAGGTTACGGATGAAGTCCTCGAATTGTATGAAGTCGCTCGCCAAGTTTTTCCTGCGCACGTGCGACAAAAGGAGAATGGTGAAACTTGGTTAGCTCTTTCTAAAGCACTGCCTTGGATTTGTGACAATTTAATTGGAGGTCAGCCTTGGTATGCAGGTTTCTTTGAGTTTTACAAACGTAATAAGGCCTATGAACGTGAAGGGTTGGTAAAAATGACTGAATACTTGAATCCTGATGAGCGAGTGCTGTTTGAGGTGGTCCAAGGTGCCTTTAGCGTATACCTGTCTGGGCAATTCAAACAGGCTCAAAAGCAAGGTCGCAACTTAGACTATGGGCAAGTGACCGATAAGGTCATCTACCGATTCCAACGTCCGAGTACGCAACAGGAATTTGCTACTGCATTGGTGGATTTCCTAAGCCAGTTTCGCAGCAAGGCCGCTCGCGATAAAGGCCCGCAAATTGTTCACTGGATTCACCGTGAGGAAAACTGGCGGCGAGCAAGAGATCTGGTACTGCTGGCGATCGCTACCTACCGCAGTAAGAGAGGAGACTCTCTCAACGGTGTCGATATCCCCTTGGAATCAATGGCTGAAGGGGATGTCACAGAAGATGAAATGTTTTCCTTCGCCGATGAATAGTTTCTGTCTCTAATTCAGGAGAAATAACAATGACGAAACATCTTTTTGCAACAATTGTAACGACCACTGCTGTCGCAGCCAACAACCGCGGGGAAGGGGATGGCAGCACCCTCTCAACTTTGCAAAAAATCACCCGTGGCAATGATCAATACACTACTGTGAGTGCAGAAGCGATCCGTTGGGGATTGCGGGAGTATTTTCAAAACCATTACGAAAAAGAGACCAACCGTACATTTAACCCTGAAACCGATCGATATAGCTTCAAAGATGAAAAGTTCAGTGCTGAGAAATATATTGATGATGACTTGTTTGGCTACATGGACGCCAAAAAGGGGAAGGATAATGAAGATGCCACGACCAAACGGCGGGGTGCCCTAGAAATTAGTCGCGCTATGAGTCTGGATCCCTATTGGGGGGATATTGCCTTTGGCTCGAAAGGGGGGGAAAAGGGCAAAACCTCGATTCACAGTACAGAGGTGCACTGCACTGCCTATCAGTACACGATCGCCCTCACGCCAGAAAGTCTTAAGAAACCGGAACGGGCACTACTCGCCTTGGATGCTATTGGCGCTGTCCGTCATGTGGGCGGTAACCATGCCCGCTTTTTGTACGACTTTCGTCCAGAGTCCATTGTGCTTCGGATAACCGATGATCCGAGTCCTTGGATTATGGACGTGTTTAAGCGCATTGGCGAATCGGTGGGCTGCCCGCGGCTAGTGCGACTAGTGGAAGTGGGGGATGTGAAGGCTGATGAGCTAATCGTTGGCGGTGAGATTGCCGATACCCCCTATGGTCAGCAGTTAAAGGCGTTAGGGGTTCAGGTCTATCGCGGGGTCAAAGAAGCGATCGCCCACGCCAAAGAACAATTAAAGCAACAACTCAAGCTTGAGGTACCTGTCTAATGCAACTTTACATTGATTGTCCCTGTACCAGTTTTCCCCGCAGCTTTGCCCGTGACTTTAAGGAGACCTACCGCTATCCACCCCCCTCCACGATCTATGGCATGCTCCTTTCCCTGATCGGTGAAGAGAATTTGGATCAACATTGGGGTGTCAAACTGGCCATTGGTATCGTTGGTGCTGACCCGCCCATTTCGCGAATTTTACGCAAACAGCGGCATCACAAGTTCAGTAAGAATCGCCTCGGCACCTATTCCACGAGTAAATTCTCCAAGCCGAATCACCATGAACTGCTCACAGATGTGCAAGTGGTTGTCAAAGTTGATTCGAGTGAGGAAAATGCACCACTGAAGCTGGTTGATCGGCTGGCGATCGCCCTCACCACACCCCAGCAAATTTCCCGCTTTGGTGGCCTGAGTTTGGGGGAGTCGTGGGCACTGGTCAATGGTGTACGCCCCTATCGGGACAACGATGGCTCGATCCGCTGGCTCATTAAAGACAATCGAGGTCTCATTAGCCTGCCCATCTGGATTGATCGTCAGAGCAGCCAAGGAACCTTTCAACGCTTTCGCTTAGGCAACGAATTTGAAGACCATTGCTGGGTCAGGATTCCGCAGCTAACTGTGCCAACCCCAAGATCGCGACCCTCCGCCGCTCGCAGATCTTGATGCCAATCGAGCAAATTGCGGTTTGTTAACAACCTTAGCCTGAGCTGGCCGTCTAGGAGCACTGATTAAAGGCATTGATGCGCCACCAGCGGATATTTTCTGCCTCAAAGCGGCCATCTAAATCCACTCGTACTGAAAAGTCAAACCAAGCAGCGGGGGGAATTTCCATCCCCCACAGGCGATCGCTCCCCAACACAACACTAATCAGGCACTGCAAAAAGCCGCCATGACTAATACACCAAACACACTGCTCATCCCTGTGGCGTCGGAGTTGTTTCCAAGCCTGTTTTGCCCGCTGCCAGGCCATGGCCATTGACTCTGCCTCTGGTACGGGAATCAGGTAGTCACTCTCTTCAAGTTTTTCACAGAGATCGGGATGCTGCGCCTGCGCCTGCGCCCACGTGAGTCCTGTGAAAATGCCCTGATCAATTTCAATTAACTCCGCCAACTCTTGAACCTTTAGGTCAGGACGAGGATTCATGAGCATCGCCGTATCGTGGCAGCGTTGCAGCGGACTCGTGTAAATGGCATTCGGCGGTGGGAGTTTTTCCCGCAGGGCAAGGGCTTGCTGCCGTCCCCGTTCTGTGAGGGGCACATCTTGCCGTCCTAACATGACACCTGAGGCATTACCCACAGCCTCACCATGGCGGATCAAAATTAAGCGCATTGTGTAGCTCTCCCCTAGGGCGGCAATTGGCAAGTGCAACCCCTGATCGCTAAAATTATCGTACTGTGTGGCTGCGCTCTATCCTCAGCCTCAAATTTATTCATATTTCTTGACTGCGTACCTGTGCCTGTAACACTCTCTGCTCCCCCCATCCGTCCTGCTTGGCATGGCCTGATTCACGCCTACCGTGACTTTTTGCCCGTGAGCGATCGCACTCCAGTAGTTACGCTCTATGAAGGCAATACACCACTGATTCCCGTGCCTCAAATTGCTGCACGGATTGGCCGCAATGTCTCGGTTTATGTCAAGTACGATGGCCTCAACCCGACGGGGAGCTTCAAAGATCGCGGCATGACGATGGCCATTTCCAAGGCCAAGGAAGCGGGAGCCGAAGCCGTGATCTGTGCCAGCACAGGCAATACCTCAGCCGCTGCTGCCGCCTATGCCCGCCGAGCGGGACTGCGCGCCTATGTCTTGGTGCCCGAAGGCTATGTTGCCCAAGGGAAACTCGCCCAAGCCCTCCTGTATGGTGCCGAAGTCATTGCCATTGAGGGCAACTTTGATAAAGCCCTAGAGATTGTGCGCCTAATGGCGGAAACTTACCCCGTGACGCTGGTCAATTCCGTCAATCCCTATCGGCTAGAAGGACAGAAAACCGCTGCCTTTGAGGTGGTGGATAGCTTGGGCAATGCCCCCGATTGGCTGTGTATCCCTATGGGTAATGCAGGAAACATTACCGCCTATTGGATGGGCTTTTGCCAGTATCGTGAGCAAAATCGTTGCGATCGCCTGCCGCGCATGATGGGCTTTCAAGCAGCGGGATCTGCCCCCCTTGTCAAGGGTGAGATTGTCACCCATCCGGAAACGATTGCGACGGCCATTCGTATTGGTAATCCTGCCAACTGGCAACGGGCGATCGCTGTCAAAGAAGCCAGTCAAGGTGCCTTTAATGCCGTCACCGATGAGGAAATCCTCAATGCCTATTGCCTGCTGGCTTCTGAGGAAGGTATCTTCTGTGAACCTGCTAGTGCGGCTTCTGTGGCGGGTCTCTTGAAATTGGCCGATCAGGTGCCCAGTGGTGCCACGGTGGTTTGTGTACTGACGGGCAATGGTCTCAAGGATCCAGAAACAGCGCTCAAGCAACAGAGCGATCGCTTCCACCGCCACATTGAACCCACTGAGCAAACCGTAGCCAAGGTCATGGGCTTTTAGAAACCGCGTTCCGCTCGCATCAGGTGGCGACTGGCCTTCAAGAGTTGTACTGCGGCTCGATGGGTGGCTAAGCTGGCAACATTGGCGGTGGTGGGTGCAGCTGCTGTCAAGCTGGCAGGTTGAGCTAACTGCTGAGCACGGCTAAACAGATCGCGCACGGTGGGATTGCCCCCACGAAAGTAGGCCATTTCTGCTTCGGTGCGGGTCAACTCACGACTCACTTGAAAAGGCGCATCAAAGTAACTGCGGGAGAGATCGGCTTGACCCGTGCGAGCCTCACCAAGGTTGCGAGCAGCTTCATAAATACGGGTGGCTGCTTTGGCCGTTTCCTTGGCTTGGAAGTAGTTGCCGCTTTGCTGAAGTTGCTGGGCTGAGGCCAGTAGGCGATCGCCCAAGCTCAAGAGACTGGCATCTACCCCACTCATGGACTTTGCCCGCATCCCTTCATATTGCGCTTTGGCGAGGTCTCGAAACGCACTCCGCGCCTCCCGTTCCACAGAGCTAGATGAAGGAGAGCCGGGACGTGCCATTGCGGCGGGGGCGATCGTCAGCGGTAGGAGAATTGCTGCAACAGTGGTTGCCACAAGAGGTTGCCATCGTAGAGTCATCATCCTATCCTCCAATTCAACTTGAGTAAGCAGATCTGGCGCTTGGAACAGTGGTTTGTGCCAGATCCAGCTTGAGAATATCAAGTGAAAGTGACGTAAAAGTGACAGCCTATCCTAGGGAGCAAGGGGCAATCTGACGGTAAAGGTAGAACCTTGATTCTCTTGGCTGTGAACTGTGATGCTGCCCCGGTGAAGATGGACGATTTGGCGCACAATCGCTAGTCCTAGCCCTGAACCGCTAATGCCCTGTTGTCGCACCCGCTCATCCCGATAGAAATAATCAAAAATATGGGGCAGGGCCGCTTCACTAATTCCCATGCCTGTATCACTGACGTGAATCACTGCTGAGCTTCCCTGCGGTTCTAACCGAAGCGTAATCGTGCCTCCCTTGGGGGTATAGCGATCAGCATTGGTGAGCAGATTGAGAATCACTTGCTTGAGCATCTCGCGATCGCCCTGAATAAACATAGGAACCGATGGCACTTCGAGATAAAAGTGATGACTAGCTGTGCCTGTTTCCTGCCATTCTTGGACGACTTGCTCGATGAAGGGCACTAAATCAAAGGATGTGGCAAAGTCTGGGGGAGATACCCCCTCATAGCGAGCCAGAAAGAGCAAATCATTTACCAGTTGTCCCATGGCCTTCGCCAGCGTGGCCACTTTTTCTAGCCGAGGTAGGGACTGCTCAGGGGCTTGTCGAGCCAGCAGGAGTCCGACTTGGGCATGGCTGAGAATTGCTGCAATGGGTGCTCGCAGTTCGTGGGAAGCATTGGCCGTAAATCGAGCTAGGCGATCGCAGGCGGCCTCAAGACGCTGTCCCCGCAGATCCACTTCCTGATAGAGTTGGCGAAACCAATGAATTGCTAAACCACTACTGCCCAACCCCACCACCACCGCCAATAGGAGCACAACGGTATTGATCTGCCGCAGCGCCTCTAAATGTTGTTGGCGATCGGCCAAAAGGCGATCTTCTTCGCTCATGAAGGCGTTAATAGCAACACGGGAACGATCCATTGCCTGTTTTGCTTGCTCCAATTGCCGATAAAAGTAGAGTCGTTGCTCCGTCTCTGCTAGAGAAAGGTTGGGGGCGTCCTCCAGTTGCTGTGCTAACAAGTGAAAAGTTTCTTCTACTAAGGATTTGAAGTGCCGAAAGTGCTCTAACTGGTGTGGGTTATCGCTGATCAGTACCTCTAAATTCTCAAGGGTTAAGGGCAATTGGGCGGCAGCAGTGTAGTACGGTTCGAGAAAGCCCACCTGTCGCGTGAGATGATAGCCGCGCACCCCTGTTTCAGCATCAATGAGGTGATTTAATAGCTCCCGTCCCTCAAGCTGCACCCGTTGCGTATGGCGCACCCATCCTTCGTAGTCCGCAATGCTAGCACTGAGCCAAATCAACACCCCCACAGTACTCAAGAGACAGCACACAGGTAGGGCAATGATGACAATGCCCCGTTGGGTGGGGGGCAGTCGCTGCCATCCTTGAACCTTTAGGCATAATCCCTTCAGCATCGTTCTAGGAACTGGCTTGTAGGCGGTAGCCCATACCGTAGATGGTCTCTAGCCAATCGGCACACCCCAGCTCCCCTAGGCGCAGGCGCAAGCGGCGAATTTGGGTACTGACGGCGTTACTTTCTGGTTGATTGTCCCACTCCCAAAGGTTCAGTTCCAGTTGTTCGCGACTAATGACTTGCCCCGGGTGACGCAGAAAAAACTCCAAAAACTGGTATTCCCTTGTGGAGAGCACGATCGTGCGATCGCCCCGTTGGAGTGTCATTGAGGGCAAATCTAAGACTAAATCTTGCAGATACAATTGATCGCCTAGCCATTGGGGCGATCGCCGGCCAAGGGCACGCACCCGCGCCAACAGTTCCATCACATCCACGGGCTTGATCAAATAATCATCGGCACCCGCATCTAGCCCCATCACTTTGTCAGCAGTGGTATCTTTGGCGGTGAGCAACAGTATGGGTGTGCTCTTCCCCTGTTGACGGTACTGGCTACACAGTTCGAGGCCACCGACTTTCGGTAGCATCCAGTCCAAAATCAGCAAGTCATAGGTTTTTTCCTGCATCAGCCATTGGGCTGTTTCTCCCTCCTGAACTCCATCCACCAGATGCCCCACGTGGGAGAGGGCAGTGCTCAGCGGCTCTAGTTGCTCTGGATCATCTTCTACGAGGAGAATGCGCATCCAACCAAACCCTGAGTCAACCTAGAGACACTACTCTAATAATTTTAGTTCTTGGCCTTTGTTGAATAGCCGCAACACCAGTTTCTCTAGCTCCACCCACACAAAGACAAGGGTGCTAAAGCCGATGCACACGGCTAGCTCAGTTCCCGAGAGCAGATAGGTACCAAAGAACCGTCGCAAAGGGGAGGCGTAGATCAGCAGGAGTTGCAGAATCGTTGTCAAAATGACTGATCCCCAAACAAAGAGGTTGGAGGTGGGGCTCATTTCAAGCGTCAGCCGTGTACTGGAACGGGCGGCAAGGGCATGACCCATTTGAGCGAGACAGAGGGTGGTAAAAACCATGGTTGTCCAACGTCTTGGATCGAGTCCTCCTTCCAGATGTTCAGCGGTGTAGCTGTAGGCCCATACCATCAGGGAGATGCCGACGATCGCCAAGATCAAACCGACACGAATCATATAGGAACCCAAGCCACGGCTAAAAATACTTTCATTGGGTTTAACCGGAGGACGCTTCATGACATCGGGATCCCCCGGCTCAACAGCAAGGGCAAGGGCAGGCAGGCCATCCGTCACCAAGTTCATCCAGAGGATTTGCAAGGGCGTTAGAGGCACACCTCCTAGTCCCAGTAGGGGTGAGCAGGCAATCGTGATCACCTCACCAATGTTGGAGCCGAGAATGTATTTAATAAAGCGACGAATATTGCTGTAGATCACTCGCCCTTCCTCGGTAGCGGCGACAATGGTGGCAAAGTTATCATCCAAGAGCACCATATCGCTGGCTTCCTTGGTGACATCCGTCCCCGTAATCCCCATGGCTACGCCAATGTCGGCCTGTTTGAGGGCAGGGGCATCATTCACACCATCCCCAGTCATGGCCACAATTTCACCGTGACGTTGCAAGGATTTCACAATCCGCAGTTTATGTTCTGGAGACACCCGCGCATAGACATTGACGGTCAGGGTTGCTGCATCCAGTTCTGCGGGACTCATTTTTTCGAGGTCTCGACCGGTTAGCGCCTGATCGCCCCACTGACAGATACCAATTTGACTGGCGATCGCCTGTGCCGTCAGTTGATGATCCCCCGTAATCATAATCGGGCGAATCCCAGCAGTGCGACAGGTGGCGACGGCCGCCAGCACCTCCGGACGCGGTGGATCAAGAATGCCCACTAGCCCCAACCAGATCAAATCCTGCTCACTGGTATCTACACTCTCCGCTGGTGGCAGCGCTGACCAGTAGCGATGGGCAATGCCCAAGACCCGCAGCCCTTGAGCGGCAAAGCGATCGTTTTCGGCGAGAATCTCTTGGCGATCGGCCAGTGTTAGGGGTTGAATGTCGTGCCCCACCTGCCGCCATTGACAGCGTTCCAAAGTCAGTTCCGGTGACCCTTTGGTAATCATCCAGTAGGGTTCCTTGGCGGCAATCGCAGGAACGGACTCACTGCGGTAGAACGTACTCATCCGCTTGCGATCGGCATCAAAGGGAAACTCCGCGACCCGCTCCGCCGTTTCCTGCAATGCTTTCAGATCAATGCCCCCCTTAGCGGCCAAGGGCAGGAGAGAGCCTTCGGTCGGGTCGCCGAGAATCACCCATTCGGCTGCGTGTTGTTTGAGCAAGGCATCATTACACAGTGCCCCTGCCAGTAGCAGTAGGTGCCGTTCGTACAATGCTGAGGCGTCATCGGTATTGGCGTCGTAAAAGTCGCCCTTGGGTTCATAGCCATTGCCGCTCACCTTGGCGCGATAGGAGGTAGTAGCCACTGCCTGCACCACCATTTTGTTTTGGGTGAGGGTACCCGTTTTATCCGAGCAGATCGTTGTCACACTCCCCAGTGTCTCCACGGCCGGCAGCCGCCGAATCAGGGCATGGCGTTTCACCATCCGTTGTGTTCCCAATGCAAGGGTGACGGTAATCACGGCGGGCAAGCCTTCGGGAACCACGGCCACCGCCATACTGAGGGAGACTTCAATGAGATGCGGCAGCAGTGAGGGATCGTAGAGACTCCCAGCAATCACGACAATGCTCACCAGCACCAACGCAATGGCGACTAGGCGATTGCCCAGCTCGGTCATCCGTTTTTGCAGGGGTGTGGGTTCCTGCTCCACCCCTTGCAGGGCAGCGGCAATTTTCCCTAGTTCAGTGTCCATGCCGATCGCGGTGACGATGGCGGCTCCTCGCCCTTGGTTAACCTCTGTGCCCGCAAAGACTAGATTGGCGCGATCGCCCAGTTCCGTATCAAGGGGCAAGATTTGCGCAGCATTTTTACTGGCGGCTTCTGCTTCACCGGTGAGTGCTGCCTCGCGGATTTGCAGGTTGACCGCTTCAAGGAGGCGACCATCGGCAGCTACTTTGACCCCCGCTTCCAAAAAGAAAATGTCCCCAACCACCAGTTCAGGGGAATCAATTTCCATGACCTTGCCCTCGCGCAGGACACGCACCTTGGGCGCCGCCATACTTTTCAGCGCAGCGAGTGCCTCTTCAGCACGGGCTTCTTGGACATAGCCTAGAATGGCATTGAGAATCACCACCACCAGAATTGCAGTTGCGTCCTTGGGGAAGGGGATGGTGTTTTCTTCGAGGGATTCGAGAATCTCCAATGTGCCAGAGATGAAGGCCACCACGAGCAGCATGATCAGCATGACATTGCGAAACTGATCAATGAAAATCTGCCAGCGCGGGCGGCGGCCATTGTCAACGAGTTCATTGCGGCCATATTGGGCTTGTCGCCGTTGCACTTCTGCAGAACTCAGTCCCTGTTGGCGATCGCTCCCCAGGCGGCTAATGACTTCATCAGCACTCAGAGCATGCCAAACTGATTCACGATCCATGGGGGAGGAGGCATTGGAGGAGGTCATGGCGGGTGAGGAGATGAACAGTTTTTATCCTTTCTTTATCTTCGTCTATTTTTCTGGAACCATACCAAAGCGCTGCCAATAGTCCTCATAGCGCGCCATCAGCGTCAGAGGTGGCTCAGGCTGTGTCCAAAACTCTACGAGGGTGTGTCCCGTTGCCCAAGTGTCTTGATTGAGGGGGCTACGACGTTGTAGCAGCAAGGGAGCCAAGGTTTTCAGATCAAAGGGGCGCGTTGGTACCTCGATGCGATCGCTGGCATTTTGCAACAGCGTGTAGAGTTCATAGGCCAGTTGCAATTTACAAAGAATCACCGGCAGGTGTTCTAGGGGCAGTTGTTCGGCGAGGAGCCATGCAGCGGCGGGAGACCCCGTGAGCATGGTCGAAAGAAACTGGAGCACTGGTCGCTTGAGCAAATCGGTAATGCCCTGACTGGTGGTGATGCGGTGGCAATAGGTGTCAATGAGGCGAGAAGCAGCGTGAAGCCGTGTCTGGCGATCGCTAAGCCAGCGAGCTATGCGGATCTGCTTGGCGGGGGCAATTAAATTCACAAGGGTATCACTGAGGGCATCGAGTCCCCAAGCCATGCGTTCTTCAGTGCCGTTGACAATCGGCAAAATATGGGGCGTATAGGTGCCCAACTGTTCTTGGCGATAGGCCACCGCCTCGCGAATACTCACTTCCTTGGGACGGGTACCCCGTTGCCAGTCGTAGGGGGGATGCCATTCCCGCAGGGGGCGTAGCCGATCCACTTGGGTGACCGCCACCACAATCGGCAAGTCCCTCACCTCTTGGCGAATCAATTGCAGGGCGGTGATGTCCGGGGCAAGGGCAGGATCCAGCGCTGGGGTCAGCAGCAGCACTACATCCATGCGCGGCAGTAATTCCCGCAGGCGAGCTTGAATATCGGCACCGCGAATATCTTCGTAGCCGGGGGTATCCCACAGGGTCAAATCCTGCTGCCAACGGTATTGCCGGATCTCGTTTGTGTTGGGCAAGGGGGAAACACGGGTGGTGGGGGCAGCAAATAAACTATTGATCAGGCTACTTTTGCCTGCGCCGGTGCGACCCACGAGAAAGACGTTCACAGGCTCAGTTTCGGCACGGGCAAGGGGTAGACTCTGCTCTAAAATGTCCTGTAATGTGCCTGTATCTGTGCGCGGGGTGGGGGTGGGTAATTCCAGTTGGGTGAGGCTGCCACTGTAGAGGGCGATCGCCCGCAGTCCCAAGGCCTTGAGCACCTGTTCCCGCAGGGTGAGCCCCAAGTTAGCAATCAGGGCTTGATTGGCCTTTTGCTGCTGCTCTTGGGTAAAGGTTTTGGTAATCGCCACACTTGGATTGAGGAGCCACTGCGCCCAATTCCAAGCCGTAAAGCCCCAACGCGCAACGGGTGCCACCTGCTGTGAAAGTTCATAGGCGCGCACTGCCTGCCCCAGAGTTACCCGCGACAAAATTGGGTTGAGGGTTTCCAGCCAGCGATCGACATCATCAATCGTGTCCCGCAAGAGGCGGTAGGCTTGGGGCACATAGATTTGCAGCAGGGGACGCTGAGCATTGGGATAATAGACCTTGGCAATCTCACTGACGAGGGTTTGTGCCCGCTGCCAAAAGAGTGGCCAATTTTCCCAAGGGGGTGGGTCTTGACGACTCTGCTCAAGGGTGTGTTGGAGAATCTTCAGGGCGCGTTGAGCCGTTTCTGAATCACTGCTTCTTCTTGGCAAATCAAAGGGACGGGGGTCAATCTCTGTCGGCTGACCCTTGAGCCAATGGGCAACCCCCCACCGCCACAGCAGCAGAATCAGCACGACTACTGCCCAGACCCAACTCAGTCCCCAAGCATGAATTTGTATTGAGGCCGCGGTGAGGATAAAGCTGGCGATCGCCACCAGTGGCAAGATCAAAAGAATCCACTGCCACCAAGAGGGCTGCATCGGCTAGGTGGTCACTAGTGACTCAAAGGGAATGCGTTGGGCGTGGCCCCAAAAGGCCTCAAGGTTGTAGTATTGACGTTCCTTGGGCAACTGCACATGGACAATCACATCACCGTAGTCCATCAGCACCCATGAACATTCCGCTTGGCCTTCAATATGTTGGGGCTGGCGTTGGCAATGTTCAAGAGCCGCCTCCTCAATCCCTTGATAAATGGCGCGCACTTGGGTTTTTGAGAGTCCCGTAATGATCACAAAGTAATCGGTGAGGTAGGACACACCACTCACATCCAAAAGGCAGATATCCACTCCCTTGCGATCGTCGGCGGCATAGGCTGCGGTCCATGCTAGTTTAAGGCTAGGGTCAGCAATTGCGGCTACCCGTTGCATCTGTTGAATAGTCAGGCTGCTGTCTCCTAAACGCACTCCTTTATCCTTTGATTTTACCTATTGGTTTAGGGAGGGGTAGGACAAATTTGTTACAAAACCTTACGAGTATTGCCCCCCACTGGCTGTGGTATCCCCACAACGGACAATGGCACATTGCTACCGCCAGACTCCTCGAGCAATTAGCCAACTATCAAGAGCAACTCCAAGAGCAACAACCCACTCTCCTCGTTCTCGCAGAACCCGATCCCCTCTCGTTTCTCAGTGGTTTTCTCGCAGCGCTCTCCACAGGGATGCCCCTATTACTGGCCAATCCCCACTGGCAATCCCAAGAGTGGCAGCAGGTGGCAGCGATCCTACCCCAGAATTTCATGGCTTGGGGAACGGTGCCCCCCCTCGACCCCCAAGGTTCTGGAGAACCATTGCCCCAGGGCTGGATTCTGATTCCCACTGGCGGCACTCAAGGGCGGTTGCGCTGGGCAATTCACACGATCGCGACCCTCAAGGCAGCTGTTGCCGGGCTACAAACCCACTTGCAACAAGGGGCGATTCACTGTCTGAGTATTTTGCCCTTGTACCATGTCAGTGGTCTCATGCCCGTGGTGCGATCGCTCTGGAGTGGTGGAGAACTCTATCTCGGTACCCATCTACGGGATCTACGGCAAACGGCACCTCCTGCCAATGTTGATCTGTGGCTGTCTCTGGTACCTCGGCAACTGCAACAGGTGCTTGCAGACCCTCTGCCATGGCTAGCGGATTTAAGGGGCATTTTCGTGGGCGGTGGCCCCACTTGGTCGCAACTATTAGAGGAAGCAGCAACCCAGCGCTTGCCTCTATGTCTCAGTTATGGCATGACAGAAACTGCTGGCATGATCTGTGCCCAACGGCAGGGGGAATTTTTGGCGGGCGATCGCTCCTGTGGTCAGGTCTTACCCCATGCCCAGATTGCTTTAACCCCTACGGGCGAGATTCAGATTCAGGCCGCCTCCCTTGCCCTCGGCTACTACCCCCAGGTATTTCGGGAGAAAATTTTCCAAACAGACGATCGCGGCGAATGGCGGGGCGATCGCCTCTACATTTTGGGACGCAGCAGCCGCAAAATCATCAGTGGTGGCGAGAATATCTACCCCGAAGAGTTAGAGACCTTACTCCTTAACAGTGGCCTTGTCCAAGACATCCATATCTATGGCGCACCCGACCCCCTCTGGGGCGAACAAGTCATTGCCCTCTATGTGGGAGACTCCTCCCCTGAGGAACTCAGCCAATGGCTCAAACAGCAGTGCAGCGCCTACAAATGCCCCAAGAAATGGATTTCTGTGCCCCAAATTCTCCGCACGCCCCAAGGAAAAGTGCGACTATCCTCGATTGAGACCTAGCCACTCTAAGAATGGCAAGAAATCTTCTAGGGTTGCGAAGAATGAGGCAGGATTATTGGGGTTCTCCTTTACTGCTCTGCGAACATCCCAATTCTCATCCATAGCAAGGGTTCTCAAAACAGAAGCAGGAGTATTGGGGTTCCCCGCTACTGCTCTGCGGACATCGCTATCCTCATCCTCAGCAAGGGCTTCCAAAACAGAAGCAGGAGTATTGGGGTTGCTCGCTACTGCTCTGCGAACATCCCTATCCCCATCCTTCGCAAGGGTTTCGAGGGCAGAGGCAGGAGTATTAGGGTTCCCCGCTACTGCTCTGAAGCAGGAGTATTCGGGTTCCGCGCTACTGCTGCGCGAACATCCAAATACCAATCCTTCGCAAGGGTTTCCAAAACAGAAGCAGGAGTATTCGGGTTGCTCGCTACTGCTCTGCGAACATCCCTATCCCCATCCTTCGCAAGGGTTTCCAAAACAGAAGCAGGAGTATTCGGGTTCCCCGCTACTGCTCTGCGGACATCGCTATCCTCATCCTCAGCAAGGATTTCCAAAACAGAAGCAGGAGTATTGGGGTTCCCCGCTACTGCTGCGCGAACATCCGTACAAAAGTGGCTAGCTAGCTCTGCTAGTTGGATGGTATCGGTGTCGTTGCTCTTAGCCTCCTCAATCAACGAAACAATTTCAGGTCTTTCTGCTACTGCTCTGCGGACATCGCTATCCTCATCCTCAGCAAGGTTTTCCAAAACAGAAGCAGGAGTATTCGGGTTCCGTGCTACTGCTGCGCGGACATCACTATCCTCATCCTTCGCAAGGGTTTCGAGGGCAGAAGCAGGAGTATTGGGGTTCCCCGCTACTGCTGCGCGAACATCCGTCCAAAAGTGGCTAGCTAGCTCTGCTAGTCGGATGGTAGCGGTGTCGTTCCTCTTAGCCTCTTCAATCAACCAAACAATTTCAGGTCTTTCTGCTACTGCTCTGCGAACATACCAAACCTCATCCTTCGCAAGGGTTTCGAGGAGTGAGGCAGGAGTATTGGGGTGCCCCGCTACTGCTGCGCGAACATACCAAACCTCATCCTTCGCAAGGGTTTCGAGGGCAGAAGCAGGAGTATTCGGGTTCCCCGCTACTGCTGCGCGGACATCACTATCCTCATCCTTCGCAAGGGTTTCGAGGAGTGAGGCAGGAGTATTGGGGTTCCTCGCTACCGCTTGGCGGACATAACTCTCCTTATTCTTCGCAAGGGTTTCGAGGGCAGAGGCGGGAGTCTTCGGGTTCCGTGCTACTGCTGTGCGAACATCCTGAGCCTCATATTCATCCTTAGCAAGGATTTCGAGGGCATAGGTAGGAGTCTTCGGGTTGCCCGCTACTGCTGCGCGAACATCCTGAGCTTCATCCTCAGCAAGGATTTCGAGAGCATAGGTAGGAGTCTTCGGGTTGCCCGCTACTGCTGCGCGAATATCTGTACAAAAGTGGCTAGCTAGTTCGGCTAGTCGGTCTGTAGAAGTGTTGCCACTGTTAGCTTCCGTGATTAAAGCAGCAATTTCAGGTCTTCTTGCTACTGCTCTGCGGACATCACTTTCCTTATCCTTCGCAAGGGTTTCGAGGAGTGAGACAGGAGTCTTCGGGTTGCCCGCTACTGCCACGCGGATAACCCATTTGTTCTCCTTCGCAAAGGTTTCCAAAACAGAAGCAGGAGTATTGGGGTTCCGCGCTACTGCCACGCGGACAGTCCAATCGTTCTCCTTCGCAAAGGTTTCCAAAACAGAAGCAGGAGTATTAGGGTTCCGCGCTACTGCTGCGCGAACATCCGTACAAAAGTGGCCAGCTAGTTCGGCTAGTCGGTCTGTAGAAGTGTTGCCACTGTTAGCTTCCGTGATTAAAGCAGCAATTTCAGGTCTTCTTGCTACTGCTCTGCGGACATCACTTTCCTTATCCTTCGCAAGGGTTTCCAAAACAGAAGCAGGAGTATTGGGGTTCCGCGCTACTGCTGCGCGAACATCCAAATACCAATCCTTCGCAAGGGCTTCCAAAACAGAAGCAGGAGTATTAGGGTTCCCCGCTACTGCTCTGCGAACATCGCTATCCTCATCCTCAGCAAGGGTTTCGAGGAGTGAGACGGGGGTATTCGGGTTCCGCGCTACTGCTGCGCGAACATCCAAATACCAATCCTTCGCAAGGGCTTCCAAAACAGAAGCAGGAGTATTAGGGTTCCCCGCTACTGCTCTGCGAACATCGCTATCCTCATCCTCAGCAAGGATTTCCAAAACAGAAGCAGGAGTATTGGGGTTGCCCGCTACTTCTGCAAGGGTTTCGAGGGCAGAAGCACGAGTATTGGGGTTTTCCGCTACTTCTGGAAGGGTTTCGAGGGCAGAAGCACGAGTATTGGGGTTCTGTGCTACCGCTTCACGAACACTACTCTCCTCATCCTCAGCAAGGGTTTCGAGGGCAGAAGCAGGAGTATTGGGGTTCCACGCTACTGCTTCACGGACATACTTATTCTTATCCTTCGCAAGGGTTTCGAGGAGTGAGACAGGAGTCTTCGGGTTCCCCGCTACTGCTCTGCGAACATATGTACAAAAGTGGCTAGCTAGCTTTGCTAGTCGGATGGTAGCGGTGTCGTTGCTCTCAGCCTCCTCAATCAACGAAACAATTTCAAGTATTTCTGCTATTGCTATGCGGATTTCTGCTGATATTATGCGGCCAATCCAATCGTTCTCCTTCGTAAAGGTTTTGAGGAAGTGGACAAAATATTTGTTCATCTTCGCAAGGGTTTTGAGGAGTGAGACAGGGGTATTGGGGTTCCGCGCTACCACTCTGCGAACATATCTATCCTCATCCTCAGCAAGGGTTTCGAGGGCAGAAGCAGGAGTATTGGGGTTCTGTGCTACCGCTTCACGAACACTACTCCCCTTATCCTTCGCAAGAGTTTCCAAAACAGAAGCAGGAGTATTGGGGTTCTGTGCTACCGCTTCACGAACACTACTCCCCTTATCCTTCGCAAGGGTTTCCAAAACAGAAGCAGGAGTATTGGGGTTCCCCGCTACTGCTCTGCGAACATCGCTATCCTCATCCTCAGCAAGGATTTCCAAAACAGGAGCAGGAGTATTGGGGTTCCCCGCTACTGCTCTGCGAACATCCCTATCCTCATCCTTCGCAAGGGTTTCCAAAACAGGAGCAGGAGTATTGGGGTTCCCCGCTACTGCTTCACGACAATACGAATCCTTCGCAAGGGTTTCCAAAACAGAAGCAGGAGTATTGGGGTTCCCCGCTACTGCTCTGCGAACATCCCTATCCTCATCCTTCGCAAGGGTTTCGAGGGCAGAAGCAGGAGTATTGGGGTTCCCCGCTACTGCTGCGCGAACATCCGTCCAAAAGTGGCTAGCTAGCTCTGCTAGTCGGATGGTAGCGGTGTCGTTCCTCTTAGCCTCTTCAATCAACGAAACAATTTCAGGTCTTTCTGCTACTGCTCTGCGGACAGTCCAATCGTTCTCCTTCGCAAGGGTTTCCAAAACAGAAGCAGGAGTATTGGGGTTCCCCGCTACTGCTGCGCGAACATCCGTCCAAAAGTGGCTAGCTAGCTCTGCTAGTCGGATGGTAGCGGTGTCGTTCCTCTTAGCCTCTTCAATCAACCAAACAATTTCAGGTCTTTCTGCTACTGCTTCACGAACACTCAAATACCAATCCTTCGCAAGGGTTTCGAGGAGTGAGACAGGAGTATTGGGGTTCCCCGCTACTGCTGCGCGAACATCCCTATCCTCATCCTTCGCAAGGGTTTCGAGGGCATAGGTAGGCGTCTTCGGGTTCCCCGCTACTGCTCTGCGAACATCCCTATCCTCATCCTTCGCAAGGGTTTCCAAAACAGAAGCAGGAGTATTGGGGTTCCCCGCTACTGCTTGGCGGACATCCGTACAAAAGTGGCTAGCTAGTTCGGCTAGTCGGTCTGTAGAAGTGTTGCCACTGTTAGCTTCCGTAATTAAAGCAGCAATTTCAGGTCTTCTTGCTACTGCTTCACGACAATACCAATCCTTCGCAAGGGTTTCCAAAACAGAAGCAGGAGTATTGGGGTTCCGTGCTACTGCTCTGCGAACATCGCTATCCTCATCCTCAGCAAGGGTTTCGAGGGCAGAAGCAGGAGTATTGGGGTTCCGTGCTACTGCTCTGCGAACATCGCTATCCTCATCCTCAGCAAGGGTTTCGAGGGCAGAGGCGGGAGTATTGGGGTTCCGTGCTACTGCTCTGCGAACATCGCTATCCTCATCCTCAGCAAGGGTTTCGAGGGCAGAGGCGGGAGTATTGGGGTTCCCCGCTACTGCTTGGTGGACATCACTCTCCTCATCCTCAGCAAGGGTTTCCAAAACAGAAGCAGGAGTATTGGGGTTCCCCGCTACTGCTTGGCGGACATCGCTATCCTCAGCCTTCGCAAGGGTTTCGAGGAGTGAGACAGGAGTCTTCGGGTTCCCCGCTACTGCTTCACGACAATACGAATCCTTCGCAAGGGTTTCGAGGAGTGAGACAGGAGTCTTCGGGTTCCCCGCTACTGCTTCACGAACATCCGTACAAAAGTGGCTAGCTAGTTCAGCTAGTCGGTCTGTAGAAGTGTTGCCACTGTTAGCTTCCGTGATTAAAGCAGCAATTTCAGGTCTTCTTGCTACTGCTTCACGACAATACCAATCCTTCGCAAGGGTTTCCAAAACAGAAGCAGGAGTATTGGGGTTCCCCGCTACTGCTGCGCGAACAGCCCAATACTCATCCTTCGCAAGGGTTTCCAAAACAGGAGCAGGAGTATTGGGGTTCCCCGCTACCGCTTGGCGAACATCCAAATACAAATCCTTCGCAAGGGTTTCCAAAACAGGAGCAGGAGTATTGGGGTTCCCCGCTACTGCTGCGCGAACATCCGTATAAATATAAAACGTATAAAAGTGGCTAGCTAGCTCTGCTAATCGGGTGGTAGCAGTGTCGTTGCTCTTAGCCTCCTCAATCAACAGTCTTTTTGCTACTGCTATTGCTATGCAGCCAATCAAATCGTTCTCCTTCGCAAGGGTTTCGAGGAGTGAGACAGGGGTATTCGGGTTCCACGCTACTGCTTCACGAACATTACTCTCCTTATCCTTCGCAAGGGTTTCGAGGAGTGAGACAGGGGTATTCGGGTTCCCCGCTACTGCTTGGCGGACATCACTCTCCTTATCCTCAGCAAGGGTTTCGAGGAGTGAGACAGGAGTCTTCGGGTTCCCCGCTACTGCTTCACGACAATACGAATCCTTCGCAAGGGTTTCGAGGAGTGAGACAGGGGTACTCGGGTTCCCCGCTACTGCTTCACGACAATACCAATCCTTCGCAAGGGTTTCCAAAACAGAAGCAGGAGTATTGGGGTTCCCCGCTACTGCTGCGCGAACAGCCCAATACTCATCCTTCGCAAGGGTTTCCAAAACAGGAGCAGGAGTATTGGGGTTCCCCGCTACTGCTCTGCGAACATCACTCTCCTTATCCTCAGCAAGGGTTTCCAAAACAGGAGCAGGAGTATTGGGCTTCCACGCTACTGCTCTGCGAACATCACTCTCCTTATCCTCAGCAAGGGTTTCCAAAACAGAAGCAGGAGTATTGGGGTTCCCCGCTACTGCCGCGCGGACATACCAATCCTCAGCAAGGGTTTCCAAAACAGAAGCAGGAGTATTGGGGTTCGCCGCTACCACTTGGCGGACATCCAAATACAAATCCTTCGCAAGGGTTTCCAAAACAGAAGCAGGAGTATTGGGCTTCCACGCTACTGATGCGCGAACATCACTCTCCTTATCCTTCGCAAGGGTTTCGAGGGCAGAGGCAGGCGTCTTCGGGTTGACCGCTACTGCTGCGCGAACATCCTGAGCCTCGTCCTCAGCAAGGATTTCGAGGGCATAGGTAGGCGTCTTCGGGTTGCCCGCTACTGCCGCGCGAACATCCTGAGCTTCATCCTCAGCAAGGATTTCGAGGGCATAGGTAGGCGTCTTCGGGTTCCCCGCTACTGCTGCGCGAACATCCGTACAAAAGTGGCTAGCTAGCTCTGCTAGTCGGATGGTAGCGGTGTCGTTGCTCTCAGCCTCCTCAATCAACGAAACAATTTCAGGTCTTTCTGCTACTGCTCTGCGGACATCGCTATCCTCATCCTCAGCAAGGGTTTCCAAAACAGAAGCAGGAGTATTGGAGTTCCGCACTACTGCTTGGCGAACATCCGTATAAAAGTGGCTAGCTAGCTCTGCTAGTCGGATGGTAGCGGTGTCGTTGCTCTTGGCCTCCTCAATCAACGAAACAATTTCAGGTCTTTCTGCTATTGCTCTGCGGACATCGCTATCCTCATCCTCAGCAAGGGTTTCCAAAACAGAAGCAGGAGTATTCGGGTTCCCCGCTACCGCTTGGCGGACATCCCTATTCTCACCCTTCGCAAGGGTTTCGAGGGCAGAGGCGGGAGTATTGGGGTTCCCCGCTACTGCTGCGCGAACATCCGTACAAAAGTGGCTAGCTAGCTCTGCTAGTCGGATGGTAGCGGTGTCGTTGCTCTTAGCCTCCTCAATCAACGAAACAATTTCAGGTCTTTCTGCTACTGCTCTGCGAACAGCGCTATCCTCATCCTTCGCAAGGATTTCCAAAACAGAAGCAGGAGTATTGGGGTTCCCCGCTACTGCTCTGCGGACATCGCTATCCTCAGCCTTCGCAAGGGTTTCGAGGAGTGAGACAGGGGTATTCGGGTTCCCCGCTACTGCTGCGCGAACATCCTGAGCCTCATCCTCAGCAAGGGTTTCCAAAACAGGAGCAGGAGTATTGGGGTTCCCCGCTACTGCTCTGCGGACATCGCTATCCTCAGCCTTCGCAAGGGTTTCGAGGAGTGAGACAGGGGTATTCGGGTTCCCCGCTACTGCTGCGCGAACATCCTGAGCCTCATCCTCAGCAAGGATTTCCAAAACAGAAGCAGGAGTATTGGGGTTCCCCGCTACTGCTTCACGAACATCCAAATACAAATCCTTCGCAAGGGTTTCCAAAACAGAAGCAGGAGTATTGGGGTTCCCCGCTACCGCTTGGCGAACATCACTCTCCTTATCCTTCGCAAGGGTTTCGAGGAGTGAGACAGGGGTATTCGGGTTCCCCGCTACTGATGCGCGAACATCCTGAGCCTCATATTCATCCTTCGCAAGGATTTCGAGGGCATAGGTAGGCGTCTTCGGGTTCCCCGCTACTGCCGCGCGAACATCCTGAGCTTCATCCTCAGCAAGGATTTCGAGGGCATAAGTAGGCGTCTTCGGGTTCCCCGCTACTGATGCGCGAACATCCGTATAAAAGTGGCTAGCTAGCTCTGCTAGTCGGATGGTAGCGGTGTCGTTGCTCTTAGCCTCCTCAATCAACGAAACAATTTCAGGTCTTTCTGCTACTGCTCTGCGGACATCGCTATCCTCATCCTCAGCAAGGATTTCCAAAACAGAAGCAGGAGTATTCGGGTTCCGTGCTACTGCTGCGCAAACACCCGTATAAAAGTGGCTAGCTAGCTCTGCTAGTCGGATGGTAGAGGTGTCGTTGCTCTTAGCCTCCTCAATCAACGAAACAATTTCAGGTCTTTCTGCTACTGCTCTGCGGACATCGCTATCCTCATCCTTCGCAAGGGTTTCCAAAACAGAAGCAGGAGTATTGGGGTTCCCCGCTACCGCTTGGCGAACATCGCTATCCTCATCCTCAGCAAGGGTTTCCAAAACAGAAGCAGGAGTATTCGGGTTCCCCGCTACCGCTTGGCGGACATCGCTATCCTCATCCTCAGCAAGGGTTTCCAAAACAGAAGCAGGAGTATTGGGGTTCCCCGCTACTGCTCCGCAGACAATCAAATCGTTCTCCTTCGCAAGGGTTTCGAGGAGTGAGACAGGGGTATTCGGGTTCCGTGCTACTGCTGCGCGGACATACCAATGCTTCGCAAGGGTTTCCAAAACAGAAGCAGGAGTATTGGGGTTCCTCGCTACTGCTCTGCGAACATCGCTATCCTCATCCTCAGCAAGGGTTTCCAAAACAGAAGCAGGAGTATTCGGGTTCCCCGCTACCGCTTGGCGAACATCGCTATCCTCATCCTCAGCAAGGGTTTCCAAAACAGAAGCAGGAGTATTCGGGTTCCCCGCTACCGCTTGGCGGACATCGCTATCCTCATCCTCAGCAAGGGTTTCCAAAACAGAAGCAGGAGTATTGGGGTTCCTCGCTACTGCTCCGCAGACAATCAAATCGTTCTCCTTCGCAAGGGTTTCGAGGAGTGAGACAGGGGTATTCGGGTTCCGTGCTACTGCTGCGCGGACATACCAATGCTTCGCAAGGGTTTCCAAAACAGAAGCAGGAGTATTGGGGTTCCCCGCTACTGCTCCGCAGACAATCAAATCGTTCTCCTTCGCAAGGGTTTCGAGGAGTGAGACAGGGGTATTCGGGTTCCGTGCTACTGCTGCGCGGACATACCAATGCTTCGCAAGGGTTTCCAAAACAGAAGCAGGAGTATTGGGGTTCCCCGCTACTGCTCCGCAGACAATCAAATCGTTCTCCTTCGCAAGGGTTTCGAGGAGTGAGACAGGGGTATTCGGGTTCCCCGCTACTGCTGCGCGGACATACCAATGCTTCGCAAGGGTTTCCAAAACAGAAGCAGGAGTATTGGGGTTCCCCGCTACTGCTCTGCGAACATCGCTATCCTCATCCTTCGCAAGGGTTTCCAAAACAGAAGCAGGAGTATTGGGGTTCCACACTACTGCTCTGCGGACATCCCTATCCTTATCCTTCGCAAGGGTTTCCAAAACAGAAGCAGGAGTATTCGGGTTCCCCGCTACCGCTTGGCGGACATCACTCTCCTTATCCTTCGCAAGGGTTTCGAGGAGTTCAGGAAGAATCGTTGTTGCCTTAGCCGCCTGCTGTCTTACTTTTGCGCTTTGACGCTGAACTGCAACTGTCAATGCCCAAGTCGGCGGCTCTGTAAGCTTTAATATTCGTATTAAGGTTTCATCACTAATGCTCTGTCGTTCACTGTCTTGGAGCACAAGGAGTTTCATCCCAGGATTGCGAGCTACTGCCGCCGGAAATTCCTCAGCTAGTTTATAGAGGGTCGCTGGAGGGGTCTGGGGATTCATCGCCACTTTACGGCGGACATTGGCCGCTGGATGTTGTGCTAAAGTTGTCAGGAGAGTATGGGATGCACTGAGGTTCTGGGCAAGAGCTTCTGCTAACGGTTTATTGCTTTGAGCTTCCGATAGCCAAGCCTCTAGGACTTCAGCAGGGGTATTGCCATTGGCAGCAACCGCAAGGCGCACTTTTTCATGGGGGTCATTGGCCAACATCCGCAAAATGTTTGGTGAAGTAGTAGCAGACTGCGCTACCTGCCGACGCACACAAGGGTCAGGATGCTGAGCTGCAGTAGTCATCGAATTAAGATCAAAATAATCAATATCCATTGCGCGCCACAATTTTTATTTGCGACATTGGTACTAGTCAGTTATTGTAATTCTAGCTTTAGTTGTTAACTATGGTCGAGTTGCTTCCTAATCAGTTGAACGTGTTGAGGGGCTATTGCTCGGCAAGAAATCAACTGAAAGCCCCCGAGCGTTTCAACGCTAGCTAGCGCAGCGGCAACAAAAATAAACGGGCAGGGATGCCCTACAAAATAGGCACCTTCTCCTGCCCAAGGGGCTTGATGCTAGCCAACCACAGAAGCGGTGCTGCGACGCCGCCGAATTCCTGTCGTCACAGTGGGGGTGACTTCGATGGGTTGCAGAAGCAATAGGACTGAGGCATTGCCCTGAAGTTCACGGCGCACCAGTCGCACCAGTTCCCGTTCAATGTGGGCTTTGACCCCTGCCCAATCGATATCGCCGTTGCGGGCATATTCACTCCAGCGATCGCTCAAAGCAGTTTCGACCGTGGCATGTACCCAAGCCTGCCAAGCCTGTGGCTCAATCGCCGTGACCACACCCCGCAGGTGGACTTCAGGAGTAGCTTTCAGACTGCCATCAGTACCCACCGCCACCGCCACGGTGATAATGCCTTCCTCAGCCAGTTGTTGTCGCTCTTGCAGCACATGGGCTTTGACAATGCCACCGCGATCCAGTAACTCAATACCAGCAGGTACCTTATCGACGACCCGAATCGAGTCACGGGTGAGTTCCACCACATCGCCGTTGTCAATAATCACCATATTCTCCGGGGGAATGCCCATGCTCTGAGCCGTTTGGGCATGTTTCACCAGCATGCGGTGCTCGCCATGTACGGGTAAAAAGAACTTGGGCTTCGTCAAGGCCAGCATTAGCTTTTGATCCTCTTGGCAGGCATGGCCAGAGACGTGAATGCCCTGTTCGCGACCGTAGATGACTTTGGCGCCTTGCATCATCAGGCGATCGATCATGTTGACCACGGCAATCGTGTTCCCCGGAATGGGGTGAGCCGAGAGAATCACAGTATCGCCGGGGCGAATTTTAATTTTGTTGTGTTCCCCTTTGGAAATCCGCGTCAGGGCAGACAGAGGTTCCCCTTGGGAGCCAGTGGTCAGGTACATCACCTGATGATCGGGGTACTTGTGCATCATGTGCAGTGGCACAAAGAGATCGTCTGGGCAGTGAATGTAGCCCAACTGCCGCGCATGGGCAATGACATTGAGCATCGATCGCCCCAAGACCGAAACCACGCGGCCATGCTTTTGCGCCAATTCCAAGGCCATACTGAGGCGATGTACCGAAGAGGCAAAGGTGGTAAAAATAATCCGCCCCTCTGCTTGGCTAAAGGCACGATCCAAGTTGGGAAACACCGATCGCTCCGAGGGGGTGTGGCCGGGCACTTCCGAGTTGGTGGAGTCACTAATGAGACAGAGAACCCCCTTCTCCCCATGCTCCGCTAGCCGCTGAATGTCAAAGCACTCGCCATCAACGGGGGTAAAGTCAAATTTGAAATCCCCGGTGTGGATAATCACGCCAATGGGGGTATGAATCGCCACGGAGAAGCTATCGGCAATGGAATGGGTATTGCGGATATACTCCACAAGGAAGTTTTTGCCCAAACGCACCATCTCCCGCGGCTGTACCGTGCGCAGTTCGGTGCGATCGCCAACCCCTGCCTCTTCGAGTTTCCCTTGCAGCAACGCCATGGCAAGGCGAGGGCCATAGATGACGGGAATATCAAACTGCTTGAGATGAAAGGGGATGCCACCAATGTGATCTTCATGACCATGGGTCACAATCATTCCCTTGATTTTTTCGCGGTTTTGCCGCAGGTACGTCATATCGGGTAAGACGATATTGACCCCATGCATGCCATCAGTGGGAAAAGCTAACCCTGCGTCCAGCAAAATAATTTCATCTTGGAATTCAAAAACACAGGTGTTCTTGCCAATTTCGTGCAGCCCACCGAGGGGAATAATTTTCAGGGCAGCAGTTGCAGCGGATTGACTCATAGGTCTCCTTACGATGAAACAACAAAAAAGGTGCAGCTTGGGAAATGCCCAGCGTTGTCTTAAGACTTCAGTAGGCCAAGAGCATCTAAAACAGGCTTCAATTGGTCAATCACAGCGTCACTCGCAGACGTGAGGGGCAGTCGGGGAGCACCCACCGCCCAACCTTGCAGGCTGAGGGCAGCTTTGATCGGAATCGGATTCGTCGTCACAAATAAAACCTTGAACAGGGGCAATAGTTGACAATGAATAGCAGTCGCTGTTGCTGTGTCGCCTTGGATAAAAGCTTGGATCATCTCTTGAATCCGTCGACCAACAAGGTGACTGGCCACACTGACGACACCATAACCACCCACGGCCAGCAATGGCAACGTTAGGGAATCATCCCCAGAGTAAATGCGAAAATGTGGCGGCAGCTGGGCACGAAGGGTGCTGGCTTGGTCAAGGTTGCCACTGGCCTCTTTGATGGCAATAATGTTGGGATATTCGGCAAGGCGGATGACGGTTTCAGGGAGTAGATTTTGCCCTGTACGGCCGGGGATGTTGTAGAGCATGAGGGGAAAGTCCGGCACTGCCTTGGCGATCGCCTGAAAATGGGCATAGAGTCCTTCTTGGGGGGGTTTGTTGTAGTAGGGTACCACCAAGAGGGCACCATCGAGGCCGAGTTCTGCGGCCTTTGCCGTGGCATGAATGGCTTCACGAGTGGAGTTGGAACCCGTACCTGCAATCACCTTGGCTTTGCCTGCCACAGCCTGCTGCACTGTTTGAAAGAGTTGAAATTCCTCTTCCCAAGTGAGGGTGGGGGATTCGCCGGTAGTGCCGCAAACAACAATACCATCGGAACCGTTGGCCACAAGGTGCTGTGCCAGTTCTGCCGCCACATCGTAGGCGATCGCGCCATCCTCTGTAAATGGCGTAATCATGGCGGTAATCACACGTCCAAAGTCAGTCACAGTCCACCCTCAGCCAAGTCCCGTTGTAGTTGCCCAATGGTAACCGCGCGGCTGTACACGCGCCGGCGATCGCCCAAGGTTTCTAAAATAATGGCTCCGCGTCGCCAGCTTTGGGGCGATCGGTAAATCGCCAAATTATTGTCGGTCTCTACACTTCCATAGCCGTTATTCCTCAGCCATGCCTCCAGTTGTGGCATTTGTGGCAGTGACACCGCCAGAACTTTCGTGTGATGCCAATAGGCCGCGATCGCTCCCACGACGACCCCCACGGCTAGTCCCCAACGGTAGGGCAGGGGAGACAACAGACTCCAGTGGCAAATTTGGCTCAAACTCAAGGCAGTGATGGCAGTGACACAGGCAAAGTAGTCAATGAACACCACCTTCACATCTAAGCCTTCAATGGCGGGGGGGTCAGCGGTTGTGGCAGAGTTGGGCATAGGCACTTAGTTGAGGGCTTGGGCACGCTCGTAGGCCGCTTTTACCGTTTGCATGAGGGTTCCACGCACACCAGCAGCTTCCAGTACTTCGAGACCCGCAATGGTTGTCCCCGCAGGACTGGTGACCGCATCCTTGAGTTGCGCCGGATGCAGCCCGCGCTCATTAAGTAATTGTACTGTGCCTGCTATTGTGCCATAAACGAGTTCCTGTGTCAGCGATCGCGATAGCCCCACTGCCACCCCCGCATCGCATAGTGCCTCCACCATCAGGGCAACGAAGGCAGGCCCTGAGCCAGAAAGTGCGGTGACTGCGTCCATTTGCCCTTCACTGACAGCCACCACCTGCCCCAGTACCCCTAACAAATTCTTAATCTTGCGAATCTCCAGTTCACTGGCGGCACTATCGCTAACAAGGGCAATCACGCCGGCGCCCACTTGGGCTGGTGTATTCGGCATCGCCCGAAAGATCAACCGCTGGGGAAACAGTCGCCGCAGCCGCCCACTGTTGATCCCTGCCATAATGGAAAGGGCAACGCCAGTGCCCTGAGCTACCGGCGTATCCGCCAGTTCTGACTCAATATCGGCAAAGACCTGTGGCTTGACCGCCAGTAGGAGCGTTTCAGCTGTAGCGACTTCTAGGTTCGTTGTCACCCTGACCCCATAGGTGTGGGCTAGATACTGCTGCCGCTGAGGCGATCGCGCCGATACCCAGACCTGCTCTGGCAAGAGACCATCTGCCAGCAACCGCGAAAGCATTGCCTCCGCCATGCGGCCACAGCCAATGATCCCAAGAGCCGGCACCCTAGGCACTACGCTGTTGTTGGGCATTCATCCCCCAAGCGGGTGGGGGGGCAACAGGTGTGGTAGCTGGGCGAACGCCACCCACTTGCGTACTCACTTGCACACAGCTCGGTGTAAACAGGAAAATGCTTTCACCAATACGCTCTTGGTGACCATCAATCGTGAACGTGGCACCGGCAACAAAATCCACTGAGCGTTGGGCTTGCTCCGGCTCCATCAAGGTCAGATTTAGCACCACAGACTTCCGCTCTTTAAGAGCCTTGATCACCTCAGGCATTTCACTAAAACTGCGGGGCTGCATCACCAAAACTTCCGCCACTGCCCCCCACCAACGACCGGCATTGGGCATCCCAATCACATTCGAAGGAGCTGATCCCGTCGGCACTGAACCAGTGGCAACTGAGGGAGACGGACTAGTGTCAAAGTCATGACTCAGGGTTGGCCGCGATGCGGGCAGCGGTTCCACCTCCGGTTCCGTGGTTAGCGTTCGTGCCGTTCCTTGAGGGTATTCCTCATCGTAGATGTCAGTCTCTGGGGTTAGGCCCATGAGGTCACGGAGTTTGCCCAACATAACGACTCACTATTGCTCCTAATAAATAAATGTATGAGTTGTAAGAGTTTTCTGACGTGCCGTAGCGGAGTCACCGCGACAGGTCAGAGGGATAAAAGCCAGATGATATGTTTCATGTCTTAACAATCCTAGTTTCGTGGCTAAAAGGGAACCTATGCACAAACGCCCACGAGAGTTGAGTTAAAACAGAAAGGTTCAACTGGCCATTTTACAGGAAACCGGGAGAAAACGATGAAGTTGGCCTTAAGTCTCTCGCTTTTCCTTGGGTTTGTCAAGGGTAACAATGCTCTAAATTGGGTTGGCTAAGGGAATCCGAAACCAAAACGTCGCTCCCTGCGCATCGCCCTCTTTGACGCCGATTTCACCCCCATGAGCGATAATAATTTCTCGGCAGAGATACAGACCTAAACCAATGCCCGTGCGATGGTGGTTTGCACCGCCACGATAATAGAGATCAAAAAGGTGCGATCGCTGGTCAGGGCGGATGCCGACGCCATTATCCTTGACGGTGCAGTAAAGGCTATCTCCCTGTTCCTCTGCCGTCAGGGTGATGGTGATCCCGGGACGATTGTGTTTGAGGGCGTTGGTGATCAAATTCTCATAGACTCGCCGCAGTTGCATAGGATCAACAGGCACAAGGGGCAACGTGGGGGGGATATCAAGTTTCACGGTGGCTTTATTTTTCTGGAGCAGCGGTTGTAGCTCCGCCAAGATCTCCTTGACAAGCGTGGCTAAGGATGTGGGGGCGATCGCCAAAGAGAGGGAAGGTTGCTGATCCACGTCAATATGCAGCAGTGTTTCAATCAGATGTAGTTGCCGCTGCTGGCTATGCTGAATACAGGTCAAGGTGCTGCGGGGCACAGGAATCGTGTCGCTGGTGTTGTTCTGCAAGAGATGGTTAATGACCATCAGGGTACCTAGGACAGGGGTGCGTAAATCATGGGACACGGCGTGCAAAAAGACATCCTTGAGGTGGTTGAGTTCCTCTAGTTCACGCATTTTTTGCTGCAACTGCTCGGTGCGTTCTGCCACTTGGTGTTCCAAATTGGCATTTAAGGCCGCCAGTTGTTGATAAAGTTCTGCTTGTTGCAGGGCGATCGCCACCTGAGTCGCCAACTGCTCCAAAAAAGCGCGCTCGTAGGGCTGCCACTGTCGCGGGCGGTCACATTGGTGGACTCCCAGTAAAAAGCACAGGCTCTGGGGCTGATGTTGGATCGGAATCAGCAGACAAGACTGGATATGGTGCGCTGCATACACCTGTCGCAGATGGGGATCAAGCATTTCCCGCTCGCAGGAGAGTGTGGCTGGTGTGGTCAGCAGCCGTGAACGGTAATGCACGTTTTGCAGGAGAGCCTCAAGATTCGTGTGCCACTGGGGCGCCATCGCCGCCGCCACCACTTGAATCTCCTCTGTCCTCGGATCAAAAGAGACAATAAACACACGATCGCTGAGGAGATAGCGGCGCACTTCCACCACCGTGGTATTGAGAATCTCTGGCAATTCCAGCGTTTGGCGAATGCGCAGGGCAATTTCCGCCAGCAGTTGTTGCCGTTGGGCAGCCAATTGTACGTTCTGTTCAGCGGTTTTGCGTTGGGTAATATCCCGTATTCCCACCACCCTCGCCCAGCGCCCCCGATAGAGAATGGATTTTCCCTGAACCTCAACAATCAGTGCTTCACCACTTTTGGTGCGAGCAAGGGCTTCAAAGGGAACATCAATGGGCTGCTGAATTCGCTCTAAAATCAGCGATCGCGCCTCTGGATGGGTCAGCAACAACACCGACTGCCCCACTAGTTCTGAAGCCGTATAGCCAAACAGCCGTTCAGTTGCGGCGTTGACATCAAGAATTGTCCCCTGCTCATGGATGATTACTGCCTCAGAGGTGGCTTGAAAGAAGGTGGCTAAGCGGGCTTCACTTTCCTCTAGTGCTCTGAGGGCACGGTGGCGATCGCGACTTTCCACCACCAAAGACACCAGATCCGCGAGGGAAGCGGCAAACTGCTCTTCGGCAATAGTCCACTGGCGGGGTGAACCAATGTGTTCGTGGCAGAGGATGCCAATCATGCTCCCTTCAACCCAAATCGGCACATCCAACAGCGAGGTAATGCCAAGAGGTTCTAAATAGGTCTTGCGAAACTCCCGCGTGCGGGGATCGTGCCAAGCGTCATGGGCCGTAATGGTGCGCTCCTGTTCAAGGGCAGCAAAATAGTCGGGGTAATGACTAGCGGTGAGGGTCATCCCCACCGTAAAGGCCTGGGGCGACTGCTGAAACAACTGCACACATTGAATTTGCTGGCGATCGCCCGAATAAAACCACAGACTCACCCGTGCCACATTGAGACTGCGGGCACTCGTCCAGAGAATGTCCTGCAAAATCTCCTCAAAGTTTGCTCCGTGGAACGGCTGCCGCCGCGCCAGTTCTACCAAAATGCGGTTGAGACTTTGCAGTTGTTCAATCACGGGGGTCATCAAGAGGCGGCAGAGTCAGGGATAAATTCCAGTGCCGCTGAGTTAATGCAGTAGCGCAGTCCCGTGGGTGGCGGGCCATCCTCAAAGACATGGCCGAGGTGGGCATCACAGACATTACAGAGAACTTCTGTGCGCACCATGCCATGGGACAGATCCCGCTCCATGCGGATATTTTTGGGGTCAAGGGGTTGCCAAAAACTCGGCCAGCCACTGCCAGAGTCATACTTGGTCTCAGAGCGAAAGAGCGGCGTGCCACAGCAGACACAGCGATAGAGTCCGGGCTTTTTGTTATTCCAGTAGCAGCCCGTAAAGGCGCGCTCCGTTCCCTTCTTGCGGGTGACATAGTACTGCTCAGGGGTAAGTTGAGCTTGCCATTCCGCATCTGTTTTCACAACCTTAGCCATGTTTGCCTCAGAAATAGACCGTGATCCTACTCCTCAGCATACTCAGGCAGACAGGGAAGTTCCAGTCTTTTTGCCAAAGGTTCCCTGCCAAGGGGAAAATGTAAGGGCAATCTTGACCTTGTTTGGTTATGCCCGTTTCGCTGCCCCTTACTTTTGATTTGGCCTCTGAGTCCGAGTTTTATACTCAGGTCAGCGCTGGAATGCAGGCAGCACAGCAGGCCAATTGTCAGTTCCTCAGTTTAGGCATCTCCTTACCCACCGTTGATCCCCTGATGCTGTTGGCTGGCCTGATGCAGGTCAGTGGCGAAAGTGAGCATTTTTACCTTGAGCAAGCGGGAGAGATTGTTGCTGCCTGTGGTGCGGTGGCGACCCGCAGTGTTCAGGGACATCAACGGTTTGGGGAACTCCAGCGTTTTAGTGAACAAATCCTCAGCCGAGTGTGGGCGATCGCTCCAGCCGAACCGCGCCTGTTCTGTCAATTTAGTTTTTGGGATCACCTAGGCTCTAACTGGGGGTTCTTACCCCGCTGGCAGGTGATTCAGCGTCTGGATCAGGTTTGGCTCACCCTTAGTTGTGCCTTAGAGACCAGTACACCCCATCGCCTCTGGCAAGACTGGCAACTAGTGCAGCGGGCACTGACCCACATTCTGGCTGATCCGCCCCCCTGTCCACCACCACTGGCGATCGCCCTACCGCCTCTAGCTGAGCAATACGGGCAATTTATTACCAGTGTCCAGCAGGCTCTCAAGCTCCTTGAGGAGGGAGACCTCGAAAAATTGGTTTTGGCCGCTGCCCTCACCCTAGAGCAGCCTCAGGGGTTCAACTGGCTGGGAACGTTGCAAAATCTGCGTCAGCAGTACGCCAATTGCTACATCTTTAGTGTTGGCCAAGAGGGGCAGCAGGTCTTTTTGGGGGCGAGTCCCGAACGCTTGGTCAAGATTGCCGATGGCGTTCTCTGTGCCGATGCTTTGGCGGGTTCCCGTCCCCGTGGGCAAACCCAACAGGAGGATCAAAGCCTGCGCAATGGCCTTTACCACAGCCCCAAGGAACGCTACGAGCATCAGGTCATTGTTGAATTTCTCTGCCAAACCCTCCAACAGTTGGGCATGACCTGTGAGGTGCCTCCCAAACCGCACATCCTTGAGCTAAGTCATATCCAACATCTGCAAACGCTGATTCAGGCCCCGCTGCCGCAACCCATTCATATTCTCCAAGGGGTGGCGGCCTTACATCCAACGCCCGCAGTGGCGGGGTATCCTGCTTCACGGGCACAGGACTGGCTGCGGCAACTGGAACCCTTTGATCGCAATGGTTATGCTGCTCCCCTTGGTTGGGTGACACCCAGCGGAGAAGGGGAATTCATTGTCGGAATTCGCTCTGCCCACCTTCAGGGCAACCATGCCCATCTTTTTGCTGGGGCGGGCATTGTCAAAGGCTCTCACCCGGAACGGGAATGGCAGGAAATCCTGTGGAAATTTCAGACGATGATCTCGGCTTTGGCTTAGCGCAGGGGGGGCTGTTTTTTGCTCATCGTCAGCATCGGCAAGGGCTGGGAGGATTGGGGCGGCAGCGCATACTGGGGCACTTTCTCAGGGAGAGGACGTTCGGGCGATCGCTGGAGCAGGCGATAGAGCAGCGCGCTGCCCATCAAACCTAGACCCAATAGCAGCAGACCGTTGTAGCCCCCCAAGCCACCAATGGTTGAATCCACACCTCCCATTAGCAGAAGGAAGGCGGAGATGGGTTCTTTACGGTAGGCTTTGCGCAGAAAGCGAGGATAAATCATAGGCGATCGCTGGGTACTCACCATTAGAAGAATACGAGAATGCTCATGACTTGGCGTTAAATAGGTTACATTTTAGCGACCCTACGCCACACATTGATTTCTCAGTAACAGCTCGATCAGGCGACTTACTTCTATCCTGACAGATCCAAAGGGCACTTGGCATTGAGGAAAAAAGGGGGCGATCGCCCCCCAATTGATCTCCCTAGTAGGTTTCCACGTGCCAACGGCCTTCTTTTTTGAGCGTGCCCTTGAGGAACTCTTGCCAATCGGCACCATTTTTGGCTGCCACTGCTGCCATTGCTTCATCAATACCCGGCTCCATCCCCTTCAGACCACAAATATACACATGGGTGTTTTTCTTCTGCAGGAGTTGCCAGATTTCATCCGCATGCTCAGCAATGCGACCTTGGATGTACATCTTGCCGCCGTCGGGGGTTTTCTGCTCACGGCTAATGGCATAGGTGAGGCGGAACTGATCGGGATACTTCGCCTGCAGTTCTTCTAACTCATCCTTATAGAGGATATTCGCGGTATAGGCAACGCCAAAGAAGAGCCATGCCAGACCCTTGAATTGATAGTCTGGATTATTTTCTTTGAACATGCGCCACAAAAAGGCACGGAAGGGGGCAATCCCCGTTCCTGTTGCCAACATAATGATCGTTGCTTCTGGATCATCGGGCAGGAGCATTTCCTTACCCACGGGCCCAGTGATTTTCACTTCATCGCCAGGTTGCAGTTGGTTCAGGTAAGAAGAACAGACCCCATAGATGGTTTCGCCGGTTTCTTTGTCCTTGTACTCTAGGCGCCGCACACAGAGGGAGACGGTTTTGTCATCTTGAAAGTCACCGTGGCGGGTCGAGGCAATCGAGTAGAGGCGCAGCTTGTGGGGTTTGCCATTGGCGTCAGTACCCGCAGGAATAATGCCAATACTTTGGCCTTCGAGATAGCGCAACTCGGTACCAGAAATGTCAAAGATGATATGCTTGACGGTTCCCTCGCCCCCTTCGCGCACCAACTCTTCATTGGAAATGACCTTACCAATGCAGGGATTATTGGGACGATAGATATTGACGGGAATATCAACTTTCTTTTCTTTAACTGGGGCAGCACCATTATTGGATACGGGTTCCGTGGTGGCAGCCAAGGGCGCAGCCGTACCATCGAGGGGTTGAATGCTGACAATTTTGCCCCCCCAGCGGGTAATCTGCTGCATAAACTGATTCATGCGGTCATAGGGAACGTTGAAAAATTGACTGCCACTGTTGCGGATGGCATAGTCGGTTTTATCGGTTTCGGCATTTTGTCGCAGTCCCACCACTTCATAGCGAAACATCCGACTGCCAGAATTCGTCGCATTGTACATGGGCTACACAATCTCCAAAAATTTACTCAGCTTTACATTCTGCAACACAACGTCCCAACCGCGATCAACTATCACGTTTTGGCTAGGGGATTGCCGTGCTTTGGCCACCCACATTATATCTAGCAGGGGCAGCTACAGGGGCTTTCCCTAGGGGTAGGACTGAATTTCTTGGCTGGAAGAGACAGGCGCACTCAGCCAAGCATAGGTTTGTAACACATAGCGATCGCGCCCTGAGCGTTTGGCCTCGTACAAGGCAGCATCAGCAGTCGCTACCAGCTCCGCCATTGGGCAGTCCCTAAGGGTGGCGCTCACGATGCAAATGCCGGCACTGACGGTGAGGTAGGGTTGCACTGGTGAACTGGCATGGGGAATCCCTAGGCTGCGAATGTAGTTAAAAATCCGCTCTAAAACGCAAATGGCAACGTCATGGTGGGTGTGGCGCAACAGGAGAATAAACTCTTCACCGCCATAGCGAGCCACGAGATCAGCTTCCCGCACTTGGGATTTAATGGCATGGGCAACCCGTTGCAGGGCGCGATCGCCCGCCAGATGGCCATAGGTGTCGTTGTAGCGCTTGAAGTGGTCAATATCCAGCAGGGCAATGGCAAAGGGGGTATGGGTGGTGGCCGATTCCCGCCAAGCTGTCCGCAGACAGGCTTCAAAGGCACGGCGATTTGCCAATTTAGTCAGGCTATCTTGCTGTGAGACCCCCTGTAGGTGGCGATTTTCCGCCTCTAGCTGTTTTTGCCGCTGCTGTAGCTCCACAATTAGAGCTGTTTGCCGGGCCATTTGCTCTTGCAAGCGCTGAAACTGCTGCCGTTGGACGATGAACTGTCGCAGAAAACGGGGCTGGCGAAACAGGCGCAGGAGAATCAAGGGGGGCTGGCAACGGTGGATACCCACGGCTTCCACTTCGATTTTTTGTCCTTGGTGGCTGCGGAGGCTGCCGGGTACCATTTGGGTGGCTTGCTGCCAAAGGGGCAGCCATTGATGCAGTTTCTCTGGCGGGGTGACCACCAGTTCACTGAGGCTGCGACCCAGAACGTTGCCGCCGAAAAATTCACGACCGCTAGGGTTAATGGCCACAATTTGGCCTTGGACATTCATGACCAGCGTTGGCTCTGGCAACAGATCGATCCATGCGCCAATATCGGGTGTAAAGTCGCTCATCTTAACCCCGCCGGAATGTAAGGACTTGACTGGCTTAGACTGACTCAATGCGATAGTATTCTCGCCCCTTGGCCGCTGAGGCCGCAGCAGTAGGTTGGGTATAGATCACCACGTGGCACCCTTGATCCCCATTGGCGATCGCCTTTTCAATACAGACCTTGGCATAGCCCAAATGGTGCGCCACAATCACGCCAAACACATTTGAGGTCATCATGCACAACGAGGGATGACCCACCACGCCACTGCCAAGGGGGCAACGCTGATTCCCTAAGATAATACGTTCCTCATCCTGCTCAATCAGGAAAAATCCCCCTTCAATGCGATTTTTGAGATCCACAAGAATTTGGGCAACCGTCTTGGCATCAAGGGGGCGATCGCCAAGGGCTTGAGTGTAGAGAGCGTTGATTTGATTGCCCATTTGCTGCCCTACAAGGGCAATAAACCCAGAGGCATCATCGAGACCCACGACATCTTCTAGCGTCTCCGCTACCAACCCCAGCAAATTTTGCAGAAAGCTCGAGGACTGTAGGCTGATTTGCAGATTCCCTATCTCTATGGGAGTCTCAACAGGGGACGGTTCAGTGGCTGTCATGGGTAGTGCCCTCAGGGAACGGCGGTTAAGCGACCCTCACTGCCCGAGTGTATAGTAAATAAATCGAGAAAAGCAACTGGAATTCATCAAGAATTCTTTATACTTTTTTGATTTTTTAATCAGAAGCTGCTCCTCGTCTCAAGGGGTGCGCTCACTCGGCATTTTGCGATCGCTGAGCCTGATAGGCCTGCCAACTCTCGACCACACGACCAAAATTGGTGCGAAACTCTCGCCAGCCGAGCCAACTTCCCTGCTCGTGCTCATCCCAAGATGCAGAAAGAATGCCATAGCTCAGTCCCAGCGCCCCAAGGCCAAACAGGCCTAAGCTAACGATAACCACTGCCACATTGGGCAACTTGAACCAGCCCTCGTGGACGACCAAATAGCTCAGGGGAAACGTCATCAATCCCAAAAGCGTGGGGGTACCGCAGCAGATTGCCATCCGGGTAACCATGCGTTGGCTGACAATTTCTGGAATGCCTGTACTTTTTTTGGCTGGCTTGGCTGGGGATTTTGGGGTATTAGAACGGACGGCTGCGGCAGCAGGAGCTTTGGCAGACTTGGTTGCTCCTTTTTTCTTTTTAGGCTCAAAAGGCAGATCCGACCGTTTTGCCATTGTCTTTAACCCCGAATTCCTAGACGTTCAATGAGTTGGCGATAGCGCTGGGCATCGTGGCGATGGATATAGGCCAGTAGCCGCTTGCGACGGCCAATAATTTTCAGCAGTCCTCGGCGAGAGGCGTGATCTTTTTTATTCGCCTTGAGATGCTCAGAAAGCTGCTTGATCCGCTCCGTGAGGATGGCAACTTGGACATCCGCAGAGCCAGTATCGGTACCGTGGATCTGGTAGGTGTTGATGATTTCTTGTTTAATGTCGTGTTGCAGGGCCATGGTCATCAGTTATGAACAGCGCGATCTATTATCATACTCCGATCTTTTGAAATAATAAACTCTCCTGAGCGCGACTATTCTGCCTGTTGGCTGCCACTGCGTCGCCCTAAGAATTACTGACATTGGTGCTGTTTTCCTCAAGGGGGGCGATCGTCAGCAGTTCCTTAAGGGGTTTTTCACTATCGGAGATGGGGGACTTGGCCGTTGTCAGTTCTGTATCAATGGCAAAGGTGGCAAATTGGGTGAGAATTTCACGGCAGAAGACCTCGGCTGCCCGCGATCGGTAGCGATTGGGATTGGTAATCAGTGACAGGGTGCGTTTCACCACCACATTTTCGATACCCATCCGCCGTAGGCTCCCCAGTTGTAACTCCTTCTCAATGGCGGAAATGGAGACAAAGGCAGCCCCCAAGCCCGACTGCACGGCGTTTTTAATGGCCTCAATGGAATTCAGCTCCATCTCCACCTTCAGGCGGCGAGGGTCAATGTTGGCGCGCTGCAGTACCTGATCAATCACCTTGCGAATGGTGGATTGGGCATCGAGAGCAATAAAGCCCAGCTTGTACAAGTCTTCTTTGGTGAGGGTTTCGGCACTAGCCAAGGGATGATCCACGGGTAAGACCAGTGCCAGTTCATCCTCCGCATAGGGGGTGACGGTAATTTGCTCGCTGAGTTCTGAGGGAACTTCACCACCAATAATTGCCAGATCAATTTGACCGTTGACCAAGCTCCAGCAGGTGCGGCGGGTGGAATGCACATGCAGTTGAACAGCGACTTCGGGATATTTGCTGCGAAACAGGCCAATCATGCGGGGCATCAGGTAGGTGCCGGTGGTTTGGCTGGCTCCAATGATCAATGTCCCCCCCTGCAATTTTTGTAAGTCTTCGATGGCACGGCAGGCTTCATGGCACAGGGAGAGAATTTGATCGCCGTAAGCCAGTAGGAGTTGTCCGGCTTCGGTGAGTTGGGCACGGCGTCCCCCGCGGTCAAATAGGGGAACATCCAGTTGGCGCTCAAGGTTTTGCACCTGTAAACTCACTGCGGGTTGGGAGACGTAAAGGCTGTCAGCGGCTCGCTTAAAGCTTCCTTCGAGGGCGATCGCCTTCAGGATGCGCAATTGATCAAGGGAAAAGGGCAGTTCGGACATAGGCATTGAGGCCATAGGCGTGCCACTAAGAGGCGTTTTTCTGAACTTATCAGGAATCATGCCCAATTGATATCTATCCCCGCACAAGAAGGCTGAGTTTGGCGTGCCAATGATGCAAAATAGCACATCTGAAACCTATTGTAAGGGTTCAGTTTCCCCCGCGCGATCGCTGACTTTTGTTACATGTTGTTACATTATTGCGCTGGGGAGCGAGCGATCGCCATCTAGCACCAAGAGAACAGTGACCTCTATTGGCTGTATATCCCGTTGCTCATCCCCTAGCAGCAGCGGAAAGGGAAGATGGCGGTTCGCTAAAATCGGTCTAGCGATGCTCTCAAGGCGCCGCTGCACAATTGCGCGAGGAGTTGAAATCGTGCCCTACCCTTGGCCAAAATGGCTGCCGATGCCGGTTGTTGCCACCACACTGGGAGTAGCCGCTGTGGTGATCGGTGTGCGCCAACTGGGACTGCTTCAGCCGTCGGAACTGAGTCTGTATGACTTCTATGTGCGATCGCAACCCGCCCGTGACCCTGATTCGCGTATCCTGACGGTGCTGGTAACGGAGCAGGACATCCAAGCCCAAAAAACGTGGCCCCTGCCGGATGCTACCGTTGCCGATCTCCTCACCCGCCTCAATGCCGCTAGCCCGCGGGCCATTGGCTTGGATATTTTCCGCGATTTGCCCCACCCCCCCGCCCACGACGCGCTGCAAAACATGATTCGCATCAACCCGCGCATTATTCCAGTGTGCAAATCAACGGGGGAAACAGCGGAGCAACCCGAAGTGCCGCCACCACCCAGTATTCCCGCAGCACAGGTGCCAGAGCGAGTGGGCTTTGCCGATATCCCCCTCGATAATGATGGTGTCATTCGCCGCAATCTATTTGTGATCAGCAATCCTAAGGCGCAGCGGTGTACAACGCCCTTTTCCTTTGCCCTGATGCTGGCACTGCGCTACCTAGAACAAGACCCCGCTCAGACTATCAAACTCGATGACAAGGGTTTGACGCTCAATGATGTGCATTTTCCCCTCCTCAGCAGCGATGCCGGTGGCTATGTGGGGGTGGACGATCGCGGCATGCAAACCCTGCTGAAGTACCGCTCACGCACCGCAGTGGGGCCAACGGTTTCCCTAACGGATGTACTGACTGGACGAGTGAGCGAAGACCTGATTCGCGATCGCGTCGTTTTGATTGGGGTGTCTGCGCCGAGCATCAAGGATATTTTCCTCACCCCCTATAGCGGTAGTGATGCCGTGACGCAGCAAATGCCGGGGGTGGTTGTTCATGGCCAGATGGTGAGTCAATTCCTGAGTGCGGCCCTCGACGGCGAAAGTCCCATTTGGTATTGGCCGCTGCCGGTGGTGCTTGGCTGGATTCTGCTGTGGGCTGGGGTGGGCAGTGTCCTTGGCTGGTGGTTGCGGCAACCGCTGTGGTTGGGGGGCGCGGTAGTGGGGGGACTCATTGTCCTTTTTGGTGGCGGCTTTGGCATTTTTGTGATCGGGAGTGGCTGGATTCCCGTGGTGCCGCCGGCGATCGCCCTAGTGCTCAGCAGTGTCGGCATGGTTGGCTATGTGAGTTATCAAGCGCAGCAGGAGCAAAAATCTTTCCAAGAAAAAGTACAGGAACAGGAAAAAGCCTTGGCGCTGTTGCGATCGCTGATGGCCGAGGATACGGCAGCCCTCAATGCAGCCCTGCGAGAACCCACAGAAATTACCGGCAAACCCCGTTCTCTCCTCAGTGGTCGCTACAAAATCCAAAAAGTCTTGGGGTCAGGGGGCTTTGGCCGCACCTATTTGGCTCAGGATACCCAGCGACCGGGGAACCCCCTCTGTGTGGTCAAGCATTTGCGACCGGGACGCACCGATGAGCGCTTTATGCAGGTGGCGCGACGGCTCTTTCATACCGAAGCAGAAATCCTTGAAAAGTTAGGACGCCACGATCAAATTCCCCTCTTGCTGGCCTATGTTGAGGAAAATCAGGAATTCTATCTAGTGCAGGAGTTTATTGATGGTGCTTCCCTAAGTGAGGAGCTGAAACGCAAACACACGGAAGCCGAAGCCACCCAAATCCTACGGGAAATCTTGGAAGTGCTGAGTTTTGTCCACAGTCACTATGTGATTCACCGCGATATTAAGCCCGACAATATTATTCGCCGTGCCAGCGATCGCAAGCTGGTGCTGATTGACTTTGGAGCGGTGAAACAAATTCAACCCCAAGAAGTGAAGCAAACCCAAGGGAGCACCGTGATTATTGGCACAATGGGCTACGCCCCCCCCGAACAACTCTCTGGACAGCCCACCCTCAGCAGCGATATTTACGCTGTGGGTATGATTGTGCTGCAGGCTTTAACGGGCATTAAACCCCGCGACCTTCCCCGAGACCCCCGCACGGGTGAAGTGGATTGGCAACAGTGCGTTACAGTCAGTGAGCGGCTAGCGGCAGTGCTAAATAAAATGGTGAAGTTTAACTTTAGCGATCGCTATCCCTCCGCCAAGGAAGCCCTTCAGGACGTGCGGCGCTTGGGAACCCCTGCTGCATCTGTTTCATGAGGCGGCCTGTGTTGCTGTCTGAACTGCCCCTTGGGACGCTGGCACGCATCACTGCCATTGAGGGAACCCCTGCTTGGCAACGCCGCCTTGCAGCCGTGGGATTGACGGTCGGCCAAACCGTCACCCTGTTGCGTCGTGCCCCCTTCAGTCAAACCTTGGCCGTACGGGTGGGTGCCCTGACCGATGTGGCCATACGGGCAACAGATGCTAGCACTATCCTTGTGGAACCGCTGCGAAATCTAGAGGCTTGGGACTAACTGGGCATCCTCACGGTTAGAATCCTTGGCTGCTGCTGCCAGCAAACCGTAAAAGAGAGGATGAGGCGCATTGGGACGGGAACGAAACTCGGGGTGAAACTGCACCGCAATAAAGAAGGGGTGAGCCGGATACTCGATAATTTCTACTAAGCGGCCATCAGGCGAGGTGCCCGTAATTTGATAGCCCGTTTCCAAAAAAAGGCTGCGATAGGCATTATTAAACTCGTAGCGATGGCGGTGCCGCTCGTAGATGACCGTCTCCCCATAGAGCTTTTCGGCAAGGGAATTGGAGGCTAGGCGGCAGGCATACAAGCCCAAGCGCATCGTTCCCCCCAAATCCACAATGTCCTGCTGTTCGGGCAACAGGTGAATCACGGGATGGGGGGTATTGGCATCAAACTCAGCACTGTTGGCATTTTCTAAGCCCGCAATATGGCGTGCCCACTCAATGACGGCACACTGCATCCCCAAGCACAGCCCTAAAAAGGGAATCCCCTGCTCACGGGCGTACTGAATAGCCGCAATTTTCCCTTCGACCCCGCGGATGCCAAAGCCCCCCGGCACAACGATGGCCGCCACATTGCTGAGGGCATTTTCCACACCATTTTCAACCACTTCCTCGGAGTTGACCCAGCGGATCCGTAGTTCTTGATCAAGGGCAATCGCCGAGTGCCGCAGGGCTTCCACCACCGAAAGATAGGCATCACTGAGGCGGACATATTTGCCCACAATCGCCACCTCTAAGGGGGTATGGGAACGGTAGAGCCGCTCCACCAGAGCCTGCCACTGACTGAGATCCGGTTGCCGTTGCTCCAAGTTCAAAAGACTCAAAACTTGGGTGGCTAACCCTTCGCGCTCAAGCAGCAGGGGCACTTCATAAATACTTTTGGCATCCGGCGAGGGAATGACACATTCCACAGGAACATCACAAAATTGGGAGAGCTTTTCTTTAATGCCGGGGACAAGGGGGCGATCGCAACGACAGATCAGAATATCCGGCTGAATCCCAATGGAGCGCAATTCCTTCACCGAGTGCTGGGTGGGTTTGGTTTTCATTTCCCCTGCCGAGGGAATCCAAGGCACCAAGGTTACATGCATAAACAGCACATGGTGCCGCCCCACCTCCGTGCGAAACTGACGGATGGCCTCTAGAAAGGGCAGCGACTCAATATCGCCAACGGTTCCCCCAATTTCAATGATCACCACATCGGGGTTTTTGTCCTTCGCTACCCGCAGAATGCGTTCTTTAATCTCATTCGTAATGTGGGGGATGACCTGCACTGTTCCCCCCATATAGTCGCCGCGTCGCTCTTTGTTAATCACCGCTTGGTAAATGGATCCCGTCGTGACGCTATTGAGGCGGGACATGGGGGTATCCGTAAAGCGCTCGTAGTGCCCCAAGTCCAAATCCGTTTCGGCACCATCGTCGGTGACAAACACTTCCCCGTGCTGGAAGGGACTCATCGTGCCTGGATCCACATTGATGTAGGGATCCAGCTTGAGAATTGACACGGAATACTGCCGCGATTTCAAGAGGCGACCCAGACTGGCGGCAACAATTCCCTTACCAATGCTGGAGACAACACCGCCGGTCACAAAAACATATTTCGTCATTGCTAAATGCTAGTGGTGAGCCGCAAAGGGCATACTCGTAACACGTACGCCACTATTCTCGCATATTGGGGCATGGCGCCTAGGAGAAATTGTGCACCAATTCCTTGACCATTTGGGATTGCTCTTCAATCCGCTGCTTCAGCCGCTGACACACCAGATCACACAGCGGAAAGATCGTCGGGTCAGCAATTTCGTAATAGACGGTAACCCCTTGGGGCTGGCGCCGCACCAGACCTGCCTGAGCAAGGGTTTTCAAGTGCTTTGAGACATTGGCCTGCCCCAAGCCCGTTTCCTGAATAATCTCCGAGACATTGCGTCGTCCCTGTTTCAGGGCACAGAGCACTTGCAGCCGACTCGGTTCCGCCAGCACTTTGAAATAGTCGGCAACGTGGACGAGTAACTCAGGGGAAGGGAGATCAACCATAGGGGATATCGCACACTAGAGACACAGATCAAGATAACTTAGCTTAATGATTCTATTATATGACTGTACAGTAAATAAAGCAGCCCACCCTAGGGATGGGGAATGCTGCGAGGAGCGTTAGCGCAGCTTCACTGGCAACTTGATGGCCGATTTGGGTGAGGTGGCCGTTGTGTTTTTTTGCCGTAGCCGTTGGGCATAGAAGGACGCCGCCTCATCCCCACGGGCACATTCTTGGGCAAAGTTAATCAGATGATGCCCCACCACACCCACGTGGATCACTTGTTCAATTTGGCCTTTTTTCAGGGCCGGCCCTGCCAGTTTCCAGAAGGTCTTGCGGTAGCTGCCCCAAAGCCCCACGTGCCAGAGGAGATTTTTCATGATCCGCAGTCCCCGCAGGATATTTTCGCGGCTGAGGCGAGCTGGGCTATTCGGCACTGCAATGCGGTTGGGATAGGTGTGTTCCATTTGATAGGCAAACCGCTCGTAGAGAAATTCGGGTTCATAGGCCGTTGTGATGGTGCGGCGCCACATTTCCACCACCTCTTCGTAGGGCATGAGGAACTCAACATTGGACTCGCGGTTTTCATCATGGTTGAGGCGACCTTCTGCTTCCAGCCGGCGCCAGAGAGGCGTACGCGGTAGAGCGTGTAGCAGGTTAATTGTCAGAGTGGGAATGTGGGAGGCGCGAATAAACTCAAGGATGCGATCGCCCGTTTGGGGTGTATCGGTATCAAAGCCAATAATGATCCCAGAAACCACTTCCATGCCGTAACGATTGAGGGTTTGCACCGCCTGCAAAATCGGCATACTTAGATTTTGATCCTTGTGGATGGCGTGGAGGGCTTCAGGTTCCGGGGTTTCAATGCCACAGAAAATGGTACAGAAATAGGCCTCCCGCATCATTTCTAGGAGTTTTGGGCTTTGGGCAATGTTCAGGGTCGCTTCGCAGGCAAATTGCAGCGGGTAGCCATTGGCCCTTTGCCAGTCAATGAGGTGCGGCAGTAATTCGGTCACCGCGCGGCGATTGCCAATAAAGTTATCGTCAACGAAATAGACCGCCCCCGGATTCCCAGAAGCCAGCATTGTATCCAGTTCCTTGAGGATTTGCTGCGGCGTTTTCAGGCGCGGATTGCGGCCATAGAGTTCGGGAATATCACAAAACTCACAGCGAAAGGGACAGCCACTAGAAAACTGCACACTGCCGAGGAAGTAATTTTCCATGCGCACGTGCTGGTAGGCAGGCACAGGAAATTCACTCAGGGGTAACCGTGCCGTGGTTTCAAAGATCAGTTGTTGGGGCGGGCGCTGGCTGCCGTACTCGTCAAAGTAAGCAATCATTTTATCGGTGGCATCCCCCAGTTCCCCTAGGTGGAGAATATCCACATCGGGATAGTATTCCGGACAACTGGAGACCGAAGGCCCGCCGAGGGCAGTGAGTTTACCGTGACGATGGGCAATGTCGTTGATTTCTAAAATTTGTGGCCGCTGAATGTGCATGCCGCTAGTAATGACAATATCAGCCCAAGCATAGTCAGCATCGGTTGCTGGCCGTACATTTTCATCAATCAGGCGCACTTCCCAAGATTCTGGAAGATAGGCGGCCACCAACAAAATCCCTTGGGGTGGCATAAAGGCGCGCACCGTGCCCATGAGGGGGTAGGCGTGGTGAAAGGTGCCAAAGGAGCGGCTATAGCGGGGGAAAATGCAGAGAATACGGCGATGATTGCGGGGGGTATAGGGGACTCGACCACCGGTCATCTCGGGAACCGGTTTAATCTCATCGGTGCTCCGACTGAGGTTCATAGCCCACCACTCCTACCTACACGCACTTTTCAATAGGTATAGCCTACAAATGTGGCTATCGCCTAGGTTTTAGTACCCTTTGGCACTAAAGTCCAATGTGAGGGGAATCTCGACCCGCTCAATGTGGGTTCTAAAGGTGCCATCGGGGTATAACGACAGATGACGAAAACCGGGACCAATGGGTTCAAGGGAAAATTCAGGGGCGCGAGGCAAAAACTGGATACAGGTGGAGGGGCAGCCGAGATACATTACCCCTTGCCGCTCGGTGGCAAATTCCTGATGAATATGGCCAAAGAGGACGAGTTTGACTTGAGGGTGGCGATCCAACACAGCAAAAAGGTGCTCAGGGTTTTGTAGGCGGCTACTATCAAGCCATGGGGCACCGGTCTCAAAGGGGGGATGGTGCAGGGCAATGAATGTGGGGAGATCGCCCCCGCGACTCAAGGTTGCCTCTAGCCAGCTTAAGGTTTCAGGACGCAATTCACCATGGACTTTGCCATCCGCTTGGGAACTGAGGAGCAGGCCTTGCCAAGTCCCAAGATTGATCTGGCGATCGCCCCTCAGCGGCGGACGTTCCAGCGCCGGCAGCATTACCCTTGGTTCATCATGGTTACCGGGAATCCAATATACGGGACAGGTAAAGTCCCTGAAAGCAGTGGCCAAACGGTCGTAGGTGGTGGCAACGGGTTCCTGTGCCAAGTCTCCCGTCAACAGCAGGGCAGCAGGGGCATGACGGTGAATTACCCCTAAAACAGCAGCTAGGGATTGAGCCGTGGGCAGGCCAAGGAGTCTGCCTTCATCTGTGGCAAATAGATGCAGATCTGATAACTGGATCAGGTGAAAGGGATCATTCATAGACTTGCTGGGGTGTGGGGACGCTGGGCAGGAAACTGACCTATTTGACTGAGGTTAATCGACTACTTTTGATCGACTACTTTAACGCTGACCGAAGTTGCCGATTCCCGCAAGCGGGCGGGTAAGGGGAGTTGTTGCCACCACCGCCCAAGCACTTGGCGCTGATTGATGATGTAAATGCTCATGAGCGTTAGCCCCACCCCCACCAACTGAACCTGACTCAGGGTTTCCCCTAAGAACCAATGCCCAAAGGTGAGGGCAAATACTGGGGTGAGAAAGGTCAGGGCACTGAGACTAGTCAGATTCCCCTTGGCAGCGAAATAGAAAAAGACACCGTAGGACAGGGCACTACCGAAGAGGGTGGCATAGCCCAAATTAAAGACATCCGGCCACTGTAGAGCCGCCCAAGGTGCTGGGGTATTCAGGCTCGGCAAGAGCAAGAGGGGCAACCCGCCCAAGACCATGTGCCAGCCGGTAGCCACAATGGGATCCGCATAGCGTGCCAAGGGACGCATGAGAATGGTTCCCACGGCCATTGAGAGGGCAGCCAACAGCATCCACAGTTCACCTCGCTGCCACCACTGTCCCCAAGGAATACCTTGCCATGCGCTGGGTTGATGGAGCAACGTCAAGAGATCATCGCCTAGACCAATACCACTAATGCCCACTAAGCCAAGAAATAACCCCAGCCAGCCCCAGCCGCCAACGCGCTCTTGATATAGCCAGCGGGACAGCAATGCCACCGCAAGGGGTTGGGAGTCAATCATGACAGAACCCAGCCCGGCTCCCGTTTTTGCTAAGCCAGTGGCCAGAAACCCCTGAAATAAAAGGCCATCCACAAGGGCAAAAAGACTAATCCATCCCCACGCCCGTAAGCTATTGGGTTGGGGCTTACCGAGGGCGATCGCCACCGCTAAAACCAACAGGCCTGCGGGCACAAGGCGCACACCGGCAACCCACAGCGGCGAGGTATGGGGCATCACCTCTTTCATGGCCACCATGGCAGTTCCCCAAAAGAAAAAGGGGGAAATTAAAATCAAGCGTTGCCAGAGTGCGGTCACAGGCGTTGCAAAATCAGGAGAAATGTTAAGGATTATTGCGATTCGTATCCTTAAATTATAATCCTGCCGTGGGAAACGGCAACTTCAGGAGGGAATTGCCAAGTTGATTTGCTATAACAAGTTCTAACGACCTCCCTAGCATCCTAGGGAAATTGCAGGCAGTGGGTGAGGAGCCGCAGCAGGAAATGAAAGCACTAGAGGTTTGGCAACGGTGGTTCCGGCGGGTTCCTAAGTCAGCGGAGCTAGCGATCGCCCCTGTGGGGACAACAGTCACTGAATCTCTGCTCTCCCGCTGGCAAACTTACCGCCAACGACTCATGGCATATGAGGGGTGGCCTTGGCTCATCCCCTTTTTAATCTCCGGCGTAACCCTGATGACCGCCAGTGCTTGGCTATTGGTTTTACCCCCCTTGCCCGATTGTCGTCACTCCGGCCTCGTCATGAGCGATGGCGATCGCCTCTACTGTGCCGATCAAGCCGCCCTCCACGGCAACTTACCCTCTCTGGCTCAAGCCATTGAAACCGTCAGTCAGTGGCCCGAAGATCACCCCCTGTTTCCCCAAGCAAAGCGGCGTGTGGATGAATGGTCAGCCGCCCTACTCGTGATTGCCCGCCAACAGTTGAGCCAAGGCAATATTGATCTGGCAACGCTGCTCCTGAAAAAAATCCCCACCACCGCAGCGAGCTACTCCCAAGCTCAAGAGCTACTGACCGCAACGAATGTGGGAGAAGGGGGAAACTTGTTGGCCACGGCAGAGGCGGCGCTGCGCCAGCAGGACTGGGGGTTGGCATTACTGCAAGTGAAACTGATGAACCAGTTGGGCACCGACTACTGGCGCGAACAGGCACAAAAGCTCTCGGTGCGTATCTCCCAAGAACAGGATGCGTGGGTGCAATTGGTGCAGGCACGGGATTTGGCGGCTTGGTTAACAGCCAATGAACTGGCCGAGGCGGTCATGCTGGCTCTGCAAATTCCCCCCGAGGCGGTTGTTTATTCCCAAGCCCAAGCGGATATTCGCCGTTGGATTCCTGAAGTGTTTGTGTACGCTGAAGAACGCTTAACGGCAGGTGATCGCGAGGGTGCCCTAGCACTGATTGAAAAAATTGCCCCCGCTCTCGATGTGTCCTACCACGATCGCCCGATTGTCATCTTGGGGCAGGCCAAAGCCCTTGCGGCCAAGGGAACGGTTTTGGGCTACTGGGAAGCGATCGCCCGCGTGCAGCAGATTCCCACCACGGATCCCTTCTATGAATCGGCTCAGGCCTACCTCAAAACATGGCAGCAGCAGTTGCGCAACCAGCAGCATCTTCAGTGGGCATCGTGGCTCGCCAATTCTCATCTGCGCTGGGGGTATGCCTTGGCCATTGCTCAAGCTCGGCAGGTGCCCCTTGGTCAGCCGGAACGGGTTCAAGCCCAAGGTTTGATTGCCCTTTGGCAGCGGGATCTGCGTACGATTAATGAGCAGCCCTTGCTCCATGCAGCGATCGCCCTCGCAGAACAGAAACAGTATCAGGCCGCCCTAGGGGTTCTGCAATACTTCCCCAGCAATGCTGTGCTTGCTTCTGTAGTGGCCAACTACCGCAACGAGTGGCAGGAAAAACTGGAAGAAATTGAGGATCGTCCGATTCTGGATCGAGCGATTCGCTTGGCACGGGAAGGCAAACTAGAGGAAGCCATTCAAACCGCTGAGCAAATTGGTCGCGATCGCGCCCTCTACCGTGAAGCTCTCAATCGCATCTGGCAGTGGGACTATGAACTCAGTGTGCGCCAACGGCAACAGGCAGCACCCACGCCCGCTTGGTGGGAAAGCCCCCCCAGTACTCCTGAAAGGACTTCTGAACCAGTCACCGAACCAGAATCAGCTCCGCCAGCAACACCAAGGACTTCTGAACCAGTCACCGAACCAACATCAGCTCCGCCAGCAACACCCACGCCAGAGGCTGCTACCCCTGCACCCACCCCTGAGGCATCTCCCACCCCTGAAACCACGGTTACCCCTGCCAGACCTGCACCGACACCTGAAGCCACTGCTGCCCCGACGCCGACACCTGTTCAACCGCCAGCAGCGGATCCCGAACCAATGGCTACCCCCTAGCGATCGCTGGTCATCGTAAAATAGAGGCTCTGTGCAGTATCGGTAGCCCAGCTATGCGTCTCTCGCAAATGCTTTTTGTCACGCTTCGCGATGATCCAGCGGAAGCAGAAATTCCCAGCCACAAATTATTGCTGCGGGCGGGATATATTCGGCGGATTGCCAGTGGTATCTATAGCTATCTGCCCTTGATGTGGCGAGTGCTGCAAAAAGTGAGCGCCATTGTCCGTGAGGAAATGAACCGCAGTGGTGCTTTGGAATGTTTGCTGCCGCAATTGCAACCCGCTGAACTGTGGCAAGAGTCGGGACGCTGGGACACCTATACCAAGGCCGAAGGGATTATGTTTTCCCTCACCGATCGCGCTGAGCGGCAGTTGGGACTAGGGCCGACCCATGAAGAGGTCATCACCACCCTCGCTAAGGACTTGATTCGCTCCTATCGTCAGTTGCCCGTTCACCTGTACCAAATTCAAACAAAGTTCCGCGATGAGATTCGCCCGCGATTTGGTCTGATGCGGGGACGAGAATTCATTATGAAGGACGGCTACTCCTTCCATGCCGATGTGGCCAGCCTCAAGGAAACCTATCAGGTGATGTACGACACCTATAGCCGTATTCTTCAGCGCTGTGGCCTGACGTTTCGAGCCGTGGAGGCGGATTCGGGTGCCATTGGCGGATCGGGATCCCATGAGTTTATGGTGCTGGCTGCCGCTGGCGAAGATGAAGTGCTCTATACGGCTGACGGCCAATATGCCGCCAATGTGGAAAAGGCCGTTTCGCTGCCCCCTGACGCGGTGCCCACAACTTACAAAAAGGTGGCGACACTAGATACCCCCAATACAGCAACCATTGATGCCCTTGTTGAGCACTTGCAGTGCCATCCGACGCAAATTGTCAAAAATGTCCTCTATCGAACGGTTTTCGATAATGGGCGGGTGGGTCTGGTGTTGGTGAGTATTCGCGGCGATCAAGAGGTGAATAGCGTCAAGCTGCACAACACCCTCACTTCCCTTGCGCCCAACTACGGGGCAACGAAATTGCTGGATCTGCGGGTGGCGGATGCCAATACCGCCCAAGAGTGGGCAGCCACCCCCATTCCCTTTGGTTACATTGGCCCTGACATAGAGGACGGCGTTATTAAAGCCGATCCCCAGATCATTCCCCACTGGATTCGCATTGCCGATCACACCGTAACGGAGTTAAAGCGGTTTATTACAGGAGCCAATCGCGATCAACAGCACCGTGTCGGTGTCAATTGGGGCAAATCCTGTCCATTACCGGCCATTGTCGCCGATGTTCGCAAAGCCCAAGCCGGCGATCGCGCCTGCCACGATCCAACACAGCACCTAGAGACCGCCCGTGGCATTGAAATTGGCCATATTTTCCAGTTGGGGACAAAGTACTCTGAGGCAATGAAGGCCACCTACACCAATGAACAGGGGGAAGAGGTGCCACTGGTGATGGGCTGCTATGGCATTGGGGTTTCCCGCTTGGCTCAGGCGGCGGTGGAGCAGCACCACGATCCACAGGGCATTATTTGGCCGCTGGCGATCGCCCCCTATCAAGTGATCATTGTCGTTCCCAACATCGAGGATGGGCAGCAAATGCAGGTGGCCACTGACCTCTACGATCAGCTTCAGGCGGCAGGAATTGAGGTGCTCTTCGACGATCGCGATGAGCGGGCAGGGGTGAAATTCAAAGATGCGGATCTCATTGGCATTCCCTATCGCCTAGTGACGGGGCGGGCGATCGCCAATGGTGAAGTGGAACTCGTGATCCGCGCAAGCGGTGCCAAATCCACCCTCCCTATAAGCGAAGTTGTTCGTTATCTTCAAAAGGAGATTGCTCAGCAGTTAGGTCGATGATTCTCAATCCCTACCAGCGCACGAAACTGGATAGCCGCAGCGATGATCTCTTTTACGCGGCACCGCGCTTTGTTACCCACGTGGATGATTTCTTTCTTGCCCGCCTCACGGATCTCTACCGCCAATACTTAAAGCCACAACTGCGGGTTTTGGACTTAATGAGTAGTTGGGTGTCCCATCTACCACCAGAGCTATCCTTTGCGGAAGTGGTGGGCCATGGGATGAATGCGGCGGAGCTAGCCCGCAACCCCCGCTTGGATCGTTATTTCGTTCAGAATCTTAATGAAGAGTTGGCCTTGCCCCTAGAGGATGCCAGTTTTGATGCTGTCTTGATGGCGGTGTCGGTGCAGTACCTCCAGTATCCTGAGGCCACTTTTACAGAAATTGCCCGTATCCTCAACCCCCAAGGGGTGGTCATTGTCAGCTTCTCGAATCGCATGTTTTTTGAGAAGGCGATTCAGGCGTGGCGCGAGGGTACCGAGGGCGATCGCCTGCGCTTGGTGCAAACCTACATTGATAGCATTCCCTCCCTCAAGGTGGTAGAAACTCAGCTGCCCCGTCGCTGGCCTTGGCTGGGATTTACTGATCCCTTCTATGCTGTCGTGGGTCAAAAGCAGTCGGCGTGATGGTCAGAGGAGGCATCTATGAGCAGTTTCGCGGTGCCCTCCTTGGACTTCTGTGGGGCATCGCTAAAGAGGATATCTATCTAGCCCAGGCACTGCCCCACCAATGGTTAACCCCCAACCAAGGGGAGTGGCCCGTTCAGCTGCCGCAGTTGTTGGCATCATGGGATCAACCTTTGATCTCAGTCCCCGCGGCGTTGCAGGAGATTCAGACCCTACTCCATGAATACCTCGCGGCGGCTTGGGCACCTGAGCCTTTGGCCGTACCTCTAGAGAGAGGAGAGGTGATCCGCTATGCCTTGGCGATCGCCCCGTGGGACTTAGAATTAGCCCATGAAATTGTTATCAAGCAGCAACCCAGTGCTGGTCTTCTCTTAAGCTGTCTTTTTGGTGCCTATTGGGGGGCATTAGCCTTACCCCTCAGAGCCTGGGAGTATTGGACGCCGACAGTGGCTGCAGTGCTGGGGAACGTGATGATGCAATGGACAGGGGGTATGGGAACCGAGATGGCACTTGCCCCCAAGGACGGACTAAAACACTGGAGAAGGGGCTGTACTCGGAACATAACGCTCTAGCTGTGCACCCAAACCCCGCAGCTTGGCTTCAATTTGCCAGTAGCCCCGATCTAAGTGCTGCAAGCCATAGACGTGGGTTTCGCCGTGGGCAGCCAGTCCAGCAACGACTAAAGCCGCTGTGGCACGCAAATCCGTACCTGTTACCGGTGCACCCGAAAGATAGGGCACCCCTCGGATGGCAGCGTGATTTCCCTTGACCCGAATATCAGCGCCCATGCGATTGAGTTCAGCCACATGGCCAAAGCGATTTTCAAACACCGTTTCGCTGACTAAACTATTCCCCTCACTGATGGCCAGCAACGCCATCATCAAGGCCTGCATATCCGTGGGAAAGCCAGGGTAGGGGAGCGTTTCAATGTCGGTGGCACGATAGCGCTGCGCAGGGGTAAAGCGGACACGGGTGGGATCGGGAAATTCAATCCTCGCTCCCATTTCTTCCAGTTTGGCAACCACAGGTGTTAGGTGACTGGGAATGACCGGTGCCAATGTAATGGCCGAGCGGGTGACGGCAGCCGCCAAGAGAAATGTGCCCGCTTCAATGCGATCGGGGATAATTTCGTATTCAGTGCCGTGGAGGCGATCGACCCCAACAATGGTAATCGAATTGGTGCCTGCCCCATAGATTTTTGCCCCCATGGCGATACAGAAGTTGGCCAAATCCACCACTTCCGGTTCTTGAGCGGCATTTTCAATCGTGGTTTCCCCCTCGGCAAGGGTGGCGGCCATCATCAGGGTTTCCGTTGCACCAACGCTGGGATAGTCCAAATAGATGCGGGTTCCCTTCAGTTTGGGGGCACTGGCGGTAACAACACCGTGGTCAATCGTGACTTCGGCTCCCATCGCTTGCAGACCGCGCACATGCAGTTCCACCGGACGAGCGCCAATAGCGCAGCCGCCGGGCAAGGGAACACGAGCAATCCCCAACCGTGCCACCAATGGACCAATGGCAAAGAAACTCGCCCGCAGTTGGCTGACCAAACTATAGGGGGGATCATTGGTATTTAATTCCGTGGCATCAATGGCGATCGCTTCACTACCGAGGCGGTGTACCTTGACCCCCAATGCCTGTAAAATTTCCCCAAGGCGACGAATATCCGCTAAGTCAGGCACTGCACGAAGAATGGTTGTATCCGCTGCTAAGAGTGCCGCCGCCATCAAGACTAATGCTGAATTCTTGGCTCCGCTAATCCTCACCTCCCCCGATAACCGATAGCCCCCCTGAATCTTGAGGTGTGCCTGCTCTGTGGTCAGCGGCGTTGCGGTCGAGGTTAGCATATTTCACTCTCACAGCCAAAAGAATTCCAAGCGATTATATCCTATCAGTGCGAATTTTATGCAAAGATCAGTATTAACAAAAGAGGGACAAATGCACGCCTGTTGTTTTGCAAATAATTTAAGGATTGGATGGAACACCAAAACCTCAGCGATTTACTGCGGCAAGAGGCAGCTAAACAGCGTCAAGCGCCCAGCAAGCGGAGTCGACACCAGCCCACCAAGGCAGAACTAGAGCAAGAACTGGCCGCCCTCAAAGCAGCGTTAGCAGCGGCAGAAGCTGAGAAAACCGCTCACAGTACCCAGATAGAGCAACTGCAACAGGAAGTGCAAACGTGGCGCGATCGCGCCCAAGCCCTCGAAACTGAGCTTCAGAACCTCCAAACCCGCCATCAGACCCTAGAAGCCGAATTTGAAGAGGCCAAAGAAGTCATTCGCCAACTCACGGCGCCTCAGCCCTACCGCTTTGAGGATGTGGGATTTAAACCCCTTGTTAATGAAGTTCCCATCCCCAATCCCAATGCCTCTCCCCTTGGGGATGCGGAAATTGGTTGGTTTGATTAGGGATTGCCCAAGGGATTGGCAGACTCTTTGAGAAGATTAAAAAAATGTAAAGGCAGATAAATCAATTATTAAAATTCCCGCAGCGGTAGTCTAATGTACATTTCACAAATCTGTATTAGCCTTAAGTTAAGTGATTGCCGATTCCTTCAGAGCTACAGGTTGCATGAATAATTCCGCCACGCCCAACGGTCATCCTGTTCATTCAGTTTCCCACACCAACCCTACTGCCAACGACGAACACTGCGATTTGTATATCGAGAGCGATCGCACAGGGATGACCGTGCAAACCCTGAAGCGCGCCTTTGTTGATAACCTGCACTACATCCAGGGCAAGGATGCCATGTTTGCCACGCCCTACGATTACTTCATGGCACTGGCCTACACGGTGCGCGATCGCCTGCTGCATCGACGGATTAAAACCGCCCAAACCTATTTTGAGCAGGATGCCAAGGTGGTCTATTACCTGTCGGCAGAGTTTCTCATTGGTCGCTTGCTTCTGAATAATCTGATTAACGTCGGCCTCTATGAGCAAACCAAACAGGCCATGACCGACTTTGGCTTAGATCTCAATGAACTCATGGATCGCGAACCTGAACCAGGCTTAGGAAATGGCGGCCTAGGACGGTTGGCGGCTTGTTTCCTCGACTCCTTAGCCACCCTCGAAATTCCCGCTGTTGGCTACGGCATTCGCTACGAGTATGGGATTTTCGAGCAAATCATCACCAATGGCTGGCAGCACGAAGTCCCCGACAACTGGCTGCGCTTTGGCAACCCTTGGGAGATTGCCCGCCCCGACTACAATGTCGAAGTTAAGTTTGGCGGCCACACCGAAGCCTACACCGATGTCCAAGGGCACTACCGCGTGCGCTGGATTCCCAGTACCACCGTCTTGGGCACCCCCTACGATACACCAATTCCAGGCTATGGCAAAAATACCGTCAATACCCTGCGCCTTTGGAGTGCCCGCGCTGCTCAGGATTTTAATTTACAGGTCTTCAACGCCGGCGACTACACCCAAGCGGTCTCGGAAAAAACCTTTAGTGAGAATATCTCGAAGGTTCTTTACCCCAACGACAACACTCCCCAAGGCAAGGAGCTGCGCCTGCGGCAACAGTATTTCTTTGTCTCCTGTTCGTTGCAGGACATTATTCGCCTTTACCTGCGGCGGCACACCAGCTTTGATGCCTTCCCCGACAAAGTAGCCATTCAGCTCAATGATACCCACCCCGCCATTGGGGTGGCTGAACTGATGCGATTGCTGGTGGATGAGTACCAACTCCCGTGGGAAAAAGCGTGGGACATTACCCAGCGCACTTTTGCCTACACCAACCATACCCTGCTGGCGGAAGCCCTTGAACGCTGGTCGGTGGAACTTTTTGCGCAACTACTGCCGCGCCACCTTGAAATTATTTACGAGATTAACTACCGCTTCCTCAACGAGATTCGCCAACGCTATCCCGGCAACATTGCCCGCTTAGCACGCATGTCCTTGATTGAGGAAGGTCATCCCAAGCAGGTGCGCATGGCGCATTTGGCCTGTGTCGGCAGCCATACGGTCAACGGGGTCGCCGAACTGCACACAGAGCTGATCAAGCAGGAGCTGATGCGGGACTTCTACGAGATGTACCCCAACAAGTTCCAGAACAAAACCAATGGCATTACCCCCCGCCGTTGGCTATTGATGAGTAATCCCCGCTTGGCCAGTCTGATTACCGAAACACTGAAGAGCGATCGCTGGATTACCCACCTTGAAGACCTGCGCGGCCTAGAACCCTACGCCACGGATCCCGCCTTTCAGGCCAAGTGGCAGCAAATCAAGCAAGCCAACAAAGAACGCCTAGCGGAGTACATTTGGCGCCACAACCAGATTGAGGTGGATCCCTATTCCCTGTTTGACATTCAAGTGAAGCGGATCCATGAGTACAAGCGGCAGCACTTGGCGGTGCTCCACATTATTACCCTCTACGAACAAATCAAGGCCAACCCCAACATTGACATTCAGCCGCGCACATTTATTTTTGGCGGCAAGGCAGCCCCCGGCTACTTCATGGCCAAGATGATCATCAAGCTGATCAATGCGGTGGGGGATATGGTCAACCATGATCGGGATGTCAATGGCCGTCTGCGGGTCGTGTTCCTCAGTAACTATTCCGTTTCCCTTGGGGAAATGACCTATCCTGCGGCTGATCTTTCAGAGCAGATCTCCACCGCTGGTAAGGAGGCCTCCGGCACCGGCAACATGAAATTTGCCCTCAATGGTGCCCTGACGATTGGTACTCTGGATGGGGCAAATGTGGAAATTCGCCAAGAGGTGGGGGCAGAGAACTTCTTCCTCTTTGGTCTGACGGCGCAAGAGGTAATGAGCCTGAAAGCTGAGGGCTACAATCCCTGCGAGTACTACAACAGCAACCCAATGCTCAAGAAAGTGATTGACAGCCTGATTTCCGACTACTTCAATCCACGTGAGCCGGGGCTATTTGAACCGATTGTCAGTTCCCTGCTCAACGAAGATCCCTATATGCTGTTGGCGGACTACCAATCCTATGTGGACTGTCAGCAACGGGTTGCCCAAGCCTTCCGCGAGAAGAGCCACTGGACACAGATGTCTATTCTTAATGTGGCGCGCATGGGCAAATTCTCTAGCGATCGCACGATTGCGGAGTACTGCAAAGACATCTGGCACGTCAAACCCGTCCCCGTTTCCCTAGATACCTGTCGGCCCGCTTTTCGCCCCAGCCGCATCAGTCAAGCCAGTAGTCTTTAGGTGACTGCCCCTTTTGCTCTACACTAGGGCAAGTCTCAAGCAGGGAAACGACATGAATGGCGGGAATCGGCGCAGCTCTACGGGTGTTTCAAAGTCGCAAAATGGCAGCACTGCTCTTGCTGGGCTTTTCCTCAGGGTTGCCCCTGTTTCTCACCAGCCGAACACTGCAAGCATGGATGACCGTTGAGGGCATTGACTTGACCGCTATTGGTCTCTTTAGCCTCGTGGGGTTGCCCTACTCATTGAAGTTTCTCTGGTCTCCCTTACTGGATCGCTATACGATTCCCTTTTTGGGACGGCGGCGGGGCTGGTTACTGCTCATTCAGGTGCTCCTCTTGGGGGCGATCGCCCTAATGGCGGTACAGGATCCCAGTACGAGCCTACGGCTATTGGCAGTGAATGCCTTCGCCATTGCCTTTTTGAGCGCCAGCCAAGATATTGCGGTGGATGCCTATCGTGCCGATGTCCTAGAACCCCTTGAAATGGGGGCGGGTGCAGGTATTTACGTCCTTGGCTATCGCATTGCGCTCTTGGTCACGGGTTCCCTAGCCCTGATTCTTGCCGATCAACTGCCTTGGCCCGTGGTTTACGTCCTGATGGCGCTGCTGATGCTCGTGGGCATGGTCACGACCCTTTGGGCACCGGAACCCGAAGTCCATCCCCCGGCTCTTCCTTCATTGGCACAAGCAGTGATTCGCCCCTTCCTTGATTTTTTCCAGCGCTACGGCTGGGGAACAGGGCTGATTATTCTGCTCTTTATCTGCCTCTACCGCTTGGGGGATGCGCTCACAGGGAACATGATGACCCCTTTCCTGTTGCAGCAGGGCTTTAGCCAAACCCAAATTGGTGCGGTGCAAGGGGGTGTCGGGCTGATTGCCACCATTGTTGGTGCCCTTGCCGGCGGGGCGGCCATCAGTCAAATCGGTATTCACCGTGCTCTTTGGATCATGGGGGGATTGCAAGCTTCTAGCAATGTCTCCTACTTTGTTTTGGCCAATGCCGGTGCCAATCCAACGGTGATGGTGGCCGCCATTAGTATTGATAACTTCTGTGCCGGACTGGCGATCGCTGCTCTGACGGCTCTTTTAATGAGCCTCTGCAACCCTCAATTTAGCGCAACGCAGTATGCCCTGCTCTCTAGCCTTTTTGCCTTTAGTCGAGACGTGCTAGCAGCCCCTGCGGGCAAAGCGGCGGAGATCATGGGGTGGCCGCTCTTTTTTCTCTTTACAATTGGCGCTGCCTTACCCGCACTTCTCCTCCTGCCGTTTTTTGCCCCTTGGCAAGCGAAGCCGGCCTTTCCCCGCCCCGGCAGTGATGACTGAAAATACTTAAAAATACTTAATGTAGTTGTCCCCAGCAAATCCGACAATGACGACGCTGATTCCCGTTCCCCTTGGTGAGCACGCCTACCGAATTGCCATTGGTGCCAACACACGGCGGCAGTTGCCTGCACTGTTGGCCGAATATACGCCCTTGACGCCGAAAGCCCCTGCCCTCATCGTTTCCAATCCGCAAATTTGGCGGCACTACGGCACGGATGTGCAAGAGGCATTAACGCAAGCGGGCTGGCAAGTCACCCCCTGTATTCTGCCAGCAGGGGAACGCTACAAAACCCTCAGAACCGTTGAAAAGATTTATGATGCTGCCCTGAGTCAGCGTTTAGAGCGGGGTTCTACGCTCTTTGCCCTTGGTGGTGGCGTCATTGGCGACATGACTGGCTTTGCGGCGGCGACTTGGCTGCGGGGGATTGCCGTGGTTCAGATTCCCACCAGTCTCTTGGCGATGGTGGATGCGGCGATTGGTGGGAAAACAGGGGTGAACCATCCCCAGGGCAAAAATCTCATTGGAGCCTTTCATCAACCTCGTCTTGTGGTCATTGATCCCGATGTTTTGGCAACCCTGCCCCCCAGAGAATTCCGGGCTGGTATGGCAGAGGTGATTAAGTATGGTGTGATTTGGGATACTGAGCTGTTTGATTTGTTGAGTCAGCTGCCGCGTTTGGATCGCATGGCTGCTGTGCCTGCTGAGCAGTTGCTTCAAATCCTACAGCGTTCCTGCCAAGCGAAGGTGGATGTGGTTAGCAAGGATGAGCGCGAAACCGGACTGCGGGCCATTTTGAATTACGGGCACACCATTGGCCATGCCCTTGAAAGTATGGGCAACTATCGCCTTTTGAATCACGGCGAGGCTGTGGCCATTGGCATGATTGCCGCTGGGGAACTGGCGGTGGCCTTGGGGTACTGGTCAGCAGAAGCCGCCGCTGCCCAACGGGCATTGATTCTCAAGGCAAAGTTGCCGACCACAATCCCGGCTTACTTTGATGTGGAGGGACTGCTGGCACTGCTACAGCATGACAAGAAGGTTCAGGCGCAACAGGTGCGATTTATTCTCCCCACCGCCATTGGCCATGTGGACATTTTTGATCAGGTACCGACCGACTTGATTCGGGAGACACTCCATCGCCTCCAAGCCTAGCTAGGGGGCGCCGTATCTAGCAGCGCTTTTTTGGTTGCTTTCAGTTCTTGCCAAAGGCGTTTAATTTGCTCATAGGCTTCCTGAGGGGAAAGCTTGCCACTGTTTTCGAGACTGGAAATGTAGCTCACTCGAGTCGCAAACTCCTGTAAGTTGGCATCAAATAAAAAGTTTTCGGGTGTAAACTCACCGTGGTAACGGCTGTAGGGATGTAAAAATTCGTATTTATTCATTGCTTACCTATCCTTTTTCTCAGGGGTTAACCTATTCTTAACTTCATTTTAACCATTTTCTCTCGGATAACTGTAGCTGCCGCAACAAAACAGTGATCTTGCTGGGGGCAAAACGGCGCTTTGTTAACAACTATGGGCAAAAGATTAAGCATTATTAACTTTGATTGATCAAATAAAGGAGACTTATCACACTACATATACGAGAGTGATCCCTTGCGATCGCCAGATATCAATGCTGTAATTTAGGAAATGGATAAATGATGCACGGACTCTCCTTGGCTCCCCGTTATCGCTTAGATGATGTTGATCCTTGGCTTCTGGGAATTGATCCCAGCCGTCATTATTGGCTGCAAGTCAATGGGGATCCCCAGCAGCGGGTGGCCATTCCGGGGGTCTGTGTCCAGAGCATCTCGGAACTACGGGAGATTATGGAGGCGGTGCGATCACTCCTACCGGGGCAGCAGTTGCAAATTCAGCGAGCAGCCACCTGTTTAGAAATTCACTGCGTGGCTGAAAATCTCTTGGCGATCGCCCACCCTGTTGCCGGTGCCCCTGTTTGGCATCTCTTTGATCGCGAAACCCTCGAAAGTTTAGTGATGAGTGCCCATCCCCACTGGCAATGTCGGCCTGAGGATGTGGAATTGGGGCGGCAGCAATTGTGGCAGTCGTTTCAGTTACCAGTGGCCGCTTGAGCCGTGTCAAGGGCCTCACTGATCCGCCGCAGCACACCATTGATAAAGCGATGACTACCTTGGTCGCTGTAGCGTTTGGCCAGTTCGATCGCCTCGTTGATGGCCACTGGCTTGGCCACGTCAAGATAGCGCATCTCTGCGACGGCCATTTCAATAATGGCGCGATCTAAGTGCGTCAGTCGCTCCAGTTGCCAATCCACCATTGAGCGATTCACCAGTTCTTGAATCTCCGTTTGGTGTCGCTGCAAACTGCGCAGTAGGGCGATCGCGTAGGCTTGAACTTCCTCTTGATGGGCAAAGTAGAGAATTTCGGGTAAATCGAGGGCAGCACCTATTTTGTTCAAGCCCTTTTCCGCCCGATTGAGGGCATCTTGAAGCACCATCTGTGCCTTTTCGAGGTGGGGCAACTGAAACTCGCTATGGTTGAGCAGTCGCTGACTTTCACTAAGTTCAGTGCCGGCCTGTTCGAGGGTATCGCGCACATCACTCGCCAGCGTCCGTACCGCCATCAGGATCAAGCTGCGGCAGTCACTTTCATCGAGCAGTTTCGGTTGGCGTAACACTTGAGCGGCACTGAGCAACGCCAATTCACGGGCAACACGACGAGCAGTAATCATGGGTAAATCCTCAAAAACGAGTTCTTAACGCAACGACGCAGGGGCGGGGGGCAGGGTCGAGGTCGGAACTGATCCCGGTGTAACAATCCCCCCGGAAATAATCAGCTTAAAGGCATCCTCGATCGAAATATCCAAATCTCGCACATCCCGCTCACTGGCAATCACATACCAACCGGTGGTGGGGTTAGGCGACGAGGGGATAAATAGACTCAACATTGGCTCGGAAAAGACCGTTTGCAATGAACCATTAATCGTGCCAGTGACAAAGGCCACGGCCCACAGACCCGACCGCGGGTATTCTACGAGCACCACTCGGCGAAAGCGATCGCGCGAGTCCCGCAGAATTGTCTCTAGGAGTTGTTGCAGCACCTTATAAATGGTGCCCGCCAAAGGGATGCGCTTGAGAATGCTCTCACCTGTGTTCAACAGCCACTGGCCAAAGATATTGCGTGCCATCAAGCCAATGAGCAAGATCCCTGTTAAGGGCACCAAAATCCCCACCGCCACATTGAGCAGATCCACCAACAGGGGGTGCCATGTTTTGAAGGGGTTCACCTGCTTAGGAATACGGGTGAGGAGATCCAAGACCCAACTGGAGACAGAAATCGATAGCCAAATCGTTGTTGCCAGCGGGATCACCACCAGCAGACCAGCAATGAGATCATTTTTAATTGCTTGTTGGAGTCGGTGCAACACAGATACTCGCACGAGCAGACTTCTGTTTCTAGCTTAGCGGTTGCTGCCACTGCGGTCACGGTGAAAGGCCAAACTGCTGTAGAGCATGAAGGCGGCATCCCAAGGACTGTCTTCACGGCGAAAGAGGTTAATGTGGGGGGGAATTTTACTCAGGAGTTCGCTAAAGTCCAAAGCAGTTTCAGCAAAACTGGTAAAGTCTTGCCACACGGGGCGATCGCCACAGTGCTGCTGCCACAGACTCGATAACTGCCGCCACTTCACCCATGAGGTATTTTGATCCAACTCCAGATCACTCTGGATCACCTCTGCCACTTGATTGAGGGGAATCCCTTGGTGAAACTGGTAACCGCCGCGATAAAAGCGCAGGATTTGATTTTGCTGAAACAGGTGAAGATCACAGCACTGGGCATGATCCTGAATTTGTTCTTTACGGGTGACTTTTCCTTGGCGATCGCGATCGAACACTTGCTCAAAAATCGGCAGCAACCCCTCCACGCGCTGGCTGACCTGTGACCAAGTAAACGTTAACTCCACTGGCTCTGGCGAGAGCGAACTGGTACACACCACACGCGGCTGTGGCTCCAAGGCTGCAAAATAACGCACCTGCAAGACGGGTGTGGCTGTCAGTGCCTCAAAGGGGACACAAAAGAGGGTAAACCCCTGCTGTTTCAGTTCTTGGCAATAGACGGTGAGTTCCGCAAAATTGCCCGTGCGGATCAAACGCCAGCCCCGCGACGGAATCAACAGTCGCGCCGTGTAGGGGTCAATCTTAAACATGGTGGCCAAAAGACGGGCAAGGATCGTCCGCTGCTCAGAGCCAGCCACCCCCTCCAAAACCAGAAGGCCCTGCTGCTCGACTCCCACCACAGCATGGGTTGCTAAAATCGCCTGTTGCCGCTGCTGTTGGCGAATTTGCTCAATTTTTTCAAGGCCGCGCCGAGCCATTTGCGTCAGCTTGGGGCCACAGTTCAGCCGCAGTAATTGGCGAAAGTCTGACTCCGCCTCCTCTAGCCGCTCTGTCTTGAGATAGAGTTGACCTCGGCACAGGAGGACACGGGGGTCCTCAGGAGGCAAGGTGGCCAGCAATTTTTCTGCCTGTTGGAAATTTCCTTGATCCAGTGCTGTCAAAACCTCAGTCAGCATGGCCAGCGCCCCCAACGGTTTTTTCTATTTTAGGCAACGCGCCCTAACCACCAAATAAGCTGCCGAGGAAGCCCTCTAGACCGCCTTTGCCCATACGCTCGCCGCGAATCTTGGCCAATTTCTCCAGCAGTTCTCGCTCTTCATGGGTGATATGGGTGGGAATTTCGACATCAACGGTAATGAGGTGATCGCCCCGCGCCACGGGATTGCCCACACGGGGGACGCCTCGGCCTTCTAGGATTAACACCGTACCGGGTTGGGTGCCTGCGGGAATCTTCAGTTCTGCTTCGCCATCCACGGTACTCACGGGAATCCGACAGCCAAGAATCGCTTGCAGGTAGCTAATTTTAATCCGCGATAGGATGTTGTTGCCTTCGCGCTGAAACTCAGGATCGGGTTCGACAAACAGATACACATAGAGATCGCCGGGAGGGCCTCCGCGCAGACCGGCATCTCCTTCCCCTGAGACCCGCAGCCGGGTGCCATTGTCCACCCCCGCAGGAATCGTAATTTTCAATTTTTTGCTGACTTGGATGTGGCCTTGGCCACCACAGGACTCACAGCGAGATTCAATCACTTCCCCCGAACCGCCACAGGTCGGACAGGTGGTCAATTGGGTAAAACTGCCGAAGGGAGTGCGTGCCGATCGCCGCACTTGACCGATGCCACCACAGGTACTACAAGTGACTGGCCGTGTGCCGGGTTTGGCCCCTGTGCCTTGACAGGTTTTACAGGTTTCCAAATGATTAATGCGAATTTCTTTCTCACCGCCAAACACCGCTTCGCGAAACTCGAGTTTGAGGTCATAGCGCAGATCTTCACCGCGGGTTGGCCCCTGCGACCGCCGCCCACTGCTGGTAAATCCACCAAATCCACCCCCAAAGAAGGTTTCAAAAATATCGGCGAAGCCGCCCATGTCACCAATGCCAAAGTCACTGAAGCCAGCAGCCCCGACGCCACTGACCCCGGCTTCACCAAAGCGATCGTAGTTGGCTCGCGCTTGGGGATCCGAGAGCACCTCGTAGGCGCGGTTGATTTCCTTGAACTTTTCTTCAGCGCCCGGTTCTTTGTTGACATCGGGGTGATACTTGCGAGCCAAGCGCCGATAGGCTCGTTTTAATTCTTCAGCATCCGCAGAGCGTGAGACACCTAAGATCTCATAGAAATCACGAGCCATAGCCACCGTTACCTAAATTAATCAACCGCTTCATAATCTGAAACAACTGTTTCTTCATTATCGCTGATTATTGTGGCATCACTATCTAAAACTTGAGTGGCTTGGGAACTAATCGTAGCACCCCCCATTGTCGGGGTTGAGGTCATCATGGAACCGCCTGCGGTTTGTTGATAGACCACCGTTCCCAAGGTCACCAAGGCCTGCTGCAGGGCTTCCATCCGCTTGCGAATTTCATCGGGGGTAATATTGTCATCCACCATTGCTGCCTGCATACTCTGAACCACCGGCTCAATCCGTGCCCGTAGATCGGGAGTTAATGTGATGCCATGGTTTTTGATGGTTGATTCATAGCTGTACAGCAGGGCATCGGCTTGGTTGCGCAGTTCGGCAATCTCTTTCTTGATTTGGTCGGCTTGGGCATAAATCGTTGCCTCTTGGCGCATGCGCTCGATTTCCATACTGCTGAGGCCACCGCGATTGGTAATGCGCACACTTTGTTGGCGACCGGTGGCGCGATCGACGGCAGACACACTCAGGATACCGTTGGCATCAATATCAAACGTGACATCAATTTGCGGCACGCCGCGAGGGGCAGGGGCAATGCCCGTGAGCTCAAAGCAGGCCAGTTGTTTATTGTCTTTTGCCATCGGGCGCTCCCCTTGATAGACAGCAATTTCCACGACCGTTTGGCCATCGGTAGCGGTGGAAAAGGTCTGCGTCTTACTGGTGGGGAGGGTGGTATTACGTTCGATGATTTTGGTAAAGACACCGCCAAGAGTTTCCAACCCCAGAGAGAGCGGGGTGACATCTAGGAGCAGGAGATCTTTGACCGTTGTTTCCTTGCCCAGAATGCCGCCTTGAATGGCTGCCCCTACGGCAACGGCTTCATCAGGATTAACGGAGCGATCGGGAGTTTTGCCACAGAATTCCTTCACCAACTGCTGAATGGCAGGAATACGGGTTGAGCCACCGACAAGTAACACCCGATCAATCTCTTGAACCGTCAAACCGGCATCGGCGATCGCCTGCTGCATGGGTTCGAGGGTGGCCTGAACCAAGTGGGCGCAGAGTTCCTCAAACTTACTGCGGGTGAGTTCCATTTCAAGGTGCTTAGGCCCTGTTTCATCAGCCGTAATGAAGGGCAGGTTAATGGAAGTGCTCAGGGTGCCCGATAACTCCACCTTGGCTTTTTCAGCCGCTTCGCGGAGGCGTTGCAGTGCCATTTTATCTTTCGAGAGATCGATCCCCTCCTGCTCCCTAAAACAGGCCAAGAGCCAATCAAGAATACATTCGTCAAAATTATCGCCCCCTAGGTGGTTATTCCCCGCTGTGGAGCGCACCTCAAAGACGCCATCCCCCAGTTGCAGAATCGAGACATCAAAGGTGCCCCCGCCCAAGTCAAAAACCAAAATGGTTTGATCTTGATCCTGCTTGTCGATGCCGTAGGCCAAGGAGGCCGCCGTTGGCTCGTTGATAATGCGCATTACCTCAAGGCCAGCGATCGCCCCCGCATCTTTGGTGGCTTGGCGTTGCGCATCACTAAAATAGGCTGGCACAGTAATGACGGCTTGGGTCACGGGTTCCCCCAGATAGGCTTCCGCATCCTGCTTCAGCTTTTGCAGGATCATGGCAGAAATTTCTTGGGGGGTATAGGTGCGATCGCGAATCTGCACATCCACCATGCCATCGCGACCCGGCACACAGGTATAGGGCACGCGCCCCCGTTCTTCAGCGGTTTCCTCCCAGCGGCGACCAATAAACCGCTTGATACTGAAAATCGTGTTCTCGGCATTGGTGACAGCTTGCCGTTTCGCCAGTTGACCCACCAACCGTTCGCCCGATTTGCCAAAGGCAACAATACTGGGGGTGGTGCGCCCACCCTCGGCACTGGGGATCACGACAGGATTCCCCCCTTCTAAGACTGCCACACAACTATTTGTGGTTCCAAGGTCGATGCCAATGACTTTACCCATAGCCGTAATCGCCGTTTCCAAAAATGCGTTGTCAGGAGGAGACTGCTTGCAAAAAAGTCTTACTCTTTAGGCTAGAATGCCGCAATGATGATGCTATCGTAACACCTGAATTCAGGGCAAAACGGTTTACCAATCATCTTAGGCAACTGGAACAGGGTTGACCACAGGCTTACTCGCGAATCAGCGCCACTGCCACACGGTTGTTTCCCTGATCCGTCATGCTTACCCGAATATTGGGGCCAAAGAATGTCTGCATCTTGGCTTGCTTCGATTGCCACACCTCAAGGGGAACCGCCGGGGAGTCAAATTCTAAAATTAATGTATAAGCACCGTCTGTTAAGGTCTCGGCGATCGCCACCAAGACAGGACGCTCGGCATCCGAGGGACTCAGACCTAAACTGGCCAATGTGCTATCTAAGTGTGCTTCTTGACCGTAACGATAACGGGTGACATCCTTACGGATTTGCGTTTGGGTGGGGGTTGCTTGGGCACGGCCAGCGATCGCCTCTGGAGTTGGGGCTTCACGATAGGGCACCGGTTTGAGTTCTGCCGCTTTGAGTGCCAAGCCGCCTAAGAGCAGGGGCACACCGTAGAAAAAGCCCGCTAGATTCAAGGTGGCATTCCCTGTGGCATAGGCCACCACTCCCACCACCGTCAGCAGTGAACCGACAATTAACCCCAACGTTCCCAGCGATACAGACCCCAACATGACCCTTTAACCCCTAGCGGTAGTTCGTAAATTGTAATGGCACGGGGTAATCCTCAGTTTTCAGGCGCTGGATCACTGCTTGTAGATCATCCTTTGATTTGGCACTGACCCGTACCACATCCCCTTGGATCGCGGCTTGCACCTTCTTAAATTCATTGCGGATAAGCTTGCTAATCTCTTTGGCTAGTTCTGAATTGATCCCGCGCCGCAATTTGATCAACTGTTTGACCCGTTGACCACCCGCTGCTTCCACAGGCCCATAGTCAAAAATTTTCAGAGACAACTGCCGCTTCGCCGCCTTCTGTTGCAGAATCGTTTGCACTGAATTGAGCGTAAATTCACTATCGGTGTGAATTGTCAGTCCCTCTTTTGTCAGTTCAAGGGTGGTCTGGGTATCCTTGAGGTCATAGCGGGCTTTGATCTCTCGCTCCGTTTGATCCACTGCATTGACCAGCTCTTGCCAGTCAAAATCACTCACAATATCAAAGGAAAATGTGCTTGCCATGCCTAGGGTTTTTGGGGATTCACTTGACCAATTACCTTTAATTTACCGTCATCAGTGACCTGCCAAATGTCATAGACCCCGACAACATCGCCATTTTCATCAATATCGACATTGCCACTGGCGCCTTGATAGTTGATTTCTTTGCCTTCCCGCAGTAAAGCCAGTCCCTTGCACACATCATCCACTTCTTCCCCCGGTGCGTTGGCCACATCGCGCAATTTGCTGCGAATCCCTTCACCCGTATTTTGTCCTGCGGCCTGTGCAGCTAGTACAAGGAGCGCGGCGGCATCCCAAGTCTGAGCACCAAAGGCCGGCAGATCGCTCCCTTTTTTAGCACGCCACAGTTCTCGCAGGCGACTCAGGGCTTGACCATCGGCGCCGGGAACGGTTCCCTTGGCACCGGCAATAATGTATTTGCCATCGGGAGTACGGCCCACTTGCTCAGGGAAACTTTCGGACTTGACGCCATCGGTGAGGAGAATGGCCACGTTTTGGGTGAGACCTTGCTCAAAGGCGGATTTCAGGAGCAGGCTACCCGTTTCCGGATACAAAATAGCCACCACCGCATCGGGGTTCCCGCTAAAAGCGGCAGCGGCTTCTGTTGTGAAGGTGGTTGCCCGCTCATCATAACGGGTGGGGCGGTCTTCATTGATCACGGTTCCCCCTAGGGCTTTGAAAGCGCGGGTAAATTCCTGCTCAAAGCTGCGGCCATAGTCATTGTTGATCACCACGGTGGCGACTCGTTGATACCCCTGTTCTTTGGCCAGTTGGGCAAGGGCTTGGGCTTGGTAATTGTCGGGGGGAGCAGTGCGTGCCCAATAGCCGTTAAAGTCTCCTTTCTTGGCGCGTTCAGTCAGGAGTGTACTCGTACTGCCGGGGGAAATTAGCATCACTTGACCGCGGGTGGCAATATCGGCGGCGGCATTGGAGACACTACTGCCAAAAGAACCAACGACTCCGGCAACTCGGTCAATCTCCACCAACTTCGTCATCGCTTCTGCCCCAGAGGCAGGATTGGATTGATCATCAGCAGCAATAAGCGTGACGGGCTGGCCATTAACACCACCACAGGCATTCACCGTTTCCACCAGCAGGGGGACAACTTCAGCTATAGGGGTTCCCACCGAGGCTAAGTCGCCGGTTGAGGGCAACAATGAGCCAATCCGCAGCCCCTCACCCGTTGGGGTTGTGGTGGTGGTGTCCGCCTCGCAGGCGCCAATGGTAAAGAGGAGGAGTAATCCTGCAAAAATCTTGGCAGCTGCCCATCCGCTTGACGGCTTCTGACCCATAGCTATACACCCTCACAATTTGTCAGCATGCTACTGCAACTGCGGGAATCTTGCAATGCGCAGAGAGGATACCCTGCACAAAAAAAGGGGCATTCCCACATCAACAGCCCCTTTACATCCAATGCTCTGTGGATGAGGTTTCCTAGGTAGAGGGACGAACTTGCCGCGCCATATTCAAGAAGGCAGCCATATTAGCCCCCGGACGACGCCGCGCAAAACGGGTGTAGGGAACACTGGGGGTGACAGGGGTGGGGGTGGGTTCTGCGGGAGCTGTGGCAACGGGGGTGGGTGCGGCGGCAACGGGTTGAGCGGGTTGAGGAGCAGGAGCAGGTTCAGGGGTCGAGGCAGGTTCTGCCGCTTTAGTAGGGGTTGGCGGTGCAGCAGGGGCAGCCGTGCTCTTATCTAATTCAATGTAAAACTCGCCCTTTTTGCCCAAACCAAAGAGTTTCGCGATTGCCCCCAATAGGCCAAAAATCGCACCAAAGAGTTTCTTCAACAGATTCATCTCAAAGCCTCCCAAGCGGTCGTTGTGAGTAAGGTAGCAGAGGAGACAGCCCCAAGTTAGCATCCTGAAGCTGTTGAGACTTTATTATCGGACGCTCGGTGGCGCCAATCAACCTGAGAGTGCCGGTAACTCAATATGGAAAGTCTGAGAGGGCATATGTTACATTTTTCAAAGTAAAGCAGCGGTTTCGCAGGACTAATCACTGTTATGAACAAAGTTTACGACTGGTTTGAGGAACGCCTCGAAATTCAGGCGATCGCTGACGACATCACCAGCAAATATGTGCCGCCTCACGTAAACATTTTTTACTGTCTGGGTGGCATTACCCTCACCTGTTTTTTAATCCAATTTGCCACGGGCTTTGCCATGACGTTTTACTACAAACCGACGGTGGCTGAAGCCTTTGCCTCTGTGCAGTACATCATGAATGAGGTCAACTTTGGCTGGTTGATCCGCTCCATTCACAAGTGGTCGGCCAGCATGATGGTCTTGATGATGATTCTGCATGTCTTCCGCGTCTATCTTACCGGTGGCTTCAAGAAACCCCGCGAACTTACTTGGGTGACGGGTGTGGTCTTGGCGGTGATTACCGTCAGCTTTGGGGTCACGGGCTACTCCCTGCCTTGGGATCAAGTGGGCTACTGGGCGGTCAAAATCGTTTCCGGTATCCCTGCGGCGATTCCCGTGGTGGGCGATCAACTGGTGGAACTAATGCGCGGTGGTGAAAGTGTCGGTCAAGCCACACTCACTCGCTTCTATAGCTTGCACACCTTTGTGCTGCCGTGGTCGATCGCCGTCTTTATGCTGATGCACTTCCTGATGATTCGTAAGCAGGGCATTTCGGGTCCCCTGTAAGCCAAGCATCAAGAAATGTAACAGAGCCTGCTCTTTTCGGCGGTTCCACTTGTTATGCTCCAAGTAATCTCCCCCCTTGCTGACCCTCTAGGAGAACGATTGATTTATGGCAAAAGTTTTGAAAAAGCCTGATTTAACGAATCCGGCGCTGCGGGCAAAACTGAAAAAAGGCATGGGCCACAACTACTATGGCGAACCCGCTTGGCCCAATGACCTGCTCTATATCTTCCCCGTGGTGATTATGGGCACGATCGCCCTTGTGATCGGTCTAGCGGTGATGGATCCTGCCATGGTCGGTGAGCCAGCGGATCCCTTTGCCACCCCCTTGGAAATTTTGCCGGAGTGGTACCTCTATCCCACCTTCCAGATTTTCCGGGTGGTGCCCAACAAGCTGCTGGGGGTGCTCATGAATGCCTCCATTCCCTTGGGCTTGATGCTGATTCCTTTCATTGAAAGTGTCAACAAGTTCCAGAATCCTTTCCGTCGTCCTGTGGCCATGACAGTCTTCCTCTTTGGCACATTGGTGACGCTATGGCTGGGGATCGGTGCTGCTTTCCCCTTGGATAAGTCGCTGACTCTCGGCCTGTTCTAGACATCTTAAGAAAACACCTCATTTGCTTGCGCATCTGGCGATCGCTGGGTGCGCTTTTTAGTTGGGATTTTGCGAGTCAGTTTTTTCAATAAAGGGTCGAATTTCGTTCAAATCAATGTAGCGATCGGTGGCATTGCGCAGCTCACGGGCAATCATGCCTTCGGTGGAAACAACCGTAATGTGGGTGTTTTTAGAGCGCAGGAGTTCGATCGCCCGCTCAAAATCGCCATCGCCACTAAAGAGAACCACGCGATCGTACTGACCGACGGTGTTGAACATATCAATCACAATTTCAATGTCTAAATTGGCCTTTTGGTAATACTTGCCTAGGGTCTCGTCGTAATATTCCTTCAACAGCTTTGTGCGCACCGTATAGCCAAGGTTAATGAGGGCATCGCGAAACGAACGCTGATCTTGTATGTCCTTGAGGCCGGTGTACCAAAAGGCGTTCACCAATACAATGTTGGGGTCACGGGTAAAAAATTCGAGAACACGACGGGGATCAAAAAACCAGCCATTTTTCTGCTGGGCATAGAACATATTATTCCCATCGATAAAAATTGAGAGCCGTTCTTGATGGGGAAGCATAATTAGGGAGAACCTATAGATCAGTGATGTATGTGTAATAGAAGAACCGTTGATAGAAGTTTGAATAGGCGATGGGTTTTATACATTCTATAGGAGAGAATTTGACAGGATTCAAGGGAGCAAGAGCTAGTCCTTCAACAGGTAACAAGATAAAAAGAAGGTAAAAAGAAATATACGATAAGTTTTGCGATCGCTCGTAATCAGAAAAGTAAAAGTTCGCCAATGGTTCAGTGGGAACACTTTTAAGAAAAAGAAAACATTTATTAATGCTTTTTAACCACTGCAATCTATTTTAATGGAACTGCATAGCGGATGCTATAGTTTTTTCTTTGGCGATCGCCCCTTAAACACCAAAAAAGGGGGCAGTGCCCCCACGGGTTCACTTTGCGGCTGAATCTAGTAGAGGGCACGTACCGGCGGAGCTGGCATCACCGCTGGGGGGGGTGGGGGGGCAAAGAAGGGTTGTTGCGGCGGCGGCAGTGGCGACTCCACCATCAAATTGCAGGGAAAGGGCGTACCGTACATCGAGGTACAGAAGGGACTATCAAGATCACGGGTGCGCACAGGGGGTTGATTGCTTTGCTGATACCACGCATCCGTAGAAACGTAGTTGATCCGCCGTGCCCGATTCACAATGTCATTATCCCGATAGGTGGGAAGCCCAAACGTAAAGGCCGCGTCGCCAGCGATCGAATCATCTTGCCAGTACCCCTGACTGCCATCAATACGATCAAAAGCCTGCGGCAAGGTGGGCTGACTGACAGGAAATTGTTGGGGATTGACGGGTTGGCGGCGGCTTTGGGCAGTTGCCGGAGCGACCACCGCTGCCAACATTGCCACGCATACCAGCGGCACAAATTTCATGCCCATAGGTTCATCTCCATAAGCGTTTTACACTTCGGCAACAGTGATAGGCCTAAAGGGTCTTAGGTATCCTAGGATTTCTTGCTTAAAATTATTCTAAATTCACTCCTCTTGCTGTTCCCAGAAGACTGTGCCGCTTTTTGCAACGCTGAGACTTCTCATCAAGGCTTAAGCCAGTGCAATGCCGGATGCCGATTTAGATCTCATACAGGCCGCCCTACAACAATACTGGGGCTATTCTGAGTTGCGATCGCCTCAAGCAGAGGTGATGACGGCACTCTTACAACGGCGGGATGCCTTAATTGTCCTCCCTACCGGAGCGGGCAAAAGTCTTTGTTTTCAATTGCCAGCAGTGCTTCAGGGCGGATTGACGCTGGTGATCTCGCCGCTGCTTGCCCTCATGGAAAATCAGATCACTGAATTGCGGCAACGGGGTCTTGCGGCAGCAGCCTATCATAGTGAACTGCCCAGCCGCCAACGCCGCCAGATTCTCTCGCGCCTAACCCACTACCGCCTGCTGTATCTTTCGCCGGAGTCCCTATTTTCCACCCCCCTTTGGCAGTGCCTCTGTGCAGCACCGATTCAACTCAATGGCTTGATTGTGGATGAAGCCCATTGCCTTGTACAGTGGGGCGATCGCTTTCGACCCGTTTATCGTCGCTTGGGAACGGTGCGGCCTGCCCTGCGCCAATGTAAACCGCTGCACCCCCGGCTGGCGATCGCTGCTTTTACTGCTACCGCCGATCCCAATGCCCAACGCACCCTCATTGAGGTTTTAGGTCTAGAGCAGCCTGTGCAGATCATTCACAGCCCCTATCGTGCCAATCTCCATTTAGCCGTACGCTCTGTGTGGAGTCGGGGGTATCGCCGCCATTGTCTCCAGCAATTTCTCAAGCAGCAGGGCAGAACCTCAGGCTTGATCTATGCCCGCACTCGCCGCGACTGTGAAACCTTGGCCACTTGGCTTCAGGAGCAGGGGTACCGCACCACCGCTTACCATGGCGGACTGCCGGCAGCACAGCGACGCCAAATTGAGAGCGATTGGTTGCAGGATAAGCTACCCTTTGTGGTCTGTACCAATGCCTTTGGTATGGGGGTGAATAAACCCAATGTGTGTTGGATTTGCCACTATCAGCCACCCCTGCAACTCAGTGAATACCTCCAAGAGGTGGGACGCGCTGGGCGAGATGGCCAACCAGCACAGGCACTGGCCTTGGTGAGCGATCGCTGGGGTTTAGATCGCGAAGATCAACAGCGTTGGCACTTTTTTCAGCGCCAAAGTCAAGATACTTACAATCGCGCCATGGCACTTCAGACGCATCTGCCCCTCAGGGGTAATCTTCCGCAACTGCGACAACACTTTCCTGAGGTGGAACTGACCCTAGCATTACTGCATCAACAGGGGGCACTCCGCTGGCAAGACCCTTTTCACTATTGCTGTCAACCCTTAGCACAGGTGCCACCGCCGCCCAAAGACACTCAAGAACAGTTGATGCAAGAGTTTCTCTATCACCGCGGCTGCCGCTGGCAGTTTCTCCTCCAAGCCTTTGGTTTTGCCACTGAGGCAGGGGGATTGCGTTGTGGCCATTGCGATCGCTGTCGGCCTGCGAACCGTACCTGTAAAATACCGTGAATTCACAGATTGGTATCACTGGGACTTTGTGTACACTGGCACATAGAACGGTAGGTTTACCATCGGTAGGTACAGGTTTCCCAGCAGTCATTCTGTTGCCACAGGGTAGGGGTTGTGGGCATGGGGCTACTACAAGTTGAGCAAATTCGCGAAACACTTCAGGATGTGCTTTCAGAACACGCCGTTGTTGTGCAGGTGAACCAGTTTCGCAACCAATTAAACATTGTTTTGAACAAACCCCCCGGCACCGTTGCCCACTATTCTGCCTTGGTGGGTCTCCTCAAATCCCGCTTGGGACAGTTTCACCTCGACGATATTGCTCGCATTAAAATTATTGGCCGCATTCAAGGTTCGCCTAAACCCGATTGGGAAGAGGTCATTGATCTACGCCCCCCCAACCCAGCCCTAGCTGCCCCTGTGTATGCTTCCTCGGCTCCGTGGGTGGTGGCGATCGCCGCTGGGGTTGTGAGTTTACTAGTGATCTTTAGCTATCATCTCGGTCAGTGGCAGCAACAGCAACGCATGCAGCACTTGATTGGCGGTACCCTTGCGCAACAAGGCGTCACTATGGCCGATTTTAAGTGGCACATCGAGGGCGGTGCACCGTTTATTGTGGGCGTTCTGAAAAACTACAGTGAAGAGCACTTGCGCATGATTCAGGCGGACTTTGAACTTTTTGACAAGGCAGGGCAGCGGGTCGGCGCCGTTTCGGTACAGGTTTATGGCCTTGGCCCTGAGGAAACTTGGCACTTCCGTGAACCCGTGGGCAATCATCAGGCAGTGCGAGCACGACTGGTAAAATTACAGTCATTCCATTAAGTTTTCCCCTAAAAGGGGTAGAGTAAAAACCCTCTATGGCTCACCTCAACGCCCTGATTTTTGACGTGGATGGCACCTTGGCGGACACTGAGCGGGATGGCCATCGCATTGCCTTCAATAAAGCCTTTGCTGCGGCAGGCCTAGATTGGGAGTGGGATATTCCCCTCTATGGTCAACTGCTGGCGGTGGCGGGGGGTAAGGAGCGCATGAAGTATTACCTTGATTGCTTTCGTCCCGATTGGCCACGTCCCCAAAATTTGGATGCCCTGATTGCCGACCTGCACAAGGCGAAGACCCGCTACTATACGGAGCTATTGGCAGAAGGGGCGATTCCCCTGCGGCCGGGGGTGAAACGGCTGCTCACTGAAGCCCGTGAAGCAGGATTACGTTTGGCGATCGCCACCACAACCACCCCTGCCAATGTCACCGCACTCCTTGAAAATGCCCTTGCTGCTGATGGCGTCAGTTGGTTTGAGGTGATTGCCGCTGGGGATGTGGTGCCCGCCAAGAAACCTGCGCCCGATATTTACTTCTACACCCTTGAAAGAATGCGCCTCTCGCCCCAAGAGTGCCTTGCCTTTGAGGATTCCGCCAATGGGATTCAGGCAGCCACCGCCAGTCGCCTAGCGACCATTATCACGATCACCGACTACACCAAGGATCATGATTTTCGGGATGCAGCGCTTGTCTTGGATTGCTTAGGGGAACCCGACTACCCCTTTCAAGTGATTCGCGGTGAAGTGGGCTGGACCACCTATGTGGATGTGCCCCTATTGCGATCGCTCCACCAACAGTGGACAAGTACGTTGAGTCACCGATGATTTTCTGGCCACAGCGTTTTACAGTGAAGAATATACGAACCTAGCCTGAGTGATTAAAGAACGCAATGTACACGATTGATTTAATTCTGCGTCATGTCCCCATGCCCGTGAGCATTGAACGCAAGGAAAGTGCCGCAGCGACAGCAGTCTATCAGCAAATTCAGCAGGCGATGGCCAGTGGCACCCCGACTGTCCTCGAACTGACGTGCGATCGCCAAGTGGGCAAGAAGTTAACTGTCCTCACCTCAGAAATTGTGGCCGTACAGATGGCCGATAAGGATGCCCCCTCCAGTGTCGCCAGCCGGGGGGGATTCTTTGCTCAGTTGGTGCAGCAAACCAGCAATTAAGTAAAAATCTCTCAATAAAGTTTAGTTTTTCTTCGCAATGGTGAGTCTTTGCCGTTAGGATACTAAGCAGACTGATCCGTAGGGGAACGTTGAGCGAATCCTCCCCGTCTGAAAGTCAGGTATCTGTGGTGTGTCGTAATAGGGTTGTCTATGGTGAAGCGTTTCCTACCGGTTCTGATTCTGTTGGGGTGTAGTCTTGGTCTTGTGACCCCTGCCCTTGTGCGAGCTCAAGTCAATCAGGGTTTTACCTTCACTTGGGGAGATGGTCCCAGTGGACGGCAGCAACTCCAGTACCATTTAGAAAACGGTACGCCCGGCTTTATGGGCGATCGCTACTGGCTGCGCTTGGGGGAACAAAAAGTCGCGATTAATCGCATTAACATTACTTATCCCGATTACTACAACGGCATTATTGATCCTAGGGGTATCGAGGTACGGGTGGGGGGCGATCGCGGGAATCGCTTTTTTCAATTCCGCCGTAATCTTGGCCAAAAAATTGAACTAGCGGAGGTGTCCCTTGACCGCGATAACCGCGTCATTGACATCGTACCCGCAGAGGTCATTCCCGCAGGCACGCCCGTGCAAGTGATCCTCAACAATGTGCGCAATCCCAATCATGGCGGGATGTACTACTTCAATGCGCGCATTGGCTCCCCCGGCGATATTCCCCTGATGCGTTATATCGGGACTTGGATTCTGAGTATTGCCAATAACTAAGCCAATAACTCACTGGAACTCAATTTGCCAATTTGCGAACTGGTTCGCCATCCCTAGCCAGATTGGGGCGATCGCCCGAGGCTAGTCTTTGTGTGTCACAGCCGGTTCACTCTTCACGCCTGATGCTAGATTCTGTCAAGTCTTCATTCCCCCACATTTCGCCTCTCCTCACTCCCCTGATGTACCGTCTGGTGGGGGATATTGTCCTGCGGCGCTATTTTCGTACCCTTGAGGTGCAAGGGCAGGAGCAGATACCCAAAAGGGGGCCCGTGATCTTGGCACCCACCCATCGTTCCCGTTGGGATGCGCTCATTATTCCCTATGTGACGGGACGGCGGGTGAGTGGACGCGACCTCTACTACATGGTCTCCCACGATGAAATGCTGGGACTGCAAGGCTGGGTAATTGGTCAGTGTGGTGGTTTTCCCGTCAATACCCAAGCGCCTTCGGTGAGTGCCTTGCGGACAGGTGTGGAACTCCTGCGGCGGGGACAGGCCTTGGTGGTCTTTCCTGAGGGCAATATCTTTCGCGATCGCCAGATTCATCCCCTAAAGCCGGGCTTGGCGCGTTTAGCCCTTCAGGCAGCTCAGCGCTGTCAAGAAGCGATCCAGATTCTGCCGATTTTACTCGATTATGCTCAGCCCTATCCGCAGTGGGGAAGCGAGGTCAAGGTGATCATTGGTGCTCCCTTGAGTACGGGCAATTACAATGTTACCCACCCCAAAAGTGCTGCCCAAGAACTGACGAGTGATCTTTTGAGGGCACTGCAGCAGCTTCAAGAGGGGCGATCGCTCCTGTGTTTGGCTTGAATCCCTCTAAGAATCCGTAGGCACAATTAGCGCTTCAAATTGCTGGCGAATCTGGTCAGTGACTTCCTTAACGGCCTGTCGTGCCCCTTGGCGATCGCGACGATACAGCGGCCAATAGCTCTCTAAATTGAGGGGGTCTCCGACACTGAGGCGCACCTGCCGCAAGCCCACCAAGCGATTCACATTGGGGCTTTTTCCCTCTAACCAATCAAACGTCCGCCAGAGGATCAGTGCCACATCGGCAAAGCGATCAATCGTGAATTTCTCACGGATATAGCTACCCGTAATCGAGGTAAATCGCTCCGCAAGACGCATATGACGTAATCGCACATTGGCTTCCTCGGCCAACCAATCGGCTAAACAGCGCTCTACGGCAGACAGTTGTGCCAAATCACCGCGAAACATCCGTTCCCAAGCGGCCTGTTCAATCCGTCGGCAGCGACTCACAAAATCTTCACTGGCCTTAAGACCAAAGTAGGACTCTGCCACTACAAGGGCACTGTTGAGGAGTCGCTGAATCCGTGCTGCCAATTCGGCATTGGGGGAGTCAAAGGGGGGCAGTTCGGGAAAATCTTGGCGGTAGGACGTGGCATAAAAGGTCTCTAGGCGATCCAGCAGGTGCATCGCTAAATTGAGCAGGCGGCGGTAGAGGTCCTGCGGTTCGGTACTCTGAGAATTGGTGGGGCAGCCAAGGCGGTTCTCCAGTTGTGCCATCAGCATGGCCATGCGTTCCCAAGAGGGCTGACTGAGGCTGTACTGAATGCCAACGGGGAGAATGACCACAGGGAGCGATCGCCCCGCCTTCGTCAAATCTTCCAGACACCAAAATCCCAGTTGTGCCACGCCCGGCTCTAAAGGTGCGACCAGTTCATTGTGTTCATTCGTTGCCCCCTCCGGCGCTGCTGCTAGGGGAAATCGTCCCTCCAAGAGTAACTCCCGTGCCGATCGCAGGGCTTGGCTATCGAGCTTGCCGCGCATGATGGAAATCCCCCCCAACCGTGAGAAGAGCCAACCAATTTGCTCCCCTGCCCAGAGGGGAATCCCGCGATCGTAGAGAAAATAACCATTCGTGGGGTGACGCAAGCGAATGCCCAGCCGCCGTGCTGTTTGCGGCAATAGATGCCACATCAAATAGCCCATCACCAAAGGATCATCCGTACAAGGATGGCGAAAGGCAATGAGGAGCCGCACCTGTCCCCGCTGAAACTGCTCGTAATAACGGGCAAGGGTCTCGACATTCACCCCTTCCACCCGATTGAGACCAAGGCCGTAGCGGATGTAAAAGGGCAGGAGCCGTGCCGCCGTCCACCAAACTGGATAGCTAAACCGCTGGGGGAGAAAATGCAACGGGGGTTGGGCAGTCGCAACCACACTGGACATGACGCAAACTCCTCAGAAACAAGGGTTTAGACTGAGGCAGTGGCCAACTCCGCAATCAACTGTTCCAACATCGGCTGATCCGCCCAATAGACAGCATTACAGAACTGACAGGTGGCTTCCGCCTTCGCCTCTGTGGCTAGAATATCCTTTAATTCTGCCTCCCCTAGGAGCTTGAGTGCCGCTAGCATCCGTTCATGGGAACAGCCACAGTGGAAGCGCACCATTTGCCGTTGGGGCAAGAGTTGCAAGTCCATATCCCCAAGGAGTTCCTGAAAGATATCTGGCAGTGTCCGCCCCGCCTGTAGCAGGGGTGTAAAGCCCTTGAGATTGGCCACCCGTTCTTCAAGGGTGGCGATCAGGTGTTCATCATTGGCAGCTTTGGGTAGCACCTGTAACATCAACCCACCGGCGGCAGTCACCCCGGCCTCTTCAACAAAAACGCCTAACATCAGGGCTGAGGGGGTTTGCTCTGAAGTGGCGAGGTAGTAGGTGACATCTTCGGCAATTTCCCCGGAGACAAGCTCCACCGTACTGGAATAGGGATAGCCGTAGCCAAGATCGTGGATGACGTAGAGATACCCCTGACGCCCCACTGCCGCACCCACGTCCAGTTTGCCCTTGGCATTGGGAGGCAGTTCAACACTGGGATACTGCACATAGCCGCGAACCGTGCCATCGGCACCCGCATCCGCGAAAACCGTTCCTAGGGGGCCATTGCCTTGAATGCGCACATTCACCCGTGCTTGGGGCTGTTTGAAACTAGAGGCGAGAATTAAGCCAGCGGCCATGGTTCGTCCCAAAGCAGCCGTGGCAACGTAGGAGAGTTGGTGGCGTTGGCGGGCTTCATCGGTGAGTTGAGTGGTAATGACGCCCACGGCACGGATGCCTTCAGCCGCAGCCGTTGCTCGCAACAGAAAATCTGCCATGATTAGCCTAAAGAAATGTTTCGTTACACTTAGTTTATCTCCTTTCAATTGACCCTAAGGGCAGCCACCTGACGGGCAACATTTAGGAGACCCCTAGCAAGAACATCAGGAAATTGGCGATGATAGGCAAACAATCGTGATGCAGCGTCCAGTGATTGCGCCTATGGCCATGTCCTTAACTGTTTTGTCGGCGGCAACTGTCTTGGCAGAAGCAACAGAATTGCCTGAAGGGGGTCTGATTACGGAGATTCCGACGCTGGCGATCGCCCACCGCTTAGCACACCACCTCCGCCACCACTGGCCTTTAGAGACACCCTTGACACTCATTGACGCCCAACACCAGAGCACACTCCTCACCCTTGGCGAATTGGCAGAACTAACAGAGGCCACCTGCCCGCTACAACTGTATGTGCCACCCCCCTTACCAGAGGCACTGATTCAATTTCAACGCTTGATTGACGTGGTTCGAGAACTGCGCCATCCTGAGCGAGGCTGCCCTTGGGATTTGCAGCAAACACCCACCACCCTCATTCCCTACGTTCTTGAGGAGGCCTATGAAGTTGTCCATGCCCTTCAAGAGGGAGACACCGGGGCGATCGCCGAAGAATTGGGAGACCTGTTGCTGCAAGTCGTGCTCCAGAGTCAACTGGCTCAAGAAGCCGATCAATTTACCCTCGCCCAAGTTATTCAAGGGATTACCAATAAGCTGATCCGCCGCCATCCCCATGTCTTTGGTGAAGTGGCACTCACCACTGCGCAAGAGGTGCGCGATCAATGGGAGCAAATCAAAGCGGCTGAAAAAGGGACTGAAGACCGCCTCCCCCTGAGTCAAAAGCTGCAACGCTATGCCCGTACCCTGCCCCCCCTGATGGCGGGTATGAAAATTGGTGAGCGAGCCAGTCGCGCTGGCCTAGATTGGCCAACCATTAGCGGTGCATGGGAGAAATTTTACGAGGAGCTGGCGGAGTTTCAGGAGGCCCTTTTGCAAGGGAATGCCGAGCAACAGGCTGCGGAATTGGGAGACCTGCTCTTTAGTGTGATTAACCTTGCCCGCTGGTGCCAACTAGATCCTGTGAATGCCCTGCAACAAACCTACCAACGCTTTATCCAACGCTTGGAGTGTATTGAGGCGGCCATCGATCGCCCCCTTGAAACTTACACCCTAGAAGAACTGGAAGCCCTATGGCAACAGGCCAAGGTACAGTTAGCCGCAGACAACCGAACCGAAGTGCCACCGGAGACCAAACCCGAAGAGGCCTAATCCATGGCTGCCATTTCCACTTTCAGTTCATCGAGATTCCACAGGGCACCCCCCAGCGCCGTGGGATTCGCGCCCACCACATGATTGCGAAAAGCCGTGAGGGAGAGGGGATTCACCAAGTAGATAAAGGGGAGATATTCCTGAGCCAGCCGCTGGGCTTCGGCGTAGATTTGCTTGCGGCGTTCTAGATTGAGTTCCTGTGCTCCCTGCACATAGAGATCACTAATGCGCTGCTCCCAGTCGGCCACCACTCGACCCGTGATCGGCGGTTGGTTGGGTGCCGGTTGCTGATTGAACGTATGCAAAAGGCCATCCACGCGCCAGATATTGGCACCGCTATTGGGTTCATTGCCACCCCCCGTAAAACCGAGGATATGGGCTTCCCACTCTAGGGAATTGGAGAGACGATCCACGAGGGTGCCAAAGGCCAAAAATTGCAGATCCACCTGCATGCCGATCGCCCCCAAGTCCTGCTGAATTTGTGTCGCTATCGCCTCACGGATTTTGTTGCCCGCATTGGTAATCAGTGAAAAGCGGACGCGGTTCCCTTGAGCGTCAAAGAGGCGACCTTGATTGTCGTAGCGGAAGCCTGCCTCTTGCAGTAATGCCTTGGCTTTGGCCACATCGTAACGGTAGGTGGGCAGTCCCTGCTCTGGGGAGAAGTAAAAGGGACTTTGGACGGGAATGGTGGAATGTTGGGGTGCCCCTAAACCTTGGTAAATGTTGTTAATCATCCGCTGGCGATCGAGGGCATAGGCCACTGCCTGACGGAACCGCACATCGTTAAACCACTCGGACTTCACGGGATCCACAAGGGGCTTGCCATTGCGGCGACCGCGATTGAGATTAAAGGAAAGGAAAAGGGTATTGGGACTCGGCCCACTGTTGTAGATGCGAAACTGGCCGCGCTTTTCTTCCCGCTTGAGGAGGGAAAACATCTCAGGGGTGACGGCAAATAGATCCAGACCGCCCGAGCGAAATTGCAGCATGGCGGTGTCGGTGGATTCCACAATTTGCCAAATAAAGCGTTCCAGATGGGGCAGGGGCGATCGCCAGTAGAAGGGATTGCGCCGAAAAATCAACCGCTGGCTATTCACATAGCGATCCATGACAAAAGGGCCATTGCCAACAATTTGCCGTGGATCCGTATCAGTTCCCCACATGGACAAAAACTTCAACCGCCCTTGGCTATCCCGTTCTCGTACTGCTTGCCGCAGCAGATGGGCGGGTAAAATCGGCAAGCCAGTATTGCGTAAAAACGGCGCAAAGGGTTCAGGGAGCTTAAACGTCACTTGGCGATCGCCTTGGGCGGTCACTTCGGGCAGCAGCCCCTTCTGGCCAATACGGAGAATATCGCGGCTACTGGTGGGAATCTCAGGATTGAAATAGATCTCATTGTAGGTGAAGACCACATCCTCACTGGTGAGGGGCATCCCATCCGACCATTTCAGATTCGGCTTGAGTTGAAAGACAATCTCGAGGGTTTCAGGCTTAATTTGCCAAGATTCAGCGAGGGCTGGCTCCAGCTCACCCGTGAGGCCATTTTCTTGAATTAACCCTGTATAAAGGTAGCTAAAGACATTGGGGGACTCTTGGCTCAGGGCATAGTTAAAGGTTTTTGGGTCTGAGGTGACGGCGGTCACCAATTGGTTGCCACGCGGCGTAATTAGGCCAGCACAGCTTCCGAGGCTGAGGGTGCATAGACAAACCAGTAGCGCAATTAGAGGCCATCGCCACCCGCGCATCAGCCGCCACCGACAATCGTGACAATTTCCAAGCGATCGCCCGCCTGCACATAGGTGGTTTCCCAAAACTGCCGATGTAAAATCTCACCATTGTATTCAATGGCAACAAGGCGGGGGTGAATGTTGAGCAAGTCACAGAGTTCTGGAATCGAGAGCGATCGCCTCAGGGTGTGAGGAGTGCCATTGACATGGATGACGATCGCTGGCTCAACAGGAACCATAGCAGTAGGGGCGTATCCAGCTTAGAGGAACTGGGCAAGGGTTGCTTCAATTTTGGTTTTGGGTACTGCACCCACCAAAATATCCACCTTTTGGCCGCCCTTGAAAATCATCAGTGTTGGGATACTGCGAATACCGTAGTCGGTGGCCACCTTAGAGTTTTCATCGGTATTCACCTTGACAACCTTGACCCTGCCCTGATACTCATTGGCAATTTCGTCAACAACGGGAGCCACCATACGACAGGGTCCACACCAAGGCGCCCAAAAGTCTACCAGTACAGGAATATCGCTATTTAATACTTCTTCTTCAAAGGTGGCATCTGTAACGGACAATGCACTGGACATAAACAGAACCCTTATAACGAATTTGTAGCCTTAAAAATATACTCTAGCAACCTTTAGACCAATCTTGGGCTTTAGATTATTTTTTGATACCCTAGGCAGTCTAGCTCGCGGCTAGGTTTGATTTGCAGTATATCACGTCGCCCTCGGCATACAGGAGACTACCGGCGTATAATAGGATTGCCGTTTCCTATCCAGAGGATGTCAACTATGGCAACAAAATCTGCAAAACCCACCTACGCTTTCCGTACCTTTTGGGCTGTGCTGCTGTTGGCCATTAACTTCTTGGTTGCCGCCTACTACTTTGGCATCCTCAAGTGACGCTCATCCCGCTAGTGAAAGTCCCTGCGGGTGCGGGCAATCTGTTCATGCAGCTTTGCCACTTTCTGTTGAATCTTCTTCCAGTTGGCTGACCCAATCTGTTTCCGCTTCAGTCTGCGTTGCAGCAATTGAAGCTTGCGTAAGCATCGAGGGGGCACCCTAGCCCCCCATTACTGGTAATCACTTCAACTCACGGCCAAAGGGCAGTAATCCTAAAATCATCAGCTTGAAATGCTGCTGCGCAAAGGGCAGGCCAATAATCGTCACCGCCAAGAGCAACCCCCAAAAGAGGTGATTGAGGGCAATGCCCCAGCCCACAACCAAAAGCCACAGGATATTAAAGATCATCGTTAGGGTGCTGTTGGCATCGGGCGCTTCAACAATTTGCTTTCCAAAGGGCAATAGAGCACTCCAACCCAGTTGAATCGCTTTAATCCCAAAGGGAATGCCAATGATCGTCAGGCACAGCGTCACACCGCCCAGCATATAGCCAATGCCCGTCAGGAAGCCGCCAAAGATCAACCAAATGATATTGCCAAGAAGACTCATGATCCGCTGCTCCAAACATTACCTAAGCCTAGCCTAGCAAGTAGCCAGTCGAGGAATTCTGCATAGGCAATCTGAGTCTGGAACCATGACGGTGGCAGTTGTCCAAAATAGGTCATCGCAAACTCAACTCTCACATCCCGTTCACGGTTGTAGCGCTGTTGGGGTGTAAGTGCATTATCTTGGAGGGAAAGGCGCAGGAGTCGCTGCACCCTCTCGGCTGGAATTTCCTTTTGGAACTGTGGTGCTTGGTAGGCATAGGCACTATAGAGTTGAGGTCGCTCTGTAGGAAGCAGCGCTAAGCACCACTGCTGAACGATTTCTCGACACTGAGGTATCTGCTCCTGAAGAAGAGCGTGCGCTTCTTGAACCACTGCTAGGGAACCTTGCTTCAGTAATAGTTGTGACTCAAGTGTTTGACAATTTGACCCATTGCAGCCTCACAGATCACTCCTCCTGTGCGTAGCAACTCACCACTAAAAAGCCCATTCAGAATGTCTGGAGTAACGTCAAAAGTGACTGTGAGCGGAAATTGTATGATGTTACCCTACCTTAGTAAAGTACCGATCAATGATTTCAGGATCAACTGCTTTTGAAATCTCTTCTACCGTTGCATTACCAACTAACTGAGAAAGTGCTTCTTCTAAATCAATCAAGCTTTTTGCTTTATTTCTGAAATCAATCGAGGAAACACTAGGATCTAGCTTGATTTTGACTAAAAAGAAATCTGTTTCCCTACAGTCTTTTTCATTTATTATTTTTTTATTTGTCCAAATTATATCGCAATCTTGGTTAGAACAGCTATAGATATATTTCACTTTCCGAAGGAGAAGGTTGCAACTTTGCTTATCTAGAGATTTACTAATATTCTCAATAAATTTACGATCTGATTCGCGAATTGCTAAAATCAGAAATAGATTTCTTTCAGAAGGCAAGTTGTTTTTTATGATATCTAATAAAATACTCCCAGCAACTAAAACTAATACTACACCTGCACTAATCACTAAAAGATTGAGACTAAAACTGAAAAAATTCATACCCTTAACCTTCATAAGACAGTAGATAAGCTAAACTCAGATTACACAGATTCAACCCCAGCTATTTTCTTTAATTTAGTCAGATTATCAATTATCAAATTATTCTGCTGATTTAAGTAATCTAACTCATCTTCATTTTTTTGTCTTTTTTGCTCTATTTCATGACGTTGGCTATCTAAGTATTCTATTGATGTTTCGGAAACTTGTTTTACTGTTTCTTGAATCCTTTCTCTTAAGTCATCTATTATTGCTGTAACCCATCTTGTGATCGCTTCAACAACTTTATTGTTAAATTCAGACGCCCCTAATGATGATTCCCAATTTTCATAAAGCTTGTTAATAATTGTTAGTTTTAAATCTTTGATTTCTTTTATTCTATTGTCACGATCAATACTAGAGCCAGCTGCTGCACCTAAGCCAAACCCAATAGCTGCACCAACCCCTGCAGTTGTAAGGCCAAAGATTAGACCTAGTAAAGCCCCAGTCATTCCTGCCAAGAATGCACCGCCTGCAGCAGCTTCCCCCGTGTCTTTAAGATTGGAAATAGGGATAGATATTCTTTTGGCTATTGACAAGTTTTTCAAAAGATCATCTACATTAGGATAAGATCGAGCAGCTTCAATACTAGTCTTAATACGTTCTGCAATACTCAATTGAGGTAAAATTTCATTTATTTTATGGATCAAGTTATCAAGAGTAATTTGGCTGTAGGAGTTAGCAAAGTTTTCAAGAGTGGAGCGATGGGCTTGAATGAGAAACCTAGTTCGTTCTTGACAAGCTTCTTCTATATCAAAATTAAGTACAATAATAGCTCCCTCAATTGCCTCCTCTACTTGGTTAATTATTTGATTTTTTGTGTTGTCATCCGCATCTAAAACATTAATTAGAATATCGATGCTTTTGTCAATAACTTCACTAAGGTTTTGGCAATTTTGAAGAACACGATTGAATAGATGGGGTTGAAGAATTTGCCTTAAATTATCGTATGACTTAGGTAAACTATGGCTATCATAATTTCTAGAGCCTCTCAAGTATTGATTTACAGGACTTAAAATTTCAATTGATAGATCTGTCTTGACTTCACTTGGAAAGTCAATTGTTTTAGTAACATTTCCTTGACACTGCTCAGGAAGTCTTAACTCTTTTATCTTGCTTCTTTTTTCAGTTTCAGTACTTTTAGATATCATCACATTACTTAACTGATTTAGTTTGTTACTGAATTCTTCAAAAGTTTCTTCTATCTTTTTTTGAATTTCTTTCTGTTTGGTTTCGATTTCTTGCTTTTCTTCTTCAATTTCTTCAATTGAGATTTTACGTTTAATTTCAAGAGCAGTACCTATCTCTGCTTGAAGATTTTTAGATTTGTTAATGAAATCTAATAAAATGGGTGCAAGAACACTTTGCCGAAATGATGACTGACAGTATTTACTTAAAGTTTGCCAAAATATCTTGCTGCCACTTATATTCAAGGCATAGTCTAAAAGTTTTTTAGATTCTTCTGATGTAAGTGCTGTTTTACGACGAGATTTCCGTCTTAGATCATCATAGAAATTAGCTATTTCTTCATTATATTTTTCTTCTCTTGTAAAAATGTTTGCACAATCATGCAGCAGGTTTTCTAGAATATCCAATTGATAGGCTGATTCTGAGTAAGCATGAATTAGCTGTGCATAGTAGAGGAATAGTGCTGTCATTGGAATGATTTCAGGTGGTGTGCCTAGCCCTAGGGTTGTTTGTATTTGTGCCTTCAAGTTCTGAATGCGCTTTTCTATTGAGTCGTCTTCACTCGTACGGCTATCTATCTTATTTAGAATGAAAATCATCATTTTGGGGTCTCCCCCAAACCACTCTACAATGTCTTTTAATTCTTTAAGAAGCGTTTCCTGTTTATCACTATCTGTTTCTTGATAATTAATTGTAACGATACTAAAGCAGCCTTTGATGGTATCCTGAATAAGCTTTAAGTTTTTTTGATCGTTAATTGATTCCAAGCCAGGTAGGTCAAGAATTTCGATGTTCACGCTCTCTGGTAGTCCAATTTTTAAGCGATCTATGACTGGCAAAATTGGGCAATAGACCTCAATTTCAGGGAAGGGAAGGTCGGACTCTACTTTTTTTCTTTCATGGTAACGAGTCATGCACTCCTTAATCTTACTGTAGATATCCTCATCAGTGAGGTTTTGCCAACCAATCGTGGGATTAATGACTAATCTATTTTGAAGGCTGTGATGAATGCGTAAAATTCCTGCACTCATTTGCTGTGCTTCAATTGGCGCAATTCTACGACCAATAAGGGCATTAACAAGGGTAGATTTACCTGAAGATGTAGTGCCAATAGTAGCAATGCGAAAGGTGGGATGTTCTAGCCGTTCTTTGGCTTCGGTGTAGGTATCGTAAAACTGTTGGAGTATTGCCTGTAAGTGAGGCTGGTTAAGAATTTGTGGATCGCGTTTAGTAATCTGGTTAACAGCAGTATCTACAGCCTTGAGGTGTTCGAGAGCAGCCTCCAAAAGACTAGAGATTTCCATGGTAGCAGTGAAGTACAACTAGCAATTTTGCTTGATTCTAGCACAGGATTTTTGGGATTGCCATCCAGTTTTAGAGTTTGTTAACGGATTCAATGACTTGAGCTATTTCGGTAGCGTAATGCGGAAGCCGGGGGGGAGATAGTCATCCCCTAAGTAGTTGCTGGGAATCGTGCTGGTGTTGCCATCCCGCAGTGCCAAGTAGCTTGGTGACATGATTTCGATACCCGCTTCGTTGCAGGCGTCTTGGAGGTTTTGATGCAATTCAGAAATGGTATAGCGTAGCCCCTTCCAGTTACGGGTGTAAACATTCAGCTCATAGGCGATGTGGTAGTCATTGAGGGCAATTTGCAACACAAAGGGGGCAGGATCATTGAGGATGTTTGTAGTGCGGCGACCCGCCTCAATCATGGCTGCATAAACGTCGCGCCAAGGGACATCATAGCCAAGGGTAATCGTAGTTTGCAAAATCAAGGGCTGACCCATTTCCCGAATGGCTACAGCGTAATTGATGACTGTGCTGTTGAGCAGTGACGAGTTGGGAACTGTAATCACTTGATTATTGAAGGCACAAATACGGGTGACAAGGAGCGTTTTTTGTACCACAATCCCCTTAACATCGCCGATTTGAATGAGGTCGCCCACCTGAAAGGAGCGAGTATAGATGAGAATGACGCCACCCACCACGTTGGCGATCGCCGAGGTGGAACCCAAGGAAAAGAGAATCCCCAAAAACACAGAAATACCTCGGAAGGCTGGGGAGTCAAAGCCGGGTAAGTAGGGAAAGACAACGACTGCCGCCAAAGCAATAATTAAAATTTGCAGCAGGTTGTAGGTGGGTTTTGCCCAATCGGTGTAGAAGCCCGGAATGACCAAACGCTCGGTTTCAAGGGCATAAAAAATCGCCCGCACCCCTTTCAAGATGTAGTAGGTGATAGCCACAATGACGGCGATCGCCACCAGATTAGGCAGATAGTTGCCAATACTCGTGAGAATAAATTCAAGGGAACCCAAGAAGTGATTGAGAAAATTCTTGCCAAAGGCGCGTGTCCAAGGAAAGAGATTGAAAACAAACGTCAGGTACAGATAGAGGATAAATAGCAGCAGCGCCAACCGCGTAAACTGCAATATCCGCAATAGCCAAAGCTCAACCGTTTCCTGAGAAATAATCTCAAAATTTTGCAGGCGTAAAGGGGGAATCCGCTCGCCACCCCAGCGGCTTACCGGCGGGAAAATCTTACCGGAGATGCGAATAATCACTGAACAGAGGATCAGGGTGAGAATCGTTGTTAAAACTGCAAAAACAGTATTTTTGAGCAGGTTTTGGGGAACGCGATCTTGGCGATAACGGGTAATGGCCTCACGAATGCGCTGGGCGAGTTCAATCGCTATTTCTTCTTGCGTTTCTAGGCGATCGCCCACATCGGCTTTTGTAATGGTGACGAGCGGGCGGTTGTCTTGAACCACGCTGACATTGTCGCGATCGCCCACTCTTTTGATGGTAATGCTCTCAACGGGAATATCTTCATCCTCTGCCACTTGCAGGATACGGCGTTGAATCGCTGCCGCCCGTTCCTCGGGGGTAAAGGAGCCAATGCCTTCACGCACCTCAAACAAAACTTCGCCATCGAGGATCACTAGGTATTCCTGAATCTCAGCCGCCGCTGGGGGTACTTGGGCATCTTGCGCCATTAAAGGCCACTGTGCCTGCCCCACCACCAGTAAAAAAGTGAACAATAGGCACAGGAAAAAGCGTGTCCAAAAGCGTGGCTTTGTCATAGATGGCGGGGATGCAGGCAGTTCATTCTCCATTTTTGGGTGAAATCCTTGCCTGCCGCTGCTTTAGCGAAGATCCTTAACAATTGGTCGCTAGGTACTCTGCCAGTGCCTCCGAACCGCCAATGTATTGGCCGTCAATAAAGACTTGAGGAACCGTTGTTGCCCCTGTCACTGCTTGGAGCGATCGCAGGCTAGCCCCCTCACCGATGACAATCTCATCGTAGTGAATGCCCTTTTGCGCCAGCATGGTTTTGGCGTTGGCGCAGTAGGGACAGCCCCGCTTTGTAAAGAGAGAAACACATTGCCGCTTGTAGCTGGGGTTGAGGTAGCAGAGCATCGTTTCCGCATCCGAGACCTTAAAGGGGTCGCCGGGTTCTTCGGGTTCAATGAACATTTTCTCGATGACGCCATCCTTCACCAACATTGAATAACGCCAAGAGCGCTTGCCAAAGCCAAGGTCTTCCTTATCAACAAGCATTCCCATGCCGGCGGTAAACTCACCATTACCATCGGGAATGAGGCGCACATTCTCGGCTTGCTGGGTTTTGCCCCACTCATTCATGACAAAGGCATCATTCACGGAAATGCAGAGGATATCATCCACGCCACAGTTACGAAATAGGGGTGCTAATTCGTTGTAGCCGGGGAGATGGGTTGAAGAACAGGTAGGGGTGAAAGCGCCCGGCAAAGCAAACACAACAACGGTTTTGCCATTGAACAAATCATTGGTAGTCACATTGACCCATTGATCGCCTTCACGGGTGCGAAAGGTGACTTCGGGAACACGTTGCCCTTCACGGTTGGGTAGCATGGTGGAGTCCTCTACATAACCTTACTTCCTAAAGTGTAATCGTTATGACTTTGATTTGTCAAGCGACAATGGCTCGTTTTTGATCTCAGGTGCTCCCCTCTAACCTAGGAAGTGATCTACAGCCTTCTGATATGGTCTCCTGATTGACAGGCTATTTGGAAAACTTTGTGGCTTGACTCAAGTTTGCTATCGTACAGGTAGACTTACTCAGCGTACGATTACGACCACAACCTTTGGCAAGCTTCTGATGGACGAACTGCTTAAAACCAGCCAAGAATTAGCTGAACTGTTCCCTGACGGTGCGATTTTTATTGGCGGAATCGCAGTTTATCTGCATAGCAAATCCCAAGGTCTATTGCATCTTGCTGAAAGCAGTCATGATGGAGACTTCTACATCTCCCTTATTGATTTTGCAGATTTACGAGATTTGGAAGAGATCACACCAAACCGGCGCTTAAATAAGTATCAGCTCATTAAGAATGGATGGGAATTTGATGTCTATGTTGAAAGAAATAATCATCTCGCTATACCCTTTTGTGAGGTCAATGCAGAAAAAATAGTTATTGATAATCTGCCCTGTGCGTGTTTAGAGCATCTATTAATTCTTAAGTTAGATGCTTATTCTGACAGGTTTCATTCATCAAAAGGGGATAAAGATAAGCGAGATATTATTCGCATCTTAAACATGATGAAAAGTCCAAGAATTGATATTTTGAAAAACTACTTAGATCAAGAAAAAATAAAACTCATTAAATTGGCAATTAGTGATAATTCAAAGTATCTAGAAATGTGCAAAAACAATTCTCAACAAGCAAGTGCATTACGTAAGTCAACACAGAAAAATAGTCAAATTTTGCTCGATTTAGAAGTATGAGAAAACTATATCGCGTTTTTATACCACCGCCAAAATATGAGAAAAGGTGTTACTCCTATGAAATGATTTATACACTTGAGGAAATATGTGAAAAAGCGGGCTACAAATTAAAAGTAACAGGATGCCTAACACCGAAAATAATTTTCGCAGAAAAAGAAAATACAATTGCTTTTGATCGAGAGGGAAATCCAATCTATATCGTAGATGTTAGAGGTATTGATTTGTCGAGACCTGAAGGGTGGGAAATGATTTTGGAAACATTAGCCTATAGCTTTATGGATTACGCCACACGAGAAACGGTGCGTCACCTGTCTTGATTGAACTTCATGGGAGCGTTAATGGAGCAGCAAATTGTCCATGCCACAACAGGACGGGTGCGATTTCGGGTGCCGCGTGTGCAGCGAGATTCGGCCTACGGAGAGTTATTGGTGCAGTTGCTGGAGTCTTTGGCCATTGTCGAGCGGGTACGGCTCAATCCCCAAGCGGCAACGGTGGTGGTGGAGTATCAACCCCATTTGCTCCATGAAGCGGCGGTCTATGAAAGTTTGAATCACTGTTTTCAGCAAGCCATGGTGGCCATGCCGCAGCCCTTGCCGGAGAGTGCGGCTCCTGCGGATGCGATCGCCCTTGAAGATTACGAAGCACAAGTCGAGGCCGATGCTCGCCTTGAAACCGATTGGGAACGCTTGGGTCTGCCCTTGGTGGCCTTGGGGGTCTCGCTCCTCAGTGTGCCCTTGGAATTGCCCTTCGCGGTGGTTGGGGCAACGGTCTTGGCCAGTGCTTGGCCGTGGTTTCAGCGGGTGGGGCATCAGATGCGTCAGGGGCATCCCCCGAATGTGGATTTGCTCGATAGCCTCTGGATGGCACTGCATACCGTCAATGGCCAGTTCTTAGCGCCTGCTTTGAAGACTGCCCTAGTGGGGGTACGGGCAGATGTGCGCGATCGCCAGCGACGACAACAGTTGCATCGATATCCCAGTGTCTTGATGGCTCACTACGAACACCTGACGGTGGAACGCCAAGGACATTCCCTGACGATTGAAAGTCAGGAGTTACAAGCGGGGGATCTCCTGTGGCTGCGGCCGGGGGATGTTGTGCCCGTAGATGGCAGTGTTGTTGCTGGATTGGCGGAAGTGGAGCCTGCCCATTTTGAATTCTCGCGACAGGTGTGGGTGTGTCGTCCCGGCGATGCTCTCTATGCCGGCTGTCAAATCCTGACAGGACAAGTCCAGCTGCGGGTAGTGCGTACTGGCTGGCAAACACGCCTTGGCTTGATCACGGATCTCCTGCACACTGAACCGGTCTATGACAGTGCTCTTGCTCACCAACAGGGGGAATTTGCGCGCCATGCGGTGCTGCCAACCCTTGCCCTCAGTGGTGCCCTCTGGTTGGCTACGGGAGTCTATGGGCCAGCGATCGCCCCGTTACAATTTGACTTTGGCAGTGGTGTGCAACTGTCGCTGCGGACGGTAATGCTCTCGGCGCAGGTATTTGCTGTGCAACAGGGGATCTATTTACCCACCGCTGGTACTTTAGAGCAACTGGCACAACTAGAGAGCTTGGTGATTGATGCGCGCGCAGGTCTTCCCCAGCCCCAACGGGCACAAATCCTGATTCAGCAATTGCGACACCTTGGCCTTCATATCTATCTGCTGCAAGATCAAGGCTCGCCCCTTGAGGGCACCACCGATCTGACGAGCGATCGCCTCACCGATCTGCAGGCCTACCTCGTGGGTAAGCGGCGGCGGGTGGGTTGGATTAGCTTTGGTGACACCTGCTCCTGTCCTGAAGCCACATGGCTACCGATTCGCTGGCAGCCCCCTACCTTTGCCCCCAATGCCAAAGTGGTCGTTCTCTTGGATGGCGACTGGTCTGCCCTTGGCCGTGGCATGGCCATTGCCCGCGATGCCCTAGAGCGCACCTATCAAAATGTCGCCTTGATTTCTCTACCCAATTTAGCCGTTACCTTTGGCGGCATGTTTTTGGGCTTGCATCCTGTGGTCAATGTCGTTACCAACAACGCCACTGCCTTTATGGCCGAGTTTTGGCATGGAAACTCACCCCAGTTTCGTACCGCCCTATTGCCAAGTACACCAACGACCGTCCCCCTGCAACCGCTGCCCCTAGAATCCCCGCAACTAGCGGTGGCCTTATAGAGCGAGGCTATCCAAGCGTCAATAGCGCTGCTTCAAGAAGGTGAGCAGCGACCAAAGTCCCGTCAACCAACTGGCCATGGCAAGGATTAAGAAAATTCCTCCCGGCAGCATCGTCAGCCAACCGGTTCCTCGCAAGAGGTAGAGAATGAGGAAGACGGTGAAACAAGTACCAAAAACATAATAGGCACGGCGCACGGCAAATTAGGTAATGAAGTGTTATAGTGATCTCGTAATGTAAGGGCATGGGACTTGTCAACAGTGAAACAATTGACGTTGATGGGCTATCCCAACATCACCACTTGGTATCTCGAAATGGGGTTGCGCCAACGGCGAGCAGCCATCCCTGCACTCTCGGTTGTGGATAATTGCGAAGGACCGAGTATGAGCTGATCGGCCTGCAACTGGAGGTTCACACCGTTGTGAACTGGGTCGATCAGAAGTGTTGAGCACGTTCCGCCCTGTTACGGCACTTTAAGTTTTTAGCTATTCAAAATCATGAAACACCCCTCAGCGGGTTAAGCAATGCTATGGTTGGGGTAGTTCCCGCCTGAGCGGCTGCGCCTGCTGTGGAATTAGCTTGCGAGGAACGACCGATGTCTGCATTTGCTACCCCCATTACCCCTGCTCCCATTCCCGATAATATCAGCCTGACAGAACTCATTGATAAATACTTCACCGCCTATAACTCAGCACGGCTACGGGAAATTTGCCAATTGTTGAGCCAACGGGTGTTTCGGCCAGAAGTGACGGTTGGTCTGAGCCTCTCAGGGGCGATGACGCCTGCGGGTTTGGGAATCTCGGCTCTGGCGCCTTTGGTGCGCGCTGGGTTTATTGATTACATCATCAGTACTGGAGCAAACCTCTACCACGATATTCACTATGCCCTCGGCATGGATCTCTATGCGGCGCATCCTTTTGTCGATGATGTGCAACTGCGCAAGGAAAGCAAAATCCGCATCTATGACATTATCTTTGACTACGATGTGCTCCTTGAAACCGATGCGTTTTTGCGGCAAGTGCTGCGCAGTGAAACCTTCCAACGCCGCATGGGCACCGCCGAGTTTCACTATCACCTAGGGCGCTATGTCCGCGAACTGGAAGTGCAGCGGGGACAAACCCATTCCTGTCTCTTGGCCACGGCCTATGAGTGTGGGGTGCCCATTTACACCTCCTCCCCCGGTGATAGCTCCATTGGTATGAATGTGGCGGCGATCGCCCTCGAAGGGTCGAAACTGATCATTGACCCCGCCATTGATGTCAATGAAACCGCTGCGATTGCTTACTTTGCCCGCGAAGCCGCTGAGGGAAATGGTAAGAGCGCCGCTCTCATTATTGGTGGCGGGAGTCCGAAAAACTTCCTGCTGCAAACCCAGCCACAGATCCACGAGGTTTTGGGATTAGAGGAACGGGGGCACGATTACTTTATTCAGATTACCGATGCGCGGCCGGATACGGGTGGCCTCTCGGGCGCTGTGCCCAGTGAAGCCGTCAGTTGGGGCAAGGTGGATCCCCAAGGGTTGCGGGATACCGTAGTCTGCTACACCGATAGCACGATCGCTCTTCCCATCCTTACCGCCTACTGCCTCAATCGTTGTCAACCCCGTCCCCTCAAACGCCTCTACGATCGCCGCGGCGAAATGGTCGAACGCCTGCAGCAGCTCTACCTGCAAGCGCAACTTCAGCACAAGGTGAAAGACCTGCCCCCTGCAGCACCTGTAGCCACCTATCCCTGTGGTACGCCGATTCGTCGGGGCTAGTCACAGCGGCGGGGGATCCGCAGGGATCCCTCGAAGGCTCGCGCGAGATTTTCAGGGGTAAAGACCTCACTGGTGCGGCCATAGGCTAGGATGCTGCGGTTCACCAGCACCACCTGATCACAAAAGGTGGTAATCGAGGAGAGATCGTGGGTGGAGATGAGAATCGTGTGCCCCTTCTCCCGCTCCGCCATGAGGAGATCAATAATCAGTTTCTCCGTTTTTACATCCACACCCGCAAAGGGTTCATCCAAGAGCAACACCTGTGCTTCTTGGGCAAAGGCGCGGGCAAGGAACATTCGCTTCTTTTGTCCGCCGGAGAGTTCGCCAATTTGGCGGTGCCGCAAGGGCCACAATTCCACCTGTTCTAGACTTTCCCGTACCCGCTGGCGATCGCGCGCGGTTGGTTGGCGCAGCCAGTTCATTTTGCCATAGCGCCCCATCATCACGACATCCCAAACCCGCAGCGGAAACTGCCAGTCCACATCTTCACTCTGGGGGACATAGGCCACCAAGGACTGCCGTTGTACCTGCTGTCGGGGTAAGCCATGAATGCGCACCTGACCTCGGATCGGCTTGACAAACCCCATGATGGCCTTGAAAAGGGTGGATTTACCCGCCCCATTCATGCCCACCACCCCACAGATCGTGCCGGCGGGCAGTTGCAGCGTTGCCCCATGGAGGGCAAGATGGCGATGATAGGCCACCGTCACATCTTGTAAATCAATGGCAGGGCTAGAAATCATGAGGCTGTCCTCCCGGTGAGACCGCGAATCAGGGTGTGGATGTTGTAGCGCAGGAGCTCAAGATAGGTGGGGGCATTGCCCTCAGGGGACGATAGGGAATCCACATAGAAAATGCCGCCAAATGTGGCGCCAGACTCCCGCGCCACCTGTTGTTGCGGACCGGCATTAACCGTACTTTCGCAAAAGACAGCGGGAATCTGTTGCCGTCGCACAATGTCAATCACCCGTGTCATTTGTCGCGGCGTCCCTTCCTCATCGGCATTCACAGGCCAGAGATACACTTCCTCAAGGTCATAGTCCCGCGCTAGGTAGGAGAAGGCACCTTCACAGGTGACGATGTAGCGTTTGTTGGCGGGGAGGGCTGCTAGGGCTTGACGTAGCTCTTGATCAAGGGCGCGAATTTGGGCTTTATAGGCTGCGGCGTTGGCGGCATAGATCTCCGCGCCAGCAGGATCGAGGTCTGTGAGCGCTTTGCGAATGTTGTCAACATAAATCAGGGCATTTTGGGGTGACATCCAAGCATGGGGGTTGGGTTGTCCGCGGTAGGCCCCCTCTTGAATGGGAATGGGGGTAATCCCCTCTGTGAGCGTGACGCGGGGCACATTCGGTAGGCTGTTGTAGAAGCGATCGCCCCAGCGTTCGAGGCCAAGGCCATTTTCTAAAATGAGGGCAGCTTCCTGTCCCCGCACAAGGTCACTAGGAGTGAATTCATAGCCGTGGACTTCCGCTCCCGCTTTAATGAGTGACTCCACCCGCAGGCGATCGCCCGCCACCGCTTGTGCCATATCCGCAAGGACTGTAAACGTGGTCAGCACCAAGGGGCGTTCATCCCGGTCGGTTTGCATTTGACCAGTTGTTTCCCGCTGCTCAGGCGCAAGAGCGGCACATCCCCCCACTACGAGTACTCCCACCAATAACCAACTCAGTTGCCGCATTGCATTTTCCATTTTCATAATCCTTTCATAATTCTCAGCCTAACACAGAAGCTTCAAGAAAATGAAATAAAAATGAAAAGCTCCCCCTTGGAGGGCGATCGCCCTGTCCGATACACTGGGGGGAGACGGTCATGGGAAGAAACGGTGAAACGACGCAAACGCTGGCTTGCTGTTTTGGTGATACTGCTCCTCTGGTTGGAAACCTTCCTGCTGCCGCCACTGGCGATCGCGCTGCCTGTTGACCATCCATTAATTGCTGCCCTGCCCCAAGGGAATGCCATTACTGATCCCAAAGCGCTGCTCCGTTGGGCCTTACCGATTGACAATCCAACGGTACGAGAACTGCAAAAGGATCTAGAACAAATCTCTTTTTGGGTGCGGGGCAAACAGTGGTCAAAAATTGCCAGTAACATCAGCAAGGCGAAAGCCATTGTTCGCGATCGCGCCGATGAACTGCTCAAAAGTATCCCTGCCGAGAAACAGGAGGCGGCCAAAACCCTCTTGGCGGAGTTAGAGACCTCCCTCGATACACTTCAGGAAGCCGCCAAAACCAAAGATCGCAGCCAACTCTTGCCCGCTAAAGCCGCTGCCCTCGACAAAGTGGGGGACTTGGAGGCCATGATGGTACAAAACGTGAGCTATACGCCTCCCAAGGGCTACGAGCACCTGCCGCGATTGCTGGGCCGTGCCACCGTGGAAATGGAAACTACTAAGGGGAACCTGACGATTGTTGTCGATGGTTACAGTGCCCCCCTGACCGCCGGCAACTTTGTGGATTTAGTACAACGCCACTTCTACGATGGCCTCCCCTTTACCCGTGCTGAGGAATCCTATGTGCTGCAAGCAGGAGATCCCCCAGGGCCAGAGGTGGGCTTTATTGATCCAGAAACGAACCAATACCGTGCCATTCCCCTTGAAATTCTGGTGGAGGGCGACAAGTATCCCCTCTATGGCATCACCCTTGAGGATGCGGGTCGTTACCTCGAACATCCTGTGCTGCCGTTTGCTGCCTATGGCACCGTTGCCTTAGCCCGACCCAGTGATGATCCCAATGGTGGTTCCTCGCAGTTTTTCTTTTTGCTCTTTGAACCGGAGTTGACCCCCGCAGGACTGAACCTTTTGGATGGTCGCTATGCCGTCTTTGGCTATGTCGTGGAGGGAGAAGAAACCCTGCGGCAACTGCGCCAAGGGGATAAAATTCTCTCGGCTAAGGTGGTGGATGGCCTTGAAAATCTGGTACAACCGGCGTAGGTTAGGATGTCCAGTATAGACACCGTTGAGAGAGTGCGATGATTGCCAAGGTTGCGCCTGCCCTTTTCCTGCTCCTAGTCAGTACCCCTGCTTGGGCCGCCAATCCAGCCCATTTAGAACAACTGCGGCGCACGGGCAACTGCCCCAACTGTGATCTCAGCTATGCCCGCTTGCGGGGTCGGAATCTTCAGGGAGCGGATCTGCGGGGGGCAAACCTCAATGCTGCCAATTTACGCGGTGCCAACCTGAGCAGCGCCAACCTCAGCGGGGCAAGCCTACTCATCACCCGTTTGGATCGAGCCATTCTCGGGGGGGCAAAGTTAGTGGATGCGATTCTCGGGGGGCGCGATCGCCTAGCACGGGTACGAACATTCCGCGATGCCACCTTGCCCAGTGGGGAAAAGGCCTTCTTTTTAGAAGAACCCAGCCGCCGTCGCTAGCCTATGGGGATTGCGATCGCCAGCTTTATTATTTTGTTCCTGCTCAGCGAAGCCGTATTGCACCTACGGCAGTGGGTAATTCCCTTTCCTGTCGTCTTAATTGCTGCGGTTGGTTTAGTGGTGGCCTCCAATTGGTCGCTCCTTCGCCGTGAGTAGCCTCCCTATCCTAGACATAACGGCTAAATGTCTAGAGGAACTTCTCGCGTGGCATCAGGTGCACCATCCCCAATTGAGTGCCCAATGGCAGCCCCTCTATGAGTTGCGCGATCGCCTCCACCAGAGTGCATGGCACATTGTTGTCTTGGGTCAAGTGAGCCGCGGCAAGTCCGCCCTTTTAAATGCCCTCTATGGCGAAGCGATTTTTCCTGTGGGCGCCCTTCATGGCACGACTCGATGGCCGCGAACGGTTCGCTGGCACTGTCAAGATCAAATCGTCGATCTCACGGATACCCCTGGGCTGGATGAAGTCGCGGGTAGTAACCGCGAAAGCATGACATGGAGTGCCGTTGAGACTGCCGATCTTGTCCTTTTTGTGACCCAAGACAGCCTTACCCCCGTCGAATGCCAAGCCCGCGATCGCCTAAACACCCTTAGGATTCCCCACAAGCTCATTCTCACCAAGGCGGATCTCTACCCGCCAATGGCCGAAGGTATTGCCGTGAGCAGCACAACAGGTCAAGGCATTCCAGAACTGCGACAGCTTCTTCAGCAGTGGTTACAACAGGAGGCTCCCCAAGCCCGTGCCCTGCGAATTCTCCACCAAGCCAGCCAAGTTGAACAGAACCTCGGGGCAGCTCTTGGCACGCAAGACACGTCGGCATGGTCTTGGTTAACCGCACAGATGGTGGGTAGCCTGCTGCTGCCGGGGGGATTTTTCGATGTCGTGCTGGCGATAATCAGTACCCTTGCCTATATCCGCAAAGCGTGCCAAGCCTATGCCGTGCCCTTTCCCCTACCGGCCTTTGGGAGTCTGAGTCAGTTTGTCTTACTGTGGTATGCGGCGATTTATCTTTCCAGTTGGCAAGGCTTGACCTTCGGCAGTGAACTCTGGGGAGTCAATACGACTGTTGTCCTCCAGGGGGGAGTGATCTTCTGGGGCTACCAACAGATTCGCCGCCGCCTAGACCCCTATCTTCAGCAGGGCTATCAATGGGGACACCATGGACCCCAACGGCTGTTGCAGCAACTCACTCAAACCCGTGCCAATGTGACGGCCTCCGGCTGATCTTGGTATTTGCCCCGCCGCGTTTCATAACTGACATCGCAGGGTTCACCCTCAAAAAAGAGCAATTGCACCACTCCCTCATTGGCATAGATGCGACAGTCTGCACTGGAAGAATTTGAGAATTCTAAGGTCAGATGGCCTCGCCAGCCCGCCTCTGCCGGTGTCAGGTTAGCAATAATCCCCGCACGGGCATAGGAGCTTTTACCAATACACAGAACCGTGACATTTTCAGGAACCTGTAGGCGTTCTAGCGCCACCCCAAGACCGTAGGAATGGGCGGGCAAAATAAAGAAGGCACCATTGGCATCTTCATGGAGGGGCGCAGATTCCAGATTTGCCGGGTTAAAGTTTTTGGGATCCACCACCGTCCCCGGCACATGGCGAAAGATACGAAACTCCTTCGGGCTGAGGCGAATATCGTAACCGTAGGAAGAAAGGCCAAAACTAATCACGGGCTGCTCAGCCACCCGCCGCACCAGTGTCGGTTCAAAAGGCTGAATCATGCCCTGAGCCGCCATGGCTCGAATCCAAATATCATTTTTAATCATTGTGCTGTCGCGATCGCACAAACAACCAATGTATCTTACAGCCCTTTTCCCATGAATAGAACAGGCTCAACACTGTGAAGAGACTTAACGCTTTGCTTCCCACTGACCCCAGCGATAGCCGAGTTCAAACCAGATCAGCGAATTCACAAAATAGATCGCGACCACCGTTAACCCTTGCCATAGTTGACCCAACTCAGGCCAAAGCCACGGCAATAGACCCAAACCCACGGCGATACCCCCTAGCAGACCGAGACCTGTCCCCCCTGCCATGACGAACATGATGAACAAAGCGCCCAGTTCTAGGCTGTTGGGTAACTCACGGCGAAATAGCCGAAAATAAAACTGCATGAGATACATGTGCGGCCATATCAGCAGGAAAATCACCGCCAGCAAAAGGTTAGAGAACAGGCTTCCCTCACTCTAGAAAATTCCAGAAACAACAGTGGTGCTGCGCCCCAGTATAGCGAGAAGGCGCTAAATCCGATCCAAAACCCGAATCCCCAGTAGGGATAGTCCTAGCTTCAGAGTCTGAGCAGTAAGATAGGCAAGGGTGAGACGGGATTGCTTCGTTGGCTCAGTTGCCGAGAGGATGGGACAGCGATCGTAGAACTGGTTGAAAAGCTGGCTCAGTTCAAAGAGGTATTGGCAGAGGCGGTTGGGCAATAGCTCAGCGCTCACAAGGTCGAGGGTTTCCTCCAGTTGCACAAGGTGCTTGGCCAAGTTTTGCTCTGTTTCATCCTCTAGGAAAAGGGGGGTATCTGGTGAGAGGGTGCGCCAATCAATGTCGCCGCGCCGGGTCAGTCCTTGGACACGCACATAGGCATAGAACAAATAGGGAGCGGTATTCCCCTGTAGGGAGAGCATCTTGTCGTAGCTAAAGACGTAGTTACTGTTGCGGTTTTGGCTAAGATCTGCGTATTTGACAGCACCGATACCGATCGCCCGTGCCACGGTGTCAATGAATTCTGGAGATTCACGACGGCCTTCAGTGGCAAGGCGCTGTTCTAAATCCGCTCGACTGCGGGCGATCGCCTCCGTCAACAAATCCATCAGGCGAATCGTTTCCCCAGAACGGGTTTTCAAGCGTTTGCCATCTTCCCCCAACACTAAGCCAAAGGGGACATGGGTTAACGTGACATGGGGCGGCACCCAACCCGCGCGCTGCGCCACTTGAAAGACTTGGGCAAAGTGGGTGGACTGCCCAACATCGGTAACATAGATAATCCAATCTGCTCGGTCTTTGTCAATGCGGTAGCGCAGGGCGGCTAAATCCGTGGTCGCGTAGTTGTAGCCCCCATCGGACTTCTGAATAATTAAGGGTTGGGGCTGCCCCTCTTTATTGGTGAAACCTTCCAAGAAGACGACCTTTGCCCCCTGATCCTCCACCACGAGGCCAAGAGCGGCTAAGTCCTCAATCACCGCGGGCAAAAAGGGATTGTAGAAGGACTCCCCTCGTTCGGTGAGTTCAATATCCAGCAGATCGTAGATCTTTTGAAACTCGCGGCGGGATTGCTCACACAGCAGTTGCCAAGCGCGGCGACTCTGTTCTTCTCCCTGCTGGAGTGCCACCACCTGCTGCCGTGCCTTCTGCTGAAAGTTTGGATCGCTGTCAAAGCGTTGCTTGGCCTTTTTGTAGAATGTCACCAAGTCACCTAAGTCAAGGGCATTGGCGGTTGTGAGGGCGTCGGGATAAACCTCCTCAAGGTAGGCAATGAGCATGCCAAACTGCGTTCCCCAGTCCCCCACATGGTTGAGCCGCAGGACATTGTGGCCTTGAAACTCCAGAATGCGGGCAATGCAGTCACCAATAATCGTGGAGCGCAGGTGACCCACGTGCATTTCCTTGGCAATGTTGGGGCTAGAAAAATCAACCACCACCCGGCGTGGCTCTCGCGCTGGCGGAATCCCCAAGCGATCGCTCCCAATAGCGGCTTGCAGGCTGCGCGCCAGAAAGTCTGGCTTGAGACGAAAATTGAGAAAGCCCGGACCAGCAATTTCGACGGGTTGACAGAGATCCTCAACATTGAGATGTGCCACCACCTCTTGGGCTAGCTCACGGGGTGCTTTGCCCACCTGCTTGGCGAGGCTCAGGCAAACATTGGATTGATAGTCGCCAAACTTGGCTTGACTGGCCGGCAGCAGGAGCGGCTGGGGATAGGTATCTAAAGGAAGTGCGGTTTGCAGGGCACTGAGGAGGCGATCGCCCAAAAGCCGTAGAGGAGCAACCATTAACGCTTGCGCCCCCGTCGTTGTTCTTTTTGCTCTGCTTGCAGCCGCCGGCGATCGCGCCACTCCGCAAAAGTCAGATAGCCAATGCCACCAGTGACGACAATCAGCAGCAGCAAGGCCACCAGAACCAGAAGATCCGCCAATGAAACCGTCATTGCCCCAGTCCTAGGTGGCTACATGCCGTGGCGACCCCACACCACAAAGGCGATCGAGAGCGTAAAGACACTGAGAACACCCACCCAACCGAGCGTGATAATATCCATTGCATGCGATCCTGAACTCAATGCAGACCTCATTTTAACTCAGATAGATTATCTTTTCTTTATTAGAGGCAGGCTACAGGCAATGACGCAGGGAATGACAGAAATTGAAACCGCCATTGAGCAAGGAGACCTGACCGCTGTCCAGGAGGCGATCGCCAACGGTATCGAGTTGAAAACGGAAGCGCTGGCACTGGCAGCAGAACTGGGGCACACGGAGATTGTCAATGCCCTGATTGTCGCCGGCGTCGATGTTAACCAAGGGGACAGCGAGGGTTGGACACCATTGATGGCTGCTGCCGGCGGTGGACATACCGCCATTGTGGAGAAACTGTTAGCCGCCGGTGCCAATGTCAACGCTCAAACGACCTTTGGTTTGACCCCCTTAATGGCCGCAGCAGCCAAAGGAGAGACGGCTACGGTCAAACAACTGATTGCAGCAGGTGCAGATCTCAACGCCAAGGATCAGAATTCTTGGACAGCTTTGGTGTGGGCGTTGGATGGAAAACATGCCGACGTGGTGGCAGTCATTAAAGCCGCTCGCGCACAATCTTTAGGACCATGATGAAGTACCTCAGTTTATTTTTAGCAGCAGCCCCTTCAAGTATTCTCATTGCTCAACTGGCGCGAACTCAACGGCTGCGGGTCGCGTTCATTGAAGCGGCTCAAATTGTGGGGATTGTTGGCATTGCGATGCTCACGGACTGGCTGCTGCTGAACTTGGGGATTCATCAACTGCAACAGCGGCTTGACCAAAAAGCCAGCCAACAATCCCAGCCTTGGCTCTCCCTTGGCGCTAGTCTATTGCGCCTGACGCTGCGGATTTTACTCTGGGCACTCGTTTTATCTTGGATTCTGCAATCGGTTCAAAGTCTTTCCCCTTGGCATGAGCGCATCGATAGCACGATTCAGTTTCTCCTCAAACGGGTGGCCGTGGTGTTTAACACCCCCTTTATGGAGTTGGGGCGGACGCAAATTACCCTAAACTTTCTCTTTTTAATTCTCTTTCTCTCCCTCGCAGTGATTTTTACCTCCCGCTGGGTGAGCGAGTGGCTCAAGAGTCGGATTCTCATGCAGTTACGGGTGGATCGCGGTAGCCAAGAAACCATCACCCGTGTGGTTAGCTATAGCCTCAGCTTTATTGGCTTTATTGTTGTTCTACAAACCGCGGGCATTGACCTCAGTTCCCTGACGGTGTTAGCGGGGGTCTTGGGGATCGGTTTTGGTTTTGGTTTGCAAACCCTCGCCAGTAACTTTATTAGCGGTTTAGCGATTTTGTTGGAACATCCGATTAAAGTCGGCGATTTTATTGAAGTGGATGGCCTGCTGGGCACGGTGGAGAAAATTTCAATTCGCGCTACGATTATCCGCACCAACGATAGCCAGTACGTGATTGTCCCCAACAACCGCTTTATTGAAAAGAACGTCGTTAACTGGAGTTACGGTAGTCCCGATAGCCGTATCCATATCCCTGTGAGTGTCGCCTATGGCAGTGATACGGTTCTGGTGACCGAAGCGCTCCTCAGTGCCGCCCGTCAGGATCCGCGCGTCCTGCTCACCCCACCCCCCAGCGTTTGGTTTCGCGGTTTTGGCGAGAATGCCTACCTCTTTGAACTACTGGTGTGGATTAACCGCCCCCAAGATTCTGAACCCATTAAAAGCGCCCTCAATTTTCTCATTGAGCAGGAATTACGGCAGCGGCAGATTGAAGTGCCTTTTCCCCAGTTGGATTTGCGGTTGCGCGACTTGGGGGAACTGCGCTCCTTGGCTCATTACTACCACCGTTCTGTGGCCAGTGTGCCCGAAACCACAGCGGTGAGTGAGCCAGTAGCTCCTGAAATGGTCAAAACCGAACCCTCCCTTGCTGATCTACTGCGCAATATCAGTTGCTTTTCCTGCTGTTCCAATGCGGAATTGCAAATGCTGATTGAGTTGGGCAATCGTCAATTTTATGGTGTGGGGGAAATTATCTGCTCTGAGGGCGATCCGGGGGATGCCTTTTACATTGTCCTTGAGGGATCAGTGGAAGTGCGCTCTGAGCAGTTGGATCAAATCTTAGCCACCCTCTATGAGGGCGATTTCTTTGGCGAAATTTCAGTGCTAACGGGAATGCCGCGATCGGCCACAGTGCGGGCGTTAGAAGAAACAGTTCTATTTGTGGTGCATCGTTCAGCGGTACAGCGCCTGCTGCAAGCTCAACCCCAATTGGCGGAAGAGATTGCCCACGAGCTAGCGGCACGACAACAGGTTCTCCAAGAACTCGGCCTCGTGAACTCCCAAGAAATCAAAAGCCTGCCCCCCTTGCAGTGGATTCGTCGCCGCTTGCAAACGCTCTTTAATGTCTAGGGCGTCAAGCGTTCAATTAATCTCTGGTGCTGAGGAAACTGCTGCTGCAATTGCTGGCGATCGCCCAATTCAAAATCGCGAAAGTCAAATCCCGGCGCCACCGTACACCCCACAAGACTAAAACTGTCTGGCGCATCCACCGTTGCTCCAAACCATGCTCCCGCTGGTACCACCTGTTGCCATTGCTCCCCCTGATCGATATTCATCCCCAAGCGCAGGGGCTGATACTCGCCCGTTGGTAGAATCACATGAATCGTCAGGCTACTGCCCGTGTAAAAGTGCCACAGTTCATCACTGGCAATGCGGTGCAGTCGCGAACAGGCCGTGGAGGGGAGCAAAAAGTAAATACTCGTACAGTAGGGGCGATCGCCCCCCTGAAAACCTGAAGGCAAAACCGCTGCGGGAATACTCCCTGCTGAGCGATAGACCTCACGGAAATAGCCCCCCTCTGGATGGGGTTGCAGATCAAGCGCCTCAATCCACGCCTTAGCTGGCCAAGTATTCATACATTTGCTGGCGCCGCCGCCGCAGATGATCAAGGGCTTGCCGCTCCAGTTGCCGCACCCGTTCACGGCTGAGGTTGAGTTGTTCACCCACCTTAGCAAGGGACAGCTCTTGGCCATTCCCTAACCCGTAGCGCAGGGTGAGGACTTGCCGTTGTTGCGGGGTAAGTTCCGCCAGCCACAGGTTGACATCATCGCGGAGGGACTCCACCGTAGTAAATTGCTCTGGCGAAAGACTGTCATCCTCGAGCAGTTCACCGAGTTCAGTGTCCTGATTGTCCCCAACGCGCAGATCAAGGGAAACGGGTTGGCGCGCAAGGGTCAGGTATTCACGAATTTGCTCCGGTTCGAGTTCTAGGGCTGCTGCCACCTCAGCAGGGGTTGCACTCCGTCCCAATTTTTGCGCCAATTCGCGTTGGGTGCGTTTGATCTTGTTCAGCTTCTCGGTAATGTGGATGGGCAGCCGAATGGTTCGCCCCTGTTGGGCGATCGCCCGCGTAATGGCCTGACGAATCCACCAGTAGGCATAGGTAGAGAACTTATAGCCGCGCGTGGGATCAAACTTTTCCACACCGCGTTCAAGGCCAAGGGTGCCCTCTTGCACCAAGTCCAGCAATTCAAGGTTGCGTTTTTGATACTTCTTGGCCACCGAAACCACCAGCCGTAGGTTGGCTTCAATCATTTTTTGCTTGGCGCGTTCGCCGCGCTTAAGGAGATTGCGCAATTCCGCCGGCGTGAGATGAGAGGCCGCCGCCCATTCTTCAAAGGTTGGTTCACGTCCCAGTTCCTTGGTGAGAGCCTCGCGTTTTTCCCGCAGTGCCATCATTTGCTGCACTTGTTTACCCAGAATAATTTCCTGCTCATGGGTCAGCAGCGGCACGCGTCCAATTTCCTGTAGGTAGGTGCGCACCATATCGGTGCTAACAGTGGGTGTAGGGGATGGGGTTTTGGAAGCGGAGTTCATCATAGCAGCACAGATTCTAAACAGTATTTGGCAAGGAAGAATGTAGATAAAAGATTTATCGCGATGAAGATGACGACTCGCACTGATAAAGCTGAGGTTCCTATAGCGTTAGCCTAGCAGGTGAGAGGGAGTTGGCCTGTATCCTAATCTACTTAGACTTAAATTGTGCCCCGAAAGTTGCCAATTCATAACAGCCGATTCCTGAAATAAAGATTAAAGTTTGTCAACTAGAGATGGGGATCAGGAGATCGGCAAGGGCTTTGGGGGCAAATTCGAGGGCAAAAACACGGCCAAAGGCCGTCACAAACTGCTGGCGCACCTCCTCTAGGGTAATGTTGGCACAAAACTGCCGTAGGTTCCCGACGGGGCGATCGCCAATGCCACAGGGGACAATGCGCCCAAAGCCCTTTAGATCGTTCACCACATTGAGGGCAATGCCGTGGAAGGTAATCCAGCGGGTCACCTTGATCCCAATTGCGGCCACCTTGTACCCCTCTACCCAAACACCTGTAAGGCCAGCAACGCGCTCCCCTTTAATGCCATAGTGCCCTAGGGTTTGAATCACAACTTCCTCCAACTGGTGGAGATACCAATGCAAATCGCAGCGGTGGCGGCGTAAATTCAAAATCGGGTAAGCCACCAATTGGCCGGGGCAGTGGTAGGTGACATCGCCTCCGCGCTCAATGCGCAATACCTCAATGCCAGTAGCCACAGGATCAAAGTGAAGGTGGGCGGTGGTTGCCCCTTGACCAAGGGTGTAGATGGGGGGATGCTCCAAAGTGAGCAGGACATCTCGGGCAGTGGGATTGTGGCAGCGCTCAGCCACCAGTTGCTGTTGCCAGCGCCAAGCATCGCGGTAGGGAATGATCCCCAAGGCACAATGCCAACCAAGGGCAGTTTTCATAGGGGGTGCCAGATTGTCAAGAGCTAGAGGATAAGAATTATCACAGAACACGAATAAAGGTGAAGAGCGGCAGCACACCCTGTAATCGCCGATACGGAGATGTTAGGGTGGAAGTAGATCAGCCTTAGATGTATCTGTTTTGCTCAGGGGAGGCAACCCTATGAGGCTAGTGATTCATGGTAAAAACATTGATATTACGGATGGCATTCGCAGCTATGTGAACCAAAAAATTGAGCGAGCCACCCATCATTTCCAAAATGTGATTAATGAAGTTGATGTGCATCTGTCCGTGGCTCGTAACCGTAGCACCGCTCCCAAACAAACTGCTGAAGTGACCCTCTTTGTCAATGGCTCCATCATTCGCGCCGAAGAAAGCAGTGAAAATCTCTACGCCAGTATTGATCTCGTTGCCGACAAAATTGCGCGCAAACTCCGTAAACTCAAAGAAAAACGCCAAGACAAGTCCCGCGCTAAAGACACCAATAGTGTGGTGGAGCCCGCAGTGGTGACCGACTTAGTGGGCGATCGCACCCCCCAACTGCCCGAACAAGTCGTGCGCATGAAATACTTTGCCATGCCCCCCATGAGTATCCAAGAAGCCCTTGAGCACCTAGAAATGGTGGATCACGACTTCTATGTCTTCCGCAATCGCGATACGGGAGAAATTAACGTGGTCTATGAACGCAATCATGGGGGCTATGGGGTGATTCAACCCCGCCCCACCTCCCAAGAAAATCATCACCCTGCGGCTAAACCCATGGCTAAGGCAGCACCCTAGAACCACACTCAAACAGCAATCACAAAAGGGATGCCCTCTGCCTCTGGTTTTCCTGCTGCTAGGGGCGGAGGGTGAGTTGCCACTCTTGGGTCTGGCGATCGCGCTGAAGTTCGCTATTTTCACCAATCACATAGGGCCCCCAGTAGCGTTTGGAGCCATCCAGCGTGAAAGCAAGGACAATATCCCCTGACTGAAGTGCCAGCTTGCCCTCTGGCAGCGTTAATAGTAATCCCTTAATACTGCCCTCCATGGGGGCAAAATCCCAGTGAACTGCTCCTTCATTAGGATGGGCGCGATCGCGGGCAGCGAGCAACACCACGCGCACCGGAAAGGCTGTTTGATTACTGATGCGTAGCCCATTCGGTTGCGGGTTGGCTGGCGTTTGGGGAGGGGGTAAGGGCTGAACAGTAGTGGTTTCTGGTTCTGCCTCGACAATGGGGGGCGGTTGGGTCAGCAGGTCTGGCTCCCACCAGAGCGCAAAATGTAGTTGTGAAAGAATAATCGCACCCACCACCCCGACCAGCACTGCCACGAGGTAAGGAAGAAATTTAATTCGGATAGACATAGAGATAGGTTACTGCGGATGCCGCGCCTTTCTTTCCAGTTTAGAGAGTTGTGGCAGAAACCGCAGTGGGCAAAAAAGTTTGATCTCAATTGCCAGGGCCCTGAACTTCGGAGGAAAGTCGCTCTTGCAAGCGTTGCAAAGAAATCTGGGCTGCCGTCGCCACATGGGGATGCTCATCTTTAGCGAGGTATTCCAAAGCGGCTTGGGTTTTCGGGCTAGGGAGATTGCCCAGAGCTTCAGCGAGCCGTTGCCGTACCAACCAATCCTCTGTGGTCACAAAGGGCAAAATATCTTCGACAACACTGGGATCGCCAATTTCCCCCAGAGCGGCGATCGCCCCTTGGAGCATCACGACTTCCTGACTTTTCAGCGCCGAGCGCAATACATCCACCGCGCGGGGATCCTTAAGATTGCCCAGCGCCACAGCAGCACTAAAGCGCACTAACCAATCGGTGTCTTCATAAAAGGCGCGCACTAGCGGTTCAAAGGCACGCCCATCTTCGAGATAGCCCAAGGCACCCGCAGCATCGGCACGAATACCATAATCCGGTTCACTCTCGAGCAACTGCACCAGAATGTCAAAGCACTCCGGTGTGGATTTAACCCCAAGGGCAAACACAGCCATTGAGCGAATCTGTAGATTTTCGTCCCAAAGGACTTTTTTAATCAGGGGTACGGCATCCGCAGAGGGGACATCCCGTAGCGCGGCTAGCGCCAGCAGGCGATCGCGGGAATTGGGACTTTCCAGTTGATGGGCAAGCTGTTCGAGGGAAGGCATGGCAGTAACCTGAAAGCTAATTTACAAAAGTTAACAATATACTTCCTATTATAAAAAAGTCTCCCCAAAGTAAAACCAAGATCACACTCAGTCTGGTTCCTTGGGGAGCGCTTGCCCAACAATTCCACAGAGGATACAGCCGTATCAATGTCCTAGGCTGCTTTGGCTTTTTGCAGGAGCTTTTGAAACTGCTTGACAGCATAGGGCAGAATGTTACGAACTGCCCAACCCGCAGCCAGTAGGACAGGTAACAGGACAATCAGGACACGCCAATCCATACCCATAACCTCCCAAAACGTTTTCTGAAAACTTTATGAATTATTGTACAGCCTTCTCTAAGGGGAGAAGGGGAACTTTCTATGGATGTAACGAAGAAAAATCTGATTATGATTGGGTTAATTCCTGAACTGTAGGCCAAATCCTGATGGGCGAAGACAAAATGACCCTCCGTGACAACCAAACGGCGGCTGCTTTGCGTCTCAGTAAAGTGTTAGCCGCTCGTAATCGTTGGCGCACGGGTTGGCAGTCTCTGCGTTCGGTGTTGATGCCGATCGCCATGGTCACTGTCTTGCTGGCTTGGGGACTCGATTGGGATGCGGTGGGTGTGGTGGCTGCTTTGGTGCTGGGGGGACTGAGTTTCCCCTTGGTCTGGACTTCGACCTATCACTGGTTTACTGAAGATCTCACGGAACAGCAACGGCAGTTCATTTTGGCCTCACTGGGCCTGAGTTTGACGGTGGTGGCACTCATTGCCATGACTGGCGCCATGGACTGGATTCGAGGACGCTTTCAAGGTACGAATTGGGATGCGGTGGGGGCACTGGCGGAGGGCTTCGGTGCTTTGGGACAGATTTTGGTGGCGCTCTTGGCCGCCTATGTGGCTTGGCGACAATACGTGATCTCGCGGGATTTGACGACGCAACAAAACCGCATTACCCAACAGCAAACGATTGACAGTTATTTCCAAGGGATTGCCGATCTCATTCTTGACGATGAGGGGTTATTGGAGGATTGGCCGCCGGAGCGGGCGATCGCCGAGGGACGCACTGCCGCCATCTTGGGGGGACTCGATGCCGAAGGCAAGGCCAAAATCATTCGCTTTTTGTCAGGCGCAAAGTTACTCTCGCCGCTGAAGCGCGATCGCCGACTGGGACGGGCGATTTTTGATGGGCTGGGTGGCTATGAGGAAGACATTGAGTATGGTGTGCGGGTGATTAACCTTGGCAGCATGCTAGCGGGCGCTGATCTCAGTGGTACCGATTTGCGCTGGACCGAATTGAGTGATGCCAATCTCACAGGCACCCTCTTTCGCAACTGTAATTTGACGCGAGCCAACCTAGCAGGGGCGATTTTGCAGGGGGCGGATTTCACCAATGCCGATCTCAGTCGGGTTCGCTTCTTTTATGGCACCGCTGATCAGGCCAGCCCCCGCGATCGCCTGCATCCTCCCAACTTTCGCACTGGGGCGCAGACAGGTGCAGTGGTCGAGGATGTCAACTTTACCAATGTCAAGAACCTCTCCGAAGAACAACGCTACTATTGCTGTGCTTGGAGTGGTAGCCGTTCCCGTGAAACGATTCCCGGTGGCTGTGAGGGCATTCCGAATAAACTAGGACGCTAGCGCCTCGGTTAGTAGCGCGATCGCGGGCGATGATTCGCCACGGAGAGCACCATCCCTAAGCCAAGATAGGTCGCCAGCAGGGCTGAGCGGCCATAACTCACCAGCGGTAACGGCATTCCTGTCACGGGGAGCAGACCAATGGTCATGCCAATATTCACCACCACTTGAAACAGGATCATGGCAAATAGACCGATCGCCAGCAACGAGCCAAAGTCATGACCGGCACTATTGGCAATTTGCAATAAGCGCAAACCGATTAACCAAAAAAGGCATAGGAGAACTAAACTGCCAATGAAGCCCGTCTCCTCAGCGATCGCTGAAAAAATAAAGTCTGTATGCTGTTCGGGAATAAATCCCAACTGGGTCTGGGTGCCTTGAAAAATGCCCCGCCCCCATAGCCCACCAGCACCAATGGCAATCCGCGATTGAATCAAGTGGTAGCCAGCCCCAAGGGGATCCTTGTCGGGGTCAAGAAACATGAGAATACGGGTTTTTTGATAGTCCTTGAGCACGCTCCAAAGCAGCTGCCCCAAGCCAGCCCCGCCGAGATTGAGCACCAGCCCCCCCAAGCCACCGACCCAGCCCAAGGGCAAGCTCCGCCATGCAACGACGGCCATCGCCAGTGTCCACACCAACCAGAGGATCAGGTTCAGTTGGTAGGGCAGAGGCAGGGCAACGAGAATCGCTGCCACCAAAGGGGAAAGCATCAAGACAATCCAGCTGCCGGGGGTATTCGCCCAGTAGAGCATTGTCAATGTAATGGCAATGAAAACAAGAGACGTGCCCAAATCCGGCTGCGTCAAAACTAGGAAAAAGGGGGGGGCGGTGGCTGCAAAGACACTGAGAATGCCCTTCAGAGAGTGGCCTGAAATGCGGTGCAACAGTGCCGCTTGGGTAAGAATGAGGGAGATTTTGGCAAACTCCGAGGGTTGCAGGTTAAAGCCGCCAATCGCCAACCAGCGCTCTGCTCCCTTGGCCTCGACCCCCACGAGATCAACCGCTAGCAGCAGGGCACAGCTCAGGCCGTAGATGACCCAATGACTGCCCATAAAGACCGATTCCGGAACGCGGGCAAGGATCAGGGCAAGCATCGTACCCATCCCCCCCACCAATAAATGCTGGAGACTATCGTTTTCCTCTAGGTGTAGTTGACTACTGTGGATGAAGACCGCCCCAATGACCGTGGTTGCCCAAACAGCCCCTAACAGCAGCCAATCCACGCCTCGCCATGGATAAAACCAGCCAAAAGTCCGCCGTCGGGGTACTCGCCAAGTCATCAGCCACTGTCCTGTCTCTCCTAGGGGGTTAGTCTATCGGCTGGCTCAAAAGGTTGCAAACGGCCAGCGCGGACAACCGACATGGCACCTTGCCTTGGTGTATTATCCGAAAGGTTGGGCTTCTATTCCGACAAGGAGCGATCGCAGTGGCAACCCTAGGGGTCAACATTGATCATGTAGCAACGATTCGCCAAGCGCGGCGCACAGTTGAACCCGATCCCGTAGCCGCAGCCGTTTTGGCAGAACTGGGGGGAGCTGATGGCATTACCGTACATCTGCGGGAAGATCGTCGCCATATTCAAGAGCGGGATGTGCGCCTGCTGCGGCAAACGGTACGCACCCATTTGAACCTAGAGATGGCTGCCACTTCCGAAATGGTGGCGATCGCCCTTGACATTCGGCCAGATTACGTGACGTTGGTACCTGAGCGGCGCGAAGAAGTCACCACCGAAGGGGGACTAGATGTGGTGGGTCAGCGGCAACCCTTGACCCAAGTGGTGCAAACGTTGCAAGGCGCAGGAATTCCTGTGAGTTTATTCATTGACGCGGATCCGACCCAACTGGAAGCCGCCGCTAAAACCACGGCTCAATTTATTGAACTGCACACCGGTCGCTATGCCGAAGCCAAGGGGGAAGCGGCGCAACAACAAGAGTTAGCAATTTTAGCTCATGGTGTCCAACAGGCAAAATCCTTAGGCTTGCGGGTGAATGCAGGCCATGGCCTGACCTACACCAATGTGGGGGCGATCGCCCGCCTTGAAGGCATTGAAGAACTCAATATTGGCCACACGATTATCAGCCGCGCTGTTCTTGTGGGCATGGTGCAAGCCGTACGGGATATGAAAGCCCTCATTAGCTCTTAAACTCAGCCCTGAGGGCGTCATCATAGTCATCAGCGAGTGTCGCCACAATCGTAATTAGGCGGGAAATTTCACCCGCAGTAATCCCCCCTAGGGTGCGGGTAGCCACGACTTGGACTTGGTCTTCAGCAATGGCAAAGTGTGCCTCGAGGGTGGTGAGCCAGTTCAACGTCAGGAGCTTACGATAGAGTGCCAATTCATCCGCTACGGGCAGAGGCAGTACCGGTGACCAAATGGTGAGAAAGTCTTCCGCCGTATGGCCACTCAACTGCACAAAGACCTCGGCACTGCCATAGCGAAACATCCAAATTTTGCCACTGTCCGTTTGGCCAACGAGGGGGGCGCCCCCCTGATGGAGACTAGAAATCACCGTTTCAATAATCTCAACCGCATTTTCTAGGGGCGTGTCAAGGGATGCTGCGGGGATGGGCTGCACTTCACTGACCATGGTCATTCCTTTCGTGAATCAGGACAACTTGTTAGAGGACTTGGTGGGTGTAGGCGTGTTGTTTGACATTGTCGGCAGCGGTAACGATACGCTCGGAGTTGAGCACCCGTTTGCGTTCTGTGGAGGTATTAAAGTTGCGGTAAGTCTCGCCAAGGGGAATATGGCGGGTACTTTGGGGACGGGCAATGTAGGTGCGTGCGGCTGCTGCAAGGCGATCGCCATAGTCATCACACAGATGGGCACTGGGGGGAAACTGCTGCTGCACTTGCTGCGGATCTTGGGCTGTACCATAGGTGAGGGCATGGGCTTCACTATAAGAAGTGGGCAAGCCATGGAGCAAGGCTTCCAACGCCGCTGAGGGAATCGGCTCAATCACCTCTACGGGCTGGAGTTTTCCCTCCACCTGCACAAAACAATGAGCGAGTCCAAGCACCACATAAGCTTCTGGGGGGGGAATCTCTTGACTCATTGCAACCTCACAATCATGTGGTTCTCCTCAAGTCTAGCCTGCTTTTCGAAAAATCAGCGCAGTGGGCAACATATAAAAAGAGGCGGCAGTCGTCAGTGGAGAAACGGCTAAGATCGTTTAGGCCTATTTCACCATGAGTCCTGTCATTATTGCTGTATAGTGAGCACTCTAGAGAGTATGGAAACGGCAAACTCAATGCCAGCAACAATCGAATCCCCTGAAGTTGAGCTATTACCTCCGATGTTGGCAGCACTGCCCGACCCCCAAGGGGTGAGTGTGTGTCCTCGGCGGGCACGTTGGCAATTAGACTTATTGTTGCTTGCCCTAGAGTGCGTTGATTTGCATGCCTCTGAGTTGATGTTGCAAGTGCTGCGAGATCTGCAACTGCAAGTGATGATCCCCAATCGGGTCGTATTTTGGCAAATTCGCTGCACCAATCCCTTTCGCCAAATTACCCAGCGTACCCCCTTGCCCTTAGCGGAAACAAAGGCACTCACCGCAGTGGTTGTGCAAGTGGCGCGGCGGCAGACGGCAATCCTGCGGCATTTACTTTTGGTGTTGGATCAATTGCAGGCGCAAAATTTGCCCCCGGAAACCTATGCCCCCTTGGCGGAGTATTTAGACCGCTTTCGCCGCCATTTTCGCAAACGCATGAACCTCCAGCGATCGGGTCTCTTTCTCTACAAAAATAACCAAGCCCTCAATGAGTTGGGTCTAAAGCTGTTGGCACAACTTCTGCTCTGTGCAGGCACAAAGGGCATGGAACGCCTTTGGTTTAGTTTATTTGATGGGGAAGTAAGTTAATGCTGCTGCAACGCCAGTATTCATTGCCCAATTGCACACTGCGAATTGAAGGGCTGAGTGGTCAAGCCGGCGCAGAGCAGTTGGATATTGTCACCCTCTGCGAGTGGGAGATTATTGGCCAGAATCAGCGGGTCAAGGGCGGGAAAGAATTCCTTGTGGCATTGCTCAATAGTGTGCCTGCAGCAGCGCAAACGTGGTTGAGTGGTGTTAAGTTACGGCGATCGCCCCAGTACCCGATTCAGGTCGAGATTCAGGCCTCTAATCAGGTAGTGCTGCATATTCCCCGCCAGCTATTGCAAGGCTCGCCTACAGAAAATGCCGATACCCCTGCCCAGAATGGCGCTGGTGAAACCCTAGAAGTGCAGCTCACTTGGTTGCAGCTAGCGGATTTAGTGGAGGCATTGGATCAACTCTGTAGTGATAGCCAAACACTGCCTACCCTGATACCAACATTCCATTCCCTCCCCCGGCAGGCGATCGCCCCTGCTGTGCCTTTGCGCAAACAACTGATGCCCTTGGGGATTGGCGCTGCTAGCTTAGCCGTCATGGCTGCGATCTTTTTCCATCTACCAGTGCCCGAACGCCGTCCCCCCCGCGAGGAAGCCGTGCCCCCCACCGCCGAAGCCGTCACACCCTCACCGGCACCCACGACACCAGCAACCCCGAATCCGTAAGCCCATTTCAGGCCTACCCGCAATTTGGCAACTGTCGTTTAGCTTTTTGATGCTTGGAATCAACCATGGTAATCACTGCCCCTAGTGCTTTTTGGCCCCCCGTTGCCAGCGATCGCGCTGCCTTTATTGCCCCCAATGCCACCCTTGTTGGCGATGTCCGCTTGGGTGAAGGCTGTAGCATTTGGTATGGCGCTGTTTTACGCGGTGACGTGGCGTACATCGAGATTGGTGCCCACACCAATGTTCAAGATGGCGTCATCCTCCATGGTGATCCGGGACAACCCACGATCCTTGGGGAAGAGGTGACGGTTGGGCATCGCGCGGTGATTCATGGCGCAACCGTGGAAGATGGCTGCTTAATTGGCATTGGCGCCGTGATTCTCAATGGCGTTCGAGTTGGAGCGGGCAGTATTGTCGGTGCAGGGGCAGTGGTGAGCAAAGATGTCCCCCCCCGCTCTTTGGTTGTGGGCATTCCCGCTAAGGTGGTGCGGGAAGTGAGTGACACTGAGGCCGCCGATCTACGTCAGCATGCCCGTAAGTATGAACAACTGGCCCATGTCCACAACGGCACAGGCACTGATCTAGGGTTCCATCCCTAGAAGTTGCATCCAAGGCTGTCCTACACTGATTCCGACGGTGTTGGCTGTTGGCCATTCTTAGGAAAAGGGCTGTCATCTGCTAAAATTCTGAAGGATTTTCTCGTAAGAGTTCAGCCAATGACTCGTGCACGGATTGCTGTGGATGCCATGGGGGGTGACTATGCTCCCGATGAGATTGTTGCCGGTGCCCTCAGAGCCAGTGAAGAATTAGACGCCGATATCCTCCTTGTGGGTGATCCGGTGCCCATTCAGCGCTACCTCAATGAACATGCCCCCACAGCCAAGACCCAAATTGTCGAAGCGAGTGATGTTGTGGAAATGGGGGAAGAACCCCTGAGCGCCCTGAAAAAGAAACCCAAGGCCTCAATTAACGTGGCGATGGATCTGGTCAAAGCGGGTGCGGCTGATGCGGTTGTTTCCGCTGGTCACTCAGGGGCAGCGATGGCTGCGGCGCTATTGCGCTTGGGTCGACTCCCTGGCATTGATCGCCCCGCCATTGGTGCCGTCTTACCCACCCTCATCCCCGGCAAATCCGTTCTTGTCCTCGATGTCGGTGCCAATGTGGACTGCCGCCCGAAATACCTTGAGCAATTTGCGGTCATGGGTTCGATCTACAGCCAGTACGTCTTGGATGTCGAAGATCCCAAGGTGGGCTTGCTTAATATTGGCGAAGAGGACTGCAAAGGCAATGATCTGGCCCTAAAGGCACATCAACTGCTGCGGCAAAATCGCCAAATCTCCTTTTTGGGCAATGCCGAAGGCCGCGATGTCCTGTCGGGACAATTTGATGTCGTGGTCTGTGATGGCTTTGTTGGCAATGTTCTGCTTAAATTTGCTGAATCCTTGGGTAGTGTCCTCGTCCAAATTCTCCGCGAAGAGCTACCTCGGGGCTGGCGCGGGCAACTGGGTACGGCGCTGCTGCGTCCCAATCTCCGCAAAATTAAACAGCGCATTGATCATGCCGAACATGGCGGTGGCCTCCTCTTGGGTGTGGATGGCATCTGCATCATTAGCCATGGCAGTTCCCAAGCACCTTCGATTTTTAATGCCATTCGCTTGGCCAAAGAAGCGGTGGATCATCGCGTTTCAGAGCGGATTCAAGCTTGTTACCAGCATGCCGTTGCCGTTGAGGATCAGGCTTAGTGGCTGTGCAGGGCGTTAAATTTAGCGGCGTGGGCGCGGCAATCCCCCGTCAATGCTTGACCAATGCCCACCTCAGTGCCCTTGTGGATACGTCTGATGAGTGGATTCAATCCCGTACCGGCATTCAAGAACGGCACGTGGCAGCTCCTGACCAGCGCCTTGTGGATTTGGCCAGCGAAGCGGCAGGCGCAGCCCTACAGATGGCCGGCCTAGAACCCACAGCAGTCGATTTAATCATCTTGGCTACCTCTACGCCCGATGATCTCTTTGGCACCGCCTGCTTGGTGCAAACTCGCATTGGTGCGCTAAATGCCGTGGCTTTTGACTTAACGGCTGCCTGTTCTGGCTTCCTTTTTGCCTTGGTTACGGCGGCTCAGTATTTGCGCACCGGTGCCTACCGCAGTGCCTTGGTCATTGGTGGTGATATTCTGTCGCGCTGGGTGGATTGGGGCGATCGCCGCACCTGCATTCTCTTTGGCGATGGCGCCGGCGCAATGGTGTTGCAAGCGAGTGACGTGGATCAGCTTTTGAGCTTTGAGCTGCGCAGTGATGGCCGTCTCAATGAGCACCTCACCCTTGCCTTTGCCGGAACCCCTCAATCTCTAGGGGAGCAGCTGGCGATCGCCCAAGGGGGCTTTGCCCCCATTGCCATGAATGGCCGTGAAGTTTATCGCTTTGCCGTCACCCAAGTTCCCGAAGTGATTGAAAAAGCTCTCCACCGCGCTGCCTGTACGGCTGAGGACATTGATTGGCTGGTGCTGCATCAGGCAAACCAACGCATTCTTGACGCGGTTGCCCAGCGTTTGGGCATTCCTCAGGAAAAGGTGATTAGCAATGTGGGGCAGTGTGGCAATACCTCAGCCGCCTCAATTCCCCTTGCCCTGACGGCTCCGATTCAACAGGGGCATATTCAACCCGGAGACTTAATTGCCACCGCTGGCTTTGGTGCGGGGTTAACTTGGGGAGCTGCCCTGTTCCGCTGGCAATAGCTATGCAAAGGGACACTGACCTGCGTACATTAACGATGCGGGTGGAGGCCATTCTCTACCTGAAGGCGCAGCCCCTCACCCTTTCTGAACTAGCAACCCTCGCCGCCACTGCTCCTGAGGCCGTTGAACTGGCACTGATTGAGCTACTCAACGACTATGCCCATCGCCAAACGGCCCTTGAAATTGTCCAAATTGACGATAGATACAGCCTGCAACTCAAGCCCGCCTTTCAAGAATTGGTTCAGTCCCTTGTCCCCGTTGAATTGGGGGTTGCGGCACAGCGCACATTAGCCCTGATTGCTTTTCGTGGCCCCATGCGCCAAGCAGAGGTGATTGAACTGCGGGGATCCAGTGCCTACCAACACATTCAAGAACTCCTCACCCTTGGGTTTATTCAGCGGCGGCGGGATAGCCAAAGTCGCTCCTACATCCTCCAAGTCACTGAGCGCTTTCACCAGTATTTTCAGGTGGATCAACTGCCAACTATTCAGGGGGAAAGGGCGGACGATTGACATACTCACTGAGCAACTGGGAGGGCAAATCATCATTGGTCGCCAATTGCAGATTCAAGAGAGCCACTGCGAGCTTGTCTTGCTCTAGTTTGTTGCGTCCCAAGGCCTTGAGAATGCGCCGTAATTGAGCCGCAATTTCTGCCCCAAACATGGTGAGATTTTCATCGGGCAGTGCGGGCAGCCAATCAATTGCCCCATGTTCTACTGCCCATTGTCGCTGCATGGGGGAAATGTGGTTGTCGTAGCGGTCAATAATGAAACTGCGCAGCTTGGGATAGGTTGCCTTGATCCAATTCAAAAGGTTACCAATATCCGGGGTTTCCAGTTGCGAATCAAGGAGCAACAGGTCAGGGTTGCGCTGCATCACGGTCACAAAATCACTAATAATGCGGCGGCTATTGATTTGCCCCGATTCAACGATAACTTCTAACCCCTGACTACGCAGCAATTCTTGCCAAATTTGTACTTGAATGCCGGGGGGTTGAATGATGAGAATGGTGGGTTGAAGGGCAAGAGGAGCATCCGGCGGGGTGGTGGAGACAGCCTCATCGGTACGAAATTCAAGGGTTGTTTTGCCGATAATAAAGCGATCGCCCGTTTTGAGGAGCGTCGGCACCTGAATCATTTGACCATTTAGCACACAGCCATTACGACTCCCCAAATCAATGAGATAATAATCATCATTATCCAGACGCTGAATCATGGCATGGCGACGGGAAGACCAGCGATCCGCTAAAACAATTGTGCAGTCTTTACCTCGACCAATCACCCATGAATTGCCTTGGGTAAGAGGGACGATATAGGTGCTGGCCTCTGTGGAGATGACCAATTGTGGATACTGTGGTAACAAGGTGACCCCTCTTCCAACTCCCTGTAGGAATAAATTCGGTCTCTCAGTCCTCTATTCAAAATGATAATCGGGACATTGAATGGCGGCTTCCGTTGCTGCCCAATCGGGATGTAGTGAACACTTGAGGCGATAGTCTCCTGAAAAGAAACGACAGCGAGAACAGGGAATTTGATGTAAGCGGCGGGCGATCGCCAGCCCTTCTTGGGTGAATTGCCACACATTCCACGCCATGATTGCCAGCAGCAGCCAAGCAACACAAAAACAAATTGGTACTAGTAATGGCTCTACGGTATGTAAAAAAGATGACAACCAAACAACCATAGGCTGCAACAGAAGAAGAAATGAGAATGATGTGGGCGACTGCTAGCCTTTAATTATTTCCTACGACAATTTTACCACTTGGCTATACAGGTATGAAGATTTCGTAGGATTTGGCAGTTCTTTGCAACAGTTCTCATCGTTATCTTAGCGTTACCGCCTTTTTCTAAAATATGGACTACCTACAGTGCAAAATTGCCCCTGCCCTTGGCAGTTCCTCGGCATATACTAAATTTGAGTGGGGGAGTGCCCCTACAGCAATTACAGCGGAAACACGTATGGGGATTCAAGAGATTGTTGAACAAGCACTGCGCAATGGTTATCTCACACCAACGCAGGAGGCAGAAGTCGGACGCATTTGCGACAAAGCCACCGAACTCTCCGTGGAAGACTATATGGCGTTGGATCGCCTTATGGGTGCTCTCTTGACGGGGCAAGTGGTGGCGGTTCCCCGCAAGCAATTTATCAACGTTATGGAAGAATTGGTGCTCACCGAGGCAATTACCCGCATTGCCGCCATTGAAGCAGAGCAAGAATGCGCCCTTGATTTGGGAGATATTGCCGCCTACGCCCTCAACCGCCTTCCCCCGCTCTACGCCACAACCGAAGAGGGCGCACAGTATCAACGCCAGCGGGCTGAAGAGGAACTCATGGATCTGATTCGCGCCCAAGTCCAAGAGGCCATTAACCGCAGCATGGCACGGCCACAATTTCATCCGGAGCGATCGGCCATCGGCAAAACCTCCGGCAAAGAGGTCTTTTCCCAAGTCAGTTCTTTGCTGCAAGCCTACGCCAATGACTATGAGCGTCCCAAGGGAGAGTCAGCACAGTGAAAATTTGGCTGTACGATACCACCCTGCGTGATGGTGCCCAGCGGGAAGGTCTTTCCCTCTCCCTCGAAGATAAACTGCGGATTGCTCGTCAACTGGATCGCCTAGGGATTCCTTTTATTGAGGGGGGCTGGCCGGGCGCCAATCCCAAGGACGTACAGTTTTTTTGGCAGTTGCAGGAAACGCCCCTCCAACAGGCAGAAATCGTTGCTTTTTGTGCTACTCGTCGCCCCGGCCGCAAGGCCGCAGAAGAGCCAATGTTTGAGCCGATTCTAGCGGCCGGTACCCGCTGGGTGACACTCTTTGGCAAATCTTGGGATCTGCATGTCACCGACGGCCTCAAGACCACCTTGGCCGAAAACTGCGCCATGATTGCCGATTCCATTCAGTTCTTGAAATCCCATGGGCGACGGGTGATCTACGATGCCGAGCATTGGTTTGACGGTTACTTTGCCAACCCCGACTATGCGCTACAAACTCTTGAAACCGCTTTAGCGGCGGGTGCCGATTGGTTAGTTCTCTGCGATACCAATGGCGGTTGTCTGCCCCATCAAATTCAGGCAGTGGTCGCCGAGGTGGTGGCGCATTTTGGTGCCTTGGACTGCTTGGGCATTCACACCCACAACGATGCTGGCACAGCCGTAGCCAATGCCCTTGCGGCGGTTCAAGCGGGGGTGCGAATGGTGCAGGGAACGATCAATGGCTATGGCGAACGCTGCGGCAATGCCAATCTGTGCACCCTGATTCCCAATCTGCAATTGAAACTGGGCTATGACTGTGTCACCCCAGAGCAGTTGGCAACCCTCACAGAAGTGAGCCGCCACGTGAGTGAAATTGTCAACCTTGCCCCCGATGATCACGCGCCCTACGTGGGGCTGTCGGCCTTTGCCCATAAGGGGGGAATTCACGTCAGTGCCGTGCAGCGCAACCCCCGTACCTACGAGCATATTGAGCCGCATTGGGTGGGCAATCAACGGCGCATTATTATTTCTGAGCAGGCGGGCATCAGCAATATTTTGGCGAAAACCAGTGAACTTGGCTTTGAGTTGGATCGGCAGCATCCCCTGAGTCGGACAATTTTGGAGCGGATTAAGCATCTCGAAAGCGAAGGCTATCAATTTGAAGCGGCGGAAGCGAGTTTTGAACTCCTGATTCAGGAGGTTCTAGGGCAACGCCAGCGACCCTTTACCCTCAAGGGCTTTGATGTCTTTTGCCGCACCGATTCACGTCAACTGGAGGCCACGATTCGCAGCCAGTCTCTGGCCACGGTCAAAGTTGAAGTCAATGGGGAGGAGATGCTCACGGCGGCAGAGGGCAATGGTCCTGTCTCGGCATTGGATCAGGCGCTGCGCAAGGCCTTGATGTCCTTCTATCCAGAGATTGCCGAGTTTCACCTCACGGACTACAAGGTGCGGATTTTAGATGGCCATGCCGGCACGGCAGCCAAAACACGGGTGCTGGTGGAATCCAGTAATGGGCGCGATCGCTGGGCAACAGTGGGTGTCTCTGCCAATATCATTGAAGCCTCCTACCAAGCGGTTGCCGAAGCCCTCGAATATGGCCTACAGCGCACTCGGCGATCCCAACCGTCCCCTTTGGTGGCCTCCTGAAGCCTCTTAGACCTTGGCAAAATCCGCTAAGATCAAAACTGCTGTTTAGGTTGCATCACTGCCAAGGAGCCGCGTGTGCTCAGCACCCTCAAAGCAGATTTCCAAATTATCTTTGAGCGGGATCCCGCTGCCCGCAATTGGTTAGAGGTTGTTTTTTGCTATCCCGGACTTCAGGCCATTGTTCTCCATCGGTTGAGCCACTGGCTTTGGCGGCGGGGTATTCCCTTTATCCCCCGCTTTATTTCTCACATTGCTCGCCTGCTGACGGGGATTGAAATTCACCCCGGCGCCACGATTGGCAAGGGCGTTTTCATTGATCACGGCATGGGGGTCGTCATTGGCGAGACTGCGATTGTGGGCAATTACTGTTTGATTTATCAGGGAGTGACCCTCGGCGGTACCGGTAAAGAAACGGGAAAGCGGCACCCTACCCTCGGTGAAAATGTGGTTGTCGGTGCTGGGGCAAAGGTGTTGGGCAACCTCACGATTGGGGACAATGTGCGCATTGGCGCGGGGTCTGTGGTGCTGCGGGATGTGCCCTCGGATTGTACCGTGGTGGGGATTCCCGGGCGAATTGTCTATCGTGCAGGTGCCAAAATTGCCCCCTTGGAACACGGTCAACTGCCAGACTCTGAGGCCGAAGCAATTCGCTATCTCTTGGATCGCATTGAACTCCTAGAGAAACAGGTGCAAACACTGCAACAGCAGGAAAAGGTGCCTGCTCTGGCGCAAGGACATTTGCAAGCCTCCCAAGGTCAAGCCTGCCGCCTCAGCGATCGCCCCATTGAGGAGTTTCTCAACGGCTCTGGCATCTAGGCTGGCCGCATATAACACAGGCCACAGAGTCCCCAGCGCTGCAATTCTTTGATGGGTGTAGGGCACTGACAGCGGGGGCAGAGGGGATAGTCTCGCGATCGCTGACGCACTTGGGCTTGCCATCGTTGAAAAGCCTCTTGGGGAGTGGCGGCAGGTGTCACATTGGGAAGATGCCCGACTTTCGGTAAGGCCTCATGGCTAGCGATCGCCGAGCGTTGGGGGTGCCAGTCCCGATTGGAAAAGCGAATATCGCTGAGGACAATGCCAAGGGTCTGCTGAATTTTGACCATGAGGGGCGATCGCGAGAACATCAGATGGTGCGCCCAAGTACTACTGGCAACGGCCACATGCAAAACCCCTTGACTGGTGAGTTCCACAGGAACAGCGTGCTCAGCGACGACCGCCCCCACGAGCTGCGGCCACTGCTCCAAGAGACGCAAGAACCGCTGCGGCTGCTGCCATTCAGGAGCCTGCTGCCATTGCTGAAGTACCGTGGCCAGTGGGACATAGGCCATCGTGGACTATTCCCGACTATTCGTGATCGTATTCCTCTTGCTTCTGCCGCTGCTCAAGGCGAATCGGTTGTTGCTCTTCCCAAGGATCGGCAGTGGGTTCCGATTCCGGCAGTTCTACGGGCATGGCTTGAGCTGGAGGTTTAACTTGACGCGAGCGGGGACGCTCTTCATACTCATACTCCTCCTCATACTCCACATACTCAGGCTGGCGACGCCGACGCCGGGGAGCGGTTTCCCAATCGGCTTCGTAATCACTGCGGCTGCGTTGGGGGGGATAGACGGGCGATCGCGCTCCGGAGGGCAATTGATTACTGCTCGGCGTAACGGGCTGATAGTACTCGTCCTCGTCGCTTTCCCAAGGGGGTGCCCCCAAGCCGACCCGTTCTAAGAGACCCACTGTTAATTGCCGCAGGCGGGTTTCTGCCCCTTCAAAGACAATAATGCGATCAGGGCCGGTGCTGACAATTTCCTCAATGGGCAACTCGTAGGTGCTAATCAGTTGCGCCGGAATCCAAGGCAAGCCAATGGAAGCTAAAATCAAATCCGTAATGTCGCCCGTTTCAGGATCAAACTTAAAGCCCCGTACCTTACCCAGCACTTCACCGGTTTCGGTGACAATCTCACTATCAATCAGTGTGCTGTAGTTGTAGGTATTGAGAGCTTCGGTGACATCATCATCGTGCTCAACGAGAATGACATCGCCAATTTGGCGAATACTGTCGAGAAGAATGTAGCGTTGCTCCCCTGTAAAGAGGGTATTGCGTACCCCCAAGGCCACCACTTGCCGCTGGTCAATATCGACCCAAACTTGATTAATGACGCCTAACTTCCGACCAGTATCACGGGTAATTACCTGTGTACCGATCAAATCTGCCCGTTGCAGCAATTGCGCCGATATGGTCATGCCTTTGTGTATCCCAATGAATCTTAGTAATACTATAGCGGCGAATACCAATGGTACGCCAAAGGCGATCGCAGGAGTGATAAATTGCCCCGTGCAATCGGTGCTTCTAGGCTAGCGCATTTTTGCCACACTGCTGAGTGGGGTGAGTCTATTCCCCTAGGATGGACTGGGTCAGTGCCATCACAGGCTGCATTAACGGTGTTTCCTCACCCGAGAGCACTTGATTGACCACTTGGGGCAGGACTTGGTACGTTACTTGTGCCACCTTCTCATCCTTGAAGGCCTTAATGATCGTGCGGTACCACAGCAAGAAGCCATCCCGCAGGGCATCCAAATCGGCAAATAACATCGCCGCTGCCGCTAGGCGTAGTACATGCTTGCGATCGCGCCGACACACGGCGGAATAGTCGTGATTGCCCTTACGGAAAATATGGGGACTTTTGGCGCGCAGTTGCTGCTCCACCTGATCTAGGATTTTCTCTTCAGCATCGCGGATTTTTTCGTAGGCACGAATGCGCTGCTCCGCTGCCGCTAGATAATTTCTGAGAAATTCCAGTTCCTTGGCACTGGCATAGCGGCCATCGGCCTCAAGGCTGAGTTTTTCTAGTTGACGCAGCATCAGTCCCACCCCACAACAACTCTATTCTGACAAAATTGAACTGCCGAGGGCAAGGACAGGCTGCATCACCCGTTGTTCTTCGGGCGTGAGCAGTTGCTTTATCATATTCGGCAGGTACTTGCCATAGGTGGAGGAGGCAGTTGCTTCGTAGTTAAAGGATTTGACAATGGTGCGGTACCAAAGTAAGAAATTATCCCGCAGCAAGTCCAACTCCGCAAAAAGCATGGCCGAGGCACACAGACGAATGGTATCCACTAAATCACGACGGCAAATTTCTGAGCGATCGCCATTGATGAAATGGAAGCAGCGGGGATTTTCTGCCTTTTGCATGGATTGAATTTTATCCGCCATCATTTCCGCCTCAGTGCGGATTTTTTCGTAGGCACTGATGCGACTCTCCACCGAGGCCAAGTACTCCCGCAGAAAATCTAATTCCTCGGCCCGGGCATAGCGACCATCGGCAACAACAGTTAAGTGATTCAACTGACGGAACATAGGGCAACCCTCGCTAGAAAATAAATGAACACACTCGCTTGTGGCTTATCGTTTCACCAACTCCCCTTGGCGCAGGCGTTTTTCAATATCCCGTGCCGTGGCTCCTTCGTTTTGCCAGAAGGCAGCAGCATCAATGCGATCCTGTTTACCGACGAGAAACTTACAGTAGGTTTCCCCCATGGCATAGCACTGCAACTCGATACAACTCAGGGGCTTTTGAATCAATCCCGTAAAGAAGCCCGCAAACAGACCGGCATAGATGTAGCAGACGGGCTTACCCACATCCCCAAGGGTGCGCGCCACCACGGAGTCAAAGATATTGATGAACATAAAACCATTCTTTTGCTCCGTGAGATCCACTTCCCAGTTGCCCCAGCCTAGGGTTGTCAAGGGCCACCACCAAGCCTCGAGGATAAATGTCAAGGTGGCCTTGCGTAGTTCGCGCTGGTACTCCTGCTCAAAGTGTTGCTTAAAGACAACCGCATCGCGTTTGCCCCACTCTTCGCCAATTTTGTACATGACGAGGGCAGAGGCAGGGCCAACTTCCTCTTCGAGACCTTCCACTAGGCCAATGACAAAGTCTTCTGTCGCTAGAGCGATCCGCTGATCATACCAGTCGGTAATGCTGCCCCGTTGGCGATCAAATTGCAGATAGTCCCGCAAGCTATAGTGATTGGTGCGCATCGGATGAGTTTGGTGTAACTGATGCTGATAGTCCTGAGCACGGGTCATAGCATTGGCACTCCCAGTAGGTCGAGACGGCGTGACAGAAACCATAGATCAGCGAATTGCCCCCTATTGTGCTTGAACGTTAGGTACTGAGCAGCCACACTTTTTAGGCTAAAAGATTTTTCAGGGTCGTGGCTCCGCACTCCCACTGATTTTTTGTCTAACGACACATTTCTATAAGTTCTGTTTCATTGATGCAGGGGATGCCCAATTCTTGAGCGCGTCGCAGTTTACTCCCCGCTTTTTCGCCCACCACTAGATAATCCGTTTGCCGACTGACACTCTCACTCACTTGACCGCCATATTGCTGGATCAGCGTTTTGGCTGCTTCACGGGTGAGGCTGGGCAGGGTGCCTGTAATCACAAAACGTTTGCCCGCAAGGGATTGTCCAGTCGTTGGTGCAGTGGCGATCGCCGCCGCCAGTTGTAGCCCCAAGGCTTTGAGATCAGCAATGAGGGTTTGGTGCGCTGGGTCTTGGAACCACTCGTGAACCGCTTGGGCAATTTCCTGACCAATGCCATAGACCCCACACAGATCGGCGACGGTAGCAGCGGCCAGCTCCTCAACAGACTTGAATTGATCGGCAAGCACTTGGGCATTGACACTCCCCACATGGCGGATGCCTAGGCCATAGAGCACCCGTGGCCACGGTTGTTCTTTCGAGTCGGCGATCGCCTGCAACAATTTAGCAGCGGACTTTTGACCCATGCGCTCGAGGCGCAACAGTTGTGCTGCCGTCAGGCGATAGAGATCCGCCGGGGTGTGCACCAACTCCTTGGCCACCAATTGCTGTACTAGCTTTTCCCCTAACCCTTGAATATCCAAGGCATCCCGACTTGCCCAGTGGAGGATTTGGCCGCGCACGATCGCCGGACACCGCGGATTGACACAGCGACTCACCGCTTCGTTGGCAGGGCGCACCACCGGCTGATGACATTCAGGACACACGGTGGGCATCGTAAAGGGTTGAGCCGTTGGCGATCGCAATTCGGGAAAGACCCGCACAATCTCTGGAATGATTTCGCCGGCTTTGTGGATCACCACCTTATCGCCAATGTGCAAATCCAATTCGGCAATGTAGTCTGCATTGTGCAGCGTTGCCCGTGATACCGTGGTACCCGCTAATTGCACTGGCACCAGTTCAGCGACTGGGGTGAGCGCACCCGTGCGTCCCACTTGAATGGTAATGGCCACCACATCAGTAATGGCCTGCTCTGGTTCGTACTTCCAAGCAACACAGCCGCGGGGAAACTTTTGCGTAAACCCAAGGGTCTGTTGCAGCGTTAAATCATTGAGCTTGACCACAATGCCATCGGTCAGATAAGGCAGTTGGTGGCGGGCGGTTTGCCAGTGGTCGTAGTAGGCTTTCACCGCCTCTAGGTCAGGGCAGTCGGCATTGTGGGGATTGACCCGAAAGCCAAGGCGTTGCAGCGCATTGAGCACTTGCCGCTGCGATTGGGGTTCCCCTGCTTGGTTCTCATCCCAAGGAACGCTACCCCCTTCAGGTAAATGCAGCGCATAGGCAAAGAAGTCCAGTTGGCGTTGGGCAACAATGCGCGGATCCAGTTGACGGAGAGTACCAGCGGCGGCATTACGGGGATTAGCAAAGGGAGCTTCTCCTTGGGCTTGGCGTTCTTGGTTGAGTTGATGGAATCGCGCCAAAGGCAAAAAAGCTTCCCCACGAACTTCAACGATTGGGGGTGGGTTCTCGATGGCTAGCCGCAGGGGAATGGTGCGAATCGTGCGCACATTGCTGGTAATATCCTCACCGCGTTGGCCATCGCCCCGAGTTGCCCCCCGCACCAATAACCCGTTTTCATAGGTCAAAGCAAGGGCCACGCCATCCATTTTGAGTTCGCAGACATATTCCGTCGGGGGAATTGGCTCCTCTTGCCGTAGGCTACGCCAATAGCGCTGCCAGCGTTCCTGCCACGCCACCATATCGGCAAAGGTAAAGGCATTTTCGAGGCTATAGAGGGGAATGCGATGGCTGACACTCTCAAATTGACTGACGGGAGCTTCGCCGACCCGCTGGGTAGGGCTGTCGGGGGTGATGTACTCAGGATGAGCCGCTTCGAGTTCCTGCAGTTCGCGATAGAGCTGGTCATAGACTTCATCTTCCATGATCGGCTGATCGAGGGCATAGTAGGCGTAGCTCGCCCGCTGAAGCAGGTGCCGCAGTTGTTGAATCCGTTCGGCTGCTGTCGTCATCGGGGGTTCCTTCGAGACCATTTGCCCCAGGGATTTGGACTATTCTTGACTATTCTTGGGGCGTGGTTTGGCCACATGGGGCAGTCCCCAGCCCAGTTTTTGCCGCAGCACATGGAAGAATTCTGGCGCACGCAGGCGAATGAAGCGGGCACGGTAGGGGGCACGTTGTACAAAAACTTGATCCTCCGGCTGAATGTAGCAGCCCGCATTGCCATCCACCACCAGAATGAGGTGCTTGAAGGGGTTCGCCGGATAGATCCACACCGGTTCGCTGTTGGCAAAGACAAGGGCACGGGAGGCTAAAGAGTGGGGACAAATGGGCACCAATTGTAAAGCCGCCACACCGGGGGTAATCACAGGGCCACCCGCCGAGAGGGCATAGGCCGTAGAACCGGTGGGGGTGGAGAGAATCAAGCCATCAGCAGCAATATCCACGCGGGCATGGGCACCCACATCCACTTCAAAGTGGCACATTCCCGTCAGGGGTTCTTTGTGGATCACCATTTCATTGAGGGAGAGGGCTTCCCAAATAACGGTTTGATCGCGGAGAACTTGAACCGTGAGCATCGTGCGATCTTCAATCGTGTAGTCGCCGCGCAGCACTTGATCAAGGGCAGGTTCTAAATCGGCGACATAGCCCTCGGTGAGAAAGCCCAAGTGGCCGGTGTTGATGGTGAGCAGCGGAATCTCACAGGGAGCCAACTGGCGAAAGGCAGAAAGCACAGTGCCATCGCCGCCAAGAACAACCGCAAAGGCCATGGAAGCATCAAAGCCGGGGGGCACCAGTTGATCAATGGGGGTATGGCAGACGGGACTATCGGGACGGGAATAGCCAAGAATGCCACCAATCCCCGTGGCCATGTGCACTTCCCAGCCCTGAAGCTCTAAGATTTGACGGACATGGGTAGCCAATTCGACCGCAAGGGGTTTGCCTTCGTTGTAGATGATCCCCGCCTTCACAGCAACTCCTAGGGGGTGGACTTAAAGGGACTGCGTTTTTTGCGTCCAGATTTTTTCTGTTTGGCTTTTTCGTAATCCAATTCTTTGAGTTTACGCAGAATTCGGGTGAAATAGTCCTGTAAATAGGCCTCAAGGGTCAGGGTTTCGCTGGGATCGAGGTCAAAGGTGCGATAGACTTCCTCCATCGGGGCATTGAAGACTTGACCACTGGCAATCACTTCCGTAAAGGCAAGGCGATCGCTAATGTTCCATGTCCACTGAAACCACTGGGTGGCCTGCCGTGCGGCTCGCAAAACCCCAATGGGCAAGCGAGTAATTTTTGCCTCCTGCCCTGAGAGATTTTCACATAGCTTAATAATTTCATCGGCTGTCCAAGCGCGGGTGCCCGCTAGATCAAAGGTTTTGCCATAGGTGGCAGGCCGATCAATGGCACGCACGGCAAATTTGGCCACGTCCTGAGTATCCATGTAGGCAATGGCGGTGGACTCTCCCAAAACCCAAATGGATTGATTTTCCAGAATCGGGATCGCATATTGGCCAATCAAGCCCTGAAAGAAGCCACAGGGACGCAGGATCGTGTAGTTTAGCCCTGATTCGCGCAAGAAGTCTTCGGTACAGTGTTTGATTTGCATCAGGGGCACGTGGGGATAGTCCTGCGCTCCCATAATCGAGAAAAAGATCAGGTGCTCAATATCAGCAGCTTGGGCAGCCTGAATCAAGTTGACTTTGCCTTGCCAATCCACTGCTTCGATGGTTAGGGTATCGGTGGGGCGAGTGGCAGAGGCATCAATGACCACTGAGGCCTTGGCGTACTGCAATGCCTCAAGAATACTGTCAGCAGCACAGAGGTTTCCCTGCAGAATGGTGGCGCCCCATTCCCGCAGAAACGTGGCTTTGGCTGGACTGCGGACAAAACAATAGACCTGATGTCCTTCATCTAAAGCGCGGCGCACAATTTGCCGCCCTAGGGTACCCGTACCGCCAACAATAAAAACGTTCATGAAAAACTCTAGTCATAAATCTTAACTTTTGTAATACTTTATCAGAATTCCCGACACGGGCGATCGCGCAGCGTGTCCTACGGACAATCGCGGGGATCATCTTGAGCAAACGCAGACGGATTAAGTGGCAAAGTCTTCACAGTGGAGCGTTTCCCATGTTTTGCGCCCCGTCACGGGATTAGTGCCACTGGCAACGTTGCAGAGCTTGCGTTGGGCGTCTTCCCGCAGTTCCACATCGGTAAAGTCAGCACCGGTGATAATGGCATCGTCAAAGTTGGTATTAAAGGCAAAGGCACCTTCAAGGATGGCATTGGTGAGATTGGCCTTGGTCAGCCGTGCGGTGTCCAATGTGGCGTAGCGTAAATCGGCACCTTCAAGGTTAGCCGTTTCCATGTTGGCACCAAAGAAGCTTACCCCCTGAAGATTGGTGTGGCTGAGGTTACTGTGGAAGAGGTTGGCTTTTGTGAATTCCGACCCCCGCAGATCCCGCCCGGAAAAATCCATATTGATCAGGGCTTCTTTCGTGTAATCTTCGGCGATCGCCCCCGTGGGGGTGAGCAGAATCCACAGGATGGCCAATAGCAATGCTACACACCAGCGCCAGTAACGGCTAATGGTTGTCGTGACAGCCGAGAATGAGAGTAGCATAGGCAACACTAGAGTTAATGTGAAGTGTCTATTGTTCAGATTATCAGCATGGAGATTTCTGAGGCCGAGTGGGTACGCGATACCTTTATTGATGATGGCTATGCCGAAGGCTACTTTCTCATGGGGGAAGGCGATCACCTAGAGTGGTACACCAGCCGCCAGCGGGCATTGATTCCCCTCGATGAGCGGTTTTGCTATCCGAAGTCTTTGCAGCGAGTGCTCAATCAAAATCGCTTTCAAGTTGCGATTAACCGGGACTTTGCTGCTGTGGTTGAGGGGTGTGCCGATCGCCCGAGTACATGGATAACACCCCGTCTTAAGGATGTGTACCATCTGCTTTACGGCACAGGTTGGGCAGTAAGTTTTGAAACGTGGCAGGGCGATGAACTGGCAGGGGGCATTCTCGGTATTGTGATTGGCGGCGCATTTATCGGCGAGTCCATGTTCTATCGCATCCCCGACGGCTCGAAAGTGGCGATGGTGAAACTGGTGGAGCATCTGCGGCGTCGCGGCTTTCTGCTGTTTGATGCCCAACTGCAAAATCCCCATCTTGAGCGCTTTGGGGCGTATGTTGTCAGCGATCGCGAGTATCGGCAGTTATTGGCACAGGCAATTCGTCAACCCTGTCAATTTCTCTAATGCTCTCAGACCAGTGCCTGCGTCAATTATCTATCAAAAACAATTAATCTATTCTTAAACCAAACTTAGTCATAAATTAGTCATCAATACACACATTATTGAGAATGTTTTTGAGCAGAAAAGCTATACTGTGATTCAAGACGCACTCCCTTCAAAAAAATGATGACTTTGCGCTGGCGAAACCGCCCTTTGTTGCCGCTCCTTTCTGTGGTGGCCGGTTTGATGTTGACGCTGGCGCCGTCGCCGATTCAAGCCTATGTGCGCTTCCCTGATTTACCCGATACCTACGTCAACGATCTAGTGAAGGTGTTAGAGGATCCTCAGCGGGAACAGGTTCGCTCCGAACTTCAAGCGTTTCATCAACGCACGAATCAGCAAGTCCTACTGGTAACGATTCCTTCCTATCGCGATTACAGCAACCAACACTCAAGTTTTGAAGCCTTTGCCACGGATTTATTTAACCATCGGGGCGTGGGTAGCCGTTGGCGCAATGATGGCGTGATGATGTTGGTTGCCCCTGGCGATCGCAAGGTGCGGATTGAATTGGGCAGTGCCTATGGCAGTGGTTGGAACCCACGCATGCAAACCGTGATTGATCGCTATATGCTGCCGGACTTTCGCCGGGGCCAGATGGCGCAGGGCATCATGAATGGGGTGCGTGCTCTGCTCAATGAACTGGGGACCAATCAGTTGACCACCTCCAGTAGCTCTGTCCCCTCAACTTACACCAGCACTGCCGGCGGGGACATTATTACGGGCATCTTCATCATTGTTGGTCTGATCATTCTTATTCCTTCCAGCATCATTTCTGCGATCGTCAAGTTTATTTTCAATAGTTCCTCCAGCTATGACGACAGTTACTCGAGCCGCAGTGATGATGAGGGTGGGCATTCCTCAGGTGGGGGGGCTTCGGGCAGTTGGTAACTGGATTCACCCCTACTAGAATTGAAGGCCAAAATGCTAAAATAGCGTCGTTCCGTAGCATATGAGACACGCTCTTGACGCAGGCGACGAATCTTCCGGGCATTGATTCCCCCCAAATTGATGAGTTTTTGCAGGAATTAGCGACAATCCAAGACTCTGGTCCGAAGCGGATTGCGCTCCTTGGCTCGCGTCACGTCCCGATTACGCATCAGCACCTCATTGAAATGATGAGCTATGCCCTCGTGCTGGCGGGTAACCGCTTGATGACCTCAGGTGCGGTGGGAACCAATGCAGCGGCAATTCGGGGAGCCATGCGGGCAGACCCCAATTTGCTAACGGTGATCTTGCCCCAAAGTCTTGAGCGCCAGCCTCGCGAGTCCCGCCAACAACTGGATAAGGTGATGCACTTGGTGGAGAAGCCCGAAAACGATCACCTGCCCCTCGCAGAAGCCAGTTCCCTCTGCAATCAGGAAATTATTTCCCGCTGCCAGCAACTGATTTGTTTTGCTTTTCACGATAGCCACACACTGCTGCAAACCTGTGAACTGGCGGAAGAGCAGCATAAGGTGGTGACGCTCTTTTACTTTGATTAACCGCGGACGGTTTTCCCCACCTAGGGCCATTGAGTCCCTATGCCAGAATAGGAGCAGGATTCAAGGTTGATACGCCATGAGCGGCTTCTACAACTGGTATCGGAATGTGTTGCGGCATCCTAAATATCGCTGGTTGATCATTGCCGCCAGCTTGATCTATTTGCTCAGTCCTCTGGATATTTCACCCGATCTAGTGCCGATCATCGGTCAATTGGATGATGTCACGGTCATGGTGATCCTTGCCAGTGAGCTAACGCAATTGCTGGTGGAGCGGATTAAAAGCCGGCGATCGCCCAACATCACCACCACGGTAGATGTGGAAGCAGAGCAAGTTTAGGGATTAATCCCGCGATCGCAAGTCACTGCCAACAGAGCGCAGCAGCCAGCGGTTTTGCACATAACTCAGGGCACCGTTAATGAGTGCGGCGGCCATCAAGATGCCAATCGCAGGCATAAAGAGGGGTTCCCAGAGGCTGATCCAGAGATCAAAGCCAAGGGGTAGCGCCAAGGAGCGCCCTACAAGGGCAACCACAAACCAGCCAAAGCTAGCCAAGACAAAGAAGGTATCCGCCACCAAGAGCCAATTGATCACGTCCCGCAGCCGTGCCATAGCTATCCCCCCAATACCCACTGTTTGACGCGGGCAAGGGTCTCCCAATCGGGTTTGCGCTGCAGGCCGTCGGCAAAGTTATCGATGACCTCTTGGCGCAGCTCAGCGACAGCAGCAACAACGGTTTGCGCCAATTCAATGTGGGGACGAACCCCCTTTTGGCCTGTTTCTAGCATCGCTACCGCAAGGTTAATGCGGGCTTGGGGGTCTTCAGGATTTAGCTTGACCGCTTTTTGGGCGGCCTTCAGGGCAGATTGGGGCTTGTCATCGAGGAGATAGAGCCACGCTAAGCACGTCCAAGCGGCGCTACTTTTTTGAGCACGCTGGCAAATCTCTTTGAAGGTGGGAATCAGTTCTCCAGGCGGTGCCCCTTCTTTGTAGCGGGCGATCGCCGCCTCAAATTGACGTTCAACGTCACTCACGGGTTGAGATGTGGTCAAGGGCAGGACTCCTTAGGCAGAAAATGAGGTACCACAGCCACAGGTTTGGGTGGCATTGGGATTCGTAAACTTAAAGCCGCCACCAATAAGGGCGTTGCTGTAGTCGAGCACCAAGCCATAGATGTAGAGCATACTCTTGGGATCGGAGACCACTTTGAAGCCATCATAGTCAAAGACTTCATCATCGGGACGGATATTGGCGGGGTCTTCAAAGTCCATCGTGTAGGACATGCCGGAGCAGCCACCCCCTTTGACGCCGACCCGCAAACATAGGTCTTTGCCGTGCTTATCGCGGAGTTCAAGCACGTGCTTGAGGGCAGCTTCGGTCATCATGATTCCCTTGGCGGGTTGTGTGGCCTGTGTCATCACCCACTCCTGAAAGACTCCAAACTTTATCGTAGCAAGTTCAGCGGTGGCTCACCATCTCGTGGGCACGCTTAAAGGCTTCGTCAAGCACCTCCGAGAGGGTGGGATGGGTGTGGACATTAAAGGCTAAGTGGCTCACGGTTTGGCGATCGCGAATGGCATTGGCGGCCTCTTGAATTAAATCCGAAGCATGGAGACCAAAGATATGCGCCCCCAGTAGCTCGCCCGTATCCACACGGAAGATCACCTTGGCGAGGCCATCGGTTTCCGTTTCCGCCAGTGCCTTGGAGTTGCCCTTAAAGTAGGTACGTGCCACTTGTACCTCAAAGCCTTCTTTTTCCCCTAGCTCACGGGCTTGGGGTTCCGTCAAGCCGACAAAGCTCATTTCCGGATGGGTAAAGGCCGCCGCAGGAATACTGCGATAATCCACTTGGCGCGGCCGCCCGACAATTGTTTCAACAACAGCAATCCCCTGCGCCGAAGCGGCATGGGCAAGCATCATTTTCCCCGTGGCGTCACCGATCGCCCACAGGTGGGGAACGGGTTTCCCTTTTTTCGTTACTGCCAAATACTCATTGACGGGGATAAAGCCACGCTTATCGGTGTTGACGCCCACACTCTCTAGGCCAATATCTTGAGTGGCGGGAATGCGACCGGTGGCCACAAGGCAGGCATCCACCTCTAGGACATCCACCACTTCTTTGGTTTTGGCATCCGCCAATTCAATGACCACTGGACTACCGGGAATCACCCGCTTGGCTAGGGTACCGCTGTAGGTTTCAATGTCGCGAGGGGCAATCAAGACCCGCTGTGCCTGTTTGGCAATATCTGGATCAAAGGTGGGCATGAGTTGATCCAGTGCCTCAATCATGGTCACTTCGCAACCCAAGGCGGTGTAAATATCGGCAAACTCTAGGCCAATATAGCCACTGCCAATGATGGCTACCCACTGCGGCAACCAATCCAGCTTAATGGCATCATCACTGGTATAAACGGTCTTGCCATCCACTTCAATGCCGGGGGGAACCCAAGGGACTGAGCCGGTGGCAATAATGATGTCCTTGGCCGTAACCGTTTTCTCACCCGTGGGGGTGGTAATGCTGACTTTCTGACACCCCGCTACTTTGCCCCGACCAATAAGGGTGTCTACGCCAAGGCGCTTGAGGCTGTTTGTCAGATCACTGCGGATTTTTTGTACCAAATTGGCGGCATGGGCAGCCACACCCGCGCGATCCACATTCACCTGCCCCAGTTGAATCCCCAAGGCTTGCCAATGACTGGCTTGACGCAGTTCTCGTACCCGTCCGGCTGCCGCAAGGAGTGCTTTTGAGGGAATACAGCCGCGATTGACGCAGGTGCCCCCCATTTCTGCGGCTTCGACAATGGCCGTTTTCAGACCGACGCTGACGGCATGCAGGGCAGCCCCATGACCCCCCACACCCGCACCGATAATGACGAGATCGTAGTCAAAGCTCAAGGACGGTTCTCCCCAACAGCATTTTCCTAGCTTATCAAAGGGCGTCCCCGCTGAGAACTTAGACCTTTTGGCTATAGGCGGTTAGGGGTTCCTTGATCCAGCGAATATAGAGGTGTTTGAAGGTGGACTTGAGGACACGCGGCGCACCAAAGTCAATGGGCATCATCTGCTGGGGTAGTTGCCAGTCTCGAACAGCTAATTCGTGGGGCTGTGCCAAGGGAAATGTAATCTCACTCAGCTCATAGTTGTAGCCAAGGGCGGTGGCGGCACGTTGGGTAGGAATGCGCTCAGGATCCACATTCAGGATAGCCACGAGGGCGCGATCGAGGGCAAAGACATCACGACTGGCACCCAAAATATTCAGGGGGCGCGGCGTTCCCCCACTGGGGCCATTGCCTTCATGGCCAATAATGCCATCCACAATCGTGAGGTCGGGGGCGATCGCCCGTGCAGTTTCGACGAGCATGCGGCCAAAGCGATCAGCATCCTTACCCGCTTCCATATGCCACCATGCCTTCATTTTGCCGGGGACACAGCCAAAGAGATTCTTGACCCCAAGGGTGAGGGTGAGTTGCACATGGGATTTCACCTTGGGTAGGTTAATGACGACATCGGCGGCCATCGCTTCTTTGCTCAGGCGCAGGTGGGCAAATTCAGGATTGTCCGTAGCATAGCGATCGCCATGGAATTCAATGACCGGTAAATTCAATTCCTGAATAAAGGGCAAATAGCCATTGTTGCGGGCGACCCCCAATGCCGAGCCAAAGGCAGGTCCATCCCCTAGGAAGGGTTGTCCCCCCACCGCCTGCACCATTTTGGCAACGCAATAGACCAGTTCTGGGCGAGTGACGCATTCGTGTTTTGGTCGTGCGCCGGTGAGTAAGTTCGGCTTGAGCAGCACGCGATCGCCCGGTTTGACGATCGCCGCCATTCCCCCCAAGGGCGCTAGGAGTTCCTCAAGGGACGCACTGAGACGGTCAAGGTCATAGGATGTTGCCCGCAGTAAACTCACGCTTGGCATCGGAGGCTCCTTGTCACTGGCATTGTTTCTCAACAGTGTGCCACAAAGATAAAATTGAGGCTTTGCAATCCCTGCCCAATGATCCTCTCAAACCAACATTAGATGATGAAAAAGATGCAAAAAGATACGATAGAGAAGAGACATGTCTGCTAACGAGCGATCGCGAATGCCCCAAGGCCTTGAGTCAGAATTTCGGCAGCAGGTGGATCGCCTGCATCGCTTTACCGTTCTCATGCGCTGGAGTGTGGTGCTCTTTCTTTGGCTGACGGTTGGCACATTGAGTCTCTGGGGCTTCCGTTATGAAATTAGCCTGATGCGCGAGCATTTTACGTGGGCAGCGTTGCGTTATGGCATTCTCTTCAATCGGCTGCCGGCGATCGGTTTGGCGCTGTGCATTGGCATGACCCTGAGCGTTCTCTACTGGCAGACCCGCAACATTTTCTGGGGCAGATCCCCCAAGTGGCAGCAACGCCTAGAAAAACAAGTCCTGCGCATTCGTCAACAGGGGCAACGCCATCCCCTATGGCATTGGGTGTGTCGGCAGTAGCAAATCCCCTAGGGGTGCCGGCACCGGCAAAATAATGAGCAATAGCAACACCAGTGCCATCAAGCCAAGGGCATCGCGCCAGTTATCCAATTCACTGACATCATTGAGGGCAGGTTCATCAAAGGCGGGCATAAAGAACAGGATCAAAGCCCAGACAAAGAGCCACGGTTGGATAAAGGAGAGAATCAGCACCAGTAAACGGCTGACTTGGCCAATGACTGCCCCCGCCCGATGACCATACATCGCATGGACAATGTGCCCCCCATCCAATTGACCCACCGGCATCAAGTTCAAAGCCGTCACCACCAAGCCCAGCACTCCCGCCACTGCCATCGGATGGAGGTGTAGCGCACTATCACTCTTGAGGGCAGCGCCAAAAATGGCTTTGGCAATCAGGGCAAAGAGAATCGAAATGCGGGGACTAAACACTTGGGGATTGAGGGGCTGCTCGGAAGCATTGGCGGGCAGTTGTACCACCTCGGACTGCTGTAGTCCCCAAACTAGAATCGGTAGGGTCACGAGCAATCCCGCAAGGGGACCCGCCATACTGATGTCAAAGAGGGCACGGCGATGGGGAACGGGCGATCGCATCTGGATAAAGGCCCCCAGTGTGCCCATGGCAAAGGGTAGAGGAATAAAGTAGGGCAGCGTTGCTTTGACGCGGTAATACCACGCAGTGGCAAAGTGTCCCAGTTCATGGATGCCCAAAATCAACAGCAGACTGACACTGTAGGGCAACCCCTGCCAGAGCAAACTGGGATTGAGTCGCAGTTCCGCCGCCGTCAGCTCAGGCGCCACGAGTGCCAAGCCAGCAACCGTTGTCGTCAGAAACGTTAAAGCCAATAGTCCAAGGCTGAGGCCGGGACGAAAAAGCTGTTGGGGCTGGGGCAAGCGATCGCGGGGAATCAAGGCAAAAAAGGGCTTATTACTCAAACCCATTTGAAACATGACCAGAAAGCGATCGCCAAAGCGTTGGGCAATATTGCGCTCCACGGTTTCATAGACTTGGTTCGCATCCCCGCGCATTTGCCCCCGGCAGATCACCGCCTGCGGACGATACTCAATTTGTTGCAGATAGTACATGCCCCAAGGGAAACAGCTCTGCAATTGCGTTTCTTCATCCTGATTGAGGAGCTTGCCATTTTCCGTCGGTGTGGGCGGTGGGGGTGTGGGTGGTGCCGCTGGTAAGGAGGGCTGGCCTCGGCGCAAAAGCACAAGATAGAGCACCGAACTGGTGACAAAAACAAGGATCAACCATCCCGACGGCACAGGGGTATTCCCTAAAAGCAGCATCCAACCTCCAATAAAAAATGCTGGCAACATCAGCACTAGCCATAGGAGCCACCAAGGGGTTTGACTGACACGGGCAGCACTCTGGCGGACAATAAAGACCAAGATCAAACCCAATACAATAAGGGAAATCCATGTCATGATTTCGATCCCTGTGGCTCAACAACAGAAACCGCCCCGCCTTGTATTGCCCATGGTTTACGGGTTTCCACCAAACCGCGAGACGCTGGGAGGCACTGCTTATCTCATTGTAGAAAATGATGGCAATACCCTTATTGATTCCCCCCCTTGGACAGAGAGCAGCCAAAATTGGCTCAGGGAGCAGGGTGGCGTTCAGCGCCTCATCCTTACCCATCGAGGGGCGATCGCCCGCGTTCGTGAGCTGCAGCGCACCTTTAACTGTGAAGTAATCATCCATGGTCAAGAAGCCTATCTTCTACCCCAAGTGACCGTAACCCCGTTTAACCACCATCTAGCGATTAGTGAAACCCTCGAAATCCTCTGGACACCCGGTCACTCCCCCGGCAGCGCCTGTGTCTATTGGTCTGGCCAAGGGGGTGTTCTCTTTAGCGGTCGTCACCTACTCCCTACGCCGACGGGAGAACTGGCACCGATGAAAACGGCGACCACCTTCCACTGGCCGCGACAACTGCGCAGTGTTGAGACATTAAAAGCCTTTTGTCGGCAGAAGTCCCTGAGTTATCTCTGTCCGGGGGCAAATATTGGTTTTCTGCGGGGGACACTGGCGATCGCCAACGCCCAAGCCATTCTGCAAGAAATCCCTGTTGATAACCTTTTGGCTAACAAGGTTTAATGTTTCCTTAATTTCCCTATCAGGATAATACAGGTTCGGGAAAAGGAACTTGGAGAGATCGTTAAACCCCACTTGGATCAAGACTTGCATCCTCTATAGTGAAGGTAGGCAGAGGGAATAAGCCCAAGCAATACCAAGGCAAACAAAAACAAAGTTAATTGTTGGTGCTGTTCTCTCTGTAAATCATCCCGTGGGCAATCTAAAACCTTAAGAAATACAGGAGGATCAGCGTATGGCACTCGTTCGTTGGGAACCGTTCCGCGAAATCGATGCGCTACAACGCCAAATGAACCGTCTATTTGATGAATTGATTCCCTTGACCGAACGTCGCAGCGATCTCAGCTTCTTGCCGGCAGCCGAACTCGAAGAAACGCCTGATGCTTTGCTTCTAAAAATTGAACTGCCCGGCATGGAGGCCAAAGACCTCGACATTCAAGTGACGGCGGATGCCGTCTCTGTCAGTGGTGAACGCAAATCTGAAAGCCAAAGCGAAAGCAATGGTATCAAACGCACCGAATTCCGCTACGGTAAATTCCAACGGGTCATTCCTCTGCCAGTGCGGATTCAAAACACCGATGTCAAAGCCGAATACAAAGATGGCATCCTGCACCTGACCCTGCCGAAAGCGGAAGAAGAGAAAAACCGCGTCGTCAAAGTAAACCTTGGCTAATCCGCCACTTTCTCGGCCAAACGGTCAAGGTTGTTGAACAGATGATGAAGCTCCCCCAGCTATGGGGGATTTATTTTGGGCGTCAGTGAAGGTGAGAAAAAACTAGGAAGCTAAGGCCACCTCAACCAGTTGTTGCAACTCACCACTTTGGTATAGCTCAATGAGAATGTCCGAGCCACCAATAAACTCACCATTGATAAACACTTGGGGAATCGTTGGCCAGTTGGAATACTCCTTAATCCCTTGGCGAATCTCAAAATCCTCAAGGACATCCACCGTTTCATAGGGAACACCGAGGGCATTCAGGATTTGCACCGCATTGTTGGAAAACCCGCATTGGGGCATGAGCTTGCTGCCCTTCATAAAGACAATGATTTTGTTGCTTTTGACGAGGTGATCAATTTTGGCGTGGAGTTCGGGTGTCATCGTTGGCTTTCCCTCTTGAGTTCACAAGTTACAAAAGAACAGCAATAGATTGCATTCTAAATCACTGGCGTTGTGCCCATTGCTGGGGGGTATAGGTCTTGAGGGCAAGGGCGTGGAGTTCATTGCTAGCCATGAGATCCTTAAGGCTGCTATAGACCAATTGGTGCTGCTGCACCAGTCGCTTACCCTCAAAGGCAGCAGAGACCACTACAGCTTCGTAATGATCGCCACCCCCGGTCAAATCTTGCACTTGAACAAAGGCATCGGGCAAGCTGGATTGAATTAAGGTGGTTAGTTGTTCAGGGGTAACCATAGATAATTATTTATTCCTAGCTGGAATCAAGAACCAGTTAATCTATCTCCTTTAGTCTATCGCTAAATGTTAAGTTGTTGGGGTCTGGAGGGGATGGCACTGACGGAGGGCACGCACCAAGTCTTCAAGGTTAATGGGCTTGCTCACATAGTCATCCATACCTGCATCTAAGCAAAGCTGGCGATCGCTCTCCATGGCATTGGCGGTCATGGCAATAATTCGCGGACGGGGTTGGTTCAGCTGTTGAAACAGATTAATCACCTCACGGGTAGCCGTTATCCCATCCATCTCCGGCATCTGCATATCCATCAAAATCACATCATAGGGCTGCCGTTGCACCGCATCCAGCACCTCCAAACCATTGGCAGCAATATCACCGCGATAGCCCAATTTTTCTAAGATGCGCAGTGCCACCATTTGATTGACTTTGTTATCCTCGGCAATGAGAATCCGCAGCGGCGGCAGACCGGCTTTTAAGTCTTCAAAGGATAGGGCAGCCGCTGGCTTAGGCGATACCGTTGTCGGCTTTTTGTCAAATAAATGGTTAAGGACATTGTACAGGGTGGACTGTTTGACCGGCTTGCTGATCAGGGCAGAGAATAAAGCAGTTTCCGACTCTGGCAGTGTATTGCCTAGGGAGGTTAGCAGAACCAGGGGCAATTGCGTGTAGGTGGCGCGAATTTTACGAGCAAGGGAAATGCCATCCATCTCCGGCATTTGCAGATCTAAAATGGCCACATCCGGCAGGGCTTGTTGTTGAAGCAGCACAAGGGCCTTGGGGCCACTCTCAGCCACAAGGGGGTGCATTTTCCAGTTTTTGGTTTGTAGGGCCAGAATTTGCCGGTTAGTAGCATTGTCATCCACAATGAGCACACGCCGATTTTCAAGATGGCCGACCCCCCTGCTCTCTTTGGAAATGGCTCGCGGATTGACGAGAAATTTGACAGTAAAGTAAAAAACAGAGCCACTTTCTTCAATTGGGATCGAGTCATAGTTGGCTGGGGGTGTGCCGCCAACGGCCAAAGGATCTGTGGCCGTTTTACTTTCTACCCAAATTTGCCCCCCCATATGCTCCACAAGGCGTTGACAAATGACAAGGCCCAAACCTGTGCCGCCGTAGTGGCGAGTGGTTGAGGCATCCACTTGCATAAAAGGCTGAAAGAGGCGAGCCATGCCCCTTGGCGAAATGCCGATGCCCGTATCCTGAATGGCAAACCAGTAGGAGTAATAGGAGGGCATAAACTCATACTGGCTCATTGGTGCAGGCATGCCCTTAAGGTAGAGGGTCACATTGCCACCTTGGGTAAATTTGATGGCATTGCCCATGAGATTCACCAAGACCTGCCGCAGCCGCCCCATATCACCAATGACCTCATAGGGAATCCCTGGCTCAATATGGGCAGCTAGTTCCACCTGGCGATCGCTGGCTCGACTGGCCAAAAGGTCGAGGACTTCTTCGACACAGTCACACAGGTTGAAGGGATAGCTCTCTAACTGCAGCTTGCCCGACTCAATCTTAGAGAAATCGAGAATATCATTGATGATGGCGAGTAGAGCGTCACCACTGAGGCGAATGGTGTTGACAAATTCCCGCTGTTGGGGATTGAGGGGGGTATCCAGCAGTAATCCAGTCAGGCCAATGATGGCATTCATTGGGGTGCGAATTTCATGGCTCATGGTGGCTAAAAACTCACTCTTGGCCCGGCTGGCTTCCTCAGCAGCCCTGCGCGCTTGCTCTAGGAATTCCTGCTGCTGGATCATTTGGGAGATGTCTTCCCAAGTGCCGACAAAGCGATCTTTGCCACGGCTTTGCTGCAGAGGAATAATCCGCGCCCTAATCCAGCGACTGCTGCCGTCTTCTTGAACCACCCGGAAGCGCTCGTTGAGGGGTAGCCTCTTTCGCTGGCAGGCGACCCATGCCTTCAAGACGCGATCGCGATCTTCAGGGTGCAGGCGTTCTATCCACTGTTGTTCGGCTTCCTCCAGACTGTTGACGCCCAACAGGTCTAGAAGTGCCTGATTCAAAAAGGTGGGTCGTCCCTCGGCATCTAGGGTAAAAATGCCCACCGGCGCCATTTTGCTGACACTACGAAAGCGCGCTTCACTTGACTTTAGGAGTTCTCGCAATTGCTCTTTGCGCTGGCGATCGCGGGCAATGATCAGGATAGCACCACCCACCAAAACGGATAGGGCAGCAAAGAGGACAAGGAACTCCTGATGTAGGCGGCGGTTGTATTGCGCCAACTGGGTGTCAGAGAGCCGCGAAACCAACCACCAACGGGTGCTGCTCCAGTCACGAGCTGAATTGGTTGCTCGATCGGCAGAAAGGTAGTTGGCCTTTAGGGGAAAAAAGGCTTGATAGATAAATAGCCCTTGGGGGCTTAATAGGCTGCCTCGAGGCCGTCGTTGCATTTGTTGCCACAGCAGCGGATATTGATTGCGGATCGTAAACTGCTGTCGCTCAGGATAATAGAATCCCCATTCCTGGTGATGATTTTCTGCAATGAACCAATAGCCTTGGTCATTTGCTAGGAGGCAGCTGCTGTTCCCTAGATTGCAAGTGTTGATCAACTGATTGAGAAGGTGGCTGGCGCGGTAACGAACCAGCAAAACCCCCCTTGGTGCTGCTTTTTGGTACAGGGGTACCCCAATATACAAAACAGGTTGAGCCAAGCTGAAACCGGTGCCCTCTATTAAATCCAAGGGGGAAACAAAAATCTGGTTGGGGGTCAATCGCTGTAGGATAGGCCAGTAACGGTCAATTGTCTTGGTCGCAGCGGCATCCGTTGCTTTGGGTGTGGCATGCCACTGAAAACGCACCCTGCCCTCTGGATCAAGAAAATAAAATTGATCATAGTGTTTTTTGAGGTGTTGCCATGCTGCCAGTACTGCCTTTGCCTTTTTGTGAGCCTCTTCTCCAGCAGAAGCCTCCATTAAATTAGACAACACCTGCAGTGCCATCAGAGCTCTCAACTCTTCAACCGCGTCATCTAAGATCATTCTTAGAAGCAGCCGGCTGCGCTCTAGTTTATACTCCTCCTGCAGTTGTAAGTCCTTCAGAAGGGCATGGCGTTGACTAAAATACAGGGGTGTTAACAGAGCGGCAATGACTGCTGTTGTGGGCAAAAATAACTTAATAAAAGAGAAAAGAGGAAAGCGAAACATGGACGTTCTCGCTGGCGGTGAGGATGATTTTTCCTGATCAACAGGGAGATGCCGATACAGCGCCCATTCATTAGTGTATCGTGGGGAATGGAGTTGATGGTTAAAAGGGGTGTAAGACCATGATTGAACCTTTACTGTGCGGCATTGTGCTGGGGCTAATTCCAGTCACATTGGCGGGGTTGTTCTTTGCTGCCTACCAGCAGTACAAGCGCGGCAGTCAATTTGAGACCTAAGTTGAGGGGTAAACTCAAGCCTGATTCTGCGAACAACACGCCTATGGCTTTGCCTGTTGTTGCCGTTGTAGGACGCCCCAATGTGGGCAAGTCCACCTTTGTCAATCGCTTGGCCGGGGAACGGGATGCCATTGTCCACGATCAGCCCGGTGTAACCCGCGATCGCACCTACCGCCCAGCCTTTTGGCGCGATCGGGAGTTCTTGGTGGTGGATACTGGCGGACTCGTCTTTGACGATGACAGTGAGTTTCTCCCCCTGATTCGCCAACAGGCGGAACTGGCTCTGCAGGAGGCAACAGCTGCAATTTTAGTGGTAGATGGCCAAGCAGGATCCACTGCCCTAGACTATGAGATTGCGGCTTGGTTGCGGCAGCATCCTGTCCCCGTTTTGGTGGCGGTCAATAAATGCGAATCTCCTCAAATGGGTCAGGCGCAGGCGGCAGAATTTTGGGCGCTGGGTCTAGGGGAACCCTACCCCATTTCCAGTATTCATGGCAGCGGTACGGGGGAATTGCTGGATCAGTTGATGACCTACTTACCCGCAGCGGCAACGCTCCCCGAGGCGCCGGAAATTCAGGTGGCCATTGCTGGGCGTCCCAATGTGGGGAAATCCAGTTTGCTCAATGCCTTGATTGGGAGCGATCGCGCCATTGTCAGTCCGATTTCAGGTACCACCCGTGACGCCATTGATACCGTGATTGAACACAATGGCACCCAGTACCGCTTCATTGATACCGCCGGCATTCGTAAGCGGAGTCATGTGGCCTACGGGCCTGAGATGTTTAGTGTGCATCGCGCCTTTAAGGCGATTCACCGCTCCGATGTCGTGCTGTTGGTGTTGGATGCCCTCGAAGAAATTACGGAACAGGATCAGCGCTTGGCGGGGCATATTGCCGATCAGGGGCGTGCCTGTGTCCTAATTGTGAACAAGTGGGATGCCGTTCCCGAAAAGGATACCTATACGATCAATACCTATCGCGATCGCCTGTATCAGCGATTGAATTTTCTGGAGTGGGCAGATGCCCTCTTTGTCAGCGCCCATACGGGTCAACGCCTCGACAAAATTTTTGCAGCAGTAGATGCAGCGGTTGAACAACATCGGCGCCGCGTCAGTACAGCCGTAGTCAATGAAGTGATTCAAGAAGCCCTACGCTGGCACACGCCCCCCGCCACTCGTCAAGGTCGCCAAGGCAAAATCTACTACGCCACCCAAGTGGCCACCCAGCCGCCAACATTTGCGATTTTTGTCAACGATGCCAAACTCTTCAAGGACAACTATCGCCGCTACATTGAAGGGCAAATTCGCCAACAACTGGGATTTCGAGGCACCCCCATTCGTCTCCTTTGGCGCAGCAAAAAGCCGCGTGAAGCTGCCGAATTAGCAGTCCGCTAACCCTGTTAGAGTGATCGTTGATTATGAGAGGCGCTTCAGAACAGCGGATAGCTGATCACTATAAACAATTTCGTAATTTTTTGGCGTTTGTAGGAAGGCAGCAAGTTCCTGAGATATTTTGCCTGTGAAGGGATCGACTGAAACCGCTAAGTAATCATAGTTTTGTAAATTACTCTCTTGAGGCTTCCATGTTGCAGGTGATCCTGCATCAGTCACCTCGTTGCTAAAAGGAAAGTTGACAAGTCCATAGCTGCGGAGACCCACATTGAGAATCTTTTTGTTCTCTATATTCTCCTGTACCCATTCATAAATACGACTCTGATAATTCGATGGATAAAATAATATCCCTGAAAACCCAGGTAAGCCTCTAGGCGGGTTGTAGTTGAGTATCTGTATTAGCAATAAAGTCATGCAGATAGCTGCAATAGAGCTAATAAATAAATGATTGGTTTTATTCGTACATTGAGAGTTTATATGAAAGTGGTTAAAGAAATTGTCAATTATGAGCAATAAACTTCTAAACCTTTTATTAAATAATATGTTCATGAAGGTAATACTAAAGTAGGCGATTAAAATAATCACTGTAATAATATAAACAAGGCCATGGCGCAATTGTAGATGAAAGTAGATGACCTCCCCAGCATAATAACCCGCACTGTAGGGTGTAAGTATCCAAGCGATAAAGCCAATAACGTTCATCTGAACCAAGTGCTTTAAGCTTGTGTTTCTAAATCGATTATTAAAAAATAGGATGATAAAAGATAAAGTGATGAGAACTGAGAATAATAGCAGCCTTCCATTGGGTGCCTTATAAATTTCTAAATTAAATAAGTTTCTAGAGATTGATAAATTTATGCCACTCTTAACAACATCATCTTCAAATAAACTGCCCAGAAGATATAAATTCCTGAAATACCAAAAGCTGCTAATGATAGCTATAGGCAGCAACCAAGTCAATATTGAGTGATAGAAGAGTTTAAGATAGCCTTTTTTTGTTATCCTTACTGCGTAGTTAGTTATTAAATTATAAACGGTGATTATAAAGATACCGGTAATGTAATAGATAGCGTTAGGTTTAACACCCAAAGCACATCCAAAACTAACCCCTGACCAAAATAAATATGGATATCTGAAGGAAGCTCTCCTATTTTTAATAGACCTTATCCATGCCCATGAACCTATCAAAACCCAAAAAGCTAAGGTAATGTCATTTCGACCAATATCAAAGAAAATAACTTGAGTATCATTTATAGAAAGATAAATCAACAAGAAAAACAAAAAAGTAAAATACAGTGATAAGCCGTATCTCCAGCGTCTTAAATCGCGTAGTATCAGCAGCGCTACGAGTACCGTGCTAAGATTTAATACCAGAGATGTTAAGCCTAGAGCAGCGTCCTGTTTTAAGAGAGTTAAACTCCATAAATTAATTAATTCATTGCCACCGGGGTATTGGCTAAAAGTGTTTCCAAGTTTCCACAAACTCATGGTTTGCAAATAGGTTACAGCACTAGGTAAGTGATAAGTAACAACATCCCAACTCAGGGGATGAACAAATATGACCTGTAGATATAAATCATAGACTAATTGCCTAAAATAAAATAAAAATAGAGAAGTTATAGTGATAACTAGTATCCAACCTTTTTGATTTAGCACAGCATACTTTTGAAAAGATGTAGTAAAGATACTTATTTTGTTAAAATTAAAAAATAAAGTTATTAAAATGAATAACCCCAAAACAAGACTTCCTACAAATAGAAGGCTAGGATACAAGAGGTTAATAGCTCCTAAAATTAGGGTAATAATAGTAATTTGAAACAGGGTTAAGCTAATAAAAACAGCTAAGCAGTTAAGCGGTTGCCGAGGGAAAAGAATCGTGCTTGCGATCGCGCTCGATAAAGTAACTATCAACGAGGAACTCAAATAGGTAATCATTATTCCTGTGATACTTAGCGTTCAACTTTTTTCACTAAACTAAACTTCCCACTCTGGCCATCGTCACTCATCTCAATCTGGCCAACGTAAAAGAAGCGTTGCAGCACTTCGCCTTCAGGGGTAAAGCGAATTTCCCCAAGGGGGGTTTCATAGACTCCCTTGAGAATCTCTTGATTCAAGGCCTGACGCAAATCGGCAAGGGGCAATTCCGACAAGTTCTTTTCTTGGGACAGTCGTGCCAAGGAGTCCGCAAAGACTTGAACTGCCGTAAAGGCTTGAGCACTGAATTGAGAGGGGGCTTGACGATATTTGGCTGCAAAGGCGTCGCGAAACTTGACATTCATGGGATCGGGGTTTTCAGGATTATAGGCCTGAGCCACCAGAACGCCATTACAGAGGCGACGACAAACGGGGAAGAGGTTGACTGTGTTGACGCCATTCCCGCCCAAAATTAGGCCTTGGTAGCCCAATTCCCGTAGTTGGCGAATCAAATTGCCGCCGTCGGCTGCTAAGCCGGAGATAACAATTAAATCAGGTTTGAGATTGAGGGTGGCATTGATTTGGGCTTGGAAATTGGTATCCGTGGTTTGGGTCTGCTGTACAGTCACCAGTTCAAGCTTGGGGTTCTCGCGAATGGCCTTTTGAAAAATCTCGGTTTCTGAGCGACTAAAGGCATCGTCTTGGGCAAAAAAGACTGCCACTCGGCGAATGTTGGGATTAATCTCAAGGGCTGCTTGAATTGCCGTGGGCGCCACCACATCCACCCCTGCGGAGACGCGACTAATGAAGGCACCGATTTCGGGAATGCCACGGGCGGTATTGGAAGGAGCCACCACGGGGACACCAGCCTGCTCGGCAATAGGATCGGCACTAAAAGCCTGCTGCGAGAGGGTGGGGCCAACAATGCCAATCACGCGATCGCGATTGATTAAGGTTTGAAAAACATTCACTGCCCCCGCTTCATCACTGCCGGTATCCTGAATCACCAGCCGTAGGGTCTGCCCCTTGATCTGGCCGGCTTGGTTGAAAAACTCCCCGGCGACTTGCACCCCCTGTAGAGCCTCTTGGCCGTAGAGAGCGGCATTACCGGTTTGAGCGAGGGCAACCCCAAGGGGTAATGCATTGTTGCTTACTGAGGGAGACTCCGTTGCGGTACAGCTACTGAGGGCGATCGCCCCTAGTGCAAGTAATAACCAGCGATACTTCCCCGCCAATTAGACCCGTGCCTCCAAGGACTTCAGGTATTCCGTATTCACCCCCGACTCACGGACAAGGGCAATTTTACCGGTGCGGGCAATTTCGCGAATCCCAAATTTATTCAGCATTTGGACAATGGCCACCATCTTGCCGGGGTCACCGGAGACTTCAATGGTCAGGGAATCATCGGACACATCCACCACCTTGGCACGGAAGATTTGTACCAGTTCCAAGATTTCAGAGCGGGTGCTGGCGGTGGCATTCACCTTCAGGAGCATCAGTTCCCGTTCCACACAGGGAATCGTGGTAATATCCTGCACCTTGAGGACATTGATCAGCTTGTAGAGTTGCTTGGTCAATTGCTCAATGATGGCATCGTCGCCGGGCACCACCATCGTAATGCGGGAGATGCCAATTTGCTCCGCAGGGCCTACCGCTAAGCTCTCAATGTTAAAGCCACGCCGCGCAAATAAACCGGCAATGCGAGTGAGCACACCCGCCTCATCTTCCACTAAAACCGATAGGGTATGTTTCATAACTGGGATTGAATCTTGCTGCCATGCTGGGATGCTGATTCTCTCTAGTTTAGCGGACAAGCCGACACTCTGCGAAGAGGCGCTGGGCAATGCGAAAGAGTTCCTGCCCAGTGTGCAAATAGCGATCGTCGTAACTGTGGCTAAATTGCTCTAGCTCATCGAGACCATCCACCAGTTGATTCAAACAGTAATAGAGGTGGGCTGCCACCTTGGCCACAGCAGCGGGGTTGGGTTGGGCTTGGAACGTATAGCGGGCGCGGGTGAGGGCGCGACGACAGTCCTGCAAGTAGGTAAGGAAATGATCCATGAGGTCATCATCAAAGGGATCAGCTGCAAGGGCATCAATCTGGCGGGGGAGCGATCGCAAGACCGCCTCAATAATCCGACTCACGGGGTTGTAGGTGAGGGTCAGCCATTGCTCTAGCTCGCGATCGGCAGCTTGGGAACGCTGCACATCAGGCTGAGCGGTTGTTTGCTGGACACGGTGCTGGGCATCATAGGCCTGCCGACACTGCTCATCCCCCAAGATTTCATAGGCGGCGTTAATGGCGGCCATCCGCTCATGGCTGGAGCGATCGCTAGGATGGTAGTCGGGGTGATACTGCTTGACTAAGCGGCGATAAGCGGCCTTAATCTCGGCTTGGGTAGCCGTTACTGCCACCTGTAGTGTCACGTAGGGATTGGGCTGGGACATCGAAATGGTGAGAAGACCTCCATATTTAGGTTAAAGTGCTGATTTGGCGGTGTCGAGAAATGGTTATCTATGGAACTGCAAGAACGCCTTGGAGGAGTCAATATCTATCTGGTGGGCATGATGGGTGCCGGTAAAACCACCACAGGTCGCATCTTGGCGCAACGCTTGGGCTACAGGTTTGTGGATACAGATGCGGTGATTACAGAGTTTCGCCAACGACCCATTCGCGAAATTTTTGCCCAAGAGGGGGAGGCTGCTTTTCGGGAGTTGGAACAACAGGTCTTAGCACAAGTCTCTAGTTACCATCATTTAGTCGTGGCCACCGGTGGCGGCATTGTCCTCAACCCGATGAACTGGAGTTATTTGCGCCATGGCATTGTGGTCTGGCTTCATGTCCCCCTTGCGGTCCTCTGTCAGCGCCTGCGCCAAGATCAGGAACGTCCCCTGTTGCAGGATCAGCCCCTTGAGGAACGCTTGAGTGAACTGCTGCAAGCGCGTCAATACCTCTATGCGCAGGCGGATTTAGAACTGGCGATTACGGCTGAGGATACCCCAGAAACGGTGTGCGATCGCCTGTGGGAAACCCTCCCCAATATTTTGAAACCCATAGAGCCATCATGCTAGAAGTTCTAGCGATTCTTTCAGCAGCAGCGGCCGGCGGGCTACGACTGGCACTGCCCCTCCTGTTGATTGGTCTATTGCAGGGGGAACAACTGTGGTCACAGGTGCCTTTACTGCGCCATTTTTCCCCCTATGGCGTGGTTGGTGTGTTAGCCGCTTGGTCGTTTCTGGAGATCTTCCTGTCCCGCAATGTCTGGGGCTACCGCCTGATTATCCTTGTACAACTGTGCTTTAGCCCCCTTGTGGGTGCCCTCCTTGGCATGACCGTGGCAACAGCAACAGAGACACCCCAGTGGCTCATTGGTACCCTGAGTGGTCTTTTTGCCTTTGTGTTGCAATTGGTGCAGGTGGGTTGGTTTTATCGGCTGGGGAAGTTACCCCGCTGGGTGATTGTCGGGCAGGATATCCTGTGTATGCTGTTAATTTTATTTGCCCTCAGGGCACCCAAGCAGGGCGGGTTAATTGCCTTACTCCTGTTGTGGTTGGCCGTTCGCAGTGCTAAGGATTGGCAACAACGACATCAGCGCTCCCGCCGCCAACGGCTAAATTCCTAGGACTTGTGCTAAAGTCTCTCTAGCGTGGCAGGAGGATGTGAATGTGAACCAGCAAGCATTCATCGCAACAGCAATGATTAGTGCAGCGCTTACCAGCGGTGCTGCTTTTGCCATGCCCTCCCCCATGCAGCAACTGGTGCAAACCAATGCTTGTCCCGGCTGTGATCTGCGGAATGTCGATTTACGGGGCTATAACTTAGCAGGGGCAAATTTGCGCGGCGCCAATCTTCAGGGCGCCAACCTCCAGGATACTAACCTCATGGTGGCCAATTTGGTCGGGGCAAATCTGAGTAATGCCAACCTCACCGCCGCTTATTTAGAACGAACTAACCTAGAACAGGCCAATCTCAGTGGTGCTAACCTGAGCCGTGCGATTTTGCGCCATAGTCGTGCCCGCCGTGCCAATTTCAACAACAGCAACTTAACGGGAGCCGATGTCCGCTATGGGGATTTTCGCCGCGCCAATCTCAACGGTGCCACTTTTGAGCAAGCCAATATGCAGTGGGCACGGTTAAACAATGCCACGGTTAGTCAGACCAACTTTAGCGATGCTTACCGTCCCCGTATGCCCTATCGCCTCAATCTCCACTAGGCGCTAGGGGTAGCGCTCATCAGTTCGTAGGGCACCTTTGTGCCCCCAAGGCCGCAGTAGCCATTGACATTGCGATGGAGATATTGCTGGTGGTAGGGTTCGGCAAAGTAAAATTCGGGCGCTGGTAGAATTTCAGTGGTGATCGTGCCATAACCGGCGGCTTTTAGGGCTGCTTGGTAGCGATCGCGACTGGCCTCGGCAAGGGCTTTTTGCTCAGGGGAATAGTAGTAAATACCGGAGCGATACTGCGTCCCCACATCGTTGCCTTGGCGCATGCCTTGGGTGGGGTCATGGTTTTCCCAAAAGACCTTGAGCAATTCCTCATAGGTCACCTTCTGGGGGTCAAAGACCACGCGCACCACCTCGTTGTGACCTGTCATGCCCGTACACACCTCTTCATAGGTGGGATTGGGGGTATAGCCGCCAGCATAGCCCACAGCGGTGACATAGACCCCCGGCACCTGCCAAAACTTGCGCTCAGCCCCCCAAAAACAGCCCATACCAAACATGGCTAACTCCATGCCTTCGGGATAGGGAGGGGTGAGGGGATGACCATTCACAAGATGAGCCTCTGGCACGGGCATGGGTTCTGCTCGGCCGGGTAGAGCGGCACTGGGGCTAGGCATTGTCAACTTTTTGAATCCGAAGAATCCCATGGCTGATGTTCACTCAATAGTTCACTACGCTTTTATATTCTGACGAGCTTTTGGGGAGTCGTGCCAGAAGTCACAGCGTTCTAGTTTGCTGCTTGCTGACGCTCCCATTCCTGTAGGGGGCGCTGGAGGGCATTTTTAAGATCAAGGGGCACGAGGGTCACCGTCATTTTTTCGCGCGGTTCCGCTGGCGGGTCAATTTCCGCGTAGAGCTTGAGGCCGTCAAAGGTGGTGTCTCCCAAGTGTAAACGGTGCTGCTGGCCATCTTTAAGGGTGATATCCACAGTGGCCATGGGGGGAGCAAGGCCATAATCCCCGGCACGTTCAGTAGGTACATCGAGAGAGCGATCGCGCTGACCCGTGGCCAATAAGTTTAATAAAAAGACAACCGTGCCCTCTTCTGCGGGGGTTTGCTTTGCCCGATCAATTACCCAGTTACCTGTAGCCAACTTTTTCAGGTTGAGGCTGTAATCAGGGGCAATAATTTTCAAGGCCACCACATCCCCTTCTTGAAAGCCAAAAAGAGGTTTTTTGGCCGCTGTATCATTGCTATTGGGAGTCGGTAACTGTTTCTCAAAGAGATAGAGACCGCCACCCAAAATGGCCGCCGTTGTTAAAAGAACGAGTGTTTTTGTGCGGATGCCACTTGCCATAGCCTATCAATTATAGACTCATTGATAGGGGAGACTCTCAAGCCCCCTGGCGCAACTTATCCAGCACTGACCGATCTTCCAATGTTGAAGTATCCCCAGATACCTCTTGGCCAGCTGCAAGGGAACGCAGGAGCCGCCGCATGATTTTGCCCGATCGCGTTTTGGGCAGGGCATCGGTAAAGCGAATCTCCGCCGGCCGTGCCAAGGCACCAATTTCATTGACAACGTGCTGCTTTAATTCCTGTTGGAGGGCATCGCTGGGGGTAGCCGACCCGTCAAGAATCACAAAGGCAACAATCTCTTCTCCCTTGACCTCGTCGGGTTTACCAACAACGGCTGCTTCAGCAACAGCAGGGTGAGAGACCAATGCCGATTCAATTTCCATCGTGCCCAAGCGGTGACCGGAGACATTGATCACATCGTCAACCCGTCCCATCACCCAAAAGTAGCCATCTTCATCCTTGCGGGCACCATCGCCAGCAAAGTAAACGTATTGGCCATCGCGAGGCGGAATGTGTTCCCAATAGGTGCGGCGGAAGCGATCGGGATCTCCGTACACGGTTCGCATCATTCCTGGCCAAGGGTGACGAATGACCAGATACCCACCCTCATTGACCCCCACGGGGTTGCCTTCCCGATCCACCACATCGGCAAGAATCCCCGGAAAGGGCTTGGTGGCAGAACCGGGTTTCATGGGAATTGCCCCCGGTAGCGGTGTAATCATGTGCCCCCCAGTTTCTGTCTGCCACCATGTATCGACAATGGGGCAGCGTTCACCGCCAATGACCCGGTAGTACCACATCCATGCTTCGGGGTTAATCGGTTCACCCACGGTTCCCAAGAGGCGCAAAGAAGAGAGGTTCCGTGCGCGGGGCAAGTGTTCGCCCATTTTAATGAAGGCACGAATAGCCGTGGGAGCTGTGTAGAAAATAGTCACCCCATACTTCTCAATCACATCCCAGAAGCAACCGGGATTGGAGGCGCGGGGTGCCCCTTCATACATGAGGGTGGTTGCCCCATTGGACAGCGGCCCATAGACAATGTAGCTGTGACCCGTAATCCAGCCAACATCAGCGGTACACCAATAGACATCGGTATCTTGGAGGTCAAAGACCCATTGAGTGGTGATGTGGGTGTAGAGGTTGTAACCCGCTGTGGTGTGGACAACGCCTTTGGGTTTGCCGGTGGAGCCAGAGGTGTAGAGAATAAAGAGTAAATCTTCGCTGTCCATGGGTTCGGCAGGACAGTCAGCGCTGACCCCCTTTTGCAGATCATGCCACCAGTGATCGCGACCGGGCACCATGGTCACTGGCTGCTGCGTGCGCTGCACCACCAAGACATGTTCAACGCTGGGAACTGCCTGATTGGCTAGGGCTTTATCCACTTGATCCTTGAGGGGCACAATGGCATCTTTGCGCCAGCCACCGTCAGCCGTAACCACCAGCTTGGCTTGGGCATCAATGAGGCGATCGCGCAAAGCTTCGGCACTAAACCCCCCAAAGACCACTGAGTGGGGGGCGCCGATCCGCGCACAGGCCAACATGGCAATGGCTGCCTCTGGAATCATCGGCATATAGATACCGACGCGATCGCCCTTTTTCACCCCCAGTTGCTTGAGGACATTGGCAAATTGGCAGACTTCGCGGTGCAGTTGGGCATAGGTGAGGGTGCGGCTATCACCAGGTTCTCCTTCCCAGATCAAGGCTGCTTTATTCTTGCGCCAAGTCTTGAGGTGGCGATCCAAGCAGTTGTAGGTGATGTTGATTTTGCCATTGACAAACCACTTGGCATTGGGGGGCTGCCAATCCAGCACCTGATCCCAAGGTTGAAACCACTCTAATTCCTGTTGTCCCAATTCGCCCCAAAAGGCAGCGGGATCGGCTTTGGCCTTTTCGTAGAGGGCATTGTAGGCCTCAAGGGAATTGATCCGCGCCTTGGCCACAAAATCAGCGGGGGGATAAAAAAGGCGGTTTTCCTGAAGAATGGATTCAATCGTGGGATGACTCATCCGTTTTATCCGTGGCAGCAAGATCTATCATAGGGGCGATCGCTCCCCTACTGAAGATGACCCCTGCTTATCCCCGTTGAATCCAATCCAAACCAATCCCCCGCGCCATCATCGCTGCTAAAAAGGGAATGGCACTGAGAAAGGCCAGTTCAGCCCGAATCACCCAAGTCAAACGCTGCACCGTTGGTAACTCGAGGGTGGGAGCCTTCTCTTCCCGCAGCGGTTTAATCCACAGTAGAAAAGAGATCGTTGGATACAGCGACAATAGCCCCACCAAAATAAATAAGCCCACCTTGAGGTGAAAGATGGGGTTGGCCAAATAATATTCAGTGCCTTTGCCAAAATAGAGAACCCGCAAAATGCCCGTGACAAGAACAGTCACCGCAGCAATGCCATAGAGGGCATCCGTAATCACTAATCGCCAAGCCTGTTTAAGGTCTATATCCTTGCGCAGGGTGAGGTGCTCCACCACAAGGGCAGCAAAAGCCACCATAAAGCTGAGGTAGTGCAGATAGGCGATCGCGGCACTGCTCCAAAGGGTGTTCATCCGATAGCGTTCCTTGGCGAGTGAGAGACTTTGCAAAAAGGGCTGTATTGATCCTAGGGGGCAGCCTTGGGATGCGCAAGTGCCAACCCCCACAAGTTCTTAGGCTTTAGCCACGGCGTAGATCTTTGGCCATGGAGCGAAAGCGGTCTAAGCTGGGATCACTGCGACGGCGTTCCTGTTCTTCCACTGGGGGCGTTACCACATCACTGACACTGGGTTCGGGTTTACCTTTGTTTTCTGCCTCTGGATTTACCCTTTCGATGGCGGAGACCAACTCCACCACTTCTACCTCTTCTTTGGCACCGCCGGTTGCAGGGAACGTTTTTTTCACGACCTTGGCGGTACGCATGTACTCAATGTTGCCGTAGGTCTTGGCTGCATCGGGATCGAGAAAAAAGTCTTTGCTGGGTTGGGCGTCAGCTTGCTTGCCCCGACGGAAAAGGCCATCAAAGAGTCCCATAGCGGAATTGTTACCTTTTGTGAAGAAACCGCTGATCAGTTTACAATAAAAATCTCAAGGGGGGTTATCAGAAATTCCGCAAATGAGGGGCGATCGCCAACCCTAGTAGCAATTTTTGTCCCCTAGGTTTTCCAAGACCTGAATCCTCATGGTAGGTTAACGGTGGAAATGCCACAGGATGCAGGACCATGCACGCCAAAACCAAAGGGGAATCGCTCGTCCGCTTACTGGATGTGGGTAAGGCCTACCGTCAGCCCAACGGTCAGGTCATTAGCATTATGGAAAATATTAACCTTGAATTGCGCACGGGGGAAATTGTTGCCCTCCTAGGGCCATCGGGATCCGGTAAGTCAACCCTGATGCGCATTATTACGGGTTTGGTTGCGCCTACGTCTGGGCAGGTCTTGTACCGCGAGCAGCCAATGCAGGGCCTGAATCCGGGGGCTGCGATTGTCTTTCAAAGTTCGGCGCTCTATCCGTGGCTAACGGTTTTAGAAAATGTGGAATTGGGGCTAAAGGCTCTAGGAGAAGGCCCGCGATCGCGCCGCCGCAAGGCACTGCGGATGATTGACATTATTGGCTTGGATGGCTTTGAAAACGCCTACCCCAAGGAACTGTCGGGGGGAATGCGGCAGCGGGTGGGATTTGCCCGTGCTTTGGCGGTGGAGCCGGAACTCCTGTGTATGGATGAGCCATTTTCCGCCTTGGATGTGCTGACAGCAGAGAACCTGCGCTTTGAACTTCTCGATCTGTGGCTAGAGCATAAAATTCCTACCCAGAGTATTTTGATTGTCACCCACCACATTGAAGAGGCGGTCATTCTCGCCGATCGCATTATTGTTTTGGGGAGCAACCCCGGTCGCGTCCGCGCTGACTTTCCAGTGACATTGCCCCACTATCGCGATCGCAAGAACCCTGAGTTTCAAGCCACCGTGGATCGCATCTATAAAATTCTCACCAATCCCCATGTGGATGAATTGGAGCAACTGGAACCCAAGCCAGCTACCCTGCCCACGAGTCAAGAACCGCGTTATCCGCTGCTCCCCCATGTGCGCATTGGCTCGATCGCCGGTCTATTGGAACTCCTAGAACACCGCAAAGAAGACCTCTACCGCATTGCCCAAGAGCTGCAACTGGAGCTAGATGATATTCTGCCCATTGTCGAAGCCGCCCAGATGATGGAACTGGTGGAACTCAAGGAGGGAGACATCAGCGTGACCCCGATTGGCAATGCCTTTATTCAGGGGGACATTGACCAGCGCAAGCTGATTATTCGCCAACAACTCCTCAAGCATATTCGCCTTGTGCAGCAAATCCACACTTTCCTAATGGCCAAGCAAAACCACCGCATTCCCGAAAGTTTGGTGCTGGATATTTTAGAGCGGCACTTTACGCCGCAGGAGGCCGATCGCCAGCTCAATACCGCCATTGACTGGGGACGCTACGCCGAACTCTTTAGCTACGACGAACCGGCCAAAGAAATTTTCCTTGAAGTCAGTGAACCCGAGGAGCCATTGCCCCTTGAAACGACAGCAGTCTGAGGGGAATGTCCTAATGGGTCTGCGCTTGGGTAAACTCCTCTAGCGCCTCCATCACATGGGTGGCATACATCAAGGCAGGGCCGCCATCCATGGCTACAGTCACCATGAGGGTTTCCATGATTTCTTCAGGGATTGCGCCTGCATGCAAAGCAGCACGGGTGTGGAAGGCAATGCAGCCGTCACAGTGTTTGGCAACCCCAATGGCTAGGGCAATCAACTCTTTGGTTTTGGTATCAAGAGCACCGGGGGTTGACGAGGCCCGACTCAAGCTATAAAAGGCCTTCATGGCATCGGGCATCGCTGCCGTTAGCTTTGCCGTGTAGGATTTGATGTGGTTAATTTGCTCGGTGTACATCGCTGTTCTCAAACAATCGTGTTACGCCTATCATCGCCGCTGAAGCAGGCTACCCGCCCGAAACTTCAACGTTTTTTCTTCTTCATTGGTCTATTGGCAACTCCGCTTCGCTACATTACCGCGCCTTAACCCCCACCTGTGACGCGAGGATGGGGGAGTGCAGGCTAAACATGTTCGACGGTCACCGCCCTTGGTGATGAGCATCATCGGTTGCGGGTGAGAAACGCCACGGATGTTCTTAGTCAGCCCACCTAGGATAAGAGTATTCACCCCATAGGGGCTAGACAAAACTGTTCTCTCCATTCACACAAAGGACACCCAAATGCTGAATCAAAAAGGTTTACTCCTCGCCTGCCTCGCCGTTGCCCTCAGCCCCGCTGTGAGCCGTGCTGTACCTCTAGCTGCCACCCAGACCGTGCAATTGCAACCCCCAAGTAATGTACGGGTGCGCCCTACGATTATCGGCAAGATCAATAAATCTCCTTCTATCTCCTGCAATGAGATTGTGATTAATGCCACACTGCATCCTCCCGGCGGCTTTCCAGTGGGGGGTGCCACCGCTACTTTGTCCCCTGCTGGTAGTCATGGTTGCAGTTACAAAATTACCGTTCCGCCCGAGCTACTCGGTAAGAAGGTTCATCTCTGGGGAACGTTCAAGAGTCCCTCACCCCTGTTGTCAATTCAACCCGTGGGCTGGCAAAGTCCCATTTCTCTGCCTCAGCAATTAGGGATTTCCCAGAGCTATGACTTTGTTGCTAAGGACACCGTGATTCATTAAGCCTAAATAAAGGAATTCTGAGAGCGCCACTAGGAGTGACTGGTTTCTAGCCAGTCAAAGATGCGGTCAAGCTGCTCAAGGCTCACCAAGCCATACTGCCAGAGAACAACGGGCAACAGATTCACCTGCTCATCGCAGTGCTTGAGGCCGAAGTCAATGGCAGCGGTGGACAGTGCCATCTCCCGCTGTAGGAAGTCAATGAGTCGTGTCCAACGTGGCGTTTTCATGATTCCTATAACTACCACACCTTACCCTCTATCCTAGGGATTAATCTGAGAAAATGCAACATTTCGTTACAAAACCACAGAAAGTGAAATAATCAGCCTGCTATTTGGTATGATGCCTGGTATTTTCGGGGACACTCTCCCCAGAGACTTCCCCCACCAGAGGGAATTTATAGGGGGGATTGCCGAATCATTGGTCTTGGGAAAAACACCCTAAGTAAAGATACTCAACCGTAGCTCGTTATACTAAAGTCTGATGGGTGTTGTTCAAGCTCAGCCTAGAGAGAACAGCAGCCGAATCAGTTGTTTTACGGATGTGTTCATGACCCAAGCCACCGTTGCCAAACCCCCCATTGCCTGGCCTACGGCGACCTTTATTATTTTTGTGCACCTCGGTGCTCTTCTTGCGTTTTTACCCGGCATGTTTAGTTGGAAGGCAGTCCTGCTGGCGCTTGTACTTCACTGGTTGACTGCTGGCATTGGTATTACCCTTGGTTGGCACCGCCTCGTTACCCATCGCAGCTTCCAAGTGCCCAAGTGGTTAGAGTATTTCTTGGTCTTTTGCGGCACACTCTCAATGCAAGGGGGGCCGATTTGGTGGGCTGGGCTGCACCGCCATCACCATCTGTACTCCGATCAACCCAATGATCACCACGATTCCCGTAAGGGCTTTTGGTGGAGCCATATTGAATGGATGTTTCGTGAGGTGCCAGCGGAGGCAGAGATTCCCCGTTTCACCAAAGATATTGCGGATGATCCGGTGTATCAGTTTCTTGACAAGTACTTTCTACCAATTCAGGTGGTCTTGGCCATTGTTCTTTACCTCTGGGGCGGTTGGCCATTTGTGGTTTGGGGAATTTTTGTGCGTCTTGTAACGGTCTATCACACCACTTGGCTGGTGAATAGTGCCACCCATGCCTTTGGCTATCGCACGTTTGAAACCACGGATCACTCAACGAATTGCTGGTGGGTCGCCCTGTTAACCTTTGGCGAGGGTTGGCATAACAATCACCATGCTTATCAATATTCGGCACGCCATGGGTTGCAGTGGTGGGAACTGGATCTGACGTGGCTCACCATTCGCTTGTTGCAATTGCTGGGTTTGGCTACGAAGGTGCGTTTGGTAGAAGCACCAGCAGCCTCTTCCCAAGAATAGAGCGCAATGCGGGTTCTCATTCTCGGTTGCGGTTATACGGGAACGTGGTTGGCGCGATCGCTCCAAGCCCAAGGCATTGATGTGGTCATTACCAACCGTCGGGGAGAGCCGCCGCCAGAACTCAGCACTGTTCCTTGTTTTCCCTTTACATGGGAGCAGCAGGGGGAGCCAGTTCCCTTAGCACCAGCCGCCCTTGAGGGGGTAACCCACATCCTCAATAGTATTCCTCCCGATCGCCAAGGGGAGGATGCGGTTGCGCTGGCACTGTTGCCGCAGTTAGAGAAACTGAATCTGCACTGGTTTGGCTACCTTTCGACAACGGGGGTCTATGGCGATCGCCAAGGGGGCTGGGTAGATGAAACCACACCCGTCAATCCCCAAAATTTGCGTTCACAACACCGCGTCAGCATTGAGCAAACCTTTCTCAACTCCAATCTGCCCACCCATATCTTTCGACTCCCCGGCATCTATGGCCCCGGAGAAGGACGCAATCCCATTGCTCGTATTCTCAAGGGTGATGTGCAACTCATTGATAAACCGGGGCACTACTTCTGCCGTATTCATGTGGTCGATATTGTCCAAACCCTTGAGCGATCGCTGGCACAACCCACGCCGCAGGAAATCTATAACCTCAGTGATGATCAACCCTCAGAGTCGCTCCCTGTTCTACTCGAGGCCTATCGTCTTTTGGGTCGCCCAGCCCCACCAGCCATCCCGTTAGAGGCAGCCAATCTGAGTCCAATGGCTCAGTCCTTTTGGCGCGAATCCCGCCGAGTCCGCAATGACAAAATCAAGCGGGTTTTAGGCGTTCAGCTCCGCTATCCTTCCTACCGCGAGGGGTTACTAGCGATCGCCAGCGAATTAGGTCTTTGAGACGGCCTGCCATCCCCTGTGAGAAATAGGCACCTTATAATACCTAAGGATTCGGTCGCCGTCGCTGGAGAAACTCAGGAATGTCTAACTTCGGCTTGGCTTCAACCTCTGGTTGTGTTGCGGGGGCTTCCGGGGGAGGCGATGCCGTCGTTAGGGGGCGGTTCGTTAGGGGTGTCGTTTTGGTTGTGGCACGGGTGCGGCTAATGGGTTCACCACTAAAGCCAGTGGCAATAACGGTGACTTGAACTTCCCCTTGCATTTGGGGATCAATCACCGCACCGAAAATGATATTGGCGTTAGCATCGGCCACATTGTAGATCACCTCGGCAGCGGCATTGACCTCATGGAGGGTGAGATCTGTGCCCCCCGTAATATTGAAGACAACGCCCTTGGCACCCTCAATCGACCCCTCCAGTAGGGGCGAAGAAATTGCACTGACGGCAGCTTCCGTAGCTCGTGACTTGCCAGAGGCAATACCAATACCCATCATGGCAGAACCGGCATCAGCCATCACCGAACGAATATCGGCGAAATCAACGTTAATCAGCCCCGGCAGGTTAATAATGTCGGAAATCCCTTGAACCCCTTGGCGCAGGACATCATCGGCCACTCGAAACGCATCCTGAACCGATGTTTGCTCCGAAATCACTGAGAGAATCTTGTCATTGGGAATCACGATGAGGGTGTCAACACGACTTTGCAGGGCTTCGATTCCTTCATCCGCTTGGCTCGCTCGACGACGACCCTCAAAGGTAAAGGGACGGGTGACGACTGCAACAGTTAGGGCGCCCTGTTCCTTAGCCACTTCAGCCACAATTGGGGCAGCGCCAGTGCCGGTACCACCTCCCATGCCGCAGGTAATGAAAATCAAATCGGCATCCTTGAGTGCCGCAGCAAGGTCTTCGCGGGATTCTTCAGCCGCTTTTTGACCAATGGCGGGGTTGCCACCGGCGCCGAGACCACGGGTGAGTTTCTGGCCAATTTGCAGGCAGCGGTGGGCCTGGGATTGGGCGATCGCTTGCGCATCAGTATTGACGCACCAAAATTCAACACCCGCCACATTACTGGCAATCATGCGGTTGACTGCGTTGCCACCGCCGCCACCGACACCAATCACTTTGATGCGCGCTGCTGAAGTTTCCACCAAGCTGTCATAACTCCTTAACACATCGGTTGGTGCGCCATGGCCATTGTCGCCAGATGCAATGCCTACCTCTCCCGAAACAAAGGAGGCGGGGACTTCAGAGGGAACAGGTTCCGTAGGCCACTGTTGATCTGACTCCATAACGCGACTGTCTTCACCCATGATAAATATGGGGCAACTATATCATGAACTCTAGCAAAGGCATCGGCAACACCCCACAAAATAATCCTTAAACCTAACTCAGGGGAGAGCGGGCTTTGGCCAACAGACCGTGCTTGGGGGCAAAAATCATCGCCAGCAAAAAAATCACTGTTTGCAGGACAACAATACAGCCACCTGTTGACGCATCGAGATAGTAACTGATGTAGGTTCCCAATAAACTGCCAAGGCCACCCACCGCCAAGGCAATGAGTACCATGATGCCAAAGCGATCGCTCAGCAAATAGGCCGTTGCCCCCGGTGTAATTAGCATCGCCACGACGAGAATAATGCCCACGGTTTGCAGGGCAGCCACGGTGGTGAGGGACAGCAGCGCCAGCAGGAGATAGTAGAGCAGGGTTGTATTTAAGCCAATGGTGCGGGCATGGGTCGGGTCAAAGCAAAAGAGAATCAAATCCCGATGCAGTAGGGCGATCGTGATCAGTGTCATGAGGCTCACAATCACTGTTTGCCAGAGGTCGCGATCGCTAATCCCCAAGACATTCCCAAAGAGAATATGCATCAGGTCAACACTACTGGCGGTCTTCGAGAGCAGCACTAACCCCAAGGCAAAAAAGCCCGTAAACACCAAGCCAATGACTGTATCCTCCTTCACCCGTGTCTGCTGTTGAATAAAGCCAATGAGGGTCACGGCCATCAGACCAAAGACAAAAGCCCCCAAAGCAAAGGGCAGCCCCAGCCAGTAGGCCAAGACCACACCGGGCAAGACCGCATGGGACACCGCATCCCCCATCAAGGCCCAGCCCTTTAGGGTTAAAAAACAGGACAATACCGCACACACACAACCCACAAGGGTGCTTACCCCCAGCGCCTTAACCATAAATGCATGTTGCAGTGGCTCCAATAGCCAAGTGATCATCATTTGTCCTCTATGCCTGAAAAGTATGATAAGGTGCTGCCAGTACAGTCGGAGTGCGGTTCTCGTGGATGGCATCCTTTTGCTGAACCCTTGGTGGATAGGTATTTTGCTCAATACCGTCCTTGGGGCGATCGCCCTCCTTACACGGCAAAAATTACTCACCCTAGCAGGTCTCTTCCATGCGTGGCTCCTCGGCGTGCTGATTTGGGGCACCTTAGGCTGGCAGGGCTATCTGATTGTCATGGTCTATTTCCTTGTCGGTTCAGCCGTCACCCGCATTGGCATGGCCGAAAAAGAGGCCGCAGGCATTGCTGAAAAACGCGCCGGGGCGCGCGGCCCAGAGAATGTCTGGGGATCAGCCTTTACAGGCACCCTCTGTGCACTCCTTGCTCTCCTGCTACCCCAATGGCGGGAGTTATTTTTGGTGGGGTTTGTGGCCAGTTTTAGCACCAAGCTGTCAGACACCTGTGCCAGTGAAGTGGGCAAAGCCTATGGTCAGCGCACCTTTCTCATTACCACATTGCAACCAGTGCCCCGAGGGACAGAGGGAGCGGTGAGTTTAGAGGGAACACTGGCCGGTCTAATTGGTGCCACCGTGATTGCTGTGCTAGGCTGGAGTGTGGGCTTGATGGGGGCGATCGCCCTCCCCATTTGTATCCTTGCTGCTTTCCTAGCCAACCTTGTGGAGAGTCTTGTGGGAGCCACCCTTCAGGAACGCTACACTTGGCTGAGTAATGAAATAGTGAACGGCATCAATACAACTGTGGGGGCTTTCTTGGCGATGGCAGTCATTTTTATGGTTTCATAGGAAGTCTACTGGTGATCTAGGGATTTAACTCTCGGTTTTATGACTTGACTCGTTTGGGTATTTTGGATCAAGTCAACGCTAGTCATAAACACTCGGAACGATGATCTTTGTCAATCTTATCGGTGGCCTTGGCAATCAGATGTTCCAGTATGCTGTAGGAAGGGCTTTGTCTATGACTAGGGGAGTGCCCTTGCGTTTAGATATTTCCGATTTTGCAAGTTACCAGCTTCATCAAGGGTTTGAGCTACATCGTGTATTTTGCTGTGAGGCCCCAATTGCTTCTCTTGAAGATTTGAAGTCTGTTTTGGGTTGGTGGGGGGTACCAAAAATCAGGAGAGCGATCGCCAACCTTAGACTTTCAGCACTATGTAAGGGACGACTAATTCTTGAACCTCACTATCACTATTGGGAGAAAATTCATTCTGTCCCCGACATTGCCTACCTTCAGGGCTACTGGCAATCAGAAAAATACTTTAGCAAAATTGCTGACGTTCTACGGGAAGATTTCAAGTTTAGGAAACCCTTGTCAGAAATAAATGCTCAATGGGCAGATAAAATTACCCAGTGTCATTCGGTCAGTCTTCACATCCGACGTGGGGATTATATTTCTAATTTAACGACACACAAAGTTCATGGTGTCTGTAGCCTTGATTACTATCACAGAGCAGTTGAATATATCACTACCCTTGTCGCTGATCCTGTATTTTTCATTTTCTCAGATGAAATTGAATGGGCAAAATCAAACTTAGAGATCTCGCACCCTGTTTACTATGTGGAAAATAATACTGGTCAGGAGAGCTATAATGATATGCGATTAATGAGTCTATGTCGTCATCATATTATTGCCAACAGTACATTTAGTTGGTGGGGAGCTTGGCTAAATAATAGCCCTGAAAAAATTGTAATTGCTCCTCAAAAATGGTTCGCCACATCTGATAAAGATGATTCGGATTTAATTCCAAAGACTTGGATTAGAATTTGAGATGATTTAGTTATTGTTAATGATGAATATAAACAATAGTCCGACTATTTCAGTTATTTTACCAGTTTTTAATTCTGACCAATATATTGAATTAGCTATAAATTCTATTCTTAATCAATCCTTTAATGATTTTGAACTCATTGTTATTGATGATGGTTCTTCAGATAATTCCTTTGAAATTTTATCAAATTATGCAAAACTTGATGCTCGTATTCATTTAATTCGTCGGGATAATCAAGGTTTGATTTATACACTGAATCAAGCAATTGAACTTGCTAAGGGTCAGTATATCGCTAGAATGGATGCAGATGATTTGACTTTACCTAACAGGTTAGAAAGTCAACTTGAATTTCTAGAAAAAAATAAACTACATCTTTGTGGCTCATCTGTTCAGCTCATTGGGGCAGCGATTGGTTCTTGGCACTATCCTCCTTCCCATGAAGGTTGCGAAATTGAATTGTTATTTGGTGTACCTTTTGCCCATCCATCTGTAATGGGTCACTCCAGTGTTTTCAAAGAACTGAGGTACTCCTTTGAGTGGTCACTGGTGGAAGATTATGATCTCTGGCAGCGGGCATGGGCGGCAGGGTTCAAGATGGGGAATGTGCCAGAGGTGCTTCTGCAGTACCGAGTGCATCGCAAACAAACCTCCAGCCTTTATCGTCGGCAGCAAGCTCAAAATAGTCAACGGATTCGTTCGCGCCACTGGCAACAACTACTGAGTGCCAAGCTAGGAATTTCAGCAACTGAGGCTCAAGAAGCAGAGAAAGATTTGTGGAAAACATTCCAACTCCTGCGGCAGTTAAAGCAATGTTATAAAGGAACAGAAGCAGAAAAAATTCTCCACCATGCCTTCCCACGCCTTTGTTACCACCGTTTTCATAGTTGGGTTTTAGATAGAACAAGCTAGTTGAGTAGCTCAAGACCACATTTCTGGAGTGATCATGTTTTTTAGTGTCGTAATTCCTACCTATAATCGCTTGCCCATTCTAGAAAAGTGTGTTCGCGCGATCGCCCATCAAACGTGGAATCCAGACTTAGGCATTGAGGGCTATGAGGTCATTATTGTTGACGATGGCTCAACAGACAACACCATTGAGTGGCTTGAGGCACATCGTGAAGCGTTTCCCTGTGTCCGCTGGTTTCAACAGGAACATCTGGGTCCGGCAGCGGCTCGTAACTTAGGTCTGCAGGTGGCCAAGGGTGACTGGATTATCTTTATTGATAGTGACTTGGTGGTGACGGAAACGTTTTTAGAAGCCCATGGGAAGCGCTTAACTCAAGAAAAAGAACGTCTTGGCATTGAGGATATTGCTCAGGTTCCTGCTTTTTCCTATGGTCGTGTGATTAATACCTGTAATTTTGAAGAGCCAACCTCAGAACCCTATAAAATTGTTGATTTTTCAGCCGCCTATTTTGCAACGGGAAATGTGGCGATCGCCCGCCATTGGTTGGAAAAAGCAGGCCTCTTTGATACCCAGTTTCAACTCTATGGCTGGGAAGATTTAGAACTAGGGGTGCGCCTCAAGAAATTGGGTTTGCGATTGCTGAAGTGCCCCGCAGCCGTTGGCTACCACTGGCATCCCCCCTTTTCCCTCAGTCAAGTGCCCACCCTGATTCAGAAAGAGATTGAAAGGGGACGAATGGGGGTCTTGTTCTATAAAAAGCATCCCATTTGGGAAGTGAAGCTCATGATTCAAATGACGCCCTTTCACTATTTCCTTTGGGCCATCCTATCCCTCGGCGGCATTCTCAATGAAAAAACACTGGCGCCCCTGTTGCAATGGCTGATTAATATCGGTCGCCCTCAAGATGCCTTGGAAGTGGCTCGTATCTTTTTGAACTGGTATAATGTGCGGGCAGTCTACTCAGCCTATCAAGAGCAAACACCGCAGCAGCAGCATTGAGCTTTCGTGGGAGTTATGTTAACCCTGTCTCCAGAGCTAAAAGCCCGTTTGGCAACGCCATTGCAGATTGGCTCTGTTACGGTCAATAGTCGGGTCTTGCAGTCCCCGTTGGCCGGGGTAACTGATTTGGTGTTTCGGCGATTGGTGCGCCGTTATGCCCCCGACTCAATGATGTACACGGAGATGGTCAGTGCTTCGGGGTTGCACTATCTGAAAACATTGCCCCGGATCATGGAAGTGGATGCCAATGAGCACCCCATTAGTATTCAGCTTTTTGACTGCCGCCCTGATTTTCTAGCGGAAGCAGCGATAAAGGCGGTGGCTGAAGGGGCGGATACGGTAGATATCAATATGGGCTGCCCCGTGAATAAAATTACGAAGAATGGCGGTGGTTCTTCGCTGCTGCGGGATGTGCAAACGGCAGCAACAATTGTGCGGACGGTCTCCAAGGCGGTGCCTGTGCCGGTTACGGTCAAAACCCGCATTGGTTGGAGCGATCAGGAGATTAATATCCTTGACTTTGCCAAGGCGATGGAAGATGCTGGCGCTGCCATGATCACAGTTCATGGGCGAACCCGTGCCCAAGGCTTTAATGGCCCAGCTCGCTGGGAGTGGATTGCGCGGGTGAAGGAGCGCGTCAGTATTCCCGTGATTGCCAATGGCGATATTTTCTCGGTGGAAGCGGCGGTGCGCTGCCTAGAGCAAACTGGGGCGGATGGGGTGATGTGCTCGCGAGGAACGATGGGTTATCCCTTCTTGGTGGGGGAAATTGATCACTTTTTGAAAACCGGGGAATTGCGGCCTGCGCCAACGGTGGTTGAACGTCTGCACTGTGCGCGGGATCATCTCATTGCCCTCTGGGAATACAAGGGGGAACGGGGGATTCGCCAAGCCCGTAAACATTTGACGTGGTACGCCAAGGGCTTTGCTGATGCCGCAGAACTGCGCAGTGAATTGTGTCGCATTGAAACCCTAGAGGCTGGTTTAGCCCTGCTGGATGCAGCAATTGAGCGCTTGCAGGTAAGTTCAGACACCGAGGCGATCGCGGCCTAAATACCTAAACAAATGAAAAAAAGATTTGTGTTGCGCAACAATTCCGCAAAAATTTCGTAAAAAAAGTCCCTAGAACCCACGGGTTATAATGAAAGTGTAGGTGTGAGCAGGCCAAAAAAGAGTGATGAGGCTTGGCCTACAAAAAGTTCATTTGCATTTCTTGTTTGATCGCAATCGCTTAATCTCTTGCGTATTTTCTAGCATTTGCAGTTAGCAGGTTCTTGCTGGTTTGAAGGGGCGATCGCTATTGGTGAAGGGCGATCGCGAGAAATTGCTGCACACTTGATGAGGAACATTGATTATGAACTGTACACGCTACACAGAATTGCCCGAAGCGGCATGGCGAGAATTTACGGGTGGTGATTGGGTCGATCGCATTGATGTGCGCGACTTTATTCAACGCAACTATACCCCCTACGCTGGGGATGCCTCCTTCCTCACAGGCGCTAGCGATCGCACCCAACAACTATGGGCAAAAGTGCGCGACCTGATGGCACTAGAGCGCGAAAAAGGGGTGCTCGATGCCGATACCAGTGTCCCCTCTTCGATTACAGCCCACGCACCGGGCTACATTGATCGCGAGTTGGAGCAAATCGTTGGCCTGCAAACCGATCAGCCCCTGAAACGGGCGATTATGCCCTTTGGTGGCATTCGCGTTGTTGAAACCTCCCTCAAGGCCTACGGCTACGAATTGGATCCGCACACGAAGGAAATCTTCACCAAATATCGCAAAACCCATAACGATGGCGTCTTTGATGCCTACACACCCGAAATGCGCCGCTGTCGTAAATCGGGGATCATTACGGGACTGCCGGATGCCTATGGCCGCGGTCGGATTATTGGTGACTATCGCCGCGTGGCTCTCTATGGGGTAGATCGCTTGATTGCCGACAAACAGGCACAGCAGGCTTCCCTAGAAGTGGATGTCATGGACGAAGAAACCATCCGCCTACGGGAAGAACTCTCAGAGCAAATCAAAGCCCTCAATGAACTCAAGGAAATGGCCGCCAGCTATGGCTTTGATATTTCGCGGCCAGCGGCCAATGGCAAAGAGGCGATTCAGTGGCTCTATTTTGGCTACCTTGCGGCTGTCAAAGAACAAAACGGCGCCGCCATGTCCCTTGGGCGGGTCTCCACCTTCCTCGACATTTACTTTGAACGGGATTTGCGCCACGGCACAGCCACAGAAGCTGAGATCCAAGAATGGATTGACCACTTTGTGATGAAACTGCGGATGGTGCGCTTCCTGCGGACGCCGGAATACAATGAACTCTTCTCTGGCGATCCCACATGGGTCACGGAATCGATTGGTGGCATGGGTCTTGATGGTCGCCCATTGGTGACGAAAACCAGCTTCCGTATTCTGAATACGCTCTATACCCTTGGGCCTGCCCCCGAACCCAACTTGACGGTGCTGTGGTCGGAAAACTTGCCAGAGGCCTTCAAACGCTTCTGCGCCCAAGTTTCCATTGACACCAGTTCGATCCAATACGAAAACGATGACTTGATGCGTCCCTACTGGGGCGATGACTACGCGATCGCCTGCTGTGTCTCAGCGATGCGGGTCGGCAAACAAATGCAATTCTTTGGGGCACGGGTGAATTTAGCCAAAGCCCTCCTCTACGCAATCAATGGCGGTCGGGATGAAGTCTCTGGCCAGCAAGTGGCACCGATGTTTGCGCCGATTACAGGCGACACCCTGAAGTGGGAAGAAGTGCTGCCGCGCTTTGAACAGATGATGGCTTGGTTGGCGAAGGTGTATGTCAATACCCTCAACGTCATCCACTACATGCACGATAAGTACTGCTACGAGCGGCTGGAGATGGCGCTCCACGATCGCGATGTCTTTCGCACCATGGCCTGTGGTGTGGCGGGTCTATCGGTGGTGGCGGATGCCCTCTCGGCCATTAAGTACGCCGAGGTGAAAGTGATCCGCAATGCCGAAGGGTTGGCGGTGGACTACGAGATTAAGGGTGATTTTCCGAAGTACGGCAACAACGACGATCGCGTGGATAGTCTCGCGGTGTGGGTCGTGGAAACCTTCATGAATGAAATCCGCAAACACAAAACCTACCGCAATGCCGTGCCTACGCAGTCAATCCTGACGATTACCTCCAACGTCGTCTATGGCAAGAAAACCGGCAATACTCCCGATGGCCGCAAAGCCGGTGAACCCTTTGCGCCGGGCGCCAACCCCATGCACGGTCGCGATACGAAAGGGGCGATCGCCTCACTGGCATCCGTGGCCAAGTTGCCCTATGTCCATGCCCAAGATGGCATCTCCAACACGTTCTCCATCGTGCCCAGTGCCCTTGGCAAGACACGGGAGGATCGAATCAGCAACTTGGTGAATCTGCTGGATGGCTACATCCACGACCAAGGCTTCCACCTCAACGTCAACGTGCTTAACCGCGAAATGTTGTTGGATGCCATGGATCACCCTGAACTGTACCCCCAACTCACCATCCGGGTGTCGGGCTATGCGGTGAACTTTATCAAACTCACCCGCGAACAACAGTTGGATGTGATTAACCGCACCTTCCATGAACGCTTTTAGGCTCATCTTTAGGCTCTTTAGGCGAACTGCCGCCTAGATGAACGTCGCGTCCTCTACCTCGGTTGCTCTGGCGATCGGGGTAGATTTTTTATGGTGCTAGCGTGTGGTGTTTGCGTACATTGGTGAATCTCGTTAATCTTCCCTTTTTCTATAGCCATGCTGCGGGCGATCGCGCCTGCTTGTTACTCCATGGCTTGGGGGGTGGGGTTTATGAACTGCAACTTTTGGGAGAGGTTCTCTACAAAGCAGGCTGGACGGTTCAGGGCATCCTCTATCCGGGGCACGATCGCCCCAGTGCCCAAATGCCCGCCTCGACATGGCCGCAGTGGTATGAGGCAGTAGTGACAGCCTTTAAGACCTTACGAGACAGCCATCGCACGGTTGCCGTGGTGGGCTTTTCCACTGGGGGAACGCTAGCCCTTCATCTTGCCTATGAGTATGCCGTTGATTCTCTTGTACTCCTTGCCCCCTTTTTGCGCATCTATCGGCCTTGGTTTTGCCCCGTCGCTCCAGAGAGGCTTGTGCAGTCCGTTGGCCAGTGGATTCCCTTTGTGCCTCGGCGCAGCCTACCAATCCGCGATCGCCCCCTACGCCAAGCAGCAGAAGCCGCCTGCTTTTTCAAAAGTTTCAACCTGCAAGCGGTGCGCAGTGCCCTTGAGCTGATTGCCCAAGTGGAGCGGGAACTGCCGCTGATCACAACGCCAACACTGATTCTGCAAAGCCTTGCTGACACGGTCGTTGACCCCCAAGGGGCACAGAGAATTTATGAACACCTAGGCAGCCCCGAAAAGGAATTGCACTGGTTCAAGGAGTCGGATCACTTGCTCCCCCTTGATGTCGAGCGAGAACAGGTATTCGCCAAGGTGGTCGCCTTTTTGGGAAGATAGTTGCAGTTGGTTACTTGCCCTGCCATGGAAACATTGGATCTACGGGGAACGCCCTGTCCTTTGAACTTTGTGCGCACAAAACTGCGACTGCAACAGTTGCCCCCCCAGCAGCCCCTTGAGGTGTGGTTGGATGCAGGAGAACCCATTGAGCAGGTGCCCGATAGTTTGCGCATGGCGGGCTACGATGTCCTTGGGATTGAGCCACGGCAGGACTATTTTGCCCTTCAGGTGCAGCGTCCGGCATGAGTGATCTGGTGGGCTTGGTGCGGGCTGTTCAGGCCAATTACTACCGTGTCCGCCTGCGGGAAGCCACCAATGGTATTGAGGAGTTACTGTGTGTACGCCGCGCCCGCCTCAAGAAGATGGGGCAACAGGTGTGTGTGGGGGATTGGGTAGTGGTGAGCCATCCCGACTGGCAAGGACACCGCGGAGCGATCGCTGAGATTTTGCCCCGCCGCAATCAATTGTCACGCCCAGCGATCGCCAATGTCGATCAAGTGTTGCTCCTTTTTGCCTTGGCTGACCCTCCTGCTGATGTCCATCAAATTAGCCGCTTTCTCTTGACCGCCGAGGGATTGAATGTCGAAATTCAGGTGCTTTTCACCAAAGCGGATTTAGTTTCTGCGCAAGAGCAACAGCAGTGGCGCGATCGCCTGCATCAATGGGGCTATCACTGCCATGTCCTCAGTCTCACCCAAGGAAGCGACTGGCAACATCTGCATCCCCACCTCGCCGATAAGATTACAGTTGTCTGTGGCCCGTCGGGGGTAGGCAAAAGTAGCTTGATCCGCCATCTGACACCTCGGGAAGATATTCGCGTCGGTGCGGTCTCGGATCACTGGCACCGGGGGCGGCACACCACTCGCCATGTGGAACTCTTTCCCCTGCCAGCGGGGGGCTGGATTGCCGATACACCGGGCTTTAATCAGCCGGAACTGCCCCAAGACCCCCAGCAATTGGCGGCGGCTTTTCCGGAGATTCGCCAACGGCTGAGCAAGGATCGGTGTCTCTTTGATAACTGTCGCCACGATCAGGAACCGGGCTGCTGTGTACGCGGTGATTGGGAGCGCTACCTCCTCTACATTGAGTATTTGCATGAGCTAGAAACAATGGCCAGTTCAGAGCCATCCTTAGGGAAGGCACCCCCAGTGAAGGCCAAGAGTGACCGCCAAGGGCAGCAGCGCCTTGAACCCCTCTTGGATCCGAAAAAATATCGCCGCCGATCGCGCCGACAGCAGCATCAGCACCTCAATCCTATGGCTGAAGAAGTCCTCGATAGCGAACTGTGATGACGATGCCCCTTGTGTTAACTCTCATCCTGTTGAGTGTAACGGGTCTTTCCTTGGTAATCTGGCTGGTTTTGCTGCTGTTTTGGGGACAGTTTTGGCGCCCGGATCAGCGGCTACAGGGGGGAGACCTCAGGGCTTGGCCAAGGGTGGTGGTTGTCATTCCAGCTCGCAATGAGGCGGCGGTGATTGGCACCAGTGTGCGATCGCTCCTCGAACAGGACTATGCTGGAACCCTACATCTGATCTTGGTGGACGATCAAAGTAACGATGGCACAGGGGACATTGCTCGCCAAACGGCTTTGGAACTGGGCAAGGGCGATCGCCTAACGGTGATTGAAGGCACACCGCTCCCCTCCGGCTGGTCAGGTAAGCTCTGGGCGCTGTCCCAAGGCATTGAGGCCGCCCGAGCGTTTGATCCCGATTACTTGCTGCTCACAGATGCCGATATTGCCCACGATCGCCAAAATTTGCGCCAATTGGTCGCCCACGCCCGTCAGCAAAACTGTGCCCTTGTCTCGCTGATGGTGAAACTGCGCTGCCAAAGTATTTGGGAAAAATTGCTGATTCCCGCCTTTGTCTTTTTCTTTGCCAAGCTCTATCCCTTCCGCTGGGTCAACGATCCACAGCGATCAACGGCGGCTGCAGCGGGGGGGTGTATTTTGATTGATCCTCTGGCCCTGGACAAGATAGGAGGCATTGCCTGTATTCGCGATGCCCTAATTGATGATTGTTCCTTGGCAGCAGCGGTAAAGCGCGCAGGCTACCGCATTTGGCTGGGATTAACACCGACAACAGTGAGTTTGCGGGCCTACAATACCCTCAGCAGTATTTGGCAGATGGTGGCTCGCACTGCCTATACGCAGTTGTCCTATTCACCGCTATTGCTGGTGGGAACCGTGATTGGCATGACACTGGTGTATTTGTGGGCGCCCCTTGCCCTTGCTATCGGTCTGATCGGTCAGTCGCTACCCTTAGCCGTCATGGCGGGACTCACTTGGGGGAGCATGGCGATCGCCTACGGGCCAACGGTGCGTTTCTATGGCCTCAATAGGGCTTGGGCGTTGACACTGCCTGTGATTGCCTTCCTCTATACGCTGATGACACTGGATTCGGCGCGGCGCCACTGGCAAGGTCGGGGCGGTGCTTGGAAAGGACGGGTTTATCCCCGCAAGTCATAGATGGGGCGATAGGCCATGACAATCAGCGTGTCAGTGGGGTCAAGACTCTGAAAGTCTGAGGGACGAGGGTTGAGCAACACCTGCTGATTTTGGCGGCGAATCCCGATCAGGAGCAGCGGGTTCTCTGGATGGCGGCTACTGTACTCACTCATCCAAGCACTGAGGGCAGCAAAGGAGAGGCCACAGAGGGTAGTGGGATAGTGCCCTGGCTCAATGAAGTAAAACTCATTGGTGTGATCAGAATAGGTCAGGAGTTGCCGATAGACCTCGGACATTTGGCGAAAGAGGGCACTTTGAGCCAGAATCCCAGAACTATAGTCCTGACTCAAAATCACTTCATCCACCCCCGCTTCCTTGAGGTGGCGCTGGCGATCGCTATTCACCAATTCGGCCACCACATGAATATCCTGCTCTTGGCCAGGGGTTTTCTCTAGGTGCTTTACCGCAAGGGCAATGAGGGCATTTTTTTCATCGGGAGCTTCCATGTCGGCATCGGCAAGCAGAATAATGGCTTTGGCTTGGGGGGCATTGAGGCGCTCTAGGGTGCCATGGTGGGTAGGATCCCCTTGCACTACAAAGACATCCGGGCGCCCTTGGAATTCAGGATCCAGTGCAATCGGTTCAGCACATAAAAGCACAATGTCACGGGGATGGTAGGCGTTGGCGGCAATCAGTTGGCGGAGCACAAGGGGCGCCTTGGCATTCCAGTTGCAAATAATGATGTGGTTGCTAAAGGGTTTCATGGGTAGGGTTTGGCTAAGAGCTTGGGTGACAAAGTAGGCGGAAAATTTGCCAATCAGGGCACCAAAGGCAAAGGTGCCAAAAAGCAGTAGCACTAGCTGCAGGACTTGCCCTAGCAGGGTGCGCGGGCGATCGGGATACTCCCCCACCAAGGTAATCACTGCATTACTGAGGGTCTCCCAAGCGCGGCTCGGCGACTGAAGTGCCTCTTCGCTCCAGAGGAAAGCCACAATTAACAGCACCAGAATCGCGATCGCCCCTAGGGTAAGGAAGCGTTGAAGTCGCTCGTGCATTGGTTGGCGAGGGAAACATCACGTCTATTCTAAGATTCCGCCCCCTTGTAGAGTCTCCCAGATTCCAGTATCCTGACTGCTATACAACCCTTTTCCCTAAGGATGAAACCCCCTCGAAACAGCCAAAACTGCTTAATGACCCAATCGCATCCCCTCAACAGGTCGATATCACTGGCAGAGGGGCGATTTATTCAGCATGATAGAAACAACATCGGCAGTAAAGGAGCAGTCTCTTGAATAAGCCTGACGACCCACAATGCCGACTCAGACTGTATATCTGGGGTTCCCCCTAGAAGAATAGCTGCAATGTCTGCCGCTGCCTTAGAAATTTTACTTGTGCTGCTGCTCATCATCGCCAATGGCATTTTTGCTGGTGCTGAAATCGCAGTGGTCTCTGCACGCAAGGTTCGTCTTGAGCAACTGGCAAAACGGGGTCAACGCAAGGCGAAGGTGGCTCTGAAACTTGCCAACTCCCCGAATAATTTTCTCTCGGCTATACAAATTGGGATTACCCTGATTGGGATTCTCAGTGGTGCCGTGGGCGGTGCCACCCTCGCCCAGCGGTTACAGGCTGCCCTCAGTCCCGTGCCATGGTTGGGGCAGTATAGTCAGCCTTTGAGTATTGCCCTTGTGGTGACGGGCATTACCTATCTCTCCCTAGTGATTGGGGAGCTGGTGCCCAAGCGCATTGCCATGACGTACCCCGAGGCGATCGCCTGCAACATTGCCAAACCCATGACATGGCTGACGAAATTAGCGGCTCCGATTGTGCATTTACTCAGCGTCTCCACAGACACCATCCTGCAAGTATTGGGCATTACCACCATTGCTGACCAAACGGTTACAGAGGATGAAATTAAAGTCCTGATTGAACAGGGGGCACAGGCGGGTCTCTTTGAGGTGGCGGAGCAGGACATGGTGGCGCGGATTTTTAACTTGGGCGATCGCCCGATTCAGTCGATCATGACCCCCCGCACCGATATTGTGTGGCTGGATATTGAATCCTCGCTTGAAGAAATAGAAACAGAAATTCTGGCCAGTTCCCATTCGCGGTTTCCCGTGGCCGAAGAGACCATTGATCACTGCTTGGGAATTATTTCAGCCAAGGACTTTTTGGCCGCTCGTCTCACCCAGCAAGAGATTGACCTGCGCCAGCTTTTGCAACCAGCGCTCTTTGTTCCCGAAGGCCTACCGGCACTTGATGTCCTTGAACTCTTTCGTCAGTCGAGTCAACACATTGCCCTGATTACCGATGAATACGGGGGCATCGAAGGACTGGTGACGCTCAATGATCTCACGGAGGCGATTATTGGCACACTGCGCCACGACGAGGGGGAGGAACCGCAAATTATTCAGCGGGAGGATGGCTCGTGGCTATTGGATGGGTTGCTCTCGACCTATGAACTCAAGGAATTGCTGCGGCGGGAAAGTTTACCTGAGGAGGACACGGCCAACTACCACACCCTTGGCGGGCTAATCATTACGCTATTTGGGCGTATTCCCCAGTCGGGAGATTACATTGAAACCGATGGCCTGCGCTTTGAAGTGGTGGATATGGATGGCAACCGCGTGGATAAGGTGCTGGTGACCGAACTAGTGAGCGATGATGCCCTCGCCGATGACAGCAACCCCAAGGACAAGGATTAACGACGGCGCAGATGCAGATCCGCTACTGTACGTTGCAGCGATCGCCAGCGTTGTTGTCGCAGTTGATTCAGGGCGCGTTTCAGGGGTGGCAAGGGGGGCTGATCACCACCATAGCGCCAAGCCACATAGGCCTGCGTCAGGGTTTCAATGGCTCGCTGACTGACGGCATCAAGACGGCCAGCGGTTTGCAGCGATCGCGCGTATTCCCACGGAGTTTGATTGGGTCGCTTCGGTAATCCCTGCTGGGCGAGACCATCGAGCATTTGTACATAGAGGCGGGCGATCGGCGGCAGTTTTTGCAGGCGTTGACGATATCGCCACATCTGGAGAGCGTACCACAAACCCCAGACTACAATGACGCCACCAAAGAGAATCAAAATCCCTTGGACAATCCCCCCCAGCCCTTGGCTAAACAGATCAAAGAATTTTTGCAAAGCAGTTTCGAGGGTAGCAAAGATAATGCCAAAAAATCCCGTCACCGGGGTCGGCAACCATCCCGTGACCCACTGCCAAAACTGCTGGAGGACGCTAAAGGTCTGATCTACCTCTAGGGTGGCTGGATAGAGATCGTGCCCCGGAATTGGATCAAAGAGAAACCAGCCCAAATTGGGAAAGTAGGCTTCCGTCAGGGCATAGGCATCGGTATTGCGAACCACATACAAGCCCGTGAAGGGGTTAAATTCCCCCGTTCCTAAACCGGTGACCAAGCGCGTGGGAATGCCAATACTGCGCAGTAACAGCGTCAACGCCGTGGAAAAGTGATCGGGATAGCCGCCGCGCCACTCAAACAGAAAGGCTGCGACCAAGTCTTGATCTGTGCCTAGTTCGGGAATGTCGGTTTTCAGGGCATAGGATTGCTTCAGGGCTTGGGTGAGGTAGAGAGCTTGCTCGTAGGGTTCGGGAATCGAGCGATCGGCCTTGGCAAGGAGGTCTTTGGCCAGCGCTTGCAGCCGTGGTTTCAGGTCAGGGGGGACTTCAAGGTAAAACTGATAGCCTACGGTGTGATTTAATTTTGGCGCTCTGCGCAACAGGGAGCGATCGCGCACGGGCACTTGGGAAATCACAGAATAGGTCAGCCCCTCGGGCAAGGGCACCGGCGCCCGCAGGCCACCCTCGGGGTCACGGGCAATTTCACGGGTGGGAAAATAGAGTTCGCGGGGTTCGTAGAGATGGGGAATCAGGTTACTAAACTCAGAGACAATGGTATAGGTCTGAATCACTTCCCGCGTCGGCATTTGGGAGAGTTGCTGTGGCAGCAGATAGCGAAAACTCCAAGGGGAACGCCGCAGCACTTCTGCCTTATCGTTGCGACTAATGCGCCAACCCCGCCCCGTATATTCATCAAAGGCAAGGACGCGCCAAAAGCCGGGGGCTTGCGATCGCACCCGCATTAACTCCCTAGGCGTCATGCTCCCGCCAAAGGTCTGATCAATCTCAGAGCCAAAGCCATAGTAAAAGTTCGGGTCAAAGGTTTGATTGGCCAGTTCCTCGCCAACACCACCACCACCACGGCCACTGACATAGCCCGGATTGATCACCCGGGTTTGGTCAAACTCCCCTGCCACTTGAATTTCAGCACTGACAGGCAAGGTGCGAATTTGATAGCCGGGGAAGCGCGGCAGCAGCACAAAGACCACCATCCCCAAGCCAAGAATCAGGGCAAAGAGGCCGACCCATTGCCGCCAAGGCAAGCGTAGCGATTTCAGGGTGGTGGAGAGTAGGCCAAGGCGCGAGCGGTAGTCAAGGACGAGTACGGGTAGGGCGATCGCCAGAAAGATCACAAGAAACAGCCCAAAGGTCATGGTTTGACTGAGGGTGGCCGCCACACTAATTAAAATCAGGGCAATGACCATTGAGTAGCCCAAATCTTTGCGGCGGGGCAGGTCAAAGCTATGGAGCACTTGCAGTTGAATCAAGAGTTCCGTCAGCAAAATCCGTGAATCCTGGTTCAGTGCTGCCAACCGCGCCAAAAAGACCGCTAATGCCGTCAACATCCCAACGGCGATCGCCAGCTTTGCCACCACATTTCTTTGTCGCCGTGCCCACCAACTCCAACTAAAGCCCGCAATGGAGAGGGGAACTGCCCAGAGACTATTGGCAGTATCCGCCGCCACATCGGTTGCCACTAGGCCAACAATCACCATGCCCAAGACCCCTAGGCGCAGCAGTAGGGAATCCTCAACATCCTTGGCGGGAGCTAGCATCGGGGAATTGGCAATGGGCTGTAACCAAGACTGAACCATCGAACAGCAGCGGCAAACAGTGCCCTGATCCTAACAAATCTCTTCCCCAGAAGCGGTGGATGCCTTGGCGGCGATCGCGTCCTCTATCAGCGGCTTGCAGCATGGCTTAAAAATCAGCCCCTGACGGCGCAAATCTACACCGAAGAGGAACTCCAATCGCTTTTGGGTCTCTCCCTTCCCCCAGGGCTAAAATCAGGGTTCAATCCTCTCAACAGGAGCAAATTCCTCTTGCTTAGCCGCCAGCGATCGCGGGAATGATGCTGACTTCGTCGCCATCCTTGAGGGGCGTTTCAATGCCATTGAGGAAGCGAATATCCTCATTGTTGACGTAGAAATTGACGAATCGCCGCAGTTGGCCACTTTCATCGCAGAGGCGCCCTTTAATGCCGGGGCAGTCCTGCTCTAGCTTTTCCAGAAGCTCAGCGATCGATTGGGCTTGACACTCCACCGTTGCTTGATCGCGGGTGAGCTTTTGCAAGGGCGTCGGAATCAAAACAGTAATAGCCATAGACCTCTACAAACCATCCATAAACTTCAACACAGCGTCGGGAAAACCGACTAGACCAATACCGGTTGCCAATCCAACCGTTCGAGGGTGCGCGATCGCTCTAAGGCACGCTCAAAGCTAGCCAACTTGGGTTGGATCGTCAGGGGTTGACCAATGTCGTTTTGCACTGCCTCTTGGGTTTTCAGGCCGTTGCCGGTGATATAGACCACCGTCACCTCTTCGGGGTCAATTTTGCCCGATTCCACCAATTTTTTAAGAACGGCAATTGTGGTACCGCCAGCGGTTTCCGTGAAAATACCTTCCGTTTCCGCCAGCAGCTTAATGCCTGCCACAATTTCTTCATCGGTGGCGGCTGCGATCGCCCCATTGGTTTTGCGGGCAATCTCTAGGGCATAGACCCCATCGGCGGGGTTACCAATGGCAATGGACTTAGCAATGGTGTTGGGCTTCACGGGTGCCACAAAATCCCGCCCCTCGGCATAGGCTTGGGCAATGGGGGAGCAGCCCACTGCTTGGGCACCACTACAGCGCACGGGTTTATCCGCCACCAGACCCACTTCCACAAATTCGCGGAAGCCCTTGTAAATTTTCGTGAACAGAGAGCCAGAAGCCAAGGGAGCCACAATGTGGTCAGGAAGCTGCCAGCCCAACTGTTCAATCACCTCATAACCGAGCGTCTTTGACCCTTCCGAATAGTAGGGGCGCAAATTGATATTGACAAACCCCCACCCGTGGGTATTCGCCACTTCCGAGCACAGGCGATTCACTTGGTCGTAGTTGCCCTCAACGGCCATTACCGTTGGCCCATAGATGAGCGTCCCCAAGACCTTACCCGCTTCCAGATCCGCTGGAATAAAGACACAGCAATCTAGCCCTGCATGAGCCGCGATCGCCGCCGTTGAATTCGCCAAATTGCCGGTACTGGCACAGGAGACGGTCGTAAAACCCAATTCCCGCGCCCGCGTCAACGCCACCGATACCACCCGATCCTTGAAGCTCAAGGTGGGCATATTCACGGCATCGTTTTTGATGTACAAATGCTTGAGTCCGAGTCGCCGAGCCAGCCGCTGGGCTTTGAGGAGGGGAGTCATCCCTGTGCCCACATCAATGGGGTTGGCCGATGTCACAGGCAAAAAGGGACGGTAACGCCAAATGGACTTTGGCCCCGCCTCAATCGTGCTGCGCGTCACAGCTGCTGCCAAGCGCTCTAAATCGTACTTCACCTCTAGGGGGCCAAAACAGTATTCGCAGACATGAATGGCTTGGGGTTCGTACTCGGCGCCACACTCTTTGCATTTGAGGTGGGTAAAATAGGCGGTTTCGGTGGTAGAGGTCAACGTTGCGGTCATGGGTCTCAGCCTGCCTCAGACAAGTTGTTGACCATCCTAGCAGGGGGCGATCGCCCTGTCAAATATATCCGACTATTTTTATCGGGATTTGAATGGCCATAAAAATTCTCCCCGTTTTCCTTGGAGATGTGCTGCTAATCAGCGGTTGGCGCTATCCTAGGGCTTTTTGAGGCTTCAGCGAATGGGGGTATGCACGGTCACCCGCTTCGTGCCATCGGGAAATGTTGCTTCGACTTGTACTTCTGTGGGCATTTCCGGCACCCCCTCCATGACATCGTCACGGCTGAGCAGCGTTGTGCCATAGTTCATCAAATCAGCAACTGTGCGCCCCTCCCGCGCCCCTTCCAAAATGGCAGCAGAAATATAGGCCACTGCTTCGGGATAATTGAGCTTGAGACCCCGTGCTTTACGACGTTCGGCCACAAGAGCGGCGGTAAAAATCAGGAGCTTGTCTTTATTCTTGGGGGGACAGTTGCATCGTTCCTCAGGCTAAACACTCACTTTGGCCTCTATCTTAACTTGTAGCTTTGGTGCCCAGAAAATCAATGAGCGATAAAGTCAAACTGCGACAACACTATCTTGAATGGCGGCAGCACCTGAGCGATCGCGAGTGGCAAGATCGCAGTCAGCGCATTTGTCAGCACTTGCTTGATCATCCCCAGTTTCAACAGGCAACCACAGTGTTGACCTATGTGCCCCATCGCCGCGAACCCGACTTGCGCTTCCTCTGGTCACTCCCGAAACAGTGGGGCTTGCCCCGTGTCGTGGGTCAGGATTTGCGGTGGCATTGTTTTAATGGCAACCAAGACACTCTCCAGCAAGGACGCTATGGCCTTTGGCAACCGCCCCCCGAAGCGCCCCCGATTGATCCAGCGTGTGTTGATCTCTGCCTAGTGCCTGCCGTTGCCTGCGATCGCCAAGGCTACCGTCTCGGCTATGGCGCCGGTTTTTTTGATCGCCTCTTTGCCCACCCCGATTGGCAGCACGTGTGTCGCTGGGGAATTGTCTTTGAGTCAGCCCTTCTAGCAGAATTGCCCCGTGACCCGTGGGATCAGCCACTGCAAGCTATCTGCACTGAATCAGGCCTCTTGGCAATCAGCTAAAGCCCCAGTTTTGCCAACACCGGTTGCATTGAAACCACGTGTTTTCTCAAACCCAGTTCCTCAGGACGCAGGCCAAGGGCTAGACCCACCAGTTGCGGCAGATGGAGAATCGGCAAATTGAGGGTAACTCCCACCTGCTGGGCAATTTCTGGTTGGCGAGCATCCAGATTCAAATGACAGAGGGGACAGGGGGTGACAATGCAATCCGCGCCATGGGCGATCGCGCTCTGGAGTCGTTGTGCCGCCATGGCAAAACTGGCCGCCGTCGCATAGCTGGAAATGGGCCAACCACAGCACTGGGTACGTCCCTCATACTCGATGGGGGTAGCCCCAACTGCCTCAAACACCTGTTCCATTGAGGTGGGGTGAATTGGGTGATCAAAGGGCAGCCTCTCTTGGGCACGCAGCAGATAGCAGCCATAAAAGGCCGCACAGCGCAGTCCCTTGAGGGGACGACGGACGCGATCGCGCAACTCGTCAATGCCCACATCGCCGATAATCGCCCAGAGCAAATGCTTCACTTCTGTGGTGCCTTGGTAAGGAGCGCAGCCCTGTTGCGTCAACACTTGGTTAATTTCTGCCACGTACGCCGGGCGATCGCGCTGAAAGGTCTTGAGGCGTTCATCCACATGGCCAATCACCCCCTGACAGGTGCTGCAATGGGTCAACAGGGGCAAAGCCAACTGTTCGGCAAGGGCAATGTTGCGGGCATTGACGGTATCTTCTAGCAGCCACGAATTCTCCTTAAACGTGCCTGAGCCACAACAACTGGCTTCCTTCAGTTCCACCAGCTCGATATTCAACAGGGGGGCGATCGCCCGCGTTGAGAGGTCTAATTCCCGACAGGCCCCTTGAGCCACACAACCGGGATAATAGGCATAGCGTAAAGCAGACATACAACTTGAAACGCCTAAAATCTGCCCCTAGTCTAGCCAATCATCACAATCACTCGTGTGTCCTACTGCTCAGGTATAATCCTAGGATTTAGAAACCAATCCTTGTTTTTTAGTCAAAAGTCCGTGTTACCATAAACCAATTTCTTGCAGTTCTTTCAACAACCCATGCCATAGGAGTGTTATCTTGCGTTACTTATTTAGTTCGGAGTCCGTCACCGAAGGCCACCCCGATAAGATTTGCGACCAAATTGCCGATGCCATTCTGGATGCGCTGCTCACCCAAGACCCCCAAAGTCGCGTTGCCGCTGAGGTCGTCGTGAATACGGGTCTGGTGCTGATTACTGGGGAAATTACCACCAAAGCACAGGTCAACTACGTCAACCTAGCACGGCAGAAAATCCGTGAAATTGGCTACACTGATGCTGAAAATGGCTTTGCCGCCAATAGCTGTGCCGTTATCGTTGCCCTTGATGAGCAATCCCCCGATATTGCCCGAGGGGTGGACACGGCTCAAGAAGCACGGGAACGTCTCAGTGATGCCGAATTAGATCGCGTTGGCGCCGGTGATCAGGGCATTATGTTTGGCTATGCCTGCAATGAAACCCCTGAGTATATGCCCCTGCCCATTAGCTTGGCTCACCGCATGGCGCGTCGCTTGGCTGCTGTCCGCAAAACGGGTCAACTTCCTTATCTGCGTCCCGATGGCAAAACTCAAGTCACTGTCATCTACGAAGATGGCCAGCCGGTGGGCATTGATACCATCCTGATTTCCACCCAACACACGGCCACCATTGGTGACATCAGCGACGAAGCCGCCGTTCAAGAAAAGATTAAAGCCGATCTATGGGAAGCCGTCGTCAACCCTGTCTTTGCGGATCTGGCAATTAAACCCGATGACAAGACCCGCTTTCTCGTCAACCCCACGGGCAAATTTGTCATTGGTGGTCCTCAGGGGGATTCGGGACTCACAGGACGCAAACTGGTGGTGGATACCTACGGTGGTTATGCCCGTCACGGGGGCGGTGCCTTTTCCGGGAAAGACCCCACCAAGGTCGATCGCAGTGCTGCCTACATGGCTCGTTACATTGCCAAAAACATTGTGGCCGCAGGCCTAGCCGACAAATGCGAGTTACAGATTAGCTATGCCATTGGTGTGGCTCGCCCCATGAGCCTCTTTGTGGATACCTTTGGCACGGGTAAACTTGCCCCAGAGCAACTGCTGGAGTTAATTACAACCCACTTTGATCTGCGCCCCGCTGCCATTATCCAAACCTTTGGTCTGCGCCACTTGCCCCAGGAGCGCGGTGGTCGCTTCTACCAAGATGTGGCTGCCTACGGTCACTTTGGGCGTCATGACCTCGACCTACCTTGGGAAAAACTCGATAAAGTCGCCGATCTGCAAGCCGCTGCCGCTCAATTTCTAAGCGCAGTCTAGGAACATATTGGGGGGGATTTCTCCCCCCTGCACTACTGGGTGACTCGTTGCAGGCAGGTTTGTGCCGTGTTGGTGAGCATCTGGCGCACTTCGGGATTGACATTGGTCTGTACATCTTCACCGATCGCCTGAAATTCTGCCAAGGTGAGCGAGGATTGCAGTTCATTGATCACACAGGTACAGTAGGCATTGCCGTATTGCGCCATTTGCGGCACCTGTTGTTGCAGGGCAGTCGTACATTCACTGGTAAATCGGGAAACCACTTCTGGGGGGTAGGGAGCAGCGATCGCCCCCCCGCCGAGGGACACCGCACTTAAAACCGTCAAAGAGATGGATGATTTTTTGAGTAAAGACATTGTTTCTATCCTTCGTGTATCAAAGTTTCATGCCCATTCTTTAGGGACTTCTCTAGTCTAGGCAGGTTCCAGAGAATGTGCCACTTTGGGCGATCGCCACAAAACGCAGATTTACATTCCTAGGGGCAAACGTTAAAGTAGAGGATTGGACTACTACAACACCGTTCACCTTAGCCCTATGACCCTATACAACCCCTCTTTGTACGAAGAACCCATTTCCCAAAAGAACTTAACCGCTGCGGGTCGTTCCGATCGCTCCATTTTGGAATGGTTACAGCAAACGGGTCGATTAATTGCCCGTGATGCCAATGAGACAGACCCGATCGTGGATAGCACCCTCGATGATATGGGTGAAATTGAGGAATTTGTTGGTGACTCCTTGGGCGATTACGACGAAGAAGATGACCTAGGGCTTGAGGAGTAGGGCACCAATCCCCCTATTATCGGAGTGATGTGCTAGAGCTATCCCCATGCCCTCCACCAAAACCACGGCTGCCATTGAACCCCGTTGGCTGACAGGACAGCGACTTTTTGGCCTTCTCGCTATTGGCCTGCTCATGGCTAGCATTGCCTACGATACCGGAGCAAACCACTGGCAACAGCCGTTGAAAACCTTGACACTGCCTTGGTTGGTGAGCTTTGCCATCGTTGTAGGGCTAGGGATGGCGGTGGTGCCCCTGTTGCGGCGGTTGAAAACTGGGCAGATTATTCGCGAAGATGGTCCACAATCTCACCTGCAAAAATCGGGCACACCGACAATGGGGGGAATCTTTTTTGTGCCGACGGGGTTAGGTCTAGCCCTCCTGTGGACTGGAGTTGCGCAGGGGAAAGTATCCGCAACGGTGGGGGCGATCGCCCTCCTTGTTCTCTGGTATGCCGCCATTGGCTGGTGGGATGACTGGCAAGTTCTGCGGCGCAAATCCAACAAAGGGTTATCGGCGCGGCTGCGGCTCCTCCTTGAGGGCATTGGGGCAGCTCTTTTTTGTGCTTGGCTGGTGGGCAGTGATCCAACGGCAGCGGTGGTGACCGCGCCTTGGGGGTGGGTTTGGCCTTTAGGGATCGCCTTTATCCCTTTGGCGATTTTTGTGCCGATGGCGGAAGGGAATGCCCTCAATCTCACCGATGGTCTCGATGGTCTTGCCGCGGGCACGGCGGCGATCGCCCTCCTCGCTTTAGGCATGATTCTGACCGCCCATCCCGATTTGCAAATTCTGGCAGTGGTCATGAGTGGTGCCTGCCTCGGCTTTCTCTGGCACAATCACCATCCGGCACGGGTGTTTATGGGGGATACGGGTTCCCTAGCCCTTGGGGCACTCCTTGCGGGCATTGGCTTGGCCAGTCATCACCTCTGGGAACTGTTGATTGTCAGTGGTCTTTTCTTTGTGGAGTCTCTCTCAGTCATTGCCCAAGTGCTCTACTACAAAGCAACCAAAGGTTCCGATGGCGTGGGCAAACGGCTGCTGCGGATGGCCCCTCTACACCATCACTTTGAATTGGGGGGCTGGTCAGAACTGCGGGTGGTGAGTACGTTTTATGGGGTGGTTGCCCTCTTGGGACTGCTCTGTGGCCTCCTGCAATGGTTGGCTTGATGGGGGAAGTGCAATGAAAGCAGCAGTACTCTACGGCAAAGAAGATGTCCGCATTGAAACCGTCGCCGATCCCACGCCCGGTCCCGGAGAAGTGGTGATTCGTGTTCAGGCTGCCACTACCTGTGGTACCGATTTGAAGGTATGGCGGCGCGGCGGTCATGCACGGATGCTAACGCCACCGATTCTCTTTGGCCATGAAGCGGCCGGGGAAATTGTTGCCCTTGGGGCTGGGGTGACCGGCTGGCAGGTGGGCGATCGCGTGGTAGCGAATAATTCTGCCCCCTGTGGCCAGTGTTTTTACTGCCAACGCCAAGCCTTTTCTCTCTGTCCCCATCTGGAGTTTAACAATGGCACGTTTGCCGAGTATCTAAAAATTCCCGCCAGCATCGTCCGCCAGAATCTGCTGCCTATTCCGGCGTCCCTCTCCTTTGCCTTAGCTGCCCTCACCGAACCCCTCGCCTGTGTCCTCCACGGTGTGGCTCGCTCTGGCTTTGACCCCGCAATGGTTGAAACGTGGCCAAGTCCGCCGCAAATTGTGGTGCTGGGGGATGGTGCCATTGGCCTGATGTTTATGGGGGTTCTGGCACAGCAGGGAGCACGGGTTCTCGCCTTTGGCGGTTCCGATCAGCGGCTGGCGATCGCCCGCACATTCGGGGCAGAGCAGATAGTAAATCATCACCAGTGCAGCGATATTCCTGCTGTGGTTAAAGACTGGACCCAAGGACGGGGTGCCGATATTGTCATTGAAGCCACTGGCGTACCTGAAGTCTGGGAAACGGCGATCGCCTGTGGTCGCCCCGGTGCCACCATTAACCTCTTTGGTGGCTGCCCCCGCGAAACTTCGATCCGCGTTGATACCGAACGCCTGCACTACGAAGAACTCACCCTCAAGGGGGTCTTTCACAACACACCCACATTTGTCCGCCAAGCCTTGCAACTGATTGCCAGCGGCACATTGCCTTTCGAGAAACTGATTAGTGGCCAAGCCCCCCTCACGGAGATTGAAAACGTCTTGCAAGGAATGAAGGCGCGCCAAGTGATTAAAGTAGCGCTGCAGCCCTAGCTATTCCCGCAGGAGCAAATAGTACAACTGCCCCGGTGTATTGATCAGACCCGCCCGCGCTTTGGCCACCTCCCCCGTGCCCATGAAAATATCGACACGACCCGGCCCGCGAATGGCACTCCCCGTATCCTGATCCAAAACAAAACGGCTGACGGGGGTTTGCTGCCATTGGCCTTGGGCTTTGAGGGGAATTTTCGTGTTGATCACCGCCAAGGCACCCGGAGGCATCAGGGACTTATCAGTGGCGATCGAACGCTCTGGAATCACCGGCGTTGAGAGACTGCCCGTGGGGGGGCGCCCTTGGGTATGTTCAAAAAAGACAAAGCTGGCATTGCGAGGTAAATAGCGATCTAACTCAGCGGGGTTGGCCTCAAAGTAAGCCATGAGGCGCGGTAGCGTCAGTTCCTCACGGGGAATTTTGCCATCGCGAATGAGTTCTTGGCCAATACTCGTGTAGGGGTGATTGGTCTTACCGGCATAGCCCACCGTAAAGCGGCGACCATCGGGCAGTTGCAGCTCAGCCGACCCTTGGACGTGAACCAGAAAGGCCTCTAGGCGATCGCGCAAATAGACCAGTTCCAGACCCCGCAAAGGCCCATTGCGCCACTGCTGACCATCCGCCCCTTCCAGTTCCAAGCGGGTTGGGTGCGGCTCTCGCCACTGCTCAAAATTGGGGGGGCGACGAAATAGGGGATAGCGGTATTCTGCGGTGGGCACTAAGCTGGCACGATACGTCGGTGCATAATAGCCCGTGAAATCCACTCGCCCTTGGCCATCGGTGCCAATGGATTGATAAAAGACAAATTCTCGCTTGACAGATGCTTGCAGTTCTGCCGCAGAGCGACGGGTTTGTACCAGATGGCGAAAGCGTTCGAGGGAGCGGATCACTCGCTGATGGAGATTGGGGCCAAGGGCGGCGCCGGGTTGACCGGGAGCAGTGTAGGCGGCGTAGTCGCGGCGTGCTTTATCGCTGCGCAGGTAACGCAAACTATGATCAATGGCCTCCAGCAGTCGTGCTCGTTCCCTGGGGGATTGCCAAAGGGCCGTATCTAGGGCAACCCTTGGGGGCAGTTGGCTTTGGCGCGTTAAGGGAGCAACCGTTGGTGCTGTGGCGATCGCGCTTGTTGCGAGGATCACGACCCCCTGAACCCATCCTGCGAATAAACCCGCCATAGACGTTAGGCAAACCGATCCACACTAGAGGCAAACACGGGTTCTACCCGAATTGCAAATACCTTTGAGGGGCGCACCACCATGTATTCCCCTTGAATGTTTTTAATGGGAACGGAAATAAAGTCGTTGGAATCTGCTTTGGCCACTAACTCGTTGCTGTACCACTTCTGGAAGTCTTGAATGGTGGGGAAGCGCACCTCCTCACGGTGACCGCCATCCAGAAATAAATGCACCGCAAATTCAGAAGGGGTTCTGGGCATAGGCGCGATCGCTCATCCTCATCATGCACATTATTCCCCTATTATCGCCGCAATCGGTGGCTTCAGGCACTAGGGACCGCCAGTGAGGGGACGGGGGGCGCGATCGTAGTACTGGGCTGTCATCGCTGGGTTGAGAGCGCGAGCACGCTCATAGTCCCGTTGCGCCAATTCCACATTGCCACTATCGAAGTGAGCCATGCCCCGACTATAGTAGGCAGCAACAAATTGCGGATCCCGTGCTAGGGCAGCATCAAAGTCGGCAATCGCCGCTGTGTAGTTTTGCAGAGCCAGATAGGCCATGCCGCGGTTGTAGTAGGCGGCAATAAACTGGGGATCGTTGCGCAGCGCAGTGCTAAAGTCCGCGATCGCCCGCTGCATATCCCCTTGGTCATAGTAGGCTAGGCCGCGCGCAAAGTAGTAGTCAGCACTGGGGTTGAGTCTGATTGCTTGGCTAAAGGCATGAATGGCAGCGGCCAGATCACCCGTACCTTGGTGCATTAATCCCACGTTGTAGTAGTCCTCGGCACTGCGGGGCACGAGGCGTTGCAGTTCTTGCAGTTCAGGAGGTGTGAGGGTGGCGATCGCCATGGGCTGTGCCACAGCAGCACTGCTGAGACCAACAAAAGCAGCTAAAACTGTCAAAGCACTGAAGAGTTGTTGGCGCATCGTCGGCCTCCTTTGGGCATCGCTCAGCCTTACTTCGATCCTAAAAGAAAATGAAGAAATCGCCCAGCAAACGATAACAGTTGTAATAAGTCGCTCGCTCCGACCCTTTTCTTGGCTACATACACAGCATTGCGCTCTGGAGTCGTAGTGCATGCCATGCTTGGGAAAGGGCTGTATGTTGATATCTTTAAGTTTTTCTGCGCAGAGGGCAGTGCGCGAGCTCTTGGATCAGATGTGATCTAGGGCACTGGCGCCGAACTCAAAGTCATGTTCAAAGGAGCTTGTAATTAACGATACGCCCAAAACTCTCCGGCTGCAAACTAGCGCCACCCACTAGCACCCCATCAATTTCTGGCTGCGCCATGATCGCATCAATGTTGTTGGCATTGACCGAGCCACCGTACTGAATGGGGACATCGGGATTCTGTAACTTGCTGCGAATCAGGCCAATGACACGGTTGGCTTCCGCTTCTTCACAGGTATCGCCCGTACCGATCGCCCAAATGGGTTCGTAGGCAATCACCAAATTGCTCTGATCCACATCCACCAAGTCCAGGGTCAACTGCTGAAGGATGTGGTTTTCAGTTTCCCCAGCATCCCGTTGGGCTTTTGTTTCACCGACACAGAGAATGGGGGTCAGGCCATAGTGTTGGGCAGCCTTGAGCCGTTGGTTGACCGTAGTATCGGTTTCCCCAAAATACTGCCGCCGCTCACTGTGGCCAACAATCACGTAGCGCACGCCCAACTCCACCAGCATCGGTGGCGAAATTTCCCCTGTAAACGCCCCTTGATCCGCCCAGTGGACATTTTGGGCACCCAGCTTCACCCGCGTTCCGTGCAGACTCTTGGACAATACACTTAAACAGGTGTAGGGAACACAGAGCACCACCTCGCGATCGCTGGGGGTGTCCACCAATTTCCCTAAGAACTCCTGTAGGAAGGCCACCGCCTCCTGTTGAGTTTTGTGCATTTTCCAGTTGCCAGCAAGAACTTTTGGGCGCACTCGTCCTGACTTTCCTCTGCGAAACTTAGCGTAATTAAGCGTACCACACGAGTTGCCTCATATAATTAGAGGTTTAACTGAGGAAGTGGCTCAGACTTAACCCAGCTTGTCCCAAACCGCCGCAATTCGGGGAGATTGACGCTTGGGTTGCACGCGCGGAGTCCGCCGTCCGAGTTTGACTTGGTAGGTGTCGTTGTCAACTGTCACATAGCCGAGTTGGCGAACCTCTGCGAGGGTGGCACTGACCTCTTGCGCAGACCACTGCAACTGCTCAGCCAATTCTGGCACGGTGAAGGGCGTTGGCTGGCGCATCATCAGTGTCAAGAGCGATCGCTGGCGATCGGGCAAAACCAACAAATCTGCTGGATTGAGACCCCCACCGCAAGCACTGCTAGCATTTTGACTGTCTATCATTGGCAATGTTCCTCAATGGCAGTGACTGGCAGTGGCACTCGAGAAGGATCAAAAGGATCAAAATTCAGTCAGTCTCCTTACTCCTAGGCTACCCTAATCCAACAGATGCTGCACAACACTCCTGACAACGAGACTGTAGGGATGCTCAGGGTAGCGTAAACAGAAAATATCGCTGCTCCCCAGTTGAAACATTTCTTCACAAACAGGCAAGATACCTGCAACGGGCACACCATAGGTCGTTTCCACCTGCTGCTTGAGGGAGTCCTTATTAAAGGCGCTGGGGACTTTGTTCACCACCATCACCATTTTGGGCACATCCAGCTGCCGCGCCACATCAACCGTGACCGCTGTTCCTTGAAAGTCTTGGCGATCGGGTCGCAGAATCAGCACCAAGGCATCGGAGACTGTAATCGAGAGCAGCGTTTCCTCATTCAGCCCTGGGTGGGTATCAATGAGCAAAAAGTCGAGATTCAGCCCTTGGAGCAACTGCTGAAAACCATCATTGAGCAAGCCGACATCGTAGCCTTCCCGCAGCACACGGGTAATTTCACTGGTTTTGAGGCTAGAGGGAATGAGATAGATTGCTCCTTTGGCTTGCTGGCCGTGAGCCGTAATCAGATGGCTGACATCCCGCGCCACATCAGTAATTTCACAGCGTCCCCACAGGTAGTCATTCAGGGCATGTTCCGTATCTTCCGACTCAAGGCCAAAGAGCACATGGATACCGGGGGATTGAATATCCGTGTCCACGATCGCCACCCGATAGCCCAAGGTTGCCAAGGTACAGCCCAGATTTGCTGTTGTATTTGACTTGCCTGTGCCACCACGAAAAGAATGCACAGAAATAATGCTACCCATGAGCTGTCCTCGCTGCTCTGAACAATTCAACGTCTATTTTCACATCCTGCCGTCGAGGAAACATCTCATCCCAAATTCAGAAGATAGAATCCAAACGGCCAGCCCATCAGACAAGGGGTCATTCCGCGTCTTGGAAATACTGCTGGGCGTAGAACTGGGCGTAGCGGGCAGACTGGGCAAGTAGTTCTTGATGGCTGCCACTTTCAATGATCCGCCCCTGCTCTAAGACAAGAATGCGATCGGCGCGACGAACCGTGGCCAAACGGTGGGCAATAATAAAGACGGTGCGCCCCTTCATTGCCTTTTCGAGAGCACTTTGCACCAAGGCTTCCGATTCAGAGTCCAAAGCAGAGGTGGCCTCATCCAAGATCAAGATACGCGGATCGGCATAAACTGCACGAGCGATCGCCAGTCGTTGGCGTTGACCCCCAGAGAGATTAATCCCCCTTTCCCCGACCCATGTCTGATAGCCATCGGGAAACTGAGTAATAAAGTCATGGGCATTGGCGATTTTGGCGGCCTCAATCAGTCGCTGCCAATCCGGTTCAGAGTAACCAAAAGCAATATTTTGGGCAATACTACCTGAGAAAAGAATCGTTTCCTGAGGAACAATGCCAATTTGCCGCCGCAGGCTTTTCAGGGTCACAGTTTTAATATCAATGCCATCAATCAACACTTTTCCCGCTTGGGGGTCATAAAACCGGGGCAACAGGTTAACAATGGTGGATTTACCTGCTCCTGAATGTCCCACAAGGGCAATCACCTCGCCCGGCTCCGCCAAGAGATTAAAGTCCTTGAGCACGGGACGCTCTAGATCATAGCCAAAGCACACATCTAGGTATTGCACTTTGCCAGAAATGGGGGGTAGGGGCTGCGCATGGCTCATTTCCTTGATCGTGGGTTCGAGAGCCAACAGGCCAAAGCTACGCTCCACCGACGCCTGTGCCATTTTGAGTTCATTGTAATCAGCAGAAATCATATTAATGGGTTCCATCAGTAGCGCTACTGCAGCAACAAAGCTGAGGAACTGTGGCCCTGTGAGATGACCGGCATTGATTTGCCACGCCCCCAAGATAAACAGCAGCATAATGCTCAGAGCCTCAAGAAACCCCACCACCGGGTATTGCATTGACTTAATGCGTTCTGCACGGTAGCGAGCACGACGGTTCATATCAGCCTGCTGTTCAAACTGCTCTACAGCATAGTCCTCAGCCGCAAACGCCTTAATCAGACGAATCCCCGAAAAAATCTCCGTGAGGTGGGAGGCCAAATCCGCAATGCGGGCTTGACTCAGGCGCGACTGTCGCAACAACCGATTGCCAAACCAAGCGATGAGAAACGTCATCAGTGGCGCAATGATCATCGTCCCCAATGTCAGTTGCCAGTTGAGGTAGAACATATAACCAATGACGGCAACTGTGGTTAAAGTTGAGGGGATGAGGCGATGAAAACTGCTATTGACCATGACGCCAATGCGATCCACATCCTCAGTGAGGCGGTAGGTGAGATCGCCGGTCGCTGCCTTTTCAAAATAGTCCACCCCCAAACGATGCAGATGACGGTACAGCCGCACCCGAATGTCATAGACAATCCGTAGGGAAATATCGGACATTAGGACATCTTGGCCAAATTGGCAAAAACTACGACCGACAAACAGCAGCGAGGAGGCGGCACACCATTGAATCAGGCCTATCAAATCCCCTGCCCCGATGAGCTTCGCCGCTTGGCCAATGAGGTAGGCGATCGCCGGCATGGTCGAGACGTAGCCGAGGGTACACAAAAAAGCGACCAGCAACCGTCGCCGATAGGGAAGGATATAAGCAAGTAACGGCCGGTAGCTGGTATTCCAAAGCATGGGCTATTTTCCAATGCAAAAACGGCTAAAGATTTGTTCTAGCACAGACTCCGTCACCTCTTCCCCGGTTAGGGTACCAAGGGCACGAGCGGCAGCATGCAGGTCAATTGTCCAAAAATCGAGGGGGAGTTGGGCATCAATGGCCGCAAGCACATGATTCAGGGATTGGTGAACCTGCTCCAAGAGCGCGGCTTGACGTTGGTTGATGGCAAAGTCTAGGTTAGCGGCGGTAACCCCTTGGCCTTGGACAAGGTCTAAAATGGCGTCCTCGAGAGACTCAATTCCCCTTTGACTGAGAGCCGAGAGCAGCACAGTGGGAATGGGGGCAATGGGCAATGGAATATCTTGAACCTCTACGGTTTCGCTGAGGAGATCAGCTTTATTCAAAACCACCAAGACGGACTGAGGCGCTTGCTGCCGCCGCTGTTGCAGCTCAAGTTGGTCGTAAATCTCCTGATCGGCGGCTGTCCACCCTTGACTGGCATCAATGACAAGGAGGATGAGATCAGCACTGGCTGCGGCTTGGCGCGATCGCTCGACGCCAATTTGTTCGACAAGGTTATCGGTCTCGCGAATGCCGGCCGTATCAAGCACTTGGATTGGAATGCCACCCACGACCAATTGGGACTCGACAATATCGCGGGTGGTGCCGGGTAAATCTGTCACAATGGCGCGATCGCTACGGCTCCAAGCATTGAGCAGACTCGACTTACCGACATTGGGGCGACCCACAATGGCCACTTTTAGCCCAGTGCGGATCAGTGCTCCCCGTTCTGCTGTGGCCAAAAACGCTGCCACTTGGTGTTGCAGCTGGCGAATGTCCTCAGCAATGGCTGCGGGGTCAAGGGGGGGTAGCTCGTCCGTAAAATCGAGTCGCGCTTCAATTTCCGCCAAGAGGGATAAACAGGTCTGACGAATCTGCTTGAGGGGGCGGGCGAATTTTCCTGTCAGACCCGCCAAAGCAATTTGAGCGGCGGTTGTGGATTGGGCAGCCACCAGTTCAGCCACACTTTCGGCTTGGGTGAGATCAAGGCGACCGTTGAGGAAGGCGCGTAGCGTAAATTCCCCCGGCTCGGCGAGGCGTGCCCCGGCGGCGACACACAGTTGCAGCACGCGCTGGACAGGGATGAGGCCACCATGACAGTGAAATTCCACCACATCTTCGCGGGTGTAGGAGCGGGGCGCCAGCATTAACAGCAGGAGCGCTTCATCGACCCGTTCCCCAGTTTGGGGGTCGCGGACATAACCATAGAGAATGCGATGGGATTCCCAAGGCTGCTTGCCGGGGGCTTCAAATAAAGACTGAGCGATCGCGACTGCTTTGGCGCCTGAGAGACGGACAATGCCAATACTCCCTTGCTGGGGCACAATAGCCGTGGCGATCGCCACAATCGTGTCATGAAGGGATTGCACTAGCGTTGGCGCTATGACGCCCTAGAGACTCATCTCGGCGGCTTGCACTTTCTCGACCTGTTTCTTCTTCAGAACCAGCAGAATCTGCGAGAGGGTGATGGCGGCAAAGAAGACCAACAGCCACTTAATGCGGTTGGGATCCTGCAGGACAATTTCCGTATCCTTTTGCCCAAAACCACCCACATTGGGATTGTTGGTGAGGGCTTCACCCGCTGCCACCGTTTGGCCTTCACTGACAATGAGGTCAGGGCCAGCGGGAATGGTCTCTGTCACTGCTTCACCACTCTCGGGGGTGATCACCACCGCAGTACTGCCATCGGGGTTAGCGGTAATACTGGTAATCGTGCCCGCGATCGGTGCAGTAAAGACGTTATTGTTGCTCTTTTCACCATTGGGATAGACTTGGCCGCGACCGCGGTTGCCCCCAGCGTGAACGGAGTATTTACCGAAGTGGATCGATTTATCCGTGGCAGGGTTGGGGGCGAGGACGGGGAAAACAATTTCCTGATACTGCTCACCCGGTAAGGGCCCCACCAGAATAATGTTTTGCTTGTCCTCACTGTAGGGCTGGTAGTAAATGCCGCTGGTTTTGGCTTGTAACTCCTCGGGAATGCGATCGGGAGGAGCAATTTTGAAACCCTCGGGCAGCATGAGAACTGCACCGACATTCAGACCGCCCTTAGAGCCATCCCCCAACACCTGTTGCACACGGGTGTCGTAGGGAATTTTCACCACGGCTTCAAAAACGGAATCGGGGGTGACGGCTTGGGGCACTTCCACTTGGGTGGGTTTGGCGGCGAGGTGACAGTTGGCACAGACAATTCGCCCGGTCGCTTCGCGAGGACTGTCATAGCCCTGCTGCGCATAAAATGGATAGGCCTGTGCTTGCGGTGACCAAAGAAGCACACTGGCGGCAAGGGCGATCGCCAGCGTCAACGATTTGAAAAAGCGTTTCATACCACTCCCTAATTTCTTTTTACGTCCACCAAGGTTCTTTGCCCGTGCGGAAATCGGTTTCCGTCCAAGGGGTAAACACCAGTTTGTCATCTTCGGTAACCGTGGCATTCACCAGTGCCAAGGAGAGGGGAGCAGGGCCACGCACCACTTTACCCGTGCTGTCGTATTGAGAGCCGTGGCAGGGGCAAATGAACTTGTTTTCACTGACATTCCAAGGCACCACGCAGCCAAGGTGAGTGCAGACGGCATTCAAGCCGTAATTGGCAATTTGGTGATCCTCAGTAACAATCACGTAGGTGGGATCCCCTTTAATCCCTTGGGCAAGGGAGCGATCGCCCGGCAGGTGCTTCGTCAGGTAGTCGGAAACCTTAATATCGTTGCCTAATGCATCCTTGGCAACTACACCACCACCCGTGCCGCCACTGGAGGGCGGAATGAAATACTTGACGACAGGGTACAGAGCGCCCAACGCTGTACCGGTAATGGTACCAAACGTCAGCAGGTTCATAAACTGTCGCCGCCCCATATCGGGCACATCAGACATTCCAGAAACTTGAGCCATGGTTTACGCTTATTTACTAAGGAATCGAAACGAACAGCCGTAAAATAATTACGTTTGTTAACTATTATCACACTGTCCGAGCCGTCCTAGCCGCAAGGGCTGAAATTCTTGCCAATGCTGACGCCCCTCACTGGTGATGAACTCCATGCCTTGCTCCTGCGCAAATGGGGGCGCTCCTTTGACCTTCAGTTTCGCCGCGTGGGCGATCGCATCTTTTTGCAAGTGATGTGGCGTTACCTCGAGCAGGCCTCCTATCCCGATACGCCTGAAGATTATGCCGCCCACCTTGGGGCGATCGCCCAGCACCTCAATGACTGGGGCTGTGCCCAGCAAGTTTGCACCTTTATTGAGACCACCCGTGAGAAACCCCGCCTCGGCAAAGCGGTGAATATTCCCCTCAACCTTGGCACCCGCATTATCGAATGGCTGGAATAGCTGCCCTTAGCAGATTTTTGAAAAAATGTTAAGAATGTTAAAAAGGATTGCGATGATGTGGGAGATGTCCCCCCTATGCCTGAGAATGTTTGCGGAAGGTTACGTCAGCCCGTCGGGTTCATCGCCGTACCTATCTCTCCTACAGGAGTGCGGTGAATCGTAACATTCCAATGGCAAATGCCACATTATCAAGACCCTTGTTTTACAATTCCAACTTTGGAGGAACTCAATGAGCGTCGTCACGAAATCGATCGTGAATGCAGATGCCGAGGCCCGTTACCTCAGCCCCGGTGAACTGGATCGCATTAAAAGCTTTGTCAGCACCGGCGAGCGCCGTCTGCGCATTGCCCAAACCCTGACCGAAAACCGCGAGCGGATTGTCAAGCAAGCGGGCGATCAACTCTTCCAAAAACGGCCTGATGTGGTCTCCCCCGGTGGCAATGCCTACGGTGAAGAAATGACCGCCACCTGCCTGCGTGACCTCGACTACTACCTGCGGCTTGTGACCTACGGTATTGTTGCGGGTGATGTCACCCCCATCGAAGAAATTGGTTTGGTGGGTGTGCGTGAAATGTACAACTCCCTCGGCACCCCCATTCCTGCCGTGGCCGAAGGGATCCGCGCCATGAAGAACGTTGCTTCCTCGCTGCTGTCTGCAGAAGATGCCGCTGAAGCCGGTTCTTACTTTGACTTCGTGATTGGCGCCATGCAGTAGGTCGCCTCAGCATCCTTCATTGATCCATCATCCAAATCAGTTTTTGAGGAAAAAGAACTATGCAAGACGCGATTACCGCTGTCATCAACGCCTCTGACGTACAAGGCAAATACCTCGACACCGCCGCCATGGAGAAGCTGAAAGCTTACTTCGCAACTGGCGAACTGCGGGTGCGGGCTGCGACCGTGATCAGCGCCAATGCCGCCAATATCGTCAAAGAAGCAGTGGCCAAATCTCTGCTCTACTCTGACATCACCCGTCCCGGTGGCAACATGTACACCACCCGTCGCTATGCGGCCTGTATCCGCGACCTCGACTACTACCTGCGCTATGCCACCTATGCCATGCTGGCTGGGGATCCTTCCATCCTCGATGAGCGGGTGCTCAATGGGTTGAAAGAAACCTACAACTCCTTGGGCGTGCCCATCGCTGCCACTGTGCAAGCCATCCAAGCTATGAAAGAAGTCACCGCCAGCTTGGTGGGTGCCGATGCCGGCAAAGAAATGGGCATCTACTTTGACTACATCTGCTCTGGCTTAAGCTAAGTACAGCTCTCCAGTCGCACATCTGTCTGGGAGTTAGGGGTTAGAGTGTCAGCCTGTCATGGCAATTGTGCTTAAACAGTCTGAGTCTGGCCTTTAGCTCCCAGACGTGTAATCACCCTACACAGATTTGGAGTCCCATCCCATGCGCATCTTCAAAATTACCGCCTGTGTGCCGAGTCAAACCCGTATTCGCACCCAGCGCGAACTGCAAAACACCTATTTCACAAAACTGGTGCCCTACGAAAACTGGTTCCGCGAGCAACAACGCATCCAAAAAATGGGTGGCAAAATTGTGAAAGTGGAACTGTTTACGGGTAAGCCGGGGGTCAACACTGGTCTAGCCTAGGTACCCCTCTAAAACTGTTTCCTAGCGATTTTGAGGCTTCACTGTTGAGATAGTTGATTGGGGGGGTGCTCCCTTCTGAGGCAATTATCTGGGCAGTGGAGCTTTGCTCATTAGAGAAGCTTTAGAGAACTTTTCCCAAGGCTGCTAAACGAGAAAACGCTCCCAGCCATCGCCATATTGGAACCGCATTTTCGGGAAAACGGCCTCTAAATTCTCGTGGGGGCGCGGGATCACCGTTGACGACAGATAGAGCGTTTTTTCCTTAGGACTTTGAGCTGGAATTTTTTTGGCGGCTTCCACACCCGCTGCAACCGCAATTTGCACTTCAGAAACGTCGCCGCGCACAATAATCGTCAGGCGAGCACCACTGACCACTTCATAGCCCACAAGGGTAACACGCGCCGCTTTCACCATGACATCGGCAACGGCTAAGGCAGGGGGATGACCCAGTACTTCTACCATCCCAAGGGCAATGGGCATGAAGACCGCTCCTAAACACAAAAATTTGTTAAAGTAATGCCATTCTTGCGATCGCGAAGGGATGCACTAATTTGGCAACATCAGCATATCATCTCTATTGAGAGCCTTGATAAGTTCGAGGGGCGATCGCGATAATTGATTTTTATCGCCAAAATCATCTTTTCTGATTGAGTCTTTTTTGAGGGTATTGCAAGTTTAAGCCTCAGAACGCCCCACCCCCATCAGCTTGGCCAAGCCAATCCCCGTAAAGTAGAGGGCAAGCAGAGCACCCGCCAACAGTCCTTGAGTAATCGGATCAATGGAGGGGGTCAAAACCGCTGCCACGGCTACGGCAATAATCACCACGTAGCGCCATTGGCTGAGCATTTGCGGGATGGAAACAATGCCGAGGGCAATGAGTACCAACTGGAGAATCGGGACTTGGAAGGCAAGGCCGGTGGCAAGGAGCAATAGCAAAATAAAATCCACATAGCGATCGATCGACCACAGTTGCTCAACCACATCTGCCCCATAGTTAATGAAAAAGCCAAGGGCTGCGGGTGCCAAGAGGGTATAGGCAAAGGCCAAACCGGCAATAAAGAGAATGGATGAACCAAAAACCACCGGTGCCAGCAAGCGTTGCTCACGTCGTGTCAATCCCGGCAGGATAAAACGGATGGCTTGGTAGAGAATCATCGGTGTCGCTAGGAGGATGCCACTGTAGGCCGCCGCTTTACAGGAGACAAAAAAGTACTCCCCCGGACTTAGTTGCAGGAATTTCGCACCATGGGCTGGTTTTTCAAGGAACTGAATGATCCAGCGGACTTGGGTAAAGCAGAGAACAATGGTGACAGCAACAGTGCCGAGGACAACAAAGAGCCGCTGTCGCAACTCCTCAAGGTGATCCCAGAGGGACATTTCCACTTCATTGGGCAGTTCATCCTCAGGGTCAATGGGGTCGCTTGCCTCAAGGGTGCTGTCAACAATCGCTGAGGATTCTGGAGCCGGACTATCAATATCGGGCGATCGCGTCATTCAATCTCTGCAATTCCTACTCTTTCACAATTATGAAGGAAGTGCCGACGGGGTTCCACCCTCTCTTCAGCAGTGATGTAGCTCTTTTTACAGGGATGGCACACACTGAAAACAGCCAAAGCAGCTACCAAACAGGAGCATCCCCCCTTCTTTACCCCCTAATTGTCGAAAAGCGCTTTAGCTAGAGTTTTCTGAATCCTTGTCCTGCTTTTTACAATGATAGGAGAGCGTAAGAATTATAATGCGTTAGCGCTGCCCCAAGGGGTCGCAATTCAATTCTGCAATCTTGATCACCTGCACTGACACTCGTCTATGTCCTTAATGGCAATTCCCCGCAGTTGGGGTAAGCTGCCGCTGACGGCTGAACTGCTCAGCAAATTACAACACCAACGGGAACTGATCCTCACGGGGATGCCCCGCCTTGTCAAGGGCTTTGTGGCCACCACATTGGCGCAGCAGAGTCAGCAATCGCTGTGTGTGATTACTTCCACCTTAGAGGAGGGGGGACGCTGGGCGGCGCAATTGGAACTCATGGGTTGGGAGGCGGTGCTCTTTTACCCGACATCGGAGGCCTCTCCCTATGACCCCTTTGACTTGGAAGCGGAGATGGTCTGGGGGCAACTGCAAGTTCTAGTCGAGAGCGATCGCCCCAATATTGCAATTGTCACCACCGAACGGGCACTGCAACCCCATTTACCCCCACCAGAGCAGTTTCGTGCCGCCTGTCTAACTTTAGAGGTGGGTCAAGAGCACTCCCTAGGGGAAGTGGCTACTGCCTTGGCAGCCCTTGGTTATGAGCGGGTTTCTCTCGTGGAAACGGAAGGTCAGTGGAGTCGGCGCGGCGACATTGTGGATATTTTCCCCGTCTCGGCGGAGCTACCGGTGCGCTTGCAGTGGTTTGGCGATGAGATTGAGTCCATTCGCGAGTTTGATCCGGCCAGTCAACGCTCCCTACACACCGAGGGCGATCGCCTTGATGCCCTTGCGCAGGTAACCCTGACGCCCATTAGTTTTACTCCCCTGATTGCCCAAGCCCTGCGGGCAGCAGATCACGCCCATCTCATTTCGGAGGATCAAGAGGGATTGCGGCGCTATCTGGGGGTGGCTTTTCCGCAACCGGCTTCGCTCTTGGATTATTTGCCTGCCCAAACCCTCATTGCCGTGGATGAGCCGCCCCTCTGTGCTGCCCATGGCGATCGCTGGTATGAGCACAGTCAAGCCTACTGGCAAAGCCTTGAAACGCCACCCCCCCCCATTCATCGTCCGTGGTCAGCCAGTGCCCAAGCCCTCGAGCGGTTTCAACGGGTGCACCTCTACGAACTGGCCAGTGAGGGACTCGGTCTCAATTTATCAGCACGGGCGGTTCCAGCCATTCCCCACCAATTTGGTCGCTTGGCGGCAACCCTGCGGGAGGAACGGGACAAGGGGTACACCGTGTGGTTGGTCTCTGCGCAGCCGAGTCGCTCTGTAGCCCTGTTGCAGGAGCATGATTGCCCCGCCCAGTTTGTGCCCAATCCCAAGGACTTTCCGGCCATTGATAAGCTGCAACAGCAGCGACTGCCCATTGCCCTCAAGGCCAGTGGTCTAGCGGAAATTAGTGGCTTTATTTTGCCTACGTTCCGCACGGTGCTGGTGAGCGATCGCGAGTTCTTTGGCCAGCACAACCTAGTCAACCTTGGCTATGTGCGCAAACGCCGCCGCGCTGCTGCCAAACAGGTGGATCTCAACACGCTTCAGCCGGGGGACTACGTCGTCCATCGCCAACACGGCATTGGTCAGTTCCTGCGCCTAGAAACGCTAACGATTAACAACGAAACCCGCGAGTATCTCGCCCTGCAATATGCCGATGGCATTCTCCGCGTTGCTGCCGATCAACTCAACAGCCTCTCCCGCTACCGCAAACAGAGCGATGGCGTTCCCCAACTCAATAAGTTAACGGGCAACACTTGGGAACGTACCAAAGCCCGGGTGCGCAAGGCCATTAAAAAAGTAGCGGTGGATCTGCTGCAACTCTATGCTCAACGTGCCCAACAACAGGGCTTTGCCTTCCCTCCAGATACACCGTGGCAGCAGGAAATGGAGGACTCGTTTCCCTATCAGCCCACTCCGGATCAACTCAAGGCCATCCAAGAGGTTAAGGCCGATATGGAGAGCGATCGCCCCATGGATCGGCTGGTCTGCGGTGATGTTGGCTTTGGCAAAACCGAAGTGGCCATTCGCGCTATTTTCAAAGCCGTGATGGCAGGCAAACAGGTGGTGGTTCTTGCACCCACAACGATTCTGACGCAGCAGCATTACCACACCCTCAAGGAACGCTTTGCCCCCTATCCCATTCAAGTGGGACTCCTCAACCGCTTTCGCAGTGAGCGGGAGCGCCAAGACATCCTACAAAAACTCAAAACCGGCGAAATGGATGTTGTCGTGGGCACCCATCAACTCCTGAGCAAAACCGTTAAATTTCGGGACTTGGGGCTACTGGTGGTGGATGAGGAACAACGCTTTGGCGTCAACCAAAAGGAGAAAATCAAAGCCCTCAAAATCCAAGTGGATGTGCTCACCCTCAGTGCAACGCCAATTCCCCGCACCCTCTATATGGCTCTGTCGGGGGTTCGGGAGATGAGCCTGATCACCACACCACCCCCCTCGCGGCGCCCGATTCAAACCCACCTTGCCCCCTATGACCCAGAAACGGTGCGCAGCGCGATTCGCCAAGAACTGGATCGGGGGGGTCAAGTTTTCTATGTCGTGCCGCGGGTTGAGGGGATTGAGGAGGTGGCGGCAAAGCTGCAAGGGATGGTGCCCAGTGCCCGCATTCTCATTGCCCATGGTCAGATGCCCGAAGGGGAGCTGGAATCGACGATGTTGGGGTTTAGCAATGGCGAGGCCGATATCCTTGTCTGTACGACCATCATTGAGTCCGGCTTGGATATTCCCCGCGTCAATACGATTTTGGTGGAGGATGCGCAGCGGTTTGGCTTGGCACAACTTTATCAACTGCGGGGTCGGGTTGGCCGAGCGGGCATTCAAGCCCATGCGTGGTTATTTTACCCCCGCCAAGAGGTGCTGACTGAAGCGGCACGCCAACGATTGCGGGCAATTCAGGAGTTTACCCAACTGGGATCGGGCTACCAACTGGCAATGCGAGACATGGAAATTCGCGGTGTGGGCAATCTCCTAGGGGCGGAGCAGCACGGTCAACTGGACAGTGTTGGCTTTGATTTGTATGTGGAACTGCTCGAGGAGGCGATCGCTGAAATTCGTGGCCAAGAGATTCCCACCGTTGACGATACCCAAGTGGATCTCAATGTCACTGCCTTTATTCCCGCCGACTATATGCCCGATTTGGAGCAAAAGATGGCCGCCTACCGCGCGGTGTCCGCTGCAACGACAAAAGAAGACTTGATGCAATTGGCGGCAGAGTGGAGCGATCGCTATGGGGCATTGCCCAAATCAGTTCAGCAACTGCTGCGGGTTGTGGAACTCAAGCAACTGGCACGGCAGTGTGGCATTAGTCGCATTCGCCCGGAAGGCAAGCAACATGTGATCTTGGAAACTCCGATGGCGGAGCCAGCATGGAAACTGCTCCTAGAGCAACTGCCCACCCATCTCCAAAGTCGGTTTGTCTATAGTCAGGGCAAAATTACCGTGCGGGGTCTAGGGACGCAACCGGTGGAGAAACAACTGGCGCAACTCATCGACTGGTTCAGCCAAATGAAAACAACCGTTGCAACAACCCCCTAAAGCACGGATTGCGGATCTAGTTGGTCTAAAAGGGGCTGAAGAACCGCTTCCCAAGGGGGGAGGGGAGTCCCCAAAACCGCCTCCAACTTCTCGCAGTTGAGGGTGGAAAAGGCGGGTCGCTTGGCCGGTGTCGGATACTCACTGCTGGGAATCGCCTCTAGGGTGGCAGTTGCATAGCCCTTGGCACGCAGGTGATCAAAAATTTTTACCGCAAAGCCATACCAACTGGTACTGCCGCGGGGCGTCAGGTGATAGAGACCGCTCAAGGAGGGATCCGCCTGCCAGCGTTCCAGCAGTTGATAGGTGACTTGGGCAATGAAGGGGGCAGCCGTGGGCGTACCGATTTGATCGGCAACGACCCGAACCACAGGACGGGTTTGGGCAAGGCGAACCACGGTGCGCAAAAAGTTCTTGCCCCGCAGGTCATACACCCAACTGGTGCGCAAGATCAGGTGGGCGGGGTGATGGGTGGCGATCGCCTGCTCTCCTAGCCACTTACTATAGCCATAGGCATTGAGGGGGGCAGTGGCATCCGTTTCGCGATAGGGTCGCGACTGCGTACCAGCAAACACATAATCCGTCGAGTAGTGAATCAACAGCCCTCCCAAAGAGGCCATCGTTTCTGCCAAAAGACCCACAGCTGTGCCATTAATCCGTTGTGCCCGTTCCGGTTCCTGTTCCGCCTGATCCACGGCAGTATAGGCCGCCGCATTGATGACCACATCGGGGCAAAGGGTTTTTACTAGGTTGGGAATGGCCTCTAAATCTTCCAAGTCCAGTGTTACGGCAGTGCCTTGGCGAGCAATGGGAATGACTTCTACCCCTTGGGGAGCCTGCTGCACCAATTGCCAGCCCACCTGCCCCGTTGCCCCCAAAATCACTAGCCGCATTTTCCGCCCTCCCTGATGATGAACTGATTGTTAAAATACTTTAAGAGTTTGCGCGACTGCCCATGAATACGGCAATTGTCCCCAGTGATTCCGCGCCCCAAGAGATTGCGATCGCGGCTGAAACCCTTCCCAATGATCCGGAGACCTTTCAACCCTATGATCCCGTGGCCATTGGTGCCTACTACCGGCAGCGACCTTTACTGGTCTTCAGTCGCTGGTTGCGGATTCTCTGGCCAGTGTTTTGGCTGCTCTTTAACCGTTGGTGGGACAGGGTCACAGGCCAAAGTAAACAAAATCAACACCAGCGAGCGATCGCCCTGCGGGAAACCCTCACCCGCCTTGGACCAGCCTATATCAAAGTGGGGCAAGCCCTCTCCACTCGTCCGGATCTCTTGCCAGCGGTCTATTTGGAAGAATTAACAAAACTCCAAGATCAGTTGCCACCCTTCCCCAATGAAGTGGCCTTTCAGTTTATTGAGGAGGAACTGGGCGCCCCCCCCAGTAAGCTTTTTGCTGAACTGAGTGATCATCCCATTGCGGCTGCCTCCTTGGGACAGGTGTACCGGGGCAAACTCCACAGTGGCGAAGAGGTGGCCGTCAAAGTCCAGCGTCCCGGCTTGGCAGAAAGTATCACCTTGGACATTTACATTCTGCGGGGGGTGGCCTATTGGGCAAAACGCCTGATCAAGGAGATTCGCAGTGATTTAGTGGCCATTCTCGATGAATTTGCTGGTCGCCTCTTTGAGGAAATGGATTATACCCAAGAGGGACGGAATGCCGAACGCTTTGCCCGTCTCTATGGCCACCTCACCGATGTCTATATTCCCAAGATTTACTGGAATTATACGCGGCGGCGGGTGCTCACCATGGAGTGGGTGACGGGGGTCAAACTCAACCAACCGCAGCAAATTCAAGCCTTGGGGATTGATCCGCGCTACATGGTGTATGTGGGGGTGCAGTGCTCCCTGCGGCAGTTGCTCGAACATGGGTTTTTCCATGCTGATCCCCATCCAGGGAATCTGCTGGCCATGCCTAGCGGCAAATTGGCCTATCTCGACTTTGGCATGATGAGTGAGATTGCGCCAGAGCAGCGCTATGGCTTGCTGAATGCCATTGTCCACATTGTTAACCGTGAGTACGAAAGCCTTGCCTACGACTATGTTCATTTAGGGTTCCTAACCCCCGATACAGATCTGGAACCGATTATTCCGGCGCTGGCCTTGGTCTTTGAGGATGCCTTGGGGGCGAGTGTCTCGGAACTAAATATCCAACGCATTTTCGATCGCCTGTCAGAGGTGATGTACGAGTATCCCTTTCAGGTGCCTGCCTATTATGCCTTGATCGTGCGATCGCTCCTGACCATGGAAGGGATTGCCATGGGCGTTGACCCCAACTTTAAGGTACTCAGTGCCGCCTATCCTTACATTGCCAAACGACTGCTCACGGATCCTGCCCCAGAGCTGCGCACAAGTCTCACGAACCTGCTCCTCAAGGATGGTCAATTTCGCTGGACGCGCCTAGAAAATCTGCTGCGCAATGCCCGCGAGAGCCGTGACTATGACTTTAATGTGGTGCTGGAGCAGGCTTTAGATTTTCTCTTTTCGGAGCGGGGAGCGGAGTATCGCGATCGCCTAGCGGATGAAATTGTCAAGAGCCTTGACACGTGGGCACGGACAACCATAGGGCAATGGAACTTGGTGCAACTCTTACCCCTCGTCACCCGTCCCGTACCAGCAACGGCAAGTTCTAATATCATCAGTGAAGCCAATGCCCTAGAGCATTTGCGCCGCATTTTCAGCATTTTGCAGGATACCCCCGGCTTTGACTGGGGCAAAGTCATCCCTGCAATTCTGCGGATTATTGTGCGCCCAGAGGTACAGCAAATGGGTCAGCGTATTGTCAACGGCCTCCTGCAACGGGCGATCGCCCGCTTTATTCGGGAGATGTTGCTGGCGGACTCGCAGCCGGCGCTTCAGACGACGAGTTTGTCTCGCTAGGTTCTGGGGATACGGGCGGTGGTGCTTCTTCAGTGGGGGTGGGTGCTGGTGAGGCTTCACTCGCAGGGGATGGTCTAGCCTCTGGTTTTGGTGTTGGTGGTAGCGTTGCCGGTGCTGGCATGGCAGGCTGTGGTCTTGGGGTGGCAGCAGGTTGCTGACCTCGGCACACTTCGGGGCGATACTCAAAAGCAAAGGTGAGCGCTAGGGCTTGGTACTGCCCTGTGGCCTCAAAGGATTGCTGACGTACCCGTTCTAGGGCGGCTTGATCGAGGAGTACAGAACCACTGCTGCGAATAATCTGGGGATTGCGGGTGAGCAAACCCGTTTCTGGGGCGGCATTGGCAGGCAGCAATTGCCCTTGGGGAGTGACCACCACCGCAACGGTTGTTTCCCCCTGCAGGCGATCGCCACAGGCCTCTTGGGGATAAAAGTCCGTGATCCGCTGGGCTAAATTCACTTGTAGATTCGTCGTATTGAGGGTCAATCGCGTTTGATTAAACCACCGCGATAACGCTGCTGCCGCTTCGCCTTCTGTGGTTGCTAGGGGTTCTTCAGGGGTGGGTTCAGGCGTAGGCGTCGGTGAGACGAGTTCCGGCGCAACGGCCACCTCTTCATTCGGGGTTGTCGGGATAACGGGTAAGGGGCGGGCGGGCGGGGGCAATTGCCATAGCGGCGGCAAAGGTTGCAGCGGTACTGGATTGGGTAGGGGCGGCAGTTCCGTCAGCGGCGGCAAGGGGGGCAGGGGTGCCAAGGGGGCAAAGGAAAGGGGGGGTGGCTCAATGCCTGTAAACGGCAGAGGCGGTGGTGCGGTCGTGGCAAGGGGCGGCAGTTCCGTGGGCAAGAGCGGTTCAATCGAAGGTAAATCCGCTTCGAGTTCCGGAGAAAGGCTGACCAAGGGCACCAGTTGATCACTGGCCAACTCTGGCGGTGTGGGTTCGGGCACCCGCACAAAGGAAAGAATCACAGCGTGCAGCAGAATTGAACTAGCGATCGCCAGTCGTGTTGGCTCCCACACTGGCCACTGGGAAACCCTTTGCCAAATGGGTTGCATTGGTAGCCGCAGCACCCCAGATCCTCCACACCAATATTCATGACAATTGTATCTCGGCTGCTTAAATTTGTAACAAGACTTGCTATAATCATCCACATTTGCATTCTCTGTGAATCATGTTCGCCCAATTTCGAGAAGTTGAAGTTATACTCAATCGTTTTTTTGTGAAAAATCTGACTCAACAGGATCTCACATTTTATGAATACCAATGCCAATTTACTCAAGTGCCAGAGGAAGGTAGCGAGCAAAAAGCCCTTTCCAGCGTTTGCTACAAACTAGGTGTAACTGCTGTTCGACTAGGGAACCGCATTATTACAAGGCAGCCTATTGATACTAGTAAGATGCAAACTCAGGGTTGGCAGTTACAGCAAATAGGATGTAGAGAGCTGAGTTGTCAAAATGATCACGAAAGGCAGGCACTGGAATCCTTTGAACGCAAAATCCTAGAGTGCAAATTAAAAGAAAAATTTGAGAAAACCAGAATTGAAAAAGATTACGAAGTCGGATTGATTTGGTGGATTCCTGTTGAAAAAGGGATAGAAAAAAGGGGGGATGGCTGGGAAGTACATAGAGGTAGAGCAATCAACGTTAGAATTGAGCCAGATGGAAAATTATACTTGGAAATTGATATTCATCATCGCTTTTATACTCCATTTACACTTGAATGGTGGCTCAACAAATATCCCGATATTCAGATCAAGTACGTCAGAAATACTTACGAAGATAAAAAAGTTTGGATTCTTGAAGATTTTTCGAATAAAAGTCCAAATGACGTAGAAATAAAAGAACTCGGAATCAGTTTAGCAGCTTACCACCGTCAAAAAGGCGCATCTGAACAAGAGATCAATGAATCACGTGTTGTAATTGTTAGAAAAACTAGTGAATATAAAGCTAAGCCAGTATATCATCTATCTCAAAGACTATCACCAATTCTCACAGTAGAAGTGTTAGAACAAGTTGAAGAACAAGAACAAGATAATCAATCAGTCTTCAACAAAATAAGGAAAGATCTTAACGAGCGTTTGGAAAAATCTAAATCTACAGCAGGAATCATTTTCAAAAACGTCTATGGTCTTGAAACTGAGCCAGAACCAATCAAAGTTGATGGTTTTTTCATGCCTCGCGCAAAACTATTAGCTCGCAATAATAAAGAAATTGAAAAAACAGCTAAAATTAGATCCTTTGGCTGTGCAAAAATTGGCGAAACGAAATTTGGCTGCCTTAATCTTTTTGATGATAAAGCTGAATATCCAGAAGAAGTACGCAAACGCTTACTGAAAATAGCAGAAAGTAGTGGTACACAGATAGAAATAGACTACTTTTTTACCAAAAGCGAATATCCGAAAGATGATCTGGATCAACAAAGATTCTGGCAGCAATGGGCTGATCGAGGAATTAAAACTGTTCTAGTGGTGATGCCCTGGTCACCCAATAAAGAAAAACAGAAATTGCGAAATCAAGCATTAAAAGCAGGTATAGCAACTCAGTTTATAGTGCCAGTTAATGTAAATAATTATAAATCTCTCAATGTTTGCCTAGGGCTGTTGTGTAAAGCCAAGTGGCAGCCTGTCTATCTAAAACCATTAGATCATCCTGAAGCTGCTGACTTGGTTATCGGTTTTGACACAGGTACAAATGGAAGACTGTACTATGGCACTTCTGCTTTTGCAGTTTTAGCCAATGGTCAAAGCTTGGGTTGGGAGTTACCACATGTGCAACGGGGAGAAACTATCTCTGGCCAAGCAATTTGGCAAGTTGTGTCTAAGCTAGTGCTTAAATTCCAAGACAATTGTCATTCCTACCCTAAAAAGATACTACTGATGCGTGATGGCCTTATTCAAAAAGGGGAATTTGAGCAGACAATTGAAGAACTAAATAAAAAAGATATTGCTGTCGATATTCTCAGTGTCCGTAAAAGTGGCTCAGGCAGAATGGGACGTGAACTCAATTCAGGCAATAGCAAAATAACCTATATTGACGCTGAAGTGGGTACTGTGATTGTTGATCCTAAAAGTAAATTATTTATTTTACAAACCAGCGAGGCAATCAAGACAAAGGATGGAACGATTGGCAGTGCTAGACCGTTGCGCGTTGTGCACACCCATGGCAAGACCCCTTTAGAACTACTGGCTTTACAGACCTATCATTTGACTCAATTGCATCCTGCTAGCGGATTTTGCTCTTCTCGACTGCCTTGGGTACTGCACCTCGCCGATAAAAGTAGCAAAGAGTTTCAGCGCATCGGTCAAATCAGCGTTTTACAGAATATTGATCGAGAAAAGTTAATTGCTGTTTGATAGAACAATAGATTTTAATCTAGCAAAATACAGGGCAACATTGAAATACCTTATGCAGTCTGCCCAAACAGCGGCAGAACCCTCTTAATCGAGCAATCAATCTATGAGAAGGTAACCAGTTTTAGATAAAATTCTATGGATTAACTGATTCATACTCACCTGCCTTGAGCTGAAATAGGGGTCAAGGGCTTAAAATTAGGTTTGATAATACGAGAAACTAGAAAATATTATCAATCATTATATTGTCAAAAGAAACCCCTGACCCTATGCTTGTTTTAGAAATAATGAGGACGGTGATTAACGTTACGATAACAATCGGCTATCCCGTCATTATTTTCTGTAGCGATCGCTCTGATTGCAACTCTAGCTTTTGTACTGCTTACCCTTATTCTAATTAGGAGAGCTTACTCATGCCAATTGCTGTGGGAATGATTGAAACGCGCGGATTCCCCGCCGTCGTCGAAGCAGCAGACGCAATGGTAAAAGCCGCTCGGGTCACCCTTGTGGGCTACGAGAAAATTGGGAGTGGTCGGGTCACCGTGATTGTGCGGGGTGATGTCTCCGAGGTGCAAGCCTCAGTGGCTGCCGGGGTCGATTCTGCCAAACGTGTCAATGGCGGCGAGGTACTGTCTACGCACATCATTGCTCGTCCCCACGAAAACCTTGAGTACGTATTGCCCATTCGCTATACCGAGGCAGTGGAGCAATTCCGAAACTAAGGGGTTTGGCAGTTGGGTGGAGTTTTCAGTTGCATCGCTTATCGATCCTCTAGTTCTTAACTTGTCTGACGTTTAGGAGTTATTACAATGGCAATTGCCGTCGGTATGATTGAAACCCTTGGTTTCCCCGCAGTGGTGGAAGCCGCAGACGCAATGGTGAAAGCCGCTCGCGTTACCCTTGTGGGCTACGAGAAAATCGGCAGTGGTCGGGTCACCGTGATTGTCCGTGGTGATGTCTCTGAAGTGCAGGCTTCGGTGGCGGCGGGGGTCGAAAACGTGAAGCGTGTGAATGGGGGTCAAGTGCTCTCCACCCACATCATTGCACGTCCCCACGAAAACCTCGAATACGTCCTGCCCATTCGCTACACCGAAGCGGTGGAACAATTCCGCGAAAGCGTTAGTGGCATTCGTCCGATGGGTCGCCCATAGTGAAAATCGCGCGAGTGTGCGGCACCGTTACCAGTACTCAAAAAGAAGACACCTTAACGGGAGTCAAGTTTCTCGTCTTGCAATATTTGGGTGAGGACGGCGAATTTTTACCCGACTACGAAGTGGCTGCAGATACGGTGGGTGCAGGACAGGATGAGTGGGTATTGGTAAGCCGAGGCAGTGCCGCCCGCTGTATTATCAATGGCACCGACAAACCCATTGACGCAGCCGTTGTCGCCATTATTGACACCGTAAGTCGGGATAATTATTTGCTCTACAGCAAACGTACCCAGTATTAGCATTGGAGACTTCTCCCTATGGCGGTTCAAAGCTATGCGGCACCTCCGACGCCGTGGTCTAGGGATTTAGCGGAGCCAGAGATTGCCCCCACGGCTTACGTCCACTCCTTTAGTAACCTCATCGGCGATGTCCGCATCAAAGATTATGTTCACATCGCACCCGGCACGTCCATTCGTGCCGATGAAGGAACGCCCTTCCACATTGGCTCCCGCACCAACATCCAAGATGGCGTTGTCATCCACGGCCTCCAGCAGGGACGGGTGATTGGCGATGATGGCCAAGAGTATTCTGTCTGGATTGGTGATAATGCCTCAATTACCCACATGGCGCTGATCCACGGCCCTGCCTACATTGGCGATGGCTGTTTCATTGGCTTTCGTTCGACGGTCTTTAATGCTCGGATTGGCGCAGGCTGTGTGGTGATGATGCATGTCCTCATTCAGGATGTGGAGATTCCACCGGGAAAATATGTGCCTTCAGGAATGGTGATCACGACGCAGCAGCAAGCCGATCGCCTGCCGAACGTGGAAGAGTCGGATATTCACTTTGCCCAGCACGTGGTTGGCATCAATGAAGCACTGCTATCGGGGTACCAGTGTGCTGAGAATATTGCCTGTATTGCCCCGATTCGGAATGAACTCCAGCGTCAAGAAGACCCACCCATCCTACACGTTGAAACGCTCACCGGGGAAAAGAACACTATGACCGCAGATTATGGGACTCATGTCCGCCAATTGTTGCAGCAGGGATACCAAATCAGCTTGGAATATGCCGATGCGCGGCGGTATCGTACGAGCTCTTGGCAGAGTTGCCCGACGTTGACGGGACGGCAGGAGTCTCAAGTGATGGCGGCGATCGCCCAACTCCTCAAGGAACACGAGGGTGAGTATGTACGCCTGATCGGCGTTGATCCCAAAGCCAAGCGTCGCGTTTTCGAGGAAATTATTCAACGCCCCGGTCAAGCTGCTGTGACTAGTTCTAGTAGCTATCGTCCTAGCGCAACCGTGAGTGCAGCCCCAGTGGGTTCCTTGGATGCCTCCGTTGTGGCTCAGGTGCGGCAGTTACTTCAGCAGGGCTATCAAATTGGCACAGAGCACGCTGATGCTCGCCGCTATCGCACTAGTTCTTGGACTAGCTGCGCCCCCATTCAATCCAAAGAGGAACGGGAAGTGCTCGCCGCCCTTGAGGCCTGCCTCCAAGAACATGCAGGGGAATATGTGCGCTTGATTGGTATTGATCAAAAGCAAAAGCGGCGCGTCCTTGAGCAAATTATTCAGCGACCCGATGGCGCGGTGGCGATCGCCACAAAAGCAGCAACCCCAGCGGCTACTAGCCCTGTCTCCGTCAGTTCGGCCAGCAATGAAACCGTTCTCAGCGCCGATCTCCTGAACCAAATTCAAGACCTGTTGCGCCAGGGCTGCCAAGTCACCACCGAGTATGCCGACCAGCGTCGCTTCCGTACCAGTTCTTGGCAAAGCGGCATCAAAATTACCTCAGCGCAGCAGCTCAATGACCTCAGTGCCTTCCTTGCCGAGCACCAGCGGGACTATGTCCGCCTCGTAGGTGTCAATCCCCAAGCCAAACAGCGGGTACTGGAAACGATTATTCACCGCCCCAATGGTAAAACCGCCAGCAATGGCAGTAGCACCCGTGGTCAAGGGTTCGCACCGCGCCCAACCGCCTCTAGTCAAGGGAGCACTAGCAGCCACAGTCTCAGTCAAGAGGTGGTTGAACAAGTACGGCAACTGCTACAACAGGGCTATACCCTCGGCCTAGAACACGTGGATGCCCGTCGCTACCGCACCAACTCTTGGCAAAGTGGCCCCCGCATTGAGGCCAAAAATCTCAATGAAGCCCTTGCTGCGATTCAGGCTTGCCTCCAAGAATACAGTGGCGAGTACGTGCGGCTGATTGGCATTAATCCTGCCGGTAAGCAGCGGGTGGCCGAAATCCTGCTCCAACAGGCTGCTAAGTAGCCCTCCCTGTGAGGTGCCCCAATGCCCCTGCCGCCTTTAGCCCTGCCCCCTTCACCTGCGGTTCGCATTGTTGGTGATGTGGTGGTGGATCCCCAAGCCGTTTTGGCACCCGGGGTGTTGCTTTGGGCAGAAGCAGGGGCTTCAATTCGCATTGCCGCAGGTGTCTGTATTGGTATGGGCAGCGTCATTCATGCCCACGGCGGCACCATTGAAATTGGCGAAGGGGTCAACATTGGCGCGGGCGTGCTGCTGATTGGGGCAGTGACCGTTGAACCCCATGCCTGTATTGGCGCCAGTACCACCGTGATGCAAACAACGATTCCGTCTGGTGCTGTGGTGGCCGCTGGTTCGCTTCTTGGTGATAGTAGTCGCCGTTGGCAGCCCCCCACAGAAACGAGTCCCCTCCAAGAGAGTGCCGTTTCCTCTGAGGATCCTTGGCAAGAGCCATCAACAACTGCCGATACTGCAGAGAATTCCACGCCAGAGCAGCAGGAGTCTACAGCCTCTCCCTCTAGCCATCAGGAAAGTCCAACCGCCGCGCCACCAGAGACAAGCACTTCGCCAACAGCTAAGACCAGCGTGGTCTATGGCCAAGCCTACGTTAGCAAGATGTTTGCCAAAATGTTTCGCGTAGAGCCAATCCAACCCACTGGGGAGAATCCTGCCCTAGGAAGTAGTCAGTAAAGCAACCGTTTCTACATGGGCTGTTTGCGGAAACATATCGAGGGGCTGAATTTTGGTTAGTTGATAGGCACCGGTAGCGCAGAGGTGAGCCAAATCCCGTGCCAAGGTGGCAGGGTGACAACTGACATAGAGAATGCGCGGCGGACGGTGGCGGAGAATCGCCTCAAGAACGGGGCGATCGCACCCTTTGCGCGGTGGATCAAGAATTAGCACATCCACGGCCTGATCGGACTGGGGTAGCCACTCTTCTGCTCTGGCACAGAAAAAACGAGCATTGTTAATACCATTGTGTTGGGCGTTGGCGATCGCCTGTTGTACCGAAGCAGGATGCACTTCCACACCAATCACTTCAGCGACAGCGCCGGCAAGGGGTAGGCTCAGTGTCCCGACTCCACAGTAGAGATCGACCAGTCGTTCGTGACCTGTTGGGGCAATCCACTCTCGCAGGGTGCTAACCAGTTGCTCCGCTTGCGCCGTGTTGACTTGAAAAAAGGTGGTCGAAGCAATCTGAAACCTCACCCCTGCCATCTCTTCCCAAAGGTACGATCGCCCCGCCAATACCTGGGTCTCGTCACCAAAGATGCGATTTCCCACTTGATGATTGAAGTTGACACAGACCCCCACCACCCCTTGAAACTGCTGTAACCAACCTTCTGCCTCTGCCTGCAAGCCAGCGGGTAATGCCCCCGCAAGCACGAGGGTAATGAGCTGCTCCCCGGTACGCTGACCAATGCGCAAGCCCAAGTGGCGCAACCCCGGTTCATGGGTCTGCTCGTTGTATATCGGCCAAGGTTGTAACGCTTGCTTCAGGGCAGCCAAGAGCGGATTGAAGCGCGGATCTTGCACGGGACATTGATTCAGGTTTACTAGGTGATGGGAGCCTTTTTGGTAATAGCCCGCAACCACGGTACCATGGCGGCGACCGAGGGGGTACGTCACTTTATTGCGATAGCCAAAGGGGTTAGGGGCAGCCAAAATCGGTAGGAAAGTTTGCGGTTTCAGATGACCAATACGAGCGATCGCGTCCTTCACCAGTTGTTCTTTGGCCGCCAATTGCGCCCCATAGGCCACCCGCTGCCACTGACAGCCGCCACATTTATCCGCCACAATACAGCTTGGCCGCACCCGCTGCTCTGAGGGTTGCACCACCTCCAAGACCTTGCCGTGGGCATATTGCCGCTTGACATGGGTCAGTCGCACCCGCAGGCGATCGCCCGGAACCGTATCCGCCACAAAAACCACCCGATCCTGCCAGCGTCCTACCCCCTCCCCCGTGTGGTTCAAGGAGTCAATTGTTAGCTCAATGGTGGCGCCCTGCTGCCAAACGCTCATCAATTTACGTCTAAGCCTACTAAACGTTAGGGATAAGTTAAGGAGAGCCAGCAAGCTCTATTTTCGCTGCTATACTGCTAGCGGTGCAATCCGACGTTTGTACTGAAGTGATTTTGGAGTCGATCCCCTATGCTGAAGCGTCTTTCGCCTTGGTTACTGGCACTGGCACTACCCGTGGGTGCCCTTTTCACCACCCCTGCCAAAGCAGCTAACTTTGTCTCCCTCACCTATGGTCCTTTTCAGCGCTCCTTCCCGATGTCGGAGCTAGAGGAATTTGTGTCCACTCAAGAAGCTACGGGAGAATTGCGAGCATTGATGCGGATGGTTTCCAAAGATGACCAAGCCAAGCTCCTTGAATTCTTGGGTATGCGGCTGCCCTTTAATGTTGTGCAAACCAATAAAATTTTGAGTAGTCCCATTGGCAAAGATTTACTCAAACAATTTTCTCAGGTCACGATTCGCCGCGATAAAGCCGGTGAAGTGGCTCTCCGTGGTGCCATGCTCACTGCCGCTGCTTCTCCGGAAGGGTTGAGCATGATGTCGTTTTTGAAAAACTATCCTGCTGAAACCATCAACCTTGATTTGCGCAAGCTCAACCAAATGCTCAAGAAACAAGATGGCATCATGAGCATGCTCGGGAAACTGCGCCCATAGCGCTAGACGATTGACGAAGAGTTAAAATTAACGATTCCAGTGCAGGGGCAAAGAGGCTCCTGCATTTTTTAGCAATCTACCAAAATTTGCCGTAGTACTCCGTCTATACCGCAAAGCGGTTAGGTGGTAGTGAGGTGATAGGCGACCATAGGGAGCAGTCACTCAATCTCAGCTTGTTGCTGGACATATTGAGCTAGCACCGAACATCGGGCGCGACTAATAGCTATAGTCCACTCATGCTCACCCTGACGTACGAGTACAGGCTAAAACTAACCCAGCAGCAGGCTAAGCAGATCGACCACGATCTAGACGTGTGTCGCCAAGTTTGAAATGATGCGCTGAGGGAGCGCAAAGACTAGATTGCTTCGCGCAAATGTCCAGTCAATGCCTGCTCTGTGCCTAGCGAGTACATCATCCCAGCGGATGCCCCCTACCCCAGCTTCAACGTGCAGTGTCAACGATTCACCCAAGCAAAGCAGACCAACCCTGATTTAGCGTCGGTTAACGCCCAAGCATCAGCAAGTCTTGAAGCGGGTGGTTGGCCTCGATGTTGGCCTAGAATACTTTCTCTCCACCTCGGACGGACTTCAACTAGCACGGCCTAGGTTTTTCGTAGAGATGCAACGCAAGCTTCAATTGCTGCAACGCAGACTGAAGCGGAAACAGATTGGGTCAGCCAACTGGAAGAAGATTCAACGCAAGGTGGCGAAGCTGCATGAACAGATTGCCCGCACCCGCAGGGACTGTCACTTCAAGGTTGCCCACCAACTTTGCGACGGGGCTGATGTGATTGTGGTGGAGGATTTGAATCTGATTGGCCTCAGTCGTGGGACGCTGGGCAAGCACATGCTGGATGCGGGTCATGGGCCATTCCTGAACTCGGTGTTGCCTTGGGTGGCCTGCAAGCGTGGCAAGGTGGTTGTCAAGGAGAAAGCAGCGGGCACCTCTCAAGAGTGTCCCAACTGTGGCGAAGCAGTCCGCAAAACGCTATCAATCCGTTGGCATGAGTGCCCCTGTGGCTGTTCAATGCCTAGGGATATTGCCGCTGCATTCGTGTTGCGGAATCGATTGATAGGCGGTGGGGCGCACCGTCTTGAAAATGCCCTTGGAGAGGTTCTGGCGGGGATGACTTTCGGGTCATCTAGTCAAGACTCTGTGAACGGGGAATCTCCTGCTATACGCGTTGGCCTAAGCCTGCCGTTAGGCATAGCGTTACCGGGATGAGCGTCAACTCTGGTGGCGTAGTTGTTGAATGCTGTGGTGAATCTGCTGAAGCGCTAAATCAATCTCGGTCTCTGTGGTGGTACGTAATAAACCAAATCGCAGCGAAGCATGAGCAAGGGTGGGCGATCGCCCCAAGGCAAGCAGAACGTGAGACGGTGTTGGTTTGTCGCTACTACAGGCTGCCCCCGTTGAGAGGGCAACATGGGGATAAATCGACTGTAGGAGGGCATTGCCCTCAACCCCACCAATACTGACATTGAGACAGTTGGGTAAACTCTGTTGCCAATCACCATTGAGATAAATGTCTCCAAGGGAGGCTAAGCCCTGCCACAGCCGTTCTTTCAGGTGCCGCAGATGGGGAATATCCGTGGCTTGACGTTCCTGAGCGAGTCGTACTGCTACCCCAAAGCCGACAATGAGGGGAGTGGCCAAGGTTCCGGATCGCCAGCCCTGTTCTTGACTGCCACCATGAAGTTGAGGCGCAAGTTGGACGCGGGGGCGATCGCGCCGCACATAGAGGGCACCAATGCCCTTTGGTCCGTAGAGTTTATGGGCAGTCAGGGACATGAGATCCACCTGAAGCGCCTGAACATCCAAGGGAATTTTGCCCAAGGCTTGAGCGGCATCGGTGTGGAAGAGTACCCCGCGATCGCGACAGCGGCGACCAATCTCGGCCAAGGGTTGGAGCACCCCAATTTCATTATTGGCAGCCATCACGGATACCAAGATGGTCTCATGGGTAAAGGCTTGCTCTAACTCAGCCAGATCAATGAACCCTTTCTCATTCACCCCTAGATAGGTCACCCGAAAGCCAAGGGACTCCAAATAGCGACAGGGAGCGAGCACTGCATTGTGTTCTGTCTGCACGGTAATGATATGGCGACCGCGACTGTAGTAGGCTTCAGCCACCCCCTTGATTGCCAAGTTGTCTGCTTCAGTGGCACCACTGGTGAAAATGATTTCTTCGGGATGGGCATGGATGGCTGCGGCAATCGTTTCACGGGCAAGATCAATGGCGGCGGCGGCCTCCCAACCATAGGCATGGGCACGATTACTGGCATTGCCGGGGCGATCGCTAAAATAGGGCAACATGGCTGCCAGTACTTGGGGATCCACCGGTGTGGTTGCCAGTCCATCTAAGTAAATTGGCTTCATCCCCAGTCTTCTTGAAACCCCTTCTCCTTTAGCCTAGCAAGGAACCCCGCACTCAATGGCCATTCAGACCATCTGGCGGTAGAAAGCGCCAAGTGGGACTATATTGAAAAGTGATAGGCATTTTCCCAGGGTTGGCCGAGCGGATGAGGCAGCGAACTCATAATTCGCCATAGGCTGGTTCAACTCCAGCACCCTGGATCTTTTAATCCAGTCAACGCCAATCCAGCGATCGCCTTCCGCTAAACTGAAAGAAGTTTCGTGTCGCAAATTTTGCCATGAGTAGCACCTATAAACCGCAACAGGCCTCCGACAAAAATCTTGAAGCCATGCGCAAGTTTGCGGAAACCTATGCTAAGCGCACAGGAACCTACTTTTGCTCAGATTTGGGGACAACGGCGGTTGTTCTGGAAGGATTGGCCAAGCATAAAGACGACTACGGCTCTCCCCTGTGTCCCTGCCGCCACTATGAAGACAAAGAAGCAGAGGTAGAAGCGGCCTACTGGAACTGCCCCTGTGTGCCCATGCGCGAACGGCGGGAGTGTCACTGCCTTCTCTTTTTAACTCCGGATCATCCCTTTGCGGGTACAGCTCAGGAGATTTCCTTTGAACAAATTCGCGAGGAAACCAATCGCTTTACGGTTTCTTAGTATTCCAGTGTCACTACAATCGTATTGCTGTAGATGCCCGCAGGCACAAACTGCCGGGTGGGGATGCGACCAAAAATTTCAAGGGTTGTAGGGGCATGATTCACAGGCACTAAGGTACGCAAACTGCTCCCACCGGTACCATCCCCCCAGATTTGGGTGCGAGCGGCATCAATGTAAAGGTTGTAGTCAAGGCGCCCCCTGCCAGAGGTCATTTGTCGAGGGATAAAAGGATCGGCATTGCCAGTAGGCGCCAAGGTTTAGGCCAGTCACGCTGTTAATGGTGCAGTTTGCAAAAGTAACTGTCGGTAGAGCTAGGCCGCTGGCGATCGCGAGCAGGATACTGAGATGTAGCTGCACCACTCACAGGTATTTAAGAACAACCTACGCCAATCATAGTTCATCCGTGATTTCCCTTGGCAGACATCCCCCTAGGGGGGATATAGTAAACTGTGGGTTCTGAGGTGGCCACCATGACCTTTCAACTTCCTCCCCTGTTGCAGTGCCTACGGAATCGAGCCTTTGCCGGTCTCTATACGGCGCAAACGATCAATCTGATTGGGGATGCGTTCACATGGCTCGGCTTAGCACTCCTTGCTTTTGAGTTAGCAGGAGAGAATTCAGGACTGTGGCTCTCAACTGCCTTAACGCTGCGGGTCACCATTTTTGTGCTATTGGCTCCTATTGCTGGTGTCTTAGCAGATCGATTGGATCGCAAGGGATTGATGGTGACTACCCATCTTGTGCGGATGGTTTTGGTATCCTTCTTGCCGTTTGTTACTGACGGCTGGCAACTGTATCTCGTAGTGGCTTTGCTGAGTGGCTTTCACGCCCTTTTTACCCCAACCTACACGGCCACATTACCCTTGATTACGACGGCTGAAGAGTGCCCACCGGCGATCGCCCTCTCGAATGCCACGTACCAACTCCTGAGTGTTTTAGGCCCAGCCCTCGCAGGTAGTGTTGCGGCGTTATGCAGTACCCGTTCAGTGTTCTTTTTGGATGCTTTGACCTTTTTGGTTGCAGCGGTGTTGATTGCTGGGCTGCCCACTGCTTTGATCGTACCTAGAGCAGGATCAGTCCCCCCCCGTAGCGGATTTCTTGAGGAGCTAAGTGTTGGTAGTCAGTGCCTTTGGTGGGATGCAGCAATTCGCTATGGATTACTACTGCAATTGGTGGCGGCGATCGCTGGCGCGGAAATTTTGGTGAATACCGTCGGCTATGTTCAGGGCACGCTACAGGCAGGAAGTCAGGCCTACGGCTCAATCATGGCGGCATTTGGTGTGGGTGCTACTTTGGCTGCGGTGATTTGGGGTTCTTCCTGTCGCAGGATGAGTGCAGTGGTGGTGATGGCCCTAGGGGGGATACTGACGGTGCTGCCGCTGTTGGCTGCCTATGGTGCCAATGTCCCTACCCTCGCTCTGTTGTGGGCGATCGCGGGTATCGGTAAAACCCTCGTCAATGTGCCTATGCAGACGGTAATTGCTGAGAGAGTGGCCGTGGACTTGCAGGGTCGGGTTTATGGCGCTCAGTTTGCTTGGAGTCATCTTTGGTGGGTCTTGGCCTATCCCCTAGCGGGATGGTTCGGCAGTCAGTTTCCAGCCCAACATTTTTTCTATACTGGCCTCAGTAGCATGGTGCTTTTCATCGCTTTTGTGGTGTTGACCCAACCGTGGCACCTGCGGCATCTCCCCGCTGGTTTTTGGCACACTCATCCCCATGAGCACGACAGCGAGCATGATCATTGCCATCGGCTACAGGCTCATCAGCACCTACACTTTCATCTCCAGCCAAGCCACGGCAATTAACTAACACCATCCGCAGTCAACAGGGCTTTGTAGAGGCCGGGTCGGCGATCGCGAAAGAAGCCATAGGCCGCCCGTAGGCGTTCAATTTCCTCTAAATCAAATCTATGGACAAGCACTGCTTCTTGGGTGCGATCGGCCTCGGCCACCAGATCTCCCCTTGGATTAGCAATAAATGAACTGCCATAAAATACCTGCCCCCCCTCGTCACCCACACGGTTGGCTGCCACCACTGGAATCACATTTGCCACTGCATGACCAACCATCACCCGCTGCCAAGGGTCTTTGGTGTCCAGTGTGGGATCGTGGGGTTCACTGCCAATGGCGGTGGGATACACCAGCACCTCTGCCCCCATGAGGGTCATCACCCGTGCAGCCTCTGGAAACCACTGATCCCAGCAGATGCCGACACCGATTTTGCCGTAGCGGGTACGCCAGACTCGAAAGCCTGTATTGCCGGGGCGGAAGTAAAACTTTTCCTCATAGCCGGGGCCATCGGGAATATGACTTTTGCGATAGACACCGAGGTTGACACCCCCCGCATCAATCATGGCCACACTGTTGTAATAGACGGTGCCCGCCTTTTCAAAAAAGGACACTGGAATCACCACCGCCAGTTCCCGCGCCAAGGCCTCAAAGTGAGCAATTGTTGGGTGGTTTTTCACGGGGTGTGCCCGCTGAAAGTGACTCTCCCGCTCTTCCTTACAAAAATAGTGACCTTCAAATAGCTCTGGCAGGACAATGACCTGTGCCCCCTGCTGATGCGCCTGCCGCACTAGATCACTGAGGTGCAGAATATTGGTCTCAACATCATCGGTCAGTTGAGCTTGAATGGCAGCAACGGTCAGTGTTCTCATAGTTCCTGCTGAGTAATGCAATGGAAGGCGCCTCCCCCTTCTAAAATCGTCCGTGCGGGAAGGCCAACAGTTTTGCGACTGGGAAAGAGCTTGGCGATCGCCTCAACCGCTTTGGCATCCGCTTCGACACCATAGGTGGGGACGACAACGGTGGTATTGGCAATATAAAAATTCACGTAGCTAGCGGGTAAAATCTCCCCCTTTCGACTCGTCACCCGCCCCGGCGAAGGCACTGGGATCACCTCTAGGGAGCGCCCCTTGGCATCCGTTAGCGTTTGCAACTGCTCATAAATCGTCAGCAGGACATCGTAGTTCGGATCCTCAGGGCTGTCGGGCAGCATACAAACCACGGTTGCTGGAGCCACAAAACGCACCAGCGTATCGATGTGACCATCGGTGTGATCGTTGGCCAGTCCCGATTCAATCCAGAGGATTTTGCTCACGCCAAGGGCGGGCTTGAGGCGGGCTTCCACTTCTGCGCTGTCTAAATAGGGATTGCGGTTGGGGTTGAGGAGGCACTGGCGGGTGGTGAGGCAGGTTCCTTCGCCATCCACTTCGATCGCCCCCCCCTCCAAGAATAACGGCATCGCCCCATAGGGGAGGCCGATGGCTAGAGCAAGGCGCACAGCCAAGTCACTATCGCCGGGAAGTTGATACTTCTTGCCCCAACCATTAAAGGGCAAACAGAGGAGTCGGCGCTCCCCTGCCTCATTGATTAAGCCCACAGGAGCGGTATCCCGCAGCCAAATGTCACCAAAGGGGAGCTGATAAAACTGTGGATTCAGATCCCCGAGATAAGAACGAGCAGTGGCTTCTCCCACCTCATCTAGCACCAGAATCTTCAGTTGCTCCCCGCGGCACTGACCTGTTACGGGATCGGGGTCAGCGATCGCGCGACACAGGGCAGTAAATTCTAAACGCACCTGCGGTAATAGTTCTCCCCACAAATCCTCGTGACTGGGGAAAGCTAACCAACAGGCGCGATGGGGCAGCCACTCAGCCGGCTGAAAAAAGGGGGACATGAAGAGCGATTAGCCCTTTTTGTTGGTTTTGGGTGCAGGTTTAGCGGCAGCTTTTTTCCCTTTAGCAGTTTGCTGGGGTTTGGCACCGCTGTATTTCCGGCGGAAGCGTTCCACCCGCCCTTCAGCGTCAACGATTTTCTGAGTACCCGTGAAGAAGGGATGGTTGCCTGACCAGATATCCACGTGCAGTTCGGGTTTCGTGGAACCCACGGTCATCACTACTTCACCGTCACAATAGACTTTGGCTTCGGGATACCACTGGGGATGAATGTTCGGTTTTGGCATAGGCGTCTCACCACAAACGAGAAGTAAAAGACGAAAATCCTAACGTTTTGAGTATTGGGGGGCTTTGCGGGCTTTGCGCAGACCGTATTTACGCCGCTCCTTGGCACGGGGATCGCGGGTGAGATAGCCTTCCGTTTTCAGCGGCTTGCGGTTTTCGATGTCCAGTTGACACAGGGCGCGGGCAATCCCTAAACGAATGGCATCTGCTTGCCCCGTCAAACCACCCCCCGTGGCATTGACATAAATATCATAGCTACTTTCAAGGCCAAGGGTTTCAAGGGGGGCTTTCACCAAGTTGAGATAGGTGGGGTTGTTTTGCAGGTAGTCAGCCCCATTGCGGCCATTGATCAACAGTTGACCGCTACCGGGGATCAGGCGCACCCGTGCCACCGCCGACTTACGGCGACCGGTTCCCAAATAAACTACCCGCTTAGACTGATCAGCAATCTGCATGTTAGGCTCCCGGAATCGTGTTAATGGTCAAAGGCTGGGGTTTTTGCGCTTGGTGGGGATGCTCTGGCCCAGCATAAACTTTCAGCTTGGTAAAGAGTTTACGGCCAAGGGAATTTTTCGGCAGCATCCCTTTGACAGCATGCTCAATAATCCGCTCGGGAATGCGGGCTTGCAGTTGATCAAAGGTTTCAATTTTCATGCCGCCGGGGCGTCCCGAGTGACGACGGTAGAGTTTTTGGGAGCGTTTTCTGCCGGTGACGGTGACTTTCTCGGCATTGATGACAATCACAAAGTCACCCGTGTCCATGTGGGGGGTGTAAATGGCTTTGTTTTTACCCCTGAGAATACGGGCAATTGCTGCGGCTAGCCGACCCAAGCGTTGATCAGCGGCATCAATGACATACCACTGGGGAGCAAGGTCATCCACGGCGGGCAGTGGTGTCTTTACGGTACTGGTCATCACAAACTCCATGATTCTATGCAATGGACAATTCAGGGCTAATGGAGGCTAACTGAAACTGGGGCATCGCCTCGGTGCACAGGGCAAGGGGGAAAGGCGATTCAGGATAACCCACCCCCAATAGACAAAGGCCTACAGGGGGGGCAGCATACTTGACGAGGTGGCGTTGCTCCTGCTGCCAAATTTCCGTAAAACTGGCGGGCGATCGCTGGCCTTGCCCCACCTGTACCAAGAGTCCCACCAACAGGCGCATCATGCCGTAGAGAAACCCCGAAGCTTGCACCTCAATTTCCACAAGGGCACCGCGCCGCTGGCAGCTCACCGCCTGCACCTCCACCCAAGAATGGGCACGATTCGAGCCCGAACGGTGAAAGGCACTGAGGTGATGCCGCCCCAACAATGGCTGAAGCACGGCTGCCATTTTTTCCACATCCAAAGGGGCATAGTAGTAGTGCCATGTCCAAGGGCGCAGAAAGATATTGGGGCAGGGATCGGTATAGAGGGTATAGCGATAGCGACGCCACAGCGCCGAGAAACGGGCATGCCAGTGATCGGGCACCACCGCCGCCGCACGAATCACCACATCGGCAGGCAAGCGAGCATTGAGAATCCCCGGCCAACGATGAACGGGAATGGGCGAGTTGACCGTGACGTGAGCCACTTGACCAGCAGCATGAACCCCTGTATCGGTGCGACCGGCTGCGACAACAGAGACGGGATGATTGACAACACTGGCGATCGCCTGCTCAATCACCTCCTGTACTGTGCGCTGTCCCACCTGCCGTTGCCAGCCGTGGAAATGGGTGCCCTGGTACTGAATAAGCAGTGCCAAGCGTTGGCCGCTCTGAGGAGGTGCGATCGCCGTCATCATTGCCTGCTACACCAGTTCAATGACCGCCAATTCGGCATTATCACCTCGCCGCCGCACACTGCGGATAATGCGGGTATAGCCACCCTTGCGATCGCCATAGCGCTCTGGAGCTTGGGCAAACAGAGCATGCACCAGTTGCTTATCGTAGAGATAGCCAAGAGCACGCCGCCGTGCCGCCAAGGAGCCATCCTTTGCCAAGGTGATCATCCGCTCCGCCTCTGCGCGTACCGCCTTTGCCCGCGCTTTGGTGGTGGTAATGCGGCCATGGCGAATCAATTCAGTGGTCAGTGCCCGCAGCAGTGCTTTTCGTTGATCGGCTGGCAGTCCTAGCTGGGGAACCCGACGTTGGTGACGCATAGACAAACCTCATTCAATCTCTCTAGTTACGGGCAGCTTTTTGGGGCGGTAGCGTAATGCCCAAGTGTTTTTGCAGTGCTTCGATCACTTCTTCGGCAGACTTTTGACCGAAGTTTTTGATCTCCAGTAGCTCTTCTTGGGAATACTCAAGGAGGTCAGCGACCGTATTGACTTGGGCACGCTTGAGACAGTTGTAGGCACGCACCGACAAATTGAGTTGCTCAATGGGAATTTGTCCCGTTTCGTCATGCTCATCGGTGGTGGTGGCCTCAGAGGTGTGCAGGGGCACTTCCTTCAAGGGGCTAAAGAGATCCACGAGAATCGTTGCCGCCTGATTGAGGGCATCTTGGGGGGTCAAGCTGCCATTCGTCCAGATTTCCAGTTTTAGATAGTCTTGGAGCTGGCGATCGCCCTCTGCACCCGCACTGCGCACCGAATCAACGGTATAGTTGACCCGCCGCACGGGCATAAAGACCGCATCCAATTGCAGATAGTCCAAGGCAAGGCGATCGTCCCGTACCCGCTCCACCGAGCGATAGCCACGATCCTGTTCAATCTTGAATTCCATCTCCAAGGTTGCCCCCGGCATCAGCGTGGCAATATAGTGGTTGGGGTTGACCACTTCCACTTCAGAGCCAAGTTGCACCATGCCAGCAGTAACCGTCAATGGCTCATTCTCAGGGGCTTGGGCAAAAAGGCGACCCATTTGGGGTTCTGAGGTGTGGCTGCGAATCACCAACTGCTTCATTTGCAGCAAAATGTCCATGACATCTTCGCGCACACCGGGAATTGTTGAAAACTCATGATTCACACCGGCAATGCGCACCGCTGTCACGGCACTACCGGGTAAGTTGGCAAGAAGAACCCGCCGCAGGGCATTCCCCACCGTAATCCCTTGACCGGGGGCGAGGGGGTACAGCGCAAATTGGCCGTACTGCCCTTGATCCTCCTCAACCCGTGTTTCCAAACATTCAATTTGATATGCCATAACTGTGCTCCCAAGTGACCCAAACGAACCTAAACCCGCCGCCGTTTGGGGGGACGGCAACCATTGTGGGGAATGGGGGTCACATCCCGAATGAGGGTAATTTCTAGACCTGCGGCTTGCAACGCCCGAATCGCTGTCTCGCGACCAGAACCGGGACCACTCACCATGACCTCAATTTGCCGCATTCCCTGATCAATGGCACGGCGAGCTGCATTATCAGCAGCAGTTTGAGCTGCAAAGGGTGTGCCTTTTTTGGCACCTTTGAAACCACTGGAGCCAGCGGAGGCCCAAGCAATCACCTCACCATTGGGGTCGGTAATTGAGACAATCGTGTTATTAAATGTGGACTGAATGTGGGCAACGCCACTGGGGACATTGCGCTTTTGCTTACGAGGGCCAGAGCGTTTTGCAGAGGGTGCCATAATCTATCCAAACCGTGAATCAGGTAGCAGGAGCGGAAAAATTTATTTCTTAGCAGCGGGTTTTTTCTTACCCGCCACAGTGCGGCGACCACCACGACGGGTGCGCGCATTGGTACGGGTGCGCTGACCACGAACCGGCAATCCAAGGCGATGCCGCCGCCCGCGGTAGCAGCCAATGTCCATGAGCCGCTTGATATTCATGGCCTCGAGACGGCGCAGATCCCCTTCCACTTGGTACTCGTCAATCGCAGCCCGCAGTGCCGCAATATCGGCATCCGTCAAATCGCGAGTGCGGGTATCTGGGTTAACACCCGTTTTTGCCAAAATTTCCTTGGAGCGGGTCAAGCCGATGCCATAGATGTAGGTGAGGGCAATTTCAATGCGTTTGTCGCGGGGTAAATCAACACCAGCAATACGAGCCATGAATCTAGTTCCTATGTGTGCAACAACAGTGGGTTACCCTTGGCGCTGCTTGTGCTTCGGATTGGTGCAGATCACCATGACCCGACCACGTCGCCGAATGACGCGGCATTTTTCACAAATACGCCGTACCGATGCTCTTACTTTCATATCAGTTGCTCATGTAGTCGCAAATTTTATATCTTAGCAGAGTGGCCAACAAAGATCAAACTACTTTTTGCGCAGGCGATAGGTAATCCGCCCCTTGGTCAGGTCATAGGGGGTCAATTCAACCTTCACGCGATCGCCCGGCAAAATTTTGATGTAGTTGCGGCGAATCTTACCGGAAATATGGGCAAGGACATTAAAGCCATTGTCCAGATCCACCCGAAACATGGCGTTGGGCAATGACTCGGTCACTGTCCCTTCAATTTCAATAGCATCCTGTTTAGACACGGTTCACCTCCCCAATACGTGCTTGAATGGCAGCAGTTACCTCTTCGATCGTACGTGTTCCATCAATGTGCACAAACTTGGGATGACTCATGTACTGTTGAATCATCGGTAGGGTTTCCCGCTCATAGACCTGTACCCGCTTGAGGATGGTTTCAGGGGTATCATCGGAGCGCTGCTGACCATTGGCCGCTTGCTGAGCACGCTTGAGGGCGCGTTCCTGGAGAATCGCAGCAGGCACATCTAAGAAGAGCAAGTAATCATAGTCTTGGTGAATGCTTTTGAGCATCTCCTCAAAGACTGCTGCTTGTACCACATTGCGGGGAAAACCGTCCAAAAGCCAACCCGCAGCCGTATCTGGCTGTTGCAAGCGATTGGCCACCATATCCACAATCACCTGATCCGGTACCAGTTCACCGCGATCCATGTAGCTTTGAGCCTGTTGACCGAGGGGGGTGCCCGCAGCTCGCTCTGCCCGCAGAATATCCCCTGTAGAAATATGGGGAATCCCCAAAAGTGTGGTCAGAATTGCTGCCTGTGTCCCTTTGCCCGAACCAGGGCCGCCAAACAAAATTAAGCGCATTACTGCTTCACCATCCCCTCATAACGTTGTGAAATCACATAGGTTTGAATCTGTTTTGAGGTGTCAATGGCCACCCCCACCAAGATCAACAGGGAGGTCGCCCCCAGCCCTTGAAATGTTGTTACTTTGGTTGCACTTTCGACTGCCGTGGGAATAATCGCCACCAGACCCAAAAAGATCGCCCCTAGGAATGTCAGGCGGTTGAGAACCCGCTCTAGGTAATCAGAGGTGGCTTTCCCCGGTCGAATTCCCGGAATACTAGCGCCCATCTTTTTCAGGTTTTGGGACATATCCACAGGGTTAACAATCAAAGAAGCGTAAAAGTAGCTAAAGAAGAGAATCAAGAGCAAGTAGAAAATCACATATGCCCATGGGGTAGGACCTGCGGGGGAAACATAGCTGGCCAGTCGTGCCACGAGTTCGTTGCGGGTAAACTGCGCCAAGGTGGAAGGCAGAATGAGTACCGCTGAGGCAAAGATAATTGGCATCACCCCCCCTTGGTTTAAGCGCAGGGGCAGGTAACTGGTTTGCTCGCGGTAGAGTTTGCGCCCCACTTGGCGACGTGCCGAAACAATGGGGATGCGGCGAGTCCCCTCTTGCACAAAGACAATGCCGACAATCATGGCCAAAAAGACGGCCACCAAAATAACGATGCCGCCAATATTGCCCCCACTTTCGGCGAGGGCGATCGTCTGACCCACTGAGGCAGGCAAGTAGGCAACAATGCTCAAAAAGATCAAGAGTGAGGCTCCATTACCCACGCCCCGCTCAGTAATCAATTCCGAAATCCACATCACCACCATTGAGCCAGCGGTCAGGCCAATGACAATTTCAGCAACAAACCACGCCCCCGGATGCAAAGCCGCACCGGGAATGGAACTGACAAAAATGGCAATGCCAAAACTTTGCAGAACTGCCCAGCCCACAGCCACGTAGCGAGTAATTTGGGAAATTTTGCGGCGGCCGGCTTCTCCCTCATCCTTTTGCAGCCGCTCCAAGGAGGGGAGAGCAGCAGTCAGCAATTGCATGATGATGGAGGCGTTAATATAGGGCAGAATGCCGAGGGCAAAAATCCCAAGGGCAGAGAGGCCACCGCCTGAAAAGATGTCGAGGAAGCGAATCACGGCATTATCTTGGACGCTCTGGGCAAAAACGGCGCGATCGATCCCCGGAATGGGTAGATAAATCCCCAGCCGTACCAAGATCAATAGCCCAATGGTGATCAGGAGTCGACCCCGCAGACCAGCCGCTTGAGCCATCTGCATAAAGGTTTCTTGGGCAGTGGGTGCCTTGCCGCGATTCACAATCATATTGGGGTTCCTCTATTCACTGTCGGCAGCAACGGAGGTCTCCACACATACCCCACCAGCAGCTTCAATCTTGCTGCGGGCACTGCCACTAAAGGCAGCGGCATGAACCTCTAGCTTGACGTTTAGCTCACCATCCCCCAGCACTTTGAGGGGATATTTGGCGGTGGTGAGAATGCCAGTCTCAAGGAGAGACTCAACCGTCACTACACTATTGGCGGGTAGGGTATTAAGACGACCCACGTTGATCGTAGTGTAAACCTTCCGGTTGACGAGGGGAAAGTGCTTGAGTTTGGGGAGACGACGGTAGAGGGGGTTTTGACCGCCTTCAAAGCCGGGACGGGTGGGGCGACCAGAACGGGATTTTTGCCCGCGCATCCCAAAGCCACCACTTGCCCCTTGACCTGCGGCAATGCCCCGACCAATCCGCCGTTTGCGTCGTCGCGATCCCGCTTGGGGGTGCAGATCTTGAAACCGCATGGACAACTCCTACCTATTTGCTATAGAGGTTTTCAATGGGGATTTCCCGCTCCTCGGCAACTTCTTGGAAGGTGCGCAAGGCCGCAAGGGCTTCGAGGGCGGCGCGGGCATTGTTGAGGGGGTTGCTGGAGCCTAGTTGTTTGGCCAGCACGTTGCGTACCCCTGCTAGTTCTAGAACGGTGCGCACAGAGCCACCAGCAATTACCCCGGTTCCCGGTGCAGCGGGGCGAATCATGACGCGGGCAGCACCGCCTTCGCCAAAAGTGGGGTGGGGAATAGAGTTGGACTTGGTGATCGGGACATCAATCAGGTGCTTTTTGCCATCGGCCACACCTTTGCGCACCGCACCAATGACATCGGCAGCCTTACCGACGCCCACACCCACTTGGCCACGCTCGTTGCCAACAACCACAATGGCGCGGAAGCTCAGTTTCTTACCGCCTTTGACTACTTTGGAGACGCGGCGGATCTGGACGACCCGCTCTTGCCAGTCGGTTTCTTTTTCAACTTTGCGGGGGTTTTTACGACGATTTGCCATCGGGTCATCCTCTAAAAGTCTAGTCCAGCTTCACGGGCGGCATCCGCCAAGGCCTTGACACGACCATGGTAGAGATTGCCACCGCGATCAAAGACAACGCGCTCAATGCCAGCGGCTTTGGCACGCTCTGCAATTAGTCGCCCCACTTCAATAGAGGCAGCACAGGTGCTGCCATCCCCCAGCTTTTGCCGCAGTTCTGGCTCAACACTGGAAGCAGCCACGAGGGTATGGTGCTGGGTGTCATCAATCACCTGAGCATAGATGTGCTGATGAGAACGAAAGACAGCGAGGCGGGGGCGATCGCTGGTACCTTTGACTTTGCGGCGAATGCGCTGATGCCGACTTTGGCGAGCCGCAGTACGAGTTTGTTTCATCTATTTCTTCCCTGTCTTACCAACTTTACGACGCACAAATTCACCCATATAGCGAATGCCCTTGCCTTTGTAGGGTTCAGGGGGACGTACGGCGCGAATACGGGCAGAGGTGTTGCCGACTAGTTCTTTATCAATGCCACTGACAAGGACAATCGTGCCCTGCTGCACTTTTTTACCTTGGTTGTCCTCAATTTCTAGGGTAATGCCCTCGGGTGGCACAATCTCAACGGGGTGGCTGTAGCCCATACTGAGGACAAGGGTTTTGCCTTGGAGTTGGGCGCGGTAACCAACCCCTTGAATTTCCAGCTTTTTCGTAAACCCTTGGGAGACGCCTTCCACCATGTTGGCCAATAGCGTACGGCAGAGGCCGTGGCGTTCTTTAGCAGGTCGAGAATCATCGCGGCGTTTGACAACAATATTTTCGCCCTCTTGGGCAACATTCACCTCGGGCGGAAAAACCCGACTCAGTTGACCCTTGGGGCCTTTGACCGTGACTTGCTGCCCGTCTAGGGTGAGGGTAACATTCTTTGGCAGGGGGATGGGACGCTTGCCAATACGAGACATGTGGGACTTCCTCCGAGCTTACCAAACGTAACAGAGTACTTCGCCGCCAATGCCCTGCTTCCGTGCCTCGCGATCAGTCATGATGCCGCTAGAGGTGGAGATGATGGCAATGCCGATACCACCGAGCACTCGGGGCAACTCACGGGAATTGGCATAGACGCGCAGACCGGGTTTGCTCACCCGCTTGAGCGCAGTAATAATCGGCTGGCGCTGCTTACCGCGATATTTTAGGGAAACCACAAGATGCCGTTTGATGCCGTCCCCTTGCTCTTCAAAATCGCGAATAAACCCTTCCGCTTTCAGCACCTGCGCAATACTGCGGGTCATGCGCGTGGCCGGAATGGTGGTGGTTTGATGACGCGCAAGGTTTGCGTTGCGGATGCGAGTTAGCATATCGCCAATCGTGTCATTTACTGCCATAGTTGCTCCTTAAAAATCTGCCTCCGGCGTTAGTTCTCACGGAACGGCATGCCCATTGCTTTGAGCAGGGCGCGTCCTTCTTCATCAGTATTGGCAGTGGTGATGATTGAGACATCCATGCCGCGAATTTGATCAATGTCGTCGTAGTTGACTTCGGGGAAAATCAGTTGCTCGCGCAAACCTAGGGTGTAGTTGCCCCGGCCATCAAAGCTTTTGGGGTTGACACCGCGAAAGTCACGGATCCGTGGCAGTGCCAAGTTAATCAAGCGATCCAAAAAGGCATACATGCGATCGGATCGCAGCGTCACGGCCACACCAACGGGCATGCCTTTGCGAATTTTGAAGCCAGCGATCGCCTTCTTGGCGCGGGTGACCACGGGCTTTTGTCCCGTAATCGTGGCAATTTCGGCAATGGTGGCTTCAAGGGCTTTGGCATTTTGCGCCGCTTCCCCCAGACCGCGGTTGACGGTTATTTTGACAATCTTGGGGACTTGGTGAATGTTTTTGTACTGAAACTGCTGCATGAGCTGCGGCACAACGGTTTTGTTGTAGTGATCTTTGAGGCGTTGGGACATGGGGCTTCTCCTAGGGGCATTCTCTGGGCTGGGTCAGAGAGGGAAAACGGGTTAGACCTAATCAATGATTTCGCCAGTTTTCTTGAGCATCCGCACCTTACGGCCATCTTCGGTGTAGGTGTAACAGATGCGGCTGGCCACGTTGTGCTTGGTGGAGTAGAGCATCACTTTACAACTGTAGATGGGAGCCTCCTTGGTGATGATTTGGCCGGATTCTCCCTCTTGGCGGGGCTTCACATGTTTGGTTTTCAGGTTCACCCCTTTGACAATCACCTGACTGGTTTTGGGGAAGACCGCAAGGACTTCGCCGACTTTAGCTTTGTCGCTGCCAGCGATGACTTGAACCGTGTCCCCTTTTTTCACGTGCATGCGATAGCGCACTGGCTTTTTGTTTGCTTTCTTGGCCGCCATTAGAGTACCTCCGGTGCCAATGAAACAATTTTCGTAAAGTTTTTATCCCGCAGTTCACGAGCCACAGGACCAAAGACACGGGTACCGCGAGGGTTACCCTCTTGGTTGATCAAGACAGCGGCATTGTCATCAAAGCGAATGCTCATGCCACTTTCACGGCGGATGGTTTTGCGGGTGCGCACAATGACAGCGCGAACCACATCGGATTTTTTCACGGCCATATTGGGGGTGGCATCTTTGACGGTGGCAATGATCACATCGCCGACACTGCCGTAGCGACGGTTACCGCCGCCGAGCACACGGATGCAGAGGAGCTTTTTGGCGCCGCTATTGTCGGCAACGTTGAGATAGGTTTCCTGTTGAATCATGGCTGGCTCTCCTTAGGCAGTGCGAGGACTGAGAATCTCGGCAATGACCCAACGCTTGGTGCGACTCAGGGGACGGGTTTCCCGAATGCGCACGCGATCGCCCACTTTGGCTTCGTTATTTTCATCATGGGCTTTGTAGCGGCGGGTTTTGACGACAATTTTGCCGTACTTGGGGTGGGGGGCGCGGTTTTCGACGGCAACGACGACGGTTTTTTGCATTTTGTCGCTGACGACGACGCCAACACGTTCTTTAACTGCCATTAGTCTTGGCCTCCACTGCGGCGACGTTCATTCTCAAGGGTTAAAAGCTGTGCCAACTCGTGGCGCAGATGCTTAAATTGATGGGGCTTGACCTCTTGGCGGGTGGCTTTTTTGAAGCGGAGATCAAAGAGTTCTTTTTTAATGGCGGCAATGCGATCGCTCACCTCTTGATCACTCAGTTCCCGCAGGTCTTTCATTTTTGTCAGTGCCATTCTTAACCCTCCTGTTGTTCCTCTTCTTGATTGCGCACCAGAAAACGGGTCTTGATCGGCATTTTGTAGGCAGCAAGGCGCATGGCTTCGCGGGCAACCGCCTCCGGCACACCGGCAATTTCATACATAATGCGACCGGGTTTGACCACTGCCACCCAGTATTCCGGTGAGCCTTTCCCTGACCCCATCCGCGTTTCGGCAGGCCGCATTGTCACGGGCTTATCGGGGAAAATGCGAATCCAGATTTTGCCACCGCGGCGGATATAGCGGGTCATGGCACGACGGCCAGCCTCAATTTGCCGTGAGGTGATCCAAGCGGGTTCAAGGGCTTGAAGGGCATAGTCGCCAAAGTGGATAGAGTTACCGCGACTGGCAACCCCCGTCATGCGACCCCGCTGCTGTTTGCGAAATTTTGTACGCTTTGGACTTAACATCGCTGGCTTCCCTGTTAGTTAGAGCGATTTTCAAATTGGGGTAGGCGGCGTTGGGGACTGCGGCGACTGGGTTCCCGTGTTACGGCTTCGGTTTGTCCCGGCAGTACCTCACCTTTGAAGATCCACACTTTCACGCCCAAAATGCCGTAGATTGTGCGGGCGGTGCGGTAGGCATAGTCAATGTCTGCCCGTAGGGTATGCAGAGGAACGCGACCCTCCCGTGTCCACTCGGTACGGGCAATTTCCGCCCCATTCAGGCGACCCGCCACTTGGACTTTGATCCCCTCAATGCCTGCTCGCTGTGCCCGCTGAATGGCTTGGCGCACGGCGCGTCGGAAGGCCACCCGTCGCTCTAGTTGCTGGGTGATGTATTCCGCCAAGAGGCTGGCCTCAGCATCGACACGGTTGACTTCCACCACGTTCACTTTGATCGTGCGGTTGCTAGGGAGCATCTGCCGCAGTTGCTTGCGCAGTTCCTCAATCCCTTGGCCGCCTTTACCAACGACGACGCCGGGACGAGCGGTGCGAATTTGCAACTCCACTTGATCCGCTTTGCGCTCAATGCGCACTTCCGCAATGCCAGCGTTGGCCAGTTGCTTGTTAATAAACGTGCGGATGCGGTGATCCTCCTGTAATAGCTCAGGATAGCGATCGCTATCGGCGTACCAGCGGGAGCGATGTTCTTGTGTAATGCCGAGGCGAAAGCCAATTGGGTGAATCTTCTGTCCCACGGTGGTATCCTTCTACGATTCGTCAGCAGTGTTTTGGGGCGCCACAGCAATCGTGATGTGGCAGGTGGGCTTGCGAATTTGGTAAGCGCGGCCCTGGGCGCGAGGGCGAAACCGCTTCAGGCAAGGCCCTTGATCGGCATAGGCTTGACTAATTACCAAGGTGGCGGGATCCAAGCCTAAATTGTGGGTGGCATTGGCTGCCGCCGATCGCAAGACCTTTGTAATCGGCTCACAGGCACGATAGGGCATAAAGCGCAGCATAATCAGGGCATCGCGGTAGGTGCGACCCCGCAGTTGATCCAGTACCCGCCGCACCTTGTGGGGTGACATGCGGACATACTTGGCGCAGGCACGGGCAGTAGGAGAAGAGGTAGAAACCATAGACGGCTATCCCAGACGCGAACAAGAGAATCAATGGCGGGCTTTTTTATCGCCCTTAACATGACTGCGGAAGTTGCGGGTGGGGGCAAATTCCCCCAGTTTGTGACCCACCATCTGCTCAGTGATGTACACGGGCACGTGCTGCTTGCCGTTGTGGACGGCGATCGTGTGGCCAATCATTTCTGGCACAATCGTTGAGGCACGCGACCACGTTTTGATCACTTCCTTGGCATTGCGCTCATTGAGGGCTTCAATCTTGCGTAAGAGATGATCCGCCACAAAGGGGCCTTTTTTTAATGAACGTCCCATAACCTAACTTCTCCGCAAAAACCTAAGACTGACGACCACCGCGACCCCGCTTGGAAGACTTCTTACGACGCCGCACGATGAGAGCATCGCTGAGTTTTTTCTTCTTGCGAGTTTTGTAGCCAAGGGTGGGTTTACCCCAAGGCGTGACAGGCCCAGGACGACCAATGGGGGCGCGTCCTTCACCCCCACCGTGGGGGTGATCCACCGGGTTCATCACCGAACCGCGCACCTTCGGACGACGACCTTTCCAGCGATTGCGACCCGCTTTCCCTAAGCTGATGTTGTTGGCTTCAACATTCCCCACTTGGCCAATAGTGGCATAGCACTCCTTGCGGAAGAGCCGCACTTCACCCGAGGGAAGCTTGAGGGTGACCATATCCCCTTCTTTGGCCACTACTTGTGCCATCGCACCAGCAGCTCGCACCATTTGCGCACCGCGACCGGGGATAATTTCCACATTGTGCACACTGGTACCCAAGGGAATTTTGCCCAGAGGAAGGGAGTTACCCACTTCAATAGGGGCATCGGGACTGGCAATAACCTCGGTGCCGGGGGTCAAATCTCGAGGATGGATGATGTAGCGTTTCTCGCCATCGCGATAGTGGAGCAGGGCAATGCGGGCATTGCGGTTGGGATCGTACTCCACAGTTGCCACTTTGGCGGGGACATTGAGCTTGCTACTGCGGCGAAAATCCACAATACGATAGCGACGCTTGTGGCCACCCCCCCGCCGCCGACTGGTAATGACACCGCGATTGTTGCGGCCTTTGTCGCGCTTGAAGCCACGGGTCAGCGACTTTTCGGGCTTGTCGGTGGTAATTTCAGCAAAGTCAGAAACAGTTTTTTGGCGAACGCCAGGGGTGTAGGGTCGGTAAACGCGAATGCCCATGATCTACTCCGTTAAACTTCGGGGAAGAGAACGATCTTGCTGTCGGGGGCAAGGGTGACGATCGCCCGCTTGTAGCGAGGACGATGACCAACAAACCGACCCACACGGCGCTCTTTAGGGGGCAGATGATAGGTATTCACTGCTGTAACTTTGACGTTAAAGAGTTCTTCAATCGCAGCCTTGATTTGCGGTTTGGTGGCGCGCCGGTCTACATCGAAGCTGTATTGATTGTTTTCCAATAAAATCGTGGCCTTCTCTGTGATGATGGGGCGCTTGATGAGATCCGCAAGGGCGCGGGGTTGGACTTTAGTCACCGTACACCTCCTGAATTTTGGCGATCGCGCCAGTGGTGGCAACAATGCGATCGGCATAGAGTAAATCAAAAACATTCAATTGATCGGCACGCAGGAGTTTCAGGGTGGGCACATTTCGCGCCGAGAGTGCCACCATTTCGGCAATGTCTTCCACCAGTAGCAGCACCTTTTGCTCTGGCTCAATGCCCCAGCGTTGCAGCGCCGTCACCAGTTCCTTGGTTTTGGGACGGGGCAAGTGATCGGCAAAGTCTTGAACCACAATCAAGTCTTCAACGCGGCTCATCAGGGCTGTGCGCAGGGCAAGCCGCCGCTCCTTACGATTCATTTTTTGGCTGTAGTCGCGGGGCTTAGGACCAAAGATCACACCGCCACCCCGCCAGAGGGGAGAACGAATCGAACCAGCACGGGCACGCCCTGTTCCTTTTTGCCGCCAAGGTTTGCGACCGCCGCCGCGCACTTCGGCACGGGTTTTGGTGGAAACGGTTCCCTGCCGAGCATTGGCTAACTGCCGCACAAGGGCACGATGAACAATATGACTGGCGGTTTCCGGTTTTGCCGTCGTTAGATCAAGGGTGGCTTCACCACTGTCGGCACCCTGCCAGTCTTTAACCACACATGCAACCATAACTACTCTCCAGCCCTTATTTGCGACCGACAACCTTGGCGGGGGTAATGCTCACCAGTGCCCCCGGTTTACCCGGTAGTGCCCCTTTGATCAGGATTAAGTTGCGCTCAGGATCAACGCGCACCACCTGCAATTTGCGAATGGTGACTGCCGTATTGCCCATGCGACCGGCCATCCGCTTGCCGGGGAAAACCCGACCCGGGGTGGTTCCTGCCCCAGTGGAACCGGGCAGACGGTGGTTTTTCGAGCCATGCGCCATTGGACCGCGCTTAAAATTGTGGCGTTTTTGATAGCCCGCAAAGCCTCGGCCAATGCTGGTGCCGTGGACATCCACAAGCTGCCCCGGACTAAAAATATCAACGGTGATGGCCTGACCCAATTGATAGGCAGAGGCATCTTCGAGGCGAAATTCCCGCAGATGACGCATGGGGGGCGTTTGCGATTTGTTGAGGTGGCCGCGCTCGGGGCGACTCAGGTTTTTCTGCCGCACTTCGCCGTAGGCCACTTGAATGGCCGTGTAGCCGTCGGTTTGGGGGGTTTTGATTTGTGTGATCGGACACGGCCCCGCTTGTACCACCGTAATGGGGACAGATCGACCCGCCTCGTCAAAGATTTGGGTCATGCCCAACTTTGTCCCTAAAATACCAACTGTCACGATCGCGTTCCTTAAAAATACGAATCACAACAAAACAGCGAGAGGCAGCCCGTAGGCTACACCTCGGCAGATTCCTACAGTTAGGAATGGTGGATTGACCCAGCAGTTACACGGTCAAGACGATGACGCTCAAGGCGCATCCATCGTTGATCAAGGACAGGCACAGGTAAAGATGGCAAGGCTATGATTGCAAGTTGCGAACACGCTGCCACCCCTGGATCAGTGGAACCAAGGACTTAAGGGGGTTGAGGCGATCGCGCCCACTCAGTATCCGTTTTTGGTCACAAGTTTTAATCATAGATCAGCGATTGTGGGTTTGTCTAGGCATTTGGTAACATTTTTTACGCCTTCTTGTGGATCCAGCAGCGTGTTTGAATTTGTCTGCCAGCAGGACTGTGCCCATACCCAAGCGCGGGCAGGCCTGTTTCACACCCCCCATGGCGCAGTGGCAACGCCGCGTTTTATGCCCGTGGGTACTTTAGCGAATGTGAAAACCCTCACCCCAGAACACCTCAAGGCGGCGGGCGCTCAAATGGTTTTGGCCAACACCTACCATTTGCACCTGCAACCGGGGGAAGACATTGTGGCCGCAGCGGGGGGGCTGCACCGTTTTATGGGCTGGTCAGGGCCAATTCTCACGGATTCGGGGGGGTTTCAGGTCTTTAGCCTCAGCGAAATGCGGCAAATTTCCGATCAGGGGGTGGTGTTTCGTTCACCCCACGATGGTCAAATCATTGAACTGTCACCCGAGTGGGCGATCGCCATTCAAGAGGCCTTGGGGGCAGATGTGATCATGGCCTTTGATGAGTGCCCCCCCTATCCTGCAAGCCGGCAGGCAGTGATCCAAGCGACGCAACGCACCCTGCATTGGCTAGAGCGCTGCATTGCTGCAAAGCAACGATCCGATCAAGCCCTCTTTGCCATTGTGCAGGGGGGAGTGTATGCCGATCTGCGGCGAGAATGTGCTGCGGCGATGCTGCCCTATGACCTGGCGGGCTATGCCATTGGTGGCGTGAGTGTGGGGGAACCCAACAGTGCCATGCATGAAATTGTGGCGGTGACGGCTCCCCTCTTGCCTGCCCATAAGCCACGTTATTTGATGGGGGTGGGAACTCACTTAGAAATGTTGCGGGCGATCGCTGCCGGGGTCGATCTCTTTGACTGTGTGATTCCCACCCGCTTGGCTCGCCACGGCTGTGCCATTGTCCAAGGGCAGCGCTGGAACCTAAAAAATGCTCGCTTTCGCCGCGATTATGAACCCTTGGATCCCACCTGTCCCTGCTATACCTGCACCACCTTTAGCCGAGCCTACCTAAGTCATTTAGTGCGTGCCAAGGAGCTACTGGCCTACACCTTACTCTCGATTCATAATGTGACGGAACTGATTCGGTTCACCCAAGCAGCACGCCAAGCCATTTTAGAGGAGCGATTTGTGGCGTTTGCGGCAGAATGGGAGCAGCGACTGTTGGTGAATGCCGAGGAACCGGATGCTGCGCTTCTCTGATGCCGTTTTATCGAAACAGGAACGCTTGAGCCGCTGGGGCTTTTTGGGACTGACCACAGCACCTTTAGTGGGAGCGGCACTCTTTAACCATACGGGGACGCCGCCTTTTTTACTTTGTCTTTTTCGAGCAACAACGGGTATTCCCTGTCCAGGCTGCGGTCTGACCCGTTCCTTTATGGCGATCGCTCGCGGCAATGTTGAAGATGCCCTGAGAATGCATCTCTTTGGCCCTGTGCTCTTTCTCGCATTTACGGTGATGGCGGTTTTTATAGGCCTAGAGCTGAAAACTGGCCGGCGATTGCAGCACACCCCCTTTCGCTACATCAATGAACGCATTCAAAACTGGTGGTGGCTAGGGGTGATTTATCTTGGCTACTATGGTTTGCGGCTGTACAGCCTATTTCACACCGGGGAATTTTATATCAATCCCCTAAAAAACATCTTTCTGAGGAGTTAATCAATGACTATCTCCATTCATTACGTTGATCCCAAGACGAAAGCACCACTTAGAAAGGATCATACTGCGTACTATAGTGAGACGGGTTCTGTTTATCCAATTGTTAATCAGATTCCTAGATTTGTAGATTCAAGCCAAAACTACACCCAAAGTTTTGGTCTGCAATGGAATAAGTTCTCAAAAACACAAATAGATGATACAGATCAAAAACAATCTGAAACTCGATTCTTTGCAACAACAAACTGGCAGCCTGAGGAGCTTGCTGGCAAAAGTATTTTAGAAGCCGGTTCTGGTGCAGGTAGATTTACACGGGTTATCCTAGAAAAAACGTCTGCTTATCTTTGGAGTTTTGATTATTCAGAGGCGGTTGAGGCAAATTGGCAAAATAATTCTGATATTGCTGGCGGAAGATTACACCTATTTCAAGCGAGCATCTATGACATCCCTTTGCCTGAAGCCTCTTTTGATAAGGTGTTTTGTTTTGGGGTTCTACAACATACACCTGACTTTGAAGAATCTGTAAAAAATCTGATTAAATACGCAAAAATCGGTGCTGAGATTGTGGTTGATTTCTATCCGATTAAAGGTTTTTGGACAAAAATACACGCAAAATATCTTTTAAGACCCTTGACAAAAAAGATGTCACACCAAGCTCTGTTGAATTTAATTGAGAAGAATATTGATGGTTTAATTACGTTATTTGATTTTTTAGTGAAAGTTAAACTAGGCGTACTGACTCGATTTTTACCAATTGTTGATCTACGAACAATTCCTAGTACTGTGGATCAGCAAAAACGCCGTGAATGGGCAATTTTAGACACCTTTGATATGTTCTCGCCGGAGTATGACAATCCCCAAAGAATAAAAGATGTTGCTGCTATGTTTGAACGTCACGGAGCTAAGGTTACTTTTGCCGGATTTGTCAAATCAAGCGCTGGCACTAGCGCAGTGGTCAGAGGCGTTCGCGAAACTTAAAGTAAAGATCACGGGAGTCGTCTTTAGCAAGGGTCCCTTTCATGGGATATTGAAATCGGTTGTGTGCGATCGAGAACCGGAGACCCATGAGATTACATCGCTTGCTTTATCTCAGTTGTGCCACAGATGGCCTGTCCTACCCAGACCTGCGGGATATTATGGCCAAGTCAGAGGTGAACAATCTCCGCGATGGCATTACGGGAATACTGTGCTACGGCAACGGCATGTTTCTGCAAACCTTAGAGGGCGATCGCCAGAAAGTGAGTGAAACCTACGCCCGCATCCTCAAGGATCCCCGCCACCACAGCGCTGAGATTATTGAATTCAAAGCGATCGCAGAGCGCACCTTCATCAATTGGTCAATGCGTCTGGTGCAGTTGGGCGAGATGGACAGTGATAAAATTCGGTACCTGCGGTTAAAATACTCACCAGCAGCAACCTTTCAGCCCACCTCAATGACGGCTGAGCAATGTTTTCACTTCCTCAAAGAACTCTATGAAATGAGCCAAGGAACTTAGTGTGAGCGATGCCCACTGGCTAAGTATTCCCGATCTACTGCGGCTGCCCGCCCAGACCTATGAGTGGCGGGTGGATACCGATTTTCCAGACTTGGCAACGTTGACTCCCGTGCAAGGAATGGTGACTGCCAGTCACCGCCACACCTACTTAGAAGTCAGCGCCAGTGTGCAGACAATTGTCACCCTCTCTTGCGATCGCTGTTTGCAGTACTATAACCATCGCTTGGTGTGTACCACTACGGAACTCATTTGGCTTGCAGAAACCCCAGCCAGTCAGCCCGACGATGATCTGGTGGAAACCTTGCCCGCCAACGGTCGCATTGATCTTGCAGACTGGCTCTACCAGCAACTCTGCCTTGCCCTGCCCTACCCCCAATACTGTGACCCCAATTGTGGCGGTATTCACCCCCCTGTCCCTGCGGATCCCCCCATTGATCACCGCTGGGCAATGCTTGCGCAACTACAATCGGTTCTGGAGCGTTCGGAACCATCGCCGTGAGTGCTCAGTCTGACCTTGAACTGTTGCTGCGGGCACGCTATCCCCTGTTGTATGTGGCCACAACAGAGGAAGAACGCCTTGAGGCAACACTGCACACAATTAGCGATCGCCTGAATCAGCGCCCCATCTACATTTGGGATTTTGTGGAGGGGTATCAGGGCAATCCCAATGATCTGGGGGTCGCCAAGCGCAATCCCCTCAGTGCCCTTGAATTCGTCGAAAGACTGCCGCGACCGGCAGCGGCCATGATTCTGCTGCGGGATTTTCACCGCTTTATTGAGGACGTGGCCGTCTCCCGCAAACTGCGCAACTTGGCGCGGCAGCTCAAGTCCCAGCCCAAAAACCTGATCCTACTGGCTCCGACGGTGCAGTTGCCCCCGGAACTGCGGGATGTGATTACCGTTGTGGAGTTCCCTTTGCCCCAACGGGAGGAAATTCGCCTTGAACTGGTGAAGCTCTGTCAAAGCCTCGGCAACATTCCCGCAGAACCCATTCTCGATGAGTTGATCCGCGCCTGTCAGGGCTTGACCCTAGAGCGGATTCGCCGCGTCATTGGTCGGATCATTGCTTTGCACGGTGTGCTGGACGGCAGCCATGTGGATCTGGTCTTGGAGGAGAAACGGCAGATCCTGCGGCAAACCCAAATTCTCGAATTTTACCCCACCCAAGAAACGATTGCCGACATTGGTGGTCTTGATAACCTCAAGGAGTGGTTGCTGCGGCGCGGCGGTGCTTTTTCCGAGCGGGCACGGCGCTATGGGCTGCCCTATCCGCGGGGGGTGCTGCTAGTGGGAATTCAGGGCACCGGTAAATCCCTAGTGGCAAAGGCGATCGCCCACCAATGGCACTTGCCGCTGTTGCGATTGGATGTGGGGCGACTCTTTGGCGGCCTCGTGGGGGAATCCGAAGCACGTACCCGCGAGATGATTCAAATTGCTGAAGCCCTAGCCCCCTGCGTCCTCTGGATTGATGAGATGGATAAAGCCTTTGCGGGCATTGATGGCCGAGGGGATGGCGGTACCAGTAGCCGTGTTTTTGGCACGATTATCACTTGGCTAGCGGAGAAAACCTCTGCTGTTTTTGTTGTGGCCACTGCCAACAATGTGCAGGTCTTGCCCCCGGAACTGCTGCGTAAGGGTCGCTTTGATGAAATCTTTTTTGTCGGACTACCCAATGTGGATGAGCGGCGAGCGATTTTTGAAGTGCACCTCAGTCGTGTGCGGCGCGATCGCCTGCAAAACTATGATTTAGAGCGGTTGGCCTACGAAACCATTGACTTTTCTGGGGCTGAAATTGAGCAGTGTATCATTGAGGCAATGCACCTTGCCTTTAGCCAAGACCGCGACTTTACCACCGAAGATCTGCTGCACGCGGCCAGTGAGATTATCCCCTTGGCACGCACCGCCCGTGAGCAAGTGCACCAATTACAAGAATGGGCGGCCTCCGGGCGGGCACGGTTTGCCTCACGAATCCTGTCTCCCCCCACAGGGCGTTAGATCATGAAACCAGTGGTGCGTGTGCTGCAATGGCTCCTAGGAACCTTTTTGGGTTTAGGTCTGATTACCCTTGTGGCCGCTGCTATCATTACACCCCTTGTCTTTAACTTGCTCTGGCCACCCCCCCGCCCCGAGGTCGAAGCACAAAATTCACCACCGCCTACGCCACCAGAGTCGTCACCGAATTCCCCCTCACCCCCTCCTGAACCAACCCCGACCCCCTCACCGCAGCCAAACTCTGAAGGGCGGGTGATCTATGGCGATGGTTTACGGTTGCGCGATCGCCCCAGTCGCGAGGCAAATGCTCTGGGGGGTGTGGCCTTTGATGAAGTGGTGACGATCCTAGAGCGCAGTGAGGATGGGGAATGGCTGAAGATTCGCACCGCCAACAATCTTGAAGGCTGGGTACTGGCCTTTGGTGTGCAGGAAACAACAGCTCAATCTCCCACCTCCAGTGAGACGCCCCAGTAGGCGCTATTGGGAAAATTCCTGCATTTGCTGAAACGAACGGTACTCACGATCGCCACTCAGCCATTCCACGAGCGTGATTTTCACCCGCCCCCCCGCATTGGGAGTTGCCAGAAACTCCGCCTCTCCTTCGCTATTAATCACGCGATTGCGCAACTGGGTGGATCCCGCTTCCAGTAGTCGCTTGCTCGTCGGGTCATAAATCTCGTAGTAGATCTGGACATTGCGCGCTGGTGTCGCGGTTTCATTGCGCACGCGCCCCGTGAGGCGGTGGTACCAGACACCCGCAATATTCTCGCTCTGCAATTGGACATCGGTGACGCGCACCACTTTGGGCGCTTCGCGACGGCGGGCGATCGCGGGCTTGCCTTCAAAAGACAAGAACCCGACACTAGTCGTCAACAGCAGACCGCAGAGCCCAATTGTGCGTAAGCTAGGCATTGTTCTCTACCCGGTGTGACAATAATAGAGTCTAAGACGCAACATTTAGCGGGAGCGATCGGCCTCATTGGCCTTGAGGATACCACCTTAGTGACCGCTGCCCCGAGTCTGTACCTGCTGGATTGGATTCACCCCACTTAACTATGCCAACTGTTCATGTGATTGGTCTTGGTCGCTCTGGCATTGCCGCTGCCCGTTTACTGAAACGTCAAGGCTGGCAAGTGGAGGTGAGTGATAGTCGTCAAACCCCTGCCCTACAATCGCAGCAGCAACTCCTAGAAGCCGAAGGCATTGCTGTTCAACTCAACTACGACTTTGATTTACAAACCCTCGCCAGTGTGGGTCTGCGTGTCCCAGCGGAAATTGTCATTAGTCCCGGTGTCCCTTGGCAGTCTCCTGCTCTGATTGCCGCTCGCCAAGCGGGCATCCCCGTTCGGGGGGAAGTGGAAATTGCTTGGCAGACCCTCGCCCATCTGCCGTGGGTATGTATTACGGGCACCAATGGCAAAACAACGACCACCGCACTCACTGCCGCCATTTTTCAAGCAGCGGGGTACAATGCTCCCGCCTGTGGCAATATCGGCAATAGTATTTGCGAAGTGGCTTTGACCGCTAGCGCCCTTGATTGGGTGATTGCTGAGATCAGTAGCTATCAATTAGAGTCTAGCCCCCCCCTGCAACCCCAATTTGCCCTTTGGACAACCCTCACACCAGATCACTTGGAACGCCACGGCACCCTCGACGCTTATGTCGAAACCAAAGCTCACCTCATGAATGGTGCGAAACAGGCGATCCTCAATGGGGATGATCCCTACCTGCGTCAGCACATGGTGAATCGTTGGCCGCAAGCTTGGTGGATCAGTACCCAAGGGGCGGCAGCCCTACCCAAGGGGATTGAACAGGGCATCTATATTGCTAAGGATCAAGTGTGGTTTCAAGATCAACCCCTGCTGCCCACCCATGTCCTGCAAATGCCGGGTCAACACAATCAGCAAAACTTTCTTCTAGCCGTGGCAACGGCTCATTTAGCCGGTATTCCTGCCGAAACAATTGCCAAAGCGGTGGCAGGGTTTGCCGGTGTGCCCCATCGTCTAGAGCGGATTCGCCAATGGCGACAGGTGGAGTGGATCAACGACAGTAAGGCCACCAATTATGACGCCGCCGAAATTGGGCTGCGTTCTGTGACAGGGCCAGTGATTCTCATTGCCGGTGGACAGGCCAAAAAGGGGGACGATCGCGCTTGGCTCAAGCTGATTCAGGAGAAAGCCGCTTGGGTGCTCTTGATTGGTGAAGCGGCACCGCAGTTTGCGCAGCGCTTAGAAGCCACGGGCTTTACAAATTATGAGATCATGGAGACACTGGATCGGGCAGTGGCGGCGGCTGCTGAACTGGTGACCCAGTACCCGATCAAAACCGTTCTCTTTTCCCCTGCCTGTGCCAGCTTTGACCAGTACCAGAATTTTGAAGAACGTGGTGATCACTTTCGTCAACTGTGCTTAGAGCTATGAGCCAATCTGCGGCCTCGGGTCACTGGTGGAATCGCCTCTCCATTGCCAGTCGGTTTCTGATTATTGGCTTGGCAGGGCCTATCCTGACGCTGAATTTCTGGGCCTTTGCGACCATTCTCAAGTTTTTTGGGCCGCTGGTGGCGGTTCTGGTGCTGGCTTCCCTGTTTGCCTTTTTGCTGAACTATCCGGTGCGCTGGATGGAGGAGCAGGGAAATCCGCGAGGCCCCTCAGCCATTTTCGTCTTTCTGCTAGCCTTGGTACTGATTGCCATTATTGGCTTGGTGGTGGTACCCAATGTCTTTAATCAGGCACAACAGCTCATTGCCCGCTTGCCCGAATGGTTTAACTCCAGCCAACGGCGACTCTTGGAATTTGGCCAGTGGGTGGACTCCCTCAACCTGCCGGTAACGGTGGATGTGGATGCCCTTGCCAACCAACTCTTGGAAAAACTCAAGGATCAACTCCAAAGCTTGGCCCGTGAGGCTTTGAATTTAATCTTGGGCACCCTCAGCAGTGCGGTGGATGTGCTCATTAATCTGATTTTGACCGTTGTGCTCACGTTTTATTTGCTGCAGCATGGGGATGAATTGTGGGATGGCCTCCTCAGTTGGTTGCCAGATACGCTCCGCCCCACGGTTTCAGAAACGATACGCCGCAGTTTTGAGAGTTATTTCATTGGTCAGTTGGTGCTGGGGCTGTGCATGGGGATTGGCTTGACGACGATTTTCATTTTCCTCAAGGTGCCCTATGGACTGCTCTTTGGTGTCATTATTGGCGTGATGGCCTTGGTGCCCTTTGGCGGTACGGTGGGGATTATTTCAATTAGTTTGCTCGTCGCCCTTCAGGATGTGTGGTTGTCCCTCAAGGTGGCGGGATTTGCGTTTCTCTATCAGCAGTTTTTGGAGAATGTGGTTGCCCCTCGGATCATCGGTAGCTTTACGGGCTTAAATCCAGTCTGGGTTTTCTTGGCGATCCTGACTGGGGCTAGGGCTTCGGGGTTAGTCGGGGTTCTCATTGCGGTTCCGATCGCGGTAGTGATTAAAACGTTCTTGGTGAGTGTGCGATCGCGCCTCAATGCCGAGGATGTGGAGGAGACGGTCGCGTTGCCCAATAATCCACCCCCCTTGCCCCCTGTCTCTTCGTCAATGAAACCATCCTCAGTGGAGTAGAACGATGCTACGTGCCCTTCAACCCGGAGTTCTCACCTCCCTTGTGCTGATCAGTACCACAGCTGCCATTACCCTAGTCACGGCTTTTATTGGCTACCATTTGGGGCGAGAGTCATTGCGCGGTGTGTCCCAACCCGTCGTGAATCCGATTCTGGGCAGTGCCGTGAATGCCAATGATCAAACCCAAGGGGAGCGATCGCCCATTCTTGACGAGGCACAGATCATTGCCCAAACCAAAGCCCGCATTGCCGAAATGACTGAAGGTGCCAGCGATCGCGAGATTGTGCCTGCCCCCACCACTGCCAATGACCCCCCAGCAGCGGAACCGGCGACGAGTCGGACACTGCCCATCGTTGCTGAGGATAAGGGGGTGCGCCTAGAAATTAGCCATGTGGATACCATTGGCCAAGATTTAGCCCTGCACGTCAGCTTGAAAAACGACAGTAGCCAAGGGGTGCAGTTTATCTACACCTTTCTTGAAATCAAAAATGATAAAGGTACCCTTTTGAGTGCCCTCACCGAAGGCCTACCCACGGAATTACCCCCCGGTAGTGATCTGGTCAAAGGCACAATTTTGATTCCCAAAAGCCTCCTTGACAATGCAAAAACCTTGACCCTGCGCCTTGCCAGCTATCCGAATCAGGATGTGCAATTGCAGGCTGCCCATATTCCTGTGGAGTAGCCATGCCCGCCGCTGAATTTGTTCAAAAATGGTTGAGTGCTCGCGATTGGGTGCGGGTACGGGCAGATTTGACGGGCAAGACCACGTTTATGGCGTGGCAGGGAGCGGTGTATAGTTTTGTTCCCCAAGAGCGTCGCCGTCACCTCTTCAACATTGTTGGCATGAGTGCCGCTCGCTGTTTGCCCCATCCCGAGGGCGGGTGGTATTTTCTCTCCCGTGAATTGACGTTTTATCTGGATCCAGAAAAGCAATCCCTGTGCGATCGCTGGCACAATCCTTGGACAGAGGACGTGGTTCCCGTGATTCCCGTTGCTAATGATCCCGTGCAGGGGCTATTTCGCCGTGAGGTGCCTGCCCAAGTCAGTGAGCGAACCACTACGTTTCAGTTTGATCTATTTCCCTACTATGACAATCCCCTTGCGGGTGAGGAACGGTTTCAGGCCTACAGCCCCCAGCCGATCTACCAAGCGGCAGAACTCTTTAAGCTAACGGTGGCCACCGCCGATTTACAACAAGATACGGAGACGATTGCCGATGTCCATTTGTGTTGGAGTCGGATTGGGCCTTGGTTGCCTTGGATGAAGATGGGCGATCGCCCCGGTTATCTCATCTACAGTGCGACTGGCTGCAAAGCCCTGACCGTCGAAGACTTGCCCTCCCTCCTACAAGACCAATTAGAGCGACTGCCCCAATACCGTGAAGCCCCCACTGAATACCGCGAGGGTGCTGATATGACCTCTTGGCTGTATTTTCAGGAGCACTTTGAAGCCTATTTGGAGGGTGCACTGTTTCCAGTGACTTGATGAATACCAACCTGTCCCTATTCCCATGGGGGCAGGCTAAAAAGCGGCAACTCGGTAAACTGTGGTTCTACAGGACGGGGTGAACGGGGGGTTGTTGGCGGAGCATCGGAGAGGGCAAAATACAGAGCACGCCGCCAACCGCGATCGCGATCTTCGGGGAAACCCGCTTCCGCCACCGTTTTGAGAAAGAGCCACCAGCGTTCTTCAGGACGTAGAGCCAGCCATTTGCGGCAGATGGTGGAAATTTGAGTGTCACTCGCCTGTTCCGCTGCCCAAGCTAAAACGCAGAGTTCTCGTCCGAGGAGGCGATCGAGGTAATTCATGCCTGGGTGCCACCGTCCTTGACGCAGTTTTGCCGCTCGCAGGCGGGCATTAAATTCCTTTTGCGCTACATCAGCAATAGCCACCCAAACCCGTCGTTCTATGAAAATGCGGGGTTCCTCTTCGGGGGGAAGAGTGCCGTAAACTTCAACGATGGCGATCGCTTGGCTGCGTTGACTGGGAATTTCGACGCGAAAGTGATCTCCCTCCAGAGAAATGGGAGCGCCAAAATTGCTCGCTGGCTTACTCATCGGGGATGCTACTGATACACGTCGTCGTGGGAGACATTCAACCCTAGCTCTTCGGCCAATTTCTGCAAATCATGGGCGGTTGTTAGATTGGCTTCCTGAAAGGTCAAGGTCAAAGGGGCATCGGGGGGAAGGAGCGTCATCATCTGACTCAGTAGTTGCTTGAGAAAGATAGCCTCCACTGCCAAATCAGAACCAATAGTCAATGACATGATTGCTTTTCCTTGACCCAAGTTGAGAACAACGCCGCGAAACTTTGTTTGGGCGCGATCGGCCACCTCCAAGCCTTGGAAAATCTTTTGCCGTGAGCTGATCAATGCCCCTTTGCGGGGTTTCCACTGCGCGGGTTGATCGGTAACGATGCTGGGTGTGGCGGGGTGGGAGTTGTGAACCGCAGGAAAGGTAAACTTGGCTTTGGTTGCTAGATCCTCGGCAGTGGCGAAAACTTGCAGCAGCACCTCTCCCTCACCAATCTGAATCGGTTGAGTATAAACCATGCCATTGCGGGGTTCAGAACCATCGAGGGTGTAGCGCAGTTCACCTCGGGGAGCGACAAATAACTCAACGAAGCGCTGGCCATCGCGAACGATTAATTGATTACGGATGGTCAGTTGATTCCGCCAAGTGTAGGCATCCCCTGTTTCACTCTTACCCGTGGGGTCTTTAACCAAGAAGGTGACCTTGAGGGCATTGGTGGTCAGGCTGGTTTCTTGGAGGCGGGGACTCAACTCTGAGACAGTGTCGCTCTCTTCGGCATAGAAAATCATGGCGTTGGCACCCACATTGATGGGCGTGACCCGTAGGCGGACGGTGCCCTTTTCATCGGGGTCTGATTCTGGAATGACTTGAACACTAGTGCGCTTGGGTCTGGGTTTCTTGGTCAAGTAGCCATTACCGAGGTCTTCCCAGCGACCCCGTTGACAGGCAAAGGTGCGCAGTTGATCGAGTCCCCTTGGGGGCAGCCAAGGCATTCCGGGCTGTTCGGCATAGCGATCGCCCACATCTGACCAGCGCGTATCATCTTGATTTTCAGGCCAGAGGAGCAATTCTGCCTTTTCCACTAGGGCATTGTAGTCTTTTTCAACATCGAGATAGAGCTTGATCGGGTCACGGCTGAGGGTCTGCTCAATTTGTAATTCGCCGTCAAAGGGCTGGTTGGGATCCCGTGTAATCAAGGGTTTTGAGACCAACTGTGGTTGTCGCCCTAGCCGTTGAATGGGAAACACCACTTTATCAAAGAGACTTTCGACGGTTGTTGTAAATTGATGGGCATACTCCGCTTGTTTGTTTTCTAGCTCCTCCCGTTGGGGATGACCCTTGGGGATGCGTTTATCGGCTTCTTGGGCGGCATAGTCATAGCGGGCGGCCTCAGTCAAACTAGCCATGTGGCTTTTTTCACCCGTCAGTACGAGGAGATGATTTTTCTGGGTCAAGTTGACAAATAACTCTGTCAGTTGCGCTGAAGGAATGGGATGATTGGGTTCGAGAATCAGGAGCACGCGATCGCGCCGCAATTTTTCAACGACTTCATCCGGACGCGGCAGAGGGAGTACATCGGTGTAGGCAGTTTTGCGCTTCGGTTCAAACATTTGCCGCAATTTACTGCGAATGCGCTCGTCAATTTTATTCTCAGGGGCTTCGGTGGCCAAACTTTTGAGCAGCTTGGTGAGATTTTCTTGGCGATCGAAGTAGTAGCGACCTTCAGCAGTGTGGTGCAGATACCAAGCGGTATTCTTTAGCTTATTAAAGGCAGCGGTAATCTCAGAGGCATGGGTCGTCGGCGTCAGCAGGTGTGCAACAATTTCATCGGGGGTTAATCCCTTGACGGCATTGACGGCGGTTGAACAACTAGCAGTCAACAGGAGGGTAGCAATCTCAGTGGCAGCTCGATGTTGGATCGTTTGATCAATGATTTGGGCATGGGCACTACCTTCGGCATCCCAAATATCGCGGCTAATCACATCCCGCATCTGGGAAATTTCAGTGAGTTTGTCGCGCACATCGGGAATTGAGAGGTCAAAGTGTTGGGCACCGAGAAGATACACATCATCGGTGGCTCGCTCCCACACCGATCGCAACAACAGGGAAGTGAGTTCAAGTAGGCCACGGGTTTGCTTAAAGTTCTCGTTTTCTTTGAAAAGAGCAATGAGATTTTTCAAGCGGGGATGGAAGGGATAGGTGTTATAAATTTCATTGGCTAGGTCAACTGCATCCCGTTGAATCGTTTTTGCTTTCGCTGCTTCTGTGAGTTTGGCGGCGTAGGCATTGGCAATGGCACGGATCGTTTCAGGGGGTGGCAACTGGGCAAAGAGGCGTTTTTTCAGGATGTCATAGACTTCATCGGTGGAAAGATCCACAGGGGTAATCACCCGTTCTTGACGCCCCAATTCTGAACGGGCATCCTCTAGGGCACGGTTAATTAGGCGGCTCCCTGTTTCATAGGCGGCAGCCAAGTCAGAGACAACGACACAGACATTGCTTTTTTTACTGGCAGCAGTGAGGAGGTTGGCAAAGGCACGGGTGGCAATATCAGCAACGGTTACCGTCCCCGCAGGGCGACTTGCCAAGTTTTGGAAGTAGGGAGGCAATTCATCCAACAGAATCAAAATTGGCTGAGGTTGATCAAACAATGCCAACCAATCTTCTTCGGCTGGAGCAAGGGGGCCTTGCTGCCAAAACTGTTGAAAACTCTCTGGTTGACTCAGTTGTGTGGCAATCTCCCCCCAGAAAAAGCGAGGCGGATCATTGCGGCCATTAAAGGCAGCGATCGCCGCACTCTCAAAAGGATAGCGATCGCTCAATTCTGGAACAATCTGTTGTCGCAAGCTCAGGTGCTTCGCCAAGAGACCAAAGCCCACCAGCAAATGGGTTTTGCCACCCCCCATGGCCTGCTTGAGATGAAAAACCGCTTGCGCAGAGCAGCCCGCCAATCGTTTCAACCCTTCCTCAATCAAGGAGCGCATCCCCTCAGTGATATAGGTACGCTCAAAGAAGGCAACACCATCCCCCTCAGCAATGATTAGCTCTTCTAACTTCTCAACTTGATCGCTAACGCGAATACTGAGAGCATTGGGTTGGAGAACACAGACCTTACGAACAGATTCCATAGGACGCTTAGAGACTTTGATCTATCATAACAACATTGTCTGTGCTGAACATGGGAGGGGCAAAGGTGGAGCAGATGTTGGGATTCACGAAGGATGAACTGAAGCAAACACGCTTCTATCGTGAGCTATATGACGAGATTTACAGCACAGCAAAGACAGAAGGGGAGATACTTGGTAGGCAACAGGGCTTAGAGGAAGGGCTACAACAAGGGCTGCAACAAGGTCGTCAGGAAGAGATAAAGGAGGGAGAAAGTTTGATAGTATTGCAGCTCCTAAAGCGGCGCTTTGGCGATCTTCCTGCGGTGATGGAAGAAAAAATTAGAAATCTCTCCCCTGAGAAAATTACTGCTTTGGCAGGCATGCTGCTTGATATTACCTCCCTTGAGGCGGTGAATGCTTGGCTACAGGAGCATTCTGAGGACTAGACTAAATTCACAGCAATCAAAGCCACAATGCCCGATCGCCCCCCAACTACCGAATCCCCACCCACCCTCTCCCCCTGCGCTTGGGCACATCGCCCCGCCCTCATTGAACGTCTTTTACCTGTCCAGAAACTTTCTGCCGAAGTCTATAAAGAGCGTATTGCATCATCAGGACAAACCCTTACAGGACTGGGGAATTTTTGGAAAGGTCGCAAACCCCTGATTCTTGCCAAGGCCTGCATTTTGGGGTGTCTCTTGCCCGCCACGGATGACCCGCAGCGCGATTTGGAAATTTTTGAACTACTGATGGGCATGGATGATGCCTCCCTAGCTGCCCGCACCAAAAAGAAACCCACCCCCAAAGAAATTGCTGCCAAAGTCACCCTTGCTCGCCTACAGGATTTTTTCGATATTTCACCGCCTCAGTTGCTCCTGCGCTCTGCCCCTGTGGATTGGTCAACCCCCCTCTATGCCAATGTGAAATTAGCTTGGCGCGATGATGTCCCCCTCTGGGATCGTCGTCACCTCGAAGCTGAACTCTTGCCCAAAGTGCCCTATCGGCAGCGCATTGAAAATCTCTACCGCCCCGAAGAAGTGGCCGATGTCCACGATCACATTTGGCAGCGGGTCAATACCCACTTGGGAACCCATGCCCATTCCTTTCCTGAACTCATTGAACAGTTGGGTATTCTGCGCTTTGGTCATCGCCCCCGTGTGGCAGATACCTTTTGCGGTTCGGGGCAAATCCCCTTTGAAGCGGCTCGCCTTGGCTGTGATGTCTATGCCAGTGACCTGAATCCCATTGCCTGTTTGCTGACGTGGGGCGCATTTCACATCGTCGGTGGCACTCCCGAAGAGCGGGCACAACTGGAGCAAGATCAACAGGAACTAGTGGCCAAAGTCCAAGCAGAAATTGATCAACTGGGCATTGAAGAGGATGGCAATGGTTGGCGTGCTCGTAACTATATCTATTGCGTAGAGGTTGTTTGTCCACAAACAGGCTGGCTCGTACCCTTAATGCCTTCATTTATTTTGAGTGAAGACTACAAAACAGTCGTTAGGCTAATACCTGATTATGTAAATAAACGTTATGATATTGATATTTATTCAAACGTTAGTGATAGCGAACTGAAAGCTGCGGAGCGTGGGACTGTAAGATCAGATGGGCGTGGCTCTAATCCATATTTGTTTCACGTAGTCAATGGTAAAGAATATCGCACAAAAATATCGACTTTAAGAGGAGATTATCGCAAGTCTGATCGAACAAGTGGCAATAAACTGCGGCAGTGGCAACTAGAAGACTTCATGCCTGCTGAGAATGATATTTTTCAAGAAAGGCTTTATGCAGTTTTGTGGTGTAGGCCTAAAGAATCAGGTAAGGGTGAAGAGTTTGAGTTTAGGCCTGTTACTGAAGAGGACTTGAATCGAGAGAAGATTATTGAAGATTGTGTTGCTCAGCATTTGCATGAGTGGCAAGAAAAAGGCTGGATACCCGATATGGCAATTGAGTCTGGGGATAAGACTGATGAGCCAATTCGGACACGTGGCTGGACATACTGGCATCATCTATTCACAGCAAGGCAGCTATTCTTGGGTGCATTACTCAGAGAGAATACTAGTGCATATACAGCATTGGGTGTGTGCCAAGCAATTAACTACAACAGCCGTCTTTGCCGCTGGCTAGGCCGAAAGACCCGAGGTGCTGGTAATAATGTCCAAACCTTCGATAATCAAGCTCTGAATACCCTATACAACTACGGCACAAGGGGTTTTGTAGGTCTGAAAGGTCTAATTACACAACAATACTCCGAGTCGCCTTTGCCTAACTTCATCAACTTATCTTTGGCCTGTCACGAAGCAAAAGCAACCAATACTTCCAATGATATTTACATTACAGATCCGCCCTATGGTGATGCGGTGAAGTACGAAGAAATTACTGAGTTTTTTATTGCTTGGTTGCGCAAAAATCCACCGCCAGAGTTTGCCGATTGGCTTTGGGACAGTCGCCGTGCGCTTGCCATCAAAGGGGAAGGGGAAGAGTTCCGCCGTAATATGGTCGAGTCCTACCGCCGCATGACCGAGTGTATGGCGGACAATGGCCTGCAAGTGATCATGTTTACCCATCAGTCGGGGGCAATCTGGGCAGACATGGCCAACATTGTTTGGGCAGCGGGGTTGCAGGTGACAGCAGCATGGTATGTGGTCACTGAAACCGATAGTGGGTTGCGCAGCGGTAGTTATGTCAAGGGGACCGTTCTGCTCGTGTGTCGCAAACGCCAAGGCCATCTCAGTACCACCCGCGATGATTTGGCATGGGACCTGCAAGAGGAAGTGGAGCAGCAGGTGAATTTGCTGACGGGGCTAAATCAGCAGGCGCGGGGATGGTATCGCGATGAAAATGTCTTTGAAGATGCTGATTTGCAGATGGCGGGCTATGCAGCTGCCCTGCGGGTCTTGACCCAATATGACCGTATTGATGGGCGCGACATGACCAACGAAGCCCTACGACCTCGCATTAAGGGCGAAACCACCTTTGTGGATGAACTGATTGCCTTTGCCGTGGATATTGCCAACCAGCACCTTGTGCCCTCAGGGCTAAGCCGCGACCTCTGGAAGGAACTCCAGCCAACAGAGCGGTTTTATCTAAAAATGCTGGATCTTGAACTGCGGGGCCTGAAAACCCTAGACAACTATCAAAACTTTGCCAAAGCCTTCAAAGTCCGCGATTTCTATCCCCTGATGGCCGACAAACGCGCCAACCACGTCCGCCTCAAAAGTGCCATCGAACTGGGCAGCAGCCTCATGGACAGCGGCAGTGAATTTGGGGGAACCCTTGTGCGCGGCATCCTCTATGCCCTCATGGAACTGCAACAGGATGAGGACGTAGATGTGGTGATTCAGCACTTGAGCCATAACCTGCCCGATTTTTATCGTCAACGGGAGCAAGTTATCGAAGTCTGCCAATACATCGAACACCACCTGCGCTACCACCGTGCCGCCGAAGCCAGTGCCGCCCGCATTCTTGCCGAAGCCCTCTTGCATCAACGATTAAATTAGGATATGAAGAACCCTCCTTGCTGCCATCGCTGGGTGAACTAACCATGCCTAAAGAAACTATTACCCTTGAGCTAGATTCAGAAACACGACGTGCTTTAGACACCTTAGCTGCTGAACTAGGGCGCGATCGCGCTGAAGTCTTTGATGAAGCAGTGAAACTCTATCTGGAAATGCACCTTTGGCAAGTCAAGCATATTCTTGAAGGCATCCATCAAGCCGACTCCGAACGTTTTGCAACACCAGAGGAAGTGGCTACTGCTTTTAATCGCTGGCATCAACCCCAATAAAAATGCAAATTCTGTGGACAAAGCTGGCGATCGCTGACCTGAATGCAGCTTATGAGTTCATTGTGGAAAGCAATCCAACAGCCGCCCCTGAACTGATCCAGCGCGTTGAGAAGGCACTAGAAACCCTACGTCAATTCCCTGAAATAGGGCGTGTTGGGCGTGTTAAAGGTACACGGGAGCTTGTGATTCCTCAAACGCCTTTTATCATTCCTTATCGAATTCAAAACAATCAAATTCAACTACTTGCTTTTATGCATAGCGCACGACAATGGCCTGACCAGTTCTAAAGCGAAAAGTTGGAGTCTATGACTGCTTTGCATCGCTTTTCCTCGCGTCTCCAACCCCTCGATCGCACCTTTCTTGAGGATCGCTTGCAGGGGGCAGTGGCCTACCGTCGCATTGCGGGCTATTTCCGTAGCTCCATCCTAGAACTGGTGGGCGAATCCCTCAGTACCATTCCCACCATCCAAGTGGTTTGCAACAGTGACCTTGACCCCCAAGATTGGCAAGTCTCCCGCCGTGCCCGTGAAGCGGCTCTTCTCGATCGCTGGCAAGAAGCGGATCCCGCCCTCGAAGCCGCTCTCTATCGTCCCCAATACCGCCGTCTCTATGAATTGCTCCGCCAAGGCAACCTCCAGATTCGGGTCGTGCCCGCGCAGCAGCTTTTTCTCCACGGCAAAGCAGGGGTCATTGAATCAACCACAGGCCACAAGACCTGCTTTCTTGGCTCCGTGAATGAGTCCAAACGAGCCTTTAGCACCAACTATGAACTCCTCTGGGAAAACCCCACCCCCGAAGGTGTAGCTTGGGTCGAAGCGGAATTTGCTGCCCTCTGGGAGATGGGCATTCCCCTACCTGAAGTGATTATTGAGCAGATTCACCGCATTGGCGATCGCCAAGAAGTCAAACTGATTGACCTTGCTCCCCCCGACCTCCCTGCTGCCAGCCTTGCTGAAAGCCCCCTCTACCGCCGTGGTGAAACCCTCCAACCGTGGCAACGGGACTTTGTCGCCCTCTTCCTTGAGCACCGTGAAACCTATGATCAAGTCCGCCTCCTCCTCGCCGATGAAGTGGGGGTGGGCAAAACCCTCTCCCTCGCCACCGCTGCCCTTGTGGCCAATCTATTGGGGGATGGCTCTGTCCTCATCCTCTGTCCTGCCCCCCTCACCCTGCAATGGCAAACCGAACTCCTCGACAAACTCGCCATTCCCAGCGTCGTTTGGATGTCCCAAGGCAAATACTGGCAGGATGCCCAAGGTCACATCATCCGCACCCGTGGCGTTGAAGACATTGCCCGCTGTCCCGTACAAATCGCCATTGTCTCTACAGGCTTAATCATTCAGCAATCCCCCGAATGTGAGGTTTTGCTGAGTCGCCGCTATGGCACGGTCATCCTCGATGAAGCCCATCGGGCACGGCGGCGGAGGGGTATCGGTCAAAAAGCAGGCCAACCCAACCACCTGCTGGACTTCATGCAGCAAATCGCCCAACGCAGCCGACACGTTCTACTGGGTACTGCCACCCCCATTCAGACCCAAGTCTATGAACTCTGGGATCTCCTCGGCATCCTCAACCAAGGAGCAGGCTTTGTTTTGGGAACCTACTCCCGCTGGCAAATATGGGAAAACACCCTCCCCATTGTCAAAGGCGAACAATTTCCCCCGACTGCCCGCGAAATGTGGGAGTGGCTGCAAAACCCCCTTCCCCCCGCCAAAGAGCACCCCATCTTTTCCGCCATCCGACTTCAGCTAGGGTTGGATGACAAAGAATACCGCGTCAGCACAGGATTTGCCAGCCTTCCTTGTTTTATCCAGACACGCTTAGAAGTTGAGCTACCCGCAGCATCTGAATTCCTCTACCACCACAATCCCATCGTTCGCCATACCGTTGTACGTCGCCGCCGTACTCTCGAAGAAAAAGGCCTCCTAGAGCGAGTGGGTGTCATTGTCCACCCCCAACCCGATGCCCCCTTAGGCACCTATGGTGACGTTCCCTTTATGGGTGTAGGCCTCATGGCCAACTATACCTTTGAGCGTGCCTACGCAGCCGCTGAAGAATTTAGTCATGCTCTTGGTCAACGTACCCGTGCCGCTGGCTTTCTCAAAACTATTCTCCTGCAACGCCTTTGCTCTAGCTTCGCGGCTGGACGGATCACCGCTACCAAAATCCTCAACCATCAATCCCTTGATGAGGACAGCGAACTTGCCCCCGCCACTTCTATCCTCAGTGACCCTACCCCTGCCGAACAGCAAGCCCTCGAACAGGTGATTGCCGAGCTAGAGCGTCCCGAAGCCCGAGATCCCAAACATGCTGCTGTCTTGGCCTTCCTCACCCAGCCCCTCACTGACGCCCAACCTTGGCTAGAGTACGGTTGCATTATTTTCAGTCAGTTTTACGATACCGTGACCGCCGTGGCCACTGCCCTGACCCAAGCTCTACCCACAGAACTCATTGCTGTGTATGCTGGTGTCGGCAAAAGTGGTCTTTGGCAAGGGGGACAATTCACAAGTGTCGATCGCGAAGCCATCAAAGACGGCGTCAAGCACGACCGCATCCGCCTCGTCATTGCCACTGATGCTGCCTGTGAAGGGTTGAACCTTCAGACCCTTGGCACCCTGATTAACGTTGATCTCCCTTGGAACCCCTCCCGTCTAGAGCAACGTTTAGGTCGGATCAAACGCTTTGGCCAACGCCGCCCCACCGTAGAAATGCTCAACTTGGTCTATCACCACACCCTTGATGAAAAAATCTATGAAGCCCTCTCGCGCCGCATGAAAGATCGCTACGACATCTTTGGTAGTCTGCCCGACACCCTTGAGGACGAATGGATTGACAACATCGAGGAACTCGAAGACCTCATGGACAAGTACCTCCACCTACGCCAAGAAGCCCGCAATGCTTTTGAATTGCGCTATGAACGCCATGTCAGCGACGATCCCGATCAGTGGCGCAACTGTGCGCGGGTATTGGCACGGCAGGACATTCTCAATGTACTCAGTCAACCGTGGTAAGCTCTTTGGGCTTAGAGGAGTCCTTGGGCAATCAGAGATTCAGCAATTTGCACCGCATTCAAGGCTGCCCCCTTGCGAATTTGATCGCCACACAGCCACAGTTCAAGGGCATTGGGTTGAGAAATATCTTGGCGCAGCCGCCCCACTAGCACTGGGTCTTTACCTGTGGCCTCTAGGGGCATGGGGAAATAATTGCGCTGCCAATCTTCAACAAACTGGACGCCTGCGGCCTGTTGCAGGCGATCGCGCGCCTCTTGCAGCGGAAAAGGCTCAAAGAACTCAACATTCAACGCTTCCGAATGGGCACGCAGCACAGGAACACGAACACAGGTGGCCGTTAGCCGCAACTCTGGGGCATGGAAAATTTTGCGGGTTTCATTGACCATCTTCATCTCCTCTTGGCAGTAGCCCTGCTCATTGAGGGGAGAATTGTGGGGAAAGAGGTTAAAGGCCAAGGGATAGGGAAAGGCCTCTGTGCGTGGTGGTTGCCCCTTGAGAATATCGAGGGCTTGATCCTTGAGTTCTTGCATGGCCTTTGCCCCCGCCCCACTGGCAGACTGATAGGTGGCCGCTACAATTCGCCGAATCGGTCGCACCTGATGCAAGGGCCATAGCGCAACCGTCATCAAAATCGTTGTGCAGTTGGGATTGGCAATGATGCCTTGGTGGGTTTTTAGATCTTCAGGGTTGACTTCGGGCACCACTAAGGGGACGTTGGGATCCATGCGATAGGCACTGGAATTATCAATGGCGATCGCTCCTTCCTGAACCGCAATTGGCAGCCACTGCCGTGACACACTTGCCCCCGCCGAAGCCAAAATCAAATCCAGTCCCTTGAGGGTCTCCTCACTCACCGCCTGCACAGGCAGCACTGTTTCCCCAAAGGAGAGGGTTTGACCGGCGGAGCGGGGCGAAGCCAACAGACGTAACTCTGCCACTGGAAACGAGCGTTCCGCCAAAATGGCCAAAATTTCCGTGCCAACGGCACCTGTCGCTCCTAAAATGCCAACCCGTAATCCCTGTGCCAACGTTATTACTCCTAGGAAGATAAGCTCATTTTACGATCGTCGGGGATTGAGAAATTAAGAAAGCGTAGCATTTTGGAAATTTTACTGCCATATCTATAATGGCTATAGCCAATTTCCACCACAGTCTCTGCACTCCCCCACAAGAGTCGCCAGCGGCAGGAATCGATAAATCATCTGGAGGCTGGGATCATGAAAACTCTCCAACAGTACCTATTTTCCATCACCTTAGTCTTTTGGGGACTGTTGAGTGGCAACGTTTACAGCCAAATTACCCCAGCCACCAATGGCACTGGAACCACCGTCATCCAAAATGGTCAACAGATTGATATTGGTGGTGGCCGCCTATCGGGGAATGGTCAGAATCTCTTTCACCTCTTCCACAACTTCAATGTCGGTAACGGCCAAGTTGCCAACTTTCTCTCTAATCCGCAAATTCGCAACATTCTCGCGGGCGTCAATGGTGGCAACGCCAGTTACATCAATGGCTTGATTCAAATTACGGGTGGCAACAGTAACCTTTATCTGCTCAACCCTGCGGGAATTGTCTTTGGCCCCAATGCCCGTTTGAATCTCCCCGCTGCCTTCCATGCTTCTACCGCTCAACGGGTGCTGTTTGAGGGAGGGATCTTTGATGTCAATGGCCAGAATCTCTATCAATCCCTCAATGGTCAGCCCACAGGTTTTGAATTTCTGAGTAAAGGCCTCATCATCAATGAAGGTGAGCTGAGGGTGGGTCGTGGTCAAACCCTCAGCCTGATGGCACACCAAGTGATCAATACGGGTACACTCGCAGCCCCTGCAGGAAATATCCACATTGCGGCTGTACCTGAAACAGGAATGGTGCGCGTCTCCCAAGAGGGAATGCTGCTCAGTCTTGAGATTCCTCAAGAGCGACTACCGACTGGGGGAGCGATCGCTGCCGTGGACTTACCCAGCTTACTCACTGGCAATGGTTCACAACCTGTCAACAGCGTCATTCAAAATCCCGACGGCACGATTCGCCTTGTCCATGACCCCAACAAAATTCCCACCACAACGAACACCGCCGTCATCAGTGGCAGCCTTTCCGTCGCCAATCCCATCGGTATGGGTGGCCAAATCACGATCACTGGTCAAAATATCGCCCTCATCAATGCCAACTTAACCGCCTCTGGTCAACTCGGGGGTGGCACGATTCTCTTGGGGGGCGATTACCTAGGGGGCACCACTGGCACTAACCGCTTGCATAGCAGTTTCAATGCCCAGAATCTCTTTATCAACAGCGGCAGTGTGATTGCAGCGGATGCCTTCAATCAAGGCAATGGTGGCACTGTCATTGCATGGGCAGACAACAGCACGCAATTTGCCGGCACGATCAGCGCACGCGGCGGGCAACTTAGCGGTAATGGCGGCTTTGTGGAAACCTCTGGGCGAGAATTACTCAGCGTTCGGGGAACAGTAGATGCCAGTGCAGTCAAGGGTCAGCCCGGTACATGGCTCCTTGATCCACGAAATGTCACCATTTCTAACTCCCCTACGAGTGGCGGGAGTTTCTCTGGGAGCAATCCTGATGTCTTTACCCCCACCACTGATGATGCTTTTGTTGTGAATACTGCCATTGAAGCTGCCCTGAATCTCGGCACTAGCGTCATCATCACAACTGGTGATACTGGAACCCAAGCAGGGGATATTTCTGTACTTGCCTCGATTACCAAAACAGGCGGCGGCGATGCCTCCCTAACCTTGCAAGCTGCAAATAACATTCTTGTTGCCGATGACATTCGCTCAGAAGAAGGCCGACTGAATATCATTCTCCATGCCGATGCCGATAACAGTGGTGCAGGAGCAATTAGATTAGACTCAGTTACACTCATTACCAATGGTGGCAATATTATTTTGGGGGGTGGCTCTAATCCCTTCACCAGTCCAGCGATCGGTCACGGCACTGCTGGGGTTCGTATCATAAACTCTACCCTCAATGCAGATGGCGGCCATATTAGGATTCATGGCAGCGGTGCAACAACTAATGGCCAAGAAGGGGTGCTGATCGGTGGGAGTTCAATCCTCACCTCAGGGTCTGGAGAGATCACCATTCTAGGGACAGGTAGTTCTAGTGTTTATAGCCCTGTGGATGGTATCTCGATTCAAAACTCCTCCATCAGCGCCGAAGCTGGCAATCTGACCTTAACGGGTACTGGGGGCAACGTCTCCGAAGGAGTTTCCAACGTTGGCATCCATCTTGAAGAGTCAGGAATTCGAACCACGACTGGAAATATTACCCTGACGGGTACTGGTGGTACGGGCTTTGCCTTCAACCAAGGAGGTATTCTGAGTAGCTTCACAAGTATTACCAGTCAAAGTGGTGACATTATCCTGAGAGGTACAGGGGGTGAATTCGGTGCTGGTCTTGGCTTTAGGGCAGCAACTGACACAGAGTACTCTGCTGAGGTCAGAACGGCTGGAAATGGGAAGATTCTCATCGAAGGTCGCGCCACTGACGGCAATCCTGGTCTGGTCATGGAAGTCTCTGACGCCCTGACATTAGCTGTTCAAGATGGCATGCTCACATTAGCAGCTCAGGGGGGGATTGAAGTCTCGGGTGATTTTCCCTCTCTGCTAGATATCCATAGTGCCGGGGCAGGCCGCCTTGTCTTTCAACCGATTGATGCGCATACTCCCGTCGGCATTGGCGATGGTGCAACGGGTGACTTGATCATTGATCAGTTTCTCCTCAACCAAATCACGGGTGGATTTTCTTTGGTGACCATTGGTCACCCTAATGGTACTGGTCTCATTGATGTTCGTCCCTTCAGCCTCAACTACAATCTTGCGCTGCAAACCCCCGGCGTAAGTTCCCTAGGTATTCAGTTCAATGGCTCTGGCACGACGAATCTCAATGGTCGCAATCTCACACTCAATAGCGGTGGCGGCGTTACTCAGGGCAGCCATGTCATTTCTGCGGGAACGCTGCAACTTCTTGGACAGGGGACTTTCATCCTCAACAATGTCAACAATAGGTTTCAAACACTCTCAGGCAATGTCAGTGGAAATGTGAACTTGAGTAATCAAGGTGCCCTAGGTATCGTTAGTTTCAACAATGGTGTCAATGGCCTCACCACTGGCATCAATACCAACGGCAATACCCTAATCCTCAGCTTAAACAGTGGGAACCTAACGCAAAGTGCACCGATTCGAGCAGGCAACTTGGGTTTAACTTTACAAAATGGCAGTGCAATCCTAACCAACCCCAATAACCAAGTGGGGATCCTAGCTGCTGAGTTGAACAGTGCGAGTGATTTGCAATTTGTCAATAACAGTACCCTTACCGTTGGCAGTGTTAACCCAACAGGCATTACAGGGCGCAACATTTTCCTACAAACACTAACAGGCGATATTGTTCTCAATGCGCCAATTTCTGCCGTTGGGACTGGGGATGCGATTGTCCTTGCTGCCGAAAATAACTTTATTAACAACTATGGCTCTAGTGTCTTTAGTACCCCCAATGGTCGCTGGCTAGTTTATTCGACTGACCCGAATCTCAATATCAACGGCGGCCTCACAGGTTCAGAGCAATTCAACACCACCTATCCTGAGCTTGCCCTATTTTCTGGTTCTGGGTTTCTCTATCGGGTTTCTCAAGCACCGCCAACTCCACCCACGGAGCCATCCACACCGCCAACACCCCCAACTCCACCCACGGAGCCGTCCACACCGCCAACACCTCCAGAACCCCAAACTCAAGAGAATCTGGGTCGGATTTTATTGGGAGAGGAGATACAAGGCACTCAACTGCCCCAGAATACCGCTCAAGTCATTTACTTCCCCGGAGTTGAGATCATTCGTCAGCAAATCAGTACGGCTTTTGATCAGGGAGACTACAACAGTGCGATCAAACTGCTTCAGCAGCTTTATTCCTTTGAGTTTAGTGAGTACTTTGATGAATTTTTCAGCACTCCTAGTCAAGAGGGACTACAGTTCCTTGACATTGAGCAAATCAAGGAATTATTGGGGCGTATGGCTGAAGAAACAGGTCAAAAACCTGCCCTGAGCTATGTCTTTTGGCGACCTGAACAACTAGATATATTTATCATCACACCGGAAGGGGAACCCATTTACCAACCCCTTCGAGTGCCCCAAGAAGCAGTGCGCCGCGTCATTGCTGCTTTTAATCGTGAGGTGCGAGACCCAACGAAAACCAATAGTGAATCCTATCTACCCTTTGCGCAGCAGCTCTACCAATGGATCATGGGCGGCATTGATGCTGAATTGCAAAATCGAGGCATTAATACACTGGTTTTTGCCCTTGATCAGGGGTTGCGGAGTGTGCCGATCGCTGCTCTGCACACGGGGTCAAATCTTATTTCCTCGACGGTCAGCGATAGTCCAATCGGTCGTAATGGTCAGTTTCTAGTGGAACGCTATAATCTGGGTCTCATTCCCAGTATCAACTTGGTGGATACCCGCTACCAGCCGTTGCAAAATGCTTCTGTACTGGCAATGGGTGCCTCTCAGTTCACAAAGCAAAGTCCTTTGCCAGCGGTTCCCATCGAGCTGCAAACCATTACGCAACTGGTAGGACGAGGGCAAGTATTCCTCAATGAAGCTTTTACGGTCTCAAACTTGCAAACCCAGCGGCGGCGCAGTCTCTACCCTATCCTACACTTAGCGACCCATGGTGAATTTAATGCGGGTAAGCCACAAAATTCCTATATTCAGTTTTGGGATAGCCAGCTTTCAATGGCTCAAGTGCGGCAGTTGCGGTTATTCCGGCCACCCACAGAGCTAATGACGCTGAGTGCCTGTCGTACAGCGGTAGGAGATACCAATGCAGAACTTGGGTTTGCTGGACTGTCACTCCAAGCGGGTGTAAAGAGTTCGGTTGCTAGCCTTTGGTATGTCAGTGATGAAGGGACACTGGCTTTGATGACGGCATTTTATGGACAGTTGAGAACTGCTCCGATTAAAGCAGAGGCCTTGCGACAGGCGCAGCTTGCCCTGATCCATCAGCAGGTTGTGATTGAAGAGAATCACCTGCGCAGTGCTGGGGTGCGGGGAGGGCTTTCAATTCCTTTGCCCCAAGAAGTTCAAACTGGGGGTGGGCGTCAACTTTCCCATCCCTATTTTTGGGCAGGATTTACGATGATTGGCAGCCCTTGGTAGCCCTAGGAAGCAATTTCTGCTTCACCATTTGGATTACCCATCAGCGAGAACGGGGGTACTGGGGCTGAGTTTGGCTGTGGGTGGATTGATGCTGCTGGGCAGGGTTTGCATCAGGTTTGCCATTTCGAGGGCATTGAGGGCATATTCCCAACCTTTATTGCTTTTAATGCCAGCGCGCTCAAGGGCCTGTTGCATCGTGTCGGTAGTGAGAATGCCGTAGATAATGGGCACACCCGTTTGCATAGAGGCCGTGGCAATGCCTTTGGTGACTTCAGCAGCCACATAGTCAAAGTGGGGGGTTTGGCCACGGATGACTGCCCCGAGACAAATAATGGCAGCATAGCGACGACTGGCCGCCAGTTGAGCTGCCACTAGGGGAATTTCAAAGCTACCGGGTACCCAGGCGTAGTCCACCTGAGAACCATGGGGATTGGGATCAACACCATGGCGGCGCAGACAATCTTGGCAGCCCTCTAGCAGCTTGGTGGTAACCAAGTCATTGAAGCGGGAAATCACAATCCCAAAGCGAGGCGTTCCCAGAACGTGATAGGTGCCTTCAAAAACAGCCATAGGTGGAGGTGCCAAATCTTACCCAAAAGAGTATAACCTGCAATGGCCTAGGAGGAGCGATCGCCCTGCTCCACGAGGAAGTCTTGGGACTGCCACTGCTGCACAATACTAGTTAACTTGGTAACAAATGGGTCAGACGCTAAATCAGGGTGAAATTCACTAATTTTTGTATTGGTAGGTGTCTCTGAAAGGCCAGAGGGAGTAGGTTCCGGCACACTAATGGGCAATGACTGGCAGATAATGGCTTCAAACTCACTGTTGAAGTGATAAATCGGTTGCTCACGCCGTTGCCATAGCTCTAAAATTTGCTCTACGGAAATGGCTTTATAGCGCCCCAGATAGAGGGCTTCAATGAGGGCAAGACGAATCCAGCGGGGAGGAAAATGGCGCAACCAGCGATCTAGGATGACCTCAACTGAGGAGCCATCCAAATCAAACCCATATTGACGTAGCAGGCGATCGGCAGCCTGAATGGCGGCATTGTTGCCAATATGTGCCATGCACCAACTGTTGCACTCCCAAGGTTATGGTGCCTCTATGATGCCACAAGTTTTCCAAGGTCGCAGCAGCAGAGAGCGTAACCCTGATATGGTAGAAAGGCAAACTCTAGTGCTGTTCACTTCACAAGTGCATCATGGTGACTGCGCCTCCTCCTGAGCTGCTAATTGAAGATGCCCCGCTAACAATCGCTGGGCGGCAGTTTCGTTCACGCCTGATGACCGGTACGGGCAAGTATCGTTCCATTGCGGATCTCCAGGCCAGTGTTGCCGCGAGTGGCTGCGAAATTGTTACAGTAGCCGTACGTCGCGTTCAAACCAATGCCCCCGGTCACGAAGGACTTGTGGATGCCCTTGACTGGCGTAAAATCTGGCTGCTGCCCAACACCGCTGGCTGTCAAACCGCTGAAGAGGCGATTCGCGTTGCCCGTTTAGGCCGCGAAATGGCCAAGCTCTTGGGTCAAGAGGACAACAACTTTGTCAAGCTAGAGGTGATTCCCGACCCGAAATACTTGCTGCCCGATCCCTTTGGCACGCTTGCTGCCGCAGAACAACTGGTCAAAGAAGGATTTGCGGTTCTTCCCTACATCAATGCAGATCCCCTGCTGGCCAAACGCCTTGAGGAAGTGGGCTGTGTTACTGTGATGCCGTTGGCCTCCCCCATTGGGTCGGGGCAAGGTCTGCGTAATGCCGCCAATATTCAAATCATTATTGATCAAGCCAGTGTTCCCGTTGTGGTTGATGCGGGCATTGGCACGCCCAGTGAGGCGGCCGCCGCGATGGAGTTAGGGGCAGATGCACTCTTGATTAATACCGCGATCGCCCAAGCGGGCAATGCGCCGGCAATGGCCAAAGCCATGGCGCTGGCAACCACGGCGGGTCGTCTTGCCTACTTAGCGGGTCGGATTCCCGTCAAAGCCTATGCCAGTGCCAGTTCCCCCTTGACGGGGACGATTGCGACAGCACCATGATGGTTGCCCTCATTCTCCTGAGCCTGCTGAGCCTCACGGGAAGCCTGTTCTACATTGTTGCCGCTGCCCTCACCTATCAATTTTTCACCCCCCAGCGGACGACTCGCCTAGAGTCCTTGCCGGCGGTCTCGATCTTGGTTCCTGTCTGCGGCTTAGAAGCAAGGGCTTGGCAAAACTGGTCTTCACTGTGCGAGCAAGATTACCCCGTCTACGAAGTCCTCTTTGGGGTTCAAGACCCCAGTGATCCAGCCATACCGGTGTTAAAGGCCATTTGCCAGACCTATCCCCACCGGGCTCGCTGGTATCTTTGTCAGCGGATTTGCGGGCTGAACCGTAAGGCCAGCAATGTCGCCCAATTGTTTACCCATGCGCGCTATGGGGTAATTGTTGAAACCGATAGTGATGTGCGCGTTAGACCCCATTACTTAGCCACTTTGGTGCAACCCTTGGCGGATCCCCAAGTGGGGGTCGTTACCTGTGGTTACATTGATCACCATCCGCGCCGCTTAGGAGCTGCGTTTCTGGCCATGGGGCGATGCCTTGACTTTATCCCCAGTGTGCTTGTTGCCCGCTTCCTTGATCGCGGGCTGCGCTTTGCCATTGGGCCAACCGTGCTGCTGCGGCGGGAAGTCCTAGAAAAAATTGGTGGTTTTGAGATTGCACTCAATCGCATTGGTGAGGACTACCAACTGGGGTATGCAGCGTGGCGTGCTGGGTATCGCGTGGAGTTATCGTCCTATATTCTTGACAATGACTGCGCTGATGAGTCCTTTTTGAAGGCGGTGCAACGGGAACTGCGCTGGTGTCGCAGCATTCGTGCCAATCGCGGCAATCAGTATTTTGGCATGGTGTTTATGTTTGGCACCGTCTATAGTGCCCTGCTGTGGGGACTATTTCCAACCCCATGGACTCTCAGCGTCTTTCTGGGGGTTCAGGGCCTTCGCTGGTTGCAGGCGATCATGAGCATGGTGTTGATGGGTACCCCTCGGCTGCTGTTGTGGCTCTGGCTATTGCCCCTGCGGGATGTGATGAGCTTCCTGATTTGGCTGGGGGGCTGTTTTGGCAATCGCATCTACTGGCGCGGTCGCTGGTTGCGGGTCTATCGCCACGGTCAATTGCAAGAAATTGTTAAGGATTCTCAAGACTCGTAAAGTTCGCTTGTTAGAATAGCTGCACTGTAACGCTGAATTGAGGTTTGTTTCGATGCGCTATACCACCGATGAGGGCGGTCGCCTCAACAACTTTGCCATTGAGCCTAAGGTCTATCAAGCACAGCCTTGGACACCGCAGCAAAAAGTACGGGCAGCCCTGTTGGTTGCGGGCGGATTGCTCTTAGTGGCTGGCTTGGTGGCGATCGCCGTCGGAGTGAGCTAAGCTGCTTTGTCTTGGTTTTGATACCAGCGATGCCACCCTAGTGGCAGGCCTCTATGACTTGGGGGCAGATCAACTGCTGGAGATGAAAACATGGCCCTTGGGTCGAGAACTGGCCAGCCAACTTCACCCTTGCCTTGGGGAACTGATGGGTCGCTACACTTGGGGTGAACTAGGGGCGATCGCTATTGGCTGTGGCCCGGGCAGCTTTACGGGAACGCGCTTGGGGGTCGTGACTGCCCGCATCCTAGCCCAGCAACTGGAAGTTCCCCTTTTGGGTCTGTCTAGCCTTGGCACAATGGCGTGGCACTATCGTGATGAACTCATAGAACAGGATGGGGTGGTGTCGCGTCGTGCCCAGCAGGGGCATCAATACCTTGGCATTTACCGTTATCAGGGGGGGAGTCTCAACTCTCTTTGGGGCGATCGCCTGCTGGCAGACCACGAAGCAGAAACGCTTTTAGCCACTTGGCCTCACCCCTACAAACACCTGAGTCCCCCTAACCCCACCGACTATGGCCGCGCTTTGCTCACATGGGCAGCCCAACAGTGGCACGATACACTAAGGGCAGGGGAGAAACTTCCCCATTGGTCAAGCGTGGTGCCCCTCTATGGCAAATAACTGGGAACTTGGTCGCTTTCTCGATACACTGCGCTTTTTTCAAGCCCTTCCCTTTGTGGGAACCCTAGAACCTCTGCGCCCTGTGCTGTCACCCCTTTTACCGGATCTCTTTAAGCCGCCCGCCTATCGGGGCAGTGGTCTTGTTGTGGTGATGGGGGCAACGGGTCGAACCGGTCAAGCGGTGGTGAAAACCCTCTTGAGTCAAGGCTATGCGGTGCGGGCAGGGGTGCGCGATCGCGCCAAGGCGGAGAGTGTACTTCCCTCAGACCCTTTTTTAGACATTGTTGTTGCCGACGTGACTCAACCCTTGCCTGCCGATCTCTTGCAGGGCAGTCGGGCGGTGATCAACTGTGTTGGGGCAAAGGTACAGCCCAATCCCAACGCGTCACCCCCCGGCCTTGAAATTGTCGGTGCGAGTCCAGAGGCGGTTGAATTTGAGGGCATGCGGCATTTGTTGGAACGTGCCCAACCCTATTTTCAAAGTCAACCCAACACCTATCCCCTCTTTGACTATCGCTATCCCACGCCCCCCCTGAAGGAAGTTTGGGGTGCCCTCGATGATGTGGTCATGGGCGGCGTCAGTGCCAGCCAGTTTTACCTCAAGGATCACAGTGCCCTCTTCACGGGGCTGGTTTCTACGGAAAATTCTGGGGGGTTTGTCTCGATTCGCACCCGCAACCTCACCCCAGCCCTCAATCTCCAAGGCTACACGGGCATTCAACTCCGGGTTCGCGGCGATGGGCAGCGCTATAAATTTTTCCTACGCAGTGACCCCGCTTGGGATGGCGTCGGCTATGCCATGTCCTTTGATACGGTGGCCGATCAGTGGATCACGGTTGAATTGCCCTTTAGCCACTTTATTCCGGTGTTTCGGGCCCGCACCGCCACCAATGCGCCGCCTCTGAATGTGGGGCAAATTTACTCGCTGCAACTGATGCTCAGCAAATTTGAGTATGACGGTGCCCTCAACCCCCACTTCCGCCCCGGCACCCTCAGCCTTGAGATTGAGTCGATTCAAGCCTATGGGGGGTTGCCCTTGCCCCGCATGATTCAGGTGAGTTCTGCGGGGGTGACCCGTCCGCAACAAGCGGATCTTGACCTGAAGGAGCAGCCCCTAGCGGTTCAATACAACGACCAATTGGGGGGCATCCTCACTTGGAAACTGGCGGCAGAAAATATGCTGCGCCAAAGTGGCCTCCCCTACACCATTGTCCGTCCCTGCGGTCTGACGGATCAGCCCGCTGGCAAAGAGCTGCGCCTTGATCAGGGCGATCGCCTGACGGGTTCTCTGAGTCGCGAAGATTTAGCGGCGTTTCTGGTCAGCTTACTGAATTTGCCCGTGGCCTGCTATCGCACCGTAGAAGTGGTGGCCACAGATCAAACCGCCGAGGCCTATCCCAATTGGGCAGCACGCCTTGCCCAAATCCCTAGCGATCGCCCCTAGGAGACAGTGCGAAATGGTGCGTTTTCTCCATGTTGCCGATGTTCACCTTGGCTTTAACAAGTACCGCCAAGAGAATCCCAATCGCACGTTTGATTTTTTCACCGCCTTTGACAGTGCCCTGCAAACCTACGCCATCGAGGCACAGGTGGATTTTGTCCTGATTGCTGGCGATCTCTTTGAGGAGCGGATGATTACCCCCGGCATTCTCAATCAAGCGGAATACGTCCTCGACAAGGTGCGATCGGCGGGGATTCCCGTGCTGGCGATCGAGGGCAACCACGATAACTGCCCCTACGGTGTCAAGTCCAATTGGCTCCGCTACCTCTGTGAAAAAGACTATCTCTATCTACTGGAACCTGACGAAAGTGGCCAATTACAGCCGTGGGACGCCGAGGCAGCGCGGGGTGGCTATATGGATCTCCCCTGTGGCGTGCGCGTCATTGGTTCCCAGTGGTATGGTGCCAGTGCCCCCCGTGCCATCCAACAGCTGGCCAGTCAAATTCAGGCACTACCGCCCGCTGCTGGTGCGACGATTTTGCTCTTTCACCACGGCCTTGAGGGGCAAGTCTCCCGTTACCAAGGGGCATTGCGCTACAACGACCTCCTACCCCTGCGCCAAGCGGGTGTGGATTATCTTGCCCTAGGGCATATTCATCGCCACTACGCCGTTGAGGATTGGATCTTTAATCCCGGCTCCGTCGAGGCCAATTCGATTCAGGAAAATCAGCAGCAAAATCCGCGGGGGGTGCTGTTGGTTACCCTCGATCAGGGACCACCCCAAGCGGAACTCAAGCGCGACTATTGGCAGCGTCCTATCCATCGCTACACCCTCACCCTCACCCCCAGTGACACCGTGAGCCATGTGGAAAGCCAACTGCAGCAACTGGTGCAGCGGCATCGCTCAGACATGGCAGAGGCGATTGTCGAAGTCACCCTAAAAGGCGAAGTGGGGTTTGAGCGGGGCGATTTGTCTGTGCGATCGCTCCAAGGGGAATTGCAGGAGGCAGCCAATGCGTTCATTTTTCGATTGGGGTTTGCCGCAACCCCTGTGGCCTATCAAACCTACCGTGATGCGACGGCTGAACCACCCCCCCGCGCCCAGATTGAAGAACAGGTATTTACGGATCTGCTGGCCAGTGTTGCTGAGTATCGCGATCGCGCCGAACCCTTGGCCAAGGTACTGATGCACATCAAAGAAGATCTGCTGCAACCCAACGCCAATATTCCTGACCTTTACCAGTGGCTGGCAGACCTTTCCCTAGAGGGCTAGGGCTGGGGTGGTAAGGGGATGAGGGGTTGATTCGCCACATTCGCCAACTGGACAGCGGCAGACTGCAACAGGGCTTGCCATTTTTGCTGAAGTTGGGCATTCCCCGGCTGCGCTAGGCGTTGTTTGGCCAGTTGATTGAGGGTGTCGTACCAGTAGCCCGCCATGGCAAAGGCATCCGCCACATCTTTAGCTTGCACGATTCGCTGCTGTTGGCTTGGCGATAAGGGCATCGGTCGAAACCAACTGACGGTTTTGACGGCTGTGGTGCCATTGGTACAGGTGAGGGTGAGTTGCCACTGGTAATCCACACCATTTTTGAGGGCAACATTCTCCACAGGCCAGCCAATAATACCCGCTTCTGTGGGGGCAAGACGCTCTTGGCGATAGACTTCTGTGCCTTGGGGATCCCGCAGCGTCAGGGTTAGGGTGGCCCCCTTGTTGGCGGGAATGAAGCTATAGAGGGTAGGGGTGGGGGTGCTGCTAAGGCCATTGTTATCCTTGGGCACGAGGGCAACCACAGTTTGTTTTGGCTCAGTTAGACAGCTTTCGATGCCACCAGTACTTTCCCGCAGTAGCATGGGACGGGCAATCCGCGTTGCAGCTCCCTCACGGTTACCGGGGCGGCCAATATTAGCGGGTGGACGATAACTTGCCCAAGAGGCATGGGCGATCGCCCCAATCATGACCACTGCCAAACTTAGGGGAACGGCAAGGGGGCGGATCCTCAATCGAGTAGCCATGGCCACTAACCCCGTTGCTCCGAGCGTCGCACCCCTCACCCATGCGTAGCTCATCATACTTCCTACCTGACGACACCGATAGGACGATTCTAAGGGGCAAATTGTTGCCTTGCCAGTGATGGTGATCAGTGATTTTTTGTGCGTTGGGTCAACTTCCGTACCATGCTGTTTAGGCTGCTAAATGGGATGCGAGAAAGGCAATCCCCTGATCTAGCCCAAGGCCAGTTTTCAAGTTCGTCATCACATAGGGGCGATCGCCCCGCATTTTCAGGGTGTCCCGTTTCATTACCTCTAAATCAGCACCCCCATAGGGGGCAAGATCAATTTTATTAATCACCAATAAATCCGACTTGGTAATCCCCGGCCCGCCTTTACGGGGAATTTTATCGCCAGCAGCCACATCAATCGCGTAAATCGTTAAATCCACCAGCTCTGGGCTAAAGGTCGCAGCCAAGCGGTGTGGGGACATCCCCCCGTTTCAACACCGAGAATTCGCTCGGGGGGAAGGGCTTGGGAACGCACCAAAAACTGGGCATCCACAAGGGTGGTTTTACCTGACCCCACAGGCCCTGCCACACCCACTCGCAATGCTGTCTCCATCGGCTTAATCCTTCTCAATGCGATAGCCCAACTCCGCCAAGCGCAACCGATCCTGTCGCCAGCGGGGGCGTACCTTGACAAACAGTTCTAAGTAAATCTTGCCACCAATGAGGGTTTCCATTTCTTGGCGGGCAGCGGTGCCCATTTGTTTGAGCAACTGACCCCCTTGGCCGATAATAATCGCCTTTTGGGTTGGACGCTCCACATAAATCACGGCGTGGACACGAGTCAGGTTGCGATCTTGCTGCACCTGTTCAATCGTCACGGCCACCGAATGGGGGACTTCCTCGCGGGTGTGATGCAAAATTTGCTCACGGATCAATTCCGCCATGATGAAGCGCTCCGGCTGATCGGTGACCATCTCTGGCGGATAGTAATAGGGGCCAAGGGGCAACTGCGCTTCAATCGCCGATTGCAATACACCAACTCCCTCTCCCGTGAGCGCCGAGCAGGGATAGGCTGGCCAAGGGCCAAGGGTTTGATAGTCCTGTTGCCGCTGTGGACGCTCCCCTGCCGGCAAGAGGTCAATTTTATTGATGGCCAAAAGCACAGGGGATCTTACTTTAGCCAGTAATTCTGCTACATAGCGATCGCCCCCACCGGGGGCACTTGCCGCATCCACCACAAAGACAATCGCATCCACCCGATTGAGAACGCCCTTGGCATTATGCACCAGCACTTCCCCAAGGCGATGGTGAGGCTTATGGATGCCGGGGGTATCCACAAAGATCAATTGCGCCGTTGCCGTGGTCAGGATGCCCCGTAAGCGGTTGCGGGTGGTTTGCGCTACGGGAGAGGTAATGGCCACCTTTTGCCCCAGCAGATGGTTAAAGAGGGTGGACTTGCCTACATTGGGGCGACCCACTAAGGCGACAAAGCCAGAGCGAAAGCCGTCTGGGGCAACAGGAATACTGGAAATGGGTTCCACCGTAACTGCCTATGGCTTAGAGGGTATGGGTTGATCGTTGGCTGGTGGCGAGGGGAGGGGGCTAGGGCGGGTCTGTGTACTCAGCAGCGGTTGTTCGACGGGTTGCGTGGCCAAGGCCACACGATTGCCCCCTACTGAGCGCAGCAGATCCAAGACTTGGATGACTTCGTTGTAGCTCACCACCTGTGATGCCCGTAAAATCACCATTCCTTGGGGATTCGTTTTCAAGTAGGTGGCCAAGCGTTCATAGAGTTCACTGCGGTTGACGGGGTCTTTATCCACAAAAAGTTGCCCCGCCGGATCAATGCTCACCACCAGCATCTTTTGCGACTGCGCTTGACTGGTGCTGGCTTGGGGCAAATTCAAGGTAATCGCCTGCTGCCGCGTCAGACTCACCGCCGCCAAAATAAAGAACGTGAGGATACAAAAGACCACATCAATCAGCGGCAGCATTTCAATGCGAGCATTTTCACTCTCACTGGGCAAATGAATCTTCACGGCCATTCCTCAACCACGCTGCCTTAATGATAAAACTCTGAGCAAACAGAGTAGGATCAAAAAGTTTCCCCCCCGTGCAGTTATGACCAGTGCAACGCCCCAGCCCGGACAACTCATTGTGATTACTGGCCCTAGTGGGGTCGGCAAAGGGACGCTTCTACGGCAACTGCGACAGCGACATCCCGAACTGGCACTTTCGGTTTCGGCAACGACCCGTCCGCCACGCCCCACGGAGGTTGAAGGGGTGGATTACTATTTTGTCTCTGTAGAAGAATTTAAGGGAATGATTGCTGCTGGGCAACTCTTGGAATGGGCAGAGTTTGCTGGCCACTACTACGGCACCCCACGCAATCCGTTGCTGCAACTCATTGCCCAAGGAAAAACCGTCATCCTTGAAATTGAACTGCAAGGGGCACGCCAAGTTCGCCAGTCCTATCCTCAAGCGCGTCACATTTTTATTCTGCCGCCATCTTTAGCAGAACTTGAACACCGTCTGCGTAGCCGTGGCCAAGATAGTGAGGAGGCCATTGCCCGCCGTTTAGCTCAAGCGGAAACCGAAATTGCTGCGGCCCCAGAATTTGATGTTCAAATTGTCAATGATGATTTGGAAAAAAGCCTAATTGCTCTCGAAACAGCAATTTTTAGCCCTGTGCCCTAAGGCTCTGCCCGCACAATTCCGAGGTAGAGTTCCCCCACTTTAGGGTCATTGAGTAGTTCGCTGCCCAATCCCTCATAGCGATCTTTGCCCATTTCTAAGACATACCCGCGATCGCTCATGGCAAGGGCTTTGCGGGCATTTTGCTCCACCAGAATAATAGCGGTGCCTTGGGCATTAATTTCCTTGATTTTGGCAAAGACATCATTGACAAGAGCTGGGGAGAGAGCCGCGGAGGGTTCATCCAAGACCATAATTTGCGGGTCTAGCATCATGGCGCGTCCCATGGCCAGCATTTGCCGTTCTCCCCCGGAAAGTGTGCCTGCCCGTTGCTGTCGGCGCTCAGCCAAGCGGGGAAAGGTGTCATAGACCCGCTCTTTGAGGGTCTTGAGGTTGCCGCTTTTCGTAAAGGCACCCATCTCCAGATTTTCTTCAACCGTCAGGGTACGAAAGACATTGGCAATTTGCGGCACGTAGCCAATTCCCTTTTTGACAATTTGGTTGGGACGCAAGTAGGTAATATCTTCGCCAGCGAGGGTAATTGTGCCGAGGCGGGGCGTCAGTAACCCAGCGATCGTTTTTGCCAAGGTTGATTTTCCCGCTCCATTGGGGCCAATGACCGCCACTAGCTCGCCGGCTTCGAGACGAAAATTAACGCCCCGTAGAATATCCACATCGGGAATATAACCAGCATAGACATCAGCAACGTGGAGCAAGCTCATGGTGCAAAGGACATCGCCAGAGGTTCAACATCCTCAGTATAGAGGTTTCGCGCTGTGTCCCTAATTTTGCTCCTGAAGGCAAAAGATTGCTGTTGTGAATTGAGATCCTTGAGGACTTGATCAAGCACCTCTGGACAAAAATATCCTCTCAGCTCGGCAATTTTCTCAAACCCAGTCTCCACAACGCTTTGAGCAATTTCTAACAGATTTGGAGGTGCTTGAATTTTCCCGAAATTCAGTTCCAGAGTGACTTTCACGTCCTGTGACCCTACGGATCTAAAAATTTTACAAAAACAAAAAAATGATCCCGTCTAGGTGCTTGAAAATGACCTGTGCTATAGTAGTGGTAGAGCACCTTCTAGGAGGGTGCCGTGCTGGGATTCTTTCCCAGCCGAATTAATGGAAATATTAATTCGGCCAATATTGGCCGTTTAGCGAGTGCTGGGATTCTTTCCCAGCCGAATTAATGGAAATCTACAGGTGGCGCAGGTTATTCAATTTATGATCGGTGCTGGGATTCTTTCCCAGCCGAATTAATGGAAATAGCTTGTACTAAGCAAAGTTGCTTTTAATGGTTGTTGTGCTGGGATTCTTTCCCAGCCGAATTAATGGAAATTGCTAGTCGCTTGTTCAGGCTGACCATACATGTCAGGTGCTGGGATTCTTTCCCAGCCGAATTAATGGAAACGTTACCACTTACTGATTATCGATGACCCTCATAAAGCAAGTGCTGGGATTCTTTCCCAGCCGAATTAATGGAAACATTAATTCGGCCAACAACGGCCGTTTAGTTATTCGAAAGTGCTGGGATTCTTTCCCAGCCGAATTAATGGAAACTATAGCCCACAAATACATCTTACTTACATTTTGAAAGTGCTGGGATTCTTTCCCAGCCGAATTAATGGAAACGCTCTTGGCTTGTGGCTTGTGGTGACAATCCCATGGTGTGCTGGGATTCTTTCCCAGCCGAATTAATGGAAACGTGTCTGCAACTCTGACCCATGTTGCGTTAGCGTGCTGGGATTCTTTCCCAGCCGAATTAATGGAAACATAGCTGGAACATTAAGAGCCATAATGCCTCCTTAAAAGTGCTGGGATTCTTTCCCAGCCGAATTAATGGAAACTGTGCTTTTTAGCGGCTTCTACTACCGCTTCAAGTGCTGGGATTCTTTCCCAGCCGAATTAATGGAAACTTTTTTGGCGGCTTCTGCTACCGCCTCAAAATCGGGTGCTGGGATTCTTTCCCAGCCGAATTAATGGAAACTTCTAAGCCACCTGCAACAGTGAAATTAAAATAGTGTGCTGGGATTCTTTCCCAGCCGAATTAATGGAAACAAAACCATCACCGAGGATGGTTTTTTCTTAACAAAAGTGCTGGGATTCTTTCCCAGCCGAATTAATGGAAACGGGAAGGGCAAGGAAGGGTGGGGAAGGGCAAAGAAGGAAAGTGCTGGGATTCTTTCCCAGCCGAATTAATGGAAACGCCAACAAAGCAGCTTTTAGCTGTGAATAGGTTTTAAGTGCTGGGATTCTTTCCCAGCCGAATTAATGGAAACGGCTCGCCTGCAACGTGCTGAATAAGTGTTTGGGGGTGCTGGGATTCTTTCCCAGCCGAATTAATGGAAACTTCTCATCAGAAGCATACGCTTCTGACAGGTTAGTGCTGGGATTCTTTCCCAGCCGAATTAATGGAAACAAAGCCTCAGCGGGGAAATTTTGTTTGGGCTTGTGCTGGGATTCTTTCCCAGCCGAATTAATGGAAACGAGAAAAGGATGCAATAACTTAACAGGTTTATCATGTGCTGGGATTCTTTCCCAGCCGAATTAATGGAAACGCTTTCAAAGAGGTTGCAGTTTCCTTGAAATTAATATGTGCTGGGATTCTTTCCCAGCCGAATTAATGGAAACGCAAACCTTCCTCCTCAAGCTGACCAATTAACCGCTCGTGCTGGGATTCTTTCCCAGCCGAATTAATGGAAACCTAGGGATGCCTCTCTCTATGCTTTTGTCCTGCTTTTGTGCTGGGATTCTTTCCCAGCCGAATTAATGGAAACGTAGTGGCTCAGGCAGTGGTAGTGGTAGTGGCTCGTGCTGGGATTCTTTCCCAGCCGAATTAATGGAAACTTTCCTGCGGCGGCGATTTTCGTTTTAAAGTGAAGTGCTGGGATTCTTTCCCAGCCGAATTAATGGAAACTTTAGAGGCCAAACAAATAAAGATACTGAAAAGGGTGCTGGGATTCTTTCCCAGCCGAATTAATGGAAACGGCTCTTTAACAGCCCATCAAGCTCACTACAAATGTGCTGGGATTCTTTCCCAGCCGAATTAATGGAAACGGTGAGGTACGGGAGATTAAGGGGCTGGCGATCGGTGTGCTGGGATTCTTTCCCAGCCGAATTAATGGAAACGGTGAGGTACGGGAGATTAAGGGGCTGGCGATCGGTGTGCTGGGATTCTTTCCCAGCCGAATTAATGGAAACGATCGATGGGTTTAGTTCCCTTATCGAGTAGGTGTGCTGGGATTCTTTCCCAGCCGAATTAATGGAAACCCAGATTGCGCGCGAGCGTCGTGCGGTTGGATCGACCGTGCTGGGATTCTTTCCCAGCCGAATTAATGGAAACTCACGGTAGTAAACTTCTAGAGTTTCATGCTCTAAGTGCTGGGATTCTTTCCCAGCCGAATTAATGGAAACGATACCACGGGAGACTTCACCCGGATTGCGGAACTCGTGCTGGGATTCTTTCCCAGCCGAATTAATGGAAACTCTAAAGATTTCGAAAATGAGCAGAAGAAACGCGGGGAGTGCTGGGATTCTTTCCCAGCCGAATTAATGGAAACTTGCAGGTGTTGCAGAAACTAATCTTAATATTATCGTGCTGGGATTCTTTCCCAGCCGAATTAATGGAAACTTTTTGTGAAGGAAACAAAACGCGCCCCGATTCAGTGCTGGGATTCTTTCCCAGCCGAATTAATGGAAACGAACATCAGACCAAATAAATCAAACAGATCAAACGGAGTGCTGGGATTCTTTCCCAGCCGAATTAATGGAAACTGTAATGAGACAAAGTTAATTTTAGGAGAGTATCGGTGCTGGGATTCTTTCCCAGCCGAATTAATGGAAACGAGACTTTGCAGGTTCCTGCGCATGTATTTGTTTGTGCTGGGATTCTTTCCCAGCCGAATTAATGGAAACACTTCCTCCTAAAAGGGGGCTTCAGGGGGGGAGATCAGTGCCTGAACCTGAGGTGGCAAGCAAGGTCGCGGAACCAGTAACAAGCATCCCTGACCTTTAGGGCGGGCAGTGTGTCAAAATTGGTGTTAAGTCGTGCACCCAGCGGAGTCAACGGAAACGCAGCAACAATGAAAGCCGTTGCCATCACAGAATTTGGTGACCCCGATGTTTTAGCGCTGCGGGAGATGCCTGAGCCGCAGATTCAAGCTGCCAATGAGGTGAAAATTCAACTGCGGGCGGCCAGTGTGAACCCCATTGATACAAAGCTGCGACAGCGGGGAACATTTTTTCCCGATCGCCGGCCCGCCATTCTCGGCTGTGATGGCGCAGGGGTGGTCGTGGCTGTGGGTGCAGCGGTGCAGCGGTTTCGCGTAGGGGATGAAGTTTATTTTTGCTATGGGGGCTTGGGCGATCGCGGCGGCTGCTATGCCGAATACACCGTTGTTCCTGAAGTTGCCGTTGCCCACAAGCCCAAAACCCTTTCCTTTATTCAGGCCGCTGCCTTGCCCCTAGCAGTGATTACGGCCTGGGAAGCCTTGGGCGATCGCGGGGCAGTCCCACCTTTGAATGTCCTCTCCACCGCAAAAACCGTTCTCATCCATGCCGGGGCGGGCGGGGTGGGGCATCTCGCTATTCAACTGGCGCGGCGATCGGGGGCAACAGTTGCCACAACGATTAGTTCCGCAGCCAAAGCCCGTTTTGCTGAACGTCTCGGAGCCACCCTTGCCATTAACTACACCACCAGTGATTGGGTACAGGCAGTCTTGGACTGGACAGAGGGCAAAGGAGTTGATTTTGCCCTTGATACCGTTGGTGGTACCACCTTTAGCGACACCTTCAAAGCGGTGCGTCCCTATGGCACCCTCGCCACCCTCTTGGAACCCGCCGCCGATACGCCGTGGAAAATTGCCCGCCAACGCAACCTCTTGATCCAACTCACACTGATGCTGACGCCGCAACTCATGGGGTTGAGTGATGCCCTTGCCCATCAGGGCAAAATCCTTGAGCAGGTGGCCACCCTCGTGGATCGCGGCGAACTAGAGGTTGTTGTCGATAAAACCTTTCCCCTCGGTGCAGCGGCGGATGCCCATCGCTATCTCAGCCAACGCTTGGTGCAGGGTAAGGTGGTACTCGTCCCATAATTGGGGATTTTCTGATGGTTGCTCAGATTCTTGCCGCCCTTCTCATCGGGCTGGAACAGGCTCAAGGGGTGCCGACATGGCTCAGCCAAACGCCCCGCAGTGATGTTTATCGGGTTTGCCGCATTTTTAACGGACGCCTTAGCTATTGTGGCCGTTGGTTCACAGGGGAAACGGTGCTGTTGCAGAACAACTTCTATCGCACCTGCCGCATCTTTAATGGACGCCTCAGTTATTGTGGCCGTTGGTTCACAGGGGAAACGGTGCTGTTGCAGAACAACTTCTATCGCACCTGCCGCATCTTTAATGGGCGCCTCAGTGACTGTGGTCGGTGGTTCACGGGGGAAGCAGTACTGTCGGAGCCTCGACGCTAACTTATTCTGGCTGCGAAGAGGGATACAATTCTGGTGGCATTGGCTCCGGTTGCAGGCTCACGGTTTGCCGGCGATCGCCCCGTTGAATCTCTAAGGTAATGGTCTGCCCTAGCTTTGTTTGCTCAACCACGCTTTGCACCTGTTGCGGGGTGGGTTGATTGAGATCGTTAATTTTGGCAATCCAATCTCCCACTTGCAGACCCGCTTTAGCCGCCGGCGAATTGGGGGCAATACCAACGATTAGCGTCCCTTGGGTTTGATTCAGTGTCCAGTTGGGCTGATCTTGACGGATTTGGGCAGCCACTTCTGGCGTCAATTGCACCATGCGAATCCCCAGATAGAGGTGCTGGGCGCGCCCCGTAGTAATAATCTGTTCAGCAATGCGATAGGCCGTATTGATGGGAATGGCAAAACCAAGGCCCTGCGCTTGGGAAATCACGGCGGTATTGACGCCCACCACTTGACCAGCAGCATTCAGAAGAGGGCCCCCGGAATTGCCCGGATTAATCGCCGCATCCGTTTGAATGAAGCTCACCCGCTTATCGGCAGCGCCAATTTCATTACTGGCACGCCCCGTTGCACTAATAATGCCGGCGGTTACGGTGTTACTTAGCCCCAAGGGGTTACCGATGGCGATCGCCCACTCGCCCGGGACAAGGGTATCCGAATTCCCCAGCTGTACGGTGGGTAAATTTTCGGCATCAATTTGAATAACAGCCACATCCGTCAGGGAATCAGCACCCACCACCTTGCCGTCATATTGGCGACCATCGGGGAGCGTGACTCGCACGGCAGTAGCCCCCTCCACCACATGGGCATTGGTCATGACCTTGCCATCGGGGGTAAATATAAACCCAGAGCCTTGACCTTGGCGCAGCGGCACATCTGGTATTGGAAAAGGATTGAGAAAACTATCCTCTTGACTGCGGGGCAGTCGTAGGGTATCAATGCTCACCACCGCTGGCCCTGCCTCAGCAACCACCTTGGCAATGAAATTCTCCCCCGCATTGGGTCGCTCCGTGGGGGCAAGGGGAGGCAGAGACGCCTCCGTATTAGGGGTGGGGGAGTTGCGATCGGGCAAACGCAATGGACAGCCCGTCAGTGCCACAAGGGCGATCGCCATCCCAACGAGACTCAAGCGCGTGCGAACCATACTCAACTCAACTCGGCAGCAGATCCACTCTAGCCTTATCCTGAAAATAGTGAGTTTGTCGAACCTCTGCTGGCATGCTGACTGTGATTAGCTACCTCGAACAGCCCATGACCTTTGATAGTTTCTTTGGACCTGTGACCCTGCAGCCCGGTCGCAATGAAAATGTCGATGAGCGGCGCTGGCGCAACTGCAAAACCCACAATGCTGACCTGCAAGCGCTGCTCAAAAAGGGGCTTATTGTGGTCGAAGACGTGGGGGTCAGCTCATAGGCCATGACGGATGCAGTCGCTGCCCTCTTTCAGCAAGGGCAACAGGCCTTCGAGCGGGGAAACTACCAACAATCGATTGCCCTTTTAGGACAGGCGGCGGCGCTGGCGGAGGGAAATGCGGTGCGATCGGGGGAAATTAACCTCTGGTTAGTCACGGCCTATAGTGCTGCTGGCGATCAAGGGGCTGCCGTCAGCCTCTGCCGTCAACTCCAACGACACCCAGATCATCACACGCGGCAGGAAAGTCGTCGCTTGCTGGCGATTTTGGAGGCTCCCCAACTCAAACGCCGTCCGGAATGGTACAGCGAAATTCCCGACCTATCCCATGTGGGCGATCGCGCCTACACGTCCCCCTACAGCCGTTCCCCGAAAAAGCCATCGGCTGCCACCCCAAAACCCCAAGAACCACCGCCCCCTGCTACGCCTTTACCGAATGCCTTCATCTGGCTTGCCCTCACGGGCTTGGGCGTGGTCACACTCTTGGCAGCTTGGCTATAGTAAACTTCCCACCGACTAAAGTCGGGGGCTTTCAGTATCGGAATCTAGGAACACATGGGTAGAGAGCCACGGCAAGGAAACGCTGGTGTCTATCGATGAGAGGGGGTTTGACTCTCGAGTGGAGTGTGAGTATGGGTGGTCAGCGCAAGGCCAACGAATTGATGGAGAGCGAGCGGGGAAGCGTCAGAAAAGAGAGAGTTGAGTCGCAGGACGGTATAGACACCAGAAAGACTTCATCGCCCCAATCCTGTTTTCAGGATATTTGAATGCGGTAGGGTTTGTGAGCTGGCTGAGTCAGTACTGTTTGCCGGCATTAAAGAGACCTTCGTTGTTGATGATGGATAATGCACCAATTCATCCAAAAGGGGCGATTCAGGCAGTGGTGAAAGCGGCGGGTCACGAGGTGTTATTTTTACCGAAATACTCTCCTGATTTGAATGTGATTAAGCACGACTTCAGTGCGTTGAAGCGATCGCGGAGGTATGCAGGGTCAAACAGTTCGATTGATGAGGTGATTCGCAATTGTTGTGCTGGATAATGTCTTATTCTTTGTCTTATTCTTTATTGGAATAGCTATATTTGCCCACTTGTGCATCAGTGGAACCAACAACGTGTCTTTTCATCCGCCTAAAGTCACTAAAGAGGGGTATCAGCGCAGACCGGCCTAGGCGATCGCGCGCTGCAGATGATTTTGCAAGGTTTGAGTGGGCAGGCCACTCTGGAGATGCTGCCACGGTAAGATCGTCTCCTCTGGCCAATGGGCAGTGACGTAGGCTTCAAAGTCGGGCAACTGGCCTTGCAGTTCCTTAAATGCCCGCCGATAACTGCCCAAGGAAGTGCCGTAGTGGCGTACCTGCTCAAGCAGGGGAGCAAGCCGGCGATCGCCCCGCGAAATTAAAGCTTGAATCAGCGAGTCATTATAGGATTCAGGACGAAACTCAATCCCCAATTTGGCCAATTCTTTTTTCAGGAACTTAAGACGTTTTTCGGCCACGGGTTGCACGCCCCACCACTGAAAAGGAGTATGGGCCTTGGGCACAAAGGTACTACAGCCAAGGGTGAGTCGCAGGCGCGGCGCTGTTTTTTTCAATTGACGAAAAAGCTCTACCGTGGCTTCGACATCGGCATCGGTTTCTGTGGGCAGTCCCACCATGCCATAAAACTTTAGCCCCTTGAGGCCACCGGCTTGGGCATGGCTGGCAGCAGCAAGAATCTCCTCAGTCTCAAGCTTTTTGTTGATCACTTGGCGCAGCCGCTCAGACCCCGTTTCGATGGCGATCGTCAGGGATTGACTGCCCCGTTGACTCAAGAGTTGGGCAAGGGATGCAGTGACCGTATTTGTGCGCACAGACGCTAAACTCACCCGCACATGGTCAAATTGTGGTTGGCCTAGATGCTCAATCAAGGCGGGAAATTCGGGATGCTGGGTAATCGAGGCACCCAAAAGCCCTAGGCGATCGGTGACCGCTAGCCCCCGCTCAATGGCAGGAATCAGTGTTTCGAGACTGGGCGTGCGAAAGGGCAAGGTCAAATAACTGGCCAAACAAAAGCGACATAGCTCTGGACAACTGCGCACCACCTCCACCATGTAAATCTTTTCCCAAGCGGCGAGGGGGGTGACCACCGTTGAGGCAGCAAGGGTATTGCCGCGATGGACTTGTTTGGTCACTGTGGCGGGTACCGTGGGCTTTCGGGGTTCAATTCCTTGAATCGGGCCTGTGGCACTGGCATAACTGACGGCATAAAGACTGGGGACATAGAGGCCGGACACTTGGGCAAGGGCTTCCAACTGTTGCGATCGCGGGGCAGCGCGCACCTGTGCCATGGTCGTCAAAAACGGCTCAAGGAGGGGTTCGGCATCCCCCAGTAAAATCACATCGAAAAAGTCGGCAAAGGGTTCGGGATTGGCCGTCAGCACTGGACCACCGCCAAAGACCAAAGGATGGCGATCGTGGCGATCGCGCTGCCAAATGGGAATGCCCAACTGCTCCAACAGCGCCAGTAGATTGCCGTAGTCCAACTCCCACGAGAAGGAAAAGCCCACCAACTGCGGATCCCGAGGCAGTGGCTCCTGCACATCGGTAAAGAGGCGACTCACGGCCACATCAGGACGGCTGGCCAGTTGTGCCCACACTAGTTGATACCCTAAGCTGGTGATCCCAACGCTGTAGGTATTGGGAAAGCCGTAGATGACCCGCAGTGCCTCTGGCCGCGGGCGGGATCGCTCAAAAAGGAGGGTTTCAGCAGTAAAGGGGGAATTCACCTAGGTTTCCGTTGACTTGCGGCGGCTGGTTTTTGCGGTCTTGGTGGCCGTCTTTGTACTGGTCTTTTTGGTGGTTGATTTTGGTTTCGGGGCAGTGGCTGTTGCGCTGCGGCGGGTTTTCTTCGGTGCTTTCTCCGCCAAGAGGGGCAGGGCTTGCTCAAGGGTCATGGTCTCTGGACTCACCCCCTCCGGTAGTGAGGCATTCACCTTACCGTGGTTGACATAAAGACCATAGGGACCATCAAAAACTTGCACTGGCTCGCCATCCTCTGGGTGAGTCCCCAACACCGCGAGCACCTGCTTCTTGGCACGGCCACGACTGGATTTTGGGGTTGCCAGTAGCTCTAGGGCACGCTCTAGGGTAATCGTATAGACATCATCCTCCCCCTTGAGGGAACGATAGTCCTTCTCACCGTCGGGGTCATGGACAATGTAGGGGCCAAAGCGACCTTGATTGGCCTGAATCAGCTTGCCCGTTTCGGGATGAACTCCCAATGTGCGGGGCAGCGACAACAGCGTAATCGCCAAGTCTAGGGTAACTTCGTCGGGACTGACCCCCTTGGGTAGAGAAGCTCGTTTGGGTTTTGGATTGGCCGCTGTGGCTTCCCCCAACTGTACATAGGGGCCAAAGCGTCCCGTGAGTAAGAAGATCGGTTCCCCGGTTTCAGGATGCACGCCCAGCTTGTCGGGACCCTCTAGTTTTTGGCGAATTAATTGCTCCACTTGTTCGCGGGTGAGGCTACCGGGAGTGGCATCTTGGGGCAAGGAGGCTTTAATGGGTTCGCTGCCATTGCCATTTTGATAGACGACAAAAGGACCAAAGCGACCCACCACCACTTCGGCATTCAGTTCTGGCAGGGCGATCGCCCGGGCTTCTGTGGACTCAATTGTGCGCTCCCGCTCTTTGACCTGCTGCTCAAGGCCATTTTCACCCAAGTAGAAGGATTCAAGGTAGGGCTGCCACTGCACCTCCCCCGTGGAAATATCATCAAGGGTTTGCTCCATCCGCGCCGTGAAGTTAATGTCCACTAAGTCGGGGAAGTATTTCTCCAGCAGTGCCGTAACCGCAAAAGCAGTAAAGGTGGGTTCAAGGGCATTGCCCCGCCGAATGGCATACTCGCGGTCTTGGATCGTGCTGATGATCGTGGCGTAGGTGCTGGGACGCCCAATGCCGGCTTGCTCGAGGGCTTTAACCAGGCTGGCTTCGGTGTAGCGTGGCGGCGGCTGGGTTTCGTGACCGACACTTTCAAGGGCTTGGCAGCGGAGAATATCCCCCACCTGCATCAGGGGCAGCATCACCTCTTGGCTTTCAAGGGCGGCATCGGGATCATCCGACCCTTCCACATAGGCACGGAAAAAGCCGGGAAAATCAATGCGTTTACCGTGGGCACGGAAGAGGGCATCCCCTGCCGTAATCGAGACCGTTAGCAGGGTGACGCGGGCATCGGCCATTTGTGAGGCCACTGTGCGCTTCCAGATCAGGTCGTAGAGTTCCAGTTCCCGATCCTTAAGGCCAGTTTCTTGGGGGGTGCGAAACTGACTACCCGCAGGGCGAATCGCTTCGTGGGCTTCTTGGGCGCCCTTGGTTTTGGTGGTGTATTGGCGCGGCTGGGGCGACAAAAAGGCTTTGCCATACATGGCTTCCACACAATTGCGGGCAGCAGCGATCGCCTGTTCCGACAGATGCACCGAGTCCGTGCGCATATAGGTGATATAGCCCTCTTCATAGAGCTTTTGGGCAATGCGCATCGTCTCCTGGGCGGAGAGGTGCAGTTTGCGGTTGGCTTCCTGTTGCAGCGTCGAGGTGGTAAAGGGGGGAGCCGGTTTGCGGGTTTGTTGGCGCTCCTCCTGTTCAGTGACCGTCCATGTTTCCGTCAGCAGGCGATCGCGCAGGGCATTGGCCGCCGCCTCATCCAAAAGCAAGACCGCCTCAGGGTTGCGCACCTGTCCTGTAGCAGGATCAAAATCATTGCCCGTGGCCAAGCGTTGACCGCCGACACTCACCAAACGGGCTGGAAAGAGGGTTCCCCGTTGATCCAGCGTGGCCTTGAGATCCCAAAATTGCCCCTTGCGGAAGGCCAGCCGTTCCCGCTCCCGTTGCACCAATAGACGCACTGCCACCGACTGCACCCGCCCCGCCGACAGATGGGGAGCAATTTTCCGCCACAGCAGGGGCGACAGGGTATAGCCCACCAGGCGATCGAGGATACGCCGCGTTTCTTGGGCACGCACCAGTTGTTGATTGACATCGCGGCAATTGCGCAGGGCTTCTTGGATGGCCTCTTCCGTAATTTCATGGAAGACCATGCGCCGCACGGGCACCTTTGGCTCCAACAGTTGCAGCAAGTGCCAACTAATACTTTCCCCTTCGCGGTCTTCATCGGTCGCAAGCAGGAGTTCGTCAGCAGTTTTCAGTGCGGTTTTCAGGTCTTTGACAACTTTTTGCTTGTCTTTGGGGACAATGTAGAGGGGTTCAAAGCCAGCAGCGACATTCACCCCTAGGGTTGCCCACTCCTCCCCCTTGAGTTCAGGGGGCACATCAGCAGCGCTGCGGGGCAGATCACGAACATGACCCATCGAGGCTTCAACGCGATAGTCCGGGGGCAGAAATTTGCGAATGGTACGGGCTTTTGTCGGGGATTCAACGATAACAAGGGTGGACATAGCAGATGCTGCGGGATGGGTTTTTCGGCACTCTCAAGTTTAGCGATCGATCATAGAATTGTGTTCTCCCACCGTATCATGGGGAGCAAGGAGAAGCACTTCTTATATTGATAACCCTAGCCTAACCAATAGGCGATGCGGAGAATCTGTTTAGTCAGCATAACGGTTTTTTTGCCCGTGAAGTCTCTTGCCGCGTCGTCTTTCTTGCCGATGGCCAAATTATTGAGGAAGGATCGCCCCAAGAACTGTTTCGTCGTCCGCAACAGGAGCGAACCCGCCTCTTTTTAGAGCCTGTGCTGGTAAGATACTAGCCCTTGTAGGCCTTGATGCATTTTTCAACAAGGGGCTGCACCGCATCCACATCCTGCCAGCCAAGAATTTCAGTCACTTTCTTTTGCAGATTCTTGTAGGTACGGAAGAACTCAGCGATTTCTTCGAGGCGGTGGGGCGCAATGTCCTTGAGGGACGTCACCTCAGCATAGCGAGGATCATCAACAGGCACACAGAGAATTTTCTCGTCGCGATCGCCACTGTCAATCATCTCCAGCATGCCAATGGGACGGGCAGGAATCACACATCCCGGAAACGTCGGCTCATCCATGATCACTAGACCATCGAGGGGATCGCCATCATCCGCCAGTGTATTGGGAATGAACCCATAATCATAGGGATAGGTCACCGCCGAATAGAGCACGCGATCGAGGGCAAAGACGTTCATTTCCTTGTCAAACTCATATTTATTCCGACTGCCCCCCGCAATTTCCACCAGCACATTGACAACACCCGGCTTGGGTTGGGCAGGAATACGGCTCAGATCAATACCCATAGAATCATGTCCACGCAACAAGTCTCCATTTAATCGAGATCGGGACATTGAAGCAAGCACCCAATCAAGAACAGCCCTAAAGCGCTTGTAGCTATAGATTGACATACTCCCCCGCCTAAAATCGAGAGATTCTTGACACTTCAACGGCGCGATCGCTCCTCCATGTCCCGATGCCCCATCCCGACGATAGCCTTTGTTTGGTCAGAGTGTTGGACTAGATATGATGTTCTTCGGTTAGCAGTGGCCATAGTCCCCAAAGGGCAAAGAAAAGGAACATGAGGCCATAACGATGAGATAGGAAACTGAAGTCTAGATGCTGATTCAGTATACTGATCAGAAAAACGCCACACCCCATAGGAAGGGCTTGGATCACTGCAGCGTAGATCATGAAGGAACGGAGTAAATTTGTTCTGGGAACCTTGATCAACTGCAGTGAGAGTAAAACAGCGATCAATAATGTCAGAGCAATAACTCCAGTGCTGGCAAATGGCATGGAAACATTCAGTTCATTTAACTTGTTCCCAGCAAAAAACGGTGGAAATGAATCAGGTAGAATAAGGTAAAATGGCATCACTATAAAGATGAGCGTTAGTATAGAGAGAGATAAGTAAGTCAACGCTACTCGCCTAGCAGCAATCCGCCAAAAAAGAACCAGTAATGGGGGCAGTAGTGTTAGAAAATTGCTTCTTGAAGCCAAGGCAATGCCTGTAAAAATACTCGTACTAACCTTTGCGATGACTGAATTAGATGACAAAGCTTTTATTTGCAGAAAGATTGCTGTTAAAATATAAATACTATTAGCAATCAAATCACCACCCGAAATATATTCATGCTGAAATGCAGGTGATAAAACTGCTAGAAATATAAACATTACAATGGCTGAAACATGACTTTCTAGATATATTGTTGTTAAACAAAGAAATACTGCTATCCAAAATAGATTTTGATAGGCGCTGTTGCCCATTAGGATAAATGGTGCAGCAATGAGTATAGCACCGGGTAGCGGCGTGATCTGTCCACCGAGATGAGTGGTTGCAAAATAGGGGTATCGTCCCTGTATAAGTTCCCAAAAAGCAATATTCAATGCTTCGTCGCGATCGCTCCCACGTCCTAGAAGACCTGCTGTTTCTAGTGGATACAGAATCCAAAAAGAGGTGATACCAAAAACAATAGTGATCGCAAGGACACCAAAATAAAATCTGGAAACAAAAGCGAAAATCTTAGTCTTAAATTTTAGCAGAAATAAGAATACCAGTGTAACAATTAAAATATAGCTAGAAACGCCGATTAAACCGAAATATTTTTGAATCAGTGCCGTTGATGGCAATGAAAAAAGCAACAAAAAAGCAACTAACAAATAAACCTTATAGCAATTACCTTTCACCATATTGAGATTAAACCTAAGTATTTTTACAGGAATATTAAAACCGCATTTGCACTACGGCTAGCCAGTTAATGGCGAGAGCCATCTCTTTTTACAATCATAGGGTGGAGTTAGCAATACCGAGCATTTGAGCTAAAGACCTGTCAATCACTAGCCATGCAATAGCTCCTAGCAAAAGGACTAGATTGATCCCTTGGGTCGCTTTCCGCTAAGGTTTTGGGGAGTCCCTTGTCAGCTTTGCCCTATGTCTCTAAAGCAGTTGGTGCTTGCAGCCCTCAGTGTCGTGGTCGCTGCCCTCATGACGGTGTCGTTGCTGGGCAGTTATTTAGAACCCCAAACCCAAGGGCAAATTAACCTATTTCAGACCAATTTGTCACTACAAGCCCGAGAATGGCAGGGTCTGGGAGATGCCACAACCCGCGATCGCCTAGTGGGCAATTTAGAAGCTGCCATCCAAGCCTACGAAGCGGTGCTGGCAACCCCCACACCGCAAAATCAGCCTCTGCGTCTGCAGTTGGGACTGCTCTATGCTGAAGCAGGGCAGCGCGATCGCGCCCTCAACACATGGCAACTCCTCATTAATGAGGCTCAAGGGACAACCCGCAGTACCGCAGAAGTGCTGATGGCTTTGTGGGCTGATTCCCCCCAACTGCTTCCCGATGGGGAAACGTTGATTAAAAACACCCTTCAAGGCTGGTTTCGCGATCGCGCCCTCGAACGCCTCTATGAACTGCAACAGCGATCCGACGCCCTGATGACCTTGACCCGTGCAGAACAGCAGCGCGCCCAAGCAGCCTTCTATCGCCTTGCCCTGATTGGCACAACTCCTCTGCTAGGAAGTTTGATTGGGATTGTTCTTTGGATGGTCTGGATCTATCAACACCTGCGCCGCCGCCAGCACGGGAACACTCTGCCACCCCTGACCCCCGTGACATGGGGCTGGGAAACCCTCTGGGAAGGCATGGTAATCTGGTTTACTCTCTTTTTTGCCATTAGCTTGGTGCTCATGCCCTTGGTGCGCTCCCTGATTGGCATGGGACTGCCGCTGCGCTCTGCGATGGCTCAAACGCTGTATGCCTTAGTGAGCTACGGGATGATGATGGTTGCTGGCTTGGGCTGGCTGTGGTACTTTCTGCGTCCCTTTGGTAAGCGCCCTGCGGATTGGTTATGTTGGCAAGGGGGGTTAGGGGGTGCCTTGCGTTGGGGGGTCGGCGGTTATTTGGCGGCACTGCCCTTAGTCGTGGTCAGTTCGCTGATTAGTCAAGCCCTGCTGAAAAATCAAGGGGGCGGCAATCCTTTACTGGAAATTATTTTACAAAGCCGCGATTACACCACCTTTGCCCTACTCTATGTCATGGTGGCAGTGATGGCGCCCTTCTTTGAGGAGATTCTCTTTCGGGGATTCTTCTTTCGTTCGGTGCAATCCTATTTGCCCCTCGGCACTGCCATGGGGGTGACGGGACTCCTCTTTGCCATTGCCCACCTGAATTTAGCCGATCTATTGCCCTTGACAGTTTTGGGAACCGTGCTCAGCTACATCTACTGGCGATCGCAAAATATCGGTGCAGCCATGATTCTCCACAGCATCTGGAACAGTGGCTCCTTTTTGGGCTTGCTTCTATTGAGCGGCGGGACGGAAGCGGGGTTCTAACTGCTGCACCAACCACTGGCGGGGCACCAACCGACCAGCAAGGGCAAGGAAGCGATTGGCGGGCTGACCGGGAATGACCGTGGCCACATCGGTTTGCAACGCCGCAAGGGTTTCGGCAACCACCTGTTCGGGAGTGTCCTGCCGGGCAATGAGAGCCGAGTTGCGGGTCATATCGGCACGCTCAAAGAAGTTGGTGGCAGTGGGTCCGGGACAGACGGCAAGTACCCGAATACCCAAGGGTTTAACTTCTGCCCACAGGGCTTCGCTGAAGTGGCGAACAAAGGCTTTGCTGGCGGCATAGACGGCGAGATAGGGCAGGGGCTGAAAGGCAGCAATGGAGCTAACGTTGATAATCGTGCCTTGACGACGGGGGCGCATTTCTTGGAGCACGAGATGGGTGAGTTCTACTAGCGCTGTGATGTTCACTTGGAGCATGGCTGTCAATTGCTGGCGATCGCGCTCGTCAAAGGCCCCATAATCGCCAAAACCAGCATTATTGACTAATACATCCACCGTTAGTCCTAGGGATTGAATCTGTTCATAGAGGCGGAGCGCCGCATTGGGTTCGCTAAGGTCTTGGGGAATACCTACAACCGGTACTTGGGTGCTGAGCTGCGTCTTTAGCTTTTCTAGGGTGTCGAGGTGGCGACCAGTGAGAATCAAAGCGTGCTGGCGATCGGCCAAGGCTTGGGCAAAGGCCTGCCCTAATCCCCCCGTTGCCCCCGTAATCAGTGCGGTTGCCATAAAATAAAATTGTTACGAAACTTAAAGATCGCTATTCTAAAAGTAATACATTTCGGGAATGGGCAGAATGACCTCTACGCTTTCAGCCACCGCAGCTTTTCCCACCGCAGATTGGACTTGGCGTGGCCATCACATTCGCTACAGCGTCAATGGCAGTGGTGCCCCAGTGGTGTTGGTTCATGGTTTTGGTGCCTCTATTGGTCACTGGCGCAAAAATATCCCTGCCCTCACCGCCGCAGGTTACCGTGTTTATGCCCTTGATTTACTGGGTTTTGGTGCTTCGGCAAAGCCGGATTTAACCTACAGTTTGGATCTGTGGACCGAGCTACTGGCGGACTTTTGGCAAGCCCACATTGGGGAACCCGTGGTTTGGGTAGGGAATTCCATTGGTGGTCTGCTGTGTCTGATGATGGCGGCTCGCTATGGCCACACCTGCCGTGCGGTGAGTGTTCTCAACTGTGCCGGGGGACTCAACCACCGTCCCAATGAACTGAATTGGATGCAAAGCCTCTTTACGGCCATCTTTCGCACCTTGGTTGCCTCTCCCGGCATTGGTCATTTGATCTTTAACCAGATTCGGCAGCCGGAGCGCATCCGCAAAACCCTGACCCAAGTCTATGCCAATCCCGACGCCATTACCGATGAATTGGTGGAACTACTGCATCGACCCGCCATGGATGCCGGCGCCAAGGAAGTGTTTGCCCGTGTGATTTCAGCACCGCCGGGACCGAAAATTGTGGATTTGCTGCCAGAAATTCAAGTGCCGATTCTGGTGCTCTGGGGTGAGGTGGATCCTTGGACGCCGGTGTCGGGGACTCAGCACTTTGCAGCCCATCAAGATCGCTTGCCGATTCGCATTGAGCGACTGCCCAATACTGGCCACTGCCCCCATGACGATCGCCCGGAGCTGGTGAACCCGATCCTCATTGAGTGGTTGCAACAGTTGGGACACGCCTAACTCAAGAGGCAAGCAAGGGCATCGAGGCTTTCTGGCAACTGGGGCAAGAGAATGCGATCGCCGACCATGGCAGCACACAGCAGCATCATATAGAGAATCGAGAACTTAAAGAGGCTGCGTGCCTGTTCTTTGTCCTCTGGGGCTTGGGTCAACTGCCACGCGCGGTAAATAAACCAACTACCAAGGGCGATCGCCACCACACCATAGCCCCAGCCCACGACACCACAGGGGTAGATTAACAGCAGACTGGTGGGCACCAGTGCCAAGGTGTAGAGAAAAATCTGCCGTGCCGTGACGCGATCGCCGTTAACCACCGGCAGCATCGGCACCCGCACACGGGCATAGTCCTCTTGAATCAGCATCGCCAACGGCCAAAAATGGGGCGGCGTCCAGATAAAGATAATGGCAAACAGCACCCAAGCCGCCCAACTCAGTTCTCCCGTCACCGCTGCCCAACCCACCAAGGGGGGAATCGCCCCAGCCGCACCGCCAATCACGATATTTTGCGGCGAAGACCGCTTCAGCCAGTGGGTATAGACTCCCACATACACCGCAATTCCGGCCATAGCAAGGCAGGCACTCAGGAGATTGGCAAAGACCGCCAAGAGGCTAAAGGCCGTTGTTGCCAAGAGCACTGCTAGAAACACCGCTTCCCAAGGAGCCACCCGACCCGCTGGCAAAGGGCGATGGCGCGTCCGCTCCATAATGGCATCAATATCGCGGTCATAGAGACAGTTGATCGTATTCGCTGCCGCCGCTGCACAGGCACCACTGACAAGGGTTATTAGGAGCAATTGGGGAGCCACCCGACCTTGGCTTGCTACTTCCATTGCTGCCGCAGTTGTAATCAAAAAGAGCAGAATTAAGCGCGGTTTGGTGAGTTGGACATAGTCCACTAATTTTGTCGAGAGATCCCCCGTTGAGGAGGAAAGTCTGGCTAGGAATGTCATGCGAGCCTCAAGATCGTTCAAAATTCATGCTTCAGGGAACCAGCTTGGCGATCGCGCCATGCCAATGTGGAAATGGCAACCAACACCCCCAAGAGGGTGGCGCCAATCATTTGATGGGCAACGGTGAGTGCCGGCACCTGTAGCTTTAGTTGTAGGGTGCTCCAGCCCAAGGCCACTTGCAGAACCACCACCGGCAGAAGCGAGAAACTCAGTTGCCGCAAGAGGGGAGCCGAGGCTGGGCTACGCCAAGCAACAATCACCACCCCTAAAACGCTCAGGGTGGCTGGGACAACACCGATCAGATGGCTATTGAGGACTACACACAGGCGATCGCCATAGAGGCACTGCTGCACTGCCCACTGCGAAGACACCAAGCCCCCTAACAAACTTTGGCCATAGACACATAGCGCGGCAATCACTGCGGCAATCCGCAACCAACGGGCGCTCCCCGTACCCCGAAAGGGAGCTAAACCAACGGTGATGGCTGCCAAAAGGCAAAAGAAGAGCAGTCCTGTGCCCAAGTGAGCGGTAACAATTTCAAAGCGCAGCAACTCAGTCACCGTCAGGCCACCGAGAATCCCCTGCACAATCACAAGGCACAATGCCGCCGCAGCAGCAGAGGGCACCCAAGGGGGCAGAGCTTGCCGCCAAGCCACACTCAATCCTACAAAGGCGATCGCCATCAGCCCTAAACTGGTGGCCAGCAGGCGGTGAAACCACTCTAGGAAGATTTGCAAATCCATTTGCGGTACCAGCGTGCCAAAGCACAACGGCCAATCGGGACAGGCTAAACCGGCATCCATCACCCGTGTGGCACTGCCCACCGCCATCAAAAAGAGGGTAAAGACCGTCATCAGCAGCACGAGGCGAAAAATCCACTGGCGACGGGCACTGGGATCACTGCCTAGGGTCAAGGGTGAGACATGAAAAGGCCCCAGCACGGATTTTTCCTCGACAGCAACAACTTCTTCATGGTAAAGAAGCTAAGGGGGGGATCAGGGCTAGCGTGAAAATCTATAGCTTTTCTTTAAGTTTTCGCTAGAGTATAAATTTTTCTTGCATTTGATTGCCGAGTTTGAAGGTCTAAAACGATGGCTCTCCGGCACTGGGTTGACGCTGCAAAAAGTGGAGAAAATCCAAGAGTTCTTCATCGCTCAGTTGCTGGCGCGATCGCTTGCCATAGCGTTGCAGCAAACAAGCCCGCCCTTGGGCTTCTGTCCATCCCAAGCGTTTCATTTCCACGGTAGTTTGGGCAATTTCATCCGCTAAATCCACGGGTTCGCGCTTAGGGGGGGGCTTCTCGCTAGCCGGTTTGACCGCTGGCTTACTGCGGCGGGAATTGGCAGGAGTGGTGGGTTCCAAGAGCAGATCAGTATTGCTGGCCTCTGACCAAGGAGCTGCCTCGAGGACTGCGGGGGTGCGGGGAATCAGTTCCGCCTCCGTTTGCACAGGGAGGTGAATACCGAGAAGTTGCAGGGCACGCTGGCGAGCACTATCTTCCGCCTGTTCTAGGGTGGGGGCAGCAGCCATCCCCGTGGCTAGAATCGTGTCGCCCACAAGGAGGGTGGTTTTGACAATAAAGAGGCCGTCATGGATTTGCAATAAATCACTGACAATGCTGCCGGTGGGATAGCGGCGGTGGAATTCGCTCATGGGGTTGCCGCAATAAAACGACGCATCGAGTTGATCTTATCCTATCCTTGCTGAAGGGCTGGCCTAGAGGAGATTCAGTACTGCCTTGTGAACCGCAGCCGATTGCAGGTAGGGTTGATAGTCGGGCACGGGGGCTGTGAAGGTGTGTTGCCATTGGTGGATCAAGGCAGTGGGGTCAGGGGGCAATGCTGCTAGTTCAACCCCCGCCATACCCGTATCGGCCATGAGGTAACTCACCTTGGGATCATAACTGAGGGCAAAACAGCGACAACCCACACTAGCCGCCATGATCAGGGCATGGAGGCGCATGGCGATCGCCCCCGCCGTTGTCGCCAACAGTCCCTTCATCTCGCGGGGATCCTCACAGGACACGAGTTGCGTCTGCTCAGGGACTAATGCCCCATAGAGATCCTCAGCCAAGGGCAAATCCTGTTGGGGCTGAAAGGGCAACAGCAAAAGCGGTACCCCCGTCTCTGCCTGCCACTGCCGCAAGGCCATTTTCAGAAGCTGCCAGCGATCGCCCGTGAGGTGTCGATGGGGACGTAAACACACAGCAATGGGTGCCTTGTCCTTGGGAGGTAGCACAGGACGGGCTGACATCAGCCACACGGGATCGGCACCCTGTTGATGGGGAATGCCCCACTGCCGCAAGAGAGCCGCTGACCCAGAATCGCGCACCGTGACTGCAAGACAACGCCGCAGAAGGGCCCGTGTCCACCAACGATAGAAAGGCGATCGCAGAGGGCCAATCCCCTGTGCCCAAGCAATAGTGCGACAGCCAAAGCGCTGTGCAAGGGTCATCAAACCAAGGTAATAGAGGGGGCTGCGCCAACTGGTGACATCCTGAATGAGGCTCCCACCACCCCAAATGAAGGCTTGGCTCTGTTGTAGGGTGCGCAGCACCTTTGGCCACTGGCGGCGATCGCAGGTAGCAACGCCATAGCGGGCTGCTGTGGCTGTAGGATTGCCGCTGAGGACAACCGGTGAAACGTGGGGCGGCAACTGTTCGAGGAGCGTTGCCAAGAGGGCTTCATCCCCGGCATTGCCATAGCCGTAGTAGCCACAGAGAAAGACTTGACTCATGCGACAGGCTCCACTAGCGGCACTGCCTGAAGAATGTCTTGAAGAACGTTGATCAAGGCGGAGGTAGGTTGAATGGCTGGCACCAAGGAAACAGCGTGGTGGGGATACCTGACTTGCAATGTCGCCAGTTGGCTGTGAACCTGATCAACGGTTTTACCGCCAAAGAGAAAGTAGCCATAAATTTTGCTACTGGTATACCCCTGAGCCATCCGCCTCTCAATGGCATGGTCTAAACTTCCCACTTCGGTCAGCAGCGCTGGACGCACACCACAGGTCTGACACAGTTCCTCAAACCAAGGGTGAACTTCAGGCCGACGACTGCCGTGGCCAAGGAGAATATCGGCGGCTGCATCGGCGATCGCCTGCCGTAACCACGCTTGAAACAGGGGTTGCCCCCCTAAGAAGGTCAATAGTTCTAAAGGTAAAGGCGAGTCAGTACTCGCGATCGCCTGCGGCAGATCCACCACCACATGGTTGCCCGGTAGTAAAAACAGGGGTAGGATGACTACCCGCTGAGCGCCTTGACGTTGCGCTTGGCCACTGAATTCCTGAATCTTGTTAGGTAGTGGTTCTTCCTCAAGGGTGCCCCAGCCCACCATTCCTAGGCGGGTGAGTTGCTGACACAAAAAGGCCATTGCCGCCTGTGGCTCAGGGGCAGGACTGCCGTGGCTAATGAGAAAATAGGCCATCATGATGGGGCAGAAAAGCGCGATCGCCAAGTTTCGCTCAACAGTTCCTGTTGCGGTACCAAGACCTGTTCCCCAGAGGCCAGCCACTTCAGCTGTACTGTGCCATCGGCCGCTTCGCTCTCGCCAATCACCAAACAAACGGTGGCACCGACGCGATCGGCGCGTTTGACCTGTTTACCAAAGGCACTGCCGCTGAGATCCATTTCTACGGTATAGCCTTGATGCCGCAATTGCTGTGCCAAAATCAGGCCTTGGCGTTCGGCAGCTTTGCCACGGGTCACCATATAAAGGTAGGGTTGATCACGCGGCGGCAACGGGCGATCGCGCAGGAGTAAAATCAACCGTTCCAGTCCCATCGCCCAACCAATGGCGGGGGTGGCAGGTCCCCCTAATTCCTCGACAAGGTGATCGTAGCGCCCCCCTCCACAGACGGTTCCCTCGTTGCCCAAACGCAAATCCTGAAATTCAAAGGCGGTATGGGTATAGTAGTCGAGGCCGCGCACAAGGGCAGGATTTATCTGGTAGCGGATGCCCAGATCCTGCAAGAGGGATTGCACCTGCTCAAAATGGTCGCGCGATCGCGGACTGAGATAGTCCAACAGCCGCGGCGCTTCCTTAACAATCGCTTGGGTGTGAGGGTCTTTGCTATCGAGGATGCGCAGGGGGTTGCGGTGGAGGCGTTCTTGGGAATCGGGGTCTAACTCTGCTTTGTAGGGGGTGAGGTAATCCACCAAGGCCTGACGATATTCACTGCGATCCTCGCGATCGCCCACGGAGTTGAGCATCAGGGTTAACTCCTTCAGTCCCAAGGCCTGCAAAATATCTAAAGCCACAGCAATGACTTCGGCATCGGCACGGGGATCGGCACTGCCTAAAACTTCCACCCCCAACTGGTGAAACTGGCGATAGCGACCGGACTGTGGCCGCTCGTAGCGAAACATGGGCCCTAGGTACCACAGGCGTTGGACGCCCCCTTGGCTGTGCAAACCATGTTCAATATAGGCGCGCACCACCCCCGCCGTGCCCTCTGGCCGCAGCGTCAGCGACCGTTGAGCGCGATCGCTAAAGGTGTACATTTCCTTACTGACAATATCGGTGGCTTCGCCAATGCCCCGCTCAAACAGAGGGGTTTGCTCAAAAATGGGAGTGCAAATTTCGCGGTAGGCAGCGCGATCTAAAATCTGGCGAGCAATGGTTTCTAAATACTGCCAATAGACCCGCTCAGCGGGCAAAATATCGCGAGTTCCCCGTGGTGCTTGCAAACCCATGTGTGGTCAATGCGCAAATGAAACAGACGTATTATACCTGCCTAGCTTCCTAGTAACTTCTCCACCCGCTCTAGAACCTCGCGAATGTGCTTTAATTCCCCGAGAATTTCCTTGAGGAGATCATCTGTCGGATTGGGGGGCGTGGTTTTTAATTCCACTTGGAGGGTGGTAATGCCCATCACGTCACGGGCAAAACGAGCCACTTCATTGGGGTGAAACAGCAGCGGTTCACGACGGCTTTTGCGATGCTCTGGATTGAGGCGTTGGGGATCAAAGGGGGGATTCATGGTTTCATGATTGGTGTTGACATAACGATAAATAGACGCACGGGAGCGGCGGAGAGTTTGCTGCACTTGATCAATGGTCATTAACTCATCCCCCCCGGCAGGATAGGAAGAACGCTGCATTGAGAACGGCCAAACGGTAATGTTGCTATCAAACTTATTTTACTGTAAGGATATGGACATCAAATCGTTAGGTTTTCATGCTAATTCCTTTGGCGCTAGGCGGAAAGGGGCGTTGTTGCTGTGCCAATAGGCCACTGGCAAATGACAGTGCCATTGCCGAGCGATCGCCCCCCGCTAAATCCGCAAGGGCTTGGACACGTGCCTCACTGGTTAAGTATTGCACACGAATTACCGTTGTGGCGGTACTGGGATCAATGTCCTTTTGCACCAAATAGTGATGATTAGCCGCTGCCGCAATCAAGGATTGATGGGTAACGCACAACACCTGATGGGTTTGCCCCAATCGGCTTAAACTCTCGGCGATCGCCCCCGCGACGCGGCCAGAGACCCCGACATCAATTTCATCAAAAATCAACGTTTTCGGTGTTTGCTGTGTCGTCAAGCAGGTCTCCAACGCCAGTAAAAATCGGCTCATTTCACCGCCAGAGGCCACCTCCCCAAGGGGTTGCAGGGGTTGACCGGGGTTGGCGCTCCAGAGAAAGGTAATCTCATCACTGCCGCTACTACTGGCTTCTGTGGTCGTCAACTGCACAGTAAAACGGGCTTGGGGAAGTCCAAGGGGGCAAAGGTGGGTAAGGAGGTCTTGTTCGAGGCGTTCTGCCGCCCTTAGTCGTAATTCGTGAAGTTCAGCACTGGCTTGTTCAAGGGCCTGCCGCAGTTGGGCAACTTCTGCCGCTAGGCGCTCTTGGCTGATGGATTGTTGACTCAGGGCTGCTAATTCTGCTTGGATGCGATCGCGATAGGCAATAACACTGGCCAAATCAGAGCCATACTTGCGACACAGGCGTTGTAATTGGTGAATGCGCTGAGCTAGGGCATCGAGCGTAGCTGGATCCGCATCGAGGCGATCAGCATAACTGCGCAGTTGGCGGGCGGCTTCTTCGGTGTGGGCGATCGCCCCCTCTAACAATTCGCTCATCGGCTGAAGCGCTGGATCCCAGTCGACAATGGATTGCAGTGCCCCTTGGGCTTGCGCCAGCAACGTCACCACACTGGGTTCCCCTTCGTAGAGGAGGTAATAGGCCTGTTGGCTTTGGCTTTGCAGTTCCTGCACATGGCTGAGGCGTTGGTAATCCTGTTGCAATTGGGTCAGTTCTTCAGGGTCGTCTAGGGCAGCCGGCAGCAGTTCTTGCAGTTGAAAGTGCAGTAAGTCGAGTCGCTGGAGCCGTTGCTGTTCCTGAGCGGCAAAATCCTGCAATTCCCGTTGCCGTTGTTGCCATACTCGGTAGGCGTCTGCCACCCGCTGCCGCTGGCTCATTAAGGCCTCGCCCCCATAGCGATCGAGCCAATCCCGCTGTTGAGAAGCGCTGGCCAGTTGCACTGCCTGTCCTTGAGCTGTCAGGCGCACAAGGTGCCGCCGCAATTCCTGAAGTTGCTGGCGATTCACTAGCACACCATTGACCCGGCTGCGACTGCGAAAGGTTTCCCCCTTGAGACTAAACTCGCGGCTACAGATCACCTCATCCCCTTCAGCATCAATTTCTAGGGTGGCCAGCCAGTCTCTCACTGGGGGGGTCAGGGTGAAAATAGCTTCGATACAGCCCTGCTCTGTCCCCGATCGCAATTGCCGCGCCGAGAGCTTCCCCCCAAGGAGAGCATCAATGGCATCGAGGAGAATCGACTTGCCTGCCCCCGTTTCCCCCGTGAGGACATTCAACCCCCGCTGAAAGGTCACCTCTAGCTCCGCAACGAGGGCAAAGTTCTGAATCCGCAGCGTTTGTAGCATTGTGGCTCCACTAGAGCAACGGTTCTAGGGCCATCCTTGAGCAAAGGGCGGTGACCCACTTTTGGGATCGTGCGACTTGATTTTGTACCGCTGATTAGCCTACATAGTATGAAGGTAACATTTTGCAACAATGTGAGGAGCGACCGCGCGGATGATCACGGAGGCAGCGATCCCGGCCACGGTTCCCAAGGAATTTTTAGGTCCACCAGTGGGCTTTAATCCCACTTTAGTGATGTTTTTTGCCGCATTTGCGATCGCCATTCTATCCACTTGGGGCTACTTTCAGGGTCACTGGCCGGGCTGGGTCTCATTTGTGGCCAATATGCTGGCCTTGCACCTCATGGGCACAGTAATCCACGATGCCTCCCACAATGTTGCCCACAGTAACCGCATCATGAATGCAATTATGGGTCATGGCAGTGCCCTGATGTTGGGCTTTGTTTTCCCTGTCTTTACGCGGGTGCACATGCAGCACCATGCCCATGTCAATGATCCCGAAAACGATCCCGACCATTATGTTTCCAAAGGGGGTCCCCTGTGGCTAATCGCGCCCCGCTTTTTCTACCACGAGGTTTTCTTTTTTAAGCGGCAGCTTTGGCGGAAGTACGAACTCCTAGAGTGGTTTCTCAGTCGCTTGACGCTGGTGGGCATTGTCACCTTTGCGGCGCTTAATGGCTATTTAGACTACGTGCTCAACTATTGGTTTTTGCCCGCTGGGGTGGTGGGTCTGATGTTGGGGCTATTTTTTGACTATTTTCCCCATCGTCCCCATACCGAGCGCGATCGCTGGCACAATGCGCGGGTCTATCCCAGTCGCCTCCTGAACATTCTCATTTTTGGCCAAAACTATCACCTCATCCATCACCTCTGGCCGAATATTCCTTGGTACAAAGTGCAGCCGGCCTACTACGCCGTTAAACCGCTTCTCGATGCCCACGGCTGCAAACAAACCCTTGGTATATTGGAACCAGGGAATTTCTTGCCCTTTCTCTATGATGCTTTGGTGGGTTTGCATTTCCATCGCCCTCGTTCTTCCTGAGGTGAATCTCCGATATGCTGGCTGACGCTGCGGGCGATCGCCCCCCTGTGGTGGCGGTTGAGAACTTACAAAAGTCCTACCGTAGCGGATTTTGGCTGCGGACGGTGCTCACGCCCCTCAAGTCTGTCTCGCTGCAAGTGCACCAAGGGGAAACCTTTGGCCTGCTGGGACCCAATGGTGCCGGTAAAACCACCCTGCTGAAGATTCTCTTGGGGCTAGTGCAACCCAGTGCAGGGCAGGGTACGCTGCTGGGACATCCCTTGGGCGATCGCGCTGTGCGACAGCGGATTGGCTACCTGCCGGAAAATCCCTACTTTTACGACTATTTAACCGCTTGGGAGTTTCTAGAGTTTACGGCGGGACTCTTTGGCCTCAGTGCTGCCACCCGCAAGGAACGCATTCCTCTGCTGTTGGAAATGGTGGGCCTCAACCTCAAGGATGCCCGCAAAAAGCAAATGCGCCGCTACTCGAAGGGGATGGTGCAGCGGGTAGGATTGGCGCAAGCCCTGATTAACGATCCCGAAGTGGTCTTTTTGGACGAACCCATGTCGGGTCTCGACCCCCTTGGCCGCTACCAAATTCGCGAGATCATTCTTTCTTTAAAACAGCAGGGTAAGACTATCTTCTTTAATAGCCATGTGCTGGCGGATGTCGAGGCCATTTGCGATCGCATTGGTATTTTGGCGCAAGGGCAATTGATTTGCGCAGGCGGTGTGGATGAACTCCTTGGCAGTAGCGAAGCTTATCACGTGGTGGGCAAAGGCGGTCATGTGGATGGCCTTCAGGAATGGCTCTATTCCTTAGAAATTCAGGGCGATCGCTGGCAAGGCGTGATCAAAATTCCCCTCCAACGCTTCCTCACCCTCGTTGAAGAGATGGGCGGCAAAATCCTCCAACTGCGCCTTGCGCGCCCCACCCTCGAAGAGTTTTTTGTCGAACAACTGCGTCAACAGGGGATTCAAGTGACCCATTAGGGAGCTTAGGATAGCGACAATCCGTCTGAAGCTCTAGTGATCTAAGGATTGATTCATGCTGAACTGGCGCCGTTTTCTCTGGTTGAGTTGCTTGGCCGCTCTTTTAGTGGTTGCCTGTGGTACCTCTGCCTCTTCTGTGGCCACTGATGCCCTCAGCCAGCAAATTGAGCAATTGCGACAGGCGCCCCTCACCGTCGTTGTTGAGAATGGCCAAGGCCGTCCGATTCCCCATGCCCGCATCCAACTGCTGCAGCAAAGCCATGCCTTTCCCTTTGGCGTTGCCCTTGACACCGAGATGTTTCGCCCCTCCCCACCCGCGGCTGCGCCTTGGTACAAACAAACGGCTCAGGCAAACTTCAATGCGGCGGTTCATGAAAATGCCCTCAAGTGGTATCAATTGGAGCCAGAGCAGGGCAAGCTGGACTTTACCATGGCTGACACCATTTTCAGCTGGGTGCAGGCCCAAGGCTGGCCAATGCGGGGGCATACCCTTTTTTGGGAAGTAGAGCAGTTTAATCCCCCATGGCTGAAAACACTGCCACCAGAGCAATTGCGCGCAGCGGTGAAAAACCATGCCATTGCCGTGTGTCGCCACTATCGCGGTCGGATCAACGAATTTGATGTCAACAATGAGATGCTCCATGGCAATTTTTTCCGCAGTCGCTTGGGTGAGGGCATTGTCAAAGAGATGTTTGCATGGTGCCGTGAGGGCAATCCCGATGCGATTCTCTATGTCAACGACTACGGCATCATTGAGGGCGATCGCCTGAATGACTATGTTGAGCAGATTCGTCGTCTCTTGGCGCAAGGGGTTCCCCTTGGCGGGATCGGTATTCAAGCCCATCTGGAATATCCCTTGGATGAGGCCAAAATGCAGCGTGCCCTCGATACCCTCGCCCAGTTCAATCTGCCCTTGAAAATTACCGAAGTGAGTGTGAGTTTGGCGGACGAACAACAGCAGGCCCAGACCCTGCGCCAAATTTACCGCATTGGTTTTGCCCACCCCGCAGTCAAGGAAATTTTGCTTTGGGGCTTTTGGGCGGGGAACCATTGGCGTCCCCAAGCCGGACTCTATCGCCAAGACTTTTCCGCCAAGCCAGCGGCGATCGCCTACCGCAAACTCCTTTTTGAGGACTGGTGGACAAGGGTGACGGGTCAAACCAATGCCCAAGGCCAATGGCAAGGACGCGGCTATCTTGGTCGCTATCGCCTAACAGTGACAGCCCAAGGCCAAACCCGCACACAGGAGTTGACACTGCCTCAAGGGGGGAAAACCGTCACCGTTCGGCTATGAGCCTAGCCCCGCATCGCCGCCATCAAGAGGGACAGCCAACCCAAGGGATTGCCGCCAGCGTAAATGTCCATGACCGCCTGCGCCAGTTGGGGTAGGCTGCGATGGCCATAGAACCAAGGGGGCGTGACCGGTAACTGGAAGGGAACACGAACCACGGCTTTTTCGGGATAGTCAAACAGAAAGCTATTGTGAACCACGCCCACCCCAGAACCAATGGCCGCTGGTGTATGTCCAGGAAAGGCTCCCCAAGGGGTACAGCCCAACCCATAGGCCAAGGAAACCCATGCATTGATGGCAATAGAACCATAGCGCAATTGGGCGATCGCCTGTTCCAGCACGTCTGCATAGCTGGCCTCAGTACGCGGATCAACGATTAGACTACAGCCGAGGGTACCCCAGAGCCGCTCATTGACAAAGGGCACGGCAGTGGTGAGGTAGGCGGCGGCATCGCTAACGGGCAATTGCACCTCTGCCAACAGACCACAGAAGACCTCCTCTTGGAAAATGCGGGGATTGGCCGTGGGGGTGAGGCCTTCAATCAGGGTCCAGGGAATCGTGCCTTCGACAGCGGGACTCAGCACTGTGGCTTGGGGATAATCCGCCAGAAACGACTCATAGCGGGCGATCGCGCCCGGATAATAGGCAGGGCGAGGGGGAATCGCTTGCAGTTGTGCCTTCAGGGTGTTGAGGAATGCCTCTCGCTGGGGCCATCCCGCAGCCGTGACGAGGATTTGCGCCCCAATGCAGTTAAAGCTGGCGTTATGGACAAGGGCACTGGCCACTTGGCGGGCTTGGTAGGTCAGTTCTGCTGCTGTCCATTCGCCGGGAACGATCAACAGGGGAGTGACATTTCCCAATTCTGCTGTCACGGGTTTGGTCAGCTTCCGTTGTTGGCGGGCTTTGCGAATGGCCTGTTCTGCAGCGGTTTCCCCCCAAACTAGACGATTGTAGGTGTGGTGGGACCCAGTAATATGAATGTGCTGCGTCAATGGATGATGGCAGAGGGCTTCCCCTAGGGCGGCATCTCCTTCAACAATCTCAAGGAAACCCGCCTCAATTAAGGGCGCACAAATCTTGCGAAAACACTCCGTCAAAGGCGCCAAGAGGGGATTCATCTTCAGTAGTGCCACTCGATTGGCCGCCACCAGTTGATAGAGGGCATCCGCCAAGCACAATGATGTGATATTGCCCGCCCCCAGCACCACAGCGACCCCCGGCGGCGGTGGGTTACGGTAAGCACTGCCCTGACTTGGGGGTTGATCGGGTTGGAGCCAAACTTCGGCTTTCACCCCAAACCAAAGTAAACGCTCTTGCCAATTGCGCGGCAGAATGTCAGCGATCGCCTGACCACTGGGGGCAGTTCGCCAGCGCGGCACTGGAGGAGTTGCCTCGTGACGCAGGGCATGGAGATAGTGATCGAGCTTGAGAATTAAGCCCAAAGGGCCTGTTGTCCATTCTTCCCCTGCCCAAACCCCCTGGGGGTCAATACCTTTGATTTGACAGGCCAAGGTCACCCATTCTGGAGCATGGCGACGGGCAAGGGTCTTCATGGCTTGAAGATAGCCCATGCGCTCTCGCGGTGCGAGGCATTGCCAGCGGCTGGCCTGCTGATGGAGGCGTTCCAGTTCGGGAATGGTGGTTGTTGAGAGTGTCATAAAAGGTGGTTGATTTTCTCCTGTGGGCATGGTTTGACAGCGGTGCCGGTGTACTGTTGTCGTCAATACTCCTCTGCCAAGAAACTCAATCGCGATCGCCAGCCCGCTGCGCTACATTAAAAAATTATGAACGATGCAAGGGAGGTAAGGCGTGATTCGTCCCGACAGCGAAGTCATTTTAGAAGTTCGAGAGTTAACGGCCAGTGTGGAGGACACCCCCATTCTCAAAGGCCTGAACTTGACGATTCGCGCTGGGGAAATTCACGCCATCATGGGTCCCAATGGCTCCGGCAAAAGCACCTTCTCAAAAATTCTCGCGGGTCATCCCGACTACACCGTAACTGGTGGCGAAGTGCTCTACAAAGGCAAGAATCTCTTGGACTTGCCCCCTGAAGAGCGTGCCCGTGAAGGCGTCTTTTTGGCGTTTCAATACCCCCTTGAAATTCCGGGGGTGAGCAATCTCGACTTTTTGCGGGTGGCCTACAACGCCAAGCGCAAGCATCAAGGTCTCGAGGAACTGGATGCCTTTGACTTTGATGATCTCGTGCGACAGAAAATTGAACTGGTGAAGTTGGATGAAGGCTTCCTCAATCGCGGGGTGAATGAGGGCTTCTCTGGCGGCGAGAAAAAGCGCAACGAAATTCTGCAAATGGCTCTGCTGGAGCCGACTCTAGCCATTCTCGATGAAACCGACTCTGGGCTTGATATTGATGCCCTGCGCATTGTCGCCAATGGGGTCAACCAACTGACTCGTCCCGATAACTGCATTCTCCTGATTACCCACTATCAACGGCTGCTGGACTATATCGTGCCTGACTATGTCCATGTGATGGAGGGGGGTCGGATTATCCTCACAGGGTCGAAGGAACTGGCCCTAGAACTGGAAGCGCGGGGCTATGACTGGGTTCGCGAAGAGGAGGGGGCTGTATCATGACCATTACAGTCAACGCCAATTCCGATCAAGCGGATCTGCCCAAGGCCAGTCGCACGAATGAACTCAATGATCTATTAAACTGCGCACCGCCCCCGCGCCATGCTGAGTTAGAATCCCTGCGGCAAGCGGCCCGCGATCGCCTCCATGAGCAAACCTTGCCCACCCCCCGCGATGAGGATTGGCGCTTTACGGATTTATCGGCTTTACGGACGCGATCCTTCCAAGCCCCCATTGCCCCCCTCAATCCAGAAATTGTTGCCGAAGTGCGGCATCTGCTGTGTGAGCGCAGCTTTCCAACCGTTGCCCAAATTGTTCTGATTGATGGCTATTTTTGCGGAGAACTCTCCCGTGTGAATGCCGCTGGGGTTGAGCTATTGCCCCCTTCCCTACCAGCGATCGCGCCCCCAGAGGTCTTTAGTGATCTCAATACCGCCATGCTTGCGGATCGGGTTTGTCTGCGTCTATCGGGGACTCTCCCTGAACCTGTGGAGGTGTTCTGTGTCAGTAGTCGGCAGCAGCAGAGCGTTGTTTCACCGCGCCTCTCGGTTGAAGTGGCTGCCCACGGTCAAGCTACCCTAATTGAACGCTTTTTGTCCCTCACGGGCGATCAACAGTTCACCAACAGTGTCACGGAACTCTCCCTAGGCGCCAGTGCCCGCCTGCGCCATGTGCGGATTCAACACCAATCACCAACGGCGATTCACATTGGCTGTACAGCGGTGTGCCAAGCCCAAGACAGTGACTACGAGGGGCACGCCGTTGATTTGGGGGGATGCTTGAGCCGCCACAATTGGCAGGTGCAGATCCAAGGCAGTGGCAGCCAGACAATCCTGAAGGGACTGGCGATCGCCATGGATAGCCAAATTATGGACACCCACTCGGCAGTGTTCTTTAATGCTCCCCATAGCGGCAGTGAACAGATTCACAAGTGCATTCTTGGCGATCGCGCCCACGGCATTTTTAATGGCCGTATTGTTGTGCCACAGGTTGCCCAACTAACCGATGCCAGTCAACTGAACCGCACCCTGCTGCTTTCGGACAAAGCGCGTATTGATACCAAGCCTCAATTGGAGATTGTTGCCGACAACGTCAAGTGCTCCCATGGTGCCACGGTGAGTCAACTGGCCAGCGAGGATCTGTTCTATCTGCGCAGTCGGGGTCTAGAGGTGAGCCAAGCGCAGGATTTGCTGGTCAAGGCCTTTGCCCTTGAACAACTGACGGATCTTCAACCCGAGCCCCTGCAGCAGGAAGTGGAAGCGGCGCTCTTGGCTAAGCTACACTAACCCCTGTTCTTTGGGCAGCATGAATCTTGGCCAAGAAGAATCAGGTGGCGATCGCGCCCCCAGCGGAGCTGCTGTTGCTGACGCAGTTGGTGGAGCAAGCGGGTTACGGTTACCCGAGTAATGCCTGTGTAGCGGGACAGTTGGGCATGGGTGAGCCGCACAGGGAGACGAACACCCGCGGGGGTGCTGACGCCAATCATTTGCCCCAAAACCACTAAAACTTCATACAATCGCTGCACAGCAGTGGGATAATGACCGGCCTTCAGTAACAGATCACTGTAGTACTGCCGATACTGTTGCCCCTCGCAAATGAGGCGTGGTAAGTGGGCAGATGCGTGTACCTCAGCGGCCGTAAATGAGAGGAGGCGACTTGGGCTTAGCGCCTGTATTTCATAGCAAAGATCAGGGGAGCCACAAACGGCCATTCCCGCCGTCCCTAACCCAATAAAACAGAGGTTGCCGTCGCTGTCGACGAGGTTGATCTCAATAATCCCTGTTTGAATCAGCCAAACACGCTCCCGCAGCACGAGGGATGCATTGCGGCCTAGCTCAAAAGCTGGGTAGGCTTTCGCCACAGTTGTGGCTGGATCAATAGGTGTGTAGAGGGGGACGGACATCATTCCCATACCCAAAAACGGAATGATTACTATTATCAAAATTCAAAAGAGAGGCAACCCCGCATTCACTGAGTTGCCCCAAAACCGTCTAGAGACCAAACTCTTGCTTGAGTTGTGCGACCCACTGCTGAACGCGTTGATCCGTAAGATCGGACTGGTTGTCTTCATCAATGAGTAGACCCACAAACCGATCTCCCCGCAGCGCTTGGGAGGCATTGAATTCATACCCCGCCGTTGACCAGTATCCTACCGTCTCACCACCCCGTTCACTAATTTTTGCCTCAAGAATACCAATGGCATCGCCAAAGTTGTCAGCATAGCCCACTTGATCTCCTGCGCCAAAGTAGGCCACTTTTTTGCCAGTGAAATCAATGCTGTCTAGCTCCTCGTAAAAGCCCTCCCAGTCGGCTTGAAGTTCGCCCACATTCCACGTTGGACAGCCGATAATCAGACGATCGTAGGCCTCAAAGTCAGAGGGACTTGCTGATGCTATATCATGCAGTTCTACCACCGCAGCATTGGCAAAGGCGGACTGGATTTTCTCTGCAATCATCTGGGTGTTGCCAGTTTGGGTTCCATAAAATAAGCCAATTGTTGCCATCGATAACATCCTCGTAAATTTTTGCTGGCGTTCTCCTAGGATGTTCTGGGGCGATCGGCAGGATTGGGGAGCCTGTGAACACTGTCGTGCTCCCCTATTTATTATTGCAAATTTATTTCAACTGGAAACCTGTTTTAGAAGACTCGCTGTTGATCGTCCAAAAATTTCGAGCCTCTGTTCAGCACCGATTGTGCCCTCAATGGAGTCGTCGTAGTTGGCAATCAAAGCTCCCTTGTACTGAAGCAGCTATGGTCAAGAGGCCAACCAAGGGCAGAAGGTTCTTAGGAATCTGAGTAAGCGATCCCCACCATCTAGGCGGTGCTGCTGGCGAGATCACCCGAAGCGCTTACCGCGCATTTTCCAGCCCGTTAAAAACATCAGGAGCAAGACGCCACTGAGCGCCAAGATGTAGAGAGGCTTGAAGGCAACACCCAAATAGGCTCCTTCATGGATCTGGAGTAAGACAGCCAGCCGCTGTTTTGGCAAATGCAGCCACTGTTGACTCAAGTGGTAAGCAACTCCTGTGATGGCACTCACCAAAAGCGGCAGCAAGACAACAATAGCTCCATACTGATGGATGAGTCTCAGGCTGCTGCTTGGCTGAGCCAGCCGGTGGTACTGCTTGAGTCGTCTGGGATTGATTAACCTAAAACCACTGACGGTCAGTACGACCACCCCTAAGCCCAAGCAGAGCACATAGAGCAAACTGAAGGACTCCCCCAAAAAGGCGCCCGTATGGATTGTCATCATCAATTTGCCAAAGTCTTTGGATAGTCCTAACCAACTGCGACCCAACCGATAGGCCAAGCCTGTCCACATCGTTAACCCCAAGGGCAGCCACAGCGCGATCGCGACTTGACGATGCAGTTGACGTATTTTCATTCTCGCCCGTCTCCATTCAACTCAGTAGATTCCTGAAAGGAATACCTTGGCTTAAACATCTGCCCATTTGCGCAGTAAATTGGCGTGCACCTTGCAGAGCAGGTCAAACTCAATGGTTTTCCCCTGTTTTTCAAAAATGCTGCGGCGAACAGTATCCAGTTCAAACAGCAGTTCTCGTTCCAAGGGATCGCGAATTAAACTTTGCACCCATGTGACTGCTACAAGGCGAACACCCTGACTCAGCGGTTCCACTCGATGCAAAAAGATGGCTGGATACGCAATCATTGAGCCCGCAGGCAACCTAAAGGACTGTTCGCCCAAACTGGTATCGAGAACCAAGGCTCCCCCTTCATAGGTACAAGGATCACTCAGAAAGAGGGTGAGGGACACATCAGAGCGACTCAACTGCTCACCGCTACCCATTAGGGCATTATCCATGTGGCTGCCATAGACCATGCCGGGTTCGTAGCGGCTAAAAAGGATGGGACGGATGACCTTAGGTTGCAGATAGGCTTGGAAGAGATGATTTCTTGTTAAGGCTGCAAGCACGATTTCTGAAGCCAGCGCATACGCCTCACTGTCTTGCGCCAATTGTTGATTGTCTTTAACCGTTTTTGCATAGAGCCCGGCAGTCAATTTGCCATCTACAAAGACCCCTGACTCAAGGATGACATTTAGGCGATGCAGTTCTTCAGAGGTTAAGACTTGATGGACTTGCAGTAGCATTGGCTTGCTTTCCTAGGGGCTGACCCATAAAGACAACAACTTGGGGGGAGGAAAAACAAGGTTGACATCCTCCCCGGCCTGAAGGCTGTAGATTCCTCACCTCGGAATTCGGACTTCCTGCTCTAACTTTACGAATGGGAATAGGACCACCAGCGTCGGCGTCGATAACGACCCTCTCCACCTTCCTCGCCTTCGCCCCATTCACCTCCTTCGGCCATCAGGTAAATGCTGGAGCCAATGGTTCGGTTTTTCGTAGCAGCGACAGCAGAAGCGCTGGCAGCCGGCGCTGGGAACTCATAGGACACCCCTCCCTCTTCATTACCGGCACTGAGATTGCTGCAACTCGCCATTGTGCTTGCCAATCCTAGGGAGACAAATAGGCAGAGGGCTTTTGAACCGTAACTATTCATAGGTTGCTCCTTGTTCAATGGGCTTTTACTCTATGATTGTGCTCAAGAAAAGTAACAATCTAGGGAAGGTTGCTGTACTTAGGAGCGGGCGAGGAGCTTGACTGTAAAGGTGGTTCCCTGATGCCGCTGACTCTGGACGTCTACCGTGCCCCCATAGTGCTCAACCAGCGCCTTCACCACTGCTAAACCTAACCCTGAGCCTTGGGCATGGTACAACTGTGCCTCCTGAGAACGCCAAAAGCGATTAAACACTTGGCAGATGTCTTCGGGAGGAATACCGATGCCAGTATCCTGAACCTCAACAATCGCAAACGCCCCCCTTTTTTTGAGGTTAATGGTTACAGCCCCATGGCTAGGGGTATAGTGAAGCGCATTATCCAAAAGATTGCTAAAAATCTCATAAATTTGTTCAGGATTGCCATAGACATAGGCATTGGTATCACAGTGATAGGTCAGATGAATCTGTTTCTTCTTAGCGCGATCGTACTGTAGCTCAACGAGTGACTCCAATAGCTCATCCAAGTCAACATTGACCCATTGACTCTGATCAAGTTTATGATGATCCATACGCGCTAGAAGCAATAGCTGATTGATCAAGGTATTCATCTGGTAACAGGCGGATAAAATTACTTTGAATTTATTTGATTGGGATGGTTCAAGATTCTTGGAGTATTGCTCTAGCAAGGAAATCGAAGATTGAATTGCCGTTAGGGGATGTCGCAATTGATGGGAGGCATCTGCAGTGAATTGTTTTAATTGATTGAGTGAAATGAGAATCGGTTGAAGACTTTGATTAGTTAACCAAAATGCTGCCAAAAGCGTAATCATACTAATGCCGAGGATATTCAATAGAAAGATAGATTTTAAGTATTCTAGCTCCCGATCTAACTCAGCGGTTGATTCTATGACACAGACATAGCCAATGGCTTGGCGATGAGGCTCCATTTTGTTTGCTCTGGCATATACCGGCAGAAAGAAATAGCGATATTGATCTTCTTTGACAATTGTTCCAGCGTCAGAAAGATGATTCGGTATACTCACTTTGTCCATCCTTCTGCCTTCATAAACAATTAATTTCTTATCCTTGTCATACCATTGAACACTCTGAGAAAAATGACTGGGGAAGTTTGTCATGACTTCATAGACAGACTCAAAATAATACTTGCCCATTAATTGAGAAACTGTAATTGGTTGCAAGTCTCCTGAAACATTTTTAGGAACATACCCTTTATATTTTGGTTCTTTCTTTAACTCTTCATACTCGTGCTGCAGGATTTCCAAGATATTTGCAGACTGGGTGCCTACTTCTTTTAGATGATCGTCGAGTTGATTGTAGCGGTCATAAACAATCAGAGAGTAAATTGAGAATGAAGAGATAGATAAAATTCCAGTAATCACCAAAAAGTATATAAAAAATAGGCGATGCCGCAGATTGCTAACTCGGCGATTCAAAGTTGGGATTAAGCCGATAGCCAAAACCATAGACAGTTTCAATAAAATTAGGAGGAGCTCCGCCTGCGTTCAGTTTGTGCCGCAGTCTCTTTAAGTGTACTTTAACGGCTTCTTCCCCTGGCACTTCCTCCAATGACCACGCATGATCGATAATTGCTGAGCGGCTAAGGATGCGACTGCCGTTACGCAACAACACCTCCAAAATGGCATACTCTTTGGGGGTCAGCTGGAGCTCTTGGTTGTTATAGGTGACTTTGGCTTTGTCTAGATACAGGGTGAGGGCGCCCCACCTAAGAACAGAGGAAAATGGTAACGACTGACGCCTCAGTAGGGCACGTACCCTGGCCAACAGTTCAGCCAGATCAAAGGGCTTGACTAGGTAGTCATCGGCGCCGGCATCAAGACCCATGACTTTGTCAGTACTGGTGTCTCGAGCCGTTAGGATCAAAATAGGCAGCTGGTAGGCTCTCTGGCGAAGGATTTGGCACAGTCTTAGGCCGTCCATGCGCGGTAAGCCCAGATCTAAAATCAGTAGGTCAAAGGCAGTGGCCTCTAAATACTCAAGAGCTGATTCGGCATCATGTACCACTTCAGGGGTGTAGCGCTGATGGGCTAGGGATTCGGCAATTAAGTTGGCGATGGTTTGATCGTCTTCAACAATTAAAATTTTCATTAAGGCCGGCGGCGTGGGGACACCCCTGTGTTCGTTGCCCAGCTGTAGGACTAGGTGGTGTACTCGGCATTAATTTTAACGTAATCATAGCTGAGATCACAGCCCCAAGCGACACCTCGACCACTGCCATGACCAATACTGACTTCAATCACCACCGGCTGTTCGAGGGACTGCTGGCCACTGGGATCGCTACTAGCGGCGGCTTGATTGACTAAGTAGGCATTGGCAGCGGCGCGATCGAAGGGTAAGGGTTGACCTTGGCGCATCATGGCAATTCCCCCAAGGGAAATGGCCAGATTACTGGCATCAAAGGGCACCCCAGCGCGGCCAGCAGCGGCGGCAATGCGTCCCCAGTTGGGATCCCGTCCATAGATGGCTGATTTGACGAGCATTGAACCCGCAATGGTTCTGGCCACTTGACGGGCAGCGGCATCATCACTGGCACCACTCACCTGAACTTCAATGAGACAGGTCGCCCCCTCGCCATCACGGGCGATCGCCTTGGCTAAATGGACACAGACCGCCGTTAACATTTCCTCAAGGCGGCTGGCTGCTGCGCCCGGCGCCGTAATCGCAGGGGTGCGCGATTGTCCATTGGCCAAAGCAATCACACTGTCATTGGTGCTGGTATCGCCATCAACGGTAATTTGATTGAAGGAGCGATCGCAGGCGCGTTGGAGCATCTCCTGCCACAGAGGGGGCGACACAGCAGCATCACAGGTAATAAAGGCCAGCATCGTCGCCAGATTCGGGTGAATCATCCCTGACCCCTTGGCCATACCGCCAATGCGAATGGGCTGCCCCTCCCACTCGGCTTCGAGGGCAATTTGCTTGGGCACCAAGTCTGTGGTCATAATTGCCCGCGCCGCGGCATCTCCACCTGCATCACTCAAGTTCGCTGTCAGTGTCGGTAGAGCTTGGCGCATTTTCTCAAGAGGAATGGGTTGACCAATGACCCCCGTCGAAGCCACGAGCACCATCTCTGGACTTACCCCCAAGGCCGTTGCCACCATATCTGCTTGGGCGAAAACCGCCTGCCAGCCCTGTTCTCCCGTAGCCGCATTGGCCTGACCGGAATTACACAAAATCGCCTGCGCTGTTCCCTTCGTTTGTAACCGCTGACGACAGTAGGTGACAGGTGCCGCACACATGTGGTTCGTCGTAAATACCCCAGCGGCGATCGCCGGCACATCGGAAACAATCAAGGCCAAATCCAGTGCCCCCGAAGCCTTCAGTCCTGCCGCAATGCCCGCAGCTCGATAGCCTTTGGCGGCAGTCACACCACCCGTAATCTGTTGCCAGTGGCTCATAGCGTCGTCAATAAGAGAATCGTTGCGATTATATCAAGGGTCTTTCCCAAAACAGCCACTATTAACGGTTTTTGCAGAAGTCTAGGGGAAGATACGACTCAAGGGGAGCCGTTGTTCAGTGATCGGCAGGGCGATCGCTCCCGTCGCGGGCACAATTCGCCGATTCAAATACCCAAAGGTTGTCGGTGTAATTTGCGCTGGTTCACTATAGGCTTCGAGAGTGCGATCCACCAAGTTAAAAAGCCAGTAGTGGGGAATCCCTGCCTCGGCATAGAGCATCAATTTCACAGCGCGATCGTACTCTAGGGAAGAGTCCGCCACCTCAATTAGCAATTGCACTGCCGCTGCTGTTGGATGCGCCGTGGCGTAATCATCCTCCCGATTGTCAACAAGGGTAATGTCTGGCTCAGGTTCACTGTGATCTGCAATTACAATCGGCGATTGACAGCGTAGGGTTGCCCGCTCACCCACCATTGGCATTAAGACCCGCAGGAGTCGGGTGATACAGGTTTCGTGGGCTGTCCCCTTAGCCGCCATCTTAATCAGTTCTCCCCGCACTAATTCGATGGGATCATCCTCGCCCAAAAAGCCGAGTTCAGCTAAACGGTGATAGTCCTCAATGCGGAAGTGCAGCGGGGATGGTGTTAATGTGCGAGTCGTCGGGTTCATGATTGTTTAGCCCGTATTGCGCATACCTGCCGCCACACCATTGATCGTCAAGAGAGCGCCCCGCAGCAACTCACCCCGGCCATAGCGGGAGCGGAGAATCGCCCCAGAGGTGGTTTGGCTGTTGTGCTGGCGTAGCCGTTTCAGGAGAGATACTTGCAGGAACCCCAAGGGAACAATGGTGCGATTGCGCAGTTGCACCGATCGCTGCAGGGCGGGATCGCCATCGAGCAGCCGCTGATGGCCAGTAATCGTGAGCACCAATTCCGTGGTCAGGCGATGTTCCTGAGCAATCTGATCGTAGAGGCGGAAAAAGGCTTCACGGTTTTGGGGTTGGCTGAGTTCTTGGACATAGTAGCGGGCAATCTCTAGATCCACTTTGGCAAGGGTCATCTCAACTTTGGAGATCACCATGCGGAAAAAGGGCCATTTGTAGTAGAAGTAGCGCAACAGGGAGAGATGCTCAGCGGGTTTTTCCTCAAGGAATTCCTTCAGGGCAGTGCCCACACCATACCAAGCCGGCAGCAGGAAACGGGTTTGCGTCCAACTAAAGACCCAAGGAATTGCCCGCAAACTCTCAAGGGTTTTCTTACCTCCCCGCCGCGTGGGTCGGGAGCTAATTTGCAGTTGGCTAATTTCTTGAATCGGAGTAACTTCGTTAAAGAATTCAATGAATTCTGGCTGCTCATAGATGAGATGGCGATAGCATTGGCGCGATCGCGTGGCCAACTCCTCCATAATCTCGTGCCAAGGCTCAATTTCATCAATACTACTGCGCAGCAAACTCGCTTGGATCACCGCTGTCGCCACTGTTTCGAGGTTAAAGAGCGCCAATTCCGGCAACGAGTATTTAGAAGCCAGCACCTCGCCCTGCTCCGTAATCTTGATTCGTCCTTTGATCGTTTGCTCTGGCTGTGCCAAAATGGCTGCGTAGGCAGGCCCACCCCCCCGTCCCACAGAGCCACCCCGGCCGTGGAAAATCCGCAGTTGGAAGCCAAAGTTTTCCGCAATTTTCTGGAGCCGCTGCTGTGCCTTATAAATTTCCCAGTTGCTACTGAGGAAGCCAGAATCTTTGTTGCTGTCGGAATACCCCAGCATCACTTCCTGTAAAAAGGGAGTACTATGACTGCCTAGATAGCTGCGGCAAAAGGGGAGAGAAAACAATTCCGTCAACACCGCCGGGGCGTGCTTGAGATCCTCAACGGTTTCAAACAAGGGAATGGCCTGCAGGGTACTTGTCCCTGTGGCTGGATCAAACAGCCCCGCCTCCTTGGCAAAGAGGAGCACCTCCAACAGATCACTGACCTCGTGGCTCATGCTGATGATGTAGGTATTGCACAGATCAGTGCCAAACTCTTGCTGAAGTTGCCGCACCATGCGGAACGTTTCAATGATTTCATTGGTGCGATCGCTAAAGGGGAGTTCCCCCGGAATCAAGGGGCGACGGGTTGAGAGTTCACTGAGGAGCCAGCGAGTGCGTTCCGTTTCCGACAATTCCGTATAGGGACAGGGGAGAATGCCCAAATAGGCGGTAATTTCATTAAGCGCCTCAGCGTGACAGGTGCTTTCTTGGCGAATATCCAAGGCTGCCAAATTAAAGCCAAAAACCTCGACTTGGCAAATCAAATCATCCAGTTCGCGGCAGGCCAGTCCCGTTTCCTTGAGGTTGCGCTGAATTAGCAGCAGCTCCGCTAAAAAATCTTGACCATGGCGATAAAATTGACCGCTGTTGAGATCTTCGGCCTCATGGCGGCGAATACAGTAGGTTTGCAGCGCTCGGTTGCGATCGCGGGTATTTTGCAGCCGTTTGAGCACATAGGTGAGTTTCAGACGGTAGGGTTCCTGCCGATAGCGCACGGCATACTGGTCATAGACGCTAGGGAGTTGCCGTTGATCCTGCTCAAGGGAATCCAGTAAATCCGGCAGCACATCACACCAGTGCAGGGACAAACTCAGCAGATTGATCAACCGCTCAACGGACTTAATATATTCCTCAAGAACTAGGTTGCGCTGATAGCAGGCGGTTTGCCACGTTACTTCTGGTTTGACGTAGGGATTGCCATCGCGATCGCCCCCCACCCAAGAGCCAAAGCGACAGAAGCTGCAGCGGGGTGGCTGTAGCTGGGGAAAGGTTTCCTGTAGGGCTTGCCCAAGGCGGCGATAGAGCTTGGGAATAACAGCAAAAATCACCTCCTTAAAGTAGTGCAGGGTGTATTCCACCTCGTCGAGCACTTCGGGCTTAAATTGGTGCAGCTCATCGGTGCGCCACCAGAGGCGAATTTCCTCCATCAGTTGTGCCCGCAGGGTTTGGGCATCCCAATCCGTCAGGTGCGGAGAAGCCCCCTCTAGCACATCCAGTTGCTCGAGTAAGCGGGCAACCCGCCGCTGCTTATCACGAATCGTTTGCCGCACAATCTCTGTCGGGTGAGCGGTGAAGACCAGCTTAATGTCCAGTTGATCCAGCAGCTTTTGAATATGGCGCGGCGGTACATTCAGTGTATGCAGCCGCGGAAAAAGCCAAGCAAAGGAACCATACTGCTGAGTGGCGGGAATGGCTTCGTAGAGACTATGCTCTAGGCGTTCACTCGGTCCACTGCGCACATCCGTTGCATTGGCAGCATGATGGGGCAAGGGAAAGCCTTCACCACTGACACCGGAAATCGGTTCACTCATGACACTGCGGCGGCACAGTCCCTCTTGGGCAGCTCGTTCGCGATTGTATTGTTGCTCGTAGTGCTGCTCGACAATGTTGATAATTTGAAAGTAGAGGTTAAAAGCACGCGCTGCTCTGATCGCTTGATTGAGTTCGAGGGATTCAATGACCTTCAGCAGTTCCCCTTCTGGGGCATGGAGCGCATGGCCTTCTGGCGAAGAGAGAGCACCCAAGCGCCGCAATAGATCAACCAATTCTTGACCGGATTCTGCCGCCAAGACATCTACCAAGACCTCTTCCACCAGTCGCAAACGTGCCTGTAGGGTGCGGGCTGCTAAACTTTCACTTTCAATCAAGCGATCGCGATTGGTCGCATCGAGGACTGATGTCATATTTACCCCAGTCTGCAAAGATAATACTCCCTACTTTACCCAATCCTGAGCCAGGGCAGTACAACAATTGATAACAGGCGTATTAAGGATTTGTTAACAGTTCTAATCTTTTTTGCTGCTGAGAATCAGTTCTAGGTGTTGCAAGCGATCGCGCACGCCATAATTCACCAAAGTCATGCTTTGCAGACGTTCCAGCCAGCCGGCACTGATGCCATTGAGATACTGAAGTAGCGGCCAACGCTGGCTCAAGGGAGCAAATAGCTCTGGCCAACGGGCATAGACCAACCCACGAATCCCTTGCCGCTGTCGCAGGAGGTTCTCCGGCAGCCAAGACACCTTTTTATGCTGGCTAGGGAACAGTACCGATAGGGAGGAGGCCAAGATCAGGCGATCGCCCCGTTGCTCATAGGCCGCGGCCACATCAGAGACCAAGCCTTCACTGGTCTGCGGGTCAAGAATTAATTTCACCCAAGCAGTGACGGGTTCTTTATTCAAGACCAAGCGATTCACCTCATAGCCATTGGCGCGGGCAAGATCATCCAATTGTTGCAGCACAGTTGCCGCCTCTGGGGTATTGCGCGTCTGCCACCACCATTGCCACTGTTCATCGCCTTGGCGCCAAAGGGCAAGGCTAAAGCGATCGCTGGCCAAGGGAAAAATTTGCCTCGTCACGTCCAAGGGTATCTCTCCTGTCAAATCCCGCAGCAGTTGGCTGGCAATCTCATCCCCTTGGGGCGTTCTGCCAAAGCGGTAGTCTGCCAAAGCCTTGGTGAGTTGGCTATAGCCCTCTGGCAAGTGGGAACCCGCAACCACCACCGTCGGCAGCGGTTCTTGGGCACGGCGGAACTCAAGGTCAAGGGGATCAGCAGCTAGTGTCGGATCACTGGTGCGGTGCAGCAGCGTTTCCAGATGCAGCTCGTTGTTTTGCGCCTTCACGGCCAACAGCAGGCGATCGTAGGTGGGTGCCAGTTCACGATCCTCACGACTTAGGGATTGCAGGTTGGCATAGTAGAGGGCCGTAGGTTGAGCGTCTAATTGAGATCGCGCCGCTTGATAAAAGCTCAAACCCGCCAGATTGCCATCCGCGGTTACTGCTGACCCCAAGCTAGCGATCATGGTCTCCACATCGGCAGCGAGGAGCAGGCGATCGCCCAGTCGTGCCGTCACCAAATCCTTACCCACTTGGAGGGGGATATTTTGATAGACTTGCGCCTCAAAAGGATGGCTCTGCCAGTAGGTCTCTAAGAAAGCCGTTGCTGCATCTGGCCGCTTCAGGGGCAGAACCCACAACTGCCGCGGGGATGGACACACTTCAGAACAGGGGAACTGGGCAACCGTCACCCCTTCTCCCACCCAAGTACTAACCTCAGACCACGACCAACCCCAATGAGCCAGTTGGGATACCCCAAAACGCTCCCACAAAAAACGCAGCGGATCGCTACTGGGACGTTGATTGAGCTTGAGGACACTCTGGGCTTGGCGGGGGACAAAGATCAGGTCATCGCTATCGGCAGCGAAGGCTGGCTGGCCACAGGTGAGAACCAACCAGCAGAGGATAAAGACCAAAAACGATGACCATAGCGATCGATGGTGCGGTTGCATCAGTGCCCTCAATGTGGCAGGCCAAATTAGCGGTTGGTGACAGTGGCCACATCCCGCGAGGTCAAGCGCTCATAGGTCGCCCGCATTTTCAGCCCCGTCAGCACTTGGAACAGACCCGAACCATTATCGGAACCCGGATAGTCACGGTGCTTCAGCAGCAGTTCCGTCATTTCACCATAGTGCTTGGTGGAGGTGTTGCTCAGGTGGCTTTCGATGTAGATCAATTCATCGAGTTTTTCAAAGCGACCGTCCACTTCTAACACCGAAACGGGGTGACCATAGTATTCATCAGGCCCATAGCTGAGGCGGATGCCCGGATAAGAGCAGGTGAGCTTACGACCGCAGGGAATCCAAGTAATCGTGGAGCCTTCATCAAAAAGATAGACTGGCTCAAAGCCGGGGATGCCTTCCCGTTGCAGCATCCGTACCCGCAGGATATTGCCGACTTTTTCCTCTTTGACCAACTGGGTCGGCAGAATTTGCAAGACCACGTCAGCGTACTGCTTTTGGGGATCGATATAGGCCATGAAGTCGGGGCGACGGGCATTGATAGAGGCAATCACGTCTTCGTAGCTGTGACCCCGCTCGGCCATGTCGCGCTTGATCTTCCAAGCAATTTTTACATCGTCGCTGATGTCGAGATAGACACTAAAGTCAATCAGCGATCGCACCCGTTCATCGTAAAGGGGATGCAGCCCTTCAATCACAATCACGTGGTTGGGATCAACCCTCTCTGGCGGGTCAATCGTCCCCGTTTCGTGGTTGTAGATGGGTTTCATGATTGATTCGCCATTTTTGAGAGCCTTGATCTGCTCATACATCAGATCAAAGTTGTTGGCGCGGGGATCAAGAGCCGTAATCCCCGTTTCTTTCCGCTGCTTGCGATCCAGACTGTGATAGTCATCCAAGCAAATCACAGTCATAAACTCTTCGCCAAACAGATCGGCCAGTCGGCGCAAAAACGTTGATTTACCACAGCCGGAGTCTCCAGCAACGCCGATGAGAACCACACGGTCTGGCTTACTGCTCATAGCTGACGATTCCCTTTGCTCGTAGAAGTGGACATCCCCTGATGGGGTGGTTCAGTATTCCCTTACTGATATTACAAGGGTGGTGTCCCTCTGTGATAGTTTTTTGGTCAAAAAGAGGAACATTGCCCTCCATAGGGGGGAGCGGTGGTTGCCCTAGGGAAGCGTTTGGGATACACTAGTAGATTGCGAAAGTTAGTCCTAGGGATCATCATGGCCTGCCCCAAGAAGAAAACCTCGAAGTCCAAGCGCAGTATGCGTCGTGCGGTCTGGAAGCGCCAAGCTGCCCTTCAAGCGCAACGTGCCCTTTCCATTGGCAAGTCTATTTTGACCGAGCGCGCCCAAGGCTTCTACTTCCCTGAAGCTGAAGAAGAAAACGAAGACGAACAGGAGTAATCCATGGCCACTCCCACGGAGCCAAGCCGCACCCCAAAACTGGAAACCCCCAAGTACGGCTTCAATACTTTTGCTGAGCGGATCAATGGTCGTGCTGCTATGGTTGGTCTTGTGGCTCTTTTGTTATGGGAATATTGGACAGGAGAGGGCTTGCTCCACTGGTTGGGCTGGGTCTAGGGGACGCATTTAGCACTTTTTTGCATGATTCCCTACAACCTCAGTGACCCCCGCCTCTTTGGCATTATGGTTGGGGTCATGTTTTTGATGGTGGTCAGCCGCCTCGTGCTGGTGGCCGGCTTTTTTTCGCTTGTATATGTGGTGGCTCGCTGGACGCCCCTGAGGAAACGGCGGGTCAATTTGCGCCCCTACCAGCGGGGACAGTTTTGGCAGGAGTTTGGCTGGTCGTTGGTGACAGCGGCTATTTTTGCGTTGGCGGGGGCGATCGCCGCAGTGATGTGGCAGCGGGGCTGGACAGCCGTTTATCTGGAGTTAAATTCCCTCTGGGACTATATTTACTTTCCCTTGAGTATTGGCCTTGTGCTGCTGCTTCACGAAACCTATTACTATTGGCTCCATCGCTGGATGCACCAACCGAAAATTTATCGCCGTGTCCATCGGGTGCATCACCATAGCATTGTGGCCTCGCCCTGGACGGCCTTTTCCTTTCACCCGTGGGAAGCGCTCCTACAGGCCATTTTCCTGCCGCTGATTATTGTGCTTGTGCCGCTGCACCCCTACGCGATCGTGATTCAGCTCAGCCTGATGACGGTCTCCAGTGTGATCAACCACCTGAATTTAGAGATTTATCCCTGTGGCTTTGCCGAGCATTGGTTGGGGCAGTGGTTGATTGGCGCCACCCACCACAGTTTGCACCATAGTCAGTTTCGCTGTAACTATGGCCTCTATTTCACCTTTTGGGATCGCTGGCTGGGGACAGAGAGCCGCGATTACCTTCCCCTGTTTCGCGATCGCACCCAAGGCTGAAGAAAGAATGAATTCTGCATAGGCCAATTGGCCAAGGCGTAGGACAGTTCGTCTAGTTCAGTGGCAGTGAGATGGTCAAGGCACTTTCCTTTCCGATGATGGCGGAGCGGCAACATCCTTTAATTCAGCCGCTACTCACTTGGTCTGATGAAGCACTGATCAAGGCCTTTCAGGAGGAGCGCGATCGCGGCTGCTACTTTGTTGCTCTGTATTGTCGCTATGCCGCCCTTGTCTATAGTGTGCTGCAACACCACGGGCGATCGCCCGTACAAGTGGACTATCTGTTTGCTAAGGTGTGGCATGGGCTATTTTTTAGCCTTGACCGTTTGGAATTTACTCCTGAAGGGGTGAAAATTGGCGATGAGGAAGCTCGCTCCCTGCGCAATTGGATTGTCAACCGCACCGCTACCCTGATTCAAGAGGAACTCCCCGGCATTGAGCACATTACCTATGTCCTGCAGGATGCGCCACCGCCCCTTTGGTGCTACTTAGAAGCCAGCCTTGCCTACTTGAGTCCCCTGAGCCGCCTCGTGCTAGTGACCACCCAAACCTTTCACTGGAACCTTGAGCGCGTGCGCGCCTATTTAGAAGTTCAAGGGGAAACCTACAGCCTTGAGGAACTCAACCAGCATTTAGAAGAGGGGCTAGTACGCATCGCGGAGTATCTGCCGCCGGATATTCGCCAAATTTACTTAATGCCCGATCTCGCTTCAGAGGAACCCCCCACCGTTCAACCCACTCTCGAAGAACTCTTTCCCAATAGCGTTGAGGAAGTGGGCACCCACCTTGAGAGTAACCCGACGGACGCTAGTATTGATAACCTACTGGCAGAGTGGGAGCGGATTCTCTCCAGCTAAGATTATTTTTCCACAGATGAATCTCACAACGATCTGGGATGCCCCCAAGACCGTCCCTTGTATGCTAGACTCAATTTGTTGAGAAAAATTTCTAACAAGGTTTGACGTTCATGGGTCTGGGTGTTATTGATTTGCCGACATTTTCCCTTGAGGGCACTGTCGAAGCGGTCTTTTATAAGAAGGGGCGACCCAAAGTCGTGATTCTAAAAACCGCCACAGGAACGGTCTGGGTTAAGTTAGAAAAGTCTCTGCGCCGTGAGTTAGCGCAACCCCCCAAGGTGGGCGATCGCCTGCGGTTAGAGGGAATGATCAGCGATAAGTACGATGGCTGGGTCAAGCAATACAAGGCCAGTCATTTAGAATTTTTAGCAACGGCTCAACCCGCAGCGGCAAAGCGTTCTCAGCCCTGTAAGGTGCTCATTTGTCAAAAATCCTCCTGCTGTCGGCGGGGTGCCAAGGAACTCTGGCAAGAACTAGAGGCACAACAGCTCCCCATTGCCCTGAAGGCGACGGGCTGTATGGGGGAATGCAAACGGGGACCCGCGGTGGTTGTCCTGCCCCACAAGAAACGGCTGACCCGCGCCAATGCCCAACAGATTCGCGAGCTAGTTTGCTCGACTGAGGCTTAGGGAATTCAGGACAACGGCAATCGAACTCACAGCCATACAAGCGGCAGCAATTCCGGGGGTGAGACTAAGGCCCCATAGGGGTAATCCAACACCGGCTGCAAGGGGTAAACCGACGATATTGTAGGCCACTGCCCAAAGAAGATTCTGCTGAATTTTGCGGAAGGTGGCGCGGCTAAGGCTTAGCACAGCGAGCACATCCTCTAGATGATTGCGGGTGAGGATAATATCCGCTGCTTCAATGGCCACCTCTGTACCCGTACCAAGGCTAATCCCCACCTGAGCTGCCGTTAGAGCTGGCGCATCATTCATGCCATCCCCGACCATGGCCACGGTTTTGCCTTGGGCTTGCCAACCTTCAATAAGAGCCAGCTTTTGTTGCGGTTGGAGGTCTGTGTGAAGATGGGTTGTGGGTAAGCCTAGTGGTTCTAGGAGTTGCTGTGCGGCTTTGGCCGTGTCTCCCGTCAGCACATGGATCGCATAGCCTTGGGCTTGCAGGGCTTGAACGGTGCTCACTGCCTCTGGGCGCAGGCGATCGCGAAAGGTCACAACGGCAATCAACTGGCGATCGCAGGCCAAGGCCACATGGGTTTCCACTTCTAGGGAAGGGCAGTCAACCCCCTGATCACGCAGCCAACTGAGGCGACCCGCCTGATAGTAATGCCCCTCAATCCAACCGCTGATCCCCAGTCCGAGGGCAGTTTCCACCTCTGTCACCGTTGCTAGCTCTGTTGTCTGGCCGGTCGCAACCCACGCCTTCTGAATCGCCACTGCAAGGGGATGGCGACTCTCGCGCTCTAAACTGGCTAGCAGATACAGCACCTCTTGAGAGGAGTGATCGCCATAGAGCTTGATCTCGGCCACTGCCAGTTCACCGGTCGTCAGTGTGCCCGTCTTATCAAACACAATTGTGTCCAACGTCTGACTGCGCTCAAGAACATCACCACCTCGAATAATTAAGCCTTTGGCAGCGGCGTGACTGGTGCCCACAAGCAGCGCGATCGGGGTGGCAAGGCCAAGGGCACAGGGACAGGCAATCACCAAAACACTCAAGGCTAGCTTTAAGGGCAATAGGGGTGTGCTATTGGTCATTTCTGGGAAGAAATGGGGGGCGATCGCGCTCCAAAAGAGAGCCGTTGCTGCCGCCAAGGCTAGCACCCCATAGCCAAAATAGCCGGCCACCCCATCCGCCATTTGCTGCACCGGTGCTTTGCGATTTTGTGCCTGCACCACGAGGTCTAGAATCTGCCCCAAAAATGAGGCACGACCACAGCGTTCCACCCGTAGGGTAACGGCAGCACCAACATTGCGACTGCCCGCCAGAACGGATGCCCCCACCCCCTTGGCCACCGGTAGAGATTCCCCTGTGAGCATGGATTCATCCACCAGGGTTTCCCCGGTCACAATCGTGCCATCGGCAGGAAAGGGTTCTCCAGCATCTACCCACAGCCAGTCCCCGACTTGGATACGACTGACGGGAATGGGCCAGCGATCGCTAGCGGTCAAACTGGGTTGCCATAGCGCCTGTTGTGGCTGAAGCGCAAGGAGGGATCGCAAGTCCCGTTGTGCCTGTTGACGTACCCGTTGCTCCAGCGATCGCCCCAGCAAAATAAAGCCAAGGATCATCACCGGTTCATCAAAGAAACACGCCCAGCCCAAGGCCGGCCAGAGCCACGCCACCGTACTCGTGAGGTAAGCCCCCAAGGCGCCAAGAGCCACCAGCGTATTCATATTCGGGCGACGTTGGAACAGGCCCATCATTCCTTCCCGCAGAATTTCCCACCCCGGTAGGACAAGGGCAATGGTTGCTAGCCCCCAATGCCAGATCATTGCCTCTAACATGGGCCAGTGCCCCGGCAGCAGATCAATCCCGTGGCCGACACTGGAGAGAACAAGGAGCACAAGGGCGATCGCCAACCTTGGCAAAGAGGTTTCCTCAGAGGCCGTGGGCAGTTCCAAAAGGGCATTGGCTTCTGCGAGGGTGGCTTGAAAGCGACCTTGGTTTAGGCTCTCGACAATGGCGCTGGGGGTCGTCTCAGCGGGGGAATAGGTGACAACGGCGGTTCCCGTGACCAGATTGACTGCCGCAGCATCTACGCCCGGCTGCTCTTTTAACTGATTTTCCAGCGATCGCACGCAGCCAGCACAACGCAAGCCGCTCACCCGCAGGATGGCTACCTCAGGGGCGTGAGAATCAACACTTGAACTTAGGGACACGTCGCACCCTCTCCAAAAAGAACTACGTTCAATCTCCTAACTGCGTCCCCACCGCCTATTGTGGCACGTTGGCTTTGGGATGTCAGGGAAAGGGCGAGCTATCCTAAAGAAGTGAGGTTTTCACGAGAAATACAGAGAATGGTGACTGCCAAGGAGACGGGCGATCGCTATTTCACACCAGAAGAATACTTCGCGTGGGAAGAGCAGCAGTTAGAAAGACATGAGTTGATTGATGGTTACGTGTATGCGATGGCGGGTGGTACAAGAAACCACAGCGATATTGCTGGTAACTTTTTGTTAATTATTAAATCCCACTTACGGGGTAAAGGCTGCAAAACCTATACTTCTGATTGTCGCGTGAATATTTTTGAGACATCGAATTTTACCTATCCCGATCTGAGTGTCACCTGTGACGATCGCGATCGCCAGAGTCCCTTTTTCATCACTTATCCCTGTCTGATTGTGGAAGTGCTCTCACCCGCCACCGAAGCCTACGATCGCGGCAAAAAGTTTGATCTCTACCGTCGTAACCCCAACCTCGTGGATTATGTGCTCGCTAGCTCAGAGGAAATGGCGATCGACATTTACCAGAAAAATGAAGGGGGGGATTGGCTGCTGCGCTGCTACCGCGCGGGCGATCGCGTTGAGTTGAGGAGCATTGACCTCAAAGTGCCTATTGAACAGTTTTATGAAGACGTTGACCTCTCTGCCCCCGCCGTAGATACCACTGCTCCGTGAAACAGCAAGCGGCTCTCCCTATGAACGCCGAGGCTATCGAAAAAGCAAAATTGGGTATTCTTTGAGAGGAGAGTAAATTCAAGGGGTACCAGACATGTTGCCGTTAACGGTGAGTCGCCTCTGGACAATTAGCCGTAATGTTTTCAATGAAACCCTGCGGGAGCGGGTTCTTTACGTCACTGCTGTTTTTGCCATTGGCCTCGCCTTGGCGGTTGTGATTTTGGGACAGGTGTCAGCAGGCACCCAAGACAAAATTAGCCTTGATGTGGGGATGGCAGGAATTTCCCTCTTTGGCTTGCTGATTGCTGCCTTTGTCGGGGGTGGTCTGCTCAATAAAGAGATAGAAAAGCGCACGATCTTAGTGATGTTGGCGAAACCCATCAGTCGCGCGGAATTTATTATTGGCAAACATTTGGGTCTATCGGCGGTTCTGCTGGTACTGGTAGCACTGATGACGCTGATTCTGTTTATTCTGATGAGCTTGAATCAGTTTGCCTATCCCGCAGGACCTTTGATGGTGACCTCTTTCTACATTGCGCTGCAACTCGCCCTCTTGACGGCAGCCGCTTTGCTCTTTGGCAGTTTCACCAGTTCCCTGATTGCCACGCTGTTAACGGTGGCACTGTACTTTATGGGGCACTTTAGTCAAAACTTGGTGATCCTCAGCCAAAAGATGGAGAGTGATGCCGTACGGCAACTGATGCAGTTTCTCTATCTGATCTTTCCCGATTTATCCCGCTTGGATTTTAAGAATACAGCGGTCTATGGCATGCTGCCCTCTGTACCGGAACTCGTGGCCAATGCCTTCTATGGCGTAATTTATACGGTAGCACTGCTGGCGATCGCCACTTGGATTTTCTCCCGTCGCAATTTTTAAGAAAAACCCACCGCCCCGCTGTGCAATTGCTCCCCCAATGGGCTATGATAAAGCTCTGGGAATTTTTGCCCGTGTAGCTCAGTGGTAGAGCACACCCTTGGTAAGGGTGAGGTCACGAGTTCAATCCTCGTCACGGGCTTTGTTTGACCAACCTCAGGGAATTTCCCATCTGCGGTGGGGGCATTTATCGCTGTCGCTGCCAGTAAATGAGTGCCAGCACAACAGCCAAAAGAACCACTGTACGGCGTAACAGCAGAGGGTTAACCGCACGGGCAAATTTACCCCCCAAAAGTCCGCCAACAATGGCAGCGATCGCCATCCCCAAGGCAACGGGCCACACCACCTCCCCCGATACAACAAAAAATGCGGCAGCGGCAACATTGATTCCAAAGGCCAAAATGTGCTTCAAGCCATTGAGGCGCGTCAAGCTTTCCCCGAGAACAATGCCCAGCACGGCGAGTAGAATCACACTCACCCCCGCGCCAAAATAGCCGCCATAGACCGCCGCTAAAAACACAAGGGGAATAGCTCCCACTTCAGATACGGCTGGCGCACTGATTCGCCGCAGTAACCAAGCCCGCACCTGCTCCTGAATCCCCAAGAGGACGGCGGCCAAAAGCAGCAAATAGGGAATCAAGGCATTAAAGAGTGCCTCGTTGGTGTGCAACAGTAACATTGCCCCTGTGATGCCCCCGGCCACCGCACTGGGAAAGAGCCAACCAAGGCGCCGTTGCTGACCCTTCAGATCCTGCCGTTGCGCCACTGTCGCCCCCAAGTAACCGGGTACCAAAGCCACCGTGCTCGTGAGATTGGCAACCACTGGCGGCAAGCCGATCGCCACCAAGGCAGGAAAACTAATCAGTGTTCCCCCACCGGCAATGGCATTGACAAAGCCCGCCGCCAGACCTGCAACGGTCAGCAGTCCGATCTCGCTGATCATGCCCCTGACTAGCTGGAGCCTAAGCAAGGTAGCGTTGGATGGTCTCGCGGTACTGACTCTTGGGTTTCATCCCCACGATCACTTCTAGGAGTTCTTTGTTCTTGAAGAGTTGAATCGTGGGTGTACTGGTAACCCCTGCTTGCTCGGCGATCGCGCTATCTTCAGTAATGTCAATTTCAATGAGCTGTACTTTGCCATCGAATTCGTCCACCAGCCGATCCAAAATGGGCTTGAGGGTGTGGCACGGGCCACAGGTGGGCGAGACATATTTCACCAGCAGCAGGCGATCGCTCTCGTGGAAAAGCTTGCGCAAGGCATAGCTACCCCGATGCTTAATGGCCTTGGGATCAAACGCCTGTTCTGGGGAGGTCGTAGGTTTCGTCGTTTCTGCGGGTTTGGTTTCGGTTTCCGTTTGGTGAAACTCCTGAATCAAACCCCGCGCCGAGAGCCAGCGTTCCGCATCAAGGGCGGCCATACAGCCACTGCCTGCCGCTGTTACTGCTTGGCGGTATTCATGGTCTTGAACATCCCCTGCGGCAAAGACCCCTGCCACATTCGTTTGTGTCCCGTGGTGGGTGACGATATAGCCCACACTATCCAATTCCAGAAAATCTTTGAAGAGTTGGGTGTTGGGGGTATGACCAATGGCGTAGAATAGGCCGCGCACCGGCAGGACGGATTCTTCCCCTGTGGCTTTATTGATAATCCGCAGACCCGTCATTAAATTGCCATCGCCAAGGATTTCCCGTGCTTCAGTTTGCCAGTGAACCGTAATTTTAGGATTGGCAAACACGCGATCCTGCATCGCCTTACTAGCGCGCATTTTGTCACTACGCACAAGAAGATGGACGTGGGAGCCATATTTAGTGAGATAGACTGCTTCCTCCGCTGCACTATCACCGCCGCCAATCACCGCCAACTCGACATCCTTGAAAATCGGCGTTGCCCCATCACAAATGGCACAGGCGGAGACCCCCTTAGTCCAATACTGCTCTTCGCCGGGGAGATGGAGTCGTTTGGCCGTGGCACCCGTACAGATAATGACGCTGTGGGCATAGACCTGCCGCTCTGCTGAGCTAATGAGAAAGGGGCGTTGACTAAAATCCACCTGAATCACATCTTCAGTGACCATTTCTGTGCCCCAGCGCTCTGCTTGCGCCTTCATCCGTGCCATCAGTTGCGGCCCTTGAATGCCTTCCGGAAAGCCGGGAAAGTTTTCCACTTCGGTGGTGGTCATGAGTTGTCCCCCCGGCAGCCCCCCAATTTGATAGCCTTCAAACATAAAGGGCTTGAGGTTGGCGCGAGCGGCATAGATGGCTGCTGTGTAGCCCGCAGGGCCAGAACCAATAATGACAACGTTTTCAATCCGTGGCGGTGTCATGGCTAAAACAAACTCGAAACGACTATGAGTTATTTGATTTTAGCTTGATTTTCCGTGGCAAACAAGGGAAGCATCTTTGGGCATAATGAAACGGTTAGGCACGCTCCTTGGCTGTGTATATCAAGCAGTTAGAACTCACGAATTTTAAGTCCTTTGGCGGCACAACCGTGATTCCGCTGCTGCCGGGGTTTACGGTCATTTCAGGCCCCAATGGCTCAGGGAAGTCGAACCTCTTGGATGCGTTGCTGTTTGCCCTTGGCCTTGCGGGGTCTAAGGGGATGCGGGCAGAACGATTGCCAGATTTGGTGAACCATAGCCAAACGCGGCGTGGCCATAGTGTGGTCGAAACGCGAGTCACGGTGACCTTTGCACTAGATGCTGAAACGGAATGGCGCGTGACGCGGCGACTGCGGGTAACCAAGCAGGGCACCTATACCTCGACCTACGCGGTGAATGATCAACCCTGCACGCTGAATGAACTGCACGACCAGTTGCAGGCATTTTGTATTTATCCCCAAGGGTATAACGTGGTCTTGCAGGGGGACGTCACCAGTATCATTTCTATGAATGCCAAGGCACGGCGGGAAATTATTGACGAATTGGCGGGGGTGGCGGATTTTGACCGCAAGATTGCCCAAGCTCGCGAAAAATTAGATACAGTCAAGGAGCGCGAAGAACGCTTTCGCATTGTTGAGCAGGAATTGATTCAACAGCGCGATCGCCTGCAACGGGATCGCCTGCAAGCGGAAAAATATCAAGCCCTACGGCTAGAACTGCAAGAGCGAGAGCAATGGCTGTTGGTGCGCCAATGGCAAGCCCAGGAAGCGCAAAAGGTGCAACTACAAACACAGATTCAGACGCTACAAAAAGAACAAGCCCAACGCCAAGAGCAACTGCAACAAAAGGCACGGGAGATGGCAGCGGCAACGGTTACGCTAGAACAACTCAATCAACAGGTGAAAGCCCTCGGCGAAGAAACGTACCTCCGCCTGCAAGCAGCGTTGGCGGATCTCCACGCCCAACAGCGGCAGTGTCAACGCCAGCAAACAGCCTACCAACAGCAGCAGGCACAGTTGGCAGAACAACTCCAGCAACGGCAAGCTCAGTACCACAGTCAACGGTTGCAGCAACAGCAACTTACTCAAGAGTTAGAACAGCAACAGGGCGATCGCCCCCCCTTAGTGACAGCGGTTGCCACCAGCCAAGCCACCCTCGACGCCCTACGGCAGCAAGCTCAGGAGTTGAATACGGCAGCCCAAGCTTGGTTTCAGGAGCACAGTCGGCGACGGCAGCGGATTGATGCCCTGATCCACGAACTGGAACCGAGTCGCAGTGAACTCTCTCGCCTTCAGGAGCGATCGCAACAATTGCGGCAACGGCAGGGGGAATTGCACCAAGCGGCCACCAGTTTAGAAGCTCAACAATTGGAATTGCAAGACGCGCTCACAAAAGCTGCAGCAGCAGTCCAACAAGAGGAGCAGCAACTACAAAACCTCGCCCAACAACTGGCCACAGCTCAGCAACAATTGAGCTTAACAGAAGAAACCTATCAACGCCTTGAGCGAGAACAGCGCCAAAAGCAGCGAGAACTGGATCAACTGGAAGCACGGCAACAGGCGGTTCAGGAAAGCCAAGGGAGTTTTGCGGCGCGGCTCATTTTAAGTGCTGATCTCCCCGGCGTGTTTGGGCTGGTGGCACAGCTCGGTCAAGTGGAACCCCGCTATCAACTGGCCTTGGAAATTGCGGCCGGGGCACGCCTAGGCAATATCGTTGTGGCGGATGACAGTGTGGCGGCAGCAGCGATCGCCATCCTGAAGCGGGAACGGGCTGGTAGAGCGACATTTTTGCCCCTGAACAAGATGGCACGTCCCAAGACCCTACCCCTTATCTCCTTGGCAGGCTGTATTGACTATGCCTTGAATCTTGTGACCTTTGAGCCGCAATATGCCCCCATTTTTGCCTACGTGTTTGGCAGTACGCTGGTCTTTGAGAGCCTTGAGGCGGCGCGACCCTACCTAGGGCAATATCGGATGGTCACCCTAGAGGGAGACTTGCTAGAACCCTCAGGGGCAATGACCGGGGGTAGCTATAGTCGCACAAATACCCTCCGTTTTGGTCAGGGAGCCACCCCCCAAGAATCGGCAGAAGTCCAACAACTGCGCGATCGCCTTGGGGAACTGGAACGCCTCTTAGATCGCCTCATTCAAGAGCGCACGCAAAAACAGGGGAGAGTGAATGAGCTGAGCCAAGCCCTGAGTGACGCCCGCCAAAGCCATCGCGATCGCCAGCGGCAATGGGAGCAACTTCAGCAGCAACAGCAGCACCTCAACCGCCAGCAAGCAGACTTAGCGCGCCAACAGCAGCACCTTAGCCAAGAGTTAACCGCCGCAGAGACTGAACTCGCGCACCTAGAGGCTCGTCTTCCTGAACTCGAAGCAGAACTCGCCGCCGAACGCCTTGCCCTCAATGCCCTTGAAGCCAATCCCAGCCATCAGCAGTGGCAGCAGCTTCAGGAACAGCTTCAGGCACAGGAAAAAATTCACGCCGACCATGTGGCCGCCCTGCAAGCGGTGGATCAAGCCTTGGGCGATCGCCACCGTCAACTCGAGCAACTAGCACGAGACCTAAAACAAACAGAACAGGAAATTCAGCGACTGCACCAAGCCCAACAGGAGACGCTTTGTCAGCAGCAAGCCCTCGATCAGATGCTTGGGGACTTAGCGACGCAAACTCAAAGCACGCAAACTGCCTTGAGGGAATTGGACGCCCGCCTTGGCCACCTCAAGGGCGATCGCGATCGCCAAGACTACCAACTACGACAGCAGCAAAAGGACTACCAACAACTGGAATGGCAATACCAAAAAGCCAGCGACACCCTCACCACGCTGCAAGCCCAACTTCAGGAATTCAGCACCATCGAGGCACCCCCTTTACCCCAGCCATGGCCGGAAGTGCCCGCCAATCTCTCCCTCAGCGACATTCAACAGCAGTGCCAAGCCCTCGAAAAACGGCTGCGTGCCATGGAACCCGTCAATATGTTGGCGATTCAGGAATTTGAGGAGACACAAGGGCGGCTTAATGAGCTACAGGAGAAGCTCGCCGTTCTAGAAGCGGAGCGCACGGAGATCCTACTGCGGATTGAGAACTTCACCACCCTGCGTCAGCAGTCCTTCCGTGAAGCTTTTGATGCCGTCAATGCCAACTTCCAAACCATTTTTGCCACCCTCTCCGATGGCGATGGCTATCTGCAACTGGAAAGTCCTGAGGATCCCTTTGCCGGGGGTCTGAATCTGGTGGCACATCCCAAGGGGAAACCCGTACAACGCTTGGCCTCAATGTCGGGGGGTGAAAAATCCCTCACGGCCCTCAGTTTTATCTTTGCCCTACAACGCTATCGCCCTTCCCCCTTCTATGCCTTTGATGAGGTGGATATGTTTCTCGATGGTGCCAATGTTGAGCGCCTTGCCAAAATGATTCAGCAGCAGAGCCAAGAGGCGCAGTTTATTGTTGTCAGTCTGCGGCGACCAATGATTGAAGCGGCTCAGCGCACGATTGGCGTCACCCAAGCGCGGGGTCAACATACCCAAGTGATTGGCCTCGATTTGACCGCTCACCATTGATGCCTAACGGTGGCTGAAAAATAATTCCTAGATTTTCGATAGTTGATCGGCGTGGATCGTAGAGGAACAGTAGAATCCATTTAACTGTCAAAACCTCCGAGTTCTGCTGAGGAGTGTCCCTATGAAATACTGGCAAAAATTTGGCCTGAGCTTATTGACGGTGGCCTGTTTGGGAACAATTGCCCCTCGGCCTGCCCAAGCCAGCATGTTTACACAAACGGAAGTGGATCAAAGCCGCTATGTGGTGATGGCTGTGCCCCTTGCCCGCGGTGGCTATCGCCTCTTAGTGGTGGAGCAAATTAAGGATACTCGTCCCTGCTGGAGTGAGTCGGGCAGCAACCCCGTGGTGATTGACCCACTGTTGACGACGTTTGACTTTACGGGCATTTGTGGGCGGGCTACGGATAGCAATGGCTACTCGATTCGGGTGGCGCAACAGGATTTAGGGTTGCAGTATGGTCTGCGCATTGAACAGGGGGATGGCGAGTTACTCCTTGTTGGCAGCAGCAATCGCGGTGGCCCACGTATGGTCATTGGCCGCACCCACGGTATGCAGGAAGGGCAATTTCTCAAGTTTCATCTGGAACCCACTTGGCGGCTAACGCGGCGCACCTATGAGGGGCAAGTGCTGGGTCATGTGTATTTCACCAATGACTCTTGGGAAGCAGCAACCGGGAGTATCCCTGCCCCTGCAACGCCCATCGGCACGGAAACCAACCTTGATCCCATACCCACTCCCCAAAGCTAGGTTTACCGCTGCTTCATTGCCCGCTCCATCTCCCGTTTATCTTGGCGCTGCTTGAGGTCTTGGCGTTTGTCGTGGAGCTTCTTACCACGCGCCAGCCCTATGGAGACCTTAACGCGACCATTTTTCAGGTAAAGCTTCAGGGGCACAAGGGTGAGTCCTTTTTGTTCCACCTTGCCCACTAGCTTACGGATTTCCTGCTTGTGGAGAAGGAGCTTGCGATCGCGCAGGGGGTCATGGTTGTAGGATTGGTTAGTGCTCTCATGGGGCGAAATGTGCACATTCATCAACCAAACTTCACCATTGCGGATGCGGGCAAAGCCATCCCGTAAATTCACCTTGCCAGCCCGAATGGATTTGACCTCAGTGCCAAGTAACACGAGACCACATTCATAGGTTTCCAGAATTTCGTATTGGAAGCGCGCTTGGCGATTTTCACTCAGGACTTTAACGCTATCACCCATTTGAGACTCACAAGGGTATTGCCAATATACCGTAGTTTAGGGGTAGGCGGAGTTTTCATCTTATCACTGCCCTCCCACCCCCCTGCTCAATGGTTATGACGCTATGCCCAAGCCGCAGCAGTTAGCGTTTTTGCAAGGCCTGCCTTTGATTGCAGTGGTGCGTGCTGCTCATCCTACTGCAGCGATCGCCCACGCTCAAGTCTGTATTCAAGCGGGCTTCACCTGCCTAGAGGTGACTTGGACAACCCCCGATGCTGCTGGCGTCTTGCAACAACTCCGTCAAAACGCTCCCCACTGCACCATTGGCGCTGCGAGCCTGCAAAACCCAGAAATGGTTAAAGGAGCGATCGCTGCTGGCGCACAATTTTTAGTGACCCCCCATACAGCCCTAGAGGTGGTGCCCCTCGCAAAGGCGGCCAATTGTCCTCTGATTTTGGGGGCATTAACGCCAACGGAAATTCTCCACGCTTGGCAAGCCGGGGCAACGGCAGTGAAGGTTTTTCCAGTGATGGCGGTGGGGGGGGCGAGCTATTTACGCGCCTTGCGACCCTTGTTTGGCGAGATTCCCCTCATTCCCTGTGGCGGTATTGGTTGGGGGGATGTGGTACCCCTCTGGAAAGCAGGGGCGATCGCCATCGCTATGGGCAGTCAACTGGGTACGGATGTCACAATGCTCAAGCAGCAGGTGAACCAGGCTCGTCAGGCGTATCAGGCACTGACGCAGGGGTAAGGGTGCGCACCCGCTCAGCATGGAATCGTTTGCGGCGCCAGCGTTTGCCCAAATCGAGGCCAATGGTTTTGTGGAAATCATCCTGCACCTTTGCCGTGAGGCGGTAGGACACTTGGCGGACAATTTGAGCCAAGACGCGATTGCCTGTCCCTTGAATCAGGCCATGGGGCAAACGGTAGATAAACCGCGGAAAGTACATTTCCACCCGCAAATCCAGTTCCCAATTGACCCGCGTGTAATCAATGACATTCAGCGCCAACAGGTCGCTATCCGTCTCAGGGGTGGCTCGCATCGGTACCAAGGCCATGGCCGCTTGAAAATTCACCTCATAGTTCAAAAACGGCTGTTCGGGCACAGGAATTGTTTCAATGCGATAGACCCCCTGCTCTTGGGGCAGTAGGTGCAGTCCAATTTTGGGTTCCACTTCATAGCCATGGGAACCATAGCGGCCAATGGTGAGAATGTAGCCATGCTTGCCCACAGGTTCTGTTTTCATGGGATGGGCGCAGCGGTGAAACCATTCTTGGTGATTGTTCAAATAGGTCTCGTAGCGTTGAACGGGCGCATAGACTTCCATCCAGCCTTGGAATTGGTTGTGAAAAATAAAGGGGGGTAGCTTTGTCTCCTCTTGGGCATCGGTCATAGTATTAGATCAGCATTAGAGCAGCATTTGGTGATTTTGATCCTGACATACGGCTGGGGGCGATCGATCGCTACTGCGGGGAACCTTGGAAATATTGTCCCTGTCCAATGGTTGGTTTACATTTCGTTACATTACTATTCAGTTGCTTGAGGCTCCAGCGATGCCCCCTGTCCCTCCTTGGCTCGCCATTGAACAGTTGGACAAGCCGTGGATTTTTTGGCCATTGTGCTTGATGGTGCTTCTCAGCAGTATTGTTTTGCGCTGGGGGAAAGTGCAGCAGCAGTGGGCGCGGGCTGTGGTTGTTGGCAGTTTAATGGCCGTGATGCTGCATTATCTGCTGTGGCGATCGCTCGCTACCCTCAATCTACGCACTCCCCTAGAGGCCACCTTTAGCCTACTCCTACTGGCGATTGAAGGTTTTATGATGGCGGGCTATGGCCTGCAACTCTACCTCCTCTTGCACATTAAAAACCGTCGCCCTGAAGCCGATGCTGCTGCCCTTGCGGTCAAAAGTGGCCACTATCAGCCTTGGGTGGATATTTTTATTCCGACCTACAATGAACCCCTGACGATTTTGCGACGCACGATTGTTGGCTGCCAAGCCCTCGACTATCCCCACAAACGTATCTATGTTCTTGACGATACCCGTCGCCCTGCCCTACGGGAATTGGCCTGTGAACTGGGCTGTGAGTACCTCAGCCGTCCAGACAATCGCCATGCCAAAGCGGGCAACCTGAACCATGCCCTTACGCAGACCAAGGGTGAACTGATTGCGGTCTTTGATGCTGACTTTGTTCCCACTCGAAATTTTCTCACCCGCACTGTGGGCTTTTTTCAGACCCCTGATATCGGCCTTGTCCAAACCTACCAGAGCTTTTACAATCCCGATCCCATTGCCCGTAACCTTGGCCTCGAGGATCACCTACCCCAAGAGGTGGAAATTTTTTCCCGTCACTATCAAGTCCTGCGGGATGGCATTGAAACAGCGCTGTGCTACGGCAGTTCCTTTTTGGTGCGGCGATCGGCCCTCGAGGCCATTGGCGGCTTTGTTACTGAATCCCTCAGCGAGGACTACTACACAGGAATTCAATTGGCGGCAGCAGGTCATCGGTTGATTTACCTGAATGAAAGTCTCAGTGCGGGCTTGTGTGCAGAGGAAATGACGGCGCATATTCGTCAACGTCAACGCTGGGCACGGGGCACCCTCCAAGGATTATTCATTGTGGCAAGTCCACTGCGGGTACCCAATCTCACTGGGCTTCAGCGCCTTGCCCACCTAGAGGGGATCACGCAATGGTTTCACAGTCCCATGCGTTTGCTGTTGCTGCTGTTGCCCTTGATTGCCGCCTTTTGGGGTGTCGTCCCCCTTGAAACCACCCTGCGGCAGTGGCTCTACTATTTTGTGCCCTACTACTGGCTGCTGTTGAGTACATTCCGCTGGCTCAATGGTCAAAGTCGCTCTGCCTTGGTATCTGATATTTATGCGGTTCTTCAATGTGTGCCGTTGACATTGACAGTGATTGACACGTTGTTGCGTCCCTTTGGTCGCGGCTTTTGGGTGACTCCCAAGGGGAGTTATCGCGATCGCTACCATTTTCAGTGGCACCTAGCGGCACCGCTCCTCGTGCTTTTTCTTCTCTCTGTGGCGGCTGCTGTATTAAATTGGCAGGCATTACACACCAAGGGGCTACTACTGGCATGGGTCTGGAACCTCTACAATCTGGTAATTCTCGCCCTTGCCCTCTACAGCCTCATCGAACGCCCCCGCCCCGATCCCTATGATTGGCTCAATGTCCAGCAAACCGTTGAACTCCATCTCGCTTGGGATCAAACCACTGCCCTGTGGGGCACGACAATTCGCCTTTCTGAAGGGGGGGCGATCGTGCATCTGCATCAACCCCTCCCCCCCTCCGCAATGGGTGTACCCCTCACCTGTCGGCTTTTGGAGTCAGGCATTGACCTCAGCGGCCAAGTTGTTGATATGCCCAATCCAACGACCCTAGAGATTTACTTTGACCCCCTGACCTTGGCTCAATACCGCCAATTGGTCACCTTACTTTTTTGTGAACCCAACCGTTGGCAATGGCAAAAAGCCCCCAGTGAATTACAAACCCTGTGGCTGCTTCTGCACACTCTCATCTCGCCTCCCCTGAGTCGTCACTGGATGCGGATCACCCGCCCTAGTCAGGCAAAAGCGTGGCATCGAGCCTACAGCTATGCCAAGGAAAAATGATTTTTGCTAGCTCTTTGTAACATTAAGCTTATAGGTCTTAAACGAGGGGACTATCCATCCAAAAGCCGTCCACAAATTGCCTAGTTGCTCCATCGCAACGAGTCCACCATTACTCGCTGGCTCAATGTCTATCGTCCAGTGTTGAATTCTGCATTGGCAGTCACTGTCTCTCCTCTGAAAAAAACACTTGAATGGTGCATTGGCTAAGATATAGCTTGGCTAGAACGACAACACTTTCTTGGAACACTAAAGATGCACCGATACCTCCTCCGAATCTGTATTGCTCTGGTGTTGGTGCTGTCTCTTCAGTCCATTGCTCAAAGTGCCTTACCCGCTGGTGCAGGGGAATTTCTCACAGGTCGCGAGGCCACTTGGCAACGGGAATATGAAGTTTATTTTCAAAATCAATTTACTAGTCGGCGACTCAATCCCTCTGCCATTCAGCGCATTCTCAGGCAAATGTCCAAGCGTACGGGTTGGCACACAGCTCTTTTGCACTTGGCACCAACGGCCAACGAGATTAAGCTCTTAGTTACCTCTCTACAGGGAGAGCCACTGTTGCTGACTGTGCCAGCAGTGTCGCAAGCTGATCTGATGGCATCGTTCATCTGGCTACCCATGCCTTGTTTCGCCCCGGTCAAGCCCAAGAGTCCTTTATTCAACTGTGGGGCAGTGAAACAGTCACGCTGCAAAACCTCCCTCAACTTAATCTAGAGCAACCCCCTCTCGAACTGCTGGTTTTAAGTGCCTGTCAAACCGCTCTGGGAGACGATCGCGCGGAGTTAGGCTTTGCGGGTCTTGCCCTTCAATCGGGTGCCAAAAGTGCCGTCGCTAGCCTCTGGCAAGTGAGTGATGCGGGTACCCTAGAACTCATGGAACACTTCTATGGCCATCTGCACCACACTGCTAGTAAAGTTGCTGCTCTGCAAAAGGCTCAATTACACCTTCTGAGATATTCAAGATTCCAAGCACCTTATTTTTGGGCAGGCTTTACACTCGTGGGCGCTCCTTGGTAAAGCAATTTTCTGGCCATCGTTTTAAGATTTGTTAGAAGAAAATTTATTTTTGCAAGCAACATCTGAGAAAATTGCATTGAGAGATACAGGATTAAGCACAGATGGATTGGCAAGTGGCTTGGAAAAACGGCATTCGCTATCTTTTGCTGGCACTACTCGCTAGTACGTTGTGGGTCACCCCCGTCTGGGCAACCAGCGCGATCGATATCCCTTTGCCGGAAACAGCGGCCGGGGTCGTTGATGAAGGTAATGTGCTTAGTGCCGTCACCCAAGGCAGTGTCGGGCGATCGCTCCAAGACCTCTCCGAGGCAGCGGGCATCAATGTTCATGTAGTTACACTGCACCGCCTCGACTATGGTGAAACCCCCCAGAGCTTTGTGGATGACCTCTTTAACCAGTGGTTTCCCGATCCTGAGTCCCAAGCCAATCAGGTGATCATTGCCCTCGATACCGTTACCAATGGCACAGCGATTCACTATGGCGAGGCCGTGGCCGAACGCTTGAATCCTGAAACTGCCGAAAGTATTGTCCAAGAAACGATGCGGGTGCCCCTACGGGATGGCAACTACAATCAATCAGTCCTTGACACCGTCGATCGTCTTGCGAAAGTCCTCAAAGGCGAACCGGATCCAGGCCCGCCCGTAGTACGCGAAGTGGTTGTCGAGAAAACCTACAAGAGCAAAGAGGAAACCGACGATCGCTCCGCCACAATTATCGTCGTTGCCCTGCTAATCGCCGCTACAGTGATCCCAATGGTGACATACTTTATGTATCAAGGATCATCGTAGCCAAGCTCCCCTTCCATTTATGAAAATCTATACCTACCACACACCAGAGCGTGTACCAGCCGACTGGCAACCCGACTGTGCCATTGCTGTTGATGTCCTGCGGGCAACCACTACGATCGCCACTGCTCTTGCGGCTGGCGCAGAAGCCGTTCAAGTCTTTAGTGATCTAGCAGAGCTAGAACAAGTGAGTCAGCAGTGGCCGGCAGCCAAGCGGATTCGCGTTGGTGAACGGGGTGGGAAAAAAGTTGCTGGCTTTGACATGGGCAACTCTCCTGCTGAATGCTTGCCAGAGCGGGTAAAAGGATGTCGCCTCTTTATGAGCACCACCAATGGCACCCGTTCCCTTGAGCGAATTCAAGCCAGTCCCCTCGTTCTTGCCGCCGCCCTTGTCAACCGTGCTGCCGTTGCCGAGTTTGTCCAAAAACATCAACCGGAAACCATCTGGATTGTTGGTTCGGGCTGGGAAGGTAGCTATTCCCTCGAAGATACCGTCTGTGCTGGCGCGCTGATTCATCACCTCTGGGGTCAGCAGGATGCCCCCCTCGAAGCCCTTGCGGGTAATGACGAAACTATTGCTGCCACTGCTTTGTACCGCTACTACCAAGATGATCTATTGACCCTCTTTCACCATTCCAGCCACGGGCAGCGCCTGCTCAACCTTGGCAATGAAGCCGATCTCAAATATTGTGCCCAAGTGGATATTCTGGCCATTGTGCCGTGGCAGGTTTCCCCCAAGCTCTTGACTAAGGCCTAGGGCACCACATCCCCACCCAGAGCAAAAAGCCCAACCAGACATTTTCATTGAAGTAACGACCATAGGTCTGAATGGGGAGCGTTGTGGTTTGGGTGTCACGGCGTTCGTGGGTATAAATTTGTAGAGATTGCCGCAGCCAAAAGTAGGTGGTCACGGCCAAGGCCAGCCAAAATCGCCAAGTGAGTCCCGCACTCCAGCCAACAATGATCAGGAACACCACCGTCAGCCCATAAAACAGCGCGATCGCCAAGGGCGCATAGGCACCGAAAAATAAGGCACTGGAATTTACTCCCAGTCGGCGATCGTCGGGGCGATCGGGCATGGCATACACCGTATCAAAGGCCAATGTCCACATCACCACTGCCGCCCACAACCACGCGGTGGTCAAGGTTAAGCGTCCCTGTACCGCTGCCCAAGGAATGAGGACAGCAAACCCCCAAGCCACTGCCAAAACGAGTTGCGGAATGGGAAAGACTCGCTTCGCCAAGGGATAGAGCAGAATCACCGGCACTGCGGCCACCGCCAGCCAATACCCCAAGGGAGTGAGGTAAAACGTCAATCCCCAAGCACAGAGGAAGGCAATCACCATCAAGCCCAAGGCCACACTGAGGGAAAGGCGGCGACTGGCTAGGGGGCGGTTTTGAGTCCGCTGCACATGGGGGTCAATATTGCGGTCCCAGCAGTCATTGACAATGCAGCCCGCCGCACTGGTGGCGATCGCCCCCACCGTGATAATCAGCAGCAACTGCAACGACGGCAAGCCCTCACTCGCCAAAGTTAAGGACCACAGCGCCGGAATGAGGAGAATCAAACGACCCGCAGGCTTATGCCACCGCAACAGTTGGGCAATGGCCACCCAAGTTGGCACTGAGGTTCTCGAAACTTGAGAATTCACCACACCGCTCCCACCGTGAATGCCACTACACTTAAAAATCTTAACTTTTCAGGCGATTTTGGGACGTTGCCGCCCCATTTGCCCTAGGTTTCTAGTTAGCCCGTTTGCACTCTGTCGATTTCCCCTTTTATGGCCAGAAAACCCTTTCACTTTTTCCGTAGTGCTGCCCCGCCAGACCCCACACCCCCCGCCGAGGAAGAAGATAACTATCTCGAAGATTACTTCTTTGATGAACCCGGCGCCATGCCCGGTACCCTCAGTATTGAGGCCGATGCGCCACCGCCGACAATTATTCTCATTGACTATCAGCCGGATCAGGCCAGCCGTCGCGTTTTAGAAACGCCGGAAGAATGTGGCCCCTACCTCAGCAGTCCCTCCGTCAGTTGGATAGATGTTCAAGGGATTGGCGATGAAGACGTGATGCGGCGACTTGGCCAAGTTTTTCACCTGCACCCCATTGTCCTTGAAGATATTGTCAATGTCCCCCAGCGCCCCAAAGTTGAGGATCATGACGATTACCTTGTGCTGATTACCCGCATGGTCACCCCCAAGGAAAATGAACACGGCTTTTATACTGAACAAGTGAGCTTTGTCTTGGGGCCGCATTTCTTGCTCACAGTACAAGAAGAACCCGAACGGGATTGTTTTGACATGGTTCGGCAGCGGATTCGCACCAGTCGCGGCATCATTCGTCGCTATGGCCCCGATTATTTAGCCTATGCCCTTTTGGATGCCATTATTGATGGCTTTTACCCGGTTCTAGAAGACTACGGCGAGCGCATTGAGGAATTAGAAGATGCCGTAGTTACCCGTCCTAGTCGCGCCATTCTCGAAGAAGTCCACCAAGTGCGCCGCGAATTACTGGCGCTGCGCCGTGCCATTTGGCCACAACGGGATGCCATCAATGCCATGATTCGCGATCCCAGCCCCCTTCTCTCCGAGGAAGTGCGCATCTACCTACGAGATTGCTATGACCATGCCATTCAAGTGCTAGATATGGTGGAAACCTACCGTGAACTGGCGGCCAGTTTGATGGATGTGTATCTTTCTTCCGTTGGCAATAAAATGAACGAAATTATGAAAATTCTGACGATCATTTCGACCATTTTCATACCGCTGACCTTTATTGTCGGTATCTATGGCATGAACTTTGATCCCGATACCTCCCCTTGGAATATGCCTGAACTGGAGTGGTATTGGGGCTATCCAGCCTGCTGGGCGGTCATGCTTACCGTGGCGGGCAGTTTATTTTTCTTTTTCTGGCGCAAGGGCTGGTTCCAAAGCAGCACCAGTATAGGCTCCCTAGATACTGAACGCTAGTTCCCCATCGGCTTTAGAAACTTGCCCCTTGTCCCTTGCGTCAAATTGGCTTAGGGTGGGAAAGCAAAGGGAGTACTTCATATGTAAAAATACTCACTTGTTACGTGCATAAGTTTTGGTGTGAGTTAGGTACTACAGGGCGATCGCCCCTCTCTCCACACGTGAAGAATGGGATTGGGAGAGTTAACCGACTGCAATCAAGCATGAATTAGGAGACTGTATGAAAAGATTGGCACACTTGGGTGTTTTGGCAGGGTTAGTGAGTAGCCTATGGCTAGCACCCGCCATCAGCCGCTATGACATTGCCACTGCCTTGCCCGAAGAACAAGTGTTGCGCATCCTCAACAATGTGCCCATTTTTATGATCACCAATGATAAGGGGGAACCGCTGACCTTTGAGATGCCCAATCCCCAAGATCAAAGCAAGAAAATTCAAGTTTTTACCTTCTTTGTCAATCAGCAGGATGCCCAAACTGCCCTGAACACCATTAAAACCCAGCAACCGGAGGTGGGTCGCGTGGCGCGGGTCTCGGCAGCCGCCCTCAGTGGGGCGGTGAAAATTGCCCTCGAAAGCCAAAAAAATCCTGCCATTGGTGTGGACATTATCCCCTCCAGACCACAACTGGAAGCAGCGGTGAATCTGCTCAAACAAAGTGGCGATCTAGTGGAACGCGATGGCAAAATTCTCACCAAGGATGGTAGGCCGTTCATGGGCGGTACCCCCCTCTTTTTCCTAGCAGATAGCAAAACAGGCAACCCCATTGCCATTGAAGCCCAAATGCGCGAAAACGGCCAGACCCGCACCCAGCGGTTTATTCCCTTTTACTTTGATAAAACCCAACTCCAACGGGAAGTGGATCAAGCCCGCCAGCAGCGTCCTGAACTGGCCAAGGATACCGGGATTCGCGTCGTCATGCTGGATAATTTGGTGGCAACCATGTTGAGCACCAACGATCCTGTGGCGGGTCAAATTCAACTGGTACAAACCCCTGAGGCGATTCAGTTTGCCGTGCAACAGAGCGGTGGCAATAATGCCCAGCGACCCAATCAAGCGAATCAACCCGCGTCTCCCCAGCGCCCAAATCAACAGGGGGGCGGTCAAGGCACAAACCGCAACCGCTAAGACACACCCATGCCCTGGCGACACCTGCTAACGGCAATTCTGCTCCTTGGCTTCCTGTGGGGATGTGCCCTCCCTCAAGTGCGAGCAGAGGAGCGCCTGTTTCTGAATGTCGGGGTGGAATTTCGTGGCGAAGTGCAATTAGCTGTTGGCAGCCAGTGGCAGAATACCGAGGTGGGGGGGCTGTCGGGTTTGACCTACAATCCGCATCAACAACAGTTCTATGCCATTAGTGACGATCGCCAGCAACCTCGGTTTTACACCCTCGAAATCACTCCCGAAACCATTACCCCCAAGGACGTAACCTTTCTCCAGCAGCCTAATGGTGAGGTGTATCCGCCCAACACTGCCGACACTGAGGGGATTGCGCTGACGCCTGAGGGGCACCTTGTAATTAGCAGTGAAGGGGTAACGGCCACGGCTAGCCCCCCTTGGATCAAAGAGTTTGAGCGCGCGAATGGACGAACCATTGCAGCTCTCCCTATGCCCAAGTACTATCTCCCCAATGGTCAGCAGGGCATTCGCAATAATCTTGGTTTTGAGGCACTGACGCTTTCGCCGGCGGGCGATCGCCTGTTTGTCGGCGTTGAATCGGCCCTTGCCCAAGATGTCCGCCCCAATATCCCCATTTACTGCCGCCTGCTCCATTACCTGCGGGGGGATGTTGCCCCTGTGTTGGTGGCGGAGCATCTCTATCCCTTGGAACCCTCAGAGGCCGTGTTTAATGGCCTCGTGGAGCTACTTGCCCTTGACAATGGTGGCCATTTTCTGAGCTTGGAGCGCACCTATAGTCCGGGAGCAGGGCATGGCATCAAGCTCTTTGAAGTATCCCTAGCGGGGGCGACAGATACCCTTGGCATGGCCACGTTACCGGTTGATCTGCGCACTCTCCGCCCTGTGCAGAAACGGCTGATTTTGGATTTCAAGACGCTGGGGATTCCCTTGACCAATTTGGAGGGGATGAGCTTGGGTCCCCCCTTGGCCGATGGGGCGCGATCGCTCTACATCATTGGCGACAACAACTTTGATGGCAAGACACCGACCCAAGTCCTGATTTTTGCCTTAACCTTCCAGCGCTAGGCCTCAACGGTCAAGAGTCCCAGTTGTGCTAACAGGCGATCGCCCTCCACATGCTCCTGCATCATTTGTTCGACGCATTTGACTTTAGCGATTTCATGGAGGCGCACCTGACCAAAGGCACGATCCACAATTTCCACGGCTGTTAGGGTGTCTAAGTCCACCGAGAGAATGGGAATTTCCAACTCTTCGGCACGGGCAAGAATCGCAGGGGAAGGCGGCAAATGCCCCGTGAGGATCAGACAGTGGGTGGAGGTCTCCAAGGCCGCCCATTGAATATCGGTGCGATCGCCCCCGGTAATCACCGCCATATTGTTCGCTTTACGGAAATACTTCAAGGCAGCACTGACGTTCATTGCCCCAATGGTGAGTTCTTCTACCAGCAAATCCAAGCGATCCGGACGGCACAAAACTTCGGCATTTAACTGGCGTACCAATTCCTTGACACTGACACTGCGCAGCAACTGACTGCGGGGCAACATACCAAAAACTGGAATTTGGTGTGCCTCGAGATATTGGCGAATGGCAGGCAAGGGTTGGGCTTCAGGTTGGGGAATATCGTTGATGATCACCCCCAATAGGCGATCGCCCAATTCCGACTTGGCGAGGAGGAGCGATTCCACCACCAAGGGGGACTCGTAGCGCACCACCAGTAAAATGGGTGCATCCAACACCGCTGCCATCTGAGCTAACCCCAAATCAAACAGCCGCCCCTCGGCTAATGTGGCTGGCCCTTCGAGGAGCACCAAGTCTTCACTGTTGATATTGTGATAAGTCGCTAGGGCTTGGCGATAATCCTGCTGATCTGTGCCCATGAGCCGTGCCTTGATGGCTTCTGGCGTCAGCGTGAGCAATGTCGGCCGCACATTCTCTAGGTTGAGGGTTTCCTGTAAAAAACTGACATCGGCTTCAGTGTCTTCACTCTCGGTAGCGGGTTGGTAGGTGCCTAAGGGCTTACCATAGGCAATGCGCAGATGGCGATCGCGACAGAGCTTGGCCAAGCCTAAAACCGTTGCCGACTTACCGCTATAGGGCACAATGGAACCAATTAATAAATGCTTCGCCACCGTTTAGTTACTCCTCCCACAACCCCAACCCTGAACACGCTATCCTTAGTCAAGCCGTAACAGCTTACGATAAAACGCTTTTGAAAAATCGGCAATACGATGTTTTTTATAGTTAATAATTACATCAATGAGATGATCCACCAGTTCAAACGTGGTGATGGACATTTCGTACTGGAGATCAGGCGAATTATCAAAGGTCACCGTACAACGGGATAAATCCGCCGGCAAATTGGCGATTGTCCATGTGGCAATAAAATCAACATTGTTACCGCCTTCAATCCCCCGTTGTCCCTCCAACTTCCCCAAACGGTAGAGGGCGATGCCCAAGGGCAGCAGCGGACGTTTCTCAGCACGCATATAGGGGGCAAAGATATTGACTTCCCGGGGGTTGGCAGGCTGAAGCTGATCGAGGGCGGTCATGCAAGAATCCTTGTGTATTCAGTCTCACCGAGTGCTGAGGTCTATTCTACAGGTAGAGCAGGTAGCACGGGAGTCTTCGCTCTAGTAGCGCATTTCGGTTTGGTAACATATAGTTAACATAACTAACGAGCACTGCCTATGGTTTTTGATCCCGGAAACGCTAATTTCTACCAGTCTTCTACGGATGATGGGCAGCCCAATCTGCTCCTGAAGTACCTGCAAAGCCAATCGCCAGAAGTTTTGACCCGTATTGCCCGTTCCGTCAGTCCAGAAATTCGCCAAATTATCAGCCAGAATGTCCAAGGTCTCGTGGGCGGCCTTCCCTCCGAGGATTTTAATGTCCAAATTGCCACCGATCGCGACAATCTTGCGGGATTATTGGCCTCAGCCATGATGACGGGGTATTTTCTGCGCCAGATAGAACAGCGCATGGAACTGGAAATGAGCCTCGGCGATCTACCTATGCCCTAGGGTCTACCCACATACTTATTGTGAGTCTTGCTTGTGTCCGATCCTTGGCAACAGTTTAAGGCACTGCCTTGGCGATCGCTGGTGCCCACAGGTCTTCTTGTTGCCCTGCTTGCAGCGCTGTTTGATACGGGGCTTTACTATATTGCCGGTGCCATCGCATCTGTCGGCGAGGCGTTGATCATCCTACTTCAGCCTCCTTTGGGTCTGTTAGTCCGCCTTGGTCTGAGCATTGGCCTTGGAATGGTGGCAGTGATCTCTTTGGAGGTGTGGTTTAACCCAGCGCCGATCTATAGCGGCACCCTCTGGGCGTTATTTCTGTGTGTCCTAATGGCCAGTGTGTTCTTGAGCTTTTTTAGCGGCACCTTGGGACTGCGACCCCTATTTTTTCCACTCACAGAGGTGTTCCTGATTGGCACAGCCGTGGGGATTTTTTGGCAAGGTCGTCGCTACTGGCGGTATTAATTCGCCTCCTCAAGACGAGACGCGGGGAGCTTCGGAACGACGGCACTAATCTCAGGATTGAAGGTGGCATCAAAGGCATCGGCTCCCTGAAACAAATACCACACGGCCTCAATCACACAGGCAATGCGAGCAATGCTACCCAGAGAACCGTAGGGCACCGTCGAAAAGAGTAGCCCCAGCATGAGGTAAACGCCACCCCACAGGGGTTGGCGCAAATAAAACTTATGGAGTCCGGGGAGAAAGATGCCGGCCAAGGCTAAGAGAATGGCGATCGCGCGATTACGGTAGCCCATTATTGCTCACTGTGAATGACTCTAAATGCGATATTCAGTTAATCTTTAGCAAAACGCAACCTTGAGGAGTCTGGATTGCCACAACCACTATCTGTTGCTGTCTTTATTTGCCTAGAATGGCAACCCAATGCCGGGGGACACGTCAAATGTTGGGAACGTTTTGCGGCAGCTGCCAGCCACTACCCAGACCGCGTTGACCTGACCATTTACTTCCTTGGTGCCAAACAGCAAACCCTAGAGGTAGCAGCCAATGTTCGCTACCAATTGCTACCGCCCCAGTTCAGCACGCACTCACTGGAAATTATGCGCCAAGGGGCAGGCGTGACCGATGTAGCTCCCTTGCATTGGGGATTGCGCCGTTATTTACCCCAACATCAGGTGTTTCACATTACGGATACTTTTAGCTTTGCTCAAACGGTGCGCCGCTTTTGTCGCCAGTACCATCGTCCTCTCCTCAGTTCGATTCACACGGATTTGCCCTTATTGACCCGCACCTATTCGCGGGAAATTATTTGGCGCATGAGTGGCCGCAGTTGGGGGCGAGAATTTTGGCGGTGGCTATGGCTGGAGAAATTACAAGTGGATCAGTGGTTTGGTTACCGAGCCGAACGTAAATTAGCGGGTTTTATGCGTGCTAGCGATCGCGTCTTGGTCTCGCGGCAGCAGGATGCCGATTGGCTGCTCACGTTTTTGCCCCCTGAGCGGGTGGCGTGGTTTCAGCGGGGCATCGATCGCGATCGCTTTCATCCGCGATTTCGCAATCCCCAATGGCTACGGGAGGAGTATCACCTGCCAGAGGTGCCGATCGCGCTTTTTGTCGGTCGGGTAGATGCCAGTAAAAATGTGCTCCTGTTGGCGCAGGCAGCTCAAGTGTTAACCAATCAAGGAAAGGCATTCCATGTGTTGATTGTTGGCGAAGGGGCACAGGCTACCCTTGTCAAAGACCTTTTGGGCGATCGCGTCACCCTCACAGGCAAGGTACCCCAAGAAAAATTAGGGGCAATTTATGCCAGCAGTGATCTATTTGTCTTTCCCTCAGAGTCGGAAACAGGGCCCAATGTAGTGGTGGAAGCACGAGCGGCAGGATTACCCGTCGTTATTTCTGGGTTTGATGGCGGGCGCAAATATGTCCAAACCTCAGGGGAGGATGGGGTGGTGGTTTACAGTCGCGACCCCCAAGATTGGGCAGCCGCCATTACCCCGCTGTTAGATGATGCCCCCTATCGCCAGCGGATGGGAACACAGGCACACCAGATCACCCAAGCAACGTGCCCCACGTGGCAGGACGCCTTTGAGCAGAGCATTTTGTGCCAATGGGAAGCGGTTGCCCAAGCCTACGGCTGGCCTCAAAAAGCCTGATCCTCTAGGAGAGCCTCTAAAATCAAGGCCATATGGGTCCAGTGGGTTCCCCCCTGACAAAAGACAATATAGGGTGGACGCAAAGGGCCATCGGCAGACAGTTCCGACGTGCTGCCGTCAATAAACGTGCCCCCAGCCATCACTAGATCATCGGCATAGCCGGGCATGGGCGCAGGTACAGGATCAAGATAGGAACCCACCGGGGAGTAACGTTGCAACGTACGGCAAAAGGCAATCAGCTTTTCAGGACTGCCCAATTGGATCGCTTGAATGACATCGCGGCGGGGGGCAAGGGGGGCGGGGTTGACGGGATAACCCAATTGGTCAAAGACATAGGCCAAGAGATGGGCGCACTTGAGGGCTTCGCCGACCATTTGCGGTGCTAAGAACAGCCCTTGAAAGAGCAGACGATGTTGATCAAATGTGGCACCCCCTTCGTGGCCAATCCCCGGTGCCGTAAGGCGATAACTGGCTTGCTCAATGAGATCAGCGCGTCCTGCTAAGTAGCCCCCCGCGGTGGCGATCGTGCCGCCGGGATTTTTAATCAGAGAACCCGCAATCAAATCGGCGCCAACATGGGGCGGCTCTTGGGTCTCGACAAATTCGCCGTAGCAATTATCCACAAAACAAACCACATTGGGATTTTGCCCCTTGATCAGTTGGATCATTTTGCCAATGTCCTCAAGGCTGAGGCTCGGCCGCCATGTATAGCCACAGGAGCGTTGAATGAGCACCATGCGGGTTTGAGGTTGAACACAGGTGGCGATCGCCCCCCAATCCGGTTCGCCCGTACTCAGGAGGGGAATCTGGCGATAGTGAATCCCAAAGTCCTTGAGGGAACCTTGGCCGCGACCCCGCAGGCCAATCACCTCTTCTAGGGTGTCGTAGGGGGCACCCGCAAGGGAAATCAGTTCATCCCCAGGGCGGAGCACACCAAACAGGGCGGTGGCAATCGCGTGGGTACCAGAAACAAATTGCACCCGCACCAAGGCCGCCTCAGCCCCCATCACCTGCGCAAAAACGCGATCCAGCACCTCACGCCCTAGGTCGCCATGACCATAGCCCGTCATGCTACTGAAGTGATGCACCCCCAGCCGCTGCTGCCGAAACGCCCCTAGAACCCGATCCAAATTTTCCTTAACGCGGCCATCAATTTCGTTAAACGTTGGGGCAAGTGCCTCTTGGGCAGCAGTTACAAGTGGAGTTTTCACGTCGAGACTAATCATTGAGCAACGGCAAGTGTCATAAAGATAAAGACTTAAACCAAAGTCTGAGTCTTGGCAGGATAAATGCGTCCTCGCCACTGCTTAGGGCGTTGCCAAGAGGAGAGGGTAATTCGCAGGGCGGCGAGGGGATCCGCAAGGGGAGACAGCCAAAAGAGCCAGTGCCCTTGACCCGTCTGCCAATCATAGACAGGGGCGATCGCCAGTGTCATGCCGCAGCGGATCAGCACCAGCAAGCCATTGAGCAGTGTCGCCATCTCTAAAGGAAGGGTGGGAGTAGTCATTGCCAGTGCCATCAAGCCCAAAATCAACAGGGGCAACGGTAATCCCTGTACTGCCCAGAGGAAATAGGCATCGCCCCAGAGCTGGGCGGCTGGGGTGGCATCCTTGAGATCCAGCGATCGCCCCCATTCTCGCCATGTCTCCGCCATGCCCTCATACATCCGCACCTTGAGCACCTTGGAGCCATCGCGAAAGGCCACCCGTGCTCCCCTAGCTGCTGCCGCCCGCACTAACGTTACATCATCACAAAAGGAGGAAGCGGCAACTTGGTAGCCGCCCATTGCCTCGAGGCGCGATCGCCGAATGAGTAGGCACTGACCATTGGCCAGAATCCGCTTCGGCTGAGTTTCCACAGCGCGCGCTGCGCCAAAGCGGTAGATCAGCGTCAAGAGCAACGCCGGTTGCAGCCACCATTCACCGCCGGTCTTGAGGATAAAGCGAGGCGAGAGAGAAATCAGATCCAGTTGCTCCTGCTCTGCTGTCGCCAAAAGACTAGCTACAAGGCCGGGTTGCGGTTGGGTATCCGCATCAATGCCCAAAATCCACTCACTATCGGGATGGGCACGACAAAAGCCCGTATGTAAAGCCCAAGGCCGCCCCACCCACCCCGGCGGTAAGGGGGGATCAAACTCCAGTCGCAGACGCGGATCGCGGTGTTGTGCCGCGTGCACGATTTCAGCCGTGCCATCTTGGGAATGACTATCAACAATCAGAATTTCCCGCACCTCATAGCCTTGACGCATTAAGCCCTCTAAACAGGGTTGCAACCGCTGTGCCTCATTGAGGGTGGGGACAACAATTGAGACTTTGGCTAAGTTCTCTGGGCGGGAGGGCTGGGGGGTTAAGGGAGTCGGTCGTCGCCAACCTGATCCTAAACGGGCGATTAAAACAGCCGCCCAAGGTGCCTGTGCCAGGATCGCGGCGCTGGCGATCGCTGCTATGCCAACTGCAACGGTACTCAATTTTCTTCTGCCTCGTCCTCTGCTGGCGAATTTTCGGGGGGCGGAACATCCTCTGGAGACAGTTTCAGCCGTTTAATCGGTAAATTGGCAATCAAAGCCGTTGTCCGCTGATCCGACTCTAGGGAAACCGCTAGCCCCTCCGTTTCTAGCTCCACATAGCGGGAGACCACCTCTAAAATATCGCGCCGCAGATTGTCCAAAATTTGCGGTGTCAGGGCCGTGCGATCGTGGGCAAGAACTAACTTTAAACGCTCCTTGGCAGTGGTGCGACTGGGGGGAGTACGGGTAAACAGCCGCTCTAAAAGTTCACTGATCATCCCTTTGCCCCAAACAAGCGTCGAATGCGACCAAAGAGTCCACCGCTTGCCGCCTCTAAATCAAGAAACTCAACCTTTTCCCCCTCCAAGCGACGGGCAATATTCATAAAGGCCTGCCCCGCTAGGGACAGCGACTCTGCCAAGACCAAGGGTTCCCCTTTGTTGGTGGAAACAATCACCTTCTCATCCTCGGGGACAATGCCAATCAGGGGAATCGAGAGAATTTCTTGGACATCTTCGACGGACATCATATCGTTGGCAGCCACCATTGCTGGGCGTAAGCGATTCAAAATGAGATGGCTATTGCGAATGCGGTAGGCCTCCAGCAGGCCAATCACGCGATCGGCATCCCGTACAGCGGCAATTTCTGGCGTGGTCACCACCAAGGCTTCCTGCGCAGGGGCAATGGCATTGCGAAATCCCGCCTCGATCCCCGCTGGACAATCAATGAGCACGTAATCATAGTGCTTGCTCAGGGCTGAGGCCAACTGTCGCATCTGTTCTGGGGTAATGGCATCCTTATTGCGGCTTTGGGCTGCGGGCAGCAACACCAGCCTATTCAGGCGTTTATCGCGCACAAGGGCTTGATCCAAGCGACACTGCCCGGTCAGCACATCAATGGCGGTGTAAACCACGCGATTTTCCAAGCCGAGTAGTAGGTCAAGGTTGCGCAAGCCAAAGTCGGCGTCAATGAGCACCACCGATCGCCCCAATTTGGCCAAAGCCACACCAATATTGGCACTGGCGGTTGTTTTCCCCACGCCCCCTTTGCCCGAGGTAATGACAATCGTGCGCCCCATTGAACTCCCTAGGAATTGGCTTACTAGAATAGATTATCTCAAGGTGCCTCGGATACGGCGAAGGCTCGCCCCCAAGTATCGGCGGGGGCAATCTGAATCCCTTGGTCTGTGGCGTAGGCCACCTCTGGATAAGGCGGGTTTGGCGGCTCTGGGGTACGTGCCAACAGATCAGCAATCCGTAACTGTGTGGCTGCCATTTCAAGGGTCATAATCCGTGCTCCCCGATTGCCCTTGGCACCGGCGTGGGCGATACCGCGTAATCGCCCCCAGACGATAATATCGCCGGCAGCAATGATACTGGCTCCTGCATTGACATCGCCAACAATCACCACAGTGGCGTCATGGTGAATTTCCATGCCTGATCGCAGGGTTGTTTTCAAGTAAAGGGGGTTGGCCATGGGGTCTGAGTCCCCCTCAGTCTCTTTTGCAATTAAGGGTGGCAGTTCCCCCTGCTGGACACTGTAGCCAAGGGTAGCGGCAGCGATCGCCGTCTGGCGGCGTTCGGTAATAATCTTGTCCAGTCGCAACTGATGCTCGCTGAGAGCCTCGGCCAACTGTTGAAGCTGTGACTGATCTAAAAGCCGCTGTCCGCAGGCACAATCTACGGGTAAGGTCTCTGACCAGAGGTGTTCTTGACCGACAAGGTAAAGTTGCAACTGCGGCCACAGGTCAATCCAGTCTAAATCGGCCGGCAACGTGAGTCGGTAGCGCCCTCCACAGTGTTCTAAAGCAAGGCCGCTGACAATGGGTGTGCTTTGCTCCACCTCAAGAGTTACCGCAGGGCTTTCAGCAGGTTCCTCTACGGGGGTTGACTCAGACTCACTCATGGTTTTTCCACTCGCAGTCGCTGTGTAATCAGAACCATGCCCGTATCGCGAATTAAGGCCACAGAGACCCAGCGATTACCGGCTTCTTGAGGCGCACGTCCCACCTTAAAAATCCCGCCCGCAGAGAGGAGTTCCAATTTGACGGGGCTAGGATTGGCGTAGGTTTGGGCGTTGATGGGCTGATCGCTGGCGGCGCCGAGGAGAATAGCATTGCCAATGGGTTCTTGCACAATCGCATCAAGGCTAAATTCTTCACCCGCACGCACGGCTTGGGGGAGGGAGAATTGCACCGTAGGCGGTGTCGCACCAATCGTGATCGTAGTTTTTTCGCTGGTAATGTCTTGGCGGATGATTTTGCCGTTGCGGATGACTTGGGTGGCTTGCAGGTTGCCACGAATGTTTTGCGGGCGATCGCTCGTGCCGCCGGCTCCTTCAATGGTTGTACTAATCTCTAGAATCCACTCATTTCCCTGCTGTTGCCAACGGTTCACCGTCGTGCGGTAGCGGATGTCACGGTAGGGTTGCCAAAACGTCGGCAGTTGTTTGCGCAAAATTTCAAGGGTGAGGCCGTCCCCTGTTTTGAACTCAGGGTCATAAAAGGCTAGCACTGCCTCTAGATTCTTTTGACTGGCTGCTGTATCCAACCCGTTAAGGAGGGATTGCAACGATTCTGGCAGAGCAGCCGGAGTGGCTTGCGCGAGGGGAGCCGCCCAAGTCTGCTCCTGTATCCCCCCACAGATCACTGCCAAGCCAAGAACTGAAACCAAAAAAGAGCGACGCATCATTCACTGCCTTTGCGACTCGTTTGCCATTAAGGTCTATTCATCAAAATTGGCGGAGTTATCTTGCTCGTCAGTGGGAGGACGATCCAAGGGTTGATAGGGCACATATTCACTGCCATCCGTTGTGCCTTCCGGACGGGGGCGGGGGGGTCGCCGTCGCACAGGGCGATCGCTCACTTCCGCAGTTTCCGTAATCGGCGGCGGCGGTCGGCGGGTTGGCCGGCGGGTTGTCGGTGTTGGTGGACGATAGGGTTCATCGACAATCTCATCTGCCGGTGGTGGGGTCGGTCGCGGACGCCTTGAAGGGGGACGCCGAACACTGGGGCGGCTAGGGGGTGGGCTACTGCGGCGTGAGGGTAAACGTCCGACCGGGGGGGCATCCTCTACATCCTCGTCTTCATAGCGCGATCGCGACACCTCACGACTACCCCGAATTCGCCGCAGGGGTGGGTAATCCTCCTCCTCTTCCTCTTCATCCTCGTAGGGCTCGAGTTCCTCCAGCTCCGCTCGATAGGTGTAGCTACGGCTCACGGGTCGCTCTTCATCCACAATCGGGGTATTTCGCCGCGCCTGCTCAGTGGCCACCCGTCGTAGCCGAATACTCTCGTAGGCAAAAAAGGCAGCGGTGCCTGTTAGTAGAAACTGGCCAAACAGCAGAATTGGATCGAGGCGCCACCCTTGGAAAAAGAGAATCCCACCGCACAGAAGAGCCACTGCGGCGAAGAAAATATCGTGATCTCGCGCTAACTCTGGCTGAATCGAGCGCAGAAAATAGAGGAGCGCCCCCGCAACCGCTAGGCCAATGCCCAAAATACCAGCAGGCCCAAGCCCGACATTAACAATTTGACCAAGGAGGGGGGAAAAGGAAAGATACGTCATTTAACCGGTTGATTGAAGGGGCAAAATAAAACACAGAGTCACAGCGCTATGGCCATGACTCTATTTTAGCGATGATTGCAAAGCCCACCAGCTGCTTGGCTGCCTATGAAGAACGCTGCACTTTATCAATTTGACTAATGGTGATCAAAGCAGCGAAGGTTAAACCCAGCACCACCGCGCCGGACAATAGCCCAATAAAGAAACCTTTAAGAGAAGGGGTAATGGTCAACAGTAGAGGGTACGCAGAATGAATCATGGCTGTTGCTTGCAGGTCAAAGTGAACACTAGGATTTTAACAAAATCTGGCTTCGCTGCTATTAGACCCAGTGTCGCCAAGCTCGGAGTCGCGTCAGTAGCCGCTGCTGAAGGCGTTCCCAAAACGCAAAGGAAAGGACGCCTCGGGGTTGCTCTCGTGGGACTAAGCCGATATTTGCCCCGACCGGTCTGAGCGATCGCCCCATGGCCATCGCCGCTTCGCGAGCCTCTTCTCTAGGAGGAATAAACGTGAGGGTGGGAGCGGGTAGCCAACGCGCCAGTTCGCAATAGCGATCGCGGGGATGATTTTTTACTTGTCCCTGCACCACCAACGTCGTCGATTCGCCACCATCCACCGCCGTTGCATCAGTGACGCCCTGCTCCAGTAAAAACGCCTGAAGCTGTGGAAAGGAGAGCCCCGGCGAACCACCATTGCCCCGCCCATCGCTGACGACGAAAATATATTCATTGCCCCGTCTGCCGAGAATCGCCTTAGGAGAAGTGCGATCGCTGTCATCCACAGGTAGCTTCCTGCCGCCCTCTAAAAGCTGCTGCGAGCCACTCACCACATGAAACGGCTGCGCAGGTAAGCTGCCTCGGTAAAACTCCATCCCCCCTTGAGCCGGGAAATGCACAATCGCTAAATAGCCCCCCTCATAGGGACGCACCACCTGACCATTCACGATGTAGGCTCCGAGAACCCCCGCTGGAATCGTGCCTCGACCGCTTAAGCAGGTCTGCCGTAGTGCCCCATAGTCAATACCCTCAGGCTTTAATTCCCCCATAACCCATTTCTGATAGTCCTGAAAGGAACGCAGGGAATTCGCATTTAACCAGCGGAAGAAATTCGTATTCATCGCTGCCACAGCTCCCGTCCGCCGCGCAAAAGCCGCTGTCGTTTCTAAATAGGTATCTTGGCCATTGGGGGCAGGTTCTGTCATGACCACCCGATAATCCGCCATCGGCGCAGCCACCATATATACCTGCGTTTGATCCACTCTATGGGTCGAGTACTGAAGAGTGGCTAATGAGAGGCCAACCCAAGGCAACACACTCAGCATCTATTTTCCTCCAGCACAGCCTTCAGTTTCGGTGGGCTATCTCTAACCTAGGACGCAAAAACAGATGATTCTGTCCCCAAGCTGCTTTAAGGATAGTGAATAAATCAACATAAATCTTTAGGTTCTTTTAACCCACATCCTTGGGGAATCTGCCTAGGATCAGGGTGGGATTTTCTGGACGCTTTGGCACCATGGAACAAATACCCGCTTCAATTTGGACACTCACCGCTGGCATTGTTGTTACCCTGATTAGCTTCTGGGTTGGTCATCACCATGGCCTCCTGCCGGAACAGGCCTCTGAGCAGGCTCCCTTGGTGGATAACTTCTTTGACATTATGCTCACAATTGGTACCGCTCTCTTTTTGGTGGTACAGGGTGCGATCATCCTCTTTGTGATTCGCTATCGCCGCCGTGCCGGTGAGGAAGGGGATGGCCTACCCATAGAGGGCAACTTACCCCTAGAGGCCTTCTGGACGGCCATTCCTGCCCTGATTGTGATTTTCCTTGGTATCTACAGCGTGGATATTTTCCAGCGCATGGGGGGACTGAATCCGGGGGATCATGCTCTGCACTCCATGCACACCCCTAAACCAGCAGTGGCGGTTGTTGCCGAAGCCCCCTCAAAAACCACCAGCGATGCAACTGCCCTTTTAGCAGCAGCGCCAACCCCTGAAATTGGCATTGGTGCCAGCCCCGATGTTCAAGGCAAAGCCCCAGACGTAGTGGTGGATGTGGCGGGTATGCAGTATGCATGGATTTTCACCTACCCCGACAGTGGCATTGTCTCCGGCGAATTGCATATCCCAGTGGGCAAGGATGTCCAATTGAACCTCTCCGCACGGGATGTGATCCATTCCTTTTGGGTGCCGCAGTTTCGCTTGAAGCAGGATGCGATTCCGGGTGTGCTCACTGAACTGCGCTTTAAGGCTACCAAGGTCGGGACATACCCCGTCGTCTGTGCTGAACTCTGTGGTGGCTACCACGGTGCCATGCGCACGCAGGTGATCGTGCATACTCCAGAGGATTTTGAAGCGTGGCGTAGTCAAAACCAAGCGATCGCAACGACTCCCGTGATCCCCTCCCTGAGCGATCGCCATGTCGAGGAGATGGGCGTCACCCCCCAATTAGTGGCGCAAGTAGAAGCAATGACCCACCACCATTCTCCGTCAAAGCTTTAGTTTTCTTCCTACTGTTGCATTCTTGAGAGAGTTATGGCGCAAGCACAACTGCCGCTAGATACCCCCTTGTCGCTCCCTGAGCATCCCAAGGCGTGGAAGTGGTACGACTATTTCACCTTTAATGTTGATCACAAGGTAATTGGCATTCAATATTTGGTCACCGCCTTTATCTTTTACTTGATTGGCGGACTGATGGCGGTGGCCATGCGCACGGAGCTGGCAACGGCAGATTCAGATTTTCTCAATCCCAATCTCTACAATGCTTTCATGACCAACCACGGCACCATTATGATTTTCTTTTGGGTGGTGCCAGCGGCCATTGGTGGCTTTGGCAATTACTTGGTGCCCCTGATGATTGGGGCGCGGGACATGGCCTTTCCCCGCTTGAATGCCTTAGCCTTTTGGCTGAACCCGCCGGCGGGGGCATTACTCTTGGCCAGTTTCCTGTTTGGCGGTGCCCAAGCGGGTTGGACCTCCTATCCGCCCTTGAGTACGATCACGGCCACTACTGCCCAGAGTATGTGGATTCTGGCGATCGTCCTTGTGGGTACCTCCTCGATCATGGGATCGGTGAATTTCATCGTTACCATCTGGAAGATGAAAGTGCCTAGTATGCGCTGGGATCAATTGCCCCTCTTTTGCTGGGCCATGCTAGCCACCTCTCTGCTGGCTCTAGTGTCAACGCCCGTGCTGGCGGCGGGGCTGATTTTGCTGCTGTTTGATATTAACTTTGGCACCTCGTTTTACAAACCCGATGCCGGTGGGAACGTTGTCATTTACCAGCACCTTTTCTGGTTTTACTCTCACCCGGCGGTGTACCTGATGATTTTGCCGATCTTTGGCATTATGTCTGAGGTGATTCCGGTTCATGCCCGTAAGCCTATCTTTGGCTATCAGGCGATCGCCTACTCCAGTTTGGCCATCTGCTGCGTGGGTCTCTTTGTCTGGGTACACCATATGTTCACCAGTGGTACGCCCCCTTGGATGCGGATGTTCTTCACGATTTCGACACTGATTGTGGCGGTGCCGACAGGAGTAAAAATCTTTAGTTGGGTCGCCACCCTCTGGGGGGGCAAGATTCGCCTCAACAGTGCCATGCTCTTTGCCATTGGCCTACTGTCGATGTTTGTCCTTGGTGGCCTCAGTGGTGTGACCTTGGGGACTGCCCCCGTGGATATTCACGTCCACGACACCTACTATGTGGTGGCACATTTCCACTATGTCCTCTTTGGGGGCTCCGTGTTTGGTCTCTATGCGGGGATTTACCACTGGTTCCCCAAAATGACAGGACGGCTCCTCGATGAGCGCTTAGGGATTCTCCACTTTGTGCTGACCTTTATTGGCACGAACTTGACCTTTTTGCCGATGCATGAGTTGGGTCTTAAAGGGATGCCCCGCCGCGTGGCCATGTATGATCCCCAGTTTGAGCCAATTAATCTCATCTGTACGATTGGTGCCTTTGTCCTAGCTTTCTCAATTATTCCTTTCCTGATTAACATCATTTGGAGCTGGAATAAGGGCAAAATTGCCGGCGATAACCCTTGGGGCGGTCTCAGCTTAGAGTGGACGACCAGTTCACCGCCGCTGATTGAAAACTGGGAAGTGCTGCCTGTGGTCACCAAAGGTCCCTACGACTACGGCATTGAGCAGCGCAAGGAAAGCACTGATGAGGATGAGGACGAGGAAGAGTAGGACGCTTTAGGAGCAAGCCATGCAAGGTACTGTTGACTCTCAAGCGACGGCCATAGCCGTTGATCATGCCCATGAGCACCCTGATTTTCGGGTTTTAGGGTTGCTGGTCTTTTTGATTTCTGAATCCCTAATGTTTGGTGGCCTCTTTGCGGCCTATTTACTTCTGCGGGGCATGAATGAGCAATGGCCGCCCGAAGGCACTGAGGTGGAACTTCTTGTGCCCACCATCAACACCATCATCCTTATTTCCAGTAGCTTTGTCATCCACTACGGCGATGTTGCCATCAAAAAGGATGACGTTCGCGGCATGCGCCAATGGTACTGGATCACGGCGGCCATGGGGGCAGTGTTCTTGGGCGGTCAAGTTTATGAGTACCTCACCCTCGGCTACGGCCTGCGCACAAATGTCTTTGCCAACTGCTTTTATGTGATGACGGGCTTCCATGGCCTCCATGTCTTTGTGGGGATTTTGCTGATTTTGGGGGTGATCTGGCGATCGCGCCGTCCCGGCCATTACAGTGCCCACAAGCACACGGGGGTCACCATGGCAGAGATCTACTGGCACTTTGTGGATGTGATCTGGATTATCCTCTTCACCCTGCTGTATATCCTGACTCGCTTTTAGGGGCAGGTCTTGAATTGGGGCGATCGCGGATCAAAGTTGCACTGATAGACCACAGGTGCTTGCCAACTCAAGGGAATTTCCAAGAGGTCACGGGTACCCGTAATTCCCTGCAAAAGAAAAAGAACAAGGGCAAGGGAATTCAAGCCAATGTGAATCCGCCGCCACCTGAGCGATCGATCTTGGTAAATCTCCCGCACAATGGCCACAGAAAAAATCATCAGCATCACCGCCGCCAAGCCAAAGTAAAAGTGGGAAACCCACCACTCGTCATCACGGCGAAAGACCCCCGGTTGAAAAGCTAGAATGGTCACCCCCATCCCTGAGAGGGTGGCAAAAACAGCACGCCATAGCTTCGATTGAGCACGATACAGCAGCGCCGTTGCTGCAATGGTGACAACAAACATCAGTGCCACGAGGACAACAGAGAGCGGTTGCAGTGTCTGATTCTCCGCCTGCATCAAGAAGCCCTGAAATCCAAACACCACTGAATAGGCCAAGGCCACCAATGTGATGCCAACCACGCCGGCTGCTAAAAGATTGCCCAATTTGACATGCAGGGTGCCCACTGTGGGTGGGATGGTGGTGTCTTTGAGACGACGCTGCCGCGTTTGCAGAGCAAAGAATGTGGTGATACCAATGACCGGAAAGACAAATGTGCAGGCCAAGATGGGATGCAACAGCAAAATGATGTCTTTGAGGTTGAGAAACATACTGGCTAAGAATGATAAGGCCAGTTTTAGGGTAACGAATCTAGGGGCGGGGCAAATCAAAGAACAGCACTGTTGTCAGTAAGCCAACTGTGGCCACCAACAAGGTCACTAGGAATCCCCAAAGCCGGGCATCTGTGCCCGCTTGTCGCTTAGAAATATCCTGCAAGGTGGACTCTACCGTATCAATCCGCTGCCCTAACTGTACTTCTATGGAATTGATACGCTGCTCCAGTTTGGCCTCCACAGCATTCATCTGTTGCTCCAGCTTAGCTTCGACAGCATTGATACGCTGCTCCAGTTTGGCCTCCACAGCCTTCATCTGTTGTTCCAGCTTAGCTTCGACAGCATTGATGCGCTGCTCTAGTTTGGCTTCGACGGCGTTGATGCGCTGCTCTAGCTTAGCCTCCACAGCATTGATACGCTGTTCAAGTTTGGCCTCGACAGTATCAATTTTGTCCTCAAGCCTTTGGAATTTCTCGTTACTCGTGGCGATGTGAATATCCAGCTTTTTATCCATGGCTTGGATGGCAGCCTGCATTGACTGCATATCGGCCTGCATCCCTTGGATAGCATCTAAAACTTGGCTCAATTCGGAACGGGTAACGGGTTCAGTCATGATGCTGATGCTTGATTAACGGACGTGGAGGGATTCGAACCCCCGACCCTCAGAACCGGAATCTGATGCTCTATCCACTGAGCCACACGTCCAGCTTTCTCATCATAGCATTAACCAAGGTAGGCTTGCTGAACCCGTGGATCATTCAGGAGATCTGCTGCACGACCGCTGAGGGTCACTTGACCCGCTTCAAGCACATAACCGCGATCGCCCAATTGTAAGGCTAGGTGCGCATTTTGCTCGACCAGTAGCATTGTCATCCCCTGTTGCCGCAGTTGTGCCAAGATGGCAAAAATTTCCCGTACTAAATTGGGCGCTAAGCCTAAACTGGGTTCATCAAGGAGCAGTAAGCGAGGACGACTCATCAGGGCACGGGCGATCGCCAGCATTTGTTGCTCACCGCCACTGAGGGTTCCCGCCAGTTGGTATTGCCGCTCCCGTAGTCTAGGAAAGCGCTTGAGTTGTTCTTCGAGGTCTTGTGCAATCTGCGCCTCATCTCGACGACAGTAGGCACCGAGAAGAAGATTGTCGCGTACGGTTTGGCGGGCGAGAACCTGACGCCCCTCTGGACAATGGGCAATGCCCAGGCTCACTAATTCATGGGGCGATCGCCCTGCAATCGATTGACCGGCAAAGCGAATGGTACCTTTACTGGGAACGAGTCTAGAGATGGCACGCAGCAGGGTGGTTTTGCCAGCACCATTGGCACCCACAAGGGTAATGCACTCGCCGGCTGCAATGGCCAGACTCACCTCGCGCAGAGCGCAAATGCCACCGTAGTGGACACTCAGGGACTCAATTTCCAAGATGCGCGCTTGAGAAGTCATCCCCTAGGCCGTGGTCTGTGATTCCTCCGTATTGGGGGAGCTACCCCGCGCCTCTTCCCATTCAGCAATAGCGGCATTTTCGGTTTGGGCAGCAGCACTGGTGACGAGGGCGCTAATTTCCCGAGAAAAGAACCCTTCTTCCAGTAGCTCCATATAGATAGGATGGAGGTTGCGTTGCAGTTCTTTGAAGATGGCGCGGGCGCGATCGGTATAGCGAAAGTTTTGGTCAAATAAGCTGGCCATCTGAGAAATCCAAGAGCACTGCCACTATCCTAAATCCTATCGGCACACCCATTGCTAGTGGTGGCGCGGACTTTTGTTTTCTTTCCCTTGGGCAATGATGGCAAGTCAATTTGTTATTCATTTTTCGATTGAACTTGACTTGAAGGTGCTGGTGTTGTTAAAGGATGTGTTCCTGTAGATACACCTCAGCCTTGTCCGTAGTCAGCGGTGGGGCAAAAAGATAGCCTTGGCCAGAGGGACAGCGCAGCGATCGCAACAGTTGCAGTTGAGTTGTGTTTTCAATGCCCTCGGCAATGCAATCGAGGTGGAGGTTGCGCGCCAGCACCAAAATCGTGTGAACGACCTCTAGATCTTCTTGGCTGCGATCTATTTGGGAAATGAAGGAGCGGTCAATTTTAATGCCATCGAGAGGCAGATTGCGTAAATAGCTCAGGGAGGAATACCCAGTGCCAAAGTCATCAATGTTAATGCGCACCCCCATCGCCTTCAGCTCGGCAAGAATTTCGCGGGCAGAATCTAAGTGCTGCATCAAGGTACTTTCAGTAATTTCTATCTTTAGAAAGTGCCCTGCTAAATGGTAATGCTCAAGGGTTTGTTGAATCTCAGCTACAAGGGTGGGCAAAGAAAATTGATTGGCGGACAGATTGATGCTCATCGTAAAGCCCACGGACTGAAGCTTGGGATAACGCTGTTGCCACTGCTGCAACTGTTCACAGGCATTGTGCAAGACCCAGCGGGAGAGTTCAAAAATCAGCCCCGTTTCTTCAGCGACGGGAATAAAAACTTTGGGGGAAATCAGCGTATCCCCCTTTTGCCAGCGCAGGAGTGCCTCAAAACCTTTGAGAGATTGGCTCCGGAGCTTGACGATGGGCTGATAGTGGAGGACAAAGTCCCCCCGTTCAATCGCTTGCCGCAGTTCCACTTCTAAGTACAGGCGATCGCGCACCTGTTGCAGCATCACAGGATCAAAGACATCAATGCGATTGTGTCCCTTGGTTTTAGCGTGGTACATGGCCATGTCAGCATCCCGCAGCAGTTCCTCACTACTGGTGTAATGGGGGTTACCCATCACAAGACCGATACTCACCGTGCTGTACAGGGTGTAGTGATCGATTTCAAAGGGATGGTTGAGGCGATCCTGCAGTTGGTGGGCAATGGCTTGGGCATGTTCTATCCCCTCAATATCATTGAGCAAGACCGCAAATTCATCTCCCCCTAGGCGTGCCACTACGTCCTGAGGACTCACACAACGCGTCAGCCGCTGAGCAAAGGCTTGGAGGAATAAATCCCCTGTGCCATGTCCCAGACTGTCATTGAGGGTCTTGAAGCGATCGATATCCAAGCAGAGAACAGCATAGTGGTAGTTGGGGTGCTCGGCTGCATAGCTGAGGGTAAGGCGCAACTGTTCCTCAAAGAACCAGCGATTGGGTAAATGGGTGAGGCGGTCATGGCGGGCTTGGTAGAGGAGTTGGGCTTCGATTGCTTTGCGCTCTTGAATTTCCGCTTGCGCCTTTTGATAGAGTTCTGCTTGCAGGATGGCGATCGCCAACTGGGTCGAAATTTGCTTAATCAGTTCAATTTCACTGTCTTGCCAGTCGCGGGGATGGGCGCATTGATGACAGATGAGCAACCCCCACAGCCGCCCTTCGACAATAATCGGTACCACTAGATTAGCCTTAACCTGATAGTGTGCCAGCAAATCGCGATAGCAGGGAACGAGAGGGGCGGTGTCTAAATTGTGCACGACATGAATGCGACCGCGTTTGTAGGCCTCTACATAGCGTTCCGTAAAGCAGGAATCCCCCACGACATCCCCAAGAGCTGACAACCAAGGAGGGATCACCGCTTCAACGTCCATAATGCCGCGCCAATCCTCGAGGAAGCGATAAATGAGCACGCGATCGCAGCCCAAGAGTTCTCGCACATCCTTGACGGCAGCTTCGAGAATCGTGGCCAGATCAAGGGATTGGTGAATGTGCTGGGTAATTTGTACCAGCAGGCGATCGTACTGGGCTTGGCGCAGAAGTTGTTGTTCCACCTGATGGCGATCGATGGCATGGCGGATACTGCGCGCCAGCAAGTTGGGGCTGAGTTCCTGAAAGCTCAAGTAGTCCTGAGCACCACTGTGGAGGATCTGCGTGGCCAGATCCGGACGATCGCTGGAATCAATCACAACTAAGGGTAAGTGTGGATAGCGTTGCTGGAGTGTTTGCACTGCTTTAAGAACGTGATCCCCTTGAGCAATGAGGACAAGGAGATTGGGCTTGGCCTGAGCAACCACCCCGGGGGTTAAATGAGAATACGGACAGGTGTGAACTTGATAGCAAATGTAATCAATCTCGGCGAGATGGGGATATAAAATTTCACCCGATTGGGGGATGTTTTCGATCAGTAATATGTTGATGGATGGCAATAAGCATTTTTTTTGAGGATATTTTTGCGCAGAGTCTTCTGCGACGACTTCAAGGGTCGCTAGTGATTCTAAAGGGCAGTCATCAACAGCGGATAAAACAAGGAGTTTCTCAATCATTGCTAAGTCATCATTCAACACATTAAAATCACAAACTATACAAAAACTTATCAAGGAATATTATTTGTTGCTTCTTCCTAAGTCCATCATACAGCCCTTTTCTAAACTATTGGAGCAGCGATGGCGCTTCATCCCTCAAAGAGCGGTTTTGAGGTTTTTCTGACCGTGATCCCGTCACTGTGAAAAGGGGTGGGGATCGCTGTGAGATCGTGATAGAGAACACGTTTAGACTGCTATCAAAATTGCTAGGTTAGGAGCAGCATTCCCCAAAGGCAGGGGGTTGATCATTGTGCTGCAAAAACAACTTCAAAGCTGGCTGCGGGTTTCTTTATCGACATTGACGCTGGCGATCGCCCTTGTAGTTTCCCCATCCCCGGGTCTCGCCCAGCGGGATTTGATCCCCATTGACGGTTCCGATGAGGATATTCAGCTTCTCTTTGATCTGGTTTATTATCCGCGCCGCGATCCTGCCCGTTTTCGGCTGCAAAACAGTGCTGAGGTGGAAGCCTATCAGTTGATTCGCACCATTTTGCGTACGGGCACGACCCTCTATATCCGTCAACGCCAAGATGATAATTACGGCTCCTATAGTTTTAGTCGCGATCGCTTGATCTTGCGTCCCCGCGCCCTTGCCCATTGGCCAATTTTTATCGAAACGCTGCGCCACGAGGGCTGGCACGTCGTTCAAGCCTGCTTTGCCGCCAAACGAGATTTGGATTCCTTGGTGCCCGTGGGCATTCGCGTCAGCCCCGGTATCGTTGCGGATCTCTACCGCAAGAGTGGCTATAACCCCGAAGACATTCCAATTGAGGCCGAGGCTTTTGCTGCTGAGCGGGTACCCAATATGACATTGCAGGGGCTACAGCGTGAGTGTGCCGACTGGCTCAACCGCCCCAGCAAGGACTAGCCAGAAGAACGGGTCGATGCACCGCAATGCCGACAATAGGGTAAGTGGCGATAGGTGGGCTGCTGACAATTGGGACAGGGCATCCACTGCAAATAACCACAGTGGGGACAGTGCTGATCGAGATCCCGCAGTCGTTTGCCACAACGGACACAGCGGAGTTTTTGGACTCGCCCTGCCGCCTGTCGCTGTGGATTGAGGAAAAGAGCTTGCGCCACTTTAATCATGCCAAACCCGACCGCTGGAATCAGCAAGATATAGAGGTAGCTGACCAAAAAAAGCAGACCGCCAAAAAGAGCAAGAATGACATTAGCCAGCCACTCAAAGAGGGCTCCCACCTGCAATAGTTCAAAAATCTTCAGCACCAAAGGAATCAAGAGGATCACCAGTAGGTGCCAACTCATGAGGGCAAGCAGGCCATGGCGGTGGCGATCGGCAAAACGATGCACCACTAGGGCGATCGCAATCAGCGGTAATAGAAAGAGGGCTTGTAAAACAAATTGGAGACTGGGATACCAAAACTGAGAGCGCTGATATTGGTTCTCAAGCTGGGCAAAGGTGGCGTCCTCGGCTAAAAATTTCAAGAAGGCTTGGCTATCGGCTTCTTGGAGAATCGCCTGTTCAAGGGCCGCCATCTCATTTTTGAGAGCGGCAATTTGGCGGTTGTTGGCCTCAAGGGTGGCTTTGGCCTTGGCGGCTTCCACCAAGTTGATCGATTGATCCGGGGGTTGCCCCGCAAGCTGCTCTAATAGTGTCGAGTCATACTCTTGACGAATGCGGGCATTGGTGGCCTCGAGGGTTTGAATTTGTGCCTGTTTCTGCTGTCGTTGCTGGAGTCGCTCCCGATAGGTAGGGCGGTTGACGGCATCTTGATACTCTGCATAGGTGAAGCAAATGGCGGAGATGGTTCCCAGTTTGCCCTTGCTGCTTTCCTGTAGGCGCTCCACAGCGGTCTGGAGCGGGGGGTCAAGGCTAATCTGCTGCTCTAGAAAACGAATGTCGCGCTCCCTAGCGGTGTCTTGGCGATAGGCTTGCCAAGGAGCATAACAGGGCTGGGCTTGACTGGGACTCAAAGGCCAATTGCTAATTTCGCTGAGGCCACTAAAGACATTAATGAGGATAAAAATATCCACCAAGATAATGACAATGAGACTGACCCAATTCAGGGGTTCGTCATTGACAAGGCGCGATCGCCGCCAAAATCCCCGCCAGAGTCGCCTCAACCCGCTTGTGATATTCATGGCAGCGTAAACCCAAAGGCAAGTTTTACCCGCTCTAGGGTTGCATTGGCCACGCGGGCAGCCTGTTCTTGGCCTTTTTTGAGCAAATCCTTGAGATAGCTGGGGTCTGCCATAATCTCTTGGTATCGCTGCTGAATCGGTTCTAGGGTAGCAATCACCGCATCGGTGAGGAGGGGCTTAAACTGTCCCCAGCCCATATCGGCACATTCTGCTGCCACTGCCTCTTTGGTTTTTCCCGTGAGTACTTGATAGAGACTCAGCAGGTTATTGGCTTCGGGGCGATTGGGATCGTCAAAGGTCAAGCCACGAATCGGGTCAGTTTTGCAGCGCTTGATCTTCTTGCGAACCTCATCCGGCGAGTCCAAAAGGTTAATGCGACTCAGTTCCGAGGGATCCGACTTCGACATTTTCTTGGTGCCGTCGGTGAGACTCATCACCCGTGCTCCCGCCTTGGCAATCAAGGGTTCCGGTAGCTTGAGAATTGGCGGCTGATTGCGGGCAAAGAGGTAGTTCACACGAGCGGCAATATCGCGGGTCAGTTCCAAGTGTTGCTTTTGATCTTCCCCCACAGGAACTAGATCGGCATCGTAGAGCAAAATATCCGCGGCCATGAGCACAGGATAGTCGAGTAGTCCTGCCGCCACGTTTTCCCCCTGCTTGACGGCTTTTTCCTTGAATTGAATCATGTCCTCCAGCCAGTTGAGGGGGGTAATGCAGTTCAGTAACCAAGTGAGTTCGGCATGGGCGCTGACGTGGGATTGGACAAAGATGGTGGCGTGGGCTGGGTCAATGCCACAGGCCAAGTACAGAGCAGCAACAGTATAGGTATTAGCCGCCAGTTCTGCGGGATTGTGGGGGACGGTAATGGCATGTAAATCCACCACACAAAAGTAGTTTTCATACTCGGCTTGCCCCGCCACCCAGTTGCGAATGGCTCCGAGATAATTCCCCAAGTGCAAGCTACCTGTGGGCTGGACTCCCGAAAGCACCCGTTTTTTGGTCACCCCAACCTCCTCTAATTGTGTTCCTACTATGCTACAGCCCTTTTCCTATGGATGGAACACGGCTTAAACGATGAAAGCCCCTATCCCATGGCAGGGTCATCTGGGCTTGCCCAATGCCCGCAGGGGTCTGGGTGTCGTTATCCCTAACTTAGCGCTGAGTCCTGCTGGGTCGCTTTAGTGCGTGCTTCTAACTCTTCAAGGCGGCTTTTTAGGGTTTGATTTTCCTTTTGTAACTCGTTGAGGGTGGTCTCAAGGGTCTTGAGGCGGTCATCGCTGCCAAGGGCTTTCTGAACTTTGGCGATTCCTTCATCAACTGATCGTTTGATACGGCCGTCGGTGGTGCGATCGCCCAGCTGCTGCAGCAGGCCTAGAACTTGGGGATGGTCAATTTGACTCAGGGCTTGGACAACGGCCATCTGGGTAAAGAAAAAGGTCTCGTGGCTGAGTTGCTCTAGCCGTTCCAGAATTTGCTTCAGTTGGGGATGGTGGCGATCGCCAATGGTGCCAAGGGTACGAATGGCGGCCAAGCGTAGGGGTTGCGGGACATCAATAGCGGTGTAGTCAAGAACCAAATTCACCGCCTCTGGAGACTCCTTGAGTTGCCCCAAGCCAGCGATCGCCCCACAGCGTACCACCTCATTCCAGCCTTGTCGTTTTTCCAAAGCCTTCCGCAGTCGTTTCAGCACTTTTTCGAGCTTGGGTTTCGGTTGCGGTTTGGCAGCGGCAATCACACCAATTCCCTTCAGGGCGGCAGCTTCAACGCTATAGCTGGGGTCGCCGTGCTTGGCAATGGGCTTGAGAAGTTCGTAGGCTTTGGCGGACTTAAACCCAGCAATGGCCTCCACTGCGGCGGCACGAACATGGGGGTGATCATCGGCTAGTGCCAGCTTGAGCGCCTCTAAGCTTTGATCCAGTTGAATCGTGCCCAGCACTTTGGCAATTTCACGCCGCACTCCCCAAAAGGGTTCCCGTTGCAGCGCCGCCGCCAAGGTTTGCACAACTTCTAGGTTTCCTTTTTTGCCTAGGGCAATGGCAGCTTGAACCCGCCCCAAAACATCGGGGTCGTACTGCAGTTGGGCTTTGAGTTCAGGGAGGGGGTACTCTAGGGTAACGGTTTTGAGGGTATGGTTGCCGGCATCAAAACTCACAAAGGTGGGCTGCTGTGGCAGCGGCAAATAGAAGGTGTGCTCTGGTTCATGAATGCGCAGGAGAATGGTTTTGACCGTCACCTGCCCCTGATCATCCACCGTACCGATGCCAACAGGAATCCGCAGATCAAAAAGGTTGCGCTCTAGGGGCGTGACCCCATCGGTCACCTGCTGCTGCTTGACGGTAAGAACGGCTAGTTGATCGGCTACCTCCCAGCGATAGCTCACATGGAAGTCGGGATGTCCCCCACGAAAAACGTATTGGTCAAAGAGGGGAAGTAGGTTGCGCCCAGTGGCCATTTCAATCGCCCGCAGCAGATCCACCGTTTCCACAGCTTGGTGGGCGTAGGTGCGGACAAAGGTTTGAATGGCTTTCCAGAATAACTCTTCTCCGAGTTCCTGGCGGATCATGTGATAGACACAGGCGCCTTTTTCGTAGAGGTGGCGATCGTAGAGTTCAATGGCTTCGCGATAGACATGGGTGACAATGGGGCGGCGGTAGCGATCGCTATCCTCACTGAGGTAGTTGCGCAATTCCCCAAGGCGATAATAGGCGGCAAAATCAGCGCCATATTCCTCCTCAAACCAGAGCACCTCGGCATAGGAGGCCATGCCCTCCTTGATCCAAGCGTGAGACCAGTGCTTGATCACCACCAGATCGCCAAACCACTGGTGTGCCAACTCATGGGCCACTAAACTTTCACTGCGAAAATCTTCAGCGGCGGCTCGCTCATCCAACAGACAGCGGTCTGTCAATAGGGTTGTCGAGGTATTTTCCATACCGCCAAAGATAAAATCGGCCACACAGACTTGGGCATATTTGGGGTAGGGATAGGGATAGCCATAGATACGGCTGAAAAAGTCCATCATCTTTGGCGTTTTGCCCAAGGTGCGGCGGGCATCAGCAGCGCGATCTTTAGCAACGTAGTAGGTGACGGGCTTCCCCTGCCACTGGTCATCAAAAACCGCAAAATCCCCCACCGCTAGGGTCATCAGATAAGTGGGATGGACCTGGGGTTGATACCAGTGAAAGATTTGCCACTCTCCCTCGCTGTAGCAGGCACGCAATTCCCCATTGGAAATGGCCTGTAAGGGTTGGCGCACCCGCGCTCGTACCTCTGACGTCGCCAGCTGCCCAGGAGAATCAAAGCAGGGAAACCAATAGCGGGAGTCCTCATCTTCCCCTTGAGTCCAAGCTTGGGGGGGATCAGTGGCAACAAAGTACAATCCCCGCTGGGGTTTCTGCAGGCGGTAGTCAATGGTGATCACCAGCACCTGATCTGGGTGAATCCCCAAGCTCGCATCAAGAGAAATATCCAGAAATTCACCATCGTAGTGGAAGGCTTGGGGTTGGTGCTGCACAGTCACACTCTGGATCTGTTGCCCCACGGCATTGAGGCGCAGCTGGCGCACTTGGGAGTGCAATGGTCGTAGATGGATATGACACTGTCCCCAGCATGCCTGGGTCTCTAAATCTAGGGTCAAGTCCAAGCAGATATGTTCCACCTGCCCCACTCGATCGGGACTGTAGTGGGGACGCGCACCGCTGAGGACAAAGGATTTGGCTGGGGTGACATCAAGAGTCATAGGTCATGTTGAGCCGCACTTGCTCTTAGTCTAAGGGGCATCAATCGAGGAGTTCAACCACCTTATAGCGACTGGTATGACCCTTAATCAGCTGAATACGGGACTTGGGTACCTGAAAATAGGCCGCCAAGACAGCAATGAGTTCCTCATTGGCTCTGCCCTCAGTAGCTGGGGCACGCACCGCCACCACTAGCTGGCCGTCAGAATTCACGGAAACAGAAGACGTTCTTGCATTGGGTTTGACCACCAGATGGTATTTCTTCATGCCCTCCTAGCCTGAAGCATGGGCACAGATGTGCTGCCCAATTTGCTTGTCAATTTTCATAATGTGATTCACTAACCAGTCTGCTAACTTACCATGGATCCGGGTGGCGATCGCCGCATCCGCTTGGCTGTCGCGGTACTGCTGCTGCAGCTCTTCAATCATCTCGATGAACTGTTTATGGGCGCAGCGGTTAACTTCTGCTAGGGGGCACTGGTATTTTTCAGCACAGCCTTCTTCATTCCCGAAGTGCCACTCTGCATAATACTTCATGAAAGCAATTAGCTGTTTAATCGCAGCGCTTCCCCGACCCTGTTCAATGGCATCCGCCAGATCATTGACAGCACAGACGAGTTCCTTGTGCTGTATATCAATCATGGGCACGCCGGTCTGCAGCTGCTCTGTCCACGCGAAGCGTTGCATTGTTTTTTATCCCCCTAGACCGATTGCGGGTGGGTTTTTGTTTTCAGAAACGTAAAGATTCCCTCTAGAAAGGAGGAGCTAATTTCTGTTGTTTCAATGAGTTCTTGTTCCCTAGGGCTGGCGGCGGGAGCAGCAATGCCAGCAATTTCCTCGGCAATCCCCACCACTATTAGGCGAAAACAAATTTTTTGCACCTCTAGAATGGGTAAGTTCAACGCTTCACTGATTTCTTGGAGGGTTTTGGTACCGTTAGCGTACTCCCACACTTGCCACTCATGATGATTGAGGCGGTAGGGGGGCTGTCCTTCAATCGTGCTGGCAATGGTTGAACTCGGCAAGGGCAGCTTGTCCATTAGGGCTGTCCAATCCCGCAGCAGTCGTAGACCCGCCAAGGAAATTTCCATGGGTGAGGCACTCAGTCCCGTCATTTCGCCAAAAGGCAGTGGATGGTTGGCATCGAACTTAAACCAGCCCTCATTGAGACTAAAGAGGTGAGGAATCGGTGTCAGTACCTGTTGCTTGAACAATAGCCGCAGCTGTTCTGGCTCAAGGGCACCTTGGGTTTTCAAGCACAGTCCAAGGGATCCGGTTAGGGAACAAAAGGGTAAGAGGCGTTGAATGGTAGTTGGGCGCAGCCAGCCCCGCTGCTCAATGAGCCGTTGCAATCCTTGGTGATCCAAGGTCGTTGTTGCGGCTACAATTTGACCCAAGCGAAAGAAGATATAGTACTCCTGCATTTGGGGAATCAGCGGCATCATCCCCGCCATTTCCACGGGCTTAATGGAAAGGCAACCCGTTTTTTGCCCCTGCTCCAGAAAACGGAAAATTTCCCCCAACGAAAACTCTGATAGATAACCGGTGATTTTCATAGATTCCCCCTAGTGAGTTAAGTGATTCTGCGTTCAGTTACGTGGCTAGAGCACTGCGGTTTAATTGCGAGGATTGGGCACTGGCATAGGCTTGAATGAGTGCCATCATGGCAGCGGCAACAGAGGACTGATCTAAAGCATTCACAGGCACCATGGGTGGGCGACGGTGGGGACTCAAGTAGCCAAGGGCGATCGCGATCTCTTCAGCAGGCCACGCATTGGGATTATCGGCATGGCTCAGACCCACTAGCATTGGAATCTTTGTGCGATGGCGCATGAAGGCCAAAATCCGCCGTGCCGCTCGAAAATCTTGGGGACGGTGAGAACTGACCAGTAGGATAAACGCATGGGCTTTGCGAATAAGAATATCCCACATAAAGTCAAAGCGTTCTTGACCAGGCGTGCCATACAGATGCAGGGCAACATTAGGACCAAACTGCAGCCGCCCAAAATCCATCGCTACCGTTGTCTTTTCCTTGAAAGCAGCAATTTCATCCGTTGCCTTGCGATCGGTATCCACCACCTCAATTTCGCTGATGGTACGGATGAAGGTGGATTTGCCTGCGCCCACTGGTCCTGTGATGACAATGCGCATAATTTCCATGGGTTGGCACCTCAATTACGGCAAAACACAGAGGAATCAGGCTGGTCTAAACATTCACGGCTTGCCCCATACCCATAAGTTGGGTTTGCAATTCAGCCAGAACATTTTTAATTTCAAGGTTGATAATGCCCAATTTGGCAGAGGCATCCGCCAGCACAAGGAAAACCGCATCTTCGGTACAACTGGTGAGAATGCCATACCCACTGGCACCCTCTACAAGGATGCGCTCGATTTTGCCCCGGCTTAGCTCTCGTCCAATACGTTCCCCCAACGACAGCATGGCCGCTGACATCGCTGCCACCCGTTCATCATCCATTCCCCCCGGCAAGGTTGCCGCCAGCGTCAGACCATCGGGAGACACAAGGGCGGCTCCTTGGACATTACTGGCATTGGCAACAAAGTTTTGCAGTGTAGCTTCAAGTTTTGCGGCATTAATTGGCATAATCTAATCCTCGTAAAGATATGGGAACTTTTTGAACAATGACTGCTAGGTGACCTACATGGCAGCAGCCCCTGTGGCAATTAGCCGTTGAAACAGTGCCTGGGTCCAACCGGTTTCCTTAAGAACCGCTTGGGAAGACACCTCGAAGTAGGCCTGCTCAATAAAGGCAAGATCAATCATGCAAATTTTGCCTAGGGCATCACTGAGAGCCTCGGATTTGTTGGCTTCCCTTAACTTTTGCCGCACGGCGTTGACAACAATTGCCATCGCGGGTACCACATGCTGTGGCCCAATGCCAATGCGCACGTGAACCAGACCAATTTTCCAGCGTCGCTCAGCGTAGGCCTTGCCCCAACCATCCATCCCTGTGAACATTTCATGGAACCAGTCGATGAAGGTTTGATGGAGGCGATGAATGCGTCCTTCTGTGGCGTTGAGAATGGCATTCATCTCTTCATCCCGCCCTAGGTAGTCATAAAAAATGTCGGCCATTTGGGGGGCAATTTCCTTTCCCCACGGCGCGGCCTCCGCCAACAGGGATTTGTCTGCATCGGTCAACTGGACTCGCCGTACCATCGTTGCCATAAAATTGACTGGCTCAATTGTCATCTCTTTCGCCTCGAAACACTGAATAACTTTAATTACTAGATCAGGTGAATTGACTGGGCGTCCGTGATTCAGTGATTAGAATCAAGTCAGGCACTTACTCCTGCAAGCTAACAAACAATATTCGGAAAAGCTGAAAATTTTAGAAACAATTAAAGATTCCCCCTTAAAAATCCAAGCACTGCTGGTACAGACCTCTGCATTAGATGCTTGAAAAGCGCTTCCTCACTCCACGACATGCAACCTCAACTCAGATTTAGCCGATTTCACAGGGACTCAACACAGAAATACAAAGTTGCTCCTCATTCTAAAAAGTGTGAAGTTAGCTTACTTATCACTCTGCGTTGCAGAAACAGGCTGCGGTTAATGCAGAGTATTCCCCTGACTTTCTAATGAAAAGTATAGATTTCTCTGTAGTTCTTTGACTGTATTTCTCGACACACTACACAAAATAAAATGATTAGATACATTTTTTAATTATTCTTTAGTTTTTTAATTCGCTTTGTGTGGAAATGAAAGTAACTTTTACAAAATATCCCCAATGCCTTGATCCCATGGCACGGAGTATGCCACCCTTGCATTGTTATCCATCTAGGGTGCTTTGAGTCATCGTAGGTATTTATCTTGAGCAAGGGAGGATAGTTGTATGTCCGATCGCTTGACCTACCAAGGCGAAATGGAAACGAAGCTGCAACAACTCGGTGCCCAGCTTGACCAACTCAAGGCAAAGGCGGATCAAGCGGGTGAAGATGTCAAGGCAGATATTGAAGCTAAAATTGAAGCCCTCAAGGCCAAACGCGATGAGATTACTCAGCAATTGGCTGCCCTCAAAGAAGCGGGCGATGATGCTTGGGAGTCCCTCAAAGCAGGGTTCCAGAGTGCGTGGGATGAGTTGAGCAAGGCCTTTGAGGAAGCAGCCAGTAAGTTTAAGGGTGAATAACTGTTTTCTTAGCTCCAGCCCTCAATGGTGACATCGACGCGATCGCCCTCGTGGGATAGGGGCGCAATGTTAAGGTAATACAACGGCTGATCGGCAGAAAGATTCCGCAGCCAATGGAGACATTGGGCATCCACATGGACATAGGAGCCGGTTTCCACGGGGGTACGGATCAAGGCGGTTGCTGCCACAGAACTCGCAGGAGGCGTCATCGGGCAGGTAATGAGTTCACCAACTCCCGACACAATCAGAAAGATGTCATCGCCTCGATGGTGATAGTGGGGATAATTGGCTTGTCCGGGTTCAATGCGATAAAGGCTAGAGGCTAGTTCCGGATTGTGGTGATCCAAAGGACAAACGGCGTAGCCTGGTCGCTTAGGCATCCAGTTTTGGCAACGCTCGATTAATTCAGGAAAGGAGAAAACTAACATTGTGCCCTTAGGATAAATCTTGACCATTATGAATATTAAATTATTGTATCGCCAAGCGATCGCGCTATCCTAGCCAATGGCCGCGGTTCGGAGTTTTGAATGAGTACACCCATTCCGGTCATTGTTGTCGGTGCTCTCGGCAAAATGGGGCGCGAGGTCGTTAAAGCCGTACAACAGGCTGCCGACACTGCCCTCTATGCTGCTGTTGATCGCAAGCAGGTGGGGGAGGATATTGGTGAAGTCCTAGGGCTAGGGGCGCTGGGCATTCCAATTAGTGGCAGCTTGCAAGAGGTGTGTGTCGCCGCTGCCCAAGAAAAACAAGGGGTGGTGATGGTGGATTTTACCCATCCCACAGCCGTCTACGAAAATGTGCGCATGGCGATCGCCTACGGTATCTATCCTGTGGTCGGAACAACGGGCTTGAGTCCAGAACAAATTGAAGATCTGGCCGAGTTTGCTGACAAAGCCGATATGGGGGGGGTGATTGCTCCCAACTTCTCCATTGGTATGGTGTTACTGCAGGAGGCGGCCATCCGGGCGAGCCAGTATTTTGACCATGTGGAGATCATTGAACTGCACCACAACCAAAAGGCTGATGCTCCTAGTGGTACCGCCATTCAAACCGCGCAGCGTTTAGCAGAATTGGGCAAAACCTTTAACCCACCGCAAGTGCAGGAGTCGGAACATCTCAGGGGTGCCCGCGGGGCGTGTACAGAGGGGGAGATTCGCATCCACAGTGTGCGCTTGCCGGGACTGATTGCCCATCAGGAGGTGATTTTTGGCGCACCGGGGCAAATTTATACGTTGCGCCATGACACCAGCGATCGCCAGTGCTATATGCCGGGGGTACTGCTGGCAATCCGCAAAGTACGGCAGCTCAAGCGCTTGATCTATGGCTTGGAGAAGCTGCTCTAATTTCGCTTTAACTTTAGACTTCGGGTGTTTGCTGCAACAACCAAAAGCCTTGCAGGGTCTCCTGTTCTGGTCTTTCCTTCACGGCAATGAAATGCAAGCCTTGGCTTTGGGTACAGGCGTCCCTAAAGGCGGCCAGTTCTTTCTGAATCTGGGGATTGCGGCCACTGATGAGTACCCAGCGATCGCTCGCTCCTGTTTCCAACACTAGCAACAGTTGAGGTTCTTCCTCAAAACTCAAATAGGCCGGCTCTAATCCCGACAGCCAACCCGCCAAGGGCAGTGCGCGCTGCGAATAGATAATTAACCCCGGCAGTAGCGTATCGTCACTGAGGGTCAAAAAGGGCAGTGGGGGTACCTCACCAAAGGGCAGTTCCCATTCACCAGCCGTTTTAATTTCCCCCAGAGGAAGACCACTGAATTGCCAGCGATCGCCCCTCAGGGCTGGTGGTAAAGGTTGAGGCGCAGGGAGGATCAACTGGGGTGGCGTTGCCAGATCGGCTTGGTAGTTGGGTAGGGTTGGATAGAGGTTTGTGGCGCGATCGCGCAGCCAATCATAGAGGGCAAACGTGCGCCGACTGGGCACCATCACTAATCCTGCCGCTTCTCCCCCCCGCGTAATAATGCTGGTCATGGCTCGGCGGAAAAAACGTACCCGATCGGGTTGAGCACTGTTTGCCAGTCCCAGTTGCTGCCGCCATTGATCCATGGCTTCTTTGAGGGCAGCTTCTAACCAGCGGGCATTGGCTTCAGCTCCGGCACAAGTTTTGCTGAACTGAAATTGTTGCTGGCGATCGCAAATCAGCAATTCCCAGATTTTTTTGTTGTTTTCATCCACAAGGGGACGGGAATAAAAATCCAACTCCCAGATCGTATCCATTCACACCTAGAGGAACGTTACCCGCAAACTTGAAGCTATTTGCCTTTCCTAGGATAGGCGGTTTTGGCCGTCAAGGTAAATGTATAACCCGATACAGATTTTCCACTGTGAGAACTGGTGCAATCAAAGGTTAATTGCGGGTCAATGCTTTGCTCAGCTCCAGCCAAACAACAGCCAGATCACTTTCTGGCGCGATGGTGCCGCAACTGCGATTTCTCCTCCGCTGAACTCATGTGCAACTCTACTCCATAATCGTTGAGAATGAAAGCGATGTCCAAGTTAAAACTGAAACGTGCGAGACGGCAAAAGCGCCCGTTACGCAACCTTGACCGGCAGCCCAATTTCCGCTGGCGATCGCCAGCCCTTGTCGCCTGCATTCCCCTAGCTTTAATCATTGTGGCTGTTTGGGGAGTGGCTGCTCAGGCACAGGATAAACCCCTCACTCCTGAAGACGTTCAAGGCGTACTCAACACCATTTGGGTACTCATTGCAGCCATTCTGGTGATTTTCATGAATGCTGGCTTCGGCATGTTGGAAACTGGCTTCTGCCGCCAGAAAAATGCTGTCAACATTCTTTCTAAGAACCTCATTGTTTTTGCCTTGGCCACCCTTGCCTACTGGGCGATCGGATTCTCTTTCATGTTTGGTACCGAGGGCAATGCTTTTATTGGCCTGGGGGGCTTTTTCCTCAGTAGTGAAAACCCCGAAACCTACGGTCTTGATCCCTTTCCGGAGGGCTTACCCATCGCTGTGGCCTTTCTGTTCCAAGCTGCCTTTGCAGGAACCGCAGCCACCATTGTTTCTGGGGCAGTGGCCGAGCGGATCAAGTTTGTTGACTTTTTGATTTTCAGCCTCCTGCTCACTGGTATCTCTTACCCCATTACGGGTCACTGGGTTTGGGGGGGTGGCCTTCTCAGCAACATTGGTTTCCTTGGCCCAGATATTGCCTTTAAGGATTTTGCCGGTTCAACGGTGGTTCATGCCGTAGGCGGTTGGTCGGCACTGATGGGCGCTGCGTTCCTAGGACCACGGCTTGGCAAGTATGCCGCAGATGGTACGCCTCGGGCGTTGCCCGGCCACAACATGGGCTTTGCCATGCTGGGGTGTTTGATCCTCTGGATCGGCTGGTTTGGTTTTAACCCTGGTTCTGAACTGGCCGCAAATGAAGCTGTACCCTACATCGCAGTCACAACAAACTTGGCGGCGGCAGCCGGTGGGGTTGCGGCAACAATTACCGCTTGGCTAGCCATTGGTAAACCTGACCTCTCCATGATTATCAACGGTATTCTGGCGGGATTAGTGTCCATTACAGCACCCTGTGCAGGTGTGTCTTACTGGAGTGCCGTGATCATTGGTGCCATTGGCGGTGTGATTGTGGTCTATTCTGTCCTTTTCTTTGACCGCATCAAAATTGATGACCCCGTTGGTGCCACCTCTGTCCACTTGGTCTGCGGCACTTGGGGTACCTTAGCTGTTGGCTTGTTTGACAAAGAGTTAGGCTTGCTCACCGGCCACGGAGTGACTCAGTTGATTGCTCAGATTATCGGTATTTTAACAGTCGGTGGCTTTACTGTACTGCTGACCAGTATCTTTTGGCTGGCTCTGAAACAAACGCTTGGCATTCGTGTTTCCGAAGAAGAGGAACTCAAAGGCTTGGACATCGGCGAGCATGGCATGGAAGCCTACAGCGGTTTCTTGAAGGAGTAACTCGCCTGCCAATAAGTTTGGGGTCGTACCACGCCGCTGAACGATCCCATTGCCCTAGGTGGTTTTTGCTGTCCTCAGCGTTTGAGGGCAGTTTTTTTCTAACTTTGCAGTGATATACGCTACGCTATAGCGGCAGTACATTAGGGAGTTTTGGATGAGCGATCGCGCCATGGCGGTACGGGTGCGACAACACGTTAACCCTCTCAGTCAAAAGTTCCAGCAGGACATTGCTGTTCCCGATTGGTCAACGATTTACGAGCAACCTTCGCAGCCTTTACATCTCGATATTGGCTGTGCCAAGGGCACGTTCTTGTTAGAAATGGCAGCACTGTATCCAGAGCAAAATTTTCTGGGTCTGGAAATTCGCTACCCGCTGGTGGTGGCAGCCAATGAGCGGCGCGATCGCCAGCAACTTCGGAACCTCCACTACCTTTGGGGCAATGCCAATGTCCACTTGGGCAAAATCCTCGGCGGACTCCCCCTGCACACCGTCACGATTCAGTTTCCAGATCCGTGGTTCAAGCGCCGTCACCATAAACGCCGCGTCGTCACCCCTGAACTGGTGGCCACCCTTGCCGAACTCCTGCCCGCTGGTGGGCGTGTTGTCCTTCAGTCAGATGTCTTTGAGGTGGCTGAATCAATGGTGCAACAGTTTCGTGCCCATGCCGCCTTTAGCTCAACCTGTACCGATTGGTTACCCCAGAGTCCTTGGCCCGTCGCGACAGAACGGGAAAAATGTGTCCTCAGTAAAGGATTACCCGTTTACCGCTGGCAATTTGAGCGGTGTGCCCTCTAACTGGCTTTCAAATACTGCTGCCAAGTAGCGACAATTGCTGGGGAGCCGTACCAAGGGGCATCGGGGCGATCGCGCAAGCGGCTGCGAGGCGCATGGAGCACATCTTCATAGACCAGATTCTCTGCCCCCTCAAGGTGGGCTGCTGCCACTGGTGTCACCCCATCTCCCCAACAGGCACCCTCGCCACAGGTGAGTTTATAGCTTTGATACGTAAACCAATTGGCAAACGAACCGCGTGGTGTGCCATAGATAGCCTTGCCCGCCAGACAGACATAGCGAATTTTGGGGTAATAGGCGCCGGGGTAGGTGGTGTTCACAAAGTCAAGATTGCGGCGCGTCCAACGCTCCTGACTCCGATGGGGAGTACCCAACGTGATTAGCGTGTGCACCCATTTGTGACCCGCCCAAACTTGGCCTTCATAGGGTTGATCCCCTAGATAAATGCGGCTAATCCAGCCCCCCGCTGAGTGGCCAATGAGATGCACGGCGGACGCCCCTGTTGCATTCAGAACATGCTGAATGGTGGTATCCAAGGCCTGTAAAATTGGCGCCACCGATCGCCCCCCCAACGTGGGAAACCACGAGCGTACCCTGAGGGGCACCACCTCCGCCACAAACCCCAATTGCCGCAGATAATCCCGCAGTGGGTAGTACTCAGGGGCAGCCGCTAAATATCCCGGCAAAATAACGACAGGCAACACAGGACTAACTTGCTTGAGGCGTCGCCGGGAAGTGTATCACATTTGGATAGACGGAAATCATTAGCCCCTCGCGAGCCAGCAGCGTCTGCGGAAATCGTGCCCGTGCCAACTCACCAATGCGATCTAGACAGTCATCATCATGGCTAGGGTCATGGTGAAACAAAATCAGTTGCTTGACCTGGGCGGCTTGGGCAAGCTTAACCGCCTCCTGCCATGTGGAATGCCCCCACCCCACCTTGCTCTGCTGCGGGTGATAGTATTCTTCATCGGTATAGGTGGCATCGTAGATCATCACATCGGCGCGATCGGCCAAGGCAAACGCCCCCGGATGCAGCTGATCAGGCAAATGCTCCGTGTCTGTGATATAGGCCACATGGATACCCTGCCAACTCACACGGTAGCCCACCCCCCCACCCGGATGATTCAGGGCTTCATTACTCACCACCACACCGCCGCCTAGGTGTACCTGTTCGCCCGCCTCCAAGTCATAAAAACGCAAATCTCCCCCCATAATCTGCAACGGGACAGGAAAGTTGGGGTGCAGCATTTGATCATTCAGTCGTCGTTCAATGCCCTGACCATTTTTCCCCGGCACTGCGTAGATATGGAACTGATTCCCCGGTACAAAGGCGGGCTGAAAGAAGGGAAAACCCTGAATATGATCCCAGTGGGTATGGGTAAAGAATAAATGTGCCGCCACCGGATGTTGACTCATTAAGTGCTCCCCCAGAACCCGTAAACCCGTACCGCCGTCAAAAATGATGCGTTGACCATTAGCTTGAATTTCCACGCAGGGAGTGTTACCGCCATAGCGGACAGTGTGGGAACCGGGACAGGGAATACTGCCGCGCACGCCCCAAAACCGAATGGTGAGTGGGTTAAACATGGGCATATCGCAAATCTTGATCGTAGTGTGCCACAGAAAACACGCTTGACTTGTGATATGGATCATCCTCCCCCTGTGACGCTAGGAGTTGATAGAGTGGGGGCTAGCCGCCACGAAGGTTGGTGAAAAATTTTTTCTAAAATCTGCAAGGCGAGTGCATATTTGTAAAAACGCCATTGGATAAATGAATAGAGGGTTGTAACAGGAGGATGGATGAATAATGAGGAGTGAATAAAACAGGCAGTCACGTTTCTTCGTACGGTTGTCCTTTGATTGATATCTAGTGAGAGCGATTGATGACACGCCAACCCTGCGATAAACTCATTGCTTTGCTCCGATTTGACGGTTCCGATCGCCCGCGCTGGTATCGAGATCGCCAACTACAGGCCTACTTCACAGCAGCGGGGTACAACCTCGAGGAGCCAGAGTCGACGGCTGTCTTCCTCCTCCAAAAATTACAGAGTCAGCCGAACCATGATGATGCCCAGTACTGGCAGCGGGGTCTATTTTGCTATCTCCAAGAAACTAGTTGGTCTGTAGCCATGACCCTGCGGGAGAAACTGGGCGGGATGCATCAGGTCAGTGACTGTTTTCAGCAGGCTTGCTGTCTCACTAATGATCCCCTCAAGTTATTGAGCAAATTTAAGCCCGAGCGGGGTACGCGGCTATCCACCTATGCCTATCTCCGTATCTATGACGGTGTGTATGCTGCGCTGGTGGGGGTTCGGAAATCAGATTGGGGCCTACTCAAACACAGTGGTCTGCGTTCTCTCTCCTCAGCCTTGGGGAACCAAGGATACACAGAAGATCGAGTTCGTCAAATCTGTGCCCTTGTCGAATTGTGGCAGGAGTTGGCGGATCAGACCACTGCTCCCGATCAGGCACTGCTGGCTCAGGTGGCTAAAACCTATCGTCAATGTTGTCCTGATCTCCCCGCTGTAACCCCTAGCGAAGTTAAAACCCTGCTCCACAGAGCGATCGCTGCCTTGCGAGCTTATCGCCAACCACAGGTGGTGAATCCTGCTGAGCAAAGGTTTTGGGACACCCTAGAAGGAAGAAATACGCCTTGGGAAGCAACCCTGAAACAGGAAGAACAGGAAACCCTTAAACGGGTCTTTGAAATGATGAAAAATGCGATTGCAGCACTGGATGACACTAGTCGTCAGGTGTTTTGTCTGTACTATTGCGAGCAGGTCAGCCAACAAGCAATTGCCCAGCACTTAGGCTTTGCAAAACAATATCAAGTGTCTCGTGCCCTAGAGCGGATTCGTGGTCATTTGGCGAAAGCGGTACTCGCCGGCCTTAACCAACCCACGCATCCTGAACGCCTTAAGGAGGCAACAGTGGCTGTCAACCTGTGGTTGAAGGAGGGTTATAAAGTGTTAGCAGGGTCTTGTCAGCGGTGTGATCAGGTAGGTATGGCAGAACACTGTCGTTATGAGGGTGCATTTTGACTGTTTTGTAAACGGTATGAACTTTTGGGAGTTGTTGTACTTAGGTAAGGAACCATGACATCGCTATCACTTTCGTTTCTCACTGCTATAGATGCGCCACCGATGGCGCACACGGAACACGTTCACATTGATTTAGCAGATGCTGGCGATCGCCAGTGGATTGAGCAGATCACAGCGGCTGCCCGCGCTTACCGTCGTGGCAGTGTGCGAATAAATGCGATGGCCTATGTAGCCGTACGTAACTGGTTCGCAGCAATGGGCATTAGTGCCGACCCCTTCCTCTCCACCGTCGAACTGCCCATCTTCTGGGAGTTTGTCAACGGCACCCTCTTGACGACCGCCATTGGTCAAGTGTTGATTGTGCCTGATACTTCTATAGAGCTTGACGAGTGCCGCATTCCTCAGGAATGGTTGCACATTGCTGCTTGGAAACCCGATTACATCCTAGGCGTCCAAGTCTTTGCCGAAGAAGCGCAGGTCAGACTCTGGGGCTATGCACCAAGCAGCAGTGTGAATCCTTCTGCCATTGATGCCTTGAGCCGTACCTACACCCTCGATCGCGAGGACATGATCGAAGATGTGCCCCTCCTCGCTGCCTTGCCGGCCTGCCATCACATCCCTGTTCCATCACCTGCCGCAACTGCGATTCCCACAGCCACGCTTCAGCAAATTGCCAGTGGTGAGATGCTCTTGCCCCGCTTGGTGTTGCCCCTAGAGGAATGGCTGCACATCATTGGGCAACCTCGCCATCGCCTTGATCTCTTTTTGGCCTGTCATCCGCAGCGGCTGAGTCTCTGGCTTTATGCCAAGACCAAGGGCGTGAGTAACCTGTTGGGTCAAGTGTGGCAAGAGGCGCAGGAGTTGCTGGCGGAGGGCGCGATGCTCAATCCCTACATCAGTTGGAAGCTGGGCTGGACATCGCCAGAGTGGGCATTGCGCTCCAATGACACCTTAGAAGCCATGCAAGCTCAAGCTCAATTACGCCAAGCCTTGGAAACGGAGGATTGTCGCCAAGCGGTTGCCCTCCTCAAAGACCTGATTGCCACCACTGCCGATGAAGGATTGCGCTGGATGGCGGCAGAATATCTCCACGCTAAAGATGCCACTGCCCCAGAAGCAGGGGTGTGGAAAACTCGTACCGTGGACTTGGGTCTTGCCCTCGGCGGACAGTCCTTCGGCTTGGTCATGGCCGTACTGCCGCGAGATACGATGTCTGCCAATATTCTTGTGCGCGTCACTGCCCTCAAGGTAGGTGAAACGTTGCCCCCAGACTTGGTTTTGATGATTACTGAGGCCAATGGCAATACCTTTGCCCAAGTCACTAGTCGGCAGCAGGATCAAGCGGTGCAGTACAAGTTTTGGGGACAAATTGGCGAAACTTTTGGCATCACATTGGCCTATGGAGATGCTAAGATCACGGAAACTTTTGTTGTCTAGCTGCATTGGCTCTTTTTGATTGCCGCTGCGATGAAACACGTCTGTCTTGAAATCTACGGGGGTTGCCTTGAGCAGCATTCCTTCAAGGGTCGCCTATTATTGGGGACAGAAAGCCAAGTGGATGCCTATGGGGTGTATCCTGTAGAGTTTCCAGCAATGCCTCACCTTCCGCACCGGTATCGGCAGTGGCGCGACGCCTATCACGGCTATGCGAAGAATACTCGTCTGGGGGCTAGCGGTAACCAGATTACGAACATTGGTACTCAGCAACCCACCCTCCTTAAAGAGGTACGGCAAAACTACACTGACCTTGTGACTACCCTTGGCACGTGGTTGCACAATACGCGCATCAGTTATCTCTGCGAGGAACAGATCAATGAGCAAACTTCACTTTCTAAGGAGCAGACTTCATTTTTTGGCCTAGGCAACTTTATCTTGCCGCCGCCGATGAACGAGATTCACCGCATTTCTGTGCAGACAGATTTTGTTGAACTGTGGCACTATCCATGGCACGACTGGACACCGATTCGCCAACACAGCAATCTGGATGTGGTGTTTTCACCAATGGTGTATCAGTCCCTGAAGTCTTCGACAGCGCACCATGAGGGAGTACGGATTCTGGCAATTTTTGGCGCGAGTGGCGACCTTGATCTCAAGGGGGATCTTGAGGCTCTCAGGGCGTTACCCAATGTCGAACTCCACTGCCTGCGATCGCCCCAATTAAGTGAACTCTATTCCCTGTGGTGTCAGCCCTGGGACATTCTCTTTTTTGCTGGGCATAGTCAGGGTAATGGCATTATTATCAACAATGAAGAGGAACCATTACAGATTTACAGGCTTTATGAGACGCTTAAAACCGCAGTGGCGCAGGGGCTAAAACTGGCAATCTTTAATTCCTGCGACAGTATTCCCCTAGGACAGTTTTTGATTCAGTTGGGCTTGCCCCACGCGATCGTGATGCGCGAAGCAGTTCCGAATATTGCCGCTGAGTTGTTTTTGAAGTACTTTTTACAGAACTTTCACGGCGGTGCAGATCTCTATGCCGCTGTAGCTCAAGCGCGATCGCAATTACGCGAACTGAGTTGCTGCGATGATCATCTGCCGGGCACATCAGCGCTGCCCTTAATTTGCCGCCATCCCCAAGCGCGCTGCCCCCACTGGCACCATTTACGCCGATCAGAAGCCCCTGCTGTTACAGTTGGTGTGTCTGGGGGCGATCGCTCCTCCCCAAGGGTTTCTAAATTTCCCGCATTCCTCTACTGGTGTCGCTGGCAACTGGAACTGGCGCAACTCCTGCCCCACGCCCAGGATCCTAGTCGCTGGGTGACAGCAATTCCTGGGGGTTGCAGTCCCCAAAGGCCACAGCAAAACTACCAAGATGCCTTTGCGAATGTTGCCCACTGGGTCTGCGGCCTCGAACGCACTATCGGTGGCTTTTCCCCTCAAGCGGAGTTGGCCTTTTTCTTTCCTGCCCTAGAGGCTGAGGCTCGGCAACTTCTACCGCGGATCTCTAGCCAACAGCTGCTGCCTTACTTGGAATCCTTGGTGGTGGAGCAGCGGGGTCTCCCCCGTGTCCGTGCCGCTTTTTTAATTGCGCAGCAATATCCCAATGTCAGCCACCTCAGTACAGCGTTTCAAGTTTTAGAGGATACCTTACGCCAAGACACCAAGCCCCAAGTGCGCGAAGAGCTATTAGCGGAGTGTCAGCAATTTCTCAAGGAGCTAGATGCCAAGCTGGTCAGGAGCGTTTGGGACAGCACCACGGGAGAGCGCCTACAGCAGTTTTTACAGCGGCTGCTCCATTATCCCCAACAGTCTAACCGCCTGAAACTGGCGATCGCCTCTGTTCTGATTACGGCAAAAGGCCGTTGGGCGGTTGAAGCTAGCAATGTTGCCCTAGAAATTTTTCGTAACTCCTCATACCTAGAGGATGTGATCCTTGCCAGTTGCTGTTTACACCAAGCGGGGGTGCGGCAGTGGGAGGTTGTTGGCCGACTAGAGCGCTATTTGGGCTTAGCCACGGTGCAGTCCCACCAGATTGCCCTTGCCGGCGCCCTTGGCATTGTTAGTCCGAATCATCCCCAAGCCATTGACACCCTTGAGTTAATCATTGAGCAGCAGGCCTACGATCTGGAAACATTGATGGCGGCGGTGCGCGCCCTTCACCGCATTTCCCCTGAGCATCCCCTTGTGTTGGCGACCCTGCGATCGCTCTTGGTCAAGGCGCAGGAAACCCAAGATATTCTCGGCTTTTACTATGGCCTAGCGGCTCTCGATGAATTGCAGCAGCCCCTAACTCCCTACATCTCAACTACAGTCATCCCGTGGGTTTGCCAGAAAATTGCGGTTTTTAAGGCGCAAGAAGAACCCTACCTGATGGCTCCCTATACCGTGCTGTGGTACTGTAGCCGCCATATTCCCTACCAAGAATTTGCAAATCTTTGGCAATAGTTAACTTCCCCGAAGGGGCGGGAGATCGAGCGCTTTCTGAGGATCAACCGTAGCGACTAAAGAAAAAATGGGGTCGTCGCAATGACTGACCCCGCCTGCCGATTCCTCAGAGAGGAGAACACTAAAACTTAGCCTAAGGCAGATGAGAAAAAATGTCAACAAGCTAGAAGAAAAAGTTTGCCCAAGATGCCGAGCACCCTCTTGCCCTGTCTCCCTCAGATTCCAAGCCATGGGCTTTCGCCCTAACCTCTGAGAAAAGTTACCACTGCTTTGGGGGGGTGCTCAAGGTTGAAGAGTTGCTCAGCCCTCAACACCAATTGCGGGAGTAGCGTTGATCGAATTAGGGATTGTCCTTGCAATTCGGTGAGCTGATAAGATTGACCGACTACAACGCAAAGCACCATCTTTTGTTCTTCAGGGTCAACGATCCAATATTCAGGAATGCCCATTTCGGCATACTCTCGACGTTTTGTGTGATAGTCGCGATCGCGAAGCGCGCCCTTTGGGCGATCGCGATTCCCATTGCCCGGACTAACCACTTCTACCACTAAAAGCGGTGGGCGTTCGACGATCGCCGAAAGCGGATTTTGTTTGCGCAGAGCGTCCCATTCTTCGCGGTGCAAAATGCATAAGTCTGGTTCCCGTGATGTTCGCAAGCCAGTGCGCACGCCAATGCCACCGGGGAAAATTTCGAAGGGTAAATGATTCCCCTTAATTTCGTTTTCAAGCGTGGTGAATAAAAATCGGATAATTGCGATATGTAGGGGGCTACCGGTTGGCATGGTAATAATTTCGCCATTTTCTAATTCAATGCGATGATCTGCCGCATCATAATCAAGGAACTACGCAAAGGTAACCTTTCTAACGGGAGTCTGAGTCATGGCTGAATCTCGCAAATTCAAACACAATTTTTAATGCCTAACTCCAGCCTAGCCTACCGGACTTGAGTCAAAGCTTAACTTCAGGCTAGGAGAGCAATTTCAGTTGCTGAATCACAGGTTCGGGCATTCGCGCAGGGCGCCCTTCAGGCGATCGCGGCATCTCTGGAGTGTCTTGACTCTCTTCTTCAGAGTGGCCATTAAGGGTTTGGAGTGCCGCTAGCAGATCTTGGTGCAGCGGTTCAAGGTCAGGGTGATGATCCAGATAGAGTTGCAGGGCATGGCTGGGGTCAAGGCACTGTTCGAGGGCAACTTCTGGCAGGCGGGCAATGGGCTGGCTATTCACTAGTTGGGGCAGAAGGCTGACGCTGTGGGCACTCTCTAGTGCTTTTTGCAGCTCATGGAGGTTGATCAGGGGAATTTGATCGGGGCGCAGTTGATACATGACCCGCACCACAGCCCCGCTGATCTCCCCGCTGGCGATCGCCCCCAAGAGGGCGGCTTGGGGATCCAGTTCCAGCTCGGTTAAGTCCACACGAATGGTGCGGAAGGGGCGGGTGGGTAGGGGACAAAACTGAAATTCTGTTTTGCCCTTAGCAAGGTTCACTAAGACATAGCCCTTTTCTTCCCCCTCTTCACCAAAATCCACCCGCTCAATGCTGCCGGGATAGACCACGGGTGGATCGTGACACAGGACTTGATGGCGATGCACATGGCCAAGGGCAACATAGTCAAAACAGGGGCGCGCCAAAAAACTCAGGGGAATCGTAAAACCTTTGCCGGCACTCAAATAGCGTTCAGAGCCGTACTGGGCGGTGTCCACCATGGCATGAGCCAGTAAGACAGTGGGCAAGGCCGGATCAAGTTGGCGAATTTCCCCCTCAAGGGCAAGGCGCAGCCGCTCTAGGAGCAGTTGATGCACCTCCGCAAGGGAAAGGCCACTGGTTTCTGGCCGAGTGAGGAGCGTAGATCGCGTTAACCAAGGGAGGGTAATGACTTGAACACTACCCCGGCGAGTTTCAATGCGATGGGTAGCCAAGCGATCGCCCACGATAAAACCGGGCACCCCAAGGGTGCGATAAAGACTGAGGCTCGCGCCCCCCTGTCCTTGGGCGTGCTGATCGTGGTTACCCACCAGCAAAACCGTGGGAATGCGGGCATCCGCCAAGCGGCGAAATTGGCTGGCAAAGGCTTCATGGACGAGAGGGGGTGGCGTGGCATCGGGAAAGGCATCACCGCCAAAGAGCACCAGATCAACGGGTTCACTGAGGGCACGGTCAATACAGGTGGCCAGAGCAGCAATAAAATCCTCAAGGCGCGTATTCAAGCCGGTGGCCGGGTTAATGTGGCCATGACTGAGGCCACTGCCCAGGTGAATATCGGACACATGGAGAATTTTCATAGCGATCAGGTGATGACCGTGGGGCGATCGCGCCCCGTTAAGCCTTGGATATTCGCCACTTCATTGGCCAGTTGAATTAAATCGGCGAGTGCTACTTGGGCATCGAGGTGCTGCTGGGCAGGATTGGGTTCAAAGCGCTCCAAATAGACCCGTAGTGTTGCCCCTTGGGTTCCCGTTCCCGATAGGCGATAGACAATGCGACTGCCATCCTCAAAAATCAGCCGAATCCCTTGATTTTGGCTGACGCTGTGATCCACTGGATCGGTGTAGCTAAAGTTATCGGCAGTGGCCACGGTGTAGGCACCCAAGGTCTGACCCACGAAGCTGGGCAGTTTTTGCTCCAGTTGGCTCATCAGGGTGTGGGCGCGATCGCTCTCAATGCCTTCGTAGTCATGGCGGGAGTAGTAGTTGCGGCCATAGGTTTGCCAATGGGCTTTGACAATCTCGGCCACGGAGGTTTGGCGGACGGCCAAGATATTCAACCAAAAGAGCACAGCCCAGAGGCCATCTTTCTCGCGCACGTGGTTGGAGCCAGTACCAAAACTTTCCTCACCGCAGAGAGTGGCTTTACCGGCATCGAGGAGGTTGCCAAAGAACTTCCAGCCCGTGGGGGTTTCATAACAGTCAATCCCCAGCTTGGCCGCAACGCGATCGGCCGCTTGACTCGTGGGCATCGAACGGGCAATCCCCGCTAAGCCGTCTTTATAGCCGGGCACCAGGGTGGCATTGGCGGCCAAAATCGCAAGGCTGTCGCTAGGGGTAACAAAACAATTAGCCCCTAAAATCATGTTGCGATCGCCATCGCCATCGGAGGCCGCACCAAAATCAGGAGCCTGCTCGCCAAAGAGTTGCTGCACCAAGTCATGGGCATAGACCAAATTGGGGTCGGGATGACCACCACCAAAGTCCGGTAGCGGCACACCATTTTGCACCGTGCCTTGGGGTGCCCCTAGGCGTTTTTCAATGATCCGATGGGCATAAGGTCCCGTAACCGCGTGCATGGCATCAAAGACAAGGCGCAGCTTCCCGGTGCGAATGACCTCAGCAATACAATCAAAGTCAAAAAGAGTCTCCAGCAATGTTTGATAATCGGCGACCGGGTCAATGACTTCAACAATCATTTCACCCAAGGGAAACTCCCCAAGGGTGTGCAGATTGACATCGGGGGCTGTGTAGATTTTGTAGCTGGTGAGGGCAAGGCTCCGCTCATAGATCGCGTTGGTCACTTTCTCTGGCGCAGGGCCGCCATTGGCAATATTGAACTTAACGCCAAAATCTCCCTGTGGACCGGCGGGGTTGTGACTGGCTGAGAGAATAATGCCACCGATCGCCCCATACTTGCGAATCACACAGGAGGCGGCTGGCGTTGAGAGAATGCCATTTTGCCCCACCTTGACCCGTGCAAAGCCATTGGCTGCAGCCATTTTGAGGATGACTTGGATCGCCTCAGCATTGAAGTAACGGCCATCACCCCCTAAAACAAGCGTTTGCCCCTGCGGTGCCTCAATGGTGTCAAAAATCGCTTGAATAAAGTTTTCTAGATAGTGGGGCTGCTGGAAAACAGGTACCGCCTTACGCAACCCAGAGGTGCCGGGTTTTTGATCCTTGAAGGGAGTGGTGGCAACAACTTGAATACCCATTAGGAGGCTCCACAAGGGGACTGTCACTATAAGGGCAGCTTAGTCGGCTCCAGAATCGTGGTCAAGACCTTTCCATATAGTATGCGATAGTATGCCTTTGCCCTAATTGATTTTCTGAGAGACTTGTCATCGCACCTAGACGCTTGCTACAATCATAAAGCACTCTTCAGCCGGGATAGCTCAGTTGGTAGAGCAGAGGACTGAAAATCCTCGTGTCGCCAGTTCAATTCTGGCTCCTGGCATCGCCGACAAGATGCGCCTCGTTTCGCTCCTACCGAGTGCCACAGAAATTGTTGCTGCCCTAGGATTGACACCGTTTCTTGTGGGGCGTAGCCATGAATGTGACTATCCGCCAGAGGTGAAGACATTGCCTGTTTGTACACGGGCAAGGCTAGATGCACAGCAGTCAAGTTTAGCAATTGATCGGGCGGTTCAAGACCTCCTGCGATCGGCTCTGGGCATTTATGACTTGGAACTGGCGACCCTGCAAGCGCTAAAACCGACCCACATCATTACCCAAGATCAATGCGATGTTTGTGCTGTAACCTTGGCAGAGGTGCAAGGGGCGATCGCCAGACTCTTTGAGCCACCACCGCAGTTAATTTCCCTCCAACCCCATTGCCTTGAGGATGTCTGGCAGGATATTCGGCGGGTGGGTCTTGCCCTCGGTGTCTCTCCCGACCCCCTACTGAATTCGCTACACACCAGAATTTATGCCTGTCAAGCAGGGGTGCGCGATCGCCCGCGGCGGCAAGTCGCGACCATTGAATGGATTGACCCCCTCATGGCCAGTGGCAATTGGGTACCGGAATTGATTGCCCTCGCGGGGGGTGAAAATGTCCTCGGTACAGCAGGAAAACATTCCCCCTACATTGAGTGGTCAACACTTCTGGCGATCGACCCGGAGGTGATCATTGTCATGCCCTGTGGCTTTGACCTCGAACGCAGCCGTCAAGAACTTGACCAAGCCTTGCACACTTATCCCCAGTGGCAGCAATTGCGTGCCCTGCAAACAGGTCAACTGTACATTGTTGATGGCAACGCCTATTTCAACCGCCCCGGCCCCCGCTTAGTGGATTCCCTTGAAATTCTTGTCGAGATTCTCCACCCACCCCAAGAACCAAAATTTCAAGGCATGGGTTGGCAACCCTACAGCCCTTTTCCCAAGGATGGCACACGCTCACAGCTGTAAAAGCCAGTGCCGGCAAGGATTTGATTTCCTATCCCCTATTTCAGCAAAGGGCAGCTGTACGCGCCATCAATCACAGGAGGATGGCACCAACGATAAATCTGAAGAAAAGATAAAAATTACCCGTTGCAGATTTGGCTATTTCGCCTAAGATGAGGGAAACTCAACTGATCTCATTGATCCCCTGCCGTTGTCCCAAATACATAAATAGGCAAGCTTCCTATGGCAATTGGTTATTTAGCGCTGGTTTTGCATGCTCACCTCCCCTTTGTCCGCCACCCCGAGAGTGACTACGTTTTAGAAGAAGAGTGGCTCTTTGAGGCAATTACCGAAACCTATGTGCCCCTGATCTGGATGTTTGAGGGGCTAAAGCGTGACGGCGTGGACTTCAAAATCACAATGAGTATGACGCCGCCATTAATTTCAATGCTGCGGGATCCGCTACTTCAGGAACGCTACGATCAGCACTTGGCAAAACTAGAGGAACTGGCAGAACTAGAGGTAGAGCGCAATACCTACAATGGCCACATCCGCTACCTTGCCGAGCACTATGCCCAAGAATTCAACCGCGTACGGCAGACATGGGAAAACTACGATCGCGACCTCGTCAAGGCCTTTAAGCAGTTTCAAGACACCAATAACCTTGAAATCATTACCTGTGGTGCTACCCACGGCTACCTGCCCCTCATGAAAATGTATCCCCAAGCGGTGTGGGCACAACTGCAAGTGGCCTGTGAGCACTATGAACAAACCTTTGGCCGCCCGCCCAAGGGCATTTGGCTGCCAGAATGCGCCTATTACGAAGGCCTAGAGCGAATGCTGGCCGATGCGGGTTTGCGCTATTTCATTACTGATGGCCATGGTATTCTCTATGCCCGTCCGCGGCCTCGCTTTGGCACCTATGCGCCTATTTTCACCGAAACTGGGGTGGCTGCCTTTGGCCGTGATCATGAATCCTCACAGCAGGTGTGGTCGTCAGAGGTGGGCTATCCGGGGGCGCCTGAATACCGTGAGTTCTACAAGGACTTGGGGTGGGAAGCAGAGTACGAATACATCAAGCCCTACATCATGCCCAATGGCCAACGCAAAAATACGGGGATTAAGTACCACAAAATTACCGGGCGCGGTCTTGGTTTAGGGGACAAGCAACTCTATGACCCCTACTGGGCTCGGGAAAAAGCAGCCGAGCACGCCGCCAATTTCATGTTTAACCGCGAAAACCAAATTCGCTACCTATACCACCTAATGCAGCGCCCGCCGATTGTGGTCTCTCCCTACGATGCGGAACTTTATGGTCACTGGTGGTACGAAGGGCCTTGGTTCCTTGACTTTCTCTTCCGCAAAGTGTGGTTTGACCAAGACACCTTTGCCATGACCCACTTGGCAGACTATTTGCGCGCCCATCCCACCCAGCAGGTGTGCCGTCCGTCCCAGTCCAGTTGGGGCTACAAGGGGTTCCATGAATACTGGCTGAATGACACCAATGCTTGGATTTACCCCCACCTCCATAAGGCCGCTGAACGGATGATTGAACTGGCCAAGGGGGAGCCGTGGGATGAACTGAGTTGGCGTGCCCTCAACCAAGCGGCACGGGAATTACTCCTTGCCCAATCCTCAGACTGGGCTTTTATTATGCGGACGGGAACGATGGTACCCTATGCGGTTCGCCGCACCCGTAGCCACTTGATGCGCTTCCACAAGCTCTATGATGACATCAAGGCACAAAAAATTGATGCGGGTTGGCTGGAAAAAGTGGAAGCCATTGACAATATCTTTCCCCACATTAACTATCGGGTCTATCGCCCCTTGTAGTCGGGGCAGTGGTTAAAGAACGCCAAAGCCTTTGCGTTTCTTTTGCTTCTTGGGCTTTTTGGGAGCCTGAGCACGACCCCCTCGACCCATTGGGTTCATACCCGGCATACCCATTCCCGGAAAGCCCCCTTGACCCATCTGCTGCATCAGGGATCGCATCCGCTGGAAATCGCTGACCAACTTTGTTACATCGGCTACTTGATAACCAGAACCTTTGGCAACCCGTTCACGGCGACTGGGGGAGCTAGCGAGAAGTTCAGGATTGCGACGCTCTTCGCGGGTCATGGAGTTAATCATTGCTTCCGCCCGTTTGAGTTGTACTTCGCCCTGCTGGAGTTGCTCCGTTGAAATTTTATTCATGCCGGGGATGAGCTTCATAATTCCCGCAAGGGAACCCATATTTTTTAGTAGGCGCAGTTGCTTGAGGAAGTCATCAAAGTCAAACTGGGCTTCGAGGATTTTGCGGGACATTTTTTCGGCATCGGCCAAGTCCACTTCCTCTTGGGCTTTTTCGACAAGGGTGAGGACATCCCCCATCCCCAAGATGCGAGAGGCCAAGCGATCGGGATAGAAAGGTTGGAGAGCCTCGACTTTTTCACCAACACCAATAAACTTAATCGGTTGTCCGGAGACTTGACGCACCGAGAGAGCTGCACCGCCGCGTGTATCCCCATCCAGTTTGGTGAGAATGGCTCCCGTAATCCCCACCTGCTCATGGAAGGCACGGGTGAGGTTGGCCGCCTCTTGCCCCGTCATCGCATCTACTACTAAGAGGGTTTCGTGGGGTTGTACCGCATCTTTAATGGCCGCCAGTTCTGCCATCATCTCGGCATCAATTTGTAGGCGCCCCGCTGTGTCAATAATCACGGTATCCACACCGAGTTCCTTGGCTTTGGCCACCCCTTGGCGAGCAATTTCCACGGGGCTAACTTCTGTACCCATCTCAAACACGGGCACGTTAATTTGTTTGCCAAGGGTGACTAACTGATCAATCGCAGCGGGACGATAGACATCGGTGGCCACCAAGAGGGTGCTGCGGCGTTCTTTGCGCAGGTGCAGGGCGAGCTTTGCTGTGGCGGTGGTTTTCCCCGTTCCCTGTAAACCGGCCATGAGAATAATCGTGGGGGGTGGCTCCACGTGAGCAAGGGGACTGTGGGATTCCCCCATGACCTCAACAAGGGCATCGTAAACAATTTTGATAAATTGCTGATCGGGACGAACCCCGGCAATGACCTCAGCACCGATCGCCCGCTGACGCACATTTTCAATAAAGTCTTTAGCGACCTGGAGGTTGACATCGGCCTCTAACAGGGCACGGCGCACTTCCCTAAGAGCTTCTTGGATATTGTTTTCGGTAATTTTGTCTTGACCCCGTAGGGTTTTCCAAGCAGATTCAAGGCGTTCAGCAAGGGCGTCAAACATGGATTACAGCTCAAGGGGCAACAAGAATTTCATTGATCTTAGAGTATCTATCGTAGCAAACCGTCTTCCCCATACCGTCTTGGCTGCCGATTTAAGCAAGGGGCCGCGAGTTGCAATTTGTAGCAAAGTTAGCAGTGGTCGTCAACCGTATCCGCTAGGCTTTCACGGTAAGATAAAAACATTGGGGTTAGAGTCTTTATTTTTATCAGGTTCTATAAAGACGGCCTATTAAAGGCTCTGATCGGCGGGAGGTGTCCAATGCTTGTGATCCTCACCCAAAATCAGATTTTACCGTCACAGTCTGTGTGTCAATCCTGCTTGTTTGCTGATCGCCAAGGCAAACCCCGCTGGCAGGAGGGTCAGCTCCGTTGTGGGGCGCCTCTAGGGAGTACTGCTGAAGCGGGATGTCAACACTTTCGCTGTCAAATGGGGTTTCATTTAGTGGCGGTGTCAGATTTGCCGACTCCTCTCGAGCAAGACCATTGAGGGAAATCGCCACCAAGGAATATCAATGCTGGAATTTGAGAACTACGATCCGGAAGACTTTTACGACGAGTGGTTTCTAGCCAAAGGCCAACCACGACCTTTTATTGAACCGCTGTTACAACGGGTGCGATCGCTGCCAGCGGGAGAACTGCAACAGCGCCAAAAAACCGCCCAACAGGTGATGTTTAACATTGGCGCCACATTCACGGTCTATGGTGCTGCCGAGGGCACCGAGCGGATCATGCCCTTTGATATTCTGCCGCGGGTCATTCCCGCCCAAGAGTGGCAAGCCCTTGAACGGGGTCTCAAGCAACGGATTGCGGCGCTCAATACATTTATTGCTGATGTCTATGGTGAGCAAAAAATTATTAAGGATGGTGTCATCCCACGGGAAATCATTGAGTCGGCCAAGGGCTATCTGCGTCCCTGCCACGACCTGAAGCCGCCGGGGGGCATTTGGTGCCATATTACGGGTACCGACTTAGTGCGCGATCGCGATGGCACCTTCTATGTTCTAGAAGATAACCTGCGCTGCCCTTCGGGGGTCTCCTATGTGCTAGAAAACCGCCGCGTGATGAAAAGCACGTTTCCCCTTGTCTTCAAAGAACTGCACATTCAACCTGTGGACGAGTACCCCAGCCATCTCCTAGAAACGCTGCTGAACCTTGCGCCCCCCGGCCTACCGGATGCGACCGTGGTGGTACTGACGCCGGGGATGTACAATTCCGCCTATTTTGAGCATTCCTTCCTTGCTCAGCAAATGGGGGTAACGCTCGTGGAAGGGCGGGATCTGGTGGTGGCTGATGGTTACCTACAAATGCGCACAACCAAGGGTCTGAAGCGCGTGGATGTGGTCTATCGCCGCATTGATGATGACTTCATTGATCCAGCGGTATTTCGTCCTGATTCGATGCTGGGGGTCAGGGGTCTGATGGAGGTTTATCGCCAAGGGCGGGTGGCGATCGCCAATGCCCTCGGAACTGGCGTGGCCGATGACAAGGTGATTTATGCCTATGTGCCGCAAATGATTCGCTATTATCTCGGTGAGGAACCCCTACTACCCAATGTGCCCACCTACCTGTGTTGGGAGCCACAACAGTTGGATCATGTGCTCAAGAACCTCGATTCCCTCGTGGTGAAATCTGCCAACGAGTCCGGCGGCTATGGCATGCTCATTGGTTGCCAAGCCACGACTGAGCAGCGGGCAGAATTTGCAGAGCGCATCAAAGCCAATCCCCGCAACTACATTGCCCAGCCCACCCTTTCGCTGTCGCGCGTGCCCACCCTGCTGGGGGATGAAATTGTCGGCTGCCATGTGGACTTACGCCCCTATATCCTGTACGGCAAGGAAATTTATGTCCATCCCGGTGGTCTGACGCGGGTGGCGATGAAGCGTGGCTCATTGGTGGTGAATTCTTCCCAAGGGGGCGGGAGCAAGGATACTTGGGTGCTTAATGATTAGAGCCGTCTTTTGGGGACAGGGGATGCTAGCGGTAAGGCACCACCTATGTTAAACAATTATTAGCTATTAGCCAACGCTGATCGGTGAACTTAGCCTAAACTTGCTGCGGTACTGAAGGAACTTAAGCACATGAATGAATTTGAGACATCCCCAACCACAGAAACTACCCATACGGAAAAGCCTATTTTTGAACCAACGCCGGCACCAGCACCCTTAGCGGAAGTAGAGTCTCAGCCAGCGCCGCCGAAAGTGGGCGGTCTCACGGATGAACAGTGGCAACAGGCTCGTGAAAAACTCTATTGGCTCCTCACGGTCTTCCCCGATCAGGTTAGTGCATTTGTGGGTGAATACAAGCAGCCCCTGCGCACCCTCCTCATCATTCTTGCCACCATTCCTTTTGTGGCACTAGCGGTTGCCATTTTGGAAGTAGTGAATGCCATTCCCCTCCTAGGGCCGACCTGTGAACTCGTAGGCTTTGGCTACACTTGTTGGTTTCTCTATCGCTATGTCCTCTTTGAGTCCGGTCGCCGTGAACTTGGCCAAAAGGTGAATGAGTATAAATCCCGTATCCTTGGGAATGAAGGCGGCAGTTCTTCTTAAGCGAGTTCATGCGCCTGCATTATCTCCAGCACGTGCCCTTTGAGACCCCTGCCTACATTGCCCAGTGGGCGATCGCCCGTGGTTTTGATTGGCAAGGCAGTCATCTCTATGCAGGCGAGCCGCTACCCGCATTGACGGAGGTGGATGCGCTGATTGTGATGGGCGGCCCTATGGGGGTACACGATGAGGCTGTTTATCCATGGTTAGGGTCTGAAAAGGCCTTTTTGCGCCAAGCGATCGCCAACGGGTTACCCATTTTCGGGATTTGTCTTGGTGCTCAGCTCTTGGCACAAGTCCTAGGGGCAGAGGTCACCCCAGCACCCACGAAGGAAATCGGCTGGTTTCCCATTGAACTGACAGCAGCCGCCCAAGCGCATCCTTGGTTTCAGGATTGGCCACCCCAACTGACGGTGCTGCATTGGCATGGGGAGATGTTTAGCCTCCCTCCGGATGCAATGCCCCTCGCCAAAAGTGCCACCTGTCCGCAACAAGGATTCTTGTGGGGCGATCGCGTTGTTGGTCTTCAGTTTCACTTAGAAGTGACCCCCGCTAGCCTTGGGGAGTTGATTCAGCACTGTCAGCATGAGCTAGTCCCCGGCCCTTACATTCAATCCGCCACAGAGATTCAAGCTCAAGCCGCGCAAACCGCACTCTTGACTCCCTATCTGGAACGTTTACTTGAGCGCTGGATTCAGTCGTGATCATTACCAGTCGGCAGAATCCCTTGGTGCGCTCGATCCGTAGGCTGCACCACCGCAAATATCGCCAAGGGCACTTGCTTTTAGAGGGGACTCATTTGCTCCAAGAGGCACTGGCAGCCGGCTATCGCTTATCAGTGGTTTGCTATACCAGCGCTTGGCAAGCAAAGCAATCGCCAACATTTTGGCAGCAGGTTGTCCATAGGAGCGATCGCACCGTTGAAGTCAGTGAAGAGGTACTGACTGCCCTCTGTACGACAACCACTCCCGATGGCGTTGTTGCTGTTGCCAACTATACACCCCTTCCTACCTTGCCACTCCAGCGTTTAGGTCTGTGCTTAGTCACGCTTCAGGATCCGGGCAACTTGGGAACGATTATTCGTACCGCTGCCGCCGTGGGTGTTGAGGGGCTATTGTTGACCCCCGATTGCGTGGACATGACCCATCCAAAAGTGTTGCGTGCCAGTGCCGGCCAGTGGTTTCGCCTACCGATGCAAACTGTTAGCGATGGTTTGGCCACTCTCAAAGCCTACCAAGCCCAAGGATGGCAAATAGTCGTCACATTACCAACCGCGCCACTGATCTATTGGCAAGCGGATTTTCGTCAACCGACCTTACTGGTCATGGGAAATGAAGGCCAAGGGTTACCCCCGGCCTACCAAGATCTCACGTTTACGGCACTGCGGATTCCTCAGGAGCCAAATGTTGAATCCCTCAATGTGGCGATCGCCACAGCAGTGCTCTTGTACGAAGTCTATCGCCAACGCTGGCTGAACTAAACCACAAAAAAGTTGAGAACGCCTACCACTAGCACTAGGGCAATCCATAGCCCAGAGCCAAGGAAAATTAACTGCTTTGAGCGATCCCAATCTTGGGGAGAGGCGTAGGCCACTGGCACACCCACCACCATCACAAAGGAGAGGATGACAAGGGCAGCAAGAGCCAGTTGAAAGAGAATCGTCATTGTTGCTAACTCCCAAATCTTATCAGCGGCAATGGTAGCGAAGCGGCTACCTCTGAACTAGCATTATCCCCCATTTGTTGACCCTAAACTAGGCTCAGAAGCGAGTTATATCGCAACTACTGCCAACCCTGAGCCAGCCACGATCGCGGATCGACGCACTCGCCATTAACGTAGAGTCCCCAATGTAAATGGGGTCCTGTGGAGGCACCCGTATTGCCAACCGTACCAATGACTTGCCCTGCCTCAACCATTTGTCCCTCTTGGACGTGAATTTGATCGAGGTGCAGGTAAATCGTCAGCACCCCTTGCCCATGATCAATACCGATCGTGTTGCCATGGATGAGAAATCCTTGGGATTCTCGCCCCACTAAGGCCACTCGCCCCCGCTGCGCCGCTACTACGGCTGATCCCTTGGGGCCTGCATAGTCCAAACCACGATGGAAGTAGTCCTTGGCCAAAACCCCGTTGTAGTACCGCCGTACGCCGTAGGGTGTGGTCACAGGGCCACTGTTGGGGCGGCGAAAGGCACCTTGCCAGAGTCTTTCGGGGGTGACCAGTGCCTTAAAGGCATCCACGCGATCAAATTCCAAATCCGTTCCTGAGGAGTCTTTGCCCGGTGGGAGCCAAATCCTTTGCACAGGAAAGGAGCGATCGCCCACCCACAGAAGCATATTGCGGGTTTCATTTCCTGAGCGAACCACCAATGAACGGCGGCCGGGGGTCTGGAGTGGTGTTGTGGCCACAAAGGCACGCCATTGCTGTGGCCCAATGGAAAAGACCGGCAGCGCTTTGCCCGCCACCTCGACCGTGGGCTGTTCTGAAGCGTTGACCACAATGGCCAGCGTATCTCCCAAAACAGGGCGATCGGGACTGACGGTGACCGTAATTGGAATCGTAACTTGACTACTGGCGGGCAGAATGGTGGCAGTGATAATGGCAGGTACTAGCCACGGGAAAAGGCAATCGCGCATAGCGGCAAGAAACAATGAGCCTCTAGATTGGACACGCAAAAATGCACTGGGGTTCCAAGCAGGAACGAATGAGAAAAAGCCGCCAGTAAATTTACCGACGGCTGGATGATTAAAGCATCCTTGGGCGTAATTTAACGACGGCGGGGCACTTTGGCTAAGTAATCAATATCAGCAGCACGCAACTGCTGGGCATAGCGAGTCTTGGGCGCGATCGCTGCTGCCAAATCGCGGTATTTGCGGGGGTCGCCCTCCGGTAGCCGCCGCTCTTGGAACTTGCGATCGTAGAATTTCTCCAGCGTAAACCGCCAATCGGTGGTAGTGGTGCCCACTTTGTCGCGGTATTCAAAGCCATAGCGCGGCGTCACGAGGTTAAAGGGACGTCCCTCCATCCGCTTGCGCTGGTAGGGCACCGTAAAGTCACCAAAGGCATTGGTGTATTCCTCACTGTCGAGGAGGGCATCGACAAAGCCATAGAAGCCAAGGGTGCCGATTTTAATTGACCAAGCAATTTTTTCCTCTTCGTTGTAGGCACTGCGCCCCAAGAACCGCCGCAGGCACACATCCACCAAACGGTAGTTGTCGTTCACAGCCACCACCGTATTGTAGAAGCGCTCTGATTTGGCCAGACCGCGAATGAAGTCCCGCACCGTAATCACTCGGTTCACTAATTGGGATTCCAAGGTGATTTGACGGTTAAAGGCTAAGGTGGCATGCTCACTAAACACCTGCCGATAGCAGGCCCAGATCACCTCGCGGATTTCCGGGTAGGAGGCCGCATCCTCAAGACGATAGATATAGGGGCTATCTTCGTTTTGATCGGCAATGCCAAAGGTAGCGACGCGGTGGTTTTGAGTCGTCGGCTTGTAGGCGAGTAGAGGTAAGTCCATGGATCTCTCCCAAGTCAAAGAGTGAAACAATAGCTAGCGCAGCGGAAAGGTCGCCGTCGGGTTGATCGACGCCGGTACAGTCGGGCGATCGCGCCGCGTGGTATCGGGGATTTGCACATTGGCCGTGGACACTGGCTTGAATTGCACAGGTGTCACCTTGACTGATCGTGCCATCTCCAAGAAATTGCGAATGTCGCCCCACTTGTAGCGACTGTTCTCTAACTTATCGCGCCAGTAGTCACCATAGCGAGGGGTCACCAGATTAAAGGGGCGATCTTTATAGCGACGACGCTGGTAGGGCACGGTGTTATCGCCAAAGTTTTGCGTATATTCGTCACTATCCACAAGGGTATCCACAAAGTTCTGCCAACCGTCGGTGGCAATGCGAATGGACCACGCCAGTTCCTCATCTTTGTTGTAAGGGGCACGCCCAAGGAGCCGCTTCAGGGCAATTTCCACCAAGCGATAGTTGGAGTTCGTCTCCACCACCAAGCGACGGAATGTCTCCGATTTGGCCAAGCCGCGAATAAAATCCCGTACCGAAATGGCACGACTGGCTAGTTGGGACTCCAACTGGGGCTGGCGGGTACTCTTGAGGACGACGTGCTCACTGAAGACTTGGCGATAGGCCGCCCAAATCAGTTCGTCAATATCCGACTGATCCACTGCATCCTCAAGGGAATAGCGCCAAGGGGTGTCTTCATTGGGCACTTCATAGCCCGGTACCCGCTGATTTTGGGAACTAGGGGCATAGCTCAGCAAGGGAATCGTCATGGCTTACACCTTTGGTTGAGAGGGCAAATAACGATAGGGCAACGCAACGGGCACAGGTTTGACCGGTGTCGGCGGTAGATCCCGCTCTTGGGCGGTGTTGGGAACCGTCACCAAACTGGAGGTGGCCCGTGCCACATGGCGTTGAGTATCGAGGGTAGGCACCACAATTGAACGCGCCATAGAGAGGAAGTTGGCTGGAATCGCGCCGCGGATAATTTGCTTGTCCAGTGGCCCTGCGGTGTAGTAGCGCACTTGATAGTAAGAACGACCACTGAGGGACATTTCCTTGTTGCGCCAGTAGTCGCTGTAGCGGGGATTAACGAGGTTAAAAGGACGCGCCATGCGCCGCCGCCGTTGGTAGGGGACAATATCGGCACCAAAGTTTTGCTGGTACTCATCGCTGTCCACCAAGGCATCAATAAATCCTTCTAGGCCACGGGTGGCTAGAATAATCGACCAAGCAATCTGCTCCTGCTGGCCATAGGTGGGGCGGCCAAGGAATCGCTTGAAGGAGACATCCACGAGGCGGTAATTGGAATTGACGGCTGCCACTTGCTCGCGATAGACCTCGGACTTACCCAAGCCACGGATAAAATCCTGTACGGAAATGGCACGATTGCGCAGTTGGGATTCTAGGAAGGGCTGACGGTAGGAGTCCAAAATCAGGTGCTCGCTGAAAATTTGGCGATAGGCTGCCCAAATCAGGGCATCCACGTCTGCGGCATCGGTGGCATCGGTGAGGCGGTAGATGACGGGATCATCCTCGGCGGGGACTTCATAACTGACCACCCGCTGGTCAAGGGTTCTGGGCTTCACAGCCAGCAAGGGTAACGACATAACTTTCCAATCCTTTTAGGTGTGCATGGACAGAGAGTCCCTCTGGAGGGCAAGTTGACAACGGGAACGCACAACAATGTCGGGGTCGCGATCGCTCAAATGATTGAGGAGGAAACGCACCGCTTCCCGAAGGGCGCGAGCAGCCGCCTGCTGATGCAGATGATCGAGGGCAACACCCACGGCATAGCGAACCGCCCAATCCGCTGCTTCACTGTTGCGTTGAAGAACTGTGAGTGCTTCCCTTAATTGAGCCTCTCTTGCCGTCTCTTCAGTGATTAACTGCCAGCGGAGCGTTCCTAAGGCCTTTGTGGCGGCGCGGCGAACACTGGGGGCAAAATCCGACTGCGCGGCAGCCAATAAGACCCGTAGGGCGGCAGGATGACCAATACTCCCCAAAACTCGCACCCCATAGGCACGGGCACCATAGTTGTATCCATCCAACTGTGCCAACAGCGGCTCCACAACCGCATCCCCAAGGGCAATGAGGCCTGCCACAGCGGCTTGGGCAGCAGCGGGGTTGTTGTACCCCAAAACTGCAATCAGCGTGGGAATAGCAGCGGTGTCTTTTTGCTGGGCAAGCTGAACCACCGCCTCGCATAGGGCAGGAGCAGAGGTGGCGGTCTCAACGGCATGGATATAGGTATGGAGATCACTCACAGCAGTTGATCCAATCCTTGAAAGAGGGAGAGGGTCTGTTCGGCTGGGGCGGCCTGCCGCAGTTGCTGGCTGAGGATGCCGTGGAGGGCAATGAGCTTGAAGCTCGCTTCAACACCCGCCTGCAAAATAGCCTCTGCTGCGGGTAGATAGCCCATCGCTCCCAAATCCAGAAGCGCTGTCCGTCGCAGTTGCACATCCTCACTGTTGAGAGCCGCTAGCAGGCGATCGCCATACTCGGCCGCTCCCGTGAGCTGAAAAAGTGCCCGCGCAGCGGCAAATTGGACTCGCGGCATTTCATGAGCCAAGAATGGCTCAATCAGGGCAATGGCTTCAGTGGCACCAAGGTGACCCAAGCTTTCAATCACGGCTTCCACTGGCTGCACCAGATGCGGGCGACCGGGGACGAGCCGCGCCATTGCCACACCCCCTTCTAGGAGCGATTGCAGGGGCGCGATCGCTTGAGGGTCTCCCAACTGACCAAGAGCAATGGCCGCCGCCTCACGGACATAAAAATCCTCGCAGCGCAAGCACTCAATTAATGCCGGTACGGCTTGGCGATCGCCCAACTTGCCCAAGGCACGGGCGGCATTCCGCCGCAGAGGGTAACCCCCCAATTCTGTGCGATCGGCCTCATCGGCCAAAGCAGCAATCAAGGCGGCCACAATCGCCTGCCGCTCCGCTGCCGTTGCTGTTTCTAGGCCAAACTTCCCCAGCCACCACGCCGCATAGTAGCGGAGACTGGTATCCGTCCCCTGAAGCTGCGCCAGCATTTGGGGAACCGTCAGTTGTACCGGTTCAGAGACCGCCGTCATTCCCTCTCCAGACATCAGCCAATTAGGAGGCGACCACGGGGGTAATGGAAACGATTTTGCCCCCCATGCGGGTAATGCGCTGCATCTCTTCATTCATGCGGTTGTAGGGCACCGTAATAAAGGTGCTACCGCTGCGCCGAATCGGAAACCCCATTTTGTCAGTTTCTTCGTTTTGACGCAGACCCACAACCTCGTAGCGGAAAACGCGAGCGCCGGAGGGGCTAAGGGCAGCACTTCCAGACGCAGTTTGACCAAACATGACACCTGACTCCCAATCTCAAAAGGACGCTAAACAAACATTCCTAGGCAGGATTGACACTGACAATGCGAGCACCCGTGCGCTGAAGCTGCTGCATTTTGCTCGACAGTTGCTCATAGGGCACCAAGAAGGCGGTACTGCTGCGGCGCACCCCCGGATAGCCCGGTTGGCGAATGCCCGCCACTTCAATGCGATAGACGCGGCCACTTTCACCAAAGGAACCACCCAAGCAAGCCCGTGGGGGAACATCGGCACTGGGGGTGTAGTAGGCAAAGGCCGTATCGCTACTCGAAGGCGGCACCACCGTATTGGGACTGTTGGTGGCCAGATCCCGCGCTAAACGGGACATGCTGCCTTCTGCTTGGGCGCGATCGCTATTGGCATAGCCACGATAGAGACGGAACATGCGGTTAAAGCCCACTGTTTTCTGACCCGGCTGGCTATTAAAGCCACGGTAATAGGGCACGACCCAATCCCCAAAGCTATCGGTGTATTCGGGGGAATCAATGTAGGAGTCAATGTCGGCATCAAAGCCCTCATTTTCGTAGAGATCCAAATGGAAGATTACTTCCGACTCGTCGTAGGGTGCCCGCCCCAACAAATGCTTATAGTTCAGTTCAATGACACGGGTTTGAAAATTGCCGTAGAGAAACTTCTCTTTGTATAGTTCCGACTTGGCCACTGCGCGCACAAACTCCCGCACGGTAATTTTGCCATTGCGCAACAGTGACTCCGCACTCACCAAACGCTCCGATGCCATGACATAGTCATTGCCCAAGACCTGACGGTAAACGGCACGGATGACAGTCTCTAGATCTTCCTCGCTCCAGTTGGCACGCAGCTCCACCCGCGGAGCATCACTGAAGGCGGAGGTACCCAAGCGCGAAGCAGCAGCAGTAATAGCCACGGTACAAACTCCTAAATATCGAGGGTACAAACAAGCCCGGTGCTGTAAACAAAGGGTCAGCCCAACGCCGACAACATCTGCTTACCTCACCGGGCAACGAAGGGAAACGCCTATTAGCTGAGGGCGTTAATGGCGTAGTCGATGTAGGCGTTGGCTTCCACCGCAGCTTGGCCCGTCAAGCCATGATTGGCTTTGATGTATTTCAGAGCTTCCACATACCAGCTTGGGGAGAGATCAAACGTGCTGTTGATTTCAGACAAGCCAGCGATGAGGTACTCATCCATCGGACCAGTGCCACCGGCAACGAGGCAGTAGGTCACCATCCGCAGGTAGTAGCCGATGTCACGGGCGCACTTGGCTTTGCCTTCGGGGGTCGAGGCATATTGAGAGCCTTGCATGGTGGTGGTGTAGGGGAATTTTTGGTACACCGCTTGGGCTGCGCCGTCAATCAGGCTCTGAGCATTGTTGGTCAGGGCGCGAGCAGCTTCCATGCTGGCCACAGCGCGCTTGAAGCGACCGTCAACCGCTTGCAGCTCGGTGTTGCTAAGGAAACGACCTTGGGTATCAGCGGCGGCAATAGCTTCAGTAATCGGCGTTTTCATGGATAAAATATCTCCCTAAAAAATGTGCGTGTTCAGAACGGTCAAAGTTACAAGACGGTAGCTGTGTCTTAGGCAACAGCGGCAGCGGCACGATCAAAGTAGCCAGCAATCTCAGACATCAGGGCGCTGCAATCGCCAGGAGTGATGCCATTGGGATCATTGGCGATCGCGATCGCGGCATCTTTCATTTTTTGGATAGCCACAGCCACGGAGGAGCCGGGGGTACCAAGGGCTTGGTAGGTTTCCCGCAGACCGTTCAAGCAGCGATCATCGAGCACGCTGGAGTCACCGGCCAAAATGGCGTAGGTCACATAGCGCAAGATGATTTCCATGTCGCGCAGGCAAGCAGCCATACGACGGTTGGTGTAAGCATTCCCACCGGGTTGGATCAGTTGGGGTTGCTCTGCAAAGAGGGCACGAGCAGCGTTAGCAACGATCGTGGAGGCATTGCTGGTGATGCGGTTGACGGCATCCAGACGCTTGTTGCCTTCTTTCACCAAGTTGGACAGGGCATCGAACTGGGCGTTGGTGAGGAATTCACCGCGGGCATCGGCCTGAGCGACAACTTTGGCAAATGCATCTAGCATGGATCAATTCTCCTTAAAGGTTGTTAAAGAAGTTAGAACTTCTTGACATTCCTGCCCCTAGCGGGATTGCAGGATTTTTATGGTGTTTTTGTGTCAACCCATAAAGGCTGTGTCAAGCAACCTTAGAGCGACCAAGCTGATCCTTGGTGTGGATATGTCAGGTCACGAACACCACAGTAGTGGGTGCCGGAAAGGTCGAATAACAGCCTGTGTTTCCCTAGGTGAGGTCAACAACCGTGCTGTTAAACCCTTCAGGTATTTCTTATACAATGCGGTGGGAAACCTGTTTCGCCGTAGTTATTAATTTGTAAAATACTTTTGTGAGATAAATTAAGCTTCCCGCGATCGCCATAAAATTGGTGCGATTTGTCCTAAGTTTTTCCTAAGTTTCGTGAAGTTTCTTTAACATTATTCTCAGGAAGTTACGATCCACATGAGTGAACCGTTGCAATTTAGCTTATTTGACACCCTCGCCCCCACCGAGGCCGAATCCCCGCCACCGACGCCTCTCGATGCTGCTACCTATGATCAAATTCCGCTGCGCGCTGAGGTGCCTATTCCCGCCGGTACCTACCGCGACTTGGAGGCGCTTGCGGCGCATTGTCAGCAGTGTCAACGCTGTGGCTTAGCGGCCACCCGTACCCATGTGGTGGTCAGCCGTGGTAATCCCGCCGCCAAGCTGATGATTATTGGTGAAGGACCGGGTCAAGCGGAGGATGAAACGGGTCGCCCCTTTGTTGGCAAGGCAGGGCAGCTCCTCGATAAAATTCTGGCTTCGGTCAATCTCGATAGTGAACGGGATGCCTATATCTGCAACATTGTGAAGTGCCGCCCTCCCGGCAATCGCGTCCCTGAACCCGCTGAAACAGCAGCCTGCCTGCCCTATCTGTTAGAGCAGATTCGCTTGGTCAATCCCCGCATTATTCTACTGGCGGGGGCAACGGCTGTGCGCGGCTTGCTCCAAGATCAGCGGGGGATTACAAAAATTCGCGGTCAGTGGATTGAATGGCAGGGACGCTGGTGTATGCCGATTTTTCATCCTGCTTATCTGTTGCGAAATAACTCGCGGGCGCCGGGCAGTCCCAAGTGGCTAACGTGGCAGGATATGCAAGCCGTGCGCGATCGCCTGCGCCAACTCGATGCTTAGATTACTCCTGACGGTGGGGATGTTCCTGCAAATAGCGTAGCCAAAGCTCCGAAAGTTCCCGCGCCTGTTGCTCCTTTTCGCCAACAATGTGGTACATTCGCCGCGGCCGACCGCGACCTTCCACCTTCTTCCAATAACCATCAATAATTCCCTCATCCTCGAGAAATTTGAGGGCGCTGTAAAGAACCGTATCGGAAAGGCGGTAAAGAGGATATTCGTTTTCAATAGCTTGAATCAGCGCCGTGCCATAGGAGTCCCCCTTTTCCACAAGGGTATAGAGCACATAGCACACCGCAACTTCCTTGCTCAGGTAAACGGGCGGTGGCTGGCGGAAAAAGGTGTAGATATCTTCCAGTTTCATAACCTTATCCTCAGCAATGGGCTACTGCTGATCCATTGACTCCCCAAAATTCCTCAGATCATGGAAGCGTCTGAATTCAACTCTGTTGCTCCAAACGATAGAAAACACAAATACTCCCCCCTTAATATCAGCACTTGCCTCTAGCCTTATATAGCGCATGAAAGTCACTAAGTATTTATCACTACCAAGACTACAATATTGTTTTACAACCCTTTCCTGAAATATAGGAGAAACAGTCTTCTCCCGTATCGGCTTTCACGATTTTAAGCGTCTGCCGTCCTTGTAAAAAGGGCTGTACTTCTGATTTTAGGAAGTTTGAGAGAAAAGTGTTCCTTGCATCATAATTCCGCAGTTGGCAAAAATCAAGTCATTGACCTGTTGTAAATTGATTTCAAGGGTGATCAGCAGCAAAATTTCTTAACAAAAATTCACGATAAATCTGCCAGCGGCGGCCATTGTGCACCAGCAGTGTGAGGTGGGATACCCAACAGCGAGCCGCAAAGGATTGTGCTTGAAAGTCTGCCCAAGCGTGGCGAAAGTTGTCCTTGGTTAAATCACGAAAGGCGATCGTCATGTGGGGGGTAAAGGCATGGCGTTGCGTAGGGGGGAGGTGCAGGGGCTTCGCTACCGCTTTGACGAGATCTGCTTGTAGTGTCTTGAGGGCTGGGGTGGGTGCCACGTGAATATAAATGACTCGTGGGGGAAAGGCGGCAAAGCCATCGAGGATCAACTCCACTGGAGCGGCTTGCTCGGAAAAAGTTTCTAGAGCTTGCTCCAGATTTACGACCGCTGCATCTGGCCACCAAAAGGGGGGATAGAGGGTAACGTGGGGGGGAGAGCGCAGTGCCGCTTGGCTTTGGTAGCGATCGCAACAATACTGCTTGAGGCGGGTGACTTCCGCCTGAATGTCAGCATTGGGCAACAAAGCAATAAAGTAATGCCGCCGGTTCATTAGCGCTGTGCCACAACGGTCCAATGGCGATCGGAGGTGAGGGTGGCTTGCCACTGCTGCGGCGGCTGCGGCAAGGTTTTGAACAGATCCCCCATTTCCGTTAAGGTCAGTGCCGCATGGAGCGAATCGGCAAACAGTTGCCGTTGCTGGGGCGGGTCTTGACCCGCATATTGCTCAACCAAGGCTTGCAGTTCGGCCAATGTTTCTGGGCGATAAAGGTCACGGATAAACAACGTCCCTTGGGGACGCAGCACCCGCAGCATTTCGCCAAGGGCAGGCCGCGGATCCGCTAGGTGATGGATCAAGCTATTACTGATCACAACATCAAAACTCGCGTCGGCAAAGGGCAAGGCTTTGGCATCCCCTTGAATAAAGTTTAATTGCGGACTGTGGTGGCGGGCGATCGCCAGCATGGCTGGACTGAGGTCAATCCCTGTTAGTTGCCAATGGGGATAGCGTTGATGCAGCATTTGCAGAATCCGCCCGTTTCCTGTACCCACATCTAAAACTTTTAGAGGTTGCTCAACACTGGCTAAGACTGCGGCTAAATCTTCACAGAAGGCGGCATTAACAGCAGTAAAATCCATGGCGTCATAGGCGGCAGCCGTTTCTGGCGTCTCCATGACCTCAGGTTCAAGAATGCGTTGCAGCGGCATAGGCTATAGACCCGTCGCCGATCGCCCCTGCTTGGGTAAGCGCACAAACACAAAGTAGCTCAGATAGAGCATATAGATGACAAGGGCAACGGCGGCAAAGAAGCCAAGGGTACCGGCGCGGGCTTGGGCATGGAAAATATCTTTGAACATCAGGGGTGGCTCGAGCCAGACTTGGCAACTGGGGGTCTGAACGGCACCAGCGACAAACGCACAGGGCAAATAAAAGGCCTGACCAATGGCGGCAAGGATACAGTAGAGCGTGATTGCCCAGCGCCAGCTACTAAAGACCTGACCAATCAAATCTTGGCGATCGCTAATTTCCTCATTGAGATCCACCCAAAACCAGAGGCTAATGGGAATCAGCACCAAGGCCATAAATCCGGTGACGTAGGCCACTGGCCACTGCGGCATCATCAGGTACACCGTAATCGCCAATAGACTGGCCACCCGCCAATAGATAATCAGCAGTTGGGTAATCGCTGGCACATTTTTAACCGTTGACCACAGCAACAGGATCAAGGGAATAATTACAGTAAAGAGCACCGCAAGGCGGTAGTCCATCCACACGAGCGATCGCAGAAGTTCCAAGGACATGGCAGGCCACAGACCCAAGTGCAACGGTTCTATTATTAGGGATCGCCTTCCCAAGGCACAAGGCTAGAGCGATCGCACTCGCTCATACCAACGCATCAGAATGGCTGCTAACTTTTGCGAATCATGGCGCACGGTTGGCGTGGATTCGTCCATCACATCCGCAAGGATCAGTCGACAGTTTTGACGGGTCAGGGCTTCCCGATCAATAGCCACAGCGGTACTTCCCTGCTGCCCATAGCGTTCAAGGTGAGCGGCACTGGGGGGGTATTTTTGCACCAGCACCGCATCAAACAGGCGATCGCCCGTGACCGCATCAAGGGCACGCACATGATCACTCACAGCATAGCCATCGGTTTCCCCCGGCTGCGTCATAATGTTGCAGACGTAAACACAGGGGCACTGCCGCTCCGCTAGGGCTTGGGCAATCTCAGGCACTAAAAGATTGGGAATGATACTCGTGTAGAGACTGCCGGGGCCAAGGATAATGTAGTCGGCTTCACGGAGGGCTTGAATGGCGCGGGGCAGGGCTTTGGGGGCTGGGGGCGAGCAACCAATTTCGACAATTTTGCCGCGGGCGGCTGTAATGTTGGACTCCCCATGAATGAGGCGACCATCGGCAAGGCGTGCCCAAAGGGTCATATCTGTTAGGGTGGCTGGCAACACTTGACCACGAATGGCCAAGACCGCTGAACTGGTGGCGATCGCTCGCTCCAGATCCCCCGTGATATTTGTCATCGCCGTCAGAAACAAATTGCCAAAACTGTGCCCTGCTAAGCCATCCCCCGCTTCAAAGCGATATTGAAACAGTTCAGTGACGATTTTCTCCTCATCGGCAAGAGCCGCCAAGCAGTTGCGAATATCCCCCGGTGGCAACACCCCAATTTCCCGCCGCAGTCGTCCGGATGAGCCGCCATCATCGGCCATCGTCACAATGGCAGTGATATTGGAACTATAGAGCTTGAGTCCCCGCAAGAGGGTGGAGAGACCAGTTCCCCCCCCAATAGCAACAATTCTTGGCCCCCTGCCTAGCCGCCGATGGATGAGCAGCCGCTCCACCAAGGCCTTGTCGTCTTCTGGCAATAGGACTTCCGTAATCGAGCCAAGGGTGCGGGCATAGCCCCAAGCAATCAGTGCCAACCCCCCAAGCAGCAGTAAAGGGCCACTGATGTAGCTGGGCACAAAACGGGCAATACTTTGAACAAACTGCTCTAGAAATTGCAGGAAGTAAAAGATGGGCGTGAGATTGATACTAATGGCAAAGCCCAAGCTGGCGAGCAGAACGCCCAGTGCACTGATCAGGAGCCACCGCTTGACCAATAGCCCCGGCAGCAACCATTGGGACCACAAACGGATTTTACGACGGGCTGGCCGTAGCTTCGCTGAGAGTGGTTGAGCCTTATTCGCTCTCCTCATCCGCACCAATACCCAAATAGGTTTTGCTCAGATAGCGGGCTAGGCGCTGCAGAGGATTGGCCACTTGTTTTTTGTGTTCGGCATGATTACTGTTAATGGGAACACCTAAAATCCCGGAAAATTCATCATCGCTAATTTCTCCTGCTTGGTGCTGAGCAAAGGAATCAACCACTTGAATGAGTTCATCGGTGGAAAATTCAAAACCATGTTGACTGGCAAAATCCACCACTTTCGGTGCCATTTCTCCCCGCAGCGCGGCGAGTTCCTCAGCATCTAGTTCGGCAGCGCCGCTGATATTGCCATCCCCTACCCCCAGAAGGTTCTCCAGTTCATCTCGTAGTTGGGTATCTTCAGCGGTCTTTTGCATGAACGCTAACACCTGTGCCGTCGCCATAGGCTTCCTTCCTTCGGTCAGTAAATTTTCTGCACGAACCGATTGGATTATAGCATTCTCTGCTGAGAGTATTTTTAGGCAACAGTTCTTAAGAAGGGCACCTCAACCACTTGAGCAATGATGCCCTCTGGGGTGTGCAAGGTTAACCCGGCACCGCCCACTTTGGTGCGCACATAGCCTAGACCAAAGGCACCCCCATTTAGGGGCGTACAACTGGTGAGCAGACCCACTTTTTCCCCTTCCAAAAGTAGGGGAGTTGGGGCGGGAACAACGGCACTCAATTCCAGTCCCCAGAGATGTTGTTTGACCCCTTGGTAGGTGTTGAGGCGGGCGATCGTCTCTTGGCCAATGTAGCAGCCCTTATTGAAAGAAATCGTATGCCCCAGTCGGGCTTCGAGGGGGTTATAGTCTTCGGTGAGTTCAGCCTCGGCAGCGGGTCGCCCTTGGCGGATGCGTAGGTGTTCCCAGTCGGTATCATTCAGTTGGAGATGGGCATTGAGGAGATCTGTGAGGGGGCGATCGCTCCAAAGGGTCAAGCCCGGAATCGCTAAGCCACTGGTGGCAGCAATGGTTATGGGAGCGTTTTCGTAGGTGAGAGTCACATGAGCGTAGGGCTGGGAAAACGGTTGCAGACCCAATTGGTCAGCGATCTGATCCGAAACGGCACCGAACACTCGGTAGCAGTAACTGTCAGAAGTGCGATCGCTCACCTGCACATCGTCGCCAAAGAAGATGTACTTATCGAGCCATTTCAAGAGAAACTCGCGGCGCTGCGGTGACACCAGTAGATCCACCCACTCCATATGAACAAGTAGGGTGACAAGATCAAGGGTGCGTGCCGTCGAGGTCAGAAAAACCGTATCTGCCCCTTGGCCGGGTTGCAAGACAAGACAGTTATTGGAGCTTTGATTGTGCAAAAACTTTAGGCGATCGCCCCCCGTGAGGCGTAGGCGCCCCCAATGACTGCAATCATAGACTGCACCACTGGCAGAGACTGTTTCCAGTAGATCCGTCATTCTTCTACTCCTAAGAGAAGCAAGTCCCGCTCAAGGAGCGATCGCACCCCTGCAAGATTGAAGCCCGGTTGCTCAGCTAATAACTCAGCCACGTTTTTTTGACCCGTCGCAGCCGCCAAGAATTGCTGCTCAGCCTGATTGAGCTGAATCACATCATAGTGACAGTTAAAGACACAGACCCCCGGCCAACCCTCTAAGCAGGGGTGTCGCCACGGAATAGCCACCAGCAAAGCCGCATCCTCAGACCAATCGTGACGGGGCAGCGGCGGCTTGGCCAAAAAGAACTCAAAGTGGGTCATTGCCTCAGGGTCAAGGCATTCAATGAGTTGATATTGCTGGATCGGATCTAAGTGCTGTGCGCGGTGCAACAGTTCTGGCTGGCTGCCCAATAGCCGCTCCAACCGCCAAACTTGAGGGTTAGAAAAGCCGACGAATTCTAGGCTAGAGGCAGCAATGAGGTCAAAGAGGCTGGCGATCGTGTAGTCAATTTCTTGGGGATGCACGTACATGTCGGCAAAGCATTCATCCCGCTGATTTTCGAGGCTCCAGCGCTCCTGCTCACGCTTTTTCAGGCGATTGTTCTGGGGCAATGCGGCAAAGAGTTGCCGTCCAATGGCCACCCCCTCGCGATAGTTGTGGCGATCGCTCCCCTGAAGTAAGGCAATGGCCTGCTGCATCAGTTTAATTTCCCAGCGACCGTAGGCTCCATAAACAAAGATGTGCAAAATGCCGCCGGGAGCAAGAACATCGGCGAGAGCTTGAATGCCCCGCTGCGGATCCGGCAGATGGTGCAGCACGCCCACACAGTTAATCATCTGGAACCTTTGCCCCAGTTGTGCCACATCCTCTAGGCTCAGGTGGTGAAATTCGACATTGGTGGCGCCCGATCGCCGGCAGCGCTCGCGGGCAATCTCCAAAGCACCCTCACTGAGATCCAACGCAGTAATCTTTGCCTGCGGATTCAAATGGGCGAGATATTCCGTTCCTACACCAGTGCCACAGCCAGCATCGAGAATGGCAACGTCCAACTGGGAGGGATAGCGTCCTGTGCAAAAGCTATAGGCCGCCGGCCAAGACCAGCGCCAGTTGTACCCCGGTGGTGGCTCATCAAGGAGCGGTTCCGGCGGAAAAGGATAGGTATTGTACAGTTGCCGCACAGCAGCAGTAATCTCAGCCGCCGAGGTCATGATGGTTCCCCTTGAGATAAGCGTCGTAATAATTCTCGGGTGGTTGCCTCTGGGTCAGCCGCATCCATAATGGCGCGGACAACGGCCACCTGAGTCGCCCCGGCCTTGACCACCTCATCAATATTACTGAGATCAATGCCGCCAATGGCAAACTGCGGCATCGGGGCGTGTTTGCGGGCGTATTGGAGATAGTCAAAGCCCACAGCCGCTTTACCCGGTTTGGTAGGAGTCGCAAAAATCGGCCCAACACCCACATAATCGGCACCTTCAGCAATGGCACGCTCCAGTTCTTGGGGATTGGTGGTCGAGCGTCCCACGAGGCGATCGCGCCCTAAAATTTGCCGAGCCAGTTCCATGGGAATATCCGTCTGTCCGAGGTGGACACCATCGGCATTGGCACCCACGGCAATATCCACGCGATCGTTGACCAAAAACAGGGCGCCGTAGCGTTGGCAGAGCGCTTGTAACTGGCGAGCCGTGGTTAGACGGGTGTGATCATCACTGGTTTTGTCGCGGTATTGCACAAGGGGCAGTCCCCCCTTCAAAGCAGCTTCGACGGTTTCCAGCAGGCGATCGCTGGGGGCAGTCACCAGATAGAGCTTTGCCCCTTGCAGGCGTTGCGCTCGAGCGTGGCGCGGGTTGAGGATCAGGGCTTGCTCGAGAATGTAAACGCGATAGCGGAGGGCTTTGGCGGTGTCACTCAGCTCAGTATCGGTTAATTTCGCGTACTCCTCAATCACTCGTAGCGCTTCTTGGACACGGGCAAAGTTAGCAGTGAGCACCTCGCCGAGGGTCTGGCGATCGCGCTCCTGCGGATGACGCAAAGCAGTCCCCGGATCCTGATCCGTTTGTCGTGCCGCCCGCAACTCTGGGGTATGGTAGCGGCCAAGGGTTTGGCGCAAATCTTTACATTCTGCACTCAGGGCAGCATCTTCGCGGCCAAAGCGGCACCATTCCTCAATCACCCGCAGACCTTCGCGGGCACGGTCAAGGTTGGCATCGAGAATCCGCCGGATGCGTTGCCCCTCAAATCCGGGAGCTAAATTTTGCATAGCACGTCCGATCCCCACAGAAAAGAATCAACACAGTTCTGTTCACCGTTCATCGGCATTGTTGATAGCGCAATGAAGTTTTTGATGAGCCGTTTCAGCATTCACTCCCAGCCGTGGTTGAGTCACCTATGTTTGATCCTAATGGGTTGGGGGACGCCCGTATTGGCGGCAGAACCGATTCCCATCCCCGTGCCACCGCCAGAGGTGAATACCGTCATCCCGATTCCTGTGCCTCCCCCAGAGGTGAGTACGGCGCCAATTCCCACCCCACCGCCGCAGCAGCTTGACAACTCCCTCGAACGATTGCCGGTGCCTAGTGACCCGATTCCGATGGGATTTGTGGGTCGCGATCGCGCGATGAATCAATTGCCGCCCCCACCAGACATTTCTGATGCAAACTTGGCAACACTCGCTCCCATAGCCCCCAGAACGCGGTTTCGAGTCATTGTTTTGGATTTGCGGGAGGATGATCTGGCCAATCAAGAACGCCTGCGATCGCTCGTTCCCGAAGTGATACCCATTACCCTTGGCCAGCGCCGCGCCCTACAAGTGGGCAGTTTCCAAAACGAGGCCAATGCCAACGAAATGCGTACCTTTATGGAGGTCAATGGCTTCCGCGCTGAGATTCAACGTCTGCCCTAAACAACCTCAATTGGCTCAGGAACGACGCGAAGAGGCCTAAAGAGTGCCCGCTTTTTCAGCAGTGAAGTGAACCCCCTGCCCAAGCAATCAATTTTTCATAGACTTAGAGGATTAGGAGCAAATCGCCACAGGAGTTGAGTTGCTAAAACATTCTGAGGATACAACCGTTCCCAAAGACAATAGCAATATCAACAGGATAGATGAGCAAGACCGCGCCTTTCATGACTGGTATCGGTTTGTGCTCTCTTATCCGCCCCATCTTGTGAGGGACTACATAGAAGACTTTGGCTTGAATGCAGAGAATGTCATCCTCGACCCCTTTTGTGGCACAGGCACAACGCTGGTTGAGTCGAAGTTGTGTGGAATCCCCTCATTGGGTACCGAAGCCAATCCATTTGCCCATTTTGCGACGTGTGTTAAGACGGATTGGGATGTTGATCCGGATTTACTCTACCGTCACTCCTGTGAGATCGCAGAATTTGCCCTTGACATCCTGCGGCAGCAAGGGATAGGGGACTCGGTGCCTTTTGAGGGGAATATTGCGGATCTACCGTTACGCCAACTCTCGCCAGAACAACATAAACTCATCCTTACGGGGTCGATCAGCCCGATTCCCTTGCACAAGGTCTTGGTACTCCTTGACTGCTTAGAGAAATACAGAATAGAACAGGTCTATCGGCATCAACTGCTGGCGATCGCCAACATACTGGTTTTTGCCGTGAGTAATTTGCGCTTTGGCCCTGAAGTGGGTGTTGGCAAGCCTAAAGTTGATACACCAGTGATTAGTGCTTGGCTCGCCAAAATTGATGAAATGGTGGAGGATTTGCGGCAGGTCAAAAATCAAAATGATGCCCCTGCCCACGTCTATCTGGCGGATGCAAGATGTCCTGACCGAGTATTGCCGCCGCAGTCCGTTGATGCGGTGATCACCTCACCCCCGTATCCCAATGAAAAGGACTACACCAGAACAACCCGCCTCGAATCGGTGGTCTTGGGCTTTATCAAAACCAAGGCGGATTTACAAGCTTTCAAGAAGGGTCTGATCCGTTCCAACACGCGCAATGTGTACAAAACCGATGACGACGATCAGTGGATTCAAAACCATCCTGCAATTCAGGAGATAGCAGCTGAAATTGAACGCCGCAGAATTGAACTCGGCAAGACCTCTGGCTTTGAGAGACGCTACAGCAGGGTAACAAAGCTCTATTTTGGTGGCATGGCACGTCACTTGGCTGCCCTGCGATCGCGCTTGCGTCCCAATGCCCAATTGGCCTACGTCGTGGGTGATCAAGCCTCCTATTTGCGGGTGATGATTCGCACAGGTCAGTTATTGGCTGACATTGCCCAAGCCCTTGGCTATGAGGTTGTGCGCACAGATCTCTTCCGAACACGGTTTGCCAGCGCCACGAAGGAGCAACTGCGCGAAGAAGTGGTGATCCTACGCTGGAAAGGATAATCGAGTTAGTCCCGATGGGCTGTCCCGTAGAGTTACTGTAAAATTAAGCCATCAACTGGCAGTACACCCACCCTATGGTTACCTCTTGGGCAAAATGGTCATTGCCGCAACCTCAACGGCGCTCAACTCCGCTGCACCACAGGCGATTGGCCAAAGGGCACGCGACGCGATCGCAACGACTGCGCTGGAAATCTTTTGTGTTTAATCTGCTGTCTGAGCGTCTTTTGCTGGTCATCGGCGGATTGGGGGCAGGTCTTCTCCTGTGGCAAACCGATGGCCCTTTGATGGTGGCCACCCTGAGTGGCGTGGGTACGATTTTTCTCCTCAGTCGCTGGCAACGCCGACTGTTGACCCTATGGCAAGACCTGCGCCAACAGATGTCCCAATGGCTACACCATCCCTTCGCCTTTACGGTGGTCGGGGGTTTGCTGGCCTGTTTGGGTACCTATACCCTTCTGCATTTGGGTCAACACACCGCAGATCCATGGCTCGTGGTGGCGCTTGTGATCCTCGGCATCCTTTTAGTGGCCGTCATTGCCCTGCTTGGGACGCTCATGGGGCAACTGCAACAGCAGCATCAGACCCAACAGGTGTCCCAATGGTTTGCTGACCTCACCCATCCGCAACCGCTGCATCGGCTAGTGGCTATTCGCCAATTAGCTCGCATCTCTAAGGGGGCAGAGCGTCGCCAAGTGCAGGAAGCCCTATATCTGCTACTGGGACAGGAAACGGATGCAATCGTTCGCCGTGCTGCCCTTGAGGTGCTCGATCATCTTGATGATGCCGCCTGAGTCCCTCAACTGGCTGGAGCGATGGTGCTTGGCTCGGTTGATTCGAGCGATCGCTAGTGTCATTGGGGTTGAGCCACAGCGATTCGACTACGTTGGCTTTGTTGAAATCACACGGCAAGTGAAGCAGGGGCGATCGCCCGCGCAGCAGCAGGCTATCGTGGCCACCGTCTTTGATCGGTTAGTTCCCCCCTTCATCAGCACCTTGGTACGCACACTCTTTCGCCCGACTCGCTGGGTTTGTGAGTGGAATGCGTGGTTTGCCACCCGCCTCACGGGCTGGTTAGTGGGAGCCAGCGATCGCTACTGGGTCGAGGTCATTCCCCCCAATCAACCCCGCCAATGGCAACACAGTGGCGTGCGCATTCAAAAATGCCGCTATCTTGCTGAATCTCAATGCGTGGCTCTGTGCATGAACCTGTGCAAAAAGCCCACGGAGCAATTCTTTCGGCAGCGATTTGGCATTCCCTTGACGATGACGCCCAACTTTAGCGACTACAGTTGCGAAATGGTTTTTGGTACCCCTGCCCAGCCGATTCCTGAGCCAACCATTCCCCACTGTTGGGACGATCCGAGTCAGACCCCCTGCCCCCACATTTAAGACCATTCTCTTGGCGAATCATTTTTGGCGATTGACAATTCAAGATTATTTGAAATAACGTAGGGATGTCCCGCTGGAGCAGCAACGATGGGCGTTGGCATCGGCATTAATGGCTTTGGCCGCATTGGTCGCTTGGTTTTGCGTGCCGCGTGGGGTTGGCCTGAACTGGAGTTTCGCCACATTAACGAGATTAAAGGAGGCACAACCGCTGCCGCCCATTTACTAGAGTTTGATTCGGTGCATGGCCGCTGGCCCCAAGCCATTCAGGCCAAAGAGGGGGCGATCGCCATCAACGATCAGATCATTAGCTTTTCGGAAGCAAAAACCCCAGCAGAGGTACCTTGGCAAGAACGAGGAGTCGAGATTGTTCTGGAATGCTCCGGTAAATTCCGTACCGCTGAGCAACTGGCGGCCTACTTTGCAGTTGGGGTGAAAAAAGTGATTGTTGCTGCCCCCGTCAAGGAACAGGCCCTCAACATTGTCATGGGCGTCAATGACCATCTCTACAATCCCCAAGAACACCACTTGCTCACCGCCGCCTCCTGTACGACAAATTGCCTTGCCCCCGTCGTTAAGGTCATTCACGAAACCCTTGGCATTCGCCACGGCTTGATCACCACGATCCACGATGTCACCAATACGCAAACAGTGGTGGATGCCCCCCACAAGGACTTGCGCCGTGCCCGCTCTAGTCTGATGTCTCTTGTGCCGACAACCACGGGTTCAGCCACTGCTATTGGGCTGATTTATCCCGAACTCCAAGGCAAACTCAATGGCTTGGCGGTACGGGTGCCCCTGTTGAATGCGTCGCTCACCGACTGTGTTTTTGAAGTGAGCCGCCCCACCAGTGTGGCCGAAGTGAATGCAGCTCTTAAAGCTGCCGCCGCCGGGGAACTCAACGGAATTCTCGGTTATGAGGAGCGCCCTCTTGTTTCCATTGACTATTGCAACGACCCCCGTTCCAGCATTGTCGATGCCCTCTCCACAATGGTTGTGGATGAAACGCAGGTGAAAATTCTCGCATGGTACGACAACGAATGGGGCTACAGCAATCGCATGGCCGAATTAGCTCGTCACGTCGCCACTACGTTGCCCTAAGGAGTCTGCTATGGCTGTGTCCACCAGGGTCCGCAACTATATGATTGTTACCCTCGCCTACTGGGGGTTCACGATTACCGATGGCGCACTGCGGATGCTAGTGCTGCTCTACTTTAACCAGATTGGCTACACACCGCTGCAAATTGCCTTCCTATTTCTCTTCTATGAAATTTTTGGCATTGTCACCAACTTTCTCGGTGGCTGGATTGGTTCCCGTTTAGGGCTGAATGTCACCCTCTACGCGGGCATTGGTTTACAGGTGATCTCGCTGATCATGCTCACGCCCCTAACGCCAGAATGGCCTTTGTGGTTTGCGGTGCCCTATGTGATGGCGGCACAGGCGATGTCGGGGGTGGCCAAAGACCTGACAAAGATGAGTTCTAAGAGCGCTATTCGCTTAGTGGTGCCCCAGGAGGCAGAGTCACAGCTCTTTAAGTGGGTGGCGATTCTGACGGGTTCTAAAAATGCCCTCAAGGGGGTGGGTTTCTTTGTTGGCAGTGTGTTGCTGACATTGGCGGGCTATAGAGCGTCTCTGTGGATCATGGCGATCGCGCTTATCTTGATCCTGTTTAGCGGTTTGTTATTGCCACGGGGGATGGGGCAGATCAAAAAGAAAATCAAATTTCGCCAACTCTTTTCCAAGAGCAAGGAGATCAATATTCTTTCTGCTGCTCGCTTTTTCCTCTTTGGGGCGCGGGATGTCTGGTTTGTGGTGGGTTTGCCCGTCTATCTCCAAAGTGTTCTCAACTGGTCATTTTATGAAGTGGGGGGCTTTCTCGCCCTGTGGGTCATTGGCTATGGAGGTGTCCAGTCCTCGGCACCCCTGCTGTTGAAATACATCAATCGCGGTCGCCCTCCCCAAGCCGCCACTATTCAGTTTTGGACGTTTACACTGACGATTGTGCCAGCAGTCATTGCCTTGGGCTTGATGAGCCACTGGAATCCCAATGCCGTCATTATTGGCGGCTTGCTCCTTTTTGGCTTGATTTTTGCCATGAATTCGGCAGTCCACTCCTACTTGGTGCTGGCCTACACCGATGATGAAAAGGTGGCCTTGAATGTTGGCTTCTACTACATGGCCAATTCCGGCGGGCGACTAGCGGGAACGGTTCTCTCTGGCCTCATCTATCAAATTTGGGGCATTGTCGGCTGTCTGTGGGTTTCGATGGTCTTTGTCCTCTGTGCTGGCTTGATTTCCCTGAAGTTAGAAGATCCAAAACGGCAGCAGCCCTACCCCTCGTTGGTTGTGGGGGATGGTGAATAACTGCAACATTTTCCCCTAGGGGTTAGAACTGAATAAAATTGAGATATGGTGAGGTTCCCCGAGGAATTGCCCTTATGATGCTCCCCCAAGAAATCATCGGCCAAAAAGTGTGGTTGGAAGTGGAACCCGAAGATGCCTACTATGCGGGTGAGAAAATTCGAGTACAGGCGGAAATTAGCCAGCCCACTACTCCCCCGTGGTACTATGCTCGCTACATTAACCCGCCCCGCTGGTTCCGCACCCAAGGTCAGTGGCTCACCCACCATGAGGCGGAGATGGCAGTGCTCTTGAATCCCGTCTTGGAGGATTTGGAGCTGGGGGAAGAGGATTACGACGGTGATGAACTGACGAATGGTGATTTTAGCGATCGCTAGGAGCGTCTCGGGTCTGTTGGTCAGGGTGGCGATCGCCCACTGTTAGCTGCTATACTAAGTGCCAAGAAGAGTGGTGTATTGGCAGCACCCATGAACGTTCTATCCTGAACGGTTCAAAAATCTCCTTCCCCTCGGGAAGTGAGGCTGTCACTTTTTGAGATTGTTTGGGTGTGGTGGGCAATGTCCCGCCTTTTTTATTTCCTATGCAGATACAGATGCTGTTGCCTGTGGTGCAAACCCTTGCCCAGCAGGTTGCCGACCAAGAACACCTTGATCTGGTGAGTGTGCAGTGGCTGACCCATCAATCGCCCCCGATTTTACGGGTGGAGGTGCGCCATCCTGAGAATGACACCAGCTTAGAGGATTGCGAACGGCTGAGTCGGGCACTGGAGATGGCTTTGGATGGGCTGCCAGAGTTGGAGTTTGTCTACGTTCTCGAGGTGTCGAGTCCGGGCCTGTCGGATTACTTGAGTAGCGATCGCGACTTTGATGCCTTTCGTGGCTTTCCTGTACGGGTCACGACCACCGCACCCCATCGGGGCAAAACCCTTTGGGAGGGCAACCTGATTCGCCGTGACGCGGTGAATGTCTATCTCAATCAACGGGGGCGATCGCTGGCGATTCCCCGCTCACTCATTGCCAGTGTCCAACTGTACACCCCCAGCAGTGAGCCTTAGCAGCAGTTGATCTACTAAATGAACGAGGTTGTAACGGACGATGACCATCTATCGCTTACCCGGCCTACGGGCCATGATCAATGAAATCAGCCAAGAGCGGAATTTGCCCAAGCACGCGGTACATCAAGCCCTCAAGGAAGCACTGCTCAAGGGATACGAACGCTATCGCCGCAGTCTGCGCCCGGATCATAGTCACTTTGAAGAAGACCACTTTGCCAACTTTGAAGTGGAACTAGACACCGAGCAGGAGGGCTTCCGCGTTTTGGCCACCAAAACGATTACGGAAACAGTGGCGAACCCCGATCGCGAAATTGCCCTTGCCGATGTGATTGAGGTGGTGCAGGATGCCCGTGTCGGCGATACGGTGCTGTTGGATGTCACCCCTGACCATCAGGAATTTGGCCGCATGGCCGCCATGCAAACCAAGCAAGTGCTGGCGCAGAAATTGCGAGATCAACAGCGTCGCCTCGTCCAAGAGGAATTCAAAGACCTCGAGGGCACCGTACTCATGGGGCGCGTCCTGCGGTTTGAGCGGCGATCGGTGATTATGGCTGTGCGCAGCGATGCTAGCCAACCGGAAGTGGAGGCCGAACTGCCGAAACGGGAACAACTTCCCAACGACAACTACCGCGCCAACTCCACATTCAAGGTGTATCTCAAGCGCGTCAAAGAGGGACCTCAGCGCGGCCCCCAATTGGAGGTTTCCCGTGCTGATGCTGGCTTGGTGGTCTATCTCTTTGCCAATGAGGTGCCAGAAATTGAGGATGAAGTGGTGCGGATTGTGGCCATTGCTCGCGAAGCCAATCCCCCGAATCATAAAGTCGGCCCCCGCACCAAAATTGCCGTGGATACCTTAGAGCGGGATGTCGATCCGGTGGGTGCCTGTATTGGGGCACGGGGATCCCGCATTCAAGCAGTGGTGAATGAACTGCGGGGGGAAAAAATTGATGTGATCCGCTGGTCGCCGGATCCAGCCACCTATATTGCCAATTCCCTCAGTCCCGCCCCGGTAGAGGATGTGCGGCTAATCAACCCCGAAGCCCGCATTGCCCATGTCCTTGTGGCACCGGATAAGGTCTCCCAAGCCATTGGTAAGGAAGGCCAAAATGTGCGCTTGGCAACTCGCCTAACGGGCTGGAAAATTGAGGTGCGCGATAGCTCCCAATACAACTATGAAGAGGAGGATCGCTTGGCCATGGCCGCCCTCGAAGAACAAGTTGCCAGTTAGGGATGATGGCTGTCCCCCAACGCCGCTGTGTGTCCTGTGGCCGCTTGGCCGATCGCTCGGAGTTTTGGCGAATCGTGCGCTGCTGGCCCGATCAAAAGGTGCAGTTGGATCGGGGGATGGGGCGATCGGCCTATCTGTGTCCCACTGCCGAGTGTCTCAAGGTGGCCAAACAAAAAAAACGCTTGGCGCGATCGCTCCGCTGTCCCATTCCCGAGGATATTTTTACGACCCTTGCTGCTCGCTTAGATGCCCATCGCAACTATGACTGACTCCCCCATTTGGCAGCCCTTTACACAAATGAAAACGGCGGCTCCGCCCCTGAAGGTGGTGCGTGCCCAAGGTGCTCGCCTTGAACTGAGCGATGGCCGTCAGATTATTGATGCCATTTCCAGTTGGTGGGTGACGCTCCATGGCCACAGCCATCCTGTGCTGGCTAAAGCGCTCTATGAGCAGGCACAAACCCTTGAGCACGTCATTTTTGCTGGCTTTACCCATGAGCCAGCGGAGCAGCTTGCCCAACTGCTGTGTGCCCACACGCCAGCGGGGTTACAACGGGTCTTTTTTTCCGACAATGGCTCAACCGCCGTGGAAGTGGCGCTGAAGATGGCCTACCAGTATTGGCAGCGGCGAGATCAACCCCAGCGATCGCGCTTCATTGGCTTTGCCGGCGGGTACCATGGCGATACCCTTGGGGCAATGACTGTCGGCCAAAGTTCCCCGTGGTGGCAACCCTTTCAACCGCTGCTCCCCCCCTTAACAATCCTGCCCTACCCAGCAACCTATGCGGGGGATCCAGAGGTGGAGACCAAGGAAGCACAGGCGATCGCTCAACTGGAGGATACCCTGAAGGCAGACCCCGATGCCTATGCCGCTCTCTTCATTGAGCCACTCGTACAGGGGGCAGGGGGAATGCGCATGTGTCGTCCCTCGTTTTTGCAAGCCCTTTCTGCAATTGCCAAGGCCTATGGGGTGTTAGTCGTCTATGACGAGGTGATGACGGGGTTTGGCCGCACAGGTGCCCTCTTTGCCTGTGAGAAAGCGGGGACACAACCCGATCTCCTTTGTCTCTCTAAGGGGTTATCGGGAGGCTGCTTGCCCATTGCCGTCACATTGGCCACTGAGGACATTTACCAAGCCTTTTATGCCGATGATCTGGCGCGCGCCTTTTTCCACAGCCATTCCTATACCGGCAATCCCTTGGCCTGTGCCGCGAGTGTGGCTTCATTTCAATTGCTGCTTGCCAAACCTGAAGCCTACCAAGGTCTAGAGGCGCGCCATTGGCAGTGTTACCAGCAGTATCTTGCCGATGTCAGCAATCTCAAGCAATTTCGCACCTGTGGCACGATCGCGGCCATGGAATTGGCGACGGCGGCCTCCTACTTTAGTGACCTTGTGCCCCAACTGCGCCGCCGCTTTATTGAGTTAGGTGTGCTGCTGCGACCTTTGGGCAATACGCTCTATATCCTGCCCCCCTACTGCATTAGTGATCAAGAACTGGCCGCAGTCTATCGCGCCATCCGCCAAGTGGCGATCGAGGTGGCCGCAGGTTATTTCACCGCAGTCTCTGCTTGAGTGGCCATATAACTCAGGAGCCAATTGACCGCAGTGGCACGGCGCGTACGGCGGGGGTTGAGTTCCTTGATTTCATAGCCAGCAAAGCCCAACTGTTCCTTGAGAAGTTGCTTGTGGGCAGGGGGAATAGAGCGGGTGAGCTTGACGATGGCGGGGCGGCTGCCAATGAAGTCTGGCGGTTGGGGATAGTCTTGTCGCCATTCTGGAGGCACGCGATCGCTCTGCCAAGTTTGGCTGTGGGCGTCATAGCGATAGCCCAAGCAGTGCCACAGGAGCTGATTGACCGTAGCATCATCCAATTCATCATTGAGAATTTGCCACAACGTGGCTTCTGTGAGAGGGGGGAGTGGCGAATCAGAGCTATCCATTCACACTCTTTGTAATCAGTCGGTCTACTGAAACCGGTACCATAAAAAGGGTGGTTTCTCTAAATCTGCCCTTATATGTCTGCTTCGGCAACGAATTCCCCTTCCCGCTGGCGATCGCTACGCAATAATGCCCTCCTGATTGGGGTGGCTGTGCTGATCACGCTACTGATTCGTATTTTTGTGGCGGAGTCGCGCTTTATTCCCTCAGAGTCTATGGAGCCAACGCTTTGGCCAGGCGATCGCATTGTGGTGGAAAAGATCACCTATCGCCAGCGATCGCCTCAAGCGGGGGATATTGTTGTCTTCTATACCCCACCCCTCTTGCAGGCCCTTGGTTATCGCGCCGATCAAGCCCTCATTAAACGAGTGATTGCCACCGCCGGGGACACGGTTGCCGTGCATGATGGTCAAGTTTGGGTCAACGATCGCCCCCTTGCAGAACCCTACATTGCTGAGCCACCCGTTTATACGCTCTCCCCAGTGACAGTGCCAGAGAATATGCTCTTTGTTATGGGAGATAACCGCAACCACAGCAATGACTCCCATATCTGGGGATTTTTGCCCCTTGAGAATGTCATTGGTCGGGCGATCGCCTGCTATTGGCCCCTCAACCATGCGGGTAAAATTTCGTCCCCGGCTGCCTAATAGGTGACTAGCCGCATCAGTGTGGGGTTAGCATCCTCCACCAGTCCCCATTCAACTGGTAACGGTACCACTTTTCCCACAGGAGTTGTTTGCGTTGCTTGGAGACAATCAGTCTGCAAACTGTAGTTGCCATTGCGCAGGCTTGGCGGTTGGGCAGGGCGGCTGACTTGACAGGTTTTAATGACCGTCGCTCCCACCTGTAGCGTGCTATGGGTTTGGCTGTGAGCCAAAGGTGTCCAAGAAAACACGGCTAACACACTCAAGGCGATCGTCGCGACAAGAGACTGCCGCCAAAACTGCATGCTGAACATAATTCCCCCGCCTTCTCTTTATCGAGAAGTCATTGATGAAATCACTCGTAACAGTTCCTTAGATTCCTTCCCCCGCTTTTGGAAACGTGAGGCTTTGAGTCTTGAACGGTGAATACTAAGGTATTAACTGCAAAAAAGTAATAAGAAAACGTGAGGAGCTGTTTAGAGTTGTAGGGGATTCAGTCGCCTTCCCTACACTTCTATTGTAGTCTTTATAGCCAAACCTAGTTACGATCCTGTACAAAAGTTCATGATTGAGTCTTATACCAATTCAATTTGAAGATATAGTCATTTCGAAAGAGAGTGAGATATTTTCAAGAGGGATAGGCTATACTCAAAGCGTCATGAATGTTACTCAAGAATATGAGCTATAGCTTGGACTGACGAGAGCGATTTGTCTCCTACATCCAGCAAGGTGGCAAAATTAGTGAAGCAACTCAAATCTTTCAGGTGAGCCGCGCCACTATCCATCGCTGGCTGAAGCGAGAGGACTTAGCGCCCACGGTTGTCCCCCGTCGTCCTTGGAAACTGGATTGGGCGGCCTTAGCAGCGGATGTTGCTGCCCATCCTGATGTCCGTTTAATCGACCGTGCCTAGCGATTTGGCGTACAAGTTTCCACGATTAGTTACGCCCTCGACCGAAGGGGCATCACTCGAAAAAAAACAGATGTGTTACCAAGAACGACAAGCGTATCAATGGGTAGAGATTCATGGAGAGGAAACACTGGTGTCTATCGATGAGACAGGGTTTGACTCTTGAGTGGAGTGTGAGTATGGGTGGTCAGCGCGAGGCCAACGAATTGATGGAGAGCGAGCGGGGAAGCATAAGAAAAGAGAGAGTTGAGTCGCAGGACGGTATAGATACCAGAAAGACTTCATCGCCCCAATGCTGTTTTCAGGATATTTGAATGCGTTAGGGTTTGTGAGCTGGCTGAGTCAGTACTGTTTGCCAGCGTTAAAGAGACCGTCGTTGTTGATGATGGATAATGCACCGATTCATCCAAAAGGGGCGATTCAGGAAGCGGTCAAAGCGGCGGGTCACGAGGTGTTATTTTTACCGAAATACTCTCCTGATTTGAATGTGATTGAGCACGACTTTAGTGCGTTGAAGCGAGCGCGGATGTATGCAGGGTCAAACAGTTCGATTGATGAGGTGATTCGCAAGTATTGTGCTGGATAATGTCTCATTCTTGATTGGAGTAGCTATATACTTCCTGTGCCCAGCATGTTCATCGCCAATATCACGCGTCAGGGTGCGCCCTTTGCCAAACTTGTGTTCACGTCGGACTGATCCGGTGTTTGAACCAGCGGCGATAAGTCCAAAGCATCCACCTAGGTGCTAACCTGTATAGGTGATGCATGATCCTCTGGGTATAGGCAATCAGAAATACCCGCTAGCGGCTGATCGGGCACCCAGCGATACGGCTTGCCCGCTGCGCCGCTTGAGCGCAGGCCCAAGACAAGCGGAGTTCGCAAGCGGGCTTCAGACGATGATTTCAATATTTTTACATGTCTGCCGCCGCAGCAGATCCAGCGCCTCATCCAGCAATGGCCCCCCATTGCGCACGGGTAAACCTATACTTACTAAAGGTTGCGCCATGCAACTATTTCCTCCTTTTCAAATACCCATCGGGTGCGACGGTGATGAGTAGCTTGTGCGGAATGCTCTTGTCGATTTCAAATTCCGGATGCTGCTTGAGATATTCCCACACCGCTGTTTTCGGGTTGTTGCCCTTGTCCCAGGGGCGGTCTGGAAAACTGCCCGGGGGCATGTCCTCGATGACGGTATCGAAAACCACGCAATAGCTGCCGACGCTCACCAGCGGCGCGTAGGCCTCGAGCTCGGCCAGCACATGAGCATGGGTATGATTGGAATCGAGACAAACCAACACCCGCTCATACTTACGTGCCACCTCATGCACCTGCCGGATGACCTCGGGCGCGATGCTGGAACCCTCGATCATTTGGATACGTGGGAACAGCGGGTGGGCCTCGATCGCCGCGCGGTTATGTGGTCGAATCTCGATATCGACTCCTAGCACCTTGCGCTTGGGGCGTCGCGGATCGAGCAATTCTCCTTTTTCGCTGGCCTCGCAGAGGTCGAGGAGCGCAAGCATGGAGGCGGAAAAGATCAGCGACCCCCCATGGGCAATGCCGGTTTCGATGATGAGGTCCGGCTTGATTTGCCAGATCAGCTCCTGCATCGCCACTATATCTTGCGGATACTGGATGATAGGGCGGCCGAGCCAGGAAAAATTATAAGAATACTTTGATTCCAAACTGGCCAGAAAAAATTGCCTTGCCATATCTGCAAGCGCCTGATGAGCACTGATGGACGCCATTCTACTCTTCACTTCCTGCTGATAATCACTCATGATCTGCCGTAAAGTAATTGAATTGGTGAGACGTCATATTACGCACTTCATCAAGGTAGTTGCCGTTCATCACATAAATATCTACTCCACGAAGACTCTTGGTAAGCAGTTCTGTAGGTGAAAGAACATATATTCCCGAGCTAGGCAGATACTTCCCTTGTTTTGCCGGATTGATATCAACAACAGCGTCTATTTTTACACCGGCCCGTTCCATGAAAACGCAGAAAATGACACCTTTGGACGCTCCGCCCCAAACTATTTTTTGATTGCGGCGTTTTTTTAACTGCGACGCCAGAATATCGATGGCTCTTGAGAAGTCGGACGGGAAATTAAGTGGTTGGATTGGGAATCTGGAAGGGTCGCGTAATGAGCCAAGATCTGCTACGACATACAAATACTGTCCTGAAAAGAAATGCCCTGCCTCATAAACCCTGCCAAAAATGCGCATGAAATCATCGAGTCTAAAATAATTTACATGTTCGTAATAAATGTCGAACCACGCACGTTTTTGCATAATCCATTCGAAACAAGGCACCTCAATATAGACGGTACCTCCCTTGTTGGATTCACGAAGTTCCTCCAAGAATACTAACGGTTCAGGTATATGCTCCAGTACATGGCGGAGTATTAGGCCGTCGGCGCGAATTCCCAGTGCCGGTGTAAAGCAAGCTTTGATAACGTAGGGGCTACTCCCTTGATAAGACGGGTCTACGCCTGTAACGGAAAACCCCGCTTTTCGCAAATGTTCAAGGAAATACCCCTTGCCGCAACCGATTTCAACGAGTTTGCACCCCGTGAAATGGCGTTGAATGATTTTCGTCACGACTTCTAAATGCAAACGAAAGGTGCCACTTACAGCCTGCTCGTTTTGATAGTTTACATCATACTGTAATAGCTTTGGCTGAAATGCACAATTGTACACAAGCCCAATATGCAGGTCTTGAACTAAGACAACATCTCCTTTTGGGCAATTACGCGCAGCGTCACTTGTTGGAAAAGTAACATTTTGCAAAACCGGTAGCTGCTCGGCGCGATAGAGCTCCCGCAAGTCTTTCATGCTCATGACACCCCCTTTAGAACAGAGTCTAGTTTCCTTCGGTCGCCCCAAAAAGCTAGAGGCTCGTATGCTGGGTAAGGATAGTAACCGAGGTTGAGTCTGATTTGCCAATTGTTATGGCGAAGCCACTCCTCTACGAGACGACGTACTGATATAGGCTGGCCAGAACAGACATTAACTACACCAACATCCTGACTGCTAAGAGCTAGGGCAACCAAGTATTCCGCTGCTTTTTCGACTGGGAGGTAATCACGTAGCTGTTCGCCACCTGACATGTTGAAAACCGTTGCTTCCTGATAGACAGCCGAGCGAAGCTGAGCATAGAGAGAGCTTTCTGCCTGACCTTCACCGTAAAGGTAGAACAAGCGCGCCCAGACGAGTGAGAAAGTCCTTTCAGATTTTAAGAATTCCAACTTTTGTCTCAGGGCATCTTTTGCAAATCCATAAGGTGTGCAAGGAGAAGTTGGCAAATCCTCACTTAGCATTCCTGATTGCAAACCATATTCAAAACATGTTCCTGTCACGATAACTTTTTTCGTTCCTGCTTCAATGAGGCTCTTAAGGAAGCGGTATTGAGCGGGAAGTTCTGTTTCAAAATGGTGAAGTGAAGAATAGTTTGGCAAGCCTTGCCATGCTAAATGAATCACAGTATCGGGCTTACCAAGATGATTGTAGGCATCTTCCACAATATGAATGTCCATCGGCACAACGTGGTGTTCACCGATGGGTGATTTAATAGTGCCAGAACGCGATGTCACCACAGCATGAATACCCCGGCGGCTCAGCTCGGTCAGAACCGCGCGGCCGACAAAACCCGAGGCTCCTGTTACGGCAATGGTCATGGCCAGACCTCCAACCTCGGCACTGCGGTGACGAAACGGGCACCCCACGTTCGGGCATAGTCGAGCTGGGCGGTGATTTCGTCCCGCAAATTCCACGGCAGAATGACAATGATGTCGGGTTTCTCCGCTTTGAGATGCTCCTCGCCCACGATCGGAATGCGGCTGCCGGGGAGGAATTTTCCCTGTTTCGCTGGATTGCGGTCCACGACGAAGGCAAGCAAATCCCGGCGCACGCCGGCGTAGTTGAGCAGCGTGTTGCCTTTGGCGGCCGCGCCATAGGCGGCTAGGCGTTTGCTGCTGCGTTTGGCATCGAGCAGATACGCGAGAAACTCATTCTTGAGGGCGTCCACCCTTGCTTGGAAGCGGGCGTAGGTATCGGCGCAAAAGAGCCCAGCCGCGGCTTCACGGTCAAGCAGTGCCGCGACGCGCGGGCTGCGGGGGTGGCGTCCGCTCTCAGCGTGTTGGGCAAAGACGCGCAGACTGCCGCCGTGGGTGGGGAGCTCCTCGACGTCAAAGACGGTAAGACCGGCGTGCGCAAAAATCTGGCTGACCGTGCCGAGCGAAAGATACGAGAAGTGCTCGTGGTACATGGTATCGAACTGGGTTTCTTCGATCAGCCGCAACAGGTGGGGAAACTCGAAGGTGGCCACGCCTTGGGGCTTGAGCAATACAGTGAAGCCAGCAACGAAGTCATTGATGTCGGGTACGTGCGCAAGCACGTTGTTGGCAGCGATCCAGTCGGCGGCTTGGCTCTCCGCCACGAGTTCCTCAGCTAGGGCACGCCCGAAGAAGGCTTGGATGACGGTATGCCCCTTGGCGCGGGCGGCGGCGGCGGTGCTGGCAGTGGGCTCGATGCCGGTGCAGGGGATGCCACGCTCTTGGACGTAGTCAAGCAGCGTGCCGTCGTTGGCTGCGACTTCGATCACGTAGCTGTGCGACCCTAGGCCAAAGCGCTCGGTCATCGCGGCGACCAACTGGCGGCAGTGGGCATGCCAAGCGGCGGAGAAGCCGCTGAAGTAGGCATAGTTGGCGGTGAAGAGTTCCTCAGCGCGGGCGAAATCCTCCGTCTGCACCAGCCAGCACCGTTCGCAGACACGCACCCGCAGCGGATACCATGACTCCGGCGCGTGCAGTTTCTCCGCGCTCAGGTAGGCATTCGATGGCGGCGCCGTGCCCAAGTCAACTAGGTCAAGCGTTACGGGCGCAGCGCAGTGACGGCATTTCATAAGGTAATCCCCGCAAAACAGTCATCCACAAAAGGGTGAGCCGCGTCGCGTGGAGACAGTTGCGCCACCGGTAGCGGCCAAGCGATTCCCAAACAGGGATCCTGAGGGTGCAGCCCCCCTTCGGCCGTCGGCTGATAGGGCGCAGTGTGGAAATAGAGGAGTTCGCACTCATCGCTCAACGTTTGGAAGCCGTGGGCAAAACCTTCGGGAATCGCGAGCGTTTTGCGGTTGGCGGCGCTCAACAGCTCGCCATGCCAAGCAAGAAAGGTCGGCGAGCCGTGCCGCAGATCCACCGCGACATCGAACACTTCGCCGCGTAGGCAGGAAACGAACTTGGTCTCCGCATGAGGCGGGTATTGGAAATGGAGCCCCCTTACCACGCCGCGATGCGCCGTATAGGAGTGGTTAATTTGCGCGATCGGTTTGCCGTTCAACACTTCCGCCAATTCCGTACAGCAAAACAAGCGTTCAAAATAGCCACGCGCATCTTCGACCGGGTGGCGTTCGATGAGCACAAGGTCTGCAAGGGGCAGCGGGGTAAACGAAAAACGCTTCACGATGACACTCCAGAAACTTTACCGCAGTGGGCTGGCTCATGGTCGAGGAACGCCGCGATTTCCTCGAAGCACAGTGCGCGTGCATCCCTCCCCTGATAAACGGCGCGATACCAAGCCATGGTGCGGGAAACCGCTTCGGCAAGCGACCATCTCGGCAGGAGGCCAAGCACCTCGCGGCTCTTGGCGGTCTCGAGCGTTAGGGTGCCTGTTTCACGGAGCCCATCAACGCCGGCTTCGGCGATGATCTCACCGGCGCCGTAGGCTTGGCGGGCGAGTTCCGCCACTTCCTGAACCGTTGCCACTTCATGGGGCAAGGGGCCAAAGTTATAGGCGTCAGCAAGCTCTGGCCGCTGCCACAGCCGCTCAGCAAGGGTGAGATAGCCGTAAAGGGGATCGAGGACATGCTGCCAAGGGCGGATAGCATTGGGGCAGCGTAGCCTAAGTGGCTGGCCGGCCTGCCAAGCGCGGATAGCATCGGGAATTAGCCGATCCTCCGCCCAGTCGCCGCCTCCGATCACATTGCCCGCGCGCGCTGAGGCAACCGCCACGCCTTGCGCTTCAAAAAAAGCTGCGCGATAGCTTGCGATGGCCAGTTCGCTCGCAGCTTTGCTGGCACTGTAGGGATCATGCCCGCCCAAGGGATCCTCCTCACGATAAGGATACGGCCACTCGCGGTTGCGATAGACCTTGTCGGTGGTGACGACCACCGCCACGCGCACCGAATCGACCTGCCGTAGCACATCCAGCAGGTGCACAGTGCCCATCAGGTTGCTCGCCCAGGTCGCAAGCGGCTCGCGGTAGCTGGCACGCACCAGAGGCTGGGCAGCAAGGTGAAAGACGATCTCAGGCGCAAAGCTGCCGATGCGGGCGGCAAGCGCAGCGGCATCACGGATGTCGGCAAAATAGCTTTCCATCCCCGCGCCGACTTGTGCGAGTTCAAACAGATTCGGCTGGGTCGCCGGTGGCAGTGCGATCCCACACAGCCGCGCGCCAAGATGCTCAAGCCAAAGCGTCAGCCAACCCCCCTTGAAACCAGTATGGCCAGTCACGAGCACCCGTTTGCCGCGCCAAAAGCGAGTGTCCATCACCACACCTTCCAAGGCGCCTTGCCAGATGTCCAAAGGGCTTCTAGGGCATTCTTGTCGCGCAGCGTATCCATGGGCTGCCAGAAGCCTTTATGTTCAAAGGCGCGCAATTGATCGGCGGCCGCAAGGCGGGGCAGCGTACCCGCTTCCCAACTGGTCTCGTCGCCCTCGATGTAATCCAGCACCTGCGGCGAGAGCACGAAGAAACCGCCGTTGATCCAGCCGCCATCCCCGCGCGGCTTTTCCAAAAACCCACACACCGCATCGCCCTCGCGTGCCAGCGCCCCGTATCGGCCCGGCGGCTGTACAGCAGCGACCGTCGCCAGCCGACCATGGGTACGGTGAAAGGTGATTTCGGCTTTGATGTCGATATCAGCTAGGCCGTCTCCATAGGTGAAACAGAAGGCTTCTTCCTCGGCAACATAGCCAGCCACCCGCTTCAGGCGCCCGCCGGTGAGGGTTTCTTCTCCGGTATCCACGAGCGTCACCCGCCAAGGCTCGGCCTTCTGCTCATGCACTTCCATCCGATTATGGATCATGTCGAAGGTGACGTCCGACATGTGAAGAAAGTAATTTGCAAAATACTCCTTGATCACGTAACCCTTATAGCCGCAGCAGATGACAAAGTCGTTTACCCCATGAGCCGAGTAGAGCTTCATGATATGCCACAGGATGGGCTTGCCACCGATCTCGACCATCGGCTTAGGCTTAAGATGTGTCTCTTCGGAGATGCGGGTTCCGAGCCCCCCAGCAAGGATGACGGCTTTCATAGATCGAACTGTTTTCTTCAGCGGTTGCCCTTGGTTAGTAGTACCCTAGCTTGAATCTGCATGGTTGTTTCCCTACACGATGCGATACACCCCTTTGGGTTTGTTGACCTCAATCTCGCGGTTATCGCGCATGCCCTGCCCCTTGATGCCCATAAAGCGCGGCCTTCTTCCTGCCACCAGCCCTCCGCGCTCAGCGGCAAGGCACCGCCTGTGTGGATATCGGAGCGATAGAAGTTGGGATAGCTGAAGCCGACCACAGGCAAGAGAATTTCACCCATCCCTAGGGCAAGCAACAGTGAGAGTGCAACAATCGACGTATTAGCAATTTTGATGTTCGATAGCCTCCAGAAGAGGAGCAGTGCGTGGATTCATAGCTCAATCCAGCTCAAAGCAGTTCTTGTAATCCGCCTTGACGGGGTCTTGGTTTTGCTTGCGTAACAAGCAGTTGCCCACGGCCAAGAGGTCAAGTTCGACGCCCATGAAACAGCGGAAGGCATCTTCTGGTAATTCTACACGATGGGCTCGCCGCGGATGCTGAAGCTGGTATCGATTCAATCACCTCGCCAACATAGGGTTCAGCATTAAACACAGGCATCAAAACCGACACAAACGGTTCTTTGCCTGACTTTTGCGAACTCATAACACAATCCATCTAGGACAATACAGATCGCGCGTATCGAAATAATCCACATTGAACCAACGCTTGGGCGCGATGACGATTTTGTGCGGCCGCGGATTCAACCACGCCCCCCACTAGCTGAAGGTGCTGTTGGCGATATCATCTGAAAAAACGAAAAAGTGCGGCTCTTCAACACGCTCGGCGATGTAGCGAATCGCCGCTTCGTAATAGGACAGCGGGCAGAGTCTGTGTACCGCCTTTGTCTTTGGATTCTTGGCGTAGTCACCCCGACGAACATGCAGGCTCACTGCATTGACTGCGCTGATCTCCTCAGCCAGTTCCTGATTGCGACCGGAGAGAGGTTGACGGAAAGTGAAATCATTGCGGATGATCTGCGTCACATCCGCAAAATAGAGCTCCGATTGCCAGTAGCCCATCAAATAAATTGGCAGCGGCACATTGCGGATACCCGGCCAATAATGGAAATGCGGCTCTATCACGAAATGGCGATTCCGCAAAAAACGCAGCGCTCGATGCGTGAATAATCAGCGAGCCAGCCTTGACAACTGCTAACCTAGCACGGCATGTACATCTTGTAGCTCCGCCAGCGTCACAGGACAAGAGAACACCCGCTCTAGCTCGAAACCTTGATGCAGGTCATAGCTGGTAAAACCGCCTATATCCAGACGCAACGGCACACCGCGAAGAATAGAAAGAGCACGCCCAGCAGCATATTGAAACATCTGGTTGCCAAGGCCGCCAATGATATGACTGATGATCAATGAAAAAACCTCGCTATCCGATTAACGCTTTTTCTAACACTGATACCCATGATCTGAAACAACACCTTAGTACTATTTCACTGTTACCTAACCACTCCTTACCCCCACCTACAGTAAAGAGCCCATAATTACGATAAATGAAGAATTATTCGGAACTCAGGTGCTCAGAAAACAGTTATCGAAAAATGAAATTATGCGTTTCAAGCTTTCTATGCCCCACAACAACTTCATCCACCATCGCCGGCGTAATCTCTAGCGCTGTCGAATCCGCAGTAAAAGCCCGATACCCACACTCGAAAAAAATACCAAAAGTCTCTTTAAAATGAGGGTTCATAGCAACACCTGCGGGCTGATGTTCTGCGAAGCATATCTCCATCATCCAGATGGGGCGCGGCTCATTCATCAAGGCTCTTTTTGCCCCTTGTAACATCATCCACTCAGCACCTTCTACATCCACCAGTATCAGCGCTGACTTGCCGCGCAGGGTGTCGCCAAGCACACGATCGAGGCTCAAAACCGGTACCTGCGTTACATATCTTTCAGGGGTCGCCGCCCAGCCCTTGATTAGGGATGCTCCTGTGCCCCCTCCCCACATCGGCAGAATGTCCGTCCCACTACCCATTGCGACCGGAAACACCTCGGCTTTCTTTTCCCAGCCGTTGTTTTTGATGTTTTTCAGCAGATAATGCAAGTTCCGTGTATTAGGCTCTACTGCGATGACCGACTTGCCCATACTTAGCGCATGGCAGCAGTAATAGCCCACATTGGCACCGACATTCACCAGCACATCCACATCCGCGAGCAACTTCCGAACAACCTTCGTTTCTTCCGGCTCGAAACTTCCCGCCGCCATAGCAGCGTGCCCAGCCAAAGAAAAGCCCCAAGGGGTTATGCGAGCCGAATAAGGAAAGAGCTCGACAATTGCTTTAATGAAATTTTTAATCATAGTGTTCCTTTGTACCTTCTTGAAACTCAGTCAGTTTTGCTAGCTTTAGTTCCGCCTCACCAGCGCCGACTTTGCTTCTCATTCATGCTTTCTTCACCGCTATACAGTGCCAGCCAAAGCATGCCAGTCGTCCGCTTTCTTATTAGCCCGAAGTTTGAAATAGGCCAAGCCGAGGAGCGCATATACATAGCCCAGCGGCCATGCCCAGTTGCCGAGCGAGGATCGCGGGATTCATTTTGCAGCGAATCGAAGTATATTCTTGATCTGCTCGGCTGTGCTGTATGCCGAACCAAGTGGCAACAATAAAAATGCAATGTAAACGGCTCGTTCAAAACTGGTGCTTAATGACCAGTAGTCTTTTAGATTTTGATATTGCGATACTACTGTTGAGCAAAAGAATGCCCATATTTTGTAGGCAAGATTTCTATTCTTGGTGCTTCTCCGAATACCACCGCCTAAGCAGTCATCATGGATGCGTTTATACAATAACACTTCTTGATTTGCTTTGATTTCAGTCTGCGCGAGCAATACATACATAAAAAGCATATCTGTGCCTGCCGTGTGTGTTTCAGGTGATGCTAGGATGTTAAGTATATCTGAATTTAAAAGATTCTTTGGATAAATACCATAAATTGGGTTTGCTTTACCCAAGAAGCCCGGCTCTAAGTAGTATTTCAATCTTCGACTGAGTATTGATCCTGTATAGCTGAAATTTCGTCTATTGGCAGGATGTCGGATTGGATTGCCACTGCTATCGATGGTTTGTAACGTGCCAAAAGCAATACATTGAGTGCGAGCAGAGATAGGCAAAAGTATCTCTATCCATTTGGGATCCCACTTATCATCTGCCGCTGCCCACATAAAATATTCTCCCCTCGCCTCATCCAACACATATTTGAAATTAGCCACGGCACCTAGGTTCTGCGCTTGCCGCACGTAGCGAATCCGTTTATCCTTAGCGGCATACTCCCGACAGATGGCTTCTGTTTCATCGGTTGAGGCGTTATCTGAAATGATCAATTCAAAGTCGGTGAAGGTTTGCGCTAATAATGAGTCAAGCGCCTCGCGGATGAATTTAGCACCATTGTAGACCGGCATACCAATACTAACCTTAGGTATTTGCTTTGTTACGATGGATGCCGATGTAGTGTGGTCAGTCATACAAAGTCCTACGATTGAATGCCTTTAAATCCTAAGCCAGACTAGATCAATAGCTCCGCACAAGTACGCGGTGCAGCAAAGGCAGAAGTAAAAAAGGTAATGGCACTGGCGAATAATGTCCAAGCAGCAGCGCTAGGGACAGTGGCGGCAGGCAAAAATTGCAGCACGTCTTGCCCATACTGTAGCATAGCGCGGCGTTACTGATCGACCGTGCTCAGCGATTTGGTGTCGAAGTTTCCACCATTAGTTACGCCCTCAACCGGATGGGCATCACCCGAAAAAAAAACAGATGTGTTACCAAGAACGACAAGCGTATCAATGGGTAGAGATTCATGGAGAGGAAACACTGGTGTCTATCGATGAGACGGGGTTTGACTCTCGAGTGGAGTGTGAGTAGGGTGGTCAGCGCGAGGCCAACGAATTGATGGAGAGCGAGCTTTGTGGGCGGCTGTGGACAAGTCCTTGCTTCAGCCAGTAGAGCATCTGCAAGCGTTCCTGCTGTCGGGCATCGGTTTCATGGTTGCAAAGAGCTGGTATAGGATATCGCTTCTTGTCGCTTGAACTCTGTTCATCCAGCGAACTCAAACAATCTGCCATCTTCTACTGCTCAGCAAATAATGGTATAAACTCCCTTCCCTTCAAGGCAGTGGACTAAATGGGAACGCTAGCAAGGACTATCCTCTTTAGGGGTCAATTTGTGCCTGTGCCACTACTGGCATAGTTCCAACGAAAAACGGCTATTCACCTGTCAGGATCGAAGTATCAGCGTAACGACACCGCCCTTCGCTACGGTTGACGCTTCAAAACGCTGGTTTAGGCCACTTCGCGTTTCAGGTAGGGAAATAGAATGATTTCGTTGGCACGTTTGGGTTGGTTACTTTCAGTTGTATTGGGAGTTGTTACCCTTGGGTTCACCAATGGGCTGGCGATCGCTCAACCGCTCTTGGCACGACAAAATCAATCTCCATTGGTCAATGGCCTGTATCTCCTTGGCGAGTCGCCCCAACCCCAACAGGTGGGTCATAGCTATATTGTCTTTGAAGTCAAAGATCAGAAGGTCTATGGGGCGTTTTACATGCCCAATTCCTCCTTTGATTGTTTTCGGGGTACCGTGGGCGATCGCCAGTTGCAGGTGACGGTTCTACCCACCTATGAGGAGGAACCCTACCAAGCAGAAATTGATTTACCCAGTTTCTATAGTTTGCGTCGTATTAGTGCTAGCGATCGCGCCATTTTGGCCGCCTGCAAAGCCGAGCCGCTGCCCATTGCCACCCAAACCGGAAGCTAGGCAGAGGTGCTATCATCAGACGGTACCTTTTGCCGTTAACTTTTGGTTAAGTCTGAATGGTTAAGTTGACCCCGACGCCTGCCTATAGTCTGACGCTGCGATTGAAGACTTCCTTAGATCCAACGGAATTGGGAACCGTTCTCCAGATCATTGGTGGGCAACAGGGGCAAGTGGGTTCCATCACCCTGATCGAGAAAACCGCTAATAAAATCCTACGGGAACTGGTGGTGGTGGCTGCCAGCCGCGATCATGCTGCGGCCATTGTCAATGCTGTGAAATCTGACACCCAAGCCACGGTGCTAGAGGTAAGCGATCGCACCTTTCGGCTCCATGAGGGGGGCAAAATCACCGTTAGAAGCAAGCATCCCCTTCAGGAATACGACGATCTGGCGATGGCCTATACGCCGGGTGTCGGTCGGGTATCCCAAGCGATCGCTGACGATCCTCAATTGGTGCACAAACTGACGATCAAAAGCCATACGGTGGCCATTGTCAGTGATGGCAGTGCAGTCTTGGGATTAGGCAATATCGGCCCAGAGGCTGCTCTACCGGTGATGGAGGGCAAGGCCATGCTCTTTCAGGAATTTGCCGGTCTGGACGCCTTTCCCATCTGCTTGAGCACACAGGAGGTGGATGAAATCGTCGCCACCGTCAAGCGCATCGCCCCCGTCTTTGGTGGCATCAATCTAGAGGATATTAGCGCCCCCCGCTGCTTTGAAATCGAAGCCCGTCTGCAAGCGGAATTGGATATCCCTGTGTTTCACGATGACCAGCACGGCACGGCCATTGTCACCCTTGCCGCCCTTAAAAATGCCCTGCAACTAGTGGCTAAATCCTTAGATACGGTGCGCATTGTCATTAACGGGGCGGGGGCAGCCGGCATCGCCGTGGCCAAGCTCCTGCGCAAAGCCGGCGCCCACCATCTAACCCTCTGCAACCGCCAAGGCATCCTCTCAAAAGACAAAGCACAAACACCAGCACAGCAGGAATTTGCCGTCGCTGAAACAGGAACGCTGGCTGATGCTCTAGAGGGTGCCGATGTCTTTATTGGCTTGAGTGCCCCCGGCGTCCTGACATTGGAAATGGTGCAGCGCATGGCTCCAAAAGCGATTGTTTTTGCAATGGCCAATCCCGTGCCGGAAATCCAACCCGAACTCATTTATGACCATGTGGCGGTGGTGGCCACTGGCCGCAGTGACTATCCCAATCAAATCAACAATGTGCTCGCTTTTCCGGGGGTGTTTAAGGGTACCCTTGCCTGTCGGGCACCCCGCATGACGGAGGAGATGTTCCTCGCGGCAGCAGCAGCGATCGCGGCCTTGGTCAGTCCCTCGGAACTGCACTCAGCCTATATTATCCCCTCAGTGTTTGATCCACGGGTGGCACCGGCAGTGGCCAAGGCTGTCGAGGACTGCGCGCGATCGCTGGGGTTAGCGCGTGCCTAGTCTCTATTGCGAGACAGTAAAGGGTTGAGTCAGGGTCAAGCCCAAATCCGTATTGGCATCAATCACCACTAGTCGCTGCACGGCTGGATCAATCGCACCACCAATGGTGGCACCGGCGGCTGCACCGGTAATCACTTTTTCGGGCGTAATCTTGCGATCGCCAATCACTGCAGAAGCACCCGTGGCCAAAGCAGCACCAATCAGCGTATCGCGAATAATGGAGGTGGCAGGCCGTCCTTGGTTGGTTTCAATCGCTGCCCCCGTCACTGTCCCCGTGAGCACTTTTAGGGGCGTAATCCTGCGGTCTCCCGCCAAGCCAGAAATCCCCGCAGCCACCGCCGAACCAATGGCCGCATTGCGGAAGACATTGCCAATGTTGGGATCACGGGCATCGCGAATCGTACGAATTACTTGGGAATTAGCAGCGATCGGGAGTTGGCGATTATTGATCACCACCGTATTGGCCACAAATTGAGACCCCCCTTGGGCGGGCTGGATCTGGCCAAAAATTTCACTGCCCACGGGAATCACAACACGACCTTGGCTATCGCGGACATCGGCAGCCGTCACCAAGCGGATCGCAACACTTTCATTGGGGCTAAGGACAATCCGCTCTGCATCGGGGAAACGAGCCGGAATTTGCTGACCGGCTGGGAGCGCAATAGGCGAGGTGGTAGCCACACCCGCAATGTACTGCGTCGGCACAAGGGCTTGGGCACCGGGGGCACGGGTCGCCTGACAGAGGAATGCGGCAATATCGGCACGGGTGGCCAGTTGATTTGGCGCAAAGAACTGCACATTGGGATAGTTCACCACCACTTGTTTAGCGGTGGCAGCGGCCACACCCGCACGTCCATAAGCGGGAATTGCTGCCGCATCATTGAACTGGCCTAAGACCCCCTCCACAGAAGGCGGTGTGGGATATTGCAAGCCACTGGCTAGAGCCACGATCGCCTGAACGCGAGGAATATTTTGATTGGGCTGAAACACATTGCCGGGGTAGCCACTCAAGAAGCCAGTACGGGTGGCATTTTGAATCGCACTCGCTGCCCAAAATGTGCTGGGGACATCGTTAAACATACTGGGGGCACGCACCACAGGCGCATTGGGAAACGCCTTCCCCAGCATGGCTGCATATTCAGCACGGGTGACGGGGGCAAAGGGGCGAAAGGTGCCATCGGGATAGCCGCTGATAATGTTGCGACTGGCCAAGTGGTCAATACAGGCCTGTGCCCAAATGCCTTGGGTATCGGTAAAACGGGATTGGGCTTGCACCGGAACAGCCGCTAGAAGGGCAAGGGTACCAGAACTCATTAAACCGCAGCTCAAAACAGCCAAGCTGCGCTGTGCGAGGCTCTGCATAGCAAATCTCTCCAAGTAAGAGGGTATTCAAGTTATCTGAGAGGGTTTTGGATTCCCCTCAGCAATTTTGATTGGGAAAACACGTCAATCGTTGACTCTGCTGATGCCTATGGACGCAGTGCCGGAGATTAGGTTCCCTTGGGGGTAGGGGCTTCACTGGGGACAAGAACCGATTCCACTTGGGTATTCATTTGCCAGCCCGAAATTAAGGCCGCCGGTAGGGTGTGGGGTTTGGGGCTGTGGAGCAGGTAAATGAGGCGATCGCCCACTTGCCACTCTTCATTGGCTCGCACCACCCGCAATCCCTCTGGCCGTTCCACAAGCAGGGGAAGCACTTTCCCAGAGCGGATCAAGGCGTCAAGGTGCTGGCGTTGCAATTGCGATCGCTCCTCCTCAATCACCAGTTCCCCTAGACGAACTGCCTCAGTATTGATATATTGATTCCATTTTTTGATCGACAGTTGTGGGGTAAAGGCTGGACTCAACCCCAAGGGACAATCCTCTACCTCAAGGGCGGCCAAGACCCGTGGCGGATGAAATTCTTCGAGGACGCGCTGTGCCAGCACCGCATTCACCTCAGTATTACTAGTCACAGCCAGATAGGTGCCCAATTGAGTAATACCAGCCTCCTGCAAAATATTCAGGTCAAGAGCACTACTGAGATAGACGGGCAGATGTTCACGGCGGGCTTGTTCAACGGCCTCAGGATCGGTGTCAATCATCACCACCTCTTCGCCGCGATCGCGCAAGATCCGCGCCAACAAACGACCCAAGGGCGTACAGCCAGCAATCATCACCCCTGAAGCCCCTTGGGCACGCACATTCAGTTGGGTTGCCACCCAGCGCGCCGTTAGGCCTTGGCCGAAAACCGTCATCAAAATCGTCAGGAACACTTGTCCTTTAATGGCATCCCCCCCACTAATTCCCGCATTGGTGAGGGTAATCGAAAATAGCGAAGCCACTGAAGCCGCAACAATTCCCCGCGGCGCAATCCAACTGAGGAAGGCTTTTTGTTGCCAACTGAGATCACTGCCCCACGTACATAGGACAACGCCGAGGGGACGAATCAGGAACATTAAGCACAACACCGTGAACACCCCCGACCAACCTAGCTCCAATAGACCAGCGATCGAGAGATCCGCAGCCAGCAGGACAAACAAGACCGAGATCGAGAGCGTACTCAGTTGACCCTTGAAACGCCGCAGTACCCGCCCCCCCGGCACATCCGACCAACGCAGTACCAGCCCCAGAACCACCGCCATCATCAAGCCGGATTCGCTCACCAGTTGATCCGAGAGCCAAAATAGCCCCCACAGCGCTGCCAGCACCAACAGGTTCCGCAAATCTTCCGCCAAAAACCAAGCGCGGTGCAGGAAGCGATTGAGACACCAGCCACCAATACCACCAATCAAGACCCCCACCGCCAAGCGTTGAATAATCCCGAGGGCGATCGCCCCCATGCCGAGGTCTTGATTGAGAACTACGTTCAGCACCATCACCGCCAAAATGGCACCAATGGGGTCAATGAGCACGCCTTCTCCCTCGAGAATGACCGCCAATTTGTGCTCTACACCCACCTGACGCAGCAGCGGCCCTACCACCGTAGGCCCGGTCACCACCACCACAGACGCATAGAGAAAGGCCAGTTGCCACGGAAACTCGCCAATCCAATGGGCGGCCATGGCGCCAGCCACAAACGTCACCAGTCCCCCCAGCGTCACTAACTTCCAGAGGCTACCCGTAATATCTTGGTCAGCGCGGCTCAGGTCTAAGCTCAAGCCCCCCTCAAAGAGAATCAAGGCCACACACAGGGGCACTAACACCTCTAGGCCTTCGCCTAAAACTTCCGGATGGACTAGCCCCAAGCCGCTCGGCCCTGAAAGAATACCCGCCAGTAACAACAGGACAATACTCGGCAGCCGTAGCCAATGGGCAGTCACTTGGGCACCAATGCCTAGGACAACGGTGATGACGAACAAGGCGGTGAGTTCGGCACTACTTTCCATCGCAGCCTCCACAGAGGTTTAGGCGTTTAGGGCTAGACTGACGGGCAAGCGTTCCTCCTTGTTCTACGTCAAAGTTCAGTATTGGACTGTTGCATTTGTCACACCCTATTGCGGGGGAACCTGATTACAGGATACTGGAAGTCCTTGAGCACTGCCAATTTCAATCAATCTTGTTAAGCTTTACTTCAAGAGGGCAGCTACAGTGCGCTTTGCGATCGCCACCACAGCCATGCTGCTGCACCACAGAGGGTACAGTTGCCAATGAACGTGAGCAGCGCTTGCAGATCCACCAACCAAGCCAGTGTCACTGCATTATCGAAGTAATGCCACGTACAGGCACACATGGCACTCACCAACGCTGGTAGCATTGCCCACGCCAACCACCGCCATCCCTGCTCCGGACAGCGGCGATCCAGTTGTGCCACAAACCAAATGGCGGCCATCCACTCCAGCACACTGGAAATGTGCACTATCCATGTGGAAATTGACAGGGCGTGCATTCGGCCTCCGGATAGATGAGGATTTTGTAAGTCTCAGGCGTGGGATGTACTGCCTGTTCCACCGCCTCGGCAAGTTTGGCCAAGGGATAGCGATCGCTGATCAGGGCTTTGACATCAATGCGGCGGTTAAAGATAATGTTGCAGGCTAAGGACTGTAAGCGGTAGGAGGAACTGTAGCTGCCCATGAGATCAATCTCACGGCGATAGAGAATGTTGGGATTGAGGGGAATCTCCACCTCATCGGGAAACTCGGCAAAGAAGAGAATTTTGCCCCCCTTGCGAGTACACTCTAGGGCTTGGAAAAAGGCCTTCTCACTGGGAACCGCCAAGAGACTGACATCCACCCCCAAGCCATGGGTCAGGGCTTGCACCTTGGCACTGAGATCGGGATCGCGGGCATCAAAGGCGGCAGCAGCGCCCACTTCTTTGGCTTTGGCAATTCGCGAGGGCAGTAAATCGGTGGCGATCGCCCGTGCCCCAAAGAGATTCACCAACATAATAAACATTAGGCCAATAGGCCCTGCCCCAGTGATCAGCACCGTTTGGCCGGGAGCAACACCTGCTTTCTTCACCGCCTTGAGGCAACAGTTGGTGGGTTCAACAAAGCTGGCTTCTTCATCACTAATGTGATCGGGAATGGGAATCAGACCGCCATGCTGCACAATGTGCCCCGGTACTTTCACATACTCAGCAAAACCACCGCCACTGGGAATAAAGCCCGCCGTGGTTGTAACGGTTTTATACACATGGCACATTGAATAGTTTTCATTCAAGCAGTAGGCGCAGTGCATACAGGGAATATGGTGCATGACCACCACCCGCTGACCCACCTGCCAACCCGTCACGGCCTCACCCACCGCCGCAATTTCACCCGCCGTTTCATGGCCAAAAATACGAGGCGGCTCATAGAGGGGATAGCGAATTTTTTTGATGTCCGATTGGCACAAGCCAACGACCTTAACGCGCACAAGGACTTCATCGGCAGCAATCTCAGGGATGGGAATGTCCTCGTAGCTGAGTTGGTTCACCCCTCGGAACACTTGGGCTTTCATTGAGACCTTTGCAAACTCGCCACCCCTAAGATAATTGTCCCTTGCACCGAGAGCAAGTCTGGATGATACCCCTTTGCAACTCAAGCAAAGGAAAACTCTAGTTGTTTTGCTGCTGACAGGCAAATCGTGGGCTGAGGTGATTGGATTTCAAGGGCATTCAATAGATTCACCAGCGATCGCCCCACCGCTGCCGCCAAATTCACGGGCACTGCATTGCCAATCTGCCGATACTGGCTTGAAAGAGAACCACAAAACTGCCAATCATCGGGGAACGTTTGGATACGCGCATATTCGCGCACGGTCAACGGTCGTGTTTCGGTGGGGTGGCAGCGTTCTGTTTGCTTTTGGGCAGGGGAGCAAGTCAATGTCAACGCAGGTTCATCCCATGCCAAGCGCCGTGCCATCCCCGTTTTGCCACCATCAAGACGAAAACTTCCCATCAGATAGGCCTGCTGCAGGTCTGGGGGCAAGTCGCGCCAACACCCCCCTTCGGGAACCTGTTGCAAAATCGCCGCTTTCTGCTCAGGGTAACGCTGACCCGCAGAGGGAGGCACATCGCTCTCATAGAGAACCCCAGCTTTGAGGGCATCCGCCAACGTCATAATTTGCGGACAAGGACTCGGCCAAGCAAATTGAGCATAGGGCACTAAATCATTGCGAATGCCCACCAAGAATAACCGCTGTCGCTTTTGGGGGACGCGATAAAACAGGGCATTGAGAACCTGTGGCGGCATCAGCGTATAACCAATTTCGGAAAGCACCGCTTCAATAGTTCTAATGGTGCGCTGGCGATCGTGGCTGAGCAAACCGCGCACATTTTCGCCTAAAAATACCTTCGGTTGGACTTCTTTGATGGCTCGCGCAAATTCAAAGAATAGCGTGCCACGGGTATCGGCAAAGCCCAACTTTTCCCCTGCATAGGAAAAGGCCTGACAGGGAAACCCACCCGTCAATAAATCAATTTCGGTTTCGATCAGATGTTCCCAGTTGAGGGTGCGAATATCCGCCTCAATCACTTGCCACTGGGGGCGATTTTGCCGCAGCGTTCCACAGGCATCTTTATCAATTTCATTCAGACAGACAACGTGCAACCCCGCCTGCTCGAGTCCCAAGGCCAGCCCTCCTGCCCCGGCAAACAATTCAAGGGTTTGGTAAGGCCGCAAAGGTTGGATGAATTGCTCTTGCTCCCAAGAACTAAAAACGAGTTCCCGAAATTTTGCAAACTGAAGCAGTTGTGCTACGGGATAGTAGCGTTTGCCCCGTTCATCCTCTTCACGACAGGTCAAAAGACCTTGGCGCTCCCACTTTTGTATGGTGGCTTTTGTCACACTGAGAATATCAGCGATGAGCTCAGCCGATAGAACATCATTGGTTTTGTGTAAAATCCTTAAATCCTTCATAGTTGGAAAATGCCAAATAATACAGAGCTCCTAAGAGATTGGGATGGACTTTCCTTAAACTTTCCCTGATATTTTTACTCTCAGATGAGAAACCAATTTCAACTCCTTCAGATTCAATAACATCTTGAATGATTTGTGGTAAGTGTTTGCACAATTTTGCAAATGCATCCTTGTCGCCTGTGGCAATCTCATAAAACTTATCAATTGAAATTATTCTTATTCTTTCATTTTTGACCACTTTATCATCTATTTTAACAGACCAAGGAAGATTTTTAGATTCTTTTGAAATCACTTCAATCAAAAAACAAATTGCTTTTGAGTCACTATCAATAGTTTGTTGCATTTTGCGGAAAATATTTTCTTTCGCATTACTATTCATAGTATTAAACTTGTTTTTAATTTCCGCATAGTAAGATTTCTTGCGATTGACTATGTCATAACCTGATTCAAGAACTTCCCAGTCTTGAATATATCGAAAAATGTTTTGATGAAAATAGCCAATGTGATTATTGTTAGATTTGTCAATTTGTCTTATGATTTCTCTTTCAATAAATTCCTCATCACTGAGATGATAAACAGCGATATCGAAAGTTGCTTTTATTGGATCAATTTTGAGCTTCTTAAATTCTGTGAAATCAATTGACAAGCGATACTTTAAGATTGTTTGTTTAACATGAGCACGCATATCTTCGTCGCTAATAAATCCTAAATGATACTGATTTTTAGGGAACATAATTGATTTTTGAAAACACAAAGGCTCTATAGAGCAGGGTACAGTCCTTTTTATAGGGATAGAATACCTTCAAAACAGTCAAAACTACTGCGCTGACAGCAGGCAGTGGGACAGGAGCATAACTCATACGTTAGAAAAGCAGTATATTATGATTTGTACTGCTTTTGACATCTTACGTAACAAAGTGGTGGTAAAAGAGACTCCCCTGAAATACTAGAGGAAGAGTTCTGAGTACTGGGGGCAAGTTTGTTGTGGCGTATCCCTTGCACGTTGCCTTCATTTGGCACCAGCACCAACCCCTCTACAAAAGTTGTCGCACCGGTCAATACCTGCTCCCTTGGGTACGGCTCCACGGCACGAAGGACTACTTAGATCTGATCTTAGTCCTCGCCAAATATCCCCGCCTCAAGCAAACCGTCAACCTTGTCCCCTCCCTGTTGCTGCAAATTCAGGATTATGTCAACGGTACGGCTCTTGATCCCTACCTCACAGCCACACTGACGCCGGTCGAGCAACTCACGGATCAACAGCGCTGGTTTATCATTGAGCATTTCTTTGATGCCCACCACCGCACAATGATTGACCCCCATCCCCGCTATCGCGAACTCTACGAGCAGCGGCAAACTCACGGCAAAACATGGTGTTGGCAAAATTGGCAGCCGCAAGATTATGGGGATTTGTTAGCGTGGCACAATTTAGCGTGGATTGATCCTCTCTATTGGGAGGAGCCAGAGATTGCCCAATGGCTATCCCAAGGGCGGGATTTTAGCCTCAGCGATCGCCAGCGGATCATTGCCAAACAGCGGGAAATTCTTGGCCAAATCATTCCCCAGCACCGCGCCCTTCAAGAGGCGGGTCAAATTGAAGTCACCACAACCCCCTATACCCACCCGATTTTGCCCCTCTTGGTGGATACCGATGCCGCCAAAGTAGCGGTTCCCAACATTGCCCTGCCCCAACAGCGGTTTCAATATCCCGAAGATGTTCCTCGGCATTTGCGGCGGGCGCGAGTTCTTTATGAACAATTCTTTGGGCGATCGCCCCGCGGACTGTGGCCGTCAGAGCAATCCGTGAGTCCAGCCATTCTTGAACCCATTGTCGAGCAGGGCTTTGAGTGGATTTGCTCCGATGAAGCCATCTTGGGCTGGACAACGGGAACCTATTTTTACCGCAACGAAGCAGGGGTTGTCCAACAGGCCAATGTTCTTTACCAACCCTACCGCCTGACCACGGCCAAAGGGGATCTCAACATTGTCTTTCGCGATCATCGCCTCTCGGATCTGATTGGTTTTACCTACAGTGCCATGGCTCCCGAAGCAGCGGCAGCGGATCTGCTCAAGCAGCTGGAGGGCATTCGCCAGCAACTCATTGCCCATGAAGGGACTGGTCAATCCAGTTTGGCGCAACCATGGCTTGTGACCATTGCCCTCGATGGTGAAAACTGCTGGGAGTACTATCCCCGCGACGGCCTGCCCTTCTTAGAAAGGCTTTACCAAGGCCTGAGCGAGAACGAGCACTTTGCCTGTGTTTCTGTGGCGGAGTATCTGCAACAATATCCCCCACGTGCGGTGATTTCGGGTTCTGCTCTTCACAGCGGCTCTTGGATTGATGGCAATTTCTGTACATGGATTGGCGATCCGGTAAAAAACAAAGCTTGGGACTATTTAGGGGCTGCCCGCCAAACCCTTGAACGCCACCCCGAAGCCACTGAAACGAAGAATCCGGCAGCATGGCAAGCTCTTTTGGCGGCTGAAGGCTCTGACTGGTTTTGGTGGTTTGGTGAAGGCCACTCCTCGAACCACGATGCCATGTTTGATCAGCTTTTCCGTGAGCATTTGATGGCGCTCTACACAGCATTGGGGGAGCCAATTCCTGAGGTTCTCAATGATCCCTTAGAAGTCCACGAAGCCAAGGATACCTACCCGCCCCAAGGCTTTATTCACCCTGAGATTGATGGGCGCGGTGATGAGCAGGACTGGAACTTTGCTGGCCGGATTCAAATCGGTGGCAGCCGCGGGACGATGCACCGCCAAACGCTGATCAGTCGCCTCTGGTATGGGGTGGATCACCTAAATATCTATCTGCGTCTTGATACTCCGAACCAGAAACAGCCCTTTGGGAATGACATCAGCACCCTGCACTTTTGCTGGTACTACCCCAACATGGTGACGTACAATAGCCCCCTCTCTGATCTGCGAGATTGCCCCGACGCAGCCCCCCTCAACTACCTGTACCACCATCAATTGGTGATTGACTTTGAAAAGCAACAGATTGCTTTCAAAGAGGCGATCGCCAACTACCAGTGGGAAGAGCGACCCAACCATGCCCGCTATGCCTTGGGCATCTGCCTAGAAGTGGCCATTCCTTGGGCAGATCTGCACCTGCATCCCGATTGTGGCCTGCATTTATTGATTGTGTTGGCACAGGATGGCTATTACTTGGATCATCTGCCCACAGAGCAACTGCTCTTTTTGACCACACCTTAGACCTTGAGGCGAAGCGTTAACAACAAGCGATCGCTCAGGCTTCGCAATGCAGCTACGGTTGAGGGCAAATAATTTGCAGCGAGAAATTATTTTCTGCGTACCAAAGTTCTGTAAGCTCAGATAGGAAACCTCTGCGGGATCAACTTGTGCAGTTAGGAGGGTTGTGTGGATAACGTCATCGGCTTAGAGATTATAGAAGTTGTCGAGCAAGCGGCGATCGCCTCAGCGCGGTGGATGGGCAAAGGTGACAAACACATGGCGGATCAGGTCGCCGTGGATGCCATGCGCAACCGCATGAATCAAATCCATATGCGCGGTCGTATTGTGATTGGCGAAGGGGAACGGGATGAAGCCCCCATGCTCTACATTGGCGAAGAAGTGGGCATTTGTACCCGTCCCGATGCTGCCCAATACTGTAACCCCGAAGAACTCATTGAAATTGACATTGCTGTTGACCCCTGTGAAGGGACAAACCTCTGCGCCTACGGCCAACCCGGCTCAATGGCAGTACTGGCCATTTCTGAAAAAGGGGGGCTGTTTGCGGCTCCCGACTTTTATATGAAGAAATTGGCGGCGCCCCCTGCTGCTAAGGGCAAAGTGGATATTCGCAACTCGGCGACAGAAAACCTGAAAATTCTCTCGGAATGCCTTGACCGCGCCATTGATGAGTTAGTGGTGGTGGTGATGAAGCGCGATCGCCACAATGACTTGATTCAAGAAATTCGCAATGCGGGTGCCCGTGTTCAACTGATCTCCGATGGCGATGTCTCCGCTGCTCTCTCCTGTGCTTTCTCTGGTACCAACATTCATGCGCTCATGGGTATTGGTGCTGCGCCTGAAGGAGTGATTTCCGCTGCTGCCATGCGTGCCTTGGGTGGGCACTTCCAGGGGCAACTGGTCTATGATCCCGCTGTGGTCATGACCAAGGAATGGGCGAATCGCACCCGCGAAGGCAACCTCGAAGAACTCAAAAAAGCTGGCATCACTGATCCCGACAAGGTCTATGAAGCAGAGGAATTGGCCTCTGGGGAAACGGTTCTCTTTGCCGCCTGTGGTATTACGCCCGGTATGCTCATGAAAGGGGTGCGCTTCTTCAAAGGTGGCGCCCGTACCCAATCTTTGGTCATTTCCACGCAGTCGAAAACGGCTCGCTTTGTCGATACCATTCACATGTTCGATAAACAGTTGAAGTCGCTGCAGTTGTACTAAGCGCTGCTCGGTGAAAGAAAATTAGCTCCCTCCCGGTGAGGGGGTTTTCTTTTTATCTTCGGGAATAGCGATGCCCTTGACTCTACCCACAGCAATTACCCTTGCGCGCCTGTTGATCGTGCCCGTGATAGTGGGTCTGCTCTCGTTGAATCACAGTGCCGTGTACCGTTGGTGGGGGGTGGGTTTATTTTTGGTGGCAGCCCTCACGGATTGGCTGGATGGCTACATTGCTCGCCGTCTCAATCAGGTGACGGATTTGGGCAAGGTGCTGGATCCGCTCGTGGATAAGTTGCTAATCTTGGTGCCCCTGTTGCTGTGCATTGAATGGGGAGAGGTGCCCGCATGGTCTGTGGCGTTGATCCTCTTTCGGGAACTAGGCATTGCTAGTTGGCGGGTTCAGCAATCTCAAATTCAGGGCGCCAATCTCTGGGGTAAAGCAAAAACCCTTAGCCAGATTATGGCCGTGGCATTGCTTCTCGCTCCCTTACCGCCTAGTTGGCAGGGGGGAATCCTCATTGTTTATGGGGGGGCGATCGCCCTCACACTGATTTCTGGGGCACTTTATCTTCGTGGTTGAGTGCCAATGCGCCCCGCGAGCACCTCCTGCAACTGCTGGGGATTGATGCGATCCACCCAATAGGCTTGAAAAGTGGGCTGGGTCACCTGATTGACAAAGGTTTGACTCAGGAATGGACGCAAGGACTCGTTTTTTTGATTAAAGACGCCAAAGAAAGCCCCCGCCAGTCCCTTGAAAAAGGGCTGTGCCAACTGTGGGTTCGGGCCAATGAGATCATTGGGAACCGGTAATACTCCCGCTTCACTGACCCCCACTGCCGAGAAGTGGGTACCGGGCACGAGCATGGCAAGGTACTTGGGCTGCGCCTGTAACCATGTAAAAGGCCAGATCTGCTCCTCTAAGGGTGGCGCAAAGACATCCCGACTACTGGAAACAATGAGTGTGGGCACCTTGATATTGGCCATGCCCCGTTCGCCAATGAGGATACTACTCACTGGATTGACGGCAATCACAGACCTGACCCGTGGATCCGCCGGTGTAGAGGGCACAGCGGCAAGACCGAGACTACGACATTGCAGGGGCACTGAGATATTAAAGATAAAGAGATCACGAGCGGCTGCTAGACAGCGTTGTTTGACGGCATTCCAGTCAACAGTCCCCCCTGCTGCCGCCAACACGGTAAAGCCCCCCATCGAGTGGCCAAATAGCCCCACATTATTGGTGTCAATTTTTAGGGCTGGATTTTTCTGAACTAACGCCGCGACAGCATCCACACCAAATTTCAAATCCAAGGGGCGCTGTGCCCAATCCTTTGGCAAGTTCTCGTAGTCGAGGGGTGCCCCGGAGAGAAAACTATTAATTCGGCTGGCATCCGAACCGGGGTGAGTGACTGCCAAAACTGCCAATCCATGACTGGCCAAGTGCTCTGCTAAGTAGGCAAACGTCGTGCGGTCTGAGGCTAAACCGTGGGAAATGACGATGAGGGGGGCTGGTGCGATCATCCCTATGGGGACATAGAGATCTGCGGGAATGAGGCCTGTGGTGCGATTGGGATTGGTGAATTCAAGTTTTTGCTTTTGCCACTGGAAGGGTCCTTTTTGGGCAGGATTAAGGCCACTGGCAGGCAGTGGCGTTCTTGGTTGGAGTTGCGCCAAGCGTTCGATAAAGTCTTGCGCCCGCTGTTCTTGATTCACTGCACGGGTAAAGGCACCCACTGCCTTCAGACCGAGTTCACCATTGACTTTAACACTCTTGCCGGGAAAGGCTTGTAGTACTGAGAGCAGGGTAATGCCTGCGGGGGAACTGGCGGCGGTTTTCAGGGCTTCCCCAAGGGCTGGGCCTCCATTGACATCATTATCTGCCCGAATAACTTGGCCAATGCGCTCTAAAAAGCTTTGACCAATGGGACTTTTGACAAACTGGCTAACGGTTGTTGGTTCTAAGTCCATGCGTGTGGTCAAGCCTTCGCGCAAGTTGGATTCTTGAGCGTTGGGAAGTAGCCGAATTAAAAATCTTAGCTCCGAACTCGCATTCCCCGTTTTGGCAAATGTGGCAAGGTCACTCACTTGGATGTTGAATGTGCCGAAGGGCGGATAAACAAGGCTAATTTGCTCGGCAGCCAGTCCCGCCTGTGCCCAAACGGTTGCTGCTGCGCCCAACAGAGAGAACCACTGCCATTTTTTCCGCGTGCGCGCGATCGCCATCCCTGAGATACCCTCACTTAATCACTAGCATTATCGTTGTTTGCAACGTCACCTGCAACTCCAAGGACTGGCAGCCTGAGGGCTAGGTTCCGACTCTCTGAAAAGGGCTGTAAAGGGCGGCCGCTATGGTATTGTGCTTTTGGAAAAAATGAGGGAATTTGCCCATGAGTGAGGATGCAGTCAAGCAAATGAAGCAGGCCGTTGCCAAAGCTGCTGCCGATCGCGTGCAGTCTGGAATGATTGTTGGCTTGGGCACTGGGTCAACCACGGCCTTTGTCATTCAATTTTTGGGCGATCGCCTGCGCAATGGGGAACTGAGCAACATCGCTGGTGTGCCCACCTCGTTTCAAGCCTCTGTCCTCGCCAAAAAGTATGGCATTCCCCTAGTCACCCTTGATGATGTGGAGAAATTAGACATCGCCATTGACGGTGCCGATGAAGTTGATCCCGCCAAAAACTTGATCAAAGGGGGTGGGGCGGCTCATACCCGTGAAAAAATTGTTGATTCCCTTGCGGATCAGTTCTTGGTGGTGGTGGACAGCAGTAAACTGGTGCAGAAATTGGGTTCTACCTTCCCTGTGCCCGTGGAAGTGTTACCCTTTGCCGTGGCTCCGGTGACTCGTGCCCTGAAAGCTCTTGGGGGGCAGCCTGAACTGCGCATGGGGGTGAAAAAAGATGGCCCAGTGGTGACGGATCAAGGCAACCTTGTCCTTGATGTCAAATTTGATGACATTTCTAACCCCGCCGAACTAGAGAAAACGATGAACAACATCCCCGGTGTTGTCGAAAATGGCCTGTTTGTCAACGTGGCCGATGTCATCCTCATTGGTGAGATTGTGGATGGCCAGCCCCGTGTGCGTGAAATGGCCTAGCAGTTTTTCCATTTCCTGCGAGGAAGCAACAGTTACTTTCCGGTGATCAATCTCTCAACCCATCAGTGATTGAGGTCTCAGGCGGCGACAGGATTGCCATCAATAATTGGGGTATCCACTCCATAGGAGCCTCCAATGTCTCTCCACTCCTTCACCCGTCGGTTGATCACCCTAAGCAGTATTGTGGTTTCAGGTGTTGTGGTTGCTACTACGGCAGCACAGGCAAACCCACCGATTATCGTCAACTGCAACAGCAGTGGCCAAGTTTGCGATCAAATGGCGCATTACAACTTCCGCTCTGAAAGTCCGTATTGGGATTATGCCCTCCAAGTCACTGCGCCTGCTACCCACTGCTCGGAAGTGAAATATTTCACCACCAATCGTCAGGGACAGCGGGTCGAAACGGAGTTCCTTGGCCCCAACCGTTCAGCCTTTTTGCCCATTGGTGGCAACTGGGAGCGGGGGAATCACACGATTCAAATTGGGGCGATTGGACGGCAAGGTGGCTGTAATGTAGGCACGCTCAGTTCATGGGGCATCCAAGTGCAGCCTGCCGTTGTTCCCCGCTAATGAGGAATAAACTCCTAGAAACTTAACTCATCTTCATCTATTCAAGGGTCGGTGGCAACGACACTGACCTTTTTTTGTGCTTATTTTTAGCGCACTTTACCAATTTTCATTTATTTTACTTCCGCGTTAGTATAGCCTCTCCCTGAGCGGATTGCAGCCCCCTGTTCCGAGGGATCCCCTGCGAGGGGTGTCAAATTATTTTCTACAAAGCTACTAAAAATACTCAAAGCCTCCTATAGAGAGACTCCGAGGGATTCAACGCCAAAATCAGACTTTAGGAAATTTGAATAGATCCGTCGGCAGAGAAAACTTAATTGAACTCTTGGGGGCGATCGCTCGTCAAATTATTGGGAAAAATTCTACTTGAGGATTTGTACCATGCGATTGCGTTGGTTGGTATTGGCATTAGGAGTGGCAGGAATGTTGAGCACAGGAGCGATCGCCAGCCGTGCTGGTAAGGAGGTGCCCGCCACGCTTACGGGTCGAATTACGGCGGTTGTTGATGATGATGAAGTCTTACTTGAGGCCAATAACCAACGCTACAAGCTCGATCTACCGGATGCCTGCAAACCTGCCCTGCGCAATGGCGTTCTTAGGGTGGGCGGCGTTGTTACTGCCAGTGGCAAACTTGAACTTGATGATCGCGAGCTAGATGTTTCCGTTGTTCAGATGAATGGGCGTCGGGTCTGCCCATAATAAATGCCGCCAGCGTACTGCACTGCCAATAGCACTGCTTGGTGGTACGGGGAATTGCGGTCAAGTTCCGATAGCGATATTGGAAGCCTTCACGATACCCTTGGGTTAGGGAGGGAGAATGTCACAATTGCGCACACCAAAGGGGACATGCACTGAGGGAATCGAACCCGCTGCTGATTCTAGATGGGTCAGTTGATCATCAAAGAAGATATGCGGTTTGAGTTGCTTGAGAACCCGTATTTTCTCCATACCGCCAAGGAAAAAGGTTTCATCCGGCATGACGCCCCAACTGTTGAGGGTGGTCACCACCCGTTCACTAGCAAGGATATTGCGTGCGGTCACAATCGCAATCCGTAACAGCCGCTGATAGCTGGCATCCTGCTGCTCTTTTGCCATTTCCAATTGTTGAAAGGCTGCCAGTTTCTTAAAAAGATCACTCAAGGGTCCCGGATTATGGGGAATGTTGGCCTTTTGCAGTTCATGGGCTTGAAATTGCTCGAGATCCCCTTGGCGAAAGACGGCTTCCGCTTCATCATCCGCTAGCACACCATCAAAGTCAAAGGCAATCCGTAACTCAGCATCGTCTTCGTGATCGGTGATGGGCGATCGAATCACCATGCCCGCTGGATACCCAGCCGCGATCGCCTGCTGCACGTCCTTGGCATTTGCCGAGAGAAACAGAGACACATTAAAGGCAGGAATGTAGGGATGGGGGGATTTGCCGCCCAAAAATGCGGCGCGGGTAATGTTCAGACCGTAGTGCTGAATTGAATAGAAGACCCGCTGACCAGTATCGGGATCGTTTCTGGAAAGGAGCACGACCTCCACGGGTTCTTGTTCGGGATAGGCACGGTTGAGATTCAAGAAGCGGCGAATAAAGGGAAATGCCACCCCCTTCGGCAAGACATCGTATTTCCTTTCCCGCTGAAATTGGCGGTACTTTTCGGTCCCCTCATTGCGAAAGACATCATCCGCCTCCCCCAAATCAAAGAGGGCACTGGAGGCCACCGCAATCACTAATTTCTTCTCAATTGGATACCCCATTGCTGAGCATCCGATAGTGGGATTCAAGAGCAGTCCGCAATTGGGCGATCGCCCCTTGCCAATCACCCCGCTGGGGCTGACGAATTAACTGCGCCGAAGGATACCAAGGCGATCGCGATCGCTGCCAGAGCCACCGCCAATCCGCCACACAGGGCAACAGGATCCACAGGGGCTTCCCTAGGGCACCCGCCAAGTGTGCCACAGCCGTATCAATTGTTACCACAGCATCCAACTGCTGGATCAACAGCGCCGTATCCAGAAAATCCCCCATGTAGGGCTGGCAGTCAATCACTCCCGCCTGCTGCAATTGTTCACCCTCGAGGCGCGATCGCTCCTTTTGCAGGCTATACCATTGGACATCAAATTCCCGCAGCAGAGGCAGGAAGTACTCAAGGGGACAAGACCGCTGCGCCGTGGTGCGCGTTTGACTATGGCTAGCCCAGACCAAACCAATCCGCGGTTTGGACACATGAAAAATACTGCGGGGCAGGGGGGTGGGTAACTGAAAATAGGGACTGAACTTGGGAAAGTGGTCTTTATCAATACCTAGGTAGCGCGGCAGACTCAGCAGGGGGGTATGGTAATCAAAGGGGGGAGGCGTCTCCTCGGTGCTTATCACTTCAATCCCCGGCAGTGTTTGACAAAGACGCACCAAGGGCGGGTAAGCAGCAAAAATCACCCGTTGGGCACGCCGCCCCATCAAGGGCAGTAAGCGCACAAACTGAATGCAATCCCCTAGCCCCTGCTCACTATAGACAAAGAGGGTTTTCCCCTCTAGGGATTGACCTTGCCAACGGGGTTGCGGATAGGTGCGTAATCCTCCAGTGGGTTGCTGCCAGCGCCATTCATATTCTTCCCATCCCTCTGGGAAATGTCCCAGCAGCAGCAGCACAAGGGCAAAGTTGAGGCGCACATCCACTGCATCGGGGTCTAAGGCAACGGCCTGGCGAAAGTGATGGAGAGCTGCTTGCGGATCCCCCGTTTCCAAGAGCGCTGTGGCCAACCCGGCATGAGCCGCACCATTGAGGGAGTCAAGACTCAGACAGCGTTGGTAGTAGCTGATTGCTCCCGTAAAATCCGCTTCGCTGAGGCAAATTTGACCCAGTTGCAATAGCGCCTGTTGGTGCTTGTTATCCCGCAGGAGCACTTCTTGGTAGCGATCGCGCGCCGCCGCGAGGTTACCCTGTAGATGCAAAGCGTACCCCAGATTGTAGTGGGCTGCCAACAGTTCTGGATTAGCACTCAAGGCGGCCTGAAACTGGCGAATCGCTGCCTCATAATTTTTCAGTTCAAGATAGACACTGCCCAGATTGTTGTGGACATCGGCTTGACCCGCTTCAAGGTACAGTGACTGTTCGTAGCAAGCACTCGCTTCTGTGAGTTTGCCTTGGGCGTGTAGGCAGAGGCCTAAGTTATACAGCGTTGTGGGCAAGTCGGGATTCAAGGATAGGGCTTTTTGGTAGCAGGCGATCGCCCGTTCAGTGTCCCCCAAGTCCAGATAGGCATTTCCTAAGTTGCTATGGGCTTCCACCCACTCCGGCTTCACCTCAAGGGCGCGTTGGTAGTGGGGTAGCGCAGCCGCCGGTTGGTGCAGCAAATCATGGAGAACAACTGCCAAGCGATAATGGGAAGGGGCATGCCACGGCTCAAGGGCAATAGCCTGCTCATAGGCTGCCTGTGCCTCAAGGGGCTGTGCCAGTTGTTCAGCAATTAACCCCAATAGGTAATAGGCCTCTGGCTGCGGGGTCTCTTCAATAACTTGACGTGCGCACTGTTGTGCTCCGCTCCAGTGCTGTTGTTGATACAGTTGCCAAGCCTTTTTTAGCAGCGAGGCGGTTCGCCATCTAAAGATACCCACGGCTATTGTGATGAGCAGTTATTCAAATAATAGGCAACAGCGGTGGCGATCATAGAATTGCCATTGAGATCCAAGGGGGTGGGGTCTTGGGGCGGCTGGGGTTCTGCGTGCAAAAAGTGCCAGTGACCACCAAAAAATTCTTCATGGGTGAGAATTTGATGGAAATGATGTGCCTGCAATCCCGCCACCAAAACAGGCCCTTCAGCAAAATCATCACGACGAATCGTTGCCACCGGTACCCCCAAGCGACAGGCCTCCGCGTAGGTGCCATAGCCGGGCTTGGACACGACTCGACCACAGAGAGGCATCACATCCACCGGCCGCAATTGACGGCCACAGAGCTTCCGTAGGTTCGGTAAGTCCTCAGGGGCACTGGTATCAAAGGTAAGGAACTGCCAATCGGGAAACCCCTTGAGGGTCTCATAGGGAATCGCTTGCAAGCTCAGGCCGCCAAAGGTTAAAAGAACTGTGCGATCGCGGGGAGTGGTGAGGCCAAGGCGCCGCCGCAACTCCTCTGGCTCAAAACGCGGTTCGGCTCCCGTCAGTCCCACGGATTCCTTGTGGGGAAAGGCATTGAGGGGTTCCGCAAAGGGCAGTTGAAACAAGCGATCGCACCCGCTATAAAGATTACTCACCCAATCCGCAATCTCGCTAAAGTCACCGCCAAAGGAGCGATAGATAAAATCCCAGCCAAAGTTACTAACCATCCAACAGGGCACCCCCGCTGCATGGGCGATCGCCACCGCCAAAGGGGGAATATCCGCTAGCACCAACTGTGCCCGATTTTGCTGAATAAACTCTGCCTCGGCGCGGATCAACTCAGGGGCTGCCGCCTGAAGTTCCAAGAGCTTGGCACGGGTTGCAGGCAAATCCATTTGCAAACTATCGGCTTGTACGACCCCCAGATCAAGGGCACGGGGACGATGAATAAACTCCCCCTCCAGATTCGCCTGCAACAACCAATAGGGAGCTGCCGTCACGATCAGTGGCAAGAGATCCGGCACTTGGCGGCGAATGGCATTCACCAGCGCCGTTGTCCGCGCCACATGACCAAAGCCATGGTTTGTGATTGCCACGTAGAGGGTCGGTCGAGCCACAGGTGTGTTCTTGCCAAAACCGATGCAATCTTAACATTTGTAACAACTCTCGATTGGTGTGCCAAACCGCTTTTTTCTGAAGAAGTGCGAACAGGCGGGGAACAGATGGCTCAAATCAGACCCGTCTCGCTCTGGGTGGCTATAATAGATTTATTTCATTCTATTCAAATGAAGCATAAGATAGATTTATTACTGGTATTTATAAACTTGTGTTGCTTTTTATGAAGATATGTAACATACTGTTGACTAGGAGGCAGAGATAAGCATAGCAACACGCTAGACGTTCAACATCTCTGAAGCTGTATGACCTATACCACCGATACTCGTTTCACTCCCTCGACACTGGCCACAGCCGTTCAAGAGGTTACCACTCTTTTCAACTGCCTGAGTGTGGATGACAAACTAGGACTTCTGTGGTTCATCTACACCGAAACGGGTCGTTCGATTACAGCCGCCGCTCCCGGTACGGCTCGCCTACAACTGGCGGAAGGGCTGCTCAATCAGGTCAAAGCACTCAGTTTCGATGATCAACTTCAATTCATGCGCGACTTGGTGGCCAATGTGGACACCCCTCTCACCCGTGCCTACGGTGTCTTTAGCCCCAACACCAAGCTCGCCTTCTGGTATCAACTGGCAGAACTGATGAAACAGGGGTTTGTGGTACCTGTGCCCCCCGGTTATACCCTCAGCCGCGATGCCGATCGCGTGTTTGCAGCCATCAAAGCCCTTGACTTTGGTCAACAGATTACTGTCCTGCGGAATGCAGTGGTCGCCATGGGGGTGGATCCACTTGCCGTCTAATTAAGATGCCATGGGTTACGCAAGGGGGCAATGTGCTCCCTTTTTTTGTCCAGATACAAACCACTGAGGAACTGAAACCATGACCCATCCTGTTCAAGGAAGTCCCATTCTCGGCATTGATGAGCCAACTATAACTGCCTATTTTGCTGCCCTCAATGAGGAACGCTACGAAGATGTGGCCGCCCTGTTTGCTGAAGAAGGAGTTCTCTATCCGCCCTTTGAGGATGCCGTGGTGGGTCGGGGGGCGATCGCCCATTATCTCCACCTTGAAGCCGTGGGTATGCGGGCAGAACCCCTTAAAGGAGAACTACTAAGCACAGAGGGCACAGAACGTCGCTACCGCCTTGTGGGTAAAGTTACACTCCGCCTTTTTAGCGTCAATGTGGCTTGGCAATTTGGCCTCAATGCTGAGGATCAAATCACATTTGTGAAAGTGGATTTGCTGGCAACCTTGGAGGAACTCCTCAACTATCAGCCTCTACGTCAGCAGCGCTAGGGCGACCGGGAAACACCTCGGACTCTAAGGCCTCCACGCGATCGCGCAAATTGTGGAGAATGCCCGAATGACTCAGGCGCACCGCTGCCAACTGTTCCCGTAGGCGATCGTAGTTTTCGGGCAGTTGTTGGCGCAGATGAATCACTTCACGGCTAAGGGCATTCACCCGTCGCTCTAGATCCGCCAGCCGTTCAGGCAAATGCTCCGCTTGAATATAAAACTTGCAGACAATGTCAACAATTGCCGCTTCAAGGCTAGTAAATTGATGCTCCCGCTGATAGGCATACAGCCAACTGAGAACATCGGGCGGTAAATGCTCCGTAATTTCCGACTCAGAATTCACGATTCTATCCTGTGGCAGGCTGTACTTCTATTGTGTCGCTTTAGGGAGAGCAGTGGCGAGAGGGTCGAAGCATCGGAATGGACACCTGTAGTCAGGCAAGGCCACTGCCATTGAGTAAAAACTTGGGAGGCGTCAGCCAAAAGAGTTGACTATTACCAAGGGGATCGGTTTCTGGAATCTGCAGGCCAATAATGCCGGCTTTCTTGAGCTGGAGGTGTCCCAAGGCTTTGCCACAGATGAGCAGTTCTGCCCAGTGACTAAGATTGGGTTCATGACCCACGGCAATCAGGGCTCCCTCATGGTCTTGACGCCAGTGGTTCAGCCACTGCAGCCAATCTGGCAAACGACCGCTTGGCGCCAACAGGTCAGAAATCATCAGATCGGGGGCAACCCCCACTTCAAGGAGAATTTCTGCGGTTTGCCGTGCCCGCACTAGTGGGGAGGAGAGAATCAGTTCTGCTTCAATGCCTAGATCCAATAACCGCCGCGCAATCTGCTGGGTTTTCTTTTCGCCTTTGGCCGTCAGGGGGCGATCGCTATCACTGCCTTCAAACACTTCCCGTTCGACCGCGATTCCGTGGCGGAAAAAAAAGACTGTTAGCTCCGTCATAAAGACCTAAAACTTGATTACTACAAACAGTGCCTTACTCCGTACCGTGGAGGACATTGTTCTTCGGATTGACGAGGTGGAGGAGCTTCTGCTTAATCTGCGTATCGTAAACGCTCCACTTGAGTTTAGCGTATTCTGGATTTTCATTGAGACCCGACAAGAAGCCCACGGGAATTTCAAAACCGCCGGCCTGGGAGCGACCGCCACCAAAGAAGCGTCCTTGGCGATCCTTACCAAAGGCCTCTTTGATAAATTCGTCGGGGTCAAGGGTAATTTTTGTTGTGCGCAGCGAACCGATAATCAGTTCCACTTCTTCATCTTCGTCGTGGACGAGGCCATAGACAACGGCAGTGTGGACGTTCTCTTCAGTCACAAGGAAATCCGCCGCTTGGGGAATGGCATCGCGGTCTTCGTAGCGGATATAGCCCACGCCAGAAATTGAGAAATTGTTGTGAATGGAGCGGTTTTTCAGCGATCGCTCGATCACATCCATCACCTGCTTCGAGCGGTGGGACTGCAAAATGGTGTTCAGCAGTTGATAATCAATAAAACGACTCAGGAAGGCGGCTGCGAGAAAGTCCTCTTCTTTGGCTTGTTTGAGGCAATCGGTGTCAGAGCGCAGGCCATGCATCAGAGCCGTGGCACATTTCACGTGAACTGGGTTACTACTGTCGAGGGTGAGTAGCCCCGCTTGCAGGTATTGGGTAAAGATGGTAGCCGTGGCGCGGGTCGTGGGTCGAATGTCTGTAAACTCGGCTTGAATGACTTCTTGGAGACTGTGGTGATCAATGATGGCGATCGCGGGCAGGCCTGCCTCCTGTACCATGGGCAGCAATTGACTGGTGGTGCCTTGGTTGTCAATGAGAACGTAGCCTTGGTAACAGGTACAATCCCGCTGATCTTTATTTTTCGTACCTTGCACCGCCCAGCGCACAAGGGGCATCCCCGTCAGCCGCACTAGGGTGATATTCTCCTGATGGCTCAGGGCACCGGCGTAGGCAATATCGCACTGAATCTCAAACTGCTCAGCAATAAGCTTATAGGTCCATGCCGAAGAGAGGGCATCGGGGTCAGGAAAATCTTGGAGAATAATCAACTGCCGCGTACCGCGATGGCGTTCCAACATTTGCCGCAGCGCTTCGGCACGAGGGTCACTCAAGCGAACTTCCGCCTTGGCCAATTCTGTAGAGGTCGTCTCCGATTTCACCAGTGCGTTACCATTCAGTTCAGGATGAGTAGAACCGACGTCACTGGCAGCAGGGTCACTGAGTTCAAGTGGATAGGGAGATTGCATAGTTGTTTCAGCGTTGGATAACAGGGTTGAACCCAATGGGGAACGCGCAGAAGATAATTGTCGTCACCATACCGTCAACGACTCTATCTCGATCTTGGCAGATATTTTATCGTTTGGCATCCCCCCTTGGACAGCGGTTGCGCCAGTGGCGATCGTCCCCTGCTTGGCAGCCTTTAGCTTTTACTTTAGCGATCGCGCTGTTTTTGGCGGGAACCCACAGTGTGAAAGCGCAGCAGGTGTGGCGAGGCAGTGAATTGGTATCCTTGCAGCGAGCCTACGATGAGTGGCAGCAGAAACACATCCTCTATTTGGGTGAAACCCATGACAGCGCTGCTGACCATCAGGCGCAACTGTTGATTTTGCAGGAATTGCAACGGCGGGGTCGCCCCCTAGCGATCGCCCTAGAAATGATGCAGCGCCCCTTTCAAAGCGCCCTCGATGCCTACATTGGCGGTGAAATTACGGAAATGGAATTGCTGGAGCAAACCCAATATGCTCAGCGCTGGGGCTTCCCTTGGTCGCTGTATGCACCGATTTTTCGCTTTGCCAAGGAGCAGCAGATTCCCCTAATTGCCCTAAATACGCCCACCGAAGTCACCCGCCAAGTGGCACGCCAAGGTCTCGAGAGCTTAGGGGAAGATGATTTTCGCTATATTCCACCCCTATCAGATATTGACTTGAGCAACACTGCCTATCGCGATCGCCTGCAGGAGATTTTTGTTGCTGCCCATCAAGGGATGAGCCACAGTATGAATTTTGACTTCTTTTACCAAGCTCAAGTCCTTTGGGATGAAACCATGGCCAAAGTCATTGCTAAACAGCATCAGCGGCATCCCGATCGCCTGATTGTGGTGCTGACAGGGCGGGGTCATGTTTATTTTGGCGATGGCATTCCCCAACGGGTACAGCGACGGCTCTCCCCCAACCTCCGCCAAGCAATTATCCTCCTCAACCCGACAGCAACGGAAAAAGCCAAACCCCGCATTGCCGACTGGTTCTGGCAAAATGATCCCTCTCTCTAACCTAATCAGCCAAGCCATGTTCAAGGGCAAAGCGCACGAGTTCTGTGCGGCTACTGGTACCGGTTTTCACAAAGAGGCGACTGACATACTTTTCAATATTGCGAACACTGGTATTCAGTTGGCTGGCAATTTCCTTATTCATCAGACCCTTGACCACCAGTTGCAGCACACTGGCTTCGCGGGGGGTGAGATCCAGTTGAATTGGGGGAGCCGTGGGATTGCGTTTGCCCTGTTGGACGAGCATTGCCCGCAGTTCGGCAATTTGTTGGGCTAGATTGGCCAGATTGGGTTCGGTCTCATCGCGAGCAGCCGCTTGCCGCCGCAGCAGATTTTTAATGATGGCCACCAGTTCATCGGGGTCAAAGGGTTTGGCTAGGTAGGCATCACAGCCAGCATCATACCCTTGGATGCGATCGCGCTTCATGCCCCGCGCTGTGAGGAAGATAACGGGAATATGGTTGAGATGGGGCTGTTGGCGCACTGTTTCCAAAAAAGCATAGCCATCCATCTGCGGCATCATAATATCCGTAATAATCAGGTCGGGCACATTGGTTTCTAGATACTCCAGAGCCGCTTGACCATTGGCCACTGCTGTCACCTCAAAGCCACTGTCCTCTAAATAGGCCGTTACCGCCTCGCGCACCCCCGGCTCATCATCCACCAGCAATAATTTTGCTGTCATTGGCTGTCTCCTATGCCCGTAGGACTTAATTTACAGCCCTTTTCACACGGATGGAATACGCTCAGCCAGTGCTCATCTGTGTACCCCAGAAAAGGACTGTATTTATGCTCTAACATAATTGGCAATACCTAGGTGGAATAATTGAATGGCGATTATTGCGCTGCGGGCATGGTACCTACCGCAGTATGAACCCCTCGAACACATCGAGCAACGTCCCCACGATCTACGGCTCAACAAAAGTAGCTTGCTGAAAACGGCATTGCGGGCAGATTTTCTCGATGACTTAGAAACGGTGCAGCGTTCGGAGTGGTTTCAACGCTATCGCCTTGGGGAAACGGTGGAATTTTATATTGAGGGCAGTGGCAGCTATACAATTGCCAACATTGATGTTCTCAGTCATGAAATCTATTTCATCAAGAGCGATCGCCTGAGTTACTTGGAACCAACCCTCTTTTTCAGTGCCGCCGATAGCCCCAGTAGTGACGAGATTCGCACCGCCCTCAAAGCATTTGTGACCAATACCCCTAGTCGCTTCCCCTTGGAACTGGTCGAAAGCCCACGCTCAGCCACGGCTCCTCTGCGTCTGGATAGTCCCGTGATCACCCAATTGCGTCGCTCACTGCTCTTTATTGCAGATGGGAGTGGGAATGAACAGTTGCATGCAATGGTTGCCCTCGAACTGGGCTATGCCCTAGCCAGTAAACGCCGCAATCAACTCCTTGTTATTCAGCAGGAGCACCCCAGCCAGCGGGCGCCTCTTCCCATTGAAGTTCCCAGTCGCCAGCGCCTCATCTATAGCGATCCCCCAGAGTTAAGGGAAAAGTTGCCCTTGGTGTTGCAAGGACTCCTAAAACCCTTTGAACTCTTTCGGGAATAGTTCAGGCAATTTAATTTCAAGCATTAATGAACCAGACTGCAGAGCAGGTGGGAAGGCACCCCCGCAGCCAATAGGAGCTGTGGTAGGTCTGGCACGATGCGGCAGCACTGCTGCATGAAATCGTGAATCCACTGTTGCAGCGTTTCTGCTTCATGATTTGTTAACAATCTGTCGGTGGCAGTAAATTGGCGGTTATGGAACTGCTCCACTTGAATTTGCACCAACCAACTTTCACGTGGCCGTGTCACTAACCAATAGTTTGTGACAATCCTTTTACCAAGGTAGCGCGCTGCCACTTCCGTAATTTGCTGGCAGTACCCATAGTAATCAGCAAGGGTTAGGGCTTCAGGGTTCGCGGAAGCCAGAGGCGGTCTATCTTTTGTTTCTTTTGTTTGAGCAAATTGGCTAAAGAAGGACGTCAAAACCGCTAAGGTGTTGGCAGAGACAGGGAGCTGGAGGCCAATGAGGTCAAAAATTTTCTGCTCAATGTATTGCAGCTGCAGTGTTTGATTAGGCTCACTCTGTTCTATTTTTTCATGTAACTCAATCAGAAATTCTAATTGGTTAAGCTGTGGGTATGTTAAGTTATCTAAATTAATGTAGCGGTCTAGGTATTCTTGCTCACTAGGGTCATCACCCCTATGGGACTGAACCGCAGGATGCTCCGCTAGCAGGTTTCGGAGCTTGTAACGAGTCACTGGAGAAACATTCATAGCAAATCCCCTTCAGGACTAAAATCAGGAAACAACATTAGGTTGAGTCGAAGAGTTCAGCTTCTGGAATTGTTAAATCCTAAGATTAGGAATCAAGATCTTAGGTTCCCAGCAGATGCAGTTGACAATTGTCTACTGTCAAAGGAAAGATGTAATTGCAGTTGCGTGAGATATACCATTCACTTATAAATCTAAGAATTTGAATTGTCAAGTATCTATTGATACAAGCAGCTTTTATTTACTGTTCTTTAGAATAACTGCTATATAAAGCTGCAAGTTTTAAGCAATAGTTTACATTCGTTTATATTGAACCCAAATTAGGTATCCCAGACTACATCTACGACAGCTGAGTGGCTTGCCGACCCTTATCAGGTAGGGCATGCACTGTCCCTAAAAATCAGGGATGATTGTTTTACAAGCATTTTTTCTCTGACTTTCAACTTCTGACCCTTTATTGAGCCGCCTATGCTTGCTGTTTATCCTGGAAGCTTTGATCCCATTACCCTAGGGCACTTGGACATTATTGAGCGGGGTGCTCGTCTCTTTAGTGAAGTGATTGTGGCGATCGCCCATAACCCTCAGAAAAAAGCCCTCTTTAGCGTGGCGCAGCGGATCAAACAAGTGCAGGCGGCAACTGTCCACTTAAAAAATGTGCGGGTGGATACCTTTGATGGCCTCACCGTTGAGTACGCGCGATCGCAACAGGCAACAGTTGTTCTGCGGGGGCTACGGGTTCTGTCGGACTTTGAATACGAGCTGCAGATGTCCCACACCAATAAAAGCCTCTGGCCAGAGATTGAGACCGTGTTCCTCACCACGTCCAATGAGTATAGTTTCTTAAGTAGTAGCTTAGTAAAAGAAATTGCCCGATTTGGCGGTAATGTTCGTCATCTAGTACCAGCCACTGTTGCAAAGGATTTAGAAGCATGCTTTACTCAAACGCCGATCGCATCTCAACGACCACTGGAGTAAATGAAGCGCTTGATGTCCCTTCCGTACCGCTGCAACTCCTGCAACAATTGGAAAAGCTAGAAGAACTCCTGATTCTCGAAGGGACGAAGATCCCGCTGACCGGCCGCAAACTCATTGATGAAGAGCAGATCCTAAACCAACTTGCCCACATTGAACAGGCGATCCCCGAATCAGTGAAGACAGCGCAGCGGATTCTCAATCAGCGGGATGAGATCATTAAACAGGCCCAGCACCGCGCCCAAGAAATTATCCGTGCCGCAGAGCAACGCGCTGCCCAAATTGCCGATGAACTGCGGATTCGCCAGCAGGCAGAACTCGAAGCCCAAAAAATTCGCCAGCAGGTGCAGCAAGAGGTGGAGTTTATGCGCCAGCGCGCGATCGAGGAAATCAATCTGCTACGGCAAAACACAGAAAAAGAACTAGCCCATCTGCGCCAAGTGACCCGCCATGAATGTCAAGAGCGGCAACAGGAAGCGGATGCCTATGCCGATCGCACCCTTGCGGAAATGGAACGCCAATTCAAGGAAATGCTAGCGGTGATTCAAAATGGGCGCCAATACCTCAAGCAGCACCAAGCCCACCGTCAACCCTAGGCAATACCCCAATTCAATTGTCATGCTAGCGGGCTTTCACAGGCTCTAGGGTAAAAAACGTTTGAAAAATTTGCGTATCCACCTCATTCATTTGCTGCTGCAAGTGATCGAGGAACTCGTGCATGCCTTGACCAATAATTTCATCAATCGTCAAATAGTCCAGTTGCGATCGCAGGCGTCCCAGTTGGCGTTCCACGGGCTGGTGCCAGCTCCCCAAGGGCGTCCCTGTAATTTTGTAGAGGGATTTTTCCACCTGCAACAGACAAAAGCGGATCGCGCGGGGAAACTCGGCATCGAGAATCAAAAACTCTGCGACCCCTGCGGGTGTAATCCGATGCGAACCCCGTTTACGATACATCTCATAGGCACTGGCGGACTTGAGGAGCGCAATCCAACCCAATTCATCAATGGGCGTGCCCACATCTTCCACTGAGGGCAACAGCAGATAGTATTTCACATCGAGAATCCGCGAGGTCTTATCGGCTCGCTCCAGTAGCCGCCCCATTTGACCAAAGTGCCACGCTTCATTGTGGCTCATCGTACTATCCATCACGCCGGCAAAAAGGTGACTGGCCTGTTTCACTTGCTCCAAAAAGCTGGCAATCTCCAATTGATCCGGGGCTTTAGCCGCCTCCCGCACCATTGTGTAGAAGGCATTCACCTGCTGCCACATTTCTGAGGAAATCACCTCGCGAATGGATGTGGCATTCTCCCGTGCCGTCCGCAGACAGGAGATGATCGAGTTGGGATAGGTGGTGTCAAAGGTGAGGAACTGAATCACATTTTCAGCCGTGGCCGTGCCATAGTGTTCCTGAAAAAAGGGCAAATCCCCCGTTGTTAGCACTAGGGGATCCCATTGACTTGAAAGACTCGTGGGCAGATCCAGCAGCATGTTCAAGTTGACATCAACAAAACGAGCAATATTCTCTGCCCGCTCAATGTAGCGATTTAACCAATAGACCGCATCGGCGACACGACTTAACATATACTGGCAAGCATTCACTCTCTGCCCACTCTAGCAACCTTTTCCCGTCCTGAGTATATGCAGCAAACCCGTCTTAATACCCTGCTTGATCGTTTAGGCGCCGGGATTCAGGAGCAGTTAAAAAATCCGTGGCGACGGCTAGCAACACTGAGTATTGCCTTTCTCTTTGGGGTGTTCTTGGGCTTAGCCATTTCCTCGAGTGCAGGTCAATTGGGCTATTTAGATATTGTGGCCTCGAGCATCGTAGCAATTATTGCTGAAGTGATTAGTGCTATGTTCTATAGCGATCGCTGGAAACTGCGGCAAACTCTCTTTGGCGAAATTCTCAATGCCTTGAAGTTCGGTCTCCTCTATGGTTTGTTCCTCGTTGCCTTCCTTCTGGGAAGTTAGTTGCTAATTCAATTGGAAACCTCATGAATGAGTATTGCGGCAATTTTAATCGCCATTCCCGACAATGAACCGCCAGCAGACCTTGAAGCACTCATCGCAGCCGCAGAGGAAGGAGACTTACCCAGTTGCATCCTAGAAACTGCATGGCACGGTCTGCAAACGACCCTAGCAAAACGTTTTGACCAGAGGCAATGGCTGCTGCCCACATCTATCCTGCTTCTCTTTTTAGCAAACCAGCAAGGGGCAGGAATACTCATTTACTGTGATTAGCCGAGGCTGGCATTCCCTTGTTACTCTCATATTTAAGAAAAGGGCTGTAATTTGAGTACAATAGTGTGATGCCAACGGCGGCTTGCCCTGTTGGTACGGCGTTTACCCTAAGTTGATCACTGCCTGCTATGGTTCAAGAGCGTAGTCTGCCCTCTTTGTCCATTCCCCAAACCACGATTACTCGTGAGCAGGGGTTAATGCTCTATGAAGATATGGTACTGGGGCGCACCTTTGAAGATAAGTGTGCCGAAATGTACTACCGGGGGCGGATGTTTGGCTTTGTCCACCTCTACAACGGTCAAGAGGCAGTCTCTACAGGTGTAATCAAGGCGATGCGTCCCGATGATTACGTGTGCAGTACCTATCGCGATCACGTTCATGCCCTGAGCGCCGGTGTTCCTGCCCGTGAAGTAATGGCTGAACTCTTTGGCAAGGCGACGGGGTGTAGCAAAGGCCGGGGCGGCTCAATGCACCTCTTTTCTGCTAAGCATAATCTCTTGGGGGGCTTTGCCTTTGTCGCTGAGGGGATTCCAGTCGCAACGGGGGCAGCCTTTCAGACGATGTACCGCCGTCAGGTGATGGGCGATGCCAAGGCCGATCAGGTCACCGCTTGCTTCTTTGGTGATGGTGCCAGCAATAATGGCCAGTTCTTTGAGTGCTTGAATATGGCAGCCCTCTGGAAATTACCCATTCTTTTCGTGGTGGAAAATAACAAGTGGGCGATCGGTATGGCCCATGAGCGTGCCAGTTCCGAAACAGAAATCTACAAGAAGGCCAAGGTCTTTGGCATGGTGGGTGAGGAAGTAGATGGCATGGATGTGCTGGCGGTGCGTACAGTGGCTGAGGCAGCGATCGCCCGCGCCCGTGCCGGTGAAGGCCCCACCCTAATTGAAGCTTTGACCTACCGTTTCCGGGGGCACTCCCTTGCCGATCCCGATGAACTGCGCTCCAAAGAAGAGAAAGAATTTTGGCTGAAGCGCGATCCGATCAAAAAGCTGGGTGCCTACCTCGTGGAGCAGGAACTGGCCACTAGCGAAGACCTGCGTGCCATTGAGCAAAAAGTACAAGCGATTGTGGATGATGCTGTGGCCTTTGCCGAGGAAAGTCCTGAGCCTAAGCCCGAAGAACTCTACGACTACATCTTTGCGGATGAATAGGTTGGGCCGCTGCCAGCAACGGGGGCATTGCCCGAAAAATAGGACAATTTTGCAACAGGAGCAAACTCACGCGGTAAAACGGTTCGGACAATCTCGGACAAAGCAATATCCCACTGTTGGCCAAGTCCACCGAACACTAGGAAACAATGCCTAAGAAGCAACCGCAAACACAAATAAGTGGAATTTGGCATGTTGCAGGGGGCTGGGGTGTTGTCTTTTGGTAAACACTCGTCTGGCGAAATGCGCTGAGGGGCATAGCTCACAACGACAGTTCTAGGGGAAACTCGTGTTTAAGAGAACATTATTTACAGATTAAGGGATTATAACCTAGCCCCACCCCCCTACAGCCCTTGGCTGATCCCAGTCTCAGCAACGTCAAGAATATATTTTTATCAATGAATAAACCATTGCTGGGTTTGTTGACTAGGATAGTCACTAGAATAAAAGGAGCTTTCCCTAGAACATTGGCATGTTGTTGACTCCTCCTTTGTTTGCTTGGCTGGATGGTCTCTGGGATGGGGTATTCTCCACCCAAGGGATCATGATCATGCTGCTGATGGGCTACGCAGGGGCGATGTGGCTCTTTTTGTCCAGTGCCCCCAAGGTCTATACGATCATGGTCTCGGATTTGGAGCACGCGCGGCAGTTCTACGAGCAGGAGTTGCATTTGCCGATCGCTGATGTACCGCTGCACTACTACTACAACTATGAGCAAACCCTTGGCGTGGCTTCGATGGATCCGCTCTATGTGCCCTCGGCCTTGAGCTACAGCAGCCCCAAGCGCCCCAGCCCTAGTGATGGGTTGTGGTACCAACTCAAGAAAAATACGCAACTGCATGTCATTAGTGGTGCCAGCAAGGGGGAACGCCACCGTCAGCGCCATGTCTGCTTTGACCGTGAGTGCCTCGAACTCCTATTACTGCGGATTCAACGGCGGCAGTTGCGCTACAAAATGCGCAGCGATCGCCCCCTCAATTTCCTTGTCAAGGACTACGACGGCACCGTGATTGAAATGGCAGAAATTTCGGCGCGGCCATGACAGACCTCCAAGAACTCCCTAGTCGTGGTCATCTCTTGACGGAGCAGATCAATCCCGCCAGCCAGAATCTGGATCAGCTCACTCCCTTGGAACTAGTTGATCTGTTTAATCAGGAAGATGCCCAAACGCTGCGGGCGATCGCCCAAGCCCGCGAGGCCTTAGCCCAAACCATTACCGCCACAGCAGTCCGCCTCCGCCAAGGGGGACGCCTCTTCTACGTTGGTGCCGGCACCAGTGGTCGCTTGGGGGTTTTGGATGCTGCGGAATGTCCACCCACCTTTTGTACACCGCCCCATTTGGTTCAAGGCATTCTGGCCGGCGGTGAGGCTGCCCTTGTGCGCAGTTCCGAAGGCCTTGAGGATCGCTACGAAGATGGCGCCGCCGTGGTGGGCGATCGCCAGATTACTGCCCAAGATGTGGTGATGGGTATTACCGCTGGCGGAACCACTCCCTATGTTCATGGGGCACTGGATGCAGCGCAAGCAGTAGGGGCACTTACGGTCTTTATGGCCTGTGTTCCCTCGGATCAGGTACAGCGGGCTGCCGACATTGACATTCGCCTACTGGTGGGGCCTGAACTCCTTGCTGGATCCACCCGTTTGAAAGCCGGTACTGCCACAAAAATGGCACTGAATATCATTTCCACGGGGGTGATGGTGCAGTTGGGCAAAGTCTATGGCAACCGCATGGTGGATGTGGCGGTCACCAATCGTAAGCTCTTGGATCGTGCCCTGCGGATTCTCACGGATCTCACGGGGATTGATCGCGCAGCAGCAGCAGCTCTCCTCGAACGCAGTGGCTACCAAGTGAAGCGTGCCCTGCTCATGTACTGGACAGGACTGGATGCCCTTGCCGCTCAAGCTCTACTCGATCAACACAATGGCCAACTGCACGCGGCCAAAAGTGCTGCCCTGAACCCCTAAATGCCCACTTTGAAGCCAAGACCGCGATTATTGCGGGGTTCCTCAAACTGCCTGTACACCTTTGGATCGGGGCGAGTAGGCACAGGCGAAATCTCTAGGCTGTTTTCAATCTCTGCCATATTACTCGCAGGTGGGACAGCATTGGGGTTTGCCGCAGGATCGGGGGCTGATTGCAGTGCCGATCGCAACTCGGGGCTAACTTGAATCGTGCCAATGGCAGCGGAATTAGCAAAGACAGGTACAGCAGGCAGCATACTGGCAATTACTATCCAAGGGATTGAGGAGAAACGCATAGTAAAGAATCCTCAAGGGGGTTAGAAATTAAGCACTTAAGAACCCCTAACTGCGTTGGGAGTATTCTCTATGTTTTCTATTTTAGGGCAGCCACCTCTCCCTTGGTTGCAGCAAAGGATACCCCCTGTAGTGGCAAGATAACAATAGGACGGAGAGAGAGGGATTCGAACCCTCGGTGAGTTGCCCCACACAGCATTTCCAGTGCTGCGCCTTCGACCACTCGGCCATCTCTCCACGTTTAGGCAGTTCTACTATCCTATCAGAAGTCCTGTGTCTCTGCTGCATCCCATTGCCCAAGCCAGTTTTGCCATCATTGATCGCGAGATCGGTCCTCACCCCTTTGATGCCCCAAGCTATGCGATTTTGCGGCGAATTATCCACAGCACGGCAGATTTTGAGTTTAAGAACCTGCTGGAGATTTCGCCGGGGGCGATCGCCCACATGACACAAGCCCTGCGCTCAGGTGTGCCGATTATTACCGATGTGGCCATGGTCAGGGTCGGCATTCAAACCATGGTCAGCCGTACCTTTCAGAATCCGATCATTACCGCCCTCGACGATGGCAGCCACACTGCCCCCGGTCAAACCCGCAGCGAAGCAGGGATGATCCGCGCTTGGCAACAGTGGCCCGATGCCCTGTTTGTGGTTGGGAATGCGCCAACGGCGCTCCTTGCCCTGTGCGATCGCCTGCAACAAACCCGTGTACCGCCGGCGGGCGTCATTGGTGTCCCGGTTGGCTTTGTCAATGTTGTAGAGTCAAAAGCAGCCCTTGCCCAACTGCCCGTGCCTCAAATTCGTGTTGCCGGTCGCAAGGGGGGATCGCCTGTGGCGGCAGCGATTGTGAATGCCCTGCTGGAGTTGGCCGATAGCAAGGAGTCAGTGTGACCCCGATTCATGTGGTGGGCATTGGCCTAGAGGGGCTGGCAGGGTTGGGAGAAACAGTTCAGGAAATTATTCGCACAGCGACGCTTTTGGTGGGGAGCGATCGCCATCTTCAGTTGATTCCCCATGGAGACGCCCGCCGCTTGTCTCTACGGGACTTTAACGCCAGTTTCAAGGCGATTCAAACCCACTTGGCAACAACCCCGAACCCCCAAGTGGTCATTCTCACCAGTGGCGATCCCCTGTTTTACGGGCTGGGACGCTGGCTGCTCGAAGTCTTTACTCCCGATCAGTTGACGTTTCATCCCCACCTCAGTGCGGTGCAGTTGGCCTTTAGTCGGCTCAAGCTCCCTTGGCAGGATGCCGTGATCTACAGTGCCCATGGTCGCGATTTAGCGGGGTTGGTGCCGCTGTTGCAGCGGGGGGTGGAGAAAATTGCCATCTATACCGATGGTGAGGCTAATATTGCTGCCATTAGCCGCTTATACCAAGCATTGCACCTGCCTGTGTCCTATCGGGCGTGGGTGTGTCAGGCCTTGGGTAGTGCAGACGAAGCCATTCTGCCGTGGGACTTAGCCCAACCAGTGACAATGCTTCCGCCGGTACATCCGCTGAATTTGGTGGTGCTCCTGCGTCAACCCCAGCACCTACCCCCTCGGGAACAGCCCGTTTTTGGCCTAGGGGATGATCAATTTTTCACCTTTGGCGATCGCCCCAGCTTGATGACAAAGCGGGAAGTGCGGGTATTGGCCTTGGCGGAACTTGCCCTCACCGGCACTATCGAAACCGTTTGGGATGTGGGCGCCGGCACCGGCAGTGTCGCTGTGGAAATCGCCCGCCTTGCCCCCCAAGCCACCATCTATGCGATCGAGAAAACGGCGATTGGCTTTCAACTGATTGAGCGCAACCGCAAGGCTTTTGGTTTGACCAATCTGATCCCAATCCAAGGAGCAGCACCCCAGAGCCTCAGTGGCTTGCCGCAACCGGATCGCGTGTTTATTGGCGGCAGTGGTGCCCAATTACTGGCCAATCTCGACTATTGTTGGTCACACTTGAAAGCTGGCGGCCGGTTGGTGCTGGCGATCGCCACCCTCGAACACCAAGGCCAAGTTCTCCACTGGTGTCAAACCCAGCAAATCAGCCCGCAAGTGCTACACGTGCAACTCAGCCGCTCCATTCCCTTGGGTCAAGGCCACCGCCTCCATCCCCTCAATCCAGTCACCCTCATCACCCTGAGTCAGGGGTAAAAATAGCCATCGGGATAAACCGTGGTGCGATCGCACACCGCAGCCGACAGATCAACACCCGTTGCCCGAAAAAAATTACACCGCTGTACCTGGGCTGCCGTTAAATCTGCCTGCTCTAAATTGGCCTGTTGCAGGTTGGCCCCTTGGAGATTCGCTTGTCGCAAATTGGCATAGCGCAGATCCGCCCCCTGAAGATTAGCGCCTTGCAGGTTTGCCCGTTCCAAATTGGCCGATCGCAGGTTGGTGCGGACAAGGTTGGCTCCTTCAAGATCTGCTGCCGCAAGGTTCGCTTGATACAACTGAGCATCCCCTAATTCACTGTGGCGTAGATTGGTGGCAATCGCTTGAATTCGATTCAACTGGCAATAGGGCAAATAGGCATTTTCCAAATTACTCTCACTGAAATCGGCATCACTGAGGTTGGTGTCAAAAAGGCTCAGACCCGTCAGATCGCTGCCCCGAAAATCTCGTTCCCCCGCTGCATAGGCTGCCAATAGTTCCTCATTGCTGAATTTGGCCATAATGGTATAAAGAGCGTTGTACTGTGACTAAGTATTTCTACCTAAACCTTTTTGACTGTAGGGGGATTTATTGAGGAAGTTCATTTTATTTAATGGTTTCTTAACTTGGTGAGGCACCACAATGGGGTTTCAACCGCTTTCCTTGGCACAGCATTACCACGAACGCACCAAGTACGCCCCTGAGACCTTAGCCCAACAGGCAGCACCGCTCGATTTTAGTCGCCAGCCCAGTCCCTGCAAAACCTATCCTCTTGGTCAGTCCTTCTCCCTCAAGCCGTTTTTAGAACTTGAGCAGGGGGCAGCCCACCCCCACTGGCAGCGACTCTCACGGTTGTTGTACTGTACCTATGGCATTACTGGGGTGGTTCCCTATCCCGATCAGCCCTTTTATATGCGGGCAGCACCTTCTGCCGGGGGGCTATATCCAGCGGAAATCTATCTCCTCACTCGCAACGACACCGCCGTTCCCGCTGGCATTTATAACTACCAAGTGAAAGACCATGCCCTTGTGCAGGTGTGGCAAAGCTATTCTTGGTCAGCCCTACAGGCCGCTTGTCTTTGGCATCCAGCACTAGAAAGGACGCACATTGCGCTGATCGTGACAGCCGTCTTTTACCGTTCCGCTTGGCGTTATGGCGATCGCGCCTATCGCCGCATTTGCCTCGACATTGGGCACCTCTTGGGGAATGTGGAACTGGCCGCCAATATCAATGACTTTCGCGCTCACTTCATTGGTGGTTTTGTGGATGCCCAAATGAATGAACTGCTTTACCTTGATCCAGAACAGGAGGGGGTGTTGGCGGTGGTTGCCCTTGCCAATTTACTCGAAGTGGGTGAAAACTTGTCCACGTTCCCCGCAGTGTTGGCCTCCGCCACCTGCTATGACTATGGGGCGATCGCCAGTGGCGAGCTACTGAAAGCTTACCATTGTGCCAGTGCCCTCACCAATAGTGACATTATCTACGGCATGGCCAAAGAGACTCCCAGCCCCCCTGCCAAGGAGCCTACTGAACCCCCTGCTAGTAAATACAACTTTCCCTTTGGTCTGCGGGTGAGTCTCAGCAAAACCATCATTGACTGGGAAACCAATCTAGCCGCTCTCCAGCAAACCATTCTGCAGCGGCGCTCGACCCGTCAGTACAGTGGCCAAGGGATTGAAGTGGATCAACTGGCTGCCCTGCTCACCTTTGCCTACCATCCTCAGGACTACCGCGATCAAGGCCTAGATGAAGCCCCTAGTTTCTTTGACCCGACATTGGTGGAAACCTTTATTGCCGTGACGCGGGTCAAGGATCTAGAGGAGGGCTGCTACTACTATGCTGTGGCCGAGCATGAGTTACGCCAAATTCGCTTCAAGAACTTTCAAGAGCAGTTGCATTTCCTCTGCCTCAATCAAGACCTCGGTCGCGATGCCGCTGTGGTGATTTTCCATACCGCCAATCTGGAGCGGGCGATCGCTCGCTATGGGGAACGGGCTTATCGCTACCTCCACATGGATGCTGGCCACCTTGGACAGCGGATCAATTTGGCTGCCACCGCTTTGGGGCTAGGGGTCAGTGGCATTGGCGGTTTCTTTGATGATCAGGTCAACGATCTCTTGGGCATTCCCCCGCAAGAAGCGGTTCTGTACATTACCACCGTTGGCAAAGCAGCGTGACCCTCACCACCCGTGGCCACTACAGTATCAAGGCTCTATTGGACTTGAGTTTGTTACCCAACTATGGGCCTGCCTCCGTGCGCGCCATTGCTGAGCGGCAAAAGATTCCTGCCCCCTATCTGGAAAAACTCTTGATTGAATTGCGGCGGGCTGGCTTGGTGCGATCGCTGCGAGGCGTCTATGGGGGCTATCAACTGGCCCGTCCCCCGGCCGCCATTTCCCTGCGGGATATCCTTACTGCCGTTGGTGAATCGCCGACCCCCCTGTTTTTGCATCCTCCCCAACCGGAAGATGGCACAGCGGATTGGGTGACCTTGAGTCTCTGGCAACGACTCCACCAAAAACTTCAGGATGCCTTGGCCAGTATCTCCCTTGAGGATTTATACTTTGATGCCCGTAGTTGGCAAGCGGCTCAAGGGGATGGGGCAACGTTTGTCGTCTAGGCGATCTAGGCTAAGGGCATCCCAGAGTGGGGGGAGACACCCATGTCAGCACCAACCTACCCCAAAGCATGGCTGATCATTCGCGAACGTGGTTTGCCGAAACGGGAAGTTATTCTCAGTCCCGATCGCCAGTGGACGATTGGTCGCCAACTGGATTGCAATATTCTCCTCAAAGATACCTACGTCTCGCGAGTGCATGCCGTCATCAACGCCTTTCTCTTTAAGGGGCAGCCCCTCTATTTCATTAGTGATTACCACAGTCGCAATGGCACGCTCCTCAATGGCCTGCCAATTCAGCACAGCACCCTCCTCCACCATGAAGATGTCATTTGTGTGGGTACCACCCTCATTGTTTTTTACTATCCAGACATGTTTAAGGAGATTTCCCTCGATGAGCGCCCCAAACTGAGCAAACGTTCAACCGGCAGTCTGCCTTGGGTTGGCTAGGGGTTTGACAGCCACAGGGGATAAACTTTATGATGAAAAATTGTTGAGTTTGCACGGAACAGGTTTTCCAAGAGGCACGCATCCCCTCACCTGCACGGCAAGGAGTTTTTTAGTTTCTATGGCATACGCAATCATTGAGACCGGTGGCAAGCAACTGCGCGTTGAAGCCGGGCGCTTTTACGATGTGGAGCGGCTCCCCGTCGAGCCAGAGGGCACAATTGATCTAGAACGGGTGTTGCTGGTGCAAACCGATAGCCAAGTCCACGTGGGTCAACCCTACGTTAGTGGTGCGGTTGTCTCTGGTACGGTGATGGGGCACCGTCGCGGCCCCAAGGTGATTGTCTATAAGATGCGCCCGAAAAAGAAAACCCGCAAAAAACAAGGCCATCGCCAAGAACTGACCCGCATCATGATCAACGAGATTCGTCTTAACGGTGAATCCCTAGGAGGTTAACATGGCACACAAGAAAGGAACAGGTAGTACCCGCAACGGTCGTGACTCCAATGCCCAGCGTCTGGGTGTCAAGCGCTTTGGTGGTGAAGTGGTTAAGGCCGGTCACATTCTTGTACGGCAGCGGGGGACAAAGTTTCACCCCGGCGCCAATGTCGGTCGTGGCAGTGACGATACTCTTTTTGCCACGATCGCGGGTGTGGTCACCTTTGAGCGCTATGGCAAAAATCGCAAGCGCGTGAGTGTCTATCCCCTAGCCGAGGGCTAAAACCACTCCTCGATAAACATTCAAAAATCATCTAATTGGGTCAATCCTCGGGGTTGGCCTTTTTTGTTGTCTTAGTCAATGACTCTCCTAAGGAAGTGTTGACCCGATTATTGTAAATTTCTATGAACAGCTTGCTTTAAGGTCGAGAAATTGTTAAATTAGATACAGAAATAAATCGTTCATCTCTCGCAGGACATCAGTAAACGCTTTTCAGACCGAGTTTAATTGTCAGCGTTTTACCTTCGCGAGGGACGGAAGTAGGGAAACAGATCCCGAAGGAACGCGCCTCAGCCAGTCCACCTTGTAATAAAAATGGGGCGAAAATTATGACGACTCTTACTTATCGCGGCGTTCAATACAACTACGTTCCTCCAGCGATCAACACCCAAGCAACGGATGTCGTGGCCAAGTATCGCGGTAGCACCTATCGTGTGGCTGCTCCGACAAATCCACCGGAAGACTCCTTAAAAATCATGACCTATCGGGGTGTCAAGTATCAAAAAGGTAAACAGCCCGCTGGTGTTCCCGCTGCGCGCTTGGCCGATAATGTGGCTTCTGTGCCCATGACAGCAACGGTTAACGAAATGGCTCGCTCCTTGGCGATGGCACATCATGTGATGATTAAAAGCCGTGAACAAACCCTCCTTGCCCGGATGGCAGAAGCAATCGGCATGCCGGTGACGGCAGCCCACTACTGGAACCAAATCCAAGGGAAAATTAACCCCGTCTTTGGTGCCACCTACGATCGCTCCCCTGTGGCGCTGAGCTAAGGCAGCAATGACACTGGGTTGAAGTGTTGAGTTGAGTCAGTAGGAAAATAACGAGGGAGTCAGGTCATTCTTGGCTCCCTTTTGCTGTGGGCATTAACCCCGCCGATCCCAGGGCCCCCAAATGGCAAAGGTCATCCCCGGATGGTAGAGATTGACAAACATGGTTTGGCCGTCGGGTGAGAAGCAAACCCCCGCCAGTTCTTGATCATTGAGGGCATTGCGCGCAAAGGTGTATAGCTCTCCTTGGGGGGTGATACCAATGAGGCGATTAATGGCATCGTCGCCATCTTCGCAGCAAATGAGGTCTCCCCAAGGGGCCATCGTCAAGTTATCGGGATAATCAAGAACCTCTTTGCCGGGGGACTCGACAAACAGCTCAATCGTGCCACCATCTGCTGCGGTGCGACCGGGGCGGTATCGCCAGATTTGGCCTAGCCGCTTTTCACCACCACTGGTGGCTGTAAAGTAAAATTCGCCATTGTGGTAGCAGAGGCCTTCACCGCGTACAAATTGGGCTGCCCCTTTGTCGTAGCCCTCATAGCGCACGGTGTCGAGGGGGGGGTCAGGCTGGGTGATATTTACCCATTCCACTTCAAAGGGTTTGCGCAGGGGAAAATCCTGACCGGTGTTAATTTTCGGGTAGCGTTTGATTTTCAAGGCTTGGAGTTGGCCGCCAGCAGCAAGGTTGGTGGGTTCCTTGGGAATAAAGCGATAAAAGAGACTATCGCCGCGATCCTCTGTTTGATAGACGATATGCGTTTGCGGGTCGATGGCGATCGCCTCATGTTGAAAGCGCCCCATTGCCTTGAGGGGAACTGGCGTCACGGGGCCTTGGGCACTGATCGGTACTTCAAAGTTGTAGCCGTGGCGTTTTTGCACCGGACCGCGGTTGGCAGGATGTTCGGGCGTGGAAATGGTTTCCTCGCAGCTAATCCAACTGCCCCAAAGGGTTTTGCCGCCACCACAATTGCGCGAGGTACCGGCCAAAGAAACGTAATGCTTGAGGAGTTGCCGATCTTTGCTCACCACGAGTGTAGTGGTGCCGCCGGGGGCAATGGGGTCATACATCCGCTCCTTGGGAGCCACCACCCCCTGAAAGGCACGGGGTAGCCCCGGATACATCTCATGGTTGCGCACAAGGATGGTCGTGCCATCGGGGCCGGGGAAGGCGGCCATGCCATCATGGAGCGTCGGGACGGGGGTACCATCACTCAGGCGATCGCCCAGCTTGGAAAATACCCGATACTGAAAGCCTGCCGGCAAATCCAACAGGCCATTGGGATCCTGCACCAAGGGGCCAAATCCGCGTGTGGTCAGCAGTTCACCTTGGGCGGCTCGTTGATAGAGAAGCTGTAATCCTTGGGGAAACAGTGCTGCCCCCATACCGGCGGCGGCAAGGGTGAGGAAGCGACGACGTTGCAAACCCATAAAAAACCCATGTAAACTGCACAACCAACGGCTAAAAGCCGACCCCTATTGTCTTACTGCAAACTTAGGAAGTTATTCAAGGGCATTTTGTGGCCGATTGCAGATCGCTTGCTAAAATAAAGTCATAATGAGTTTGGATAAGTCAATGCGAGTGATCGATTTGCCCCTCAATGCCATTCGTCGTCCCCTGATTCGGCAAACGGATCCTGCAAAAGTCGCAGCGTTGATGGCCTCCATTGCGGAAATTGGCCAGCAGGAACCCATTGATGTCCTTGAAGTCGAAGGGCAGTACTATGGCTTTTCGGGGTGTCATCGCTACGAAGCCTGTCAACGGCTCGGACTGCCGACGATTCGGGCACGAGTCCGCCGGGCGCCCCGTTCGGTACTGAAGCTGCACCTTGCCTAGGCATCTTGTCAGATTCGCCTCAGTGTGGGATTCTAGCCAATTAGCCCCTCTAGGATAGCGATCGTGACCGGTGTACGCCTTGAACAACTGACCAAGGTCTATCGCGACCCCCAGCGCGGGCATGATGTCACGGTGCTGCAAGGGATTGATCTGAGGGTCGGTGCGGGCGAGTTTTTGGTGCTGGTGGGGCCTTCGGGGTGTGGCAAAAGTACCCTGCTGCGGCTCATTGCGGGTTTGGATGAACCAACCACGGGCACAATTTGGGTGGGCGATCGCGTGGTCAATGGTTTACCGCCCAAAGCGCGGGACATTGCCATGGTTTTTCAAAGCTATGCTCTTTATCCCCACTTGACGGTCTATGACAACTTGGCCTTTGGCTTGCGCCGTAACGCCCAGATGAATGGCCTCCTCCCCGCCCCCATTGAAGCAACTTTGACGCGCTGGACGCGATCGCTCCCCAAGGGGATGCAACTGTCTTTTCCCCGCGAACGCATGATTCACCAGCGGGTGATGCAGATTGCGCAGATGTTGCAAATTGGTCACTTGCTCTATCGCTATCCCAAACAACTGTCCGGTGGTCAGAAGCAGCGGGTGGCCCTCGGACGAGCCATGGCCCGCAATCCCCAAGTGTTTTTGATGGATGAACCGCTTTCAAACCTTGATGCCAAGCTGCGCACCGAAACCCGCGCTCAAATTGTCCAACTGCAGCAGCAATTGGGCATCACAACCATTTATGTGACCCATGATCAAACGGAAGCAATGACGATGGGCGATCGCATTGTGGTGCTGCACCAAGGTCAAATCCAACAAATTGCCAGCCCCCTCGACCTGTATCAACGCCCTGCCAATCGCTTTGTCGCTGAGTTTATTGGCTCACCGCCAATGAATTTCTTAGCCGTGACCCTCAACCAAGGGAAGATTCAGTACCACCATTGGCAGTTGTCCTTGAACCCGCCCTTCCCCTCGACAGCGAAGGCATGGTTAGGGATTCGTCCAGAACATTTCGCGCTGGCCACCGCTGAAGAGACCGATGTCCTGCCCGTTCAAGTGGATCTCGTGGAAGCCCTTGGCCATGAAACGGGCTTGACGGTTCACCTCTGTGCGACAGGAGAAACGTTGCGGGTGCGCTTACCAGGACAACAGCCGATTCAGCGGGGCGATCGCCTGTATTTGCGTCCTGATCCCCAGCATTTCCACTTCTTTGATGAGCAAACGGGGCAGCGACTAGAACCATGAGCCAACGCCTGCAAGCCCGCCTCGCCATGGCCGGCATTACCCGCAAGAGTCAACTACGCCGTAAAGGATTTACCCGCCACCAAGCCAATGCCATTTGGTCAGGGGAGCTGCGTCGCTTGCGCCTAGAGACCCTCGAACACCTTGCCCAGGTTCTGGGGGTGACGCCCTTGGAGTTTTGGCAGTGGTTTTATGGTGAAGCGTCCCCTGAGGCTGCCCTGCAACACCAAGCTCTTCAGATTCTGGAGCCATTTCTGCGTTTCTGGCCCACTGCCGCCTACGCCGCTAGCCAAAACCCCACTGCCCCCGCCCAGAGAATTTTGCCCCTTGTGAAGCCGGTGTTTCAACTCCTCGAGCAGTGGGGGATTCGGTTGATTGGTGAGGTTGGAGCCTGTGTTCCCTTTGATCCGCACCAGCACCAGAGCGATCGCGTGCCCTTAGAGGAAGGCACCCCTGTGCGCATTACCCATGCGGGCTATTGGTGGGGCGATCGCCTGCTCTTTCGGGCGGTGGTGACGCCAGTAGATACTCTTGGACAATCTGCCCCCTCAGCACATGCTCCTGAATCACCCGCTCAATAACTGCTGGCGTTGCCGAGTGATACCAGACGCCATCGGGATAGACCACTAAAATGGGGCCCTGTTGACACACCCGTAGGCAATTGGCCTTTGTGCGAAAAATACAGCCCTCTGGGCGCGGTTGATCCAAGCCCAATTCCTTGAGGCGTTTTTTCAAATACTCCCATGCTTCTAAACCCACTGCCTTGTCACAGCACAGGGGTTTGGTTTGATCAGCACATAGGAATAGATGCCGCTGAATGTGATCAATGCCGAGAGCTGCTACTTGCTGCGCTAACGAAGGAGATGTCATAGTTGGCTTTTTCTAATCTGCAACAAGGGTTTCTGGTGTTGGTAGCACCATTGAGGACGTGGGGGAGGGTTGACGCCGATTCCATTCAATGTCGGGCATTTCCTCAAAAGCTCGCCGCAGGGAGGCCTCCCAGAACTGCCGCACCTTCGACAAAAAAGGATCACCCAAGACAAATTCGGCGCGGTGACAGATCTGAAAGCTATCGGTGCGGTACATGATCAGGTCAAGGGGGGGGCCGACGGAGATATTGGATTTCATCGTTGAATCAAGGGAGAGCAGTGCATACTTTGCCGCCGCATCTACCGGCGTATCGAAGCGCAACGTGCGGTCTAAAATCGGCTTGCCATATTTTGTTTCACCAATTTGAAGAAAGGGAGTTTCGGGGGTCGCTTGCAGAAAGTTGCCCTGACTGTAGATCAGGTAGAGGTAGGGTTCCTCGCCACGAATTTGCCCCCCCACCAGAAATGTGCATTGGTAGTCAATGTTATCTTTGGCCAACCAAGGGCGATGACTATCGGTGACCTCCCGCAGCTTACCACCGACATAGCGGGCTACCTCGTACATATTGGGCAGCGAGTTGAGACTGTGCTCCAACTGACCCTTGAGATCACGACGAATGAGCGTGAGCACTTCCTGAGTAATTGAAAGGTTACCAGCGGTACAAATGACAATCACCCGCTCCCCCGGCACCGAAAAATCAAAGAGTTTCTGATAGGTGGAAATGTAATCCACCCCCGCATTGGTGCGAGAGTCTGCCGCCATCACCAGACCCGACGTGGTGAGAATTCCCAAGCAATATGTCATTTTGCCTATGCTCCGCCAATAACCAAGCACTATAGAGTGTATAAGGGATTTGCAGCGATCGCTACGGACGCTGGGCATTGGAAATTGACCTGATCATCCGATAGGGTAGGGTTCGGTGTCACAGCGAAGTTTGCAGCGATGTCAGCCATTCTAGAAACCCTTGCCCTGATTCTCCTGCTGGGATTCTTTGGGGGTCAGTTGGCACGGCGACTAGGGGCACCGGCCTTGATCGGCATGATTCTCGTGGGGATTGTCCTCGGGCCTGCAGCCTTGAATCTGTTGCAAACCGATGTCCTAACGGCAGCCCCCACCTTCCGTACTGTTGCGGTGATGGTGATTTTGATGAAGGCGGGGCTGGGCTTGGATCGTCAGAAGTTGGCACAACAGGGCACGGTGGCGCTACGCCTCGGTGTATTACCCGCACTGTGTGAAATGGTCGTTGTGGCTGGGGTGGCGATGCTGCTACTGGGATTTGATTTGCGCCAAGGGCTATTGTTGGGGGCGATCGTGGCACCGGAGTCCCCGGCTGTCATTGTGCCGGGCATGCTACGGCTAAAAAGTTTGGGCTGGGGCGTGGACAAGGGGATTAGTGATGCGATTCTCTCGGGCAGTGCTATTTCCGATGTAGTCATACTGCTGCTGTTTAGTCTGCTGATGGGGTCTGAGCATGAGGGAGGATTCCTAGGGGCTTTGCCGCCCGCCTTGGGGGTGAGTGTGCAGGCACTCCTTGAAATTGGTGGTGGCTTGATCGTGGGCTATGGCTTGGCCTGGGCGCTGGTCTTTTTGTTGGTCAAGCAAAACTGGAGTCAAAATCGGGTGCAAACAACCCTCGTGGCAGCAGCAGTGGCCTTGGGAGCGGTGGGCTTGGCCGATCGCCTGCCGTTGTTTTCCGGCTACCTTGCGGTGATGAGTGCCGGCTTCTTCTTGATTGAGATGGATGCCCCCCTAGCGCGGCAATTGCGGGGCGGCTTTGATGTGCTGTGGCAGGTGGCAGAGATTTTTCTCTTCGTGCTGTTGGGTGCCAGTGTCCAGTTAGGGGTGTTGCAAAGTTCCCTCGGTGTGGGTTTGGTGATTTTGGCGGTGGGTACCTTGATTGGGCGGGGCATCGGTTGGTATCTTTCCACCCTTGGCAGTCATTGGACACTCTCCGAACGCCTCTTTTTGCTGCCGGGGAATTCCGCAAAGGCAACGGTGCAAGCGGCGATCGGTGCTTTACCCTTATCCGCTGGGGTGGCGGGGGGTGAAACGATGCTGGCGATCGCGGTTCTCTCGATCCTGATTACGGCTCCCTTGGGGGCATGGGCAATTCCCACGTTTGCACCAAAGCTCCTGCAAAAGGGCGAGGTGGATGCCACCAAAGTTCTGCTGCAACCACGGGTTGTGCTCTTAGCACCGGTGGATGTTTCGAGTGTCACCCCCTACGTTCTCCAAAAGACGGCGGAATTAGCGCGGCGTGCTGATGCGGAAGTGATTGTGCTCCATGTGCAGGATGTTCCTGATCCCAAGGCAGTGGCCACACTCGAAGCCCAAGTCAAGCAGTACCTCGCAGACATTCGCTATCGTTTCATTGTGACCGCTGGCCCAATTCCCCAAGCCATTTTGGATACGGCAACCCTCTACAACGTGACCGAAATTATCCTTGGCAAACATGGTCAAGGGGGTCTGAAGCGCGTGCTCATGGGATCTGTGTGCCAGAGTATTCTTGAGACCTCAACCCGACCCGTGCTGATTGTGGAGGAACCCCGCTCGTGATCCCTATACATCCCCGATTGCGACCGGCCTTAGCTGTCAGTTTGGGTGCGATTCCGGGGGCCTTAAGCCGCTTTTTACTAGAGGCCTATTTGGAACCCTATCTTACGGGTAATGTGCCCTTTGCTACGCTCGTCGTCAATGTCACGGGTTGCTTTCTGCTGGGGGTGATTGCTCCCCTTGCCTTTGCCCGCACCTTTGTCCTGCATCCCGATTTGCGCTTGCTATTGACAACGGGGTTTATTGGTTCCTACACAACCTTTTCATCCTACGAGTTGGATAACGACAAGCTCTTGGGAATCACAGATGCGGCAGTCGAGGGTTTTTACTGGCTCGGCAGTACAGGGCTGGGATTATTAGCACTGGAGTTGGGCAGCCGCCTAACGCTGCGGAGTCTAGCCCATTGGGAGAAGTGGGATGATCGCACCTGAGAGTGTATTGGCCATTGCCATTGGAGCGGTGCCCGGTGCCTTGGCCAGATATTATGTGGGTCTGTGGAGCGATCGCCGCTTTGGCACCCTTGTCTTCGGTACCCTGAGCGTGAATCTCATGGGTGCCTTTCTTATGGGCTTTTTGAGCCCTGTTTTAGCCCGTTGGGGGGCACCGCTGTGGCTCAGCCATGGCATCACTGTCGGTTTTTTGGGGTCTTTGACCACCTTTTCTACGTTTACCCTCGAGGTATCGAACCTGCGCCGTGAAGGCTACCCCCGCATTGCGTGGCTGTACTGGCTGAGTACGCCTATCCTCGGGTTTCTTTTTGTGGAAGCCGGCATTGGCCTCTCCCATTGGATGTAGATCAACGGCTAGCCGCCAATACTGGCCAGTAGCTTCGCTTCCTCCTCCTTGGAAATGAGGCGGCCTTGGTTTTCGTAGTCGGGAATTTGGTCAAAGTAGAGGTAGCGATAGAGATCCGCTGCAAAGGGATCAATTTTCCGCGTCACAATCTCTAGGTACTCCTCGCGGGTGGGAATGCGCCCCAGTAGGGCACAAACTGCTGCTAGCTCTGCGGATCCCAGATAGACCCGTGCCCCTTTGCCCATGCGGTTATTAAAGTTCCGTGTGGAGGTGGAGAAAACCGTGGTGTGATCAGCAACGCGGGCTTGGTTGCCCATGCACAGGGAGCAGCCCGGCATCTCCATGCGTGCCCCAGCAGCAGCAAAAATACCGTAGTAGCCCTCTTCGCGCAACTGCTGCTCATCCATGCGGGTGGGGGGTGCAATCCAGAGGCGCACCTTCACCGCCCCCTCTCCTTCCAGTACCTTGGCAGCGGCACGGTAGTGGCCAATATTGGTCATACAGGAGCCAATAAAGACCTCCTGCACTGGATCGCCGGCACATTCGGAGAGGGTTTTGATATTGTCGGGGTCATTGGGGGCAGCCACAAGGGGTTCCTTGATTTGATCTAGATCCACCTCAATCACATCGGCATACTCGGCATCCGCATCCGCCGAGAGGAGACTGGGATTGGCCAGCCATGCCTCCATCTTTTTCACCCGCCGTAGAATCGTACGCGCATCGCCGTAGCCACGGGCCACCATATTTTTCAGGAGGGCTACATTCGATCGCAGGTAGGTCGCCACAGTGTCTTCACTGAGTTTAATCGTGCACCCTGCGGCCGATCGCTCCGCTGTGGCATCGGTGAGTTCAAAGGCCTGCTCCAGTTGCAAGTGCGGCAGCCCCTCCATTTCCATGATCCGTCCGGAGAAAACATTCTTTTTATTCTCCTTGGCAACGGTGAGCTTACCCTGCTGAATGGCCACATAGGGAATGGCATTGACAATGTCCCGCAGCGTCACCCCCGGTTGCAACGCACCTTTGAAGCGCACGAGCACCGACTCCGGCATATCCAAAGGCATCACCCCCAAGGCCGCTGCAAAGGCGACCAAGCCAGAACCTGCTGGGAACGAAATGCCCAAGGGAAAACGGGTATGGGAATCGCCCCCCGTGCCCACGGTATCCGGCAGCAGCATGCGGTTGAGCCAAGAGTGAATAATGCCATCTCCCGGTCGTAGCGAGACGCCCCCTCGCGAGGTCATAAAGTCCGGCAGTTCTTTGTGGGTTTTGATGTCAACGGGCTTGGGATAAGCCGCCGTATGGCAGAAACTTTGCAATACCAAATCCGCACCAAAGCCAAGGCAGGCCAGCTCCTTGAGTTCATCGCGGGTCATTGGGCCTGTCGTATCTTGGGAGCCAACCGTTGTCATGACCGGTTCACAGTAGGTGCCGGGGCGGACGCCGGGGAGACCACAGGCTTTACCGACAATCTTTTGTGCCAAGGTATAGCCCTTACTGCTCTCAACGGGGGGCTTGGGACGAGTAAAGAGGGGACTGGGTTCTCGGCCAAGGGCAGCCCGTGCTTTGTCGGTGAGGGTACGCCCAATGAGAAGGGGAATGCGCCCCCCCGCTCGCACTTCATCCAAGAGGGTCTCGGGTTTGAGGGTAAAGGTACTGATGACCTCCCCCGCTGCATTGGTGATTTCGCCGCGGTAGGGGTAGATCGTGATCACATCCCCCATATTCATGCGGGTAACATCGCACTCAATGGGCAGGGCGCCGGAGTCCTCCATGGTGTTGAAGAAAATGGGCGCAATTTTGCCACCGAGACAGACGCCCCCTGTGCGCTTATTGGGAACGTAGGGAATGTCGCGACCAATGTGCCAAATCACAGAGTTGGTGGCGGACTTGCGGGAGGAACCGGTGCCAACCACATCCCCCACATAGGCAAGGGGGTAGCCCTTTTGCTTCAGTTCGGCAATGATTTGCAGTGCCCCCGGCAAGCGGCTTTCCAGCATCACCGTAGCGTGCAGCGGAATATCGGGGCGGGTGGTGGCATGGGGGGCAGGGGAAAGATCATCGGTATTGGTTTCACCGGCGACCTTAAAAACGGTGACAGTAATGGCCTCCGGCAGCGGATCACGGCAGGTAAACCAATCCCCATTGGCCCAGGATTCCATCACCTGACGGGCGTAGGGGTTGCCTTGGTGCATCAGGTCTTGGACATCGTGAAAGGCGTCATAGACCAAGAGGGTATGACTGAGGGCAGTGGCCGCCGCACGGGCAAGTTCTGGGTTTTCATGGCGCAGCAGCTCAATGAGGGATTGAACGTTGTAGCCCCCCAGCATTGTCCCTAGGAGTTCCACCGCTGCAACGGGAGTGATGAGGGGACTGGTGAGTTCTCCTTTGGCGATCGCCGTCAAAAAGCCGGCTTTAATGTAGGCCGCTTCATCGACACCGGGGGGCACGCGATCGCGAATCAGGTGCAGTAGGTAGTCTTCTTCGCCCGCTGGGGGGTGTTGCAGTAGATCACAAACCGCCGAGGTTTCTGCCGCCGTCAGGGGCAAGGGGGGAATGCCCAAGGCAGCACGTTCTTGGGTTTGCTGACGGTATTGGCTGAGTACGGTTGTGTCCACGCGCTGTTGACCTCAATTCGGATACAAGGGAGAACAAAATCATTTAAGTGCGGATCTAGATTTTAGAGTACAGATTCCCCTTTGGGGGTTTGGTTGCCTTTGCTACCCTTGCCCCTATCGCCAGTCCCGCTGTAACTCTTCAGCAACGCGGCGGTAATCCGCTTGAGCTTCCTTCGCCTGCTTGCCCTTCCATTGGGTAATGGGTACGCCGTCGAGAGCCGCCCGTTCGTGGGCTTTGTAGGCGCGGATAAAGGAGTGACAGGCTGCTACCCCCAACTGCAAGAGCGTATTTTGGGCTTCGAGGGCTTCATTGACACAGCGGGGATCAACGCGGGTGAGCAGGACGCGGTGGGGAACGTTAGACGGTTGCACCACTTGCTTCACTGTTTCAATGAGGGCGGCAAGGTCAATGGGGGCGGGGGGGGTGGGCAGCACCAGATAGTCGGCGATCGGTACCACCGCTGCTAGGGCACTGGAGGCTAAGGCCGGCGGCGTATCGACAACAATCAGGTCATAGCCAGAAAGCTGGCGTACCCTGCTGAGGAGTTTGGGGTTAAGCTCCTGGGCGAGATCGAAGCCCATGGATTGGCCACTGCGCTGAAACCACCACGTGGCTGAGGCTTGGGGATCCGTATCCACCAACAACACCCTGTACTGCTCGGCATAGGTGGCTGCTAGGTTGATTGCCGTTGTGGTTTTACCAACGCCTCCCTTGCCATTGAGGACCGCCAGCAGACGGGGTTCAGCCAAGGCCCTATCCTCCTAAAACTGCCGCAGAAAGCGCAAATCGCTGGTGTAAAAGCGGCGAATATCATCAATTTGATGCAGCACCATGGCAAACCGCTCCACACCGAATCCGGCGGCAAAGCCCGTGTAGACCTCTGGATCGTAGCCGACATTTTTGAGCACAGCAGGATCCACCATGCCACAGCCCATCACCTCTAACCAGCGTCCCTGCCACTGCACATCCACCTCCGCCGAGGGTTCGGTAAAGGGGAAATAGCTGGCTCGGAAACGAATGGGAACATCACCAAAGAGTGCCGCTAGAAACGTCGTGACGGTACCCTTGAGGTCGGTAAAGGTCAGCCCCTCATCCACTGCCAAAATCTCAATCTGATGGAACACAGCCGCGTGGGTGGCATCCTCCGTATCCCGCCGATAACAACGGCCGGGAGCAACAATGCGAATGGGCGGATCATTGAGTTCCATGTAGCGAATCTGCACCGAGGAGGTGTGGGTGCGCAGCAGATTGCCATCGGGCAGGTAGAAGGTGTCCTGCATGTCGCGAGCCGGGTGATCTGCAGGTGTATTCAGCGCCTCAAAGTTGTAGTAGTCAGTTTCCATTTCGGGGCCATTGGCAACGGTATAGCCGAGACCCACAAAAATATCGAGGATGCGGTCAATGGTGCTATTGAGGGGATGAATGTGCCCTTGGGGACGATAGACGCCCGGCAGGGTGACATCAAGGCTTTCAGCCGCCAGTTGCGCAGCAATTTTTTCGGCTTGCAGGGTTTCGCGGCGGGCTTCTAGTTCTTGGAGCAGTTTTTCCTTGAGGGTGTTGGCGAGGGCACCAATGGTGGGGCGATCGCTAGGGGGCAGTTTGCCCATAAGGGCGAGAATTTGTGAGAGTTCGCCTTTTTTGCCCAAGTAAGCCACGCGCAGTTGCTCTAGGGTATCGAGGGTGCGAGCTGCAGCGATCGCCTGTAGGGCTTTGGCTTCTAAATCTTTGAGTTGTTGGCTGAGCCGATCACGATCAAGGGTGGGGGTCGTCATGGCAAAATGCAGTTGCGGGGTGCACAAATGGCAACAATTTCGGTCAAGATAAAGCATTCCCACCTGTTGGGAATAAGCCTTGATTATAACGCTATGCCCGCAGTTGCGATCGCGATGGTTCTCGAATGCCGATTCCCAACCTCACCAGCCAGCCTAAACAGACGGTCAGTCAGTGGCTAGCCAGCGCACCCCAAGCCTTTCTCCGTTCACCGCGGTTTTCTGCGAACCGCGAGCAACAGATGGCGATCGCTGCCTGTGGGCTGTGGTTTTGGGCACAACTCCTTTACCTGCACGATTTGTCTGCAACCCCTTGGCCGTGGCTCGAAAGTGTGGTGGAGGCCGCCGCCGTCGTGATCATTGGTGGTTTTCCAGTGCTATGGTGGGCAAGTGGCCAGCGGGATTTTAATAAGATGACCCAACGCTGGCCGGGGCGGTTACTCCTCAGTTTGGCACTGTACATTGCCATTGGCTTGATTCTCCCCCAAGCAGGCCGCTTTCCTTGGCAGCGGGTTCTCACCAATTTAATCTTTGCTGATCAGCCGTGGCTGAACTTGCTGATCTTTCTCGGAGGCGTCTGGGCCATGGTGCGCGTCCCTGTCCTCTTGCGGCAGCAAACCACACCGACACCAGTGTTGTGGGCTTGGATCAGTGGAGCAGCACTTTATTTGTTGCTCAGCCACAGTGGGTTGATTTCGCCAGCCTTCCCCAAAGCGTACACGGAAGGATTCATCATTACCCCTATCTATTTGCTCCTATGTGCTTGGGGCGATTGGCAGCGGCGACACCCGCCACGGGCGACCCCCACGGGATTGGGACTACACGACATTCCCCTAATTGCGGTCTCGCTTTTTAGCCTCTACTGGTTCTCGACCCCCTACTTTCGCTTTGGCCCTTTTGTGGCACTGCAACTGTTTATTTTGGTGATCATTTTTGGCAGGGGGCTGGGGCGATCGCACTTTGGCTATAGTTTTGAACCCCGCTGGTGCGATGCTCGTTTATTGGCGGCAATGTTCTTGGCGGCTTTGGTAACCATGGTGCCCTTGGGGAGTCTATTGGGCTTTTTGCCCTTGGCGAAATTTAACTTGACGCCTTCGCCTTTGGCGGTGTTTGTCTATGTCAGCCTCTTTGCAATGCGGGTGGGCATTTTTGAGGAGGTGCTCTTTCGCAGTGGTTTGATGATTTTCGTGCGGGATCTGTGGCAGCACTATGGGGGCGATCGCCAGCGGCCGGTGGTCATTGCTTGGGGTGCCATTCTCATTTGTTCGCTGCTTTTTGGTATTCTCCATGTAGGCAATGAGCCGAATGCCGATATTCAACTGCCCCTCATGGCCTACCGAGCGGTGTATATCGTCATGGCAACCTTGGCCTCCCTCTTTTACTGCCTCACCTTTGCCTGTACCCAGCGCCTCTGGGCGGGCGTTCTCCTGCATGGTCTGGTGGATGCGATCGCCGTCGTCTTTTTTGGCGCTGCCCTTGTTGCCCCTTTCTAGCGCACCACAATCACAGGCACACCCGGCTTGACTTTCTCAAAAAGCTCCTCAATGTCGCGGTTGTACATCCGCACGCAACCGTGGGAAACCGCATGACCAATGGAATCCGGATGGGGGGTACCGTGCAACCCAACCCAATTGGTGCCATCACTCCAAAAGCCAATCCAACGCCGCCCCAAGGGGTTGCGGGGATGTCCACCAGCAATCACTGCCCCGGTAAAGGGATTTTTCCAAGCGGGATCGCGAATCATCTCCCGCACTTGAAATTGACCTGTGGGGGTTTCCCACCCCGGACGACCTACGGCCACGGGATACCGGCGCAGGGGAGTTTGTCCTTGATAGAGGGTCAATTGGCGCCGTGATAGGCTGATTTCTAGACGTAGGGGAGCGGTGACCGCCGGTGGAGGAGCAGTAGCAAGGGCAAAGGGGAGACGACCCCAAAGACTCAAACTCACCCATCCAATAACCGCGATCGCTCGCTGGCCAGCTTTTAGGAAGCCTTGTGCTTTCATTCCGCAATTCACTCCTACCACTGTGAGATTGGCATTGGGGAATAATAGATAGTTACGTTGCTACTGAAAAATTTTTCAAAATTCTAGATGAATGACCAAGTTCTCCGCTATTTACCCCTTGCAACGGGGGTTTTGGGGGGCACACTTCTCCTCATCAATCGCCTCTTGACCCCCCTGCTGACCCCTTCCCAAGCCCGTGCCGATGTCGTGGGGGTGATCCTTGCGGCGGTCTTGATTTTGACGACGCTGATTTGGCAGCGGGTGCAGCCCCGTCCTGCGGAAGCGGTGATCCTTGAAGGGGAAGAGGGATTTGAACTTGCCGATGATCTGGATGCTGCCCTGAAAACAGAGCTGGCGTGGCTGTCCTATACCTTGCTGAAGAATACGCCGACAAAGTCCATTGTCATTTGGCGCGCCGATCGCCCCCTCCTGCGGCGCGGTATTCTGGGGCCCAAACCAATGACGGCCACGGGTGCCATTGTGCAGCGCGCCCTGCAAACCCAACGCCCCATCTATTTAGTGAATTTAGCCCTTTACCCCGGACGCATTGAATTTGACTATTTGCCCCCCAATACCCAAGGGGTGATCTGCCAACCGGTGGATGCGCAAACGGTGATGATTCTCGGCACTAATGCCCCCCGCCGCTATACCAAACAGGATGAACAGTGGGTAGCTGCCCTTGCCGCCAAGCTCGCCCAGTTGCTGGCAGAACAGTACAATAAAGCCTAGACACGCTTTGAAGCGACTTTTTTTTGACACTGAAGACCGTTTATTAGGATTTCGATATTTACTATGACTGTTGCCACTTCTGCTACCCCTGCTGTGCCCAGCGACTCGCGTCAACGGGCAGCGACTTTTTTGAAAGACCTCCAGGATCAGATTTGTCAGGCTCTAGAGGCAGCCGATGGCGGTGCCCAGTTTCAAGAGGACAGTTGGCAACGTCCCGAAGGGGGCGGTGGTCGCTCGCGGGTGATGAAAAATGGTCAGCTCTTAGAGCAGGGGGGCGTTAATTTCTCAGAGGTGTGGGGGGAGCAATTGCCGCCCTCAATCTTGGCGCAGCGGCCAGAGGCAGCGGGTCATGGCTTCTATGCCACGGGTACCTCCATGGTGCTCCATCCCCGCAATCCCTATGTGCCAACGGTGCATTTGAACTACCGCTACTTTGAAGCAGGTCCTGTGTGGTGGTTTGGCGGTGGCGCAGATTTGACCCCCTACTACCCCTTTGCTGAGGATGCGAAACACTTTCATCAGGTGCATAAGGCTGCCTGCGATCGCCACCACAGCGAGTACTACCCTGTGTTCAAACGCTGGTGTGATGAATACTTCTACCTCAAGCATCGTGGCGAGACCCGTGGCGTGGGCGGCATTTTCTTTGACTACCAAGATGGCAGCGATCGCGAGCTTTACCGCGGCCCTGATCCCCATGGCGAAGCTGCTCGCTACAGTCAAAAGGTCGGTTCCATCGGCAATCGTTCGTGGGAAGACCTGTTTGCCTTTATTCAAAGCTGTGGCCAAGCCTTTCTAGAAGCCTACCTACCGATTGTGGAACGGCGGCGTCACCTCGAGTATGGCGATCGCCAGCGGCAATTTCAGCTCTATCGGCGCGGCCGCTATGTGGAATTCAACCTAGTCTATGACCGCGGCACCATCTTCGGCCTACAAACCAATGGCCGCACCGAGTCTATTTTGATGTCTCTGCCCCCCCTTGTCCGCTGGGAATACGGCTATACCCCGGAACCCAACAGCCGCGAAGCGGAACTGTACACCACCTTTCTCAAGCCCCAAGACTGGGTGAATTGGCCAAGCTAAATGAGGATCAGTGCCCCTGTGTTGCGCCGTGTGCTTGCCCTCCTAGGTGATCTGCGCCTAGCGATTCTCCTGCTGCTGGTGATTGCGATCGCCAGTATCGCTGGCACTGTGATTGAGCAGGGGCAATCCCTCAGCTTCTACCAAGAAAACTATCCCGCAGACCCTGCCCTGTTTGGTTTTCTCAGTTGGCGGGTGCTGCTGGCCCTAGGGCTAGATCATGTCTATCGCACCCCTTGGTATCTCACTCTGTTGGTGCTCTTTGGGGCGAGTTTAACGGCCTGTACCTTCACTCGGCAGGTGCCTGCCCTCACCACCGCCCAACGCTGGCAGTACTACTCCCAACCGCGTCAATTCACCAAACTGGCCCTGAGCACCACGATTTCCCAAGGCTCCCTCAAGGAACTGGCCGCTGCCTTGACTCAGAGAGGCTACCGCGTCTGGCAAACCGATAATCAACTCTATGCCCGCAAAGGCATTGTTGGTCGCATAGGCCCGATTGTGGTTCATGCCAGTATGATTCTGATTTTGCTGGGGGGGATTTTGGGGGCGCTGACGGGCTTTATGGCGCAGGAACTGATTCCCAGTGGTGAAACCTTTCATCTTCAGCACATTGTGCAGGCGGGGCCACTGGCGCGCATCCCCCAACACTGGTCGGTCAAGGTGAATCGCTTTTGGATTGATTACACTGATGCGGGTGACATTGACCAATTCTACTCGGATCTCTCGGTACTGGATGCCGACGGTCAGGAGGTGAAGCGGGGCACAATCCATGTCAACCAGCCCTTGAAGTATGGCGGGGTCACCCTCTATCAGGCGGACTGGAGTATTGCCGCCATTCGCTTTCGCCTAAACAACAGTCCCGTGCTGCAACTGCCAATGGCCCAGCTGGACACAGAAGGCAAAGGTCGTCTTTGGGGCACATGGCTGCCCACGAAACCGGATCTCTCGGAGGGGATTTCCCTGATTGCGCGGGATCTCCAAGGCACGGTGCTCATCTACAGCCCCAAGGGCGAGTTTCTCACCAGCTTGCGCACCGGCATGAGTACAGAGATTAACGGTGTGACGCTGACGTTGATTGAACTTGTGGGCAGTACAGGGCTACAAATTAAAGCCGATCCGGGGATTCCCCTGTTTTATGCGGGCTTTGCCCTGTTGATGGCGGGGGTGATCATGAGCTATGTGTCCCACTCCCAGGTGTGGGGGCTGCAGGAGAATGATCTCCTCTATGTGGGTGGCCGCACCAATCGCGCCCAGTTGGCCTTTGAGCAGGAATTGGTGGCGATCGCCAATGCCTTAAACCGCCAAGACCAGCCCCTAGCCGTTGAACAAAATTAGCCGGACTCCCCCTTGACTCTCTCGTTCACTGGAGACTTCACGATGAATCGCAGGAGTGTCAGGGGAAGATCACCATGGTTCTCAAGCTGCGCGTGCCCGACATGGCCTGTGGCGCCTGTCGTGATGCCATTATCCAAGCGATTCAAGCGGTTGACACCCGTGCGACTGTTACCGCCCATCTCGCAACCAAAGAGCTAGCCATTGAGACCCAAGCCGCAGCGGCAGACATCCGCAGTGCCATTCGCCAAGCCGGTTATACGCCCCAATGATCACCCAGCTCAGCTTCAAGGTGCAGGGGATGCAGTGCGCCGCTTGCGCCAATGTCATTGAAACTGCCCTGCGATCGCTACCGGGCGTCAGGGACTGTGAAATTTATTTTGCCGCCGCTCAGGCCACGGTCACCTACGATCCCCAGCAAGTGACCTGGTCAGATCTACAGGGGGCGATCGCCAAAGCGGGCTATCACGCAGAGCGACTGCCTGAAGAAGGCTTGGTAACTGACACCGCCACCGCAGAATTGACCTATCGGGCTGAGCTGCAGCGTCTCAAACGCCGCCTCCTCTTTGCGGGTGGCGCCACCCTACTACTGCTAGTGGGGAATCTACCCATGATGACGGGCTGGCATCTCCCTTGGATCCCCCCATGGCTGCACCATCCTTGGCTGCAACTGTTGCTGACAGCGCCAATTCAGTTTTGGAGTGGCGAATCCTTTTATGAGGGCGCCTGGCGGGCACTGCGCTATCGCACAGCAACGATGGACACCCTAGTGGCTCTGGGCACCAGTGTCGCCTTTTTCTACTCGCTCTTTGGGACGCTCTTTCCCCAAGCCTTCCATGGCCACATGCCAGAGGTCTATTACGAAGTCTCAGCCGTCGTCATTACCCTGATTCTCTTGGGACGCTTTCTCGAAAGTCGCGCCAAACGGGAAACTGCTGCCGCTATTGGCAAACTCCTCGCCCTGCAACCGAAAACGGCACGGGTGATTCGTAACGGGGAAGCCGTGGAGGTGCCCCTGATTGAAGTGCAAGTGGGGGATCGATTGCTGGTGCGTCCCGGCGAGAAAATTCCCGTGGATGGTGAGATTGTGGCTGGGGCTTCGACGGTGGATGAATCCATGGTGACCGGGGAGAGCCTAGCGGTGGAAAAACGCGAGGGGGATGAGGTCATTGGTGCCACCCTCAATCAAACGGGCAGCCTACAAATGCGTGCTACACGGGTGGGACAGCAAACCTTTTTGGCACAAATGATTCGACTAGTGCAGCAGGCCCAGGCCTCAAAAGCCCCCATTCAAAAACTGGCGGATCGCATCACGGCTTGGTTTGTACCGACGGTGCTGGCGATCGCTCTGCTGACGGGGCTGCTGTGGCTGACCATTGGCCGCAATCCCACCCTAGCCCTGTTGACCACCATTGGCGTTTTGATCATTGCCTGTCCCTGTGCCCTTGGCTTGGCCACCCCCACCTCAATCATGGTGGCCACCGGCAAAGCAGCGGAGTATGGCATTTTGATTAAAGATGCCCGCAGTCTCCAGCTGGCCGATCGGGTGCAAACTGTGGTTCTCGACAAAACAGGCACCCTCACCCAAGGCCATCCCAGCGTCACCGATTTTTATCCTCAGGCGGATGCCACAACCCTTTTGCGGCTGGCCGCCAGTGTGGAATGGCACTCGGAACATCCCTTGGCTGCCGCTGTGGTCGAGTATGCCCAAGGGCAGGGGGTATCGCCGCAAGCGGTTCGCGACTTTGTGGCCACGATTGGTCAAGGGGTACAGGGCATGGTTGAGGATCAATGGGTGCTCATTGGTACGCCAGCCTTTCTAGCAGGCCACAAGATTGACATCACCCCTTGGCAGCCTCAAGCTCAAACCCTTGCACAGCAGGGGAAAACGGTCATCTGGATAGCGGTGGATGCCCAAGTCAGGGGGCTGATCGCCCTTGCCGACACGCTGAAACCCGAAGCCCCAGCGGTAGTGGCTGCCCTGAAGCGCATGGGATTAGAGGTGATTCTCCTCACGGGCGATCAGGCCGTAACAGCTGCGGCCATTGCCCAGCAAGTGGGAATTGAGCATTACGTTGCCAGTGTCCGCCCCAATCAAAAGGCAGCGATCATTGCTGAACTGCAACGGCAAGGGAAGTGCGTGGCCATGGTGGGGGATGGCATTAATGATGCCCCGGCCCTCGCTCAAGCCGATGTGGGCATTGCTCTGGGCACGGGTACCGATGTAGCGATCGCCAGCAGTGACATCACCCTCATTGCCGGTCATCTTCAGGGCATTGTCATCGCCCTACAACTCAGCCGCGCCACCATCCAAAATATTCGCCAGAATCTCTTTTTCGCCTTCATCTATAATGTGGCTGGCATTCCCATTGCCGCTGGTATCCTTTACCCCCTGAGCGGCTGGCTCCTCAATCCCATGGTGGCCGGTGCAGCAATGGCCTTTAGTTCCTTCTCCGTGGTGATGAATGCTCTGCGCCTGCGCTCTTTTCGACGATCGTCGACATTCTAACCCCCTAAAATTACTCCGTTGTCTGAATTGGAAAATACTTGACTGGGTCATTAGAACCTTCTGGCTGATCTTCCCAACAATCCCCAGGGGGTGCTGCCGTTTTTCCCTCCTTCACCGAAGCACTCGTGACCCCAAAATCCCCCGGCTTCGCCCAGACACAGCCCGACACCCCCTTGCCTGCTGGATCAATGGCTTGGGCATGCACAGCGGCATACCACGGATTACCGCCACCATGGAGGATGCGGCCAGTATTTTCCTCCTTCACTTGGTCATAGGTGAGCGTCAAGGGATAGTAGCCATCCACCCTATAGCCCCCCCCTTGGGTGTTATAGAGACCCAGATAGGCAATTTTGGTGGCAAAAATTTTGTGGCGCACCCGGTAGGCCTCCTGGGCACGGTTAACTGCCCCCACCGCTGATTTGGCCCCCGCCAGTTGTGCCTTGAGCCGTTGGTTTAGCAGCGAAGGCAAGGCAATTAGGGCAATCACCCCTAAAATCACCATCACCACCAGCACCTCCGGAAACGTCAATCCGCCATTGGCTCCCCACCGCCGCCGCTCCTGCAGAAAAAACAGCAGCTTCAGATATACACTGTCCCTACCCCTGTCCCCATGTTCTGTCATAGCCATCTCTAACTCTTCAACACTGCTCTACCGACACCTTACTCACGATACACGCCACAGGATGTTCCCTGCTCAATGCGCATCCCCCCCAAAATGGTTGGTATTCGCACGCACTGGAGGTACTCGTCTTCATAGGCATAGATGCTAAAGGCAATCCGCCGGGGCGTCACCGGCGTGATCACCCGCCCCTGATGGTCAAAGGCCAACTCACACTGTTGGACTGCCGCCGATCGCGCCTGGGGCTGCCAGCATTCCAAAATTCGATTCCCCTCCCCCACCTCTGTGGAGTTAAAGTCAGTGGCGTACATGACCATCACCAACTGCTCATCGTCATCCACTAGGGGCTGCCACTGCCAGTCCCTCCTATCCCGGTTGACGGGATTGGTCGACCACTGCGGGCCAAAATCGGTATTGCGAAATGCCGCTATCCAAGGCAGCTTTTCCCTTTTGGCATTGGCCTGGGCAAGGCGCAGTACATTGCGGGCAGTATTCACAGCGGCGCGCACCCGTTGCCGTTGCAGCAGTGGAAACAGGGTCATGGTGCCAATGCCCACAAGAATGGCAATCAGGACAATGACCACCAGTATCTCGGTCATGGTGTAGCCCCGTTGGCGGCTGTTCATGGCTGCGGCGCTCCTTTTCCTTAGGCGGTTAGCTAAAAATTGGGAACTTTTCCTTGCACCGAACGGCTCAGCACCGTGGTGGTCAGCACGGGCCGATTTTGTATATCTTCTTCACGGATCCCCGGCAAGCCCTGGGGATTGCCCCGCAGATAAACAAAGGTGGCGGCATTAAAGCTTGAGCCGCGCTCTTGCACACAGGCAAAAAAGCCTGCCGGTGCCGGCGCATCACTGGTGTCTCGGGGAGTGCGAATTGTCCCCGTTGGGCAGTCTGGCCTTGGCATACTGGTGTCAGTATCAATAAAGTCTGTGACCACCGTCAAATCGGTGACCCGTAGATAGCCCTCAATGTTTTTGACAGGGCGACTAGATTGCAGATTGGCACCAGTTTGCACATCAATTGGCCAGCGGGCAAAGTTGGTCTTTCCTGTAGGGTCAACATACCCCTGGTTAATCCCCAGCCAGTCGTAGTTAGCATCACTAGCCCTCGCCGCTTCCTTATATTTGCGCAGTTGGTAGCGCACGAGTCGTGCCTGCCCCTGCCAATCCGATTCCGGTGACCAAAAGGACTGGCGAGCGGTATCAATGTAATACACCACCAAGGTATAACTGCGGCGGCCACTTCTCAGCTCTTCGCAGTGTGCTTTCGCATTTGCCTGATCTGTTGACCATACCCTTGAGCAATCCCGCGGCATGACGAATCGGGCATACCCCAGTTGGTTTTGGTAGTAGGGAAAGGGCTCCAAAATCCACATCGCCAACACCGGCCGCATGGTACTTGGAAAGTCAGGCAGGTAGTTTGTCAGGGGCTCGGGGCGGGAGGTATCGCCACAGGAGCCGCTGCCAGCTAAGCAGTTGCCGTTATAGACAAACACCGCCTGGGACAGATCCGTACTGATCACATCCAGCGTCGCCTTGAGGTCTTGGCGCAGCTGATTCAAAGCAGCCTCGCGGCTTTCGGTTTGGATCATGTCGATTAAAATTGAGCCTAAGGAGGCGGTGATCACCCCAGCAATGACCAAGGAAACCAGAATCTCGGTAATCGTAAAGCCCTTGGATCGCCGCCGCCACCAACCCAGCAGTTTCATTGCAACCTCTCCTCTTTGCGACAACAACACCTTATGAACCAGAACCTGAACCGCCATCTCCCTCCGGCACAGCCATCAGCGGCAGGGTTTCAGCGGAGTCACTGCGCAGCAGCACCGTTGTCAACACCGCCAAGGGCCGTCTTTCGGCACCCACAATGCTGCTGGTCATCATCACCGCTTCTGGCTCAATAGGGTCGGGGTTGCTCTCTGGCTCCATCGGCAAGGCTGCAGCGCTATAGACCCGCACCTGCACTGGGTAAGCCAAGACCCTGCGGGCAGCGTCGGTAATCATGGTACCGCGATAGATTTGCACCCCAAAGCGGGCATTGTTCAGCTGCCGCTCGCAGGCCGTGGTGGCATTGTTGGGCAAGTTGCAGCTTGTCAGACTGGTGGGCGGGGCTTGCCTAGAGAGGACTGAAGGATTACTCACGGAGGCGCCAACAGTGCTTGCAGGAGGCAGCAGGCCACTGTCTTCGCGAATGTCGATGCCCTGCTCCATCATCACCCGCAGCCGATCCAACTCGCCACGGGCAATCTCTGTGGCTTGGTTAATGCGATCGTTGCGCAAGCGGGTAGCCGCCACCAACAGCAGCGGTGCGGCCAACATGGCCACAGAGAGGTTCACCACCAGAATGGCAATCAAACACTCCACCAAGGTCAGCCCCCCATTGGCTGGCTGCAGCCGCTGCAATTGCCGAATCATCGAACTCACCTCCATCGTTAGGCAGAACAATTAGACACCGTTGGATCAACTCGTCCACTACCGTCAGGACGTTGGGCACAGCGTAGGCGTAGGATATAGGGATCGTCGGCACGCAGCTCAGTGTAGAATTCATTGCGTTGCCGCCCTGGGGTAATAAATCGCCGTGCCACTGGCCCTGCCGGTGCCAGCTGCAGACCCACGTCATAGCCCCAACGCCGAGTCGGCGCTCCGTAGTACTGAATTAACTCTACAGATTGCGCTGGACAATTGAAGGCGGTGTTGACATCGCGGCAGCGAGAATCAGAATCGTTGGAAATTTCCCACTGGTCTTGGTCAAAGGGGGCGGTGGCTTGGGTCGAGAAGTTGAGTTGAATAAAGGATCCCTGAATGGTAAGGTTACCCCATCCCTCCAGAAAACGCGGGAAGTTGTGCATGCCGCCATAGGATTGGGTCGGTCGCGAAGGCACCGTGCCACTGATGATTACCGCATTGACTTGGGTAGCTTGAGCACTGTTGCGAGAGCGAGGATCGTTAAACGTATAGAAGTTGCCGTTGTAGGGTTCCGGTTGAGAGTTCTGGATGACCCGAGGCGTGCCATTACCATCCACATAAATCGGTGAACTGGGATCAAAGGGACTTTCCCGCAGCCAAACTGTATTGCTAGGTAAGTCCTCACTAGGACGGTTGGCATTCAAGAAAGAGGTGCGCAGGTTTGCATTGTTGGCGTTGGCACAGGTCAGGTAGATTTGGCCAGGATTGTTGCCGTTGTTAACCCGTGCGTCACTTCCAGTGTTTTGCACATAGTTTGTGGCGAGGTTTTCAGGGGAGTTGTTGTCAAGCCTTTGAATATCATCGTTGTAAGCCTGAGCAAAATAATCATTGGCAGAGCCATTGCAGAAACTGTCAGAGAGAATCGTCACCGCATCCCCGAGGATTTCTGCGGGTCGCCAAGTGTCGGAGTTAGGCCGAGCAAAGCGATTATCGAGCGTATTACGGCTATAGAAGTTGCTCCAGTTTGCGTCTAGGGTTGTGGTAAATTCCTCCAGATTGTTTGTTGTGCCGTTGGTACTGTGGAGGTTAAAGTTCCCCTGAATATACACGGGGTTATCGCTGATAAAGGAGAGACCAGCGATATTCTTCTCGGCAGGAATTCCTTGGCGGTCAAGGCGCCGGCCATTCCACAATCGAAAGCCATTGGGTCGCCGCATTGGATCCGCAAAGAAATCCACTGGTTTTGTCGAAATGCCGTTGGCGGCTCGGATGGGATCATGAGGATTGCTGGGATTAGTATTCATCCAGTTTTGACCTGTAATGGCAGGTCGGGCAATGCCATCTTCGCGCACTGCATCCTCCCGGAAGGCATAGACAATGCCCCCCATCGGCAGCCATGTATCCCCACCAATAGTCCTGCGCCGCAGCAGGTCAAGGTCAATATCCATTTCCCGCACCGCCATCTCTTCACGACCATTGAAGAGGGTGTTATCAAGGAAAGCGACATTGCGAGCATTGCCGTCAAAGCCAATGATTTGATTCAGGCGGCTGGGATAGCGGATATTATTCACTAGAGTCCCAGTAGCTGGCTCGGTAGGGGTAAGGAAATCTGTTGGATTCATACGTGGGTTTGCTTTAATATCACCCGGAGTTACAGACGGCCTCCCCTGCGGCGGGTTGAAGATCTTCCGCAACGCTGGATATCGCTGGTATTCTGCGCAAAAAGCCTCCCGCAAGTTGCTATACCCATTAGGAATTCCACACGTGTACCCTTCTTGTGGATTAAGGTCATATTTCACCTGCTCCGTGAGGGCAATCAGGCGTGCTAAGCGTGCTAGTTTATCATCATCATTATTAGGGTCTTCTGGCAGCGGGCGCTGATTCCAGTTGTTAACTAGGGCGGTGATGTAGGCATCTGACTTCAGATAGTCCTCCCCATCTTTCAAGCGATACCTCAATGGGTAATCAGGGTTAACGCCCTTGCGATAGACCTCGATGGTAGAACTATTGAAAATCACTTCACCATTGTCTCGATTCCCGTCACGCAAATTGCCGATCGCATTATTCAGATCACTCAGGTTGAGGTTTTGGTAATTTAGATTTTCAAGGGTATTCACGCTATGAGCCAGCATTCCCAACATACAGCCTGCGGTGTGGATTGTACTTTGATCGGCCAAGCTTAGAGCGCTCAAGCTGCCTCTTTGCTCTAGGAGTTGAAGCGCGCGGGCAAGGTTCGAGAAATTCCCAGCACGGGTCTTGGCAGGATTGGGGTGAATTGTGGTTCCCCCTATTTCCTGTTTGGGCGGAAACGCCCCATCCACACCATCACTCGCATAGGCCACGAGGTTCCGCATCGCTTGTTGCATCTCTGGACTGTTGAAATTAGGAGGCTGAAACTCCCAACCATTGGTGCCGCGCCCGGTAAAGAAGTCAAAGAAGCGGAAGTTAGGGGGCAAGCCCTGAATGCCATCGTACTGGTTGAACATGATGCTGCGCAGGGCAGTTTGCGGTGTGCCGTGGTGGTGAGTAGTCGCCAAGCAGGCGATCGGCTCATAGCCCCCTGTGTTTTGCCCCGGATAAGGCTCCGTAAACGGATCGGGAATAGTGGAGTCAACCGTTGTTCCCCTCGCTTTGTAGTGATAAATGGCTGTGGCCTGCACGGCCGCCAAATCATCCCGCAGCGTGCGGTGCTGATAAAACTCGTTGCGGCGACTGTTACTAGCGGTATTACCCGCAGGTGGATAAAGAGGTTCGCCCAGTTCCAAGCGTTCTCCCACAATGATTCGTAGGCCTTCTTGGCGTGCCCGCCGCTCCCAGTAGCCATCCAGTCCCAAATCCTCCCGTTTATTTTGGCTGTCGGAGGGGGCAACATTACGAGTCAGCAGATCGCGCCCCTCAATCGGGTCGCCCACCTTAGCGCCTGGCGGAATTTGCCGCAGCGGATCAGAAGCAGGCATCTTGACGTCATACACGGGCTTAGGGCCATAGCGGTCATCAGCGCGGTACGTATCATCCACGTAGGGCTTAGGTTGGGTTTTATTGTCAAAGCGCCCCTGCTGCACATAAAACTGATTCGACCAGTAGTTAGTATCAGTATCATTCTGTGCAGTATCCCGTACCGTCACATTGGTTGGATCACTCCCGCGCGCCCGACTGCGGTCTTCGGTCACAATAGCCACTGGGTTGAGAGCGACATCCGCGGGGTTCAGACCATCCTTTACAGAGTCCCGCTCCGCCGTAAACCTGACGTTTTGAGCAGGTGGATTCGCATCCTCAGTGGTGTAGGGGGCACTGGGCGGCTCGCGGTAAGAGTGAATGTAAACATTTGGCGCATTGGTGTTGTTATCCCGCAAGCTCCCCGCCATAAATTGGCCTTGGAATTCAATCTCATTGGTTTCTGGGTTGCGGATTTCCGTTGCCGTAATCTCTGAAGCCGCGCGGGTATAAACACAGGACTTCGGCGCGCTAATCAGATAGGCGGTGAAACCAGTACCACCCGTCAAAAAGACACTCCCCTCGGTGTGCAGTGCCCCATTCCAGCGAAACACCGGCCCCGGAAAAATCTCCAAATCATTGCGGAACCATGCCCCCCATTTATTGCCCCGCTCCATTTGGCGTTCCTGCACAAACTCAATCGTCGACAGCGCCTGACCACCATTGCGGTTTTCATAAACAAAGGCATTAATTTGAAAGTTCTTGCGCAAAATAGCACTGCCCACTTCATCCCAGCCCACTTCCACCTGTTGGCCTGCGGCGCCGCCCAGATCACTACACTGATTCCCCAGTTCAGTAATCCCCATTGGCCGACTGCGGGTGATCAATTGACCAGCTTTTTGCGCATCCGATTGATCGAGTTGCGCATTGCTCGGTCGCCGCATCAAGATCGAGTAGGCCACGATCGAGTCACTAGTGGGTTGAAACACCCAAGCATTATCCACCTGCCCATCGCCATTAATATCAATCCGCTGCTCGTCAGCCATCGTATAGGGGTCGGGGTTGCGGGTGGTCTCTAGCCGATTGCCAATAATCTGTTCAATGGTTTCTTCCCCCGGCACCCCATTCGGACGCAGCGGATCTTGGTTAAAGAAGTACTCTAGCTTGGCACGTGCCCTATCAATGGCCGGTGCAGTGGCATTCAAAACTTGGATGGTCTGCCGTTGCCCCCCCACCTCTGCGGTGCGATTCAGCGTGCGGATCATCAGTGCTGCCACCGTTAATGTCAGCACCACCAACACAATCACCGCCGTCGGCAACACAAACCCCCGGCGCCCAAACTGCAGTTGCCGCCCCCCTCTCCCTAGGGGTGCCAGCCGTCGCCGTATCCAGAGGCGCAGCTGGTAAAGCAAATGACGAATTGCTTGGGTCAATTTGCGATACTGCCGTTTTGAGAGGCCAAAGCGTCGGTCATTCTTTTTCATAGGGGCACCTAGTCAACGCACGGGAGCAGTAACCTACCACTAGTTATATCGATAGATCTGAAGATCTGAAATAGGCTAGTAATTAGTATGGTTTTTCCTTAGTAAAAAATTTCAGCCTCCAGACAATTTTGCGGATTGTTGCGCACAGCAATCATACTTAAAGATCAAAAACACAATTTTTCAACTGTTCCAACCAGCGATTTATGATGCCTAGGCTAGCTGGAGCGCTCTAGCCACGCAAACACTTCCTCTAGGGCAGTGAAGTCCAAGAGAGCCTCTGCCAATGCTTCGATTTGAGGGGGAGAGAGCTGGCGAATGCGCTCCTCAAGGCCAGCTGGTAACTCGCCAAACCGCCGCCTTAACTGCCGCAACACAACGAGGGTCTCTCCCTGTTGCAACCCTTCCTGCCGCCCTTCCTGTCGCCCTTCCTGTCGACCTTCTTCCCGTGCCTCAGCATAGACCTCTTCCCGTACCTCAGCATAGACCTCTTCCCGTACCTCAGCATAGACCTCTTCCCGTACCTCAGCATAGACGTCCCGATAAAACCGCGTCCGCTTCAACTCTTCCGTCGTAAACCCCAGCATGCGCAGCACCTCCTCGCGACTCAGCTCCGTAAACTTGTACAGCACAATGGTGGTGATTAACTCTATTATGGCTTCTGGCCTTGGAACCGCCTCTGTGCGAGTCCGCTCTGCCAGCAACCGTGCTGCTGTCGGCATCTCTGCTTCGGGTAACACTGTGAGCTGCATCAGCGCTAGGCTCAATGGCAACGCCTCAAGCGACCCCAATTCATTCAGATAGACCCGATGCAGGCGATGACTATTCACCAACACCTCATAGGGTTCAAAGGACACTTGTTCCACTTGACGATGGGGATAAATGACCACCGCTTGCCAGTCAGAGAAGGTCTGGCGATACAGCCGCAGATAAAGAAAGATTTCCGCAAAGAAGCGCTCGTAGAAGCTGTTATCGCGCTGAAACTGCACCTCACAGAAATAGACGGTTCCTGAGGGGTCAGGGGGGAGAAAGACGCCATCCATGCGAAAGGCCGTTTACTTCAGCTCCACGGAGTCAAAGCGATACCCCTGCGGTGTGTCTCTGCCCAAGAGGTCGAAGAGGGTCTGGGGCAGCTGGGCAAAGAGTTGATAAAAAAGGGAGTCACGGCGCATGGGCTAGGGGGAGCGCTCTAGCCATGCAAACACTTCCTCTAGGGCAGTGAAGTCCAAGAGAGCCTCTGCCAAGGCTTCAATCTCATGGGCAGGGAGCTGGCGAATGCGCTCCTCAAGGCCAGCTGGTAACTCGCCAAACCGCCGCCTTAACTGCCGCAACACAACGAGGGTCTCTCCCTGTTGCAACCCTTCCTGCCGCCCTTCCTGTCGCCCTTCCTGTCGACCTTCTTCCCGTGCCTCAGCATAGACCTCTTCCCGTACCTCAGCATAGACCTCTTCCCGTACCTCAGCATAGACGTCCCGATAAAACCGCGTCCGCTTCAACTCTTCCGTCGTAAACCCCAGCATGCGCAGCACCTCCTCCCGACTCAGCTCCGTAAACTTGTACAGCACAATGGTGGTGATTAACTCTATTATGGCTTCTGGCCTTGGAACCGCCTCTGTGCGAGTCCGCTCTGCCAGCAACCGTGCTGCTGTCGGCATCTCTGCTTCGGGTAACACTGTGAGCTGCATCAGCGCTAGGCTCAATGGCAATGCCTCAAGCGACCCGAGTTCATTCAGATAGACCCGATGCAGGCGATGACTATTCACCAACATCTCATAGGGTTCAAAGGACACTTGTTCAGCTTGGCGATGGGGATAAATAACCACCGCTTGCCAATCAGAGAAGGTTTGGCGATACAGACGCAAGTAGAGAAAGATTTCTGCAAAGAAGCGCTCGTAGAAGCTGTTATCGCGCTGAAACTGCACCTCACAGAAATAGACGGTTCCTGAGGGGTCAGGGGGCAGAAAGACACCATCAATGCGAAAGACCGTTTGCTTCAGCTCCACGGAGTCAAAGCGATACCCCTGCGGTGTGTCTCTGCCCAAAAGGTCGAAGAGGGTCTGGGGCAGCTGGGCAAAGAGTTGATAAAAAAGGGAGTCACGGCGCATCGGCTAGCTGGAGCGCTCTAGCCATGCAAACACTTCCTCTAGGGCAGTGAAGTCCAAGAGAGCCTCTGCCAATGCTTCGATTTGAGGGGGAGAGAGCTGGCGAATGCGCTCCTCAAGGCCAGCTGGTAACTCGCCAAACCGCCGTCTTAGGAGGCGTAAAACAACAAGGGTCTCTCCCTGTTGCAATCCCTGTTGCAATCCCTGCTGTAATCCCTGCTGCAATACCTCTTCCCGTACCTCAGCATAGACCTCTTCCCGTACCTCAGCATAGACGTCCCGATAAAACCGCGTCCGCTTCAGTTCCTCAGTAGTAAACCCCAGCATGTGCAGCACCTCCTCCCGACTCAGCTCCGTAAACTTGTACAACACAATGGTGGTGATTAACTCTATTATGGCTTCTGGCCTTGGAACCGCCTCTATGCGAGTGCGCTCTGCCAGCAACCGTGCTGCTGTCGGCATCTCTGCTTCGGGTAACACGGTGAGTTGCATCAGCGCTAGGCTCAATGGCAATGCCTCAAGTGACCCGAGTTCATTCAGATAGACCCGATGCAGGCGATGACTATTCACCAACATCTCATAGGGTTCAAAGGACACTTGTTCAGCTTGGCGATGGGGATAAATGACCACCGCTTGCCAATCAGAGAAGGTCTGGCGATACAGACGCAAGTAGAGAAAGATTTCTGCAAAGAAGCGTTCGTAGAAGCTGTTATCGCGCTGAAACTGCACCTCACAGAAATAGACCGTTCCTGAGGGGTCAGGGGGCACGAAGACGCCATCCATGCGAAAGGCCGTTTGCTTCAGCTCCACGGAGTCAAAGCGATACCCCTGCGGTGTGTCTCTGCCCAAAAGGTCGAAGAGGGTCTGGGGCAGCTGGGCAAAGAGTTGATAAAAAAGGGAGTCACGGCGCATCGGCTAGCTGGAGCGTTCTAGCCATGCAAACACTTCCTCTAGGGCAGTGAAGTCCAAGAGAGCCTCTGCCAAGGCTTCAATCTCATGGGCAGGGAGCTGGCGAATACGCTCCTCAAGGCCAGCTGGTAACTCGCCAAACCGCCGTCTTAGGAGGCGTAAAACAACAAGGGTCTCTCCCTGCTGTAATCCCTGTTGTAATCCCTGCTGCAATCCCTGTTGCAACCCTTCCTCTCGTGCCTCAGCATAGACGTCCCGATAAAACCGCGTCCGCTTCAACTCTTCCGTCGTAAACCCCAGCATGCGCAGCACCTCCTCCCGACTCAGCTCCGTAAACTTGTACAACACAATGGTGGTGATTAACTCTATTATGGCTTCTGGCCTTGGAACCGCCTCTATGCGAGTGCGCTCTGCCAGCAACCGCGCTGCTGTCGGCATTTCTACTTCGGGTAACATGGTGAGCTGCATCAGAGCTAGGCTCAATGGCAATGCCTCAAGTGACCCAAGTTCATTCAAATAGACCCGCCGCAGGCGATGACTATTCACCAACACCTCATAGGGTTCAAAGGACACTTGTTCCACTTGACGATGGGGATAAATGACCACCGCTTGCCAGTCAGAGAAGGTCTGGCGATACAGCCGCAGATAAAGAAAGATTTCCGCAAAGAAGCGCTCGTAGAAGCTGTTATCGCGCTGAAACTGCACCTCACAGAAATAGACGGTTCCTGAGGGGTCAGGGGGCACGAAGACGCCATCCATGCGAAAGGCCGTTTGCTTCAGCTCCACGGACTCAAAACGATACCCCTGAGGCGTGTCTCTGCCCAAGAGGTCAAAGAGGGTCTGGGGTAGTTGGGCAAACAGTTGGTAAAAAAGAGAGTCACGGCGCATCGGCTAGCTGGAGCGCTCTAGCCAAGCAGAGACTTGCTCAAGAGTCGTAAAGTCCAAGAGGGCTTCTGCCAGAGCTTCGATTTGAGGGGAAGAGAGCTGGCGAATGCGCTCTTCAAGACTAGTTGGTAAATCGCCAAACCGCCGTCTTAACTGCCGCAAGACAACGAGGGTCTCTCCCTGCTGTAATCCCTGCTGCAATACCTCTTCCCGTACCTCAGCATAGGCCTCTTCCCGTGCCTCAGCATAAACCTCTTCCCGTGCCTCAGCATAGACGTCCCGATAAAACCGCGTCCGCTTCAGTTCCTCAGTAGTAAACCCCAGCATGCGCAGCACCTCCTCGCGACTCAGCTCCGTAAACTTGTACAACACAATGGTGGTGATTAACTCCATTATGGCTTCTGGCCTTGGCACTGCCTCTGTGCGAGTCCGCTCTGCCAGCAACCGTGCTGCTGTCGGCATTTCTGCTTCAGGTACCACCATCAACTGCATCAGCGCTAGGCTCAATGGCAATGCCTCAAGTGACCCCAATTCATTCAGATACACCCGCCGCAGGCGATGACTATTCACCAACATCTCATAGGGTTCAAAGGACACTTGTTCAGCTTGGCGATGGGGATAAATGACCACCGCTTGCCAATCAGAGAAGGTCTGGCGATACAGACGCAAGTAGAGAAAGATTTCTGCAAAGAAGCGCTCGTAGAAGCTGTTATCGCGCTGAAACTGCACCTCACAGAAATAGACGGTTCCTGAGGGGTCAGGGGGCACGAAGACGCCATCCATGCGAAAGGCCGTTTGCTTCAGCTCCACGGACTCAAAACGATACCCCTGAGGCGTGTCTATGCCCAAAAGGTCAAAGAGGGTCTGGGGTAGTTGGGCAAACAGTTGGTAAAAAAGAGAGTCACGGCGCATCGGCTAGCTGGAGCGCTCTAGCCATGCAAACACTTCCTCTAGGGCAGTGAAGTCCAAGAGAGCCTCTGCCAATGCTTCGATTTGAGGGGGAGAGAGCTGGCGAATGCGCTCCTCAAGGCCAGCTGGTAACTCGCCAAACCGCCGTCTTAGGAGGCGCAACACAACGAGGGTCTCTCCCTGCTGTAATCCCTGCTGCAATACCTCTTCCCGTACCTCAGCATAGGCCTCTTCCCGTGCCTCAGCATAAACCTCTTCCCGTGCCTCAGCATAGACGTCCCGATAAAACCGCGTCCGCTTCAGTTCCTCAGTAGTAAACCCCAGCATGCGCAGCACCTCCTCGCGACTCAGCTCCGTAAACTTGTACAACACAATGGTGGTGATTAACTCCATTATGACTTCTGGCCTTGGCACTGCCTCTGTGCGAGTCCGCTCTGCCAGCAACCGTGCTGCTGTCGGCATCTCTGCTTCGGGTAACACGGTGAGTTGCATCAGCGCTAGGCTCAATGGCAATGCCTCAAGTGACCCCAATTCATTCAGATAGACCCGATGCAGGCGATCGCTATTCACTAACAATTGATACGGCTCAAAACACTCTTGTTCTGCTTGGCGATTGGGATAAATAACCACCGCTTGCCAATCAGAGAAGGTCTGGCGATACAGACGCAAGTAGAGAAAGATTTCTGCAAAGAAGCGTTCGTAGAAGCTGTTATCGCGCTGAAACTGCACCTCACAGAAATAGACGGTTCCTGAGGGGTCAGGGGGCACGAAGACGCCATCTATGCGAAAGGCCGTTTGCTTCAGCTCCACGGACTCAAAACGATACCCCTGAAGCGTGTCTCTGCCCAAGAGATCAAAGAGGGTCTGGGGCAGCTGGGCAAAGAGTTGGTAAAAAAGGGAGTCACGGCGCATGGGCTAGCTGGAGCGCTCTAGCCACGCAAACACTTCCTCTAGGGCAGTGAAGTCCAAGAGAGCCTCTGCCAAGGCTTCAATCTCATAGGCAGGGAGCTGGCGAATGCGCTCCTCAAGGCCAGCTGGTAACTCGCCAAACCGCCGTCTTAGGAGGCGTAAAACAACAAGGGTCTCTCCCTGTTGCAATCCTTCCTGTCGTCCTTCTTCTAGCCCTTGTGCTCGCCCCTCTTGTAAGCCCTCTTCCCGTGCCTCAGCATAGACCTCTTCCCGTACCTCAGCATAGACCTCCCGATAAAACCGCGTCCGCTTCAACTCTTCCGTGGTAAACCCCAGCATACGCAGCACCTCCTCCCGACTCAGCTCCGTAAACTTGTACAACACAATGGTGGTGATTAACTCCATTATGACTTCTGGCCTTGGCACTGCCTCTGTGCGAGTGCGTTCTGCCAGCAACCGTGCTGCTGTCGGCATCTCTGCTTCGGGTAACACGGTGAGTTGCATCAGCGCTAGGCTCAATGGCAATGCCTCAAGTGACCCGAGTTCATTCAGATAGACCCGATGCAGGCGATGACTATTCACCAACACCTCATAGGGTTCAAAGGACACTTGTTCCACTTGGCGATTGGGATAAATAACCACCGCTTGCCAATCAGAGAAGGTCTGGCGATACAGCCGCAAGTAGAGAAAGATTTCTGCAAAGAAGCGCTCGTAGAAGGTGTTATCGCGCTGAAACTGCACCTCACAGAAATAGACTATTCCCGAGGGGTCAGGGGGTACGAAGACGCCATCAATGCGAAAAGCCGTTTGCTTCAGCTCCACGGACTCAAAACGATACCCCTGCGGTGTGTCTATGCCCAAAAGGTCAAAGAGGGTCTGGGGCAGCTGGGCAAACAGTTGGTAAAAAAGAGAGTCACGGCGCATGGGCTAGGTGGAGCGCTCTAGCCAAGCAGAGACTTGCTCAAGGGTCGTAAAGTCCAAGAGGGCTTCTGCCAGAGCTTCAATTTGATGAAGCGAAAGCTGGCGAATGCGCTCCTCAAGGCCAGCTGGTAACTCGCCAAACCGCCGCTTTAGGAGGCGTAAAACAACAAGAGTCTCTCCCTGCTGTAATCCCTGCTGCAATACCTCTTCCCGTACCTCAGCATAGGCCTCTTCCCGTGCCTCAGCATAAACCTCTTCCCGTGCCTCAGCATAGACGTCCCGATAAAACCGCGTCCGCTTCAGTTCCTCAGTAGTAAACCCCAGCATGCGCAGCACCTCCTCCCGACTCAGCTCCGTAAACTTGTACAACACAATGGTGGTGATTAACTCCATTATGACTTCTGGCCTTGGCACTGCCTCTGTGCGAGTGCGTTCTGCCAGCAACCGTGCTGCTGTCGGCATCTCTGCTTCGGGTAACACGGTGAGTTGCATCAGCGCTAGGCTCAATGGCAATGCCTCAAGTGACCCCAATTCATTCAGATAGACCCGATGCAGGCGATCGCTATTCACTAACAATTGATACGGCTCAAAACACTCTTGTTCTGCTTGGCGATTGGGATAAATAACCACCGCTTGCCAATCAGAGAAGGTCTGGCGATACAGACGCAAGTAGAGAAAGATTTCTGCAAAGAAGCGTTCGTAGAAGCTGTTATCGCGCTGAAACTGCACCTCACAGAAATAGACGGTTCCTGAGGGGTCAGGGGGCACGAAGACGCCATCTATGCGAAAGGCCGTTTGCTTCAGCTCCACGGACTCAAAACGATACCCCTGAAGCGTGTCTCTGCCCAAGAGATCAAAGAGGGTCTGGGGCAGCTGGGCAAAGAGTTGGTAAAAAAGGGAGTCACGGCGCATCGGCTAGCTGGAGCGCTCTAGCCACGCAAACACTTCCTCTAGGGCAGTGAAGTCCAAGAGAGCCTCTGCCAAGGCTTCAATCTCATAGGCAGGGAGCTGGCGAATGCGCTCCTCAAGGCCAGCTGGTAACTCGCCAAACCGCCGTCTTAGGAGGCGTAAAACAACAAGGGTCTCTCCCTGTTGCAATCCCTGCTCCAATCCTTCCTGCCGACCTTCCTGTCGTCCTTCTTCTAGCCCTTGTGCTCGCCCCTCTTGTAAGCCCTCTTCCCGTGCCTCAGCATAGACCTCTTCCCGTACCTCAGCATAGACCTCCCGATAAAACCGCGTCCGCTTCAGTTCCTCAGTAGTAAACCCCAGCATGCGCAGCACCTCCTCGCGACTCAGCTCCGTAAACTTGTACAACACAATGGTGGTGATTAACTCCATTATGACTTCTGGCCTTGGCACTGCCTCTGTGCGAGTGCGTTCTGCCAGCAACCGTGCTGCTGTCGGCATCTCTGCTTCGGGTAACACGGTGAGTTGCATCAGCGCTAGGCTCAATGGCAATGCCTCAAGTGACCCCAATTCATTCAGATAGACCCGATGCAGGCGATGACTATTCACCAACACCTCATAGGGTTCAAAGGACACTTGTTCCACTTGGCGATTGGGATAAATAACCACCGCTTGCCAATCAGAGAAGGTCTGGCGATACAGCCGCAAGTAGAGAAAGATTTCTGCAAAGAAGCGCTCGTAGAAGGTGTTATCGCGCTGAAACTGCACCTCACAGAAATAGACTATTCCCGAGGGGTCAGGGGGTACGAAGACGCCATCAATGCGAAAAGCCGTTTGCTTCAGCTCCACGGACTCAAAACGATACCCCTGAAGCGTGTCTCTGCCCAAGAGATCAAAGAGGGTCTGGGGCAGCTGGGCAAAGAGTTGGTAAAAAAGGGAGTCACGGCGCATGGGCTAGCTGGAGCGCTCTAGCCACGCAAACACTTCCTCTAGGGCAGTGAAGTCCAAGAGAGCCTCTGCCAAGGCTTCAATCTCATAGGCAGGGAGCTGGCGAATGCGCTCCTCAAGGCCAGCTGGTAACTCGCCAAACCGCCGTCTTAGGAGGCGTAAAACAACAAGGGTCTCTCCCTGTTGCAATCCTTCCTGTCGTCCTTCTTCTAGCCCTTGTGCTCGCCCCTCTTGTAAGCCCTCTTCCCGTGCCTCAGCATAGACCTCTTCCCGTACCTCAGCATAGACCTCCCGATAAAACCGCGTCCGCTTCAACTCTTCCGTGGTAAACCCCAGCATACGCAGCACCTCCTCCCGACTCAGCTCCGTAAACTTGTACAACACAATGGTGGTGATTAACTCCATTATGACTTCTGGCCTTGGCACTGCCTCTGTGCGAGTGCGTTCTGCCAGCAACCGTGCTGCTGTCGGCATCTCTGCTTCGGGTAACACGGTGAGTTGCATCAGCGCTAGGCTCAATGGCAATGCCTCAAGTGACCCGAGTTCATTCAGATAGACCCGATGCAGGCGATGACTATTCACCAACACCTCATAGGGTTCAAAGGACACTTGTTCCACTTGGCGATTGGGATAAATAACCACCGCTTGCCAATCAGAGAAGGTCTGGCGATACAGCCGCAAGTAGAGAAAGATTTCTGCAAAGAAGCGCTCGTAGAAGGTGTTATCGCGCTGAAACTGCACCTCACAGAAATAGACTATTCCCGAGGGGTCAGGGGGTACGAAGACGCCATCAATGCGAAAAGCCGTTTGCTTCAGCTCCACGGACTCAAAACGATACCCCTGCGGTGTGTCTATGCCCAAAAGGTCAAAGAGGGTCTGGGGCAGCTGGGCAAACAGTTGGTAAAAAAGAGAGTCACGGCGCATGGGCTAGGTGGAGCGCTCTAGCCAAGCAGAGACTTGCTCAAGGGTCGTAAAGTCCAAGAGGGCTTCTGCCAGAGCTTCAATTTGATGAAGCGAAAGCTGGCGAATGCGCTCCTCAAGGCCAGCTGGTAACTCGCCAAACCGCCGCTTTAGGAGGCGTAAAACAACAAGAGTCTCTCCCTGCCGTAATCCCTGTTGTAATCCCTGCTGCAATCCCTGTTGCAGCCCTTGTTGCAATCCCTGTTGTAATCCTTGCTGCAGTCCCTGCTGTAATACCTCTTCCCGTACCTCAGCGTAGACCTCTTCCCGTACCTCAGCATAGACGTCCCGATAAAACCGCGTCCGCTTCAACTCTTCCGTGGTAAACCCCAGCATACGCAGCACCTCCTCCCGACTCAGCTCCGTAAACTTGTACAACACAATGGTGGTGATTAACTCCATTATGACTTCTGGCCTTGGCACTGCCTCTGTGCGAGTGCGTTCTGCCAGCAACCGTGCTGCTGTCGGCATCTCTGCTTCGGGTAACACGGTGAGTTGCATCAGCGCTAGGCTCAATGGCAATGCCTCAAGTGACCCCAATTCATTCAGATAGACCCGATGCAGGCGATCGCTATTCACTAACAATTGATACGGCTCAAAACACTCTTGTTCTGCTTGGCGATTGGGATAAATAACCACCGCTTGCCAATCAGAGAAGGTCTGGCGATACAGCCGCAAGTAGAGAAAGATTTCTGCAAAGAAGCGCTCGTAGAAGCTGTTATCGCGCTGAAACTGCACCTCACAGAAATAGACTATTCCCGAGGGGTCAGGGGGTACGAAGACGCCATCTATGCGAAAGGCCGTTTGCTTCAGCTCCACGGAGTCAAAACGATACCCCTGAGGCGTGTCTCTGCCCAAAAGGTCAAAGAGAGTTTGGGGCAGCTGGGCAAAGAGTTGGTAAAAAAGAGAGTCACGGCGCATCGGCTAGCTGGAGCGCTCTAGCCACGCAAACACTTCCTCTAGGGCAGTGAAGTCCAAGAGAGCCTCTGCCAGAGCTTCGATTTGAAGGGGAGAGAGCTGGCGAATGCGCTCCTCAAGGCCAGCTGGCAACTCGCCAAACCGCCGTCTTAGGAGGCGTAAAACAACAAGGGTCTCTCCCTGCTGCAATCCCTGCTGCAATCCCTGCTGCAATCCTTCCTGCCGACCTTCCTGTCGTCCTTCTTCTAGCCCTTGTGCTCGCCCCTCTTGTAACCCCTCTTCCCGTGCCTCAGCATAGACGTCCCGATAAAACCGCGTCCGCTTCAACTCTTCCGTGGTAAACCCCAGCATGTGCAACACCTCCTCGCGACTCAGCTCCGTAAACTTGTACAACACAATGGTGGTGATTAACTCTATTATGGCTTCTGGCCTTGGAACCGCCTCTGTGCGAGTCCGCTCTGCCAGCAACCGTGCTGCTGTCGGCATCTCTGCTTCGGGTAACACGGTGAGCTGCATCAGCGCTAGGCTCAATGGCAATGCCTCAAGTGACCCGAGTTCATTCAGATAGACCCGATGCAGGCGATGACTATTCACCAACACCTCATAGGGTTCAAAGGACACTTGTTCCACTTGACGATGGGGATAAATGACCACCGCTTGCCAATCAGAGAAGGTCTGGCGATACAGACGCAAGTAGAGAAAGATTTCTGCAAAGAAGCGCTCGTAGAAGGTGTTATCGCGCTGAAACTGCACCTCACAGAAATAGACTATTCCTGAGGGGTCAGGGGGCACGAAGACGCCATCCATGCGAAAGGCCGTTTGCTTCAGCTCCACGGAGTCAAAACGATACCCCTGCGGTGTGTCTCTGCCCAAAAGGTCAAAGAGGGTCTGGGGCAGCTGGGCAAACAGTTGGTAAAAAAGAGAGTCACGGCGCATGGGCTAGGTGGAGCGCTCTAGCCATGCAAACACTTCCTCTAGGGCAGTGAAGTCCAAGAGAGCCTCTGCCAATGCTTCGATTTGAGGGGGAGGGAGCTGGCGAATGCGCTCCTCAAGGCCAGCTGGTAACTGGCCAAACCGCCGTCTTAGGATGATGCGGGCGGCTCCGGGGGGCGTCTTGACTGCCAATAACTGCTGGAGTCCTCGTTGGCGATAGGCGTTCAGCCAGCGAGTAATGGTGGACTCGTTGCAATGGAGCAATTGGGCAATTTGTGGGCGGCTGTGGACAAGTCCTTGCTTCAGCCAGTAGAGCATCTGCAAGCGTTCCTGCTGTCGAGCATCGGTTTCATGTTGTAGGCGTCGCTGCAGTTCTTCAGAGCTTTCTGTAATTGTGAGGACAAGCAGGCGAGCCATGAAGGTCTCCTACTGAGATGACTTCAGTTTTAGGATAGACAGTTCCCTCGTTTAAGACCTATTTATTAAGCTCAATGTTACAAAGAGCTGGTATTAAATACAAGTCTTGTCCCATGGATTGGATTGAACACACTCAACATTATGGCTACAGGAAAGACTTATATCCGATGTTTTAGAAAGGTGAAGAAGTGACACATTGACAATTGGCGCAACCCGAAGCGATCGCTAGGCTAGAGGCAACCCCTTGGAACCGCCATTATGTACAGTGAGTCAGAACATACTCCCCAAGCGATCGCCAACCGCCCCTATCAAGTACGGATTGGTCAATACCTCAATGAGGGCTGGCAAATTTTCAGCACTCAACCCGCTGCCTACATTGGTTTTCTCATTCTGGCAATGATTATCAATGGTGTGCTCAACAACATTCCGGGGGCTGGCCCGATTGTTAGCACGATTTTGGCAGGCCTCTTCGCCGCAGGCTACTACTTTTTCAGCTTTCGCATTGCCCGCAACCAAAGACCCGAATTTAGCGACTTTTTTAATGCGTTCAAAAACAACTACTTTTTGCCAATTTTTCTGACGAACTTGATCATCGGTTTGATTACGAATGTGTTTGTGATTAGTGCCAGCATTCTATTCATGATTGCGGGGTTGCCCTTCTGGCAAAGCATATTAAGGCGGGCGGCGGCTGAAGCAGCGGAACCCGATGCCGACTTAGAACAACTGCTAGCGTTACTGGAGCAGCTTCCCGCTGTGCCGGATGCCCTGACCCCCGTTTTCATCTTGGTGGGTGCCATCCTGCTGCTGCCGGGGGTTTACTTTGGGGTAGCCTATATGTTTGCTGTGCCTTTGGTGGTGGAACACCGGTTTGATGTGTGGCCGGCACTAGAAACCAGCCGCCGCTTAGTTTCCCGCGATTGGTGGAGCTTCTTTTTTCTCAGCGTGTCAATCATTTTCTTCAATATCTTGGGCTTTTGCCTCTGCTGTGTGGGGATGCTGGTGACTATTCCTTGGAGTAGTTGTGTCATTGTGGCGGCCTACCGCGATATTATTGGGCTCATGCCCACGACGGATAATACGAACCAGTTTTAGTCTGATGACGCTGCCCACCCTTGCGGATCTCAACCTCGACCCCTTCTGGATGCCCTTTACGGCCAACCGCCAGTTCAAGCAAAGCCCTCGGCTCCTTGTTTCGGCAGCCGGGATGTACTACAGGAGCATTGATGGCCGTGAGATTCTCGATGGCACCGCCGGGTTGTGGTGTGTCAATGCCGGCCACTGCCGTCCAGAAATTGTCAGCGCGATCGCCCAACAGGCAGCAACACTGGATTTTGCCCCCACATTTCAGATGGGACATCCGGGGCCATTTCAGGTGGCCGATCGCCTGCGTGCCATTACCCCTGATCCCCTCAACCATGTCTTTTTTGCCAACTCTGGCTCTGAGGCCGTGGATACAGCCTTGAAAATTGCTCTTGCCTACCATCGGCTGCGGGGAGAAGGGACACGACAACGGCTCATTGGGCGTGAGCGGGGCTATCACGGGGTCGGCTTTGGTGGAATTTCAGTGGGGGGAATTGCGCCCAATCGCAAGTTCTTTGGTTCTCTCTTGGCAGGAGTGGATCATCTGCCCCACACCCACAACCTTGAGCACAATGCCTTCAGCAAGGGGCAACCCGCTTGGGGAGCACATTTAGCCGATGAGCTAGAACGCTTAGTGGCGCTGCATGATGCCTCGACGATTGCGGCAGTGATTGTTGAACCCCTCGCTGGCTCTACGGGGGTATTGATTCCGCCCCAAGGATACTTGGAACGCCTGCGTGCCATTTGCGATCGCCATGGTATCCTGCTCATCTTCGACGAAGTAATTACTGGCTTTGGGCGGTTGGGTGCTCCCTTTGCCAGTCAGTACTTTGGTGTGACTCCAGACCTCATCACGGTTGCCAAGGGTCTAACCAATGCCGCTGTACCCATGGGAGCGGTGATTGTCCGCGATGAGATTTACGACACCTTCATGCAAGGCCCCGCGGGGCAAATTGAGTTTTTCCATGGCTACACCTATTCGGGACATCCCCTTGCCTGTGCGGCCGCCTTGGCAACCCTAGAGATCTACGAGAAAGAAGCCCTATTTGAGCGGGCGGCTTCCCTGGCGCCCTATTGGCAGGAGGCCATCCACAGCCTACGGGGTCTGCCCCATGTCATTGATATTCGCAACTTGGGCTTGGTGGCAGGGATTGAATTGGCGCCACGGGAGGGGCAAGGAGGGGCACGGGGCTATGATGCCCTCTGTCGTGCCTTTGAAGCGGGACTACTGATTCGTGTCACGGGGGATATTATTGCCCTCTCACCACCGCTGATTGTGGAGCGATCGCACATTGATCAAATGGTGGATATTTTGAGTCGTGTTCTACGGGAACTTCCCTAGGCACCGCCACGTCAGAATCAGCGGATCACTCTCTCCTTGGAGGCATCTATGTTACGCTTCCTGCCGTTGGCCATCAGTAGCTTAGCTACGCTGGTGGCGATCGCTCCCCCCAGTCGTGCCGCCTATCCCCTCTTTCCTAATCAGCCGGGGGTTGATGTCTTTTTCCCAGGGCTAGAGTCCTTTGGGCGGCCACGGACACCGCAGTACAGTCCCTACAATCCCGTCATTTACCGTCCGCCGCAGCAATCTCAAACCTACATTATTGTGCCAGTGCCCTATCCGCCTCGCCCCGTAATTTACCCGCCCCCCTATTCACCCGTTTATTACCCCTATTACCCCTGTTATCCATTCCGTTGCCGATAAACAACAATACTGGGGATTGATACTTGACTCGACTTGGGAAGCAGACCGAAAGCCGGTTCTCCTGCTAAAATAGCGGCTAATTTAGCCATTTTCAGTTCGAGAGAAATCTATGGCTCAGTTGGCGATCGCTCCCGTTTTATTTCACCTTGCCTTTCCTGTCAGTAATTTGGCGGACACCAAGGCCTACTACATTGATGGGTTGGGCTGTGAACCGGGGCGCGAAAATCCCCACTGCCTGATCATGAAGCTCTATGGCCATCAACTGGTGGCTCACGTCACGGATGAACCCTTAACCCCACCCAAGAGCATTTATCCGCGCCACTTTGGCTTGATTTTCTTGGCACGAGCCGACTGGCAAAACCTCTGCGATCGCGTGATCAAGAAGGGACTTGACTTTTACCAGCCACCGCGTACCCGCTTTGCCAATACCCCCCTAGAGCACCAAACGTTCTTTCTCGCAGACCCCTTCCACAACCTGATTGAAATGAAGCACTACCGCCATGTAGAAGCCATTTTTGGCCTGCGGGATCACCGTCATATTGGCGATACCCCCCTCGTTTCTGCGCCGCAACCGTGACCCATCTGATTCTCTATAGCAAGCCCGGCTGTCACCTCTGTGAAGGACTACAAGAGAAGCTGGCCACTCTGAAGGAATTTACCCTTGAGGTACGCGACATCACCAGCCGCGAGGATTGGTGGCAAGCCTATCAATACGAGATTCCTGTTCTCTACCTAGTGATTGGAACGCAAGTGCTTCCCGTACCGCGCTTTTCTCCCCGTGCCAGTGCTGCACACATTCGTCAGCGACTCCAAGAACTGACCCATTCAGGCGGCTCAGCGTCCACTCCTTAAGGGCATGATCAATTACAGCCCTTTTCACAGCGATCGAATACGGCCAAAAATTTAATTGCTAGATTGCATCCCCCCTATGTATCCCATATGTTAGAAAAGGGTCATCATCGGCATCGCAAAGCCAATAGGAAACTCAGGAATGGTGGATTTTGGAGCAATGCTCTTTCGCGGGCGGGGGGTCAAGATCTCGCAGCAGTATGCGGTGATTGGCCTAGGGCGGTTTGGCCGGGGGGTGTGCGAGACCCTGCACAGCATGGGCTATGAGGTGCTCGGCAGTGATAACCAAGAGCGATTGGTGAATCAAGTGCTTCAGGATCACATTGTGGATCATGCGATTCAACTGGATTCCACGGATCCCCAAGCCCTCAAGGAGGCGGGTCTGTTTGAGTTTGAAACGGTAATTGTGGCCATTGGCAACCATCTCGACGCCAGTATTATCACGACATTGAACCTAAAGGAGGCAGGCGTGCCCAATGTCATTGCCAAGGCTTCCTCAGAGATTCATAAAAAACTCTTAGAGCGAGTGGGGGCAGATCGGGTGGTCTTTCCAGAGTATGAGGCGGGTTGTGAACTGGCGCGATCGCTCACCCGCCCAGCGATTCTCGATTGGTTTGACCTTGACCCCGAAAAAAGTATTGTCGAAGTCAAAGTGCCTGAGGCATTTCACAATCGCACAGTTGCCGAGGTGGAACTCCGTAGTCGCTATGGCCTCAACCTCATTGCCCTGCGCTTTGATGATAAGTTTGAGATCAATCCCAGTCCCAACCAAAAGCTCAATAAAGGGGACATTATGGTGGTGATTGGTGCCAATAACGATATTGATCGCTTTTTGCGTAGTCAACACATTAATTAGGGCATAACCCTTGAGCTTTCGCTACTGGTCGCCGCCGGCACGGGTGATGGCGATTCTCCTGTGGATTTTTTGCATTAGTAGTTTGCGGCGGTTAGACAGTCTGGCGATCGCGACCTTGCTTGTGGCGCTCCTCTATCTCCTGAGCCATGTCCCTTGGCAGCGCTTGGGCAAACGTCTGCAGCAGATGGGGCTCTTTTTTCTGGGACTGTGGTTACTGTTGGCGGTTACGGCGTGGCCGATCGCACTGCTCCTCACATGGCGCTTGGTCTTGTGTCTTGCCCTTGGCGTGGTGTTGCTAGAAAGCTTGACGTTTAGTGAATGGGTGCGGGTCTGTCGCTGGTGGGGGCTCCCCCCCCTGTTGGTGGATACGCTGGCTTTGACCTATCGCTATCTCTTTGAGCTAGAGAGTCAGTTGACACAAATGCAGCAGGCACTCTTTCTGCGGGGATTTCGCTTGAGTTGGCGCCGCCTTCGCCCGTGGGCACAGGTGATTGGTATCTTTCTCATTCGCGCCGAGGAACGGGCACAGCAGATCTATCTGGCAATGCGGCTGCGGGGCTATGGGCAAGTGCTTCAGCGTCGTCCGCAATTTTCTGAAGGGGCGGTTTGGAGTTGGGGGCTAACGCTGAGTGCTAGCTTGGGGGCAGGATTGTTGGCAATCTATGATGCCCTTGGCGAAATCCAACTGCCTTTTTGAGGTGGATAGACGACAGTGGGAACAGTGGTACATTAACATATTAACATTTGTAAACGATTGCCCCTTTGAGATTGCCCCTATGAAACCCAAGAACGCGCTTTTCGTTGCGGAGCAGGTGTGCCTAGTTGGTCATATTGTGGCGATGGCCTTTGGCTTAGCGGGGTTGCTCCTCGTCGTTCCCCATCCCGAGTTTATTCTGGCGTTGCCCGCCTGGGGTCAGCAGCTTTTTCAATGGAGTATGGGGAGTGGGGGTGTCGTTTATATTGTCCTCGGCGCACTGGCGATCGCCCTTCACACCTATCGCAACTTTGGCCTTGGCAAACTGCTTGGCTTTTTGCTGCCAGCGGTGGGCATTTCCCTTACCAGTGAACTGTTGGGGACGAGTACCGGCTTTCCCTTTGGCCATTATGGTTACCTCAGTGGTTTGGGGCACAAAATTGCTGGACTGGTGCCCTTCACCATTCCCCTCTCTTGGTTTTATATGGGGCTAGTCACGTTTCTTTTGGCCTACAGTGGCTTCATCAGTCGTCCGCTGCGGGAAGGCAAGGGCGTGGGCTTGGGGGCAGCCCTGATCACCGTGGGCTTGGGAGCAATCTTTTTAACCGCTTGGGATTTTGTCCTTGATCCGGCCATGAGTCAAACTGCCATTCCTTTTTGGCAATTTCAGGATGTCGGTGAATTCTTTGGGATGCCTTACCGCAACATTCTGGGATGGACGGGCACAGGAGCCGTATTTATGGGGCTGGCGATGATCACTTGGTGGCCAAAGCCAATGGTGGTGAACCGTGGGCAACTCATTACCCCCTTGGTGGTGTATCTGGTGAATTTTGCCTTTGGGGCGATGATTACCCTCACGTCCTTGGATCAACGTTTTTGGATTCCGGCAACGCTGGGATTTGTTTTGGGGGTCGTGCCGGTCACAGCACTGTGGTGGTTTACTGAAGCCCCCCTAGAGAAAGTTCAGGGGGTCAACATCAATACTGAGGCGGGTTGAGCGGGGACACTGCTCCTTGAGGTGCATGAGGGCTGGGCTGAGGTTAGAAACTCGTTCTAGTTTGCCCTTGAGTAAAATTTGCCAGCGGTAGCGGCCAGCAATTTTGGCGATCGCGGCCGGGGCGGGGCCAAGTACTTCCCATTCTCCCTGAGAAACTGGGGCTAACGTTTGGAGCTGTTGGGCGATCGCCTGAGCCGTTGCGGCCACCTCCTCAGCATCGGGACTACTCAAGCGCAGAAGGATTAGTTGGGCATAGGGGGGATAGCCCAAGGGGGCACGGCTACTTAGCTCCTGGGTAGCAAAGGTGTCCCAGTCATAGGCTTTGACCGCTGTAATCACTGGATGCTGCGGCACATAGGTTTGGAGAATGACTTTACCGGGGTGTGTCCCCCGGCCCGATCGCCCCGCCACTTGGGTGAGGATTTGAAACGTGCGTTCTGCCGCCTGATAATCAGGCAAGTGCAGGAGACTATCGGCAGCCAAAATTCCCACGAGGGCGACCTGCGGCAGATCAATGCCCTTCGTCAGCATTTGTGTCCCCACCATCACATCAGCTTCGCCGGCGGCAAACTGAGCCAGTAACCGGCGATGGGCACCCTTGCGTTGGGTCGTATCACTGTCAAAGCGCAGAACTCGCAACTGCGGCAAGAGGCGATTCAGTTCACTCACCACCCGCTGCGTCCCGCCACCAAAGGGCTTGAGATAGGGGGAGGCACAACTGGGACAACGCTGCGGTACGGCTTGGCTATAGTTGCAATAGTGACAGCGCAGCACTTCCATCTCCTCGCCAAAGAGGTGTCCAGTGAGAGAGACGCTGCAATGGGGACAGTAGATCACTGTGCCACAACTGCGACAGGAGACAAAGGTACTGTGACCCCGCCGCGGTACAAAGAGAATTGCCTGCTGTCCCTGAAGATTCCCTAGAGCGTCTTGCAGCGGACGACTGAGCATGGAACGGTTGCCACGGTGCAATTCTTGGCGCATATCCACGACGGTGATGGGGGGTAGGGGGGTGGCGTGGATACGCTGGGGAAGGGAAAGGATCTGAATCTGGCCGGTTTGGACAGCCTGCCAAGTGCTGAGGGCAGGGGTAGCGGTTCCTAAAATCAGGGGACACTGTTGCTGGCGCGATCGCCACTGGGCAACGGTACGGGCATGGTAGCAGGGCTGAGGTTGATCCTGTTTGTAGCCGCTGTCGTGCTCTTCATCCAGAATGATCAAACCCAAGCCCACCAAGGGCAGCAGAACCGCCGATCGCGTGCCAATGATTACCCGTGGCTGCGGCATCAGCGTCAACCGCCAAGTATCGTAGCGCTCCCCCTCACTGAGACCACTGTGATAGACCAACAGGCGTTCACCAAAGCGAGCACGCACGCGATCCGTCAGTTGAGGCGTCAAGCCAATCTCCGGCACTAGCAGCAAGGCCGATCGCCCTCGCCCTAGGCACTCAGCTATTGCTTGCAGATAGACTTCCGTTTTGCCCGACCCCGTCACCCCGTGCAGGAGAAAGGTTTGGGCACAGTCTAGGTGTGCTGAAATGGCTTGCAGGGCAGTGGCTTGGGCAGGGGTGAGGGCTTTTGGCCGATCCGGTGTCACCGCTACCCCCTGTTCAATGCGGCAGTGCTGCTGCTCGACAATGGCAATGTATCCTTTGGCGGCAAGGCGATGGAGCGTTTGGGCGGTGGTGCCGGTGGCCTTGACCACCTCTTGTAGCCAGCAATCGCGACCCTGCTGCTGCAAATAGCGGAGGATTTGGCGCTGCCGCTGCGTTAAGGTCTCGCCTTCACTATTGAGGAGGATCACTGCCTGCTGCTGTTTTGGCTGTTGACTAGCGGGTGCCGCTAAGTAGGTTTCCACCAAGCCAAGGCGTTCGAGTTCTGCGAGGGCACGCTCAACCTTGGGAAGCTGTTGCTGGAGGTAGCGCACACTGTAGTCCCCATTACCCTTGGTCTGGAGAAAGCGCAGCAGATGTTGCCCCTGTTCTGACAGGGGGGGAATCCCCTGTTGGCGCCGCAGGCGCACCCGCCGTTGCGATCGCCCCAAGACCCCCGGCGGCAGAGCAGTGCGCACCACTTGAATTAAAGGCGTGCAGTAGTACGTGGCAATTTGTTCTAACAACGCCCAATAGTCCTTGGGAAAAAGCTGCTGGTCAACCACTTCAAGGAGCGATCGCAAGCGCTGTGGATCGACGGATGGGGCTACAGTTTCTAGTACCTCGAGGACAATCCCCCGCACCACTTGGGAGCCAAAGGGTACTTCCACCACCTCGCCCCCTTGGAGACACCAACCCGCAGGAACTTGGTAAGTGTAAGCCTCGCTTGCCGCCGGACAGTCCACAAGCACACTGGCGTAGAGAGAGGGTTGTTGAGGTGCTAAGGCCATCAGATGGTTTGATTGGTTTTCACTCAGACAGGCAGATAAACAACGTCCCCAACCACTGTACATACTTCTCTATTTCTTTAGATTTTCGCTATTCCACAACGCAGATTTGCTCCCTAGGCTGGGAGCTGGCGATTATGCGCTGGCCGGTGGTGCACCGCTTTCCCACAGGCACTGTTTTAAGAGCCAATATCACACCCGCAGGCTTTGCCACGATTACCGATAGTCGAGGATTGCCTTGGTTCAAGGTGTCCATTGGTGAGGAGAATCACATTTGCTTGGTGCGAGCTAACCACCGATTGATTCGTCCCTGCTAAGAATTTGGTTGTTTGCTTTAGAGGACATGGGAAAATAGGAAAGGCTGCTCCTCACCCAAGATTCTCCGTGACTGGTCTTTACGAAGCACAAACGATCGCGATCGCCCGTCAACTGTGGGCGGCTAGTCAAGAGTCCCGCAACTTTTTCAGTCAACTGCGGGAGCAAATGCGCATTGAAGATAAACTCCTCGGCTGGGCGATGGAACATCCGGGGCTACGGGTGCAACTCTTTCGCCTCATTGACTGCCTGCCGAGTCTGCGCAGTAAAGCCGAGGTGGCACGCCACTTGCAGGAGTACCTCAGTGACCCCAGTGTGGAGTTGCCGGAAGGCCTAAAAAAACTCTTGAACTTTGCTCAGCCGGATTCCCTGCCCGCCCAAGCAGCGGCAACCACCTTCACAACAGCGGTTCAAGCCCTTGCCCACAAGTACATTGCTGGTGAAACCACCGAGCAGGTGCTGAAAACCATTGGCCGCCTACGCAAGCAGGGCATGCTGGTGACGATGGATATTCTTGGGGAAGCGGTGATTACGGAGGCAGAGGCGCAGCAGTATTGCGATCGCTACCTTGACTTGATGCAGCAACTCAGCCCCTTGGGTCAGCGGGAAGGGGTGAATCCAGTCCAAGTCTCCGTGAAGCTGACGGCCTTCTACTCGCAGTTTGATCCTTTGGATGTGTCTGGCTGCCGTGCCAAGGTGGGGGAACCGATTCGGCGGCTGTTGCATCGTGCCCAAGAATTGGGGGTAGCGGTGCACTTTGACATGGAGCAGTATGCCTACAAAGACATTACCCTTGCAATCCTCAAGGACATTTTGCTAGAGCCAGAGTTTCGCGATCGCGCTGATGTCGGGCTGACCCTGCAAGCCTATTTGCGGGATAGTTACCAAGATGCCCAAGACCTGATTACTTGGGTGCAACAGCGGGGGACACCAATCACCGTGCGGGTGGTCAAGGGCGCCTACTGGGATCAAGAACTGATTAAGGCGGTACAAAATGACTGGCCATTGCCCGTCTATCAACACAAGCAAGATACCGACGCCAACTTTGAGCGGGTGATTGAACTGCTCCTGAGTCACCACACGCTTTTGCGCACAGCAGTTGCGAGTCATAATGTGCGTTCCCAAGCGCGGGCGATCGCGATCGCCCAACATCAGCACATTCCGCCCACGGCCATGGAATGCCAAGTTCTCTATGGTATGGCCGATAAACTTGCCAAGGCTCTTGTGGAAGCGGGGCAGACGGTGCGGGTCTATTGTCCCTACGGTGAGCTGATTCCGGGGATGGCCTACCTGATTCGGCGGCTCTTGGAAAATACGGCCAATAGTTCCTTTTTGCGCCAACAATTGGGAGCGGTAAATATTGACGCACTCTTGGCACCGCCAGAACCAACGGCAGACTTTAGGGCAGTGAACGTTCATCTGACCACCGGCAAGACCTCAACCTTTGTCAATGCCGCCAATAGCGACTATGCCCGCGCCAGCCAGCGGGAAGCGATTCAAGCGGCCTTAATTCATGTCCATCGCCAACTAGGGCAAACCTATACCCCCATCATCAATGGCGATCGCGTCAATACCCTCGAATACAGTGAGTCCCTCAACCCCTCACAGCCAGAGGAAATCGTGGGTCGCGTTGGCTTGGCCACCATTGAGGATGCCGATCATGCAATCCGGGCTGCCAAAGCCGCTCAAGCGCAGTGGCAACAGACTCCCGTAGCCGAACGGGCCATCCTGCTACGGCGGGCAGCGGATCTCCTCGAGGCACAACGCCATGAACTGGTGGCTTGGATGTGCTATGAAGTGGGCAAGGTGGTGGCGGAAGGGGATGCCGAAGTCTCCGAAGCCGTTGATTTTTGCCGCTACTACGCCGATGAAATGGAGCGCCTCAGCAGCGGCTATGACCGCAACTTTCCCGGTGAAACCAACCATTACCACTACCAAGGTCGCGGCATTGCAGTCGTCATTTCCCCTTGGAACTTTCCCCTAGCGATTCCCACCGGTATGACCGTGGCCGCCTTAGTCACAGGCAACTGTACCATCCTCAAGCCCGCGGATCCGGCGGCTGTGGTTGCAGCGAAGCTGGCTGAAATTCTCATTGCCGCTGGTTTTCCCCGCGGGGTATTTCAGTTTCTGCCGGGGCGAGGATCGGTGATTGGCCCCTATTTGACAAAACACCCCGATGTGCATCTCATTGCCTTTACTGGCTCCCAAGAGGTGGGTTGCCGCATTATTGCTGAGGCAGCGGTGTTGCAGCGGGGACAAACCCACATCAAACGGGTGATTGCTGAGATGGGGGGCAAAAACGCCATTATCATTGACGAAAGTGCCGACTTAGATCAGGCAGTGGCGGGGGTGGTACAATCGGCCTTTGGCTACAGCGGCCAAAAATGCTCCGCCTGTTCGCGGGTGATTGTCCTCGAGTCCATCTATCAACCCTTTGTGCAGCGCTTAGTGGAGGCCACCAAGTCCCTCAATATTGGGCCTGCCCATTTGCCCAGTACCCGTGTTGGACCGGTGGTGACCGCAGCCGCCCGCGATCGCATTCAGGAATACATTGCCAAGGGACAGCGGGAAGCGGAACTGACCTTGAGTGTACCGGTACCGGAGGTGGGGTATTTTGTCTCCCCTACCATCTTTACCAACGTCCCCCCCACCGCCACGCTCGCCCAAGAGGAAATTTTTGGCCCGGTGCTAGCGGTACTGCGGGCAGAAACCTTCAGCCAAGCCCTTGAAATTGCCAATGCCACGGCCTATGCCCTGACGGGGGGGCTCTATTCGCGGACACCGTCCCATATTCAGCAGGCCAAAGCCCAATTTGCCGTAGGGAACCTGTACATCAACCGTGGGATTACGGGGGCGATCGTGGATCGGCAGCCCTTTGGTGGCTTTAAGCTCTCAGGGATCGGTTCCAAAGCGGGTGGCCGCGATTACCTACTGCAATTTCTGGAACCGCGTGTCATTACCGAGAATGTGCAGCGCCAAGGGTTTGCCCCCATTGCCGGAGTGGATGATTGATGCCAAAGGGCACTCAGCTATTGGCCGACCTTCAGGAGCGCATCAGGGCAGCGGGCGCCATTTCCTTCTGTGAGTTTATGGCCTTGGCTCTCTATGCACCGCAGTGGGGCTACTACAACCGTCCCCAAATACAAATTGGTCGGCGCGGCGACTTTATCACGTCCAGTAGTCTGACGAGGGATTTTGCGGAACTGCTCACTGAGGCTTTTGTGCAGATGTGGCACGCCTTGGAGCGACCGCAGCAGTTTACCCTGTTGGAGATGGGGGCGGGTGAAGGCCAATTTGCGGCTGGGGTCTTGGGCTATAGCCAAGCGACCTACCCCGATTTCTTTACCGCCCTGGAGTACCAGATTCAAGAGCAGTCCCCCACTTTACGGGAACGCCAACGGCAACGCTTGGCTCCTTGGGGCGATCGCCTGCACTGGCTGGATTCTAGCACAGCGGCTGAACCCATCGTTGGCTGTATTTTTAGCAATGAACTCGTGGATGCATTCCCAGTGCATCGGCTGCAATGGCAGGGGAGCAATTGGCAGGAAATTTACGTCAGCCTCAATGCCCAAGGGGAGTTTCAAGAGGTTTTGCGTCCCTTGAGTGGCGATCGCATTCACAAGTACTTTGCCACCGTTGGCATTAATCCGCAGCAGCAGGGCTACAGCGACGGCTACCGTACCGAGGTTAATTTGAACCTCATCCCCTGGCTCAAGGATCTGAGTCAGCACCTAGAGCGGGGCTTTGTTCTCACCATTGACTATGGTTATCCCGCCCAGCAATACTATCATCCTGCCCGCTGTGAGGGTACCTTGCAGTGCTACTATCAACACCGCTACCACGACAATCCCTACTGTTTTGTGGGCCAGCAGGACATTACGGCTCATGTGGATGTGACCGCCTTGACGCGCTATGGTGAGCACTTTGGCCTTGAAACCCTCTATGTCACCCGCCAGAGTTTATTTCTCATGGCCTTGGGTTTGGGCGATCGCCTACTAGCACAACAACAGAGGAATGGCAATCTCCTCCAAGCTCTCAACCGCCATCAATCACTGCACCAACTCATTGACCCCCTTGGCCTCGGTGGCTTTTACGTCGTCCTCCAAGGCAAGCAAGCCACCCTCGATCTGCCGCTATTAGGCGAACTATAGCCATTTCGAAAGGAGATGAGATATTTTCAAGAGGGATAGGCTATACTCAAAGCGTCATGAATGTTACTCAAGAATATGAGCTATAGCTTGGACTTACGAGAGCGGGTTGTCTCCTATATCAAGCAAGGTGGCAAAATCAGTGAAGCGACTCAAATTTTTCAGGTGAGCCGCGCCACTATCCATCGCTGGCTGAAGCGAGACGACTTAGCCCCCACAGTTGTCCCCCGTCGTCCTTGGAAGCTGGATTGGGCGGCCTTAGCAGCCGATGTTGCTGCCCATCCCGATGACCGTTTAATCGACCGTGCCCAGCGATTTGGCGTCCAAGTTTCCACCATTAGTTACGCCCTCAACCGGATGGGCATCACTCGAAAGAAAAACAGATACGCTACCAAGAAGGGTGTGAGGCAGAGCGGCAAGCGTATCAACAACAGCTCGACACATGGGTAGAGAGCCATGGGGAGGAAACGGTAGTCTATATCGATGAGACGGGGTTTGACTCTCGAGTAGAGTGTGAGTATGGGTGGTCAGCGCGAGGTGAACGAATTTATGGAGAGCGAGCGGGGAAGCGTCAGAAAAGAGAGAGTTGAGTCGCAGGACGGTATAGACACCAGAAAGACTTCATCGCCCCAATGCTGTTTTGCGGATACTTGAATGCGGTAGGGTTTGTGAGCTGGCTGAGTCAGTACTGTTTGCCGGCATTAAAGAGACCTTCGTTGTTGATTATGGATAATGCACCGATTCATCCGAAAGGGGCGATTCAGGAAGCGGTCAAAGCGGCGGGTCACGAGGTGTTATTTTTACCGAAATACTCTCCTGATTTGAATGTAATTGAGCACGACTTCAGTGCGCTGAAGCGAGCGCGGATGTATGCAGGGTCAAACAGTTCGATTGATGAGGTGATTCGCAAGTATTGTGCTGGATGATATCTCATTTTTTATTGGAATAGCTATAAATTTCAAGGAATAATATGCATAAATTTTAGAAATCTTTACTTGCGATCATCAAGTGTATTGCATGGCTTAGGGACTGTGATCGCCCCCTATAAAGGAAATTAGCTATGCCAGCAATATTTACCGCATTTAGCAAGTTAAAACTGTATCCTGATGTTTGGTTGGCAAAACTGACTGGTAGTACTGCTCTAGTTGCTGGGTGGCCGCCGCCCAACTCCAGCGTTCAGCTTCTTGGCGGGCATTTTGGCGTAGGGTCTCGCGATCGCTCGGAGAGTCAAAGAGGCGCTGACAAGCCGTAATCGCTCCTGTAGAATCCGCTGGGTCAAACAAAAACCCATTCACCCCATCAGTGACAATATCCGGAATCCCCCCACTGTTGGCAGCCACCACAGGACAGCCTGCGGCCATCGCTTCTAAAAGAACCAAGCCAAGGGTTTCCGTGCGCGAGGGAAAGACAAAGACATCCGCCGAGGCAAAAGCTGCTGCCAAGCGTTCACCGCGCAGATAGCCCACAAAATGCGTGGGGGTACCGGCAAAGTGTTTTTCAAGTGCCTCCCGATGCGGACCATTGCCCACGAGTGCCAGTCGCGCCTGAGGAATCTGCTCCAGAATGGGCTTAATCTGCTCAATTTCCTTTTCCGCGGAGAGGCGGCCAACGTAGAGCAATAGGGGGGCTTCTGGATACCCTTGGCTGAGAAAGGAGCGCATTTCTTGACTTTGGCGCTGCGGATGAAACAACTCCACATCTACCCCCCGCTGCCAGAGATCCAGATGGCGAATGCCGTGCGCTTTCAGTTCTGCCACCATTGCCGTTGAGGTACACAAGTTGAGTTGAGCACGGTTATGGGCCAACCGCAGCAGCGACCAGAGCACCTCTTCAAGAAACCCCAAGCCATAGTACTTCAGGTATTGCGGCAAATGGGTGTGGTAGGAAGCGACCAAAGGCAAGTGGAATTTCTGCGCATAGTACAGACCCGCTACCCCCAAGACCGCTGGGTTCGCCACATGGATCAGATCGGGTGCAAAGGCCTCTAGGGCTTGACCAATGGCGGGTCGTGGCAGGGCGAGTTTGAGTTCAGGATACAATGGGAGGGGAAAACCGGAGACACCGTAGATCTGCGCGCCTTCGTAATAATCCAGCCCGCCCTCGGGAGCCACCACCAACACCTGATGGCCATTCCGTTGCAGATGTCGGACGGTTTGACACAAACGGGTCACAATGCCATCAATCTTGGGAAGAAAGGTCTCGGTAAATAGCGCGATCCGCATTTCGCTAACCTGAATGGGAGGGAGGTTTTTCCCATTCTCGAATTAGGGGGGTCTTGACGCAACCCATAGGGGCAAAAAAGTTGCTTGTACTAGGAGGGGTGAACTGTGGCAAAGACAGAGTTACTGATGGCGATCGCTGGCCTGAATCGAGGCATTCTAGCCACACCGCGCGATCGCAAACAGGTGGCCGCCCTTGCCGCTTCCCTTGAAACCATGAATCCCACCCCCGATCCCCTCAATGCCCTCGAAAAACTTGCCGGGGATTGGCGACTCATCTACACCAGTAGTCAGGCGCTGCTTGCTCTAGATCGCTCCCCAATTGTCAAGCTTGGGCAAATTTATCAGTGCATTCGTCCGCAGCAGCAGCGCATCTACAATATCGCTGAACTCTACGGCTTGCCCTTCCTAGAGGGGATTATCAGTGTCTTGGCGCGGTTTGAACCCTTGACCCAACAGCGGGTACAGGTGTACTTTGAACGCTCCATTGTTGGGTTGCGTCAGTGGCTCAATTACTATTCTCCCTCCCAGTTCATTCCCCAACTCCACAGCCGTCAGCCGCTGATTGCCCTAGATGTCCCCCTCAACAGCAATGATCAACAGGGCTGGCTCGATATCACTTACCTTGATGAGGATTTGCGAATTGCCCGCGGCAATGAGGGGAGCCTTTTTGTCTTGAGCCGGGTTTAGGGACAATTCCCTGTACCGTTAAACTAGGGAAGAGTGGCACGATTCTCACCCCTGCTGCAATGGAAGCACAGCTGCCCCAGCAACTCAGTTTTCCATGGAATCCGATGCCTTCTGAACCGCTGGCTGAAGGTTCCCTAGCGGCTACTCCTGTTGCAGGGAGTGACAGTAGCCAAGAGCGCATCCGTTATTTAGAGCAGGCCATTGACCAATGCGAACACTATATTAACGAGCTGAAGCAGCAACTGCGCAATCAGGCCTTTTTGGAAGACTTACTTGCTCGTACGGAAGAAACGGCTCAGATTCAACAACAGGCAATCGTTGCCCTCCAAGAACAATTGCGCTCCCAAGCCACCTGTGCCCACGAGTTGGCCGAAATGAGCCACCATCGCCAATCCTTGGAAACGATTCTTCAGCAATCGCAAACGGAAATTGAGCACCTGCATCAGGAGGTGGATCGGCTCCTCAAGGCTCAAGATGCCCTCGAGGCTAAATTGGTGAATAGCCATCGCCTCCTGCGGCAACGGGAACAGGAATATCAACTCCTTGAATCCCAACTGCGCCAAGTCCAAGAGGAAAAAGCGCTGCTGCAAACTCGCCTTGAACAAGCCCGCTCAGAATTGAGCGATCGCCAAACCCAACTGGATGATCTCAACCGTCGCCTCACCCAAGCCAACCATTTAATTGAAACCCAAGAACGGATCATCACTGCGCTGCAACAGACGCAAGGATCAGAGGTCAGCAAAAACAATGTTATTCAGGGACTGAGTAAAACCCTCCTAAAAACCCAAACCAAGCTCCAAGAACTGGAGCGGGAGTATCAGCAACAGCGCCTGCAATATATGACCACCCAGCACTACAACCAAGAGCTGGAGGCGCGCACTAGTCAACAACAGGAACGCCTACAACACCTAGAAGCCCAAATTGCCGAACTCCAAGAGCAAATTCTCCATCAGGCACAGCAGGCACGGGAGCAGGAAACCGCTGTTCAACACTGGAAGGATCGCTACACCGAGGCCGAGCGATCGCTAGCGCAGTTACAACGCGTCATTGCCCAAATGGCCACGGGTGGATCCATTTCCCTGAGTGAGGTTCCTTCTTAGGGAGGATGTTTGAACAAATCTCAATTTTGTATAATAAGCCATAGTCATTACGAGTTTGTTTATGGTCAAATTCATTGGTTGGGCAGGGAGTCTGCGGGATGGCTCCTACTCTCAAAGCGCCCTAGATGTTGCCATTGCCAAAGCAGCCGCCCAAGGGGTTACCGTTGAACGTCTGGATTTACGGCAAATGACGCTCCCCTTTTGTACCGGTGCTGAGAGCTACCCCGACTACCCCGATGTCGCCATCTTTCAAACCAAGGTCAAGGAAGCCGATGGTATTTTGCTGGTGACCCCGGAGTACCACGGCAGCGTTAGCGGTGTGCTCAAGAACTCCCTTGATCTCCTCAGCTTTGAACACCTCAGCGGCAAAGTGGTCGCCATGATGAGTGTCCTCGGTGGCCAAACCAACAGCAATGCCCTCAATGATCTGCGGGTGATCTTGCGCTGGGTACATGCGTGGGTGATTCCAGAACAGGTGGCCATTGGTCAGGCGTGGCAAGCCTTCACACCCGAGGGACAATTGAGGGATCCCAAGCTCGATGAGCGAGTGGACAAAATGATTGCCAGTTGGATTCAGACCACCCGTCAACTACGAGAAGTAAGCGCCTAATTCAATCCCTCTTGCAGCCACTGCGCCACCTGCTTGGCATGGTAGGTGAGAATGACATCAGCACCTGCCCGCTTAAAGCCAAGAAGGGTTTCCAGCACCACTTTTTTCTCATCAATCCAGCCATTGCGGGCGGCGGCTTTCACCATTGCGTATTCTCCGGAAACGTTGTAGGCGGCCACGGGAACATCGCTCACCTGCTTGAGTTGGGCAATGACATCCATGTAGGCAAGGGCAGGTTTCACCATCACCAGATCGGCGCCCTCCTCAATATCCAAGCTGACCTCCCGCACTGCTTCGCGGACATTGGCTGGATCCATTTGGTAGGTTTTTTTATCACCAAACTTCGGTGCCGAATCTAAAGCATCGCGAAAAGGGCCATAGTAGGCGGAGGCGTATTTCGCAGAGTAGGCGAGAATCCCCACGTGGGTGTAGCCTGCGGCATCTAGACCCGCCCGAATGGCACCGACACGGCCATCCATCATATCTGACGGAGCAACAAAATCAGCCCCGGCAGCCGCTTGACTCACTGCCTGTTTCACCAGCACCTCTACGGTTTCGTCATTGAGAATTTCGCCATCTTTGACAATGCCATCGTGGCCTTCGCTGCTGTAGGGATCAAGGGCGACATCGGTAAAGATCAGCAGGTCGGGTAAGACAGCCTTAATGGCACGTACCGATCGCTGGACAAGACCCTCAGGATTGTAGCTTTCAGTACCTGCATTGTCCTTGAGGTGCTCAGGCACAAGGGGAAATAGCGCGATCGCCCCAATTCCCAAGGCATAGACCTCCTTCAGCTCTAAAATCAGGCGATCCAGCGTATAGCGATAGCAGTCGGGCATTGAGGGGACTTCCTGCACCTGATCTTCCCCCTCCATGACAAAGACCGGATAGATCAAATCCCCTGTGGTTAGGGTATGCTCGCGCACCAAGCGACGAATTTGAGCCGTGCGGCGTAAACGGCGAGGCCGATGGGTTAGCTCCATAATTCAACAATCAAAAACTCAGTAATGTCCCAGTTCAAACGGCTGTGAGTCAGCACGTACAACCTTTGGATTATTTCCGCATTATCTCACCTTGAGGGATCAAGACTGTGGGCGGTGCAGGATGCTTACAAACGTTTACGAACAACTTCAGTGTTCAAGCGGGTTGCAGATAGGGCAAGGCCAGATAGAAACTGGTGACGGTCTTGGCATCTTTCACTTGACCACTATGAATCGCAGCGGCCAAGTCAGCTAGAGAAAACTCCACAATTTCAATGTGCTCGTCGGTGTCCTGAGGCGGGGGTGTCTCTAGTTTTTCCAGCTCAGTGGCCAAGTAGGCGTAGATCACTTCATCAGAATAGCCGGGGGCAATGTAAAACTCTCCCAGTTTTTGCCAATGGTGGGCGCGGTAGCCCGTTTCCTCTTCAATCTCGCGCTCAATGGTGGCAAAAGGCTTTTCGTGATCCTCAACGGTGCCCGCTGGGAACTCCAGCAGATATTCCTCAGTGGCAAAGCGGTATTGTTTGACAAGGATCAGGTTGCCCTCTGGGGTCACCGGCACAGCTAATGCCCCCCCTGGATGCCGCACAGTTCCCAAGATCGAGACAGACCCATGGGGCAAGCGATATTGATTGACCTCAAAGGTAAACTTACGACTGCGGCAAAAGCAGTGGCGTTCGAGGACTTCGGGGGGGATTTTCGTCATAGGGGTTAGACAAGGGTGCGATCGGTGAGAATTTCGTAGCCCGTTTTGGTGACCAAGACCGTGTGCTCAAATTGGGCAGAGAGGGAATTATCAACCGTAACCGCTGTCCAGCGATCGCGCAAAATCCGCACCTGTTTTGAACCCGCATTCACAATGGGTTCAATGGCCAAGGTCATCCCCGCCCGTAGCCGCACATTCTTAAGTTCATTGGTGCGGAAGTTAAATACCGAAGGTTCTTCGTGGAGATTGCGCCCCACGCCGTGGCCAGTAAAGTCCTCGACCACAACAAAGCCATTGGCTTCGACATAATCTTGAATAGCACCCGCCAAATCCATGAGGTAGTTGCCTTCTTTAACCTGCTCAATGCCGCGGTAGAGGGCTTCTTCAGCCACTTTTACCAGCTTGGCCGCTTCCTCGGAGATTTCCCCCACTGGAATCGTAATGCAAGAGTCGCCATGGAAGCCATTGTAGTAGGCACCGGTATCAATCTTAACGATGTCGCCATTGCGAATCACTTTGCGGGGGCTGGGAATGCCATGAACCACCTCGTTGTTGATGCAAGCGCAAATGGAGGCCGGAAAGCCCTGATAGCCTTTGAAGCTCGGTGTTGCCCCCATTTCGCGGATGCGTTTCTCGGCATAGGCATCGAGATCCGCCGTCGTCATGCCCGGCTCGATCATCTGGGAAATTTCCTTGAGCACCGTCGCCACAATGCGCGAGGCCTGCCGCATAATCTCAATTTCTCGCTTGGACTTAATTTCAATGCCACGGCGGGGACGGGTTTGAATGGGGGTGGTGGGGGGAGTGAGCAGACTACCAAGGATATTCATGGGCGCGATGCAACCGCAAAAATCGTTCTTTTTCAGGATAACGCTGTTGCGCTGATCAGGGGAATGTCAATTTTATCCTTGAGGGATGGGTGAACGAACATGCGCTTGATAGAGCTGCTTAAATCGCCGCTGTTGCTGGCCGTGATCCACAATTGGCAAGGGATAACCGCAGCGATGCCGCTCTAGGGGAGAAATAGTTCCCGTCACCAAATCTGCCGTATCGAGGGATTTCAACTCCGGCAGCCAACGGCGAATATACTCCGCCTCAGGATCAAATTTTTGCGCTTGACTGGCTGGGTTAAAAATCCGCAGCGGCTTTGGATCCATCCCACTAGAGGCACTCCACTGCCAACCGCCATTATTGGCTGCCAAGTCGCCATCAATCAGTTTTTGCATAAAGTACCGCTCACCCCATTGGGGATTGATGATCAAGTCCTTAGTGAGGAAACTGGCCACAATCATGCGGCAGCGGTTATGCATCCAACCCGTTTCATTGAGTTGGCGCATGGCGGCATCCACAATTGGGTAACCGGTGCGACCCTCACACCAAGCCGCAAAGTGTTCTGCGTGATTCAGCCAAGGAAAAGTGGCAAATCGTTCACGATGGGGACGCTCCGCCAAGTGGGGAAACCAATAGAGGGCGTGCTGATAAAACTCCCGCCACGCCAATTCCTGCTGCCACGTGCGAATACTCGTTTTTGCCTCTTCACTGCGGGCTGCGGCCATAGCGGCCTGACTGGCTGCCCAGACACGACGAATACCAATGACACCGAACTTGAGGGCAGGGCTTAAGAGGGAGGTTCCAGGTTGCGCTGGATAGTTGCGCTGCTCACCATAGTCTTGAATGTGCTGGCCAATAAATGTCTCCAGTTGTGCTTGGGCGGCGGCTTCACCGGGAGCAAGGATCAGTTCTCCTGACCAATGAAATCCCAAATCCTTGGCAGTGGGGAGAGAAATCGCCCCCAAGGTTCGTGCAGTTGCTTGTTCTATTGCGGTGAGGGGTTCGAGGTGGCTGGGGCTGGGGACAGGCTCTGGTTTAGCTAGGCTTGACCAGTTGCGCCAAAAGGGGGAATAGACGGTGTAGGGCTGCCCCTGTTTTGTTTGTACGGCCTCTGGGGGATGCAGGAGTTGATCCCAAGCAGTTTCCACAGCAATTCCCTTTTCCTTGAGGGCAGCAGCCACAGCGCGATCGCGATCGCGACCGTAGGGTTCCACATCCTCATGCCAATGCACCGCCACCGCCCCTAAGCCACTGGCCACTTGGGGCAGAATTTGACGCGGGTCACCATGAAAAATTAAAAAGCTCCCCCCAAGTCGCTGATAGGCTTCTTGCAAGGCCTGTAGGCAACCCACGAGGTATGTCACCCGCACCGCCGCAATGTCCGAGGCACTGAGAATCGCCGGGTCAAAGCAAAAAATGCCAACCACTTTGGGAGTTTGGGTGTAGGCAGCCGCCAACCCCACACTGTCACTCAGGCGCAGATCGCGACGATGCCAAAAGAGGCGCAGGCTCATCACCCGTCCATCCTAGGCGCACTAGAAAATAGCGCCAATACATTCATTGATTGCGGCTTTAACTTCCGGGGGTTCATTGTCGGCAGTCATTTTCTGAAATTCCTCATAGCTCATTTTTTCTTGGAGGCGGTTTATCAGGCAAGTGCAATAGCGATGCCGCGATCGCCAAAGCCGGGAGGCGCTTGCGCCGCAAATTTGGTTTGACACTCCTGCATAAAGACCGCGATCGCCTCTGGGGGATAAGTCGCCGCTGGCGTTTCTTGGGCGAAAATAGATAAACTCAGCAATCCCAGACCGCTACTGCTGAGAAGGCTCATCACGAGTTTGGAGAATTTCATTGGGGCGACTCCTAGGGGCAATACCTGATGCGGTTCTGGCAAAGAGCTTCCTGCGGTTGCTGCACTTCCAAACTTTTGTTGAGTTAGCGATCAAGTCATAGACAAGGATGCCACGTTTATCTATACTTGTCTTCTATCGTTTTGTGTGTGCAGTTATCGGCAAAGGAGGCTCTCATTTCTGAACCACTTGCCCTCACCCAAAGCCTAAGAGGTACCCGTGAGATTCGCGATAACTATCAAGTGTTTCGCCTGACGGGTCTCATTGATGCGTTCTCCGAGTCGGCCTTTCGCAAGGTCATTAGTAAGTGTTTTGACGATGGGCCTGCCAACGTCATCTTAGACCTTTCAAAAATTGAGTTTATTGACAGCTCTGGCCTCGGCATTTTGGTACAACTGGCCAAAAAAGCCCAAGAGCATCAGGGTCAACTGCAAATTGTCACCAATCCCCGCGTCACCCAAACGGTCAAACTCGTGCGTTTAGAGAACTTTTTGCCCCTTCAGCCGGATCTGGCGACGGCGATCGCCCAAATTACTGGCGAAACCCATTCCTAAACATTCTGTTCCTGTGGCAGTAAAACTAAGGGGGGTCTTTTTAGCTGAAACGTCATGCTGGACTCTGCTGGATTATTGCCCCTTGTTCCCCCCAAAATTCCCGCCCATCAACTGCCACCGGCGGCTTTGGCCTACGTTGGCGACGCCGTTTATGAACTCTTTATCCGCTGGCTTTTTCTAACCCCCCCCCAACGTATTAATACCTACCACCGCCAAGTGGTGGCGCATGTGCGTGCCGAAAGTCAAGCCCGTTATATGGACTTCCTCTGGCAGCATTGCACCGAAACCGAACGCTCGATTTTTCGTCAGGGTCGCAATGCGGCTGCCGATGGCCCAAAGCGAGTTGCCGCAAAAATTTACCGTCAAGCTACTGGCTTTGAAGCCCTACTGGGATACCTCTACCTCACCAATCCGCAACGCCTACAGGAGATTTTTCAACTACTTGAGCGGCACATTCGCAATGAAATGAACAGCAATATCGACGAAGCAGAATCCCGTAATGAAATGTAACCACTGCGTGATAGGATGCTTAGTGGCCAGTTCAAGGCATCCTCGGATGCTCCCTATTCTGCTGTGACCGTTCCCGATTCTGCTTCAGCACCCTCTGTGCCATCAACCATTGCCAATTCCCCAAAGAAGGGCGGCTCGATGGCCGAGTTTTATCAACTCTGTCGCGAATTATTCACGACAAGCCTTGTGCTGATGGCGATCGCCTTTGGAGCGGTTTGGCTGATTTACGGCCTGAACACAGCGTTGAATTACCTTTTGGGGGCAAGTGCGAGCCTAATTTATCTGCGGCTCCTCGCCCGCAGTGTGGAGCGCCTAGGAAACGACCAGAAAAAGCTGGGGAAAACGCAGCTCCTTGTCGTCGTGGTTGTGATTATTTTGGCAGCCCGTTGGCAAGAGCTACATATTATTCCAGTGTTCTTGGGGTTCTTAACCTACAAAGCCGCCATTCTGGTCTATATGTTTCGTACGGTTTTGCCGTCCCCTTAACGCTGGCTCACTGTAGTGCTTAGACAACCGAGCGCGGAGGCATGATGCCTTTGATACACCTTTGGACAGCTCTTCCCCTTGCCAAGTTGGAGGTGGGGCACCATTTCTACTGGCATATTGGCAACCTAAAAGTTCACGGTCAAGTCTTCATCACCACTTGGTTTGTGATGGCCATTCTGATTGCGGCGGCCTTTGCCGCCTCGCGGAATATCCAACGGGTGCCCAGTGGTATTCAAAACTTGATGGAATACGCGCTGGAATTCATCCGCGATTTGACCAAGAGCCAAATGGGTGAGCACGAGTACCGAGCTTGGGTTCCCTTTGTGGGGACACTGTTCCTGTTCATTTTTGTTTGTAACTGGTCAGGCGCACTGGTACCGTGGAAACTCATCGAACTGCCAGAAGGGGAGCTAGCAGCACCCACCAATGACATCAATACCACCGTGGCCTTGGCTTTGCTGGTCTCCTTGGCCTATTTCTACGCCGGGCTACGCAAGCGGGGGCTGAAGTATTTCACCAAGTACATCGAGCCAACGCCCGTCTTACTTCCCATTGCCATCTTGGAAGATTTTACAAAACCGCTTTCCCTGAGCTTCCGTCTTTTTGGCAACATCTTGGCGGATGAATTGGTGGTGGGGGTCTTGGTGTTGCTGGTGCCCTTGTTTGTGCCCTTGCCCGTGATGGCCTTGGGACTCTTTACCAGTGCCATTCAAGCCCTTGTGTTTGCCACCCTTGCAGCCACCTATATTGGGGAGGCCATGGAGGGACATGGCGGCGAGCACGAAGAGGCGCACTCCTAAAAGGGGTACATACCCTGCTATTGTTATCTCTGGAAATTTTGTTTCGTCCTACTACGTCTCGAGGAAATCAACTATGGATCCGTTAGTCGCTTCTGCTTCTGTTTTGGCTGCTGCTCTGGCAATTGGTTTGGCATCGCTTGGGCCTGGGATTGGTCAAGGGAATGCCTCTGGTCAAGCCGTGGAAGGGATTGCGCGGCAACCGGAAGCGGAAGGTAAAATTCGGGGTACACTGCTGCTGACCTTGGCATTCATGGAGTCGCTGACCATCTACGGTCTGGTGATTGCGCTGGTGCTCCTGTTTGCCAACCCCTTTGCATCCTAATTAACCCCAGTGGGGGAGGCTTGGATGAGCTTTCCCCCGATCCCCCATTCTGGAGAGGCTGATGTTTGATTTTGATGCCACCCTACCCCTGATGGCTGTGCAATTCTTAATCTTGACCGTCATTTTGAATGCGCTGCTATACAAGCCCTTGGGTCAGGCGCTGGACAATCGGGATGAATATATCCGAACCAACTTGCAGCAGGCCAAGGAGCGGTTGCAACAGGCCACTGAACTGGCTCAGCAGTATGAGCAGGAATTGGCCAGTACCCGTCGCCAAGCCCAAGCCTTGATTGAAGAGGCCAGAGCCGAGGCACAAAAAATTGCCACCGCCGAAATTGCCGAAGCACAGCAGGCCGTGCAGGCAGAGTTACTCAAGATTCAAGCAGAGATTGATCAGCAAAAGCAGGCGACACTGCAAGCGCTTGAGGGTCAAGTTGCCAGCTTGAGTGAACAGTTATTAGCGAAGTTACTGGCCTAGGAGTGTGGGTCATGGACGCAGTATTTTTATTGGCAACGGAAGAAGCGGGGCATTTTGGCATTAACACCAATTTGCTCGAAACCAATGTGATCAACCTTGCCATCATTATTGGGGTATTGGTGTATTTTGGGCGGGGCGTACTTGGCAAAACCTTGGGCGATCGCCAGCAACAAATTGCCACAGCCATTGCGGAAGCCGAAGAACGCCAGAAAGTGGCCGCTGCCCGCCTTACCGAAGAGCAGCAAAAACTGGCTCAGGCCAAGCAGGAGGCACAACGCATTCGCGAAGACGCCCTTGCCCGTGCCAAGGCTGCAAAGGAAGAACTCATTGCCCAAGCCAAGCGGGAAATTGAGCGCTTGAAGGAAACCGCTTCCCAAGATACGAGTGCCGCCACTGAGCGGGCGATCGCCGAAATTCGTGAGCGGATTGCCGCTAGGGCACTTGCCGAGGCCGAAAACCAACTCAAAGCGCGTTTGAGCCAAAATCCAGACCTTCAGCGTACCCTTGTTGATCGCAGTATTGCCCTACTAGGAGGCAAATGATGCAGACCACTGTCCGTGGTGAACTGGTTGAACCCTATGCCGAGGCGCTGCTGTCGTTAGCGCAAACCCACAACCTCATTGATCAGTTTCAGCAGGACACGCAGTTAATTCTGGAACTCCTTGCCAGCTCCAGTGAACTGCAACAGTTTCTCGCCAATCCCCTGATCAAGCCTGAGGCCAAAAAGAACGTGCTGCGGCAGTTGACCGTGGAGAAGGTGCATGGCTACTTCCTCAACTTCTTAATGTTGCTCGTGGATCGGCGGCGAATTAACTTTCTTGGCCCTATTTGTGAGCAGTATCGTGCCCTTGTGCGCAAACTCCGCAATGTGGTCTTGGCGGAAGTCACCAGTGCCGTCGAACTCAACGACGATCAACGCCGTGCCGTGGTTGAAAAGGTCAAAGCCATGACCGGTGCTGCCGATGTAGAGCTGGTTACTGCCTGCGATCCCGAACTAATTGGTGGTGTGGTGATTAAAGTTGGCTCCCAAATCTTTGATGCCAGCCTGCGGGGTCAACTCCGCCGCCTCAGTCTCACCTTGGCGCAAGCCGCCTAACGTCCCTTTGTAAACTGTTCAACCCTTGAGAGCGACTTCTATGGTAAGTATCCGACCCGACGAAATCAGTAGCATTATTCGCCAGCAAATCGAGCAGTACGAACAGTCGATCAAAGTCGATAATGTCGGTACTGTCTTGCAGGTGGGCGATGGCATTGCCCGTGTCTATGGCCTCGACAAAGTGATGGCCTCAGAATTGGTGGAATTTGAAGACGGCACCGTGGGAATTGCCCTTAACCTCGAAGAGGATAACGTGGGGGTGGTGCTGATGGGCGATGGCCTCGGTATTGAAGAAGGCAGTACGGTGCGGGCCACTGGCAAAATTGCTTCCGTGCCTGTGGGTGAAGCGGTCATTGGTCGGGTGGTGGATGCCCTAGTGCGCCCCATTGACGGCAAAGGCGAGATCCACACAACGGCAACCCGCCTGATTGAATCCCCTGCCCCCGGTATTGTCCAGCGCAAATCGGTGTGTGAGCCGTTGCAAACGGGGATTACGGCTATTGACGCCATGATTCCCATTGGTCGTGGTCAGCGAGAACTGATCATTGGCGATCGCCAGACCGGAAAAACGGCCGTTGCCATTGACACAATTCTGAACCAAAAAGGCCAAGATGTGATTTGCGTCTATGTGGCCATTGGTCAAAAAGCGTCCAGTGTCGCTCAAGTGGTGAACGTGCTGCGGGAGCGGGGTGCACTCGATTACACGATTGTGATTGCCGCTAACGCCAGTGATCCAGCCGCTTTGCAGTATCTCGCCCCCTACACCGGTGCCACGATTGCTGAGTACTTCATGTACCAAGGCAAGCACACCCTCGTCATTTATGACGACCTCTCCAAACAAGCGCAAGCCTATCGGCAAATGTCGCTGCTGCTGCGCCGTCCTCCCGGTCGTGAAGCCTACCCTGGGGATGTGTTTTATCTCCACTCCCGCCTGCTGGAGCGTGCCGCCAAACTCAACGATGCCCTCGGCGGTGGCAGCATGACGGCGCTTCCTGTGGTTGAAACCCAAGCCGGTGACGTGTCTGCCTACATTCCCACCAACGTCATTTCCATTACCGACGGTCAAATCTTCCTCTCCTCTGACCTCTTCAACGCTGGCTTGCGTCCTGCCATCAACGCGGGGATTTCCGTGTCACGGGTGGGTTCTGCTGCTCAAATCAAAGCCATGAAGCAGGTGGCTGGCAAACTGAAGCTGGAATTGGCGCAATTTGATGAACTGCAAGCCTTTGCCCAGTTTGCCTCTGACTTGGATAAAGCCACCCAAAACCAACTGGCACGAGGCCAACGCCTGCGGGAAATTCTCAAGCAGCCCCAGTACTCACCCATTCCGGTGGAATACCAAGTGGCAACCATTTACGCCGGTACCAATGGCTACCTTGACGACATCCCCGTTGAGGCAGTGGCCAAGTTTGTTGCCGGTCTGCGGGACTACCTGCACACAAGCAAGCCCGAATACGGCGAAATCATCCGCACCACCCAAAAACTGGATGAAAAAGCTGAAGCCTTGCTGAAAGAGGCGATCGCCGAATACAAAGCTGGCTTTACTGCCTAGGCGCGATCGCGTTATATCATGCTCTGAACCTGCCCTCTACCCAGGGTAGGTTTTTTTATGCCTAGGCTACTCTCAAGTGTCAAAAATCATTGCAGTTTCCTGAAGCCATCCCCCTGAGCCTGCCGTCCTCTCCTACACTGGGATCCTAGGGCGAGGTTTGACAAAGGAGAAAACAGTGCGTGTCGTCCTCATGGCCGGGGGAAGTGGTACTCGGTTGCGTCCCCTCACCTGTGATCTACCTAAGCCAATGGTGCCGGTGGTCAATCGTCCCATTGCTGAGCATATTCTCAATCTCCTACGCCGCCATAGCCTTGATGATGTGGTCATGACATTGCACTATCTCCCCGATGTCGTGCGCGACTATTTTGGCGATGGGAATGAGTTTGGGGTGCACCTAAGCTATGTCGTTGAGGAAGAGCAGCCCCTTGGCACAGCAGGTTCAGTCAAAAACATTGCCAATTTGCTAACGGATCCTTTTTTGGTGGTCAGTGGCGATAGCATTACCGATATCGATTTAACCGATGCCCTCCGTTTTCACCAGCAGCACGGTGCTCCCGTAACCCTGATCCTTGCCCGTGTACCTCAACCGAAGGAGTTTGGTATTGTCTTTACTGATAGCGATGGTCGCGTGCGGCGGTTTCTCGAGAAGCCCTCAGCGGGGGAAGTCTTTACGGATACGGTGAATACAGGCATCTACATCCTCAGCCCTGCTGTCATGGACTATCTCAATAGCGGCATCGAGCGGGATTTTTCGCGGGATTTATTCCCGTTGCTATTGCAGGCGGATGTGCCGATGTATGGTTATATCACCGATGCCTACTGGTGCGATGTCGGTAGTCTGCAAACCTATCAACAGGTGCAACAGGATGCCCTCTATGGCCGCGTGCACTTGGAAATTCAGGGGCACGAAGTTCAGCCGCAAATTTGGGTAGGGCACAACACCACATTGCCGCAAACAGTTCAGCTACAGGCGCCGCTAGTCTTGGGCAATAACTGCCGCTTTGGTGCGGGGGTCACCCTTGGGGCAGGGACGATCTTGGGAGATAACGTGATTGTTGGTAATGGCAGTCGGTTGCGCTCAGTGGTGGCTTGGAGTGGCTGTTTTATTGGGGATGACAGTGAATTAGAGCACTGCATTTTGGCTCGCCATGTCCATGTCGATCGCCATGTGAGGGTGCACGAAGGGGTAATTATTGGCAGTCGCTGTGTGGTCGGGGAGGAAGCTAGCCTCAGTCAGGGGGTGCGGCTTTGGCCGGGCAAACGCATTGAAGCGGGTGCAATTGTCAATGAAAGCCTGATCTGGGGCACAACGGGGCAACGCTATCTCTTTGGCCAGCGGGGGGTAGCCGGTGTGGCCAATGTGGACATTACACCGGAGTTTGCTGTGCGGCTGGCGGCCGCCTATGCTTCAATCCTTGAGCCCGGAACTAGTGTGCTGGTGTCGCGAGATCAGCGCAATGTGTCGCGGATGGTGTCCCATGCTCTGATGTCGGGTTTGATGTCGGTGGGGATTCATGTCCTCAATTTGGAGGCGATCGCCCTACCGATTGCCCGCTTTGCTGCCCAAACCCTTTCAGTCAGCGGCGGAATTCATGTGCGTGCCCATCCCGATCGCGCCGATCAACTGTTGATTGAGTTTTTTGACCATAAGGGCATCAACCTGAGCAAAGCCAAAGAGCGGCAAATTGAAACCGCCTACTTCCGCGAAGATATTCGCCGCGCCCTACTTACGGATGTCGGTGTCATGACCCATCCCAACAACTGCGTGGCCGCCTATGCCCAGGGCTTTGAAAAGTGGCTAAATACCCAACTGTTTTATGGTAGCGCCGCCAAAATTGTCATTGACTATGCCTATGCCGTTTCTGGGGTTGTCTTGCCACAAATCCTCAGTAAGTTTGGCTGTGATGCCGTTGTTCTCAATGCCACCCTGCACCCAACCCCCCTCAATATTCTCGAGCGACAGCGACTCCTGCGGGAACTGGGACAGGTGGTGACAGCGCTATCTGCCAGTTTGGGGGTGCAAGTCTCCGCCAATGGTGAACGGTTGACCTTAGTGGACAATGCCGGTCAGGTGTTCAGTGATCAAGAACTCACAGCGTTGATGACCTACTTGATCCTCTTGACCCATCCGGGGGGCACTGTCGTGGTGCCGGTCACAACTTCTAGTGCGGTGGAGGCGATCGCCCATCAACAGGGCGGACAAGTGATTCGCAGTCGCACCAACCCCACTGATCTCATGGAAGCCTGCCAACACCACAGCGGTGTGGTTCTCGGCGGTTCTGCGGAAACGGGATTTATTTTCCCACAACTGCATCCGGGATTTGATGCCATGTTTACGATCGCCACCCTGATCGAACTGCTGGCACTGATTGGCAAACCCCTCACCGTCATGCGCCAAGAACTGCCCCGCGTCCACTACTATCATCGCCCGATTCGCTGTCCTTGGATTGCCAAAGGGTCATTGATGCGCCACTTGGTGGAAACCCATCCCCGCAATCACTTGAGTCTCATTGATGGCGTCAAAATTGGTGAACCCAATACTGACCACTGGGTACTGATTCTGCCCGATGCCAGTGAGCCATTGGTACACCTCTACGTCAATAGTCCCGATGCCACTTGGAGTGAGCAGATGCTGCAACGCTATAGCCGCCGCATTGAAGAGTTTGCCCGCTTGGAACCCCTCTCAGATGCCACAATAAAAATGTGAGCAAAATCCCGTAGAATCAGGGAAAATTTTTCGTACGTTAGGCGCAATGGTGGTGTTGAAAACCGAGAAAACCCAAGGGGACTTGAGCGATAAATTGCGGGGCATTGCCCGTTGGTGGTCGGAATTCAAAATTCAAACCCGCCTCATGGCCACAGCAACCCTCGTGGTCTCGATCATCATGAGTGGTTTCACCTTTTGGGCGGTGAATACCATTCAAACCAATGCCCACCTCAATGACACCCGCTATGGCCGCGATTTGGGGTTGCTCTTAGCTGCCGATGTGGCGCCCCTCGTGGCCAAGGGGGATACCGCCGCTGTTGCCGAATTTTCCCGTAAGTTCTATGAGCGCAGTGCCAGTATTCGCTACATCCTTTATGCCGATCCCGATGGCGAAATTTACTATGGCCTCCCCTACTCTGCCCCCCAAGTGGAAAGTGCGCTGACCCTGCGCCGCCGTATTCAACTGCCGGACACCTACCGTGCCAGCCAAGAACCCCTTGTGCGCCAACACCAAACCCCCGACGGCCTTGTGGCCGATGTCTTTGTGCCATTGATATTTAATGATGAAAATCTAGGAGTTGTGGCTTTGGGCATTAATCCCAACCAAACGCTTATTGCCTCTGCCAATCTCACGCGGGATCTCACGATCGCCGTCTTTGTCTCCCTCTGGATCATGGTGATCTTGGGCGGGGTGTTCAATGCCCTGACCATTACCCAACCCATCAAAGAGTTGGTACAGGGGGTGAAAAACATTGCCGCAGGAAATTTTAAGCAACGCATTAACCTGCCCTTTGGTGGTGAACTGGGGGAGTTGATTGCTAGCTTTAATGACATGGCAGAGCGGCTTGCTTCCTACGAAGCGCAAAACATTGAAGAACTGCAAGCGGAAAAAGCCAAGCTGGATACCTTGGTTTCCACCATTGCCGATGGGGCAATCCTGTTGGACACTGACATGCGGATTATTTTGGTCAACCCCACGGCTCAACGTCTCTTTAATTGGGAGGGAATGAATGTCATTGGTCAAAATGCCCTGAACTGTTTTCCGGCGCCGGTGTGTGAAAAACTCACCTGTCCTCTCTACAAAGCCTCCAAGGGCGAATCGGAAGGGGGAGAATTTCGCGTCACGCTCCAAGAACCCAGCTCGCGATCGGTACGCATTTTGCTGACAACGGTTATGGATGTGCAACGGGAAAAACCCAAGGGCATTGCGATTACGATTCAGGACATCACCCGCGAGGTGGAACTCAACGAAGCCAAAGCGCAATTGATTAGCAATGTTTCCCACGAATTGCGCACACCTCTATTCAATATCAAATCGATCATCGAAACCATTCAAGAGTACGGCAGCAGTCTTAGTGAAAAAGAGCAGCAGGAGTTTCTGGAAACCGCGAATCACGAGACCGATCGCCTGACCCGCCTTGTGAATGATTTCCTCGATATTTCTCGCCTCGAATCGGGTCGCCCCTATCAATTTGGCTCGGTACAGATGGCGCAGGTGATTGATCAGATCATGCGCACCTACCAACTCAATGCTGCCAATAAGTCCATTACCCTCACTGCCGAAGTGGAAAACCCCTTGCCACCGGTTTGGGGCAACTACGATCTACTCATTGGTGCCCTCACTAACTTGGTGGGGAATGCTTTGAAGTTTACCCCCGAAAATGGACGGGTAACCATTCGTGCCTATGTCTGGCATCCCCCCAGCGATCCAGAGCAGGAACGGGTGCGCATTGAAGTCGCCGACACGGGTATGGGCATTGCCCCAGAGGATCAACCCCGCGTCTTTGAACGGTTTTTCCGCGTTGAGAATCGCGTGCATACCCTAGAGGGGACAGGGCTGGGGTTGGCCATTGTCCAAGATATTATCCACAAGCACAATACACAAATTCATTTAATTAGTGAATTGGGGGTCGGCAGTACCTTTTGGTTTGATTTGGCCATTGATGAATCCGCCCTCGTTAATAACCCTGATGGCACTGCTGAAACGGCACTTCCCCCCGCTTGAAACAGGTTCGGAGTCAGTGTTGATGGGGGCGATCGTTGCCAACAACCACAAATGATCCGCTAAAATCTGAAGGCAAGAATCAATAACTCCTCACGCCGATGGTTCCTTGGGCTTGACCCTCAGGAAAAGAGACAAATTTTTGTATTGATTTTGCTGCCCTATCTAAAACCAAATAACTAAGCATTGGGGTTGAGGACGTGAAAACAAACTTATTTGCACCCGTTGCCCTTCTCTCTGTTCTCGGCAGTACGGGAGCGGTGTTACCTGCTTTAGCGATTCCAGTTATCACCCCCACCCAACAGGATATTCAGCCCCCCCTACCGGAACCACCCCCTCTACCCTCCCCTTCGCCACCCGCTCTTGAACCGCCCCCTTCACCCCCTAGCCCAACCCCCGAGTCAGAAAATGTTTTAATACCTGTACAAAAAATTGTTGTTGAAGGCAGTACTATCTTTGGGCCTGCGGAATTTGATCCGATTATTAAGCCCTTGGAAGGGCGTCAGGTGACGCTTGCGGAGCTACAAGGCGCTGCCGATGCGATTACAAAACTCTATCTTGAGGGGGGCTATTTGACCTCTCGCGCCGTTTTAGGCGAGCAGGTGGCACGGGATGGGGTAATCACGATTCAAGTGCTTGAAGGCCGCCTAGAGGACATTCGTATTGAAGGGAATAAAGGAATTATCCAACGCTATATTCGCAGTCGTATTGCCCTCGGTGCCGGCGTGCCCCTCAACTCCAATCGTCTGGAAGAGCAGTTGCGCCTGCTGCGAACGGATCCTCTCTTTGCCAATCTTTCTGCCAGTCTGCGACCCGGCACGACGCCCCAGGACAGTATTTTGGTGGTACGGGTGGTACCTGCCCGCTGGTTTAATGCTGCTTTTGGTTTGGATAACAATACGCCGCCAGCGATCGCCCCGGATCGGGCCACGGCCTTTTTGGGATACAACAACCTCAGTGGTCGCGGCGATAGCGTCTACGGTTCCTACGCCATCGGTAATAACCTAGGCACGTTTGACTGGGGAGCGTCCAACACTGTGGAGTTTGGCTACAGTCTGCCCCTCAATGCCATGAATGGCACACTCACCATTCGCACCGTACAAGCAGACAGCGAAATTACCCGCCCCCCCGCCCTTGCTGGCTTGAATATTCGCAGTGAGTCTTCTATTTACGAAGCCAGTTTTCGCCAACCGGTGATTCGCAATATCCGTGAGGAACTAGCCTTTGGCATTGGCTTCCTGATGCAGTCGGCACAGACTTTTGTTTTGGGAGTGCCAACCCCCATTTCCATTGGTTCTGATTCATCGGGCTATAGTGCCACCCGAGTGCTGGAAGTGAGCCAAGAATATATCCGCCGTGATCCCCAAGGGGCATGGGTCTTTCGTTCGCAGTTCAACTTTGGCCTGCCGATCTTTGGCGCCACCGAAAACCCCAGTCCAACCCCTGATGGTACTTTCTTTAGCTGGCTGGGACAGGGACAGCGGCTGCAACGCCTCTGGGCAGATAACTTCTTGATTTTGCGTACGGATGTGCAACTGAGTCCCAATAGCCTGCTCCCCTTTCACCAATTTGTCATTGGTGGCCCCCTGTCGGTGCGGGGTTACTCAACCAATGCCCTCTCTGGGGATAATGGCCTGCGGTTCTCTGGGGAAGCCCGTTTTCCCGTACTGCGCACTGCCAATCGTCGCCCAATTATTTCCATTGGGCCCCTGTTTGATCTGGGGGTGGTCTGGAACAATAGCCGTAATCCTGCGGGTGCAGTGCCTAACAATGTGATTGCCAGTTTAGGCATGGGACTCTTGGTGCAACCAACGCCCAACTTAGACATTCAGTTCCAGTACGCGGCACCATTGATTGATCTGCCCGGTCAAACCCGCAGTTTGCAGTCCGATGGCATTTACTTTACGTTGACGGTGCGTCCCTAGGGCGTATCGAGGGCTGTGCGGAGTGACTGACAAAACTCGGCGACAGCGGCAACTCCCTGCTCTGGTTCTGCCAGCCGTTTGACAAAGGCACTACCAACAATGGCAGCATCGGCGCCCCAATCGCGCACTTGACGGGCATGCTCTGGACTGGCAATGCCAAACCCGACACCAATGGGCTTGGGGGTAATTTGCCGCAGTGTGCCCAATAGTTCCTGAACGCGAGTGGCCATTTTTTGGCGCATCCCTGTGACGCCCGTGGTGCTGACAAGGTAGATAAAACCTTGGGAGGCGGTGGCGATCGCCTGCATCCGTTCGGGCGATGTGGTGGGCGCAATCAGTAGTGTCAATTCCAAGCCTAGATGCGCTGTTTCTGCAAGAACGGGTTCTGCTTCCTCAAGGGGCAAATCCGGAATCACTAAGCCCTTGATCCCGGCTTGGGCAACGGCTTTCAGAAATGAAGAGACCCCTCGATGGTAGATGGGATTGTAGTAGGTAAATAAAATGAGTGGTGCCCTCAGTTGGCAGTGTAAGTCCGTTGTCATTTCTAAGACTGCTTCGAGGCGAGTTCCCCGTTGCAGGGCGCGGGTAGCGGCTGCCTGAATCACAGGACCATCGGCCAAGGGATCGGAATAGGGCATTCCCAGTTCAATCAGATCTGCACCATGGGCATCTAAGGCCTTGAGGGCAGCAACCGTCGTTTCTAAATCAGGGTCACCGGCGGTCAAAAAGGGAATCAGGGCACAGCGTTGGCGGGCACGACATTGCTCAAAGCGTTCAGAAATTGTAGGCACAGTCACAGGCAGTCGCTCTAAAAGATGCATAATAATTGTGCCAGATTAGATACTGTTCCTATAGTGGCCGATGCCAGTGAGGGTCATCTAAGCGTGAGTTGGTGGCGTTTTCTCCCCTTTGGCGATCGCCTGCGGCGCAGCGAAGCGGTTGGCGACCTGCGGCAGTGGACTCTAGAAGCACGATTGCTCCACTGGTTGACCCTAGTGTGGATTGGTCTTGGGTTGGTCGTCCTCTTTTCCGCTAGTTTTCCCGTGGGTTTGGCCGAAACAGGGGATGGGCTGTACTACTTTACGCGCCAGTTGCTGTGGCTTGCCCTTGGCTGGGCAGGGTTTCAATTGTTTCTACGGCTACCCCTGCGGCGATCGCTCCAGATGGCCATTCCAGGGTTCTTTTTGTTTCTGCTGCTGATCTGGGCAACACGCCTACCGGGGGTCGGGACAACGGTGATGGGCGCCACCCGCTGGATTAGTCTTGGTCTTTTTCAACTCCAGCCCTCGGAGATGATGAAGCCTTTTTTAGTCCTGCAAGCGGCTTGGGTGTTTAGTTCGTGGCGGCGGCTGCATCTCAAGGCACGCTGTTTTTGGTTAACGGCCTTTGCCGTGACGCTGCTGGGAATTTTAATCCAACCGAACCTCAGTACCACCGCCCTCTGCGGCATGACATTGTGGCTGATGGCCTTTGGGGCAGGTTTACCCTTGGCGCCCCTGCTGTTAACAGCCATGAGTGGCTTGGGCTTGGCAGTCCTCAGCATGAGCATTAACGAGTATCAACGGCGGCGGGTGATGTCCTTCCTCAACCCTTGGGCGGATGCGATGGGGGATGGCTACCAACTGGTGCAGAGTCTCTTGGCGGTTGCTTCGGGGGGCGTTTTGGGCACGGGCTATGGCTTTTCACAGCAAAAGCTCTCCTATTTGCCCATCCAGCACACGGATTTTATTTTTGCGGTCTATGCCGAGGAAATGGGGCTATTGGGGTGCCTCTTGCTCCTAGGACTGCTGGCGGCCTACGGTTGGCTGGGAATGCGGGTGGTGAATCAGGCGCGGGATCCCCTGATCCAGCTCATTGCCTTGGGGGCAACGGTGATCATACTCCTACAGGCCTTGATTAATATAGGTGTCGCCATTGGTATCCTACCGACAACAGGATTACCCTTTCCCCTCTTTAGCTATGGCGGTAGCTCAATTATGGCCAGTATGGCGATCGCTGGCCTGTTGATTCGCTGTGCCCGTGAAGGACAGCAGGCAGAGGTGATTGCCTTCCCCGCTGCCACAAACACTCGCGCCAAAACGTCTAGAACCCACCGCCGCCGGGCTGCTCCCGTAGTTCCCCTGCGTCCTGAAGGGATCAATCGCTATTCTTCCCGCAAACCCTAGGCTGACACTTCCCGGCCATCTGAGCGCCACACGGCAATCACGGCAGGCCGAGGCACGACCACTTCTTCTCCATAGGGCCAGCGTGTTGACAGATCAGCCGTGGATTTTGCCCCTTCCCCCGGATGCTGGATCGCGCAGAAAAAGGTGCGGTAGTCACTACTAAACTCTGGCCCACAAATTTCACAGCCGGGCACGCCAGAGAGGAACATCTTCAGTTCGCGGCGCTGTGGATTGAGGACATAAACGCCGTCATTTTTGCCAAGGCGGCTTGATCCTGGGTTCCCGTCGGTGGCAATCCAGACATTGCCGGCGCGATCGAAGGTCAAGTTATCCGGTGCTGAGATTGGCGGTACCTCTGCGTTGGTGGGTTCACCATACAGCACTAACTGGCGGTTCTTCTCTGGGGCGGAGGGATCTCCACAAAGCAAAGGTAAACGCCACTGAAACTGCAAGGCGGTTGGGTTATTGCCCTGCTCAATCATTTCAATCACATGCCCCATCACATTTTCAGGACGCGGGTTGGCGCCATCCGTGGCCTTAGCCTTCCGTTTCTCGTTGTAGGTCAGCGCCAGCCAAACACTTTTGGTGACCGGATTCCACTCAAAGTCCTCGGGTCGATCCATTTTTGTTGCCCCTAGGGCATCGGCGGCGGCGCGGGTGTAAATAAAACACAGGGCAGGATCCTGTTGGAAGGCTGTGGGCAGATTGGGGTTGGGGCTAATTGTACTGCCCTCAACGCGGGCGATCGCTCGCCATTGACCCGTCAGATCGTCATTAAAGCGAGCAACGTACAGTTCCCCTTCATCCAACAGATTCAAATTGGCGGCGCGATCGTTGGCTTGGTACTTGCCCTTGGTAATGAATTTGTAGGCATACTCAAAGCGTTCATCATCACCCATATACACCACAACTCGACCATCGGGGGCAATCACCGTTGTCGCCGCCTCATGGCGAAACCGTCCTAGGGCTGTGCGTTTAATGGGGGCGCGATCCGGAGAAAGAGGATCCACTTCCACAACCCAGCCAAAGCGAAAGGCCTCTTGGGGTTCCTTCGCGATGTTGAAGCGATCTTCATAGAGATAAAAGCCATAGCGATCGGCTCGCTCATTGGGAATGTCATAGCGCTTATGTAGCTCCTTCACCATGCCCGTCAGGTTGCTATCACTGCCGCCAAAATAGCTATGGAAGTTTTCCTCACAGGTGAGTACCGTGCCCCAAGGGGTTTTGCCCGCTGCGCAGTTGTTGAGGGTGCCGTTGACCCGTGTCCCCGTGGGATCCCCAGCCGTCTTCAAAAGGGCATGGCCTTTGGCAGGGCCAGAAATTTCGCAGGGCGTTGAACCTGTGATTCGGCGGTTGTAGGGCGAGGCTTTCACATATTGCCAGCCACCATTGGCGTTTTTGGCAATCTCGACAATGGAGAGGCCATGGGCTTCCCGCTGGAGTGCGGCTTGCCATTGATTGGGGCGATCGCCCACCGTTTGAAACATGAGTTCGGGATTGGTGTATTCATGATTCACAACGAGCAAATGCTTGCCATCGGGTGTGGTCTGATAGCCAACAAAATCACAGTTGTAGCCAAAGCACTGCTGCTGCCGCTGGACATCAGCTGCGGTGACTGTTTGGTGAATGCGATTCCAATTCAAGTTTTCACCACCATCGAGGGCATCGCCCCAGCGAATCACGACGCCATGCTCAAAGCCCTCAGGCAGCGTAATTTTATCGTCGGTGTTGGGGTAAATCGTTGGAAAGCCTAAAGCCGGTGCAGTGGCACACCCTTTGGTCAGGGTTGCAAGGGTTAAACCCGCCGCGCCAAAAAGAGCAGTTTTTAGTACGGTGCGTCGGCTTAGGACACGGGGTAACAGATCACCAAAATATTCAGCCATGAAGCGTATCTCGTTCCAAATTCATCCACTGTGGGCAGCCAGTTTATAACTTAGGGAAGTTGGGTTAGGGTTTGCCTAAGAAATGGGGGAAAAGTGGTTAAGACCAGCTACAGAGCAGCGGCCAGCAATTTTTGCGTGTAGGGATGTTGCGGCTGGGCAAACAATTGGGCGGTGGGCGCCAGTTCAACAATCTTGCCAGCGTACATGACGGCAATGCGATCGCAAAAATAGCGGGCGACCCCCAGATCGTGGGTAATAAAGAGATACGTGAGTTGGAATTGTTCTTTTAACTGCTGCATCAGCGCCAGCACTTGGCGTTGAATATGGGCATCGAGCATGCTCACCGGCTCATCACAGACCACCAGTTGGGGATGGGTAATCAGGGCACGGGCGATCGCCACCCGTTGGCGTTGTCCCCCCGATAGGGCATAGGGATAGCGATGAACATAGGCTTCAGGGGGGGTCAATTCCACCTGTGCCAGCATCTCGCGTACCCGTTCTTGGGCAGCCTCTTTGGCCATCAGCCGATGAATTAGCAGTGGCTCCAGCAAGTTTTGCTCCACGGTCATTTTGGGATTAAGGCAGGCATGGGGGTCTTGGAAAATCATTTGCAGATCGCGGCGGACTGGGCGCAGTTGTGCCGCGGGTAATTGAGTTAAATTGCGCCCCAAAAAGACCACTTCACCGGCGTTGGCGGGAATCAGTTTCAGAATCAAGCGCGAGAGCGTACTTTTACCACAGCCGGATTCGCCCACAAGGCCAAGGGTTTCTCCCCGGCGCAACGTCAGATCGACGCCATCTACCGCTCGAATCGTGGTTTGCGGTTGTAGCCATCCCCCCAAGCGGTAGTGCCGCTGTAAATTGTGAACCCGCAGCAGTTCTGGGGCAGTGTCCAAGGGTGGGGTTTCTTTAGCGGTGAGTTGGGTGGCCGCAAGTAGGGACTGGGTATAGGGGTGTTGGGGCTGTTGCAGCACTTGACGAGCCGCTCCCCGTTCAACAATCTTGCCTTGGTGCATGACCGCAAGGCGATCGCAATACTTGGCCATCAATGCCAGATCGTGGGAAATCAGCAGCAGTCCCCGCTGCTCTTCTTGGCACAGGCGCGTGAGTTCATCGAGAATTTCCGCCGCGACAGTCACATCTAGCGCCGTTGTTGGTTCATCGGCAATGATCAGGGGTGGGTTCAAGAGCAACGCAAGGGCGATCGCCACCCGTTGACGCATCCCGCCACTCAACTCATGGGGATACTGATGCAGGCGATTGGCCGAAATTTTCACCCGATCCAACACCTCAACAATGCGCTGCCGCCGTTGGGAGCGACTCCAAGCAGAGCAATGACTCCGCAATAGCTCATCGCAGTGGTCATAGACGCTCATGAGGGGATTGAGGCGCGTCATTGGATCTTGAAAGACCAAACCAATTTGCTCGCCCCGCAGTCGCCGCAATTGGGAAGTGGTCAGCCCCAAAAGGGATTGCCCCTGAAGGGCGATCGCCCCAGCAACCTGTGACCCAGTCGGCAATAATTGCAAAATGGCCTTACCAATCGTGGATTTGCCACAACCTGACTCCCCCACTAAGCCAAACCGCTCCCCAGCGGCCACACAAAAAGAAACACCATCCACTACAAATGTTGCAGCAGATGATGTCTCCGTTGTAGGGTAGGCGACCCGCAGTTCCCTGAGTTCTAAAAGAGTCGCCATGGACTGGTCGATCCTAGGCAGGTTCGATGCGGGCGTAAAAGACCCCTTGAATTTTCACTTCGTGAGGTTCGTGGGCACCCATATCATCATCGGAGAGTTGCTCACTTTCAAAGGTGCCAGCAATTTCACCCGTGCGGCCATCCACTTTCGCCACATTCAGAGAAATTTCACCCTTGGTCAAGGAGAAGCGTTTGACGTTGGCACGAGCCAGCTCTTCTTCTTTACCTTGGGGAATGGCGATCGCCGAATCATAACCAGAGGCCAAGCCCCGTCCTTTGGGATCGAGGAAGTTGGCAGTGCGGTAGGAAGGAACGGTGAATTCCCCTTTGAAATCCGTTGAAGTGGTGATGCTGCTAATGTTGGGCTGAGTGCTCGCCACCAAGTTTTTCACCGTAAACAGCAGTGGGATACGCTCGCCACCGGGCATTTGCACGGTCACTGGTTGGAAATCAATCCCATCCTCTTCTATGAACGTGAGGCTGCCATCGCTGTTGACCTTGAGTTCCCCTTGAATTTGATCCAAGCTCGTGGTTTCGCGGGTCACCAGTTTTGTGGGGACAAATTCGGCCTCTTGGCGTTTGTTCTTAGGCTCTTCCTTGACCAAAAATGTCGTGGGCTGTAAGCACAGTTGGGCAATGCGATAGGTTTGGGAGCTATCAATGGGGTAGGCACCGCGTGCCGTATCATCAAGCGTGGGGCACTTGTTGGCCAGACCAGTGCCGACAATATCGTCATAGGTTAAAGTCTGTTTTGCGGCAAAGGCGGGGGCGCTCAAGGAAAAAATCCCTAAACATACCGCCAGCAGCGTCGCCATTAAAATGCGATATTTCATGGTTAACCTCAGAAGTCAAAGCATCTCAAAGCAGTCAGAGTGTGGGAGATACCCCTGCGTAAGAGTCCAGTGAAGGCAGCCATGCAACTACCTTATCAATCCATGATTATACGGAGCTTTGCGATCGCCTCAGAAAGGAAATTTTCGCAGATATTTTAATTTCACAAGAGCAAAAACAATGACCGACCTCTCTCCGACTGGAGCGGCAAAGTAAACTATAAAAAAGCAGGAGCGGGAGTGAGTTCATGGATGACAGCGAGTTGTTTGCTGTTTTTGTTGCCGATGTTGTCAATGGGGCTGAGAGCCTTGCCTCAAATCCCAACTATCGCATTGAATCGGTTTTAGGGACTTGGCAACTGGTGGACAACAAAGCGGGCGTCATTGCCACGGGCAAAAGTGAGAATGGTCAACCGCAGATCATGGTCAAGCGCTACTGCGATGCGTGGGAATCTTTGCGACAAGCATTGACCCATGGATCATTCTTCCCTGATCTCGCTCAAAATAAGGCACAACTGGTGCCCTTTACCCGTGCCGCCATTCCCGAAGGCTATCAACTCTATGATTGTGCTGCCAGTGAGATGTGGCGCAGTTGGCGACGGGGCGCAGTTAATTATGTCCATATCTATACCGCGAATCAGTGGCGATCGGTGGGGGAAATTTCCTGTAGTGGCGGTGTGGTCTTTATTCCCGTTCCCGATCTCGATAAAGAGATTCAGATTACCAGTTCGTCATTGATGTCTTGGTTAGGCGTTCCTAATGCTTAGAACCCTAAAAAGGCTTAAGAAACTATGGATTAGGGGAGAGCGATCGCCCCAATGGATCAAACAGAACCTAAAGACTCTAGAGATAATAGACGTATAACCATAGCGACCTAGCAACACAATGCTTCCCTGTTTGCGACCTCGCCAGCCGATTTCCCCTTGAGGCAACTATGTCAGAACCGCACCGCGATACCAACATTGGCCAAATTCTGATGAATCGGTACCAGCTGACGGAGCTGATTGGCAAAGGCTCAATGGGGCGGGTGTATCGGGCAGAGGACATTCTCCTTGGCGGCGTTCCGGTTGCCGTTAAATTCCTGTCGCAAACCCTGCTCAACGATCGCATGAAAACCCGCTTTGCCCAAGAAGCGCGCGCGGGTGCTCTCCTCGGTCAGAAAAGTATGCACGTGGTGCGGGTGCTCGACTACGGCATGAACAACGAGGAAATTCCCTTCTACGTCATGGAATTTTTGGAAGGCGAAAACCTCAGTGATTTGCTCCTAGAAGAACCCCTGCCCTTAAGCCGATTTCTGCGAATTGCACGCCATATGTGCCTTGGTCTGCAGGTAGCCCATGAGGGAATTATCATCGAAGGCCAAAAATGCCCCATTATTCACCGTGACATTAAACCTAGCAACGTCCTTGTGATTCAGGATGGCACGATGGGGGAACTTGCGAAGCTATTGGATTTTGGGATTGCCAAATTTTTGGGGGATGTCTCTGAAAAAAGGCAAACCTCGTCGTTTATGGGCACTTTGGCCTACTGTTCCCCAGAGCAAATTGAAGGGCGAGAGTTGGATCACCGCTCGGATATCTACAGTCTTGGCATCACCATGTATGAGCTACTCACCGGCAAGATGCCCATTCAGGCGGACACCCACTCCATTGGCAGTTGGTTTAAGGCACACCACTTCCAAAAGCCAGTGCCCTTCAATGTGGCCAGTCCAGGGTTGTATCTTCCTCCTGTCCTTGAGGAACTGATCATGGCCTGCATGGCCAAGTCCCCCAGCGATCGCCCCCAAAACGTCGGTGAAATTATCAAGGTCTTAACAGCCCTTGAGGAACAGTTTGGGAGTAGTCGAGTCACCCAGCCGGGGGTAGAGGTCGCTGCAAAAGTCTCTCAACCCTCAGAACGCCAGTCTCAACCGCCTGTTGCCCTTGCAACGGTTGAAGAAGTCTGCTGGCAAAGTGTTTGGCCTGCCGATAAACCCGTAGCGGAAATTGTCTTTCCGATGCCTTTGTATGCACAGCGGGAATCAGCCGCCTCGCTGTGGGTGATGCTGCCTCGCCCAGAAATTGATCGGCGCATGCTCAATATTCGCTACAACCAGTTTCTCTTTACCACCAGTCCCCACCCGATGATCCTCTGGATTACTGCCATCTACGATCCCAAGCAAGGGCCCCGCTGGTTGCCCTGTTATTTGGATATGAAACTGCCACGCAACCAAGAACTCTGCGTTTTGCTCTCGGAGACCGGCTACTATCCGCTGCTCTTTTTCTCCCTTGAGGATCCGCAACACTGCATCAATGTCCGCATGTTTACGATCGCTACCTTCCAGCGGCAACTGCTACGGGATTGGCTGCAAACCAGTAAAAGCTTGCCCAGTTCTGCCCCAGCGATTGTGAGCCGTAATCTCCTCAAAGCAGAGTTTGAAAACTACAAGCCGCAAATCCTCGCCAAGCTGGAGAACGTGAAGATGGCCACAGTCATTGATTAGGGATATCGCGATCGCCCTCTAGGACAGCAATAGAGAAAAATATATTAAGAGATGTTGCGGAATTAGTAAAGAATTGTTACAGTGAGGGTACAGGGTTCGATCAGGAGTCAAAACCATGGAAGATACCAAAACCATCAAAGCTGAAGATCGCAACGCATGGGTCTTTGGATTCACCCCCCAAGCTGAAATTTGGAACGGTCGCCTCGCCATGATCGGCTTTGTGGCGGCGCTACTCACAGAACTGATCACCAAACAAGGCGTGCTTCACTTCTGGGGTCTCCTCTAGACCTTAACTCTCTCCCAATTTTCAGCGGTCAAAGTGTCATTTTGAGGTCAGTAATGGCCTCTTTTTTTTGGCCAATTCAGCGGTACTACAAGGCAAACACAGCGCCTTTCACAAAGAGAGCACACCTTCAAAACCGTGAAAGCGACTAGCAGAGAGGATTGTACTCCCTCTATCCATCCCAATAGGTCAGGACTGTAGCGGGAAATGCCGCTGTCAAAGTACCTGTTAAATAATCCGCAATTGAGGATGAATAAATCGAATAAATCTAGGAGTGATTCACACGAGGAATCCCCAGACTGTAGTTGCGCACACGACTGTTGAGGTTGTAGCCAATTTCCCCCTGCATCAGCAAAGAGCGAATAAAATGCTCCAAGTCCGAGCCAATGCGCCGCAGATTATATTCCGTCAAGTCCTCCCCAGCGGCATTTGCCACCAACTCCTGAAATTTGGCTTCCACCTTCGCTAGGGCGGCGTCGTTCCACTCCAACTCGTTATCGGGATCCACATTCAGCGTCAGCGTTTCTGTATCAGGATGAACTTCCCCATCAACCACATGGCCGGCATAGATGTGAACGTGGCGTGTTGTAGACTTCAGTAGCATGGCTAACCAATGACGAGTGAACCGTAGTTCGTAAACGCTTCTACTATACCAAGAATCCTTGCGCGGAAAGTTTCGAAAAACTCATGCCTTAACCCAAGAATCCGTAATAGAACTAGGCTGGATTCTAGGCTGATTTTGGCTAGCGATCGCTAAAAGCTGAACATAAAAGGGGCAATTGCCCCCTCTATCCATCCAGATTTTTAGCTACCTCACAAAATTTCCCAGCCGCCTATGTGGTAACGGGCTTCCTCCTAACGTGCCTGTCGTTGCTCCCAGCGTCGCCGGCCACCCGCCCAGGGGGGAGGTCCACCATGGGGACGAATGTTAATCACCTCGCCATTGGCGCGGGTAATGCGAAAGGCGTCAAAGTCATAATCATCATATTTGCCGACAACTGTAACGGTTTCGCCGGGCTGGAGATTGATTTGGTGAAACCAACGGGGACCGGCATCCACAATGACTTGACCCGTGCCATCGTCGAGAATGAAATGATTGCCAACCGCACTGCGTACGGTGCCGCGAATGGTAATGCCATAGACATTGCCTAAATTACGAATCGGAGTTACCGACTGGGCAACACTTTGAGCTATCGGTGGCATCAAAACGCCCGTAGTACCTACAAAAAGAGACATACCCAAAGCCCATAAATACTTCCTAACCATCTTCTGTGTCCTCAATGCTTCAATCCCTAGATTAAGGAAAAAAAATGACAGAACTATGTCAACGTCCGTCAACGTCCGCTTGGGGGTAAGGTAATGGTCACCGTTGTTCCCTCCCCCACGCGACTGTGAATTTGCAGCTGTCCTTGATGAGCATCAACAATTTGTTTGACGATCGCTAGCCCCAAACCAAAGCCCTGCGGTTGTTTCTGACCTTGATGAATGCGATAAAAGCGCTCGCAGACATGGGGCAGGGCAGCTTCTGGAATGCCGATCCCCGTATCCACAACAGCAATTTGAACCTCGCGCTCCGTTGACTGAGTTTCCAATTTCACCTTGCCACCTTGGGGGGTATAGGCGCAGGCATTCCTCAAAAGATTTGCAATTGCTTGCTTGAGCAGCAAAAAGTCACCCTTTACCATGATGGGCAATTCAGGGAGTTGAACCACAAATGTAATCCCTTGGTCATCCATGGGCTGCTGCCACTCTTCAGCTAATTCCTTAATCAGCGCATGGGCATTAAACGATTGGCAATTGGCCAACTGACCTTCATGGCGAGCCAAAAACAGCAGATCGCTGACTAAATTGGCCATTTGTTTTGCAATCTGGCAGATGTTGTTTAAGTTTTGCTGCACAGTTGTAAAGGATTCACTGTCATCTTGCAGCTCTTCTTCTAAGATCATTAGAGCCAGTTGACTATTACTTAAAATTGCTGATAAAGGTGCCCTTAGCTCATGGGAAGCATTGGCTGTAAATCGTTGAAGCTGATGACAAACAACAGATAGTTTTTCATTATTTTCCCTAAGGGAATTTTCGCGCGATTCTAGTTCTGCAACCAGCTGATAAAACAAGCGAACAGAGAGTAAGCTAGCAATACCACCAATCACGGCAGCAGCAATTATAATTGACCATGCCAATTCTCGATACTCAATTTGGTGCCGCCGGCGATCGCCCAACAGCACCTCCTCATTTTTATAAAATTCGTAAATGCTTTGCCGTGCTCTTTCCATTAAAATCCGACTTTTATTCCAATCAATATTCTGCTCTTGGTTGGATTTACTGACTAAATGAGTCATAGATGCAAAATTTTCTGAATACACATAACGATCAAAAATCTGAATGTTTTGCTGAAGGGTTTCCTCGATTGAGTCTAAAGCCTTAAGTTGCTCAGGATTATCCTGTACCAGCTCTCTAATTTTTTCCAATGATGGAACAATGCGAGATTTTGCCGCAATGTAAGGTTGCAGAAAGCGGTGACTGCCTGTCAGGCTATAGCCACGCACACCCGTTTCCAAGTCCAGCAGTAAGTTAAGTAGTTTTTGCGTTTCTAGTCGTACTTTTTGCGTATGCAACACCCATTCATCATCTTCAATTAGGTTTAGCTTCAACCATATAAATGACGCGACAATAATGAACAGAAAGATAATCGGCATGGCAATAATTAAGCCAGCACGATAGCGAATTGATCCAACTACTTTCCTAAGAAACATTTTGCTGGGGATTCAAGGAATAACCACTACCATAGTGGGTTTTGAGCCAATGCTCTACACCCAGTTGCTTCAATTGCTCCCGCAGCCGTTTCACTCGCACAGCAACCGCGTTACTCTCAGGGGATTTATCCCATTCCCAGAGTTGACTTTCAATTTGCTGGCAGCTGAGAACTTGGCGTGGATGGCGCATCAGGTAGCTGAGCAACTGAAAATCTCGACTTTTAAGCTGAATTTCCACACCTTGATAGCTCAACTTCCGAGTCTCTAGGTGGAGAGTTAATCCCTCAAGGGTTAGTTCATCCCCCTGCCAGAGGGGCGATCGCCGCCGCAGGGCGCGGATGCGTGCCAATAATTCCAATAGATCCACGGGCTTAATGAGATAATCATCGGCACCCACATCTAAGCCAGTGACTTTATCCGCCGTCGTGTCCTTTGCGGTAAGAAAGACAATTGGCGCGGTTTTTTGCTGCTGGCGGTAATAGCGACACAGCTGTGTGCCTTCACCATCGGGTAAAAGCCAATCTAAAATGAGCAATTCATAATCCACCTCATGGATTAACCAGTAGGCTGTTTTCAAATCGGGTGCAGTATCAACGGTGTAGCCCTGCCGCTGCAGTGCTAGGCAAATGGGCTGTCGCTGCTGGGGGTCATCTTCGACAAAGAGAATGCGCATGATCGAGTGACCGCTGCTATAAAAAACGATGATAAACCGACTGAAATCCAACTTGATTTAGACAGAAAGAAATAGGATTCGGTTCAGGCCAGAGGCAGGTTGAGCAAAAGGGGAAGGCATGCTTAACTGAGTTAAAGAGTTTTGAGCCTTTGCTTCTATGCCTTTGATAGCGCTACTGTTTGAACCCTTTTTTGCCAATGCGGCAGCAGAATCAGTGAACTTGGCGGAAGCAGCACCTTTAATTTTGGCCGCTGTTTTACTGAGTCTGGTGGTGATTTACTTGGCGAGCAAAATGGGCGGTGAAATTTGTGCCCGCATTAACTTTCCACCGGTGTTGGGTGAGCTGGTGGGCGGTGTGGTGGTTGGTATTTCGGTCTTGCACCTGTTGGTCTTTTCCGAAGGGGGAACCACTGAGCCCTCTGTGCTGACGGCGTTTATTCAGCAGACCACCGGTATGGATGACCCGCTGGCTACGGTGGTTGCCAATACTGCCAGTGAGGTCATTGCCGTCCTCTCAGAAATTGGTGTCATGATCCTGCTCTTTGAGATTGGCTTGGAGTCCGATCTAGAGGGTTTGCTGAGGGTGGGGCCGCAGGCAGCTATCGTTGCTGTGGGCGGGGTGGTGGTTCCCTTTACAGCAGGAACCCTTGGCCTCGTGACGCTGTTTCATGTGGACTTGGTACCGGCCATCTTTGCAGGGGCGGCTCTGACGGCAACCAGTATTGGCATCACAGCCAAAGTCCTTGCCGAAATTCAACGTCTTACTTCTCCGGAAGGTCAAATCATCATTGGGGCAGCCGTTCTCGATGATATTCTCGGCATTATTGTGCTGGCAGTGGTGGCCAGTCTAGCCAAAACGGGCACGGTCGAGATTAGCAATGTGATCTACTTGATCATTAGCTCTGTAGTCTTTTTGGTGGGGTCTGTTGTCGTGGGGCGGCTGCTGAGTCCCTTCTTTTTGGGAATGGTCGATCGCCTGACAACGCGCGGCAACTTACTGATTCCCTCTCTTATCTTTGCCTTTGTCCTTGGTTATGTGGCAGTGATGCTGCAATTGGAAGCGATTCTCGGTGCTTTTACCGCTGGCTTAGTCTTGGGGGAAACGGAAAAACGACGTGAGCTAGAGGAGCAGATTTTGCCCATTGCCGATATGCTAGTGCCAGTTTTCTTTGTCTGTGTTGGCGCACGCACCGATATTAGCGTTCTCAATCCCCTAGAACCGGCCAATCGTGCGGGTCTGATCATTGCCTCGTTCCTTGTATTGGTGGCCATTGTTGGTAAGGTGGTAACAGGGGCAACGGTCTTTGGCCAGCCGGGAATTAACCGTTGGGCCATTGGCATTGGTATGGTGCCTCGCGGTGAAGTGGGTTTGATTTTTGCGGCTGTGGGGTCGGCCAGCGGTGTGCTCTCGAAGGCTCTAGATGCCGGTATTATCGTCATGGTGATTGTGACCACGTTCGTTGCGCCACCCCTGTTGCGCTTGGTCTTCAAGCCAGAGGTAGAAGACTCAGAGGCGTTACCCAGCTCAGAAGTTGCAGTGGAGTCTCCCCCAGAAGGATAGCAATGGAACCGATTACGGTCATTGGTGGTGGTCTAGCGGGTACAGAAGCGGCTTGGCAAATTGTTCGAGCGGGTGTGCCGGTGGTGCTGTATGAAATGCGCCCCCATGTGCCTAGTCCAGCTCACCATACGGCGGAGTTGGCAGAGTTGGTGTGCAGTAATTCCTTTGGTGCCAAGGCCAGCGATCGCGCCACGGGGTTATTGCACCATGAACTGCGTGCCCTCGGGTCGTTGATTATTGCCACTGCCGATCGCCATCAAGTGCCTGCCGGCGGTGCTCTAGCGGTGGATCGTGCCCAGTTTAGTCGTGAGTTGACTGAAACCCTCGAACGCCATCCCCTTGTGACATTGCGGCGCGAAGAACTCCCCCATTTGCCAGAGACCGGGATTGTCGTGCTAGCCACCGGGCCGCTTACCAGTGAGGCGCTGAGTGCGGATCTCCAACGCTTTACCGGACTGGACTACCTCAGCTTTTTCGATGCTGCCAGCCCAATTGTGGTTGGGGAGTCCATTAACCGTGAGGTGGCCTTTTTGGCCTCCCGCTACGACCGCGGGGAAGTAGCCTATCTCAACTGTCCCTTCACTGCTGAGGAATATCAGCGCTTTTGGCAGGCTCTCTGTGAAGCTGAACAGGCACCCTTGAAGGACTTTGAGCGTGAGAATGCTCAATTTTTTGAGGCTTGCTTACCCGTAGAGGAGTTGGCGCGGCGGGGGGTGGATACGCTGCGCTTTGGACCTTTGAAACCCGTGGGCTTGCGAGATCCGCGTACGGGAGAGCGTCCCTATGCGGTGGCACAACTGCGCCAAGAGGATCGCCATGGTCAACTGTGGAACTTGGTGGGCTTTCAAACCAATTTGCGCTGGGGGGAGCAACAGCGGGTGTTTCGGATGATTCCGGGCTTAGAGCAGGCGGAGTTTGTGCGCATGGGGGTGATGCACCGCAATACCTTCTTAAATGCGCCGAAGTTGTTGAGTGCCAGTCTCCAGTTTCGCGATCGCCCCACCCTCTTGGCGGCGGGTCAAATTACCGGTACCGAAGGGTATACAGCAGCAGCGGCGGGGGGCTGGTTAGCAGGAACGAACGCGGCTCGCTTGGCACAAGGACTCCCACCCTTGGTATTGCCGCCAACCACGATGGCCGGTGCCCTCTTCCACTACATCAGTACGGCGGAGAGCAAAACCTTCCAGCCCATGCCCCCCAACTTTGGTATTCTGCCACCCCTAGAGCAAAACGTTCGGCAAAAGGCCTTGCGCTATGCCGCTTATCGCGATCGCGCCCTCAAAGATTTAAGCATTTGGGCAACAGCGATGTCGCTGCCCCTACAGCCTCTAGAGTTAGACAGGTGCGATCCTGCTGTCGTTGAAGCTGGAGCCTAAGGTAGTCTGGGGGTAGCGTTGGCAGGCGATCGGGCCACTCTATGGCAACAATTCCGAGATCAATTTCTTCCCCAAGCCAATAGCGTTCCGGTGCCAACTCCGCCACTTCAGCAGGGGTAAGGCGATAGAGATCAAAGTGATAGAGGGGCACACGCCCTTCGGGGTATTCCTGAATCAGCGTGAAAGTGGGGCTTTGGATGACATCCGCAATGCCCAATCCCTCCCCCAAGGCTTGCACAAACGTGGTTTTCCCTGCCCCTAGATCCCCCGCTAACAAGAGCACTGTCCCCGGCGGCAGCCATGTCCCCCACTGGCGCCCCAAGGCTTGCAGATCCGCCAAGCTGAGGTTGAGGTTCGTCATCTAGGCGCGCACTGCTTCTAGGAGTCGCGAAAAGTAAAAGCGGGTTTTGGTCATGGCATTGCGTTCAATCCGCCAACCCAAGTCTCGCAAAATCCCCACAATAAATTCCTCACTGTGGAGATAGGCACGGGTGGCCTTGCTGGAGCCGGGGAAGAATTCACCAATTTTTTTCAGCAGCGTATATTTTGGTGTTTTGGGGGCAAAGCTGAGGATCAGTCGCTCCATCGCCAAGGAACTCAAGTGGGCTAGCATCCCTGCCATTTGGCTGTCGGGATAGTGGATGAGGACATCAAGGCAGATGACGGTATGGTATTGTCCCCGCAGGGCTTCAAGATCACTGACACTGAGGATGAGTTCATGGTGGCCATTCAATTGAGCAGCGGCGCGATCGCGGGCTTCGGCCACCATCTTCTCGGAAATGTCACTGGCATAGACCCGTGCCCCCAATTCTGCAAGGGGAATGCTCAGACTACCAACCCCACAGCCCGCATCACAAATGAGTTTACCCTTGAGGGAGCCATCAGCCTTGAGCCATGCTAGTACCGTATCAATGGTCTGTTGGTGTCCCATGCGGATATCCGCTTGCACCTTGCTGACCTGATCCGTGCCATAGATGCGCCGCCAGCGATCGAAGCCGGTCGTGTTGAAATAATTTTGAACAATTGCTTTCTCGTCAGCCGTAAATTGTGCCATAGCCCTTAGAATCAATCGTCATTGCCCCATTTATTGTGGCATAGCCGCCTACCGCTGAGAGGTGGTTGGCAGTGCCAATCGGGTACTCACTAGCCCCAAAATTACCCCAATGATGATCAGGAACACCCCCAAGCCCAGCGACCATTCAAGGGAAACATTGCTGGCAAGGGCGCGAAAACTGGCCTGTTGGGTTAACCACTGCTGCAGCTGTTGACTACTGCCCCAGCCAACTATCCACGCCAGTAAACCACCGCCGCCACCTAGACTAGCGGCTTGAATAAATAGGGGGGTATAAATCCAAGTTTGGGTGGCGCCCACCAATGTCATGATCTCAATTTCAGGTTGGCGCACAAGGATAATCAACCGTAAAATGGCGCTCACTAAGGCAACTACCGTTAAACTCAGGAGCAGCACCAAAATGAACGTGACTGCCCGCACTACCCGCTGCACACTTTGCAGACCCGTTAGGGCACGCTCAAGATACTGCACCGACTCAATGCCTTCCTTTTGGGCAATTTGGCTGGCTAGGGGAGCCACCTGTTCGAGGCTTTGGGCGCGGATCTTGATTTCATCGCTGAGGGGATTGGTGTCAAAGAGGGCTAAGCCACCCTGTTCACTTTTGAGGCCTAAATCAGCTTGCAATTGTGCCCAAGCGCGATCGCGATCAATCCAAGTGAAGTCGGCTACCCCCGGTAATGCCGCCAACTGCTCCTTAAGGCTGACCACTTTGGCTGCGGGAAGTTCAGGCGACACATAGGCCGTAATTTCTAGCCGATTGCCCAAGGACTCGACACTAGCGCCAAGGAGGTGCGACACTTGCCAGCCCCAACCAAAAATAAAGAGCGTCACGGCCACAGCAATAACGGCTGCGCCATTGAGCCAACCACCGCGCCAGAGACTGCGGCGCACTTCTGGAAGCAAAAAGTCAAGGGTGGGTAAGGGACTCAAGTTTGCCATGGTGCAAATGGAGAATCCGATGGGGGACTAAGCGAGTCAAGGCTAAGTCATGGGTGGTAAAGAGAACCGTTAGCCCATGTTGATGGAGGCGATGGAGCAGGGCAAGAATTTGCTGGCTGGTTTGCGGATCCAGATTGCCCGTGGGTTCATCCGCCAGCAATAGCTCAGGCCCACCAACGATCGCCCGAGCAATGCTCACCCGCTGCTGCTCTCCCCCCGATAGAGATTGGGGATTGGCATTGGCTTTGTGGCTCAGGCCCACCAGTTTGAGCACCGTTTGTACCCGCTGCTGAATTTCTGCTTTGGGAATACCGCGCACCAGCAGCGCAAAAGCCACATTGTCTGCCACGGAGCGATCGCCCAGCAGCTTAAAGTCTTGAAAGATTACCCCCAAGCGCCGCCGCAACTGTGCCATCCGTCGATCCTGTTGGGGATTGACTTCCTCACCAAAGAGGCGAACTATGCCCTGATCTGGGCGAACTTGGCCACAGAGGAGTTTTAAGAGGGTAGATTTACCCGACCCCGAAGCACCCGTGAGAAAATAAAACTCTCCCCGTCGCAGTTGTAAATTGACGCGATGTAAGCAGGGCAAAGTGCCACCAAAGGACTTCGTGACTTGCCACAGTTCTGCAACGATTACCCCCTCAGAGGTGGGTTCGCAGGGGGGTACCACTGGGGTCACTGCTGTCATCGGGACGAGAAACGCTGTCGCCCATACAAACGACTTAGAAGCGCCTTCCATGCAAATTGGGGCAAAGCCAACATCCGCCGCCAGCGCCACGGTTCCTGATACAGACGGTAGAGCCATTCTAGATGGAGTTTTTGCATTAGCTTGGGTGCTCGCTTTTTAACCCCTGCCCACACATCAAAACTACCGCCCACGCCAACCCAAATCGCTTCTGGACAAATGTGACGATGGCGATCAATCCAATATTCCTGACGGGGAACTCCCAAAGCCACAAAAATAATGTGGGGTTGTGTCTCCTTTAGCGTTTCAATGAGAGCAACCTCTGTATCGGCATCGTGGTAGCCTGACTGCACACCAATAATGTTCAGGTTGGGCAACTCTCGATGCCAGCGCTCAGCCACTTTTTCTGCCACCCCCGGCGCTGCCCCATAGAAGAAGACCCGCTTGGGCTGGGGCGCCTCATTGGCAAGTCGCAGGAGGGCTTCGGCAAATTCAATCCCCGGCAGACGGCGCACCGAGAGGCCATGCAACTTGAGGTAGAGAATGACCCCCGATCCATCGGGAATCACCAAATCAGCACGGTGTAAAACATCAGCAAACTCTGGTGTTCGCTCCGCCAGCATCACCATCTCTGAATTGAGCGTGATCACGTGCTGACCATGGCCATCCCGCTGTTGCATTAGCAGCCACTCAGGAGCGTTGTCCACCAAATGAAGGGGAAATCTGAAAACTGAGACTTTTGCGGGAATGGTGGGCATCACAAGGGGGTAACCCATAGGGAAATTGAGCACAAGAAACACCGAGTATCTTACAGCCCTTTTCACAGCAAGTGAACACTCTGCGCAAAACAGCGTGATGGGCAGGAAAACGCTTCAGTAGTGGATCCCCGTCGTCTGGAAAAGGGCTATATCGGATATACAAGGTCATCCCACGGGATATGCCTTGTTGAAAACCACAAAACGCCTTTGCTAGATTAGAGTCGTTATTAAGATTCGTAAACTTGGCTCTTATCGTCCCATTGAGCTACCTCACGAATCTGCCTTTATCACTTCCTTTCGGAGTTGAGTTTTATGACGATCGCAATTGGACGAGCGCCAGCAGAACGGGGATGGTTTGACATCCTCGACGACTGGCTCAAGCGTGACAGATTTGTCTTTGTCGGCTGGTCAGGCATCCTGCTGTTTCCCTGCGCCTACCTTGCCCTCGGGGGCTGGCTGACCGGTACCACCTTTGTGACCTCTTGGTACACCCACGGCCTCGCCTCCAGCTACCTCGAAGGCTGCAACTTCCTCACCGTTGCCGTTTCCACCCCCGCCAACAGCATGGGGCACTCCCTCCTGCTCCTCTGGGGTCCCGAAGCCCAAGGGGACTTCACCCGCTGGTGCCAACTGGGCGGTCTGTGGACCTTTATCGCCCTCCACGGCGCCTTTGGCCTCATTGGCTTCATGCTGCGGCAATTTGAAATTGCTCGCTTGGTGGGCATCCGTCCCTACAACGCCATTGCCTTCAGTGCCCCCATTGCCGTTTTTGTCAGCGTCTTCTTGATGTATCCCTTGGGGCAATCCAGTTGGTTCTTTGCCCCCAGCTTTGGCGTGGCTGCCATCTTCCGCTTCCTGCTGTTCTTCCAAGGGTTCCACAACTGGACTTTGAACCCCTTCCACATGATGGGGGTGGCCGGTGTGCTCGGCGGTGCCCTGTTGTGTGCCATCCACGGTGCCACAGTGGAGAACACCCTCTTCCAAGATGGCGAAGGCGCCAGCACCTTCCGTGCCTTTAGCCCCACCCAATCGGAAGAGACCTACTCGATGGTGACGGCCAACCGGTTCTGGAGCCAAATTTTTGGCATTGCCTTCTCGAACAAGCGCTGGTTGCACTTTTTCATGTTGTTTGTGCCCGTGACGGGGCTGTGGATGAGTGCGATTGGCGTGGTGGGTCTGGCGTTGAACCTGCGGTCTTACGACTTTATTTCGCAGGAGATTCGGGCAGCGGAAGACCCTGAGTTTGAGACCTTCTACACCAAGAACCTGCTCTTGAACGAGGGCATTCGCGCTTGGATGGCGCCCCAAGACCAACCCCATGAAAACTTTGTCTTCCCAGAAGAGGTACTCCCCCGTGGTAACGCTCTGTAGAGCCTAATCGTATCCTCGTCTGAGTGTCCCTCTCCAATTGGGGAGGGATTTTTTATCTCAAGCAAATAGGGGAAGTTCGTTAAACGACTTGCCCTGCTGATCCTTGGCAGAAAGGAGGGGTTCGCTGTCGATCGGCCATTGAACGCCGACGGTTGGATCATTCCACAGCAGCGTATATTCATCCTCCGGATTGTAGTAGTCCGTTGTTTTATAGAGGACTTGGGCTGTTGGTGACTTCACCCAGAAACCATGGGCAAAGCCAGGGGGAATCCACAGTTGCTGGAAGGTGTTTGCGCTGAGCCAAGCCCCTACCCATTGGCCACAGGTGGGCGAAGAGCGCCGCAAATCGACTGCGACATCGAAAATTTCCCCCTCGATCACGCGAATGAGTTTGCCCTGGGGCTGTTGGTGCTGGTAGTGTAATCCCCGTAGCACGCCCTGTTGTGAGGCAGAGTGATTGTCTTGGACAAAGGTCACCTCTAAGCCTGTAGCGGCCATAAAAGCCCGCTGATTAAAGCTTTCTAGGAAAAAGCCCCGCTGATCGCGAAAGACACGGGGTTCCAAGAGCAGAACGTCAGCGATCGCTAGCGGTTGTACCTTAAGCATGACTGCCTCCAGTGACTTCTGCCCACACCTGCAAGAGATATTGACCGTAGCTACTTTTGCGCAGGGGTTGGGCGAGTTCATAAAGTTGCTCTGGGGTAATGTAGCCCTGATGCAGAGCAATTTCCTCTAAGCAGGCAATTTTCACCCCCTGCCGTTCCTCCAGTGTGCGAATAAAGCTGCTGGCCTGTTGCAGCAGATCATGGGTACCCGTATCCAGCCACGCATAGCCGCGTCCCAGCAATTCCACCCGCAGTTGTCCCTTTTCAAGGTAGAGGCGGTTGAGATCGGTGATTTCCAGTTCCCCCCGCGCCGATGGTTGAAGCTGGGCTGCCAGATCGCACACTTGATGGTCATAGAAATAGATGCCGGGCACCGCATAGTTGGACTTGGGCACCACTGGCTTTTCCTCAATGCCGAGGACGCGACCGCTGGCATCAAACTCAATCACACCGTACTGCTGCGGATTGGCCACCCGATAGCCAAAAATCATTGCCCCTTCCGTCAATTGCGCCCCCTGTTGCAATTTTTGGGGTAAATCATGGCCGTAGAGCAGATTATCCCCAAGGGTGAGGCAGACGGGTTCTCCTTGTAAAAACTCCCGCCCTAGGATAAAAGCTTCCGCGAGACCATTGGGCTGAGGCTGCACACAATAGCTGAGGGACAAGCCCCACTGATGACCATCCCCTAGAAGCTTTTCAAAAAGATAGAGGTGCTCTGGGGTAGAAATAATGAGGATCTCCCGAATCCCCGCCAGCATCAGAATTGAGAGGGGATAGTAAATCATCGGCTTGTCATAAATGGGCATCAGTTGTTTACTGAGCACCTGTGTCAGGGGATAGAGGCGGGTTCCAGAGCCACCAGCCAAAATAATTCCTTTCATGGGCAATGACTAAGAACGCTGCCATAGTGGGTTGCCAGCCAAGCACTGTAGTCGGCGGTGCGCGCTGCTTCCACCCAGTCTTGATGGGCAAGATACCACTGCACGGTTTTTTCGAGGCCACTGCTGAAGGTTTCTTGGGGCTGCCACCCCAGTTCCCGCTGAATTTTACGGGCGTCAATGGCGTAGCGGCGATCGTGACCGGGGCGATCGCTGACAAAGGTAATCAAGCTGCGGTAATTCAAATCAGCGCGAGGCACAAGGGTTTGCAGTAGATCGCAGAGGGTGTGCACGACCTCAAGGTTCGGCTTTTCGCAGTTGCCACCAATGTTGTAGGTTTCCCCCACCTGACCCTTTTGCCAAACGGTATAGACCGCACGGCAGTGATCTTCAACGTAGAGCCAATCCCGCACATTTTGACCATCGCCATATATCGGCAGCGGTTGCCCCGCTAGGGCTTGGCAGATCACCAGCGGAATCAGCTTTTCGGGAAACTGGTAGGGACCATAGTTGTTGGAGCAATTCGTTGTCAGGGTGGGCAGACCGTAGGTGTGGTGGTAAGCTCGCACCAAGTGATCTGAGGCAGCCTTTGAGGCGGCATAGGGGCTGTTGGGGGCATAGGGGCTGTCTTCACGAAAGGGCGGATCCTCAGAGCCAAGGCTGCCATAGACTTCATCGGTGGAAATATGAATGAAGCGGAACTGCTCCTGTGCTCCAGTGGGTAACTGCTGCCAGTAGGTTTTGACCTCCTCTAGGAGATTGGCGGTGCCCACAACATTGGTTTGGATAAAGTCTTGGGGACTATTGATGGAGCGATCGACATGGCTTTCGGCAGCAAAGTGAATCACGGCATCGGGCTGAAAGGTTTGCAATAGCTCTTGCACAAGGGGGCGATCGCCCACATCCCCCTTGACAAATTGATAATTGGGCAATTGCTCGAGCATGGCCAAGGTGCCGGGGTGACAGGCATAGGTCACTTTATCGAGGTTGAGTACCGCCCCCCAGCCTTCCGTAAGGGCTAAGCGCACAAAGTTGGCGCCAATAAAACCACCCCCACCCGTTACCAAAAACTTGATCATGGACACTGACACCACCAGATTCTGGCTTGCATCATACCAAGACTAGACACCCGTTCAGAAAAAGACGTTTACTAGGAATGAACATTTGCTCAGGCGGACAATCATGGATGAATTTATGGCGGCGGCGATCGCCGAGGCAGAACAAGGACTCAGAGAAGGTGGCATTCCGATTGGCTCGGTCTTGGTGCGCAATGGCCAAATCATTGGTCGCGGACACAACCAACGGGTGCAGCGGGGCAGTCCGATTCTGCATGCGGAGATTGACTGTCTGGCCAATGCGGGTCGCATCGGTCGCTATGAAGATACGGTGCTGTACTCAACCCTAATGCCCTGCTATCTCTGTGCGGGTGCTGTAGTGCAGTTTGGCATCAAAAAAGTGATTGCGGGTGAATCCCAGACCTTTCCGGGGGCGCGGGAGTTCATGGCAGCCCACGGCTCTGAAGGAGAGTAGCGAAATTTTAGGACACGGGAATACGCGGCAAGCGGTTCTTGAAGCCACAGAGAATTTCCCAAGTAATTGTGCCTAGGGTGTCCGCCCAAGTTTCTACGGTTAGGCAGTCCCCGCCATCTTCGCCAAGAAGGGTCACCACATCCCCCTCCTGAAGGCCATCAATGTCACTGACATCAATCATCAGTTGATCCATCGTAATGGCCCCCACTTGGCGAACGCGCTTTCCCTGAACCAAGACTTCGAGCTTGTTGGAAAGAAGGCGGGGCACCCCATCAGCGTAGCCAATGCCCACAACGGCAATTTTCATCGGCTTGGGGGCAATGAATTGGTGGCCATAGCTAATGCCCGTATGGGCGGGAATCTCCTTCAACAGGGTAATGCGCGATCGCACTTGCATCACTGGTCGCAGCGGCACCACCCCCCATAAATGGGGCGCCGGATACACGCCGTAGAGACTCAAACCAACGCGCACCATGTCATAGTGACTACTGCGGTTGGCCAAGGTGGCTGCCGAATTCGCCATGTGACGGCGCACAGCCCCTAAACCTAGGGCTGAAATCTGTTCCCACACCTGTTCAAAATAGGCCTGCTGCTGCCACATCAAACTGGGATCGGGGTCATCGGCACTGGCAAAGTGAGAATAGATGCCTTGGATGCGCAGGTGGGGTAACCGCTGCACAAACTGCACAAATTCGACTGCATTCTGCCACGGACAGCCCAAGCGGGACATGCCTGTATCAATCATCAAATGGACATCAAGAGGTTCCCGCCGGTGATCAGCGTAGTCAGAGAAAATCAAGGCTTGCTTGGGTGTAGAGAGGGTGGGCTGAAGCTGCCACTCGGCCATCATCTGCACCTGCACGGGCAAATTGACGGATCCCAAGACCAAAATTGGCGCTGTAATCCCCGCCTGCCGTAGGGCAATCCCTTCGGGGATTGTTGCCACCCCTAACCATGTGGCACCGTGGGCTAAAACCGTCTGTGCCACCGTGAGGGCGCCATGACCATAGGCATCTGCTTTCACCACGGCTAAAAGTTCCGTTGTTGGTGCCAGCCATTGGCGAAGATGTTGGGTATTCGCTGCCAAGGCCGCCAAATCAATTTCAATCCATGCGCGCTCACACTCCTGGGAACTGGTGAGCTGTTCCTGACTGAGCATTGTTTTTCCTATCCTCACACCATAACTTCCCCACAGGGGGTGACCAACCCTACAGCCACGGTTGCTCTGTGATTCAATGTATAGCACCCGATGTTCAGTCTTAGCGTCAATCATTCGCTTCTTAGCAAAACCTGCTAGAGTGGCACTACAGCCCTTTTCTATGACCTAGAGTCCATCAAGGAGATCTCGCGGTTTTGAGCGTGTCCCATCTCCGTAAAAAGGGCAGTAGATTGGCTGTGGTTGCCCTCTTGCTGAACGGGGCAATGTCATCTTTGTTGGTGTGAGGTCGAGGTTCGAGTGGACAACTGGCACAAGACATCCCTAGGGCTAAATCCTCTGGGAACGATTGGCGTGTTTGACAGTGGGGTGGGGGGCTTAACGGTTTTACAGGCACTCCAACGCCTTTTACCCCAAGAATCGTTTCTCTACTTTGGGGATACAGCACGGTTGCCCTATGGAACTCGCCGCCGCAGTGAAATCCTGCAATATGTGCGGGAGATTTTGACGTGGATGCATTCCCAAGGCGTCAAGATGGCGGTGATGGCCTGCAACACCAGTTCAGCCCTTGCCTTGGCACAGGTTCGCAGTGAGTTTCCCTTTCCGATCCTTGGCTTGATTGTCCCCGCTGCCAAGATGGCGGTCACGCTGGGAAAGCGCATTGGTGTCATTGCTACCCCCGCAACGGTTAAAAGCGGTGCCTATGCACGGGCACTTCAGGAACTCTCACCCACAGTGGCGATCGCTCAAGTGGCTTGCCCTGAGTTTGTCCCCCTTGTGGAAAGCAATTGCCTAGAGGGCGATCGCGTCCACCGCATTGTTTGTCAGACCCTAAACCCCCTAGCTCAATTTGACCCCGATACCCTCATTTATGGTTGCACCCATTACCCCCACCTGCGCCCTGTGATTGAGCAGTATTTGCCCGCAACGGTTCATCACCTTGATCCTGCCCATGCCGTTGCCCGTGCAACAGTGCGCAAACTAGAGGCCATGAATTTAGCGACTCCTTGCCCCCAAGGCCAAGTGCACTTTTATGTCAGTGGGATACCCGAACAATTTGCCCAGTTAGCCAGTCAATGGCTGGGATACTACCCAACGGTGGAGCATCTATCCTTGAGTGTCTTGACCCAATTCTATCCGCCATTAGAGATAACCGCCCCGCCACCAGAGGTCTCCGTGGTTGTTGCCAGCTAGGTGCCCTTGGGAATTTTGGCACAATAGAACTATGCCATCTGGCTGTGTTGTCTATTCACCACCCTTGGAGGATTCCCGTGAGTAGTACCAGTAATTTTCAAGAGGCGATTCGCGAGGCGCGTAGTAGCGCGATTGTAGGGCCTAATGTGATTCGCAATGCCCTGCCCTTTGTCGGTGGTGGCCTCGTCCTGACGGCGGTGGGTAGCTGGGGTGGCCTCGGCGTCATCAGCGCCGCACCTCAACTGTTCATGCCCACATTCATTGTTGCCATTATTGCTGAACTTGTCCTCTTTTTTGTGGCACAGGGAGCCGCTCGCAAAGGGAATAATGGGCTAGCCCTACCCCTGTTGGCCACCTACAGTTTGCTGTCGGGTTATACGCTCTCTGGATTGATTGCCCTTGCCCTCAGCACCGTGGGCATTATGGGGATCATCATTGCCGCTGGTGGCTGTGGCATTACCTTTATGGCCGCTAGTCCCATTGGTTCCAATCTGTCGGAACGTGATGGTTTTGCCCTTGCCAAAACGGTACAACTGGGGATTATTGCCCTGCTGGTGGTGCTCGTTCTCCAGTTAGTCTTCAGCTTCTTTGGTGTCTTTACACCCACGTTTCTGGAAATTGCGATTTCTGGCATTGGTGTCGTGCTCTTTGTGGGGGCTGCGGTGGTGGACTTCTTTGTGCTGCCCCGTACCTACCGCGATGATCAGTACCTCTCTGCTGCCCTTTCGATGTACCTGACCTACATCAACCTGTTTATCTTTATCCTGCGGTTACTGATTGCCCTCAATCGCAGTCGCTAAAACAGCAGATGACACTGGGCATGATCCCGGAGCAGATGGTCACAGAGAACGAGAGCTACCATTGCCTCGACCATCGGCACCGCTCGCGGTAACACACAGGGATCATGCCGCCCTTTTGCCGCTAGCATGGTTTCTTCACCCGCTTGGTTCACGGTTTTCTGGGCTTGACCAATGGTGGCGGTGGGCTTAAAAGCTACCCGCAAAATAATGTTTTCGCCATTGGAGATGCCCCCCTGAACCCCCCCAGAGCGATTGGTGCGGGTGCGAATTCTTCCCTGTTCATCGGTATAAAACTCGTCATTGTGCTCTTGACCCGTGAGCAGGGTACCGGCAAAGCCAGAACCAATTTCAAAGCCCTTACTGGCGGGCAGCGACATCACCCCCTTGGCAAGATCTGCTTCTAGTTTGTCAAAGACGGGGGAGCCTAGGCCGACAGGCACATTGCGAACCACGCACTCAATGACACCGCCAATGGAGTTGGCTTGCCGCCGCACCTCATCCACAAGGGCAATCATCTTTTCTGCGGTGGTGGCATCGGGACAGCGCATGATATTCGCCTCAACGGCAGCCGCTGCCACGGTATCAGGATCAACAACGGCTTCAATGTCCTTGACCCGCTTGACGTAGGCAATGATTTCGGTACCCGCGACTTGAGCCAGAATTTTGCGGGCGATCGCCCCCGCGGCCACACGCCCAATGGTTTCCCGTGCCGAGGCACGGCCCCCCCCTTGCCAGTTGCGAATCCCGTATTTGCCGTCATAGGTAGCATCTGCATGGGAGGGACGATAGACCTGTGCCATTTCGGCATAATCTTCGGGGCGAGTGTCCTTGTTGCGCACCAGAATCGCAATGGGCGTGCCGAGGGTTTTGCCCTCAAAGACCCCGGAGAGAATTTCACAGCGATCGCTCTCTTGGCGAGGGGTCGTGAGCCGACTTTGGCCGGGGCGGCGGCGATCCAGTTCCTTTTGAATATCCGCTTCTGACAGTTCCAATCGGGGAGGGCAGCCATCCACAACCACCCCCACACCGCCCCCATGGGACTCACCAAAGGTGGTGACGCGAAAGAGATGCCCAAACGTATTGCCCATAGTGATTTCTGAAACCTACGATCCGCTCACCCGAAAGGCCATGCCACAGCCACAGGTTTGACTGGCATTGGGATTGTGGAAGCGAAAAGCGCCCCCCATTAAGTCTTCGATGTAATCCACCCGCAACCCCCGCAACATCTCAGCCGCTTCCGCCGCGATCGCGATCGTCCAGCCTTGGGACTGGGTGAGCACATCCGTCGGCTCGGGTTCGGTCACAAGGGCAAGATCGTAGCGCCAGTCACCGCAGGCACTAGGTTGCACCTGAATCCGTAGAATCGCGGCCCGACCTCGACTGACGCCATGGGCTTGGAGACGTTCCAACTCTTGAATGGCTGCGGGGGTCAATTCCACCATCTTGCACCAAACTAGCGGGAACCATCAGTATATCGTGGTTTGAGGAGGTTGGTGAGAGCTGCCTTGGCGTTGGGGTAGTCAAATTGAAATCCCGTAGCCAGCGTCCGCTCCGGCAAGACCCGCTGCCCCTTGAGCACCACATCGGCACCTTCCCCCAGCAGCAATTGGAGGACGGCGGCGGGCACAGGCAACCAAGAGGGGCGCTGCATCACCTCTCCTAATACCCGGCAAAAGTCCGCTATCGTCAGTGGCTCTGGGGCGGTGGCATTGTAAACCCCCTGCATTCCCGCTTGATCCACTGCGGCCAGAATCAGGCGCACTAAGTCCTGCTGATGGATCCACGAAAACCACTGCTGACCCGACCCAAGGGGCCCCCCTAGATATAACTGAAAGGGCAATAGGAGCTTGGCCAGTGCCCCCTGCTCGCCGAGGACAATGCCAAAACGCAGAATTACGAACCGCACCCCTAAATCCGTTACCCCTTGGGCAGCCGCTTCCCAGTCCACACAGACCTTGGCCAGAAAATCATTTCCCGCTGCATGGGTTTCGACAAACGTTTCTGTATCGCTAGTGCCGTAGTAGCCAATGGCAGAGGTCGAGACCAATACCCGCGGGCGCTGTTGACATTGGGCGATCGCCCGCACCAACTGCTGTGTGCCGACAACCCGGCTATCGTAGATCTCCTGTTTGCGCTGCGCTGTCCAGCGACCATTGGCAAGGGGTTCTCCTGCCAAGTTAATTACTGCATCCGCCCCCTCAAGGGCAGCAAACCAGTCCCCAGCGGCTTTGGGGGTATAGCCCACCCATTCAACATGGGTCATGCCAGCGAATTGTTTGGCGGCTTTCGCCGGGGAGCGTACTAAGGCAACCACGTGATCGCCGCGATCGCTGAGGGCGCTGACGACCTGCTGCCCGACAAATCCAGTAGCACCGGTTACAACGACTCTCATAGATCCCTATCCATGGGTTGCGCTGGACGCTTTTGCCTCAAGGGCGGCCACCACGGGTTGCCACTCTGTACCGTAGCGTTCCCGCAGGGTGTGCCAAGCTGCCACTTGACCTGCGGCGTATTCACCGGGCTTACCCCACTGCAAAAAGGCACTGAGGACGGATTTCTCATTGGCATCGAGAAAGCGAATGGCGTAGGTAGGAAAGTTGCCCCGCTTGGCTTGCCCTTCCTCAAAGCGAATTTTGGCCACCTGATCCATATTCAAGTGAAACTCAAAGTCCTCCGTGTGCATATTGGCATAGCGCCCCTTGGGCAGTTCAGCATAGAAAACCTTGGTGAGGGGCGATCGCACCTCCAGAACGGCAGTTTCGTTTGTAACCACAAGGCGCAGTAGCCCCAATTGCTCACAATCCCTGAGAAATTGCTGAAAGGAGGGAGAAGTATCAGACATCGTTGGTGCATCAGCTATGAACGCTTCTTCCACTGTGACGCACAGAGGATGCTGATGCAAGACTGCCAAGTTGGTCTTTGTTATTTGGCCTTGGCCAAGTGCAGCACCACCCCCAAGCCTGCTCCCATGTCCTCCGGGGTCACCTTACCATCGTGGTTGGCATCGAGGGCATCAAACACTGCATCCGTTCCCAGCCACTCTTCGCGGGTAATAATGCCATCGCCATCGAGGTCATAGACATGGAAGAGTTCTTCTGCTGCATGGGTGAGGGTTTCCGCCCCTTCAAGGCGGGTCAGTCGCTGCGTCAAGAGATCCTCAAGGGTCTCCAGTGCCTTGGTGAAGCCCTTAATGCCCTCATCCAGTTTTTCACTGGCCATCTCATCAGCCGCGTGCATCTTGCGGAAGGTGGCTTCATCCATAGCGACTTTTTCAATGTCAAGGGTGGCAGCGATCGCCGGATCCAGTTTGCGTTTTAGCTCGCCATTGGTGTTTTGTAGCTCCTGTAGCAGTGCCGGTGAAATCGTCAGCAGATCACAACCCGCCAGTTCAATAATTTCGCCAATGTTGCGGAAGCTGGCGCCCATCACTTCCGTGGGGTAGCCGAATTTCTTGTAGTAGTTGTAGATTTTGGTGACGGAAATCACCCCTGGATCCTCAGGCCCTGGATACTCGGCACGACCTGTTTTTTTCTTGTACCAGTCGAGAATGCGCCCAACAAAGGGGGAAATCAATGTCACACCCGCCTCAGCACAGGCGATCGCCTGATGGAAGCCAAACAGTAGGGTTAAATTACAGTGAATGCCCTCTTTTTCGAGAATTTCGGCAGCGCGGATGCCTTCCCAGGTCGAGGCAATTTTAATCAGCACGCGATCGCGCCCCACGCCTGCGGCTTCGTATTGGCCAATCAACTCCCGCGCCTTTTGCACTGTAGCTTCTGTATCGTAGGAGAGCCGCGCATCTACTTCCGTTGAGACCCGACCGGGGATAATTTGCAAAATTTTCAAGCCAAAGGCCACCGCCAAGCGATCCACAGCAAGGGAGACAATCTCACGGGGAGTAGCACCAGACCCCAAATCAGCTTTGGCTTTGCGCAGGGTTTCATCCACAATGGGCTGGTACTCCTTCATTTGGGCAGCAGCCGTAATCAACGAGGGATTGGTGGTGGCATCACGGGGGGTGAATTTTTCGATGGCGAGGATGTCTCCCGTATCGGCGACCACAACTGTCATTTGTCGCAACTGTTCCAGCAAGTTCATGGGACAAGTCTCCCAAACGTGTCCCTTTCATTATCGTTCGCCAGCCCAAGGGTCGGGGAAAGCGCCGTAACAAAGCGCAATATGTCACCCCTCGGCTCTCTAGGTGTCATCGATGAGCGACCAACCTTGCGCCTCAACCCGCGATCGCCAGTGCTGCCAGTGCCGCTTAAGTTCCTGCCCCATTTCGGGAGTATTGAGGTGATTGCGCCAAAGAATCAGGGCATCCTCTGGGGGGTTCTCGTAGTAGTGGGGACGCCGTCCGACCAGTTCAAAGCCAAAGTGCTGATAGAGTCCTTGGGCGGCTGCATTGCTGGCGCGTACTTCCAACGTTGCCCACTGGCGATCGCCCCCTTGATGCCCCAGTTGCAAGAGCCGACATAGGAGTAACCCTGCTAACCCCTGCCGCCGGTACTGCGGATGCACCATCAACAGCACCAAGTGCAATTCATCGGCAATCCCCCAGCTCACGCCACAGCCCCACACCCCATCAAGGGTGGCCACCACCAGCAGCGTATGTTGCGGATTCTCCAACTCACGGGCATAGCCTTGGTGCGACCAAAAGCCCCCCAGACACACCTGATCCAGTTGAACGATGCTATCTAAATCCTTAATCGTTGGGCGTCGTAATTCTAATTGCCCCATGGCCGTTGCCTGCAAGGGAGAGTGCTATCATGCAGAGGAAATGGTACCCTATAGCAGCGCTATGGCAGAAGAGACGCCCACCCAAGCCCCCAAAAAAGAAAAGCCCCCCGCCATTGAGGATAAACCCTTTGCTGAGTTTATTAATGAGGCTTTTTTGCCTGCTCTCCAGAACGCCCTCAGCGCCAAAGTGGGGGATGTGAGTCTGCGCCTAGAGGAGAATACCGTGATAGGTGAGTGGGGCAAGGGAATGTATCAGTTTCGCCTCTACTTCCTAGAGGGGGATATCCAAGGGCCGAAGGCTTTTGTCTGTAGCAGCGGTGGCATTGCCCCCAGCACCATTGAGCCATTTTTGGGGGATGAGCGTAAAGTAACGCTTGATCTACTGGTCTTTGGGGTGATGCAGCGCCTGAATGGCCAAAAGTGGTTGGGAGGCAATTAGCGAGAGTATGGCCACAGCAATTCAAGTGGGCGATCGCGCCCCTGATTTTGAACTCACGGCTGCCGATGGCCGCAAAGTGAAGCTCTCCGACTTTCGTGGCAAAAAGAACGTTGTCCTCTACTTTTACCCCGCCTCAGAAACCCCCGGCTGCACGATTCAAGCCTGTGCCTTTCGCGATGCCTACAGTGTTTTCCAAGAACTGGGCGCTGAAGTGATTGGCATTAGTGGCGACCCCGTGGAGCGGCAGCAGGGCTTCCAGAAAAATCACCAACTCCCCTTTCTCGTCCTCAGTGATCCCGGCAACAAGGTTCGCCAGCAGTATGGTGCCTCTTCGCTCTTTGGTCTCTTTCCGGGGCGAGTCACCTATGTCATTGATCAAGAGGGTGTGGTGCGCTACGTTTTTGACTCTATGCTCAACTTCAAAGCCCACGTAGATGAGGCGCTCAAGATTTTGCGTCAGTTGGCCAGTGCCACTGCCTAGAGCAAGCGATCGCAATCACACCCCAACGGTAAGCGAGTTCACTGCCAAGGCCGACTCCCTAGGGCTAGGGTAGAGCTATTCTTCTTAGGAGTTTGGCCATGCGTTCCTACCTTGCCCTTGTACCTGCGGTGACCCTCTTTCTGTTGTCCCTTGGTTCTCTCAGCCTTGCTCAGGGAACGACGCCTGTGGTGAGCCAGCCTTCCAGTCTTGTGGCGCGACTGCGGGCGAATCTGCCGAACCGTGGTGTTCCCGGTAGTCGCTTTGGGGGGGCAACCCGTGGAGCCTGTGTTAGCGGCAGTGAACGTTTAACCGCCTTACTCCCTGATACCCACCTTGGCCAAACGGCTGTGGCGACACCAACCCTCTTTGTTTTTGTGCCCAAGAGCAAAGCCACGCAGGGGGAAGTGGTGATTGCTGATGCTGAGCATCGTCCCCTAGCAACAATGGTGGTGGATCTACCCGCTGAACCGGGGATTCTGGCACTGAAGCCCAATGTGCAACTCCAACCCGGCCAAGACTACCGCTGGACCTTTACCCTACTGTGTGGTGCTGATGCCGATGATCCCTCCGCCTTTATCTCTGTCAGTGGCGTGATTTCGCGGGTGCAGCCGGCCACGGATTTGGCAAAGCAACTTCAGGGCAAGAGTGGGGGCGATCGCCTTGGGGCAGCAGTTGATGCGGGTCTTTGGTACGAAACCTTGGCGATTTTGGCCGAGCTGCAAGGAAATGAAGCCACACGGAACCTAGCCCGCAGTGAATGGGTCGCCGTATTATCTGCCGTTGGTCTAGGGAGTATTGCCCAAGCGCCCCTAGTACAATAAAACTGAATGAGTTAGCGCGGTGGTTGCGGGAGTCTCTCACTCCTGAGGAAAGTCCGGGCTTCCGAAAGACCAAGCTTGCTGGGTAACGCCCAGTGCGGGTGACCGCGAGGATAGTGCCACAGAAATATACCGCCGATGGAGGGAAACCTCACAGGCAAGGGTGCAACGGTGCGGTAAGAGCGCACCAGCAACATCGAGAGGTGTTGGCTCGGTAAACCCCGGCTGGAAGCAAGGTGTGCTAGCGCTAAGGAACTAGGGTTGGTCTTTTCCCCAGTTCTTTGCTAGCCAGAGCCGCTAGAGGCACTTGGTAACAAGTGTCCCAGATAGATAACCACCCTTTGAACAGAACCCGGCTTACGTCTAACTCATTCATTAGACCCTTTTGCAAATCCCTTGTGAGGATGTGTCCTTGAGTCCTTGCCCCCCTTGTCTAGATCCTCTATGGTGAAGCTGGGTTATCTTGGCCCAGTGGGCACCTACAGTGAAGAAGCCGCTCAAAGCTACGCCCAATGGCAACAGGGAGAACCCCTGACGCTGATTCCTTTGACGACGATCGCTGGCTGTTTGGAGGCGTTGGCCGCCGGCGAGTTGGATTTGGCGCTAGTCCCCAGTGAAAATTCCGTTGAGGGCAGTGTCAACATTACCCTTGATTCACTATGGCGACTGGATACGCTGCACATTCAGTACGCCTTTATCCGCCCCATTGTCCATGCCTTCATTGCCCAAACCACAGATTTCGCCCAAATTCAAGCGGTCTATTCCCATCCCCAAGCTCTCGGGCAGTGCCAGCGCTGGTTACAAGCCCATCTTTCCCATGCTCGCCAATGTCCGGTGACCTCCACCGCCGAAGGGCTGCAATACGTGGCTCAATCCGATCGGGTGGCGGCGATCGCCTCCGTGCGAGCCGCCCAACTCCATCAACTACCCATTGTCGCCACCGAAATTCAGGATATTCCCGACAATTGCACGCGGTTTTGGGTGGTGAGTCGCCAACAGGGGGACGGCTGGCCCCAGCCGGGGGATACCCACACTTCCATTGCCTTTAGCCTGAAGGCCAATGCCCCCGGTGCCCTGCTCAAGGTGCTGCAACTCTTTAGCGATCGCCAGATTAACCTCAGCCGCATTGAATCGCGCCCCAGCAAACGTGCTTTGGGGGATTATCTCTTCTTTGTTGACTTAGAGGTGAATGGTCGCCCTGATGTGGTGGCTGATTGTCTGCTGGCGCTTAAGGACGCTACAGATGTGTTGAAGGTCTTTGGTAGTTATCAATTTCTAGACCTCGGAGAATAGATTGGCCATGCGTATCGGTGTCCCCAAAGAAATGAAGGATCAAGAATTCCGCGTCGGTCTGACGCCAACAGGGGTGCAAAGTCTGCGGGAGCGCGGTCATGAGGTTCTCATTGAAAGTGGCGCGGGGGTGGGTTCAGGCTTTCTCGATGAGGCCTATGTTGCCGCAGGGGCCCAAATTGTGGCCACGGCCCAAGCGGCGTGGGATGCCCAACTGGTGGTCAAAGTCAAGGAACCCTTGCCCTCGGAGTATCGCTATTTGCGTTCTGGCCAACTGCTCTTTACCTACTTGCACCTTGCCGCTAGTCGGGAGCTGACGGTGGCTCTGTTGGAATCGGGGATTACCGCGATCGCCTATGAAAGTGTTGAAGAAACGCATCATCACCAACGCAGCTTCCCGCTGCTAACCCCCATGAGCATGATTGCCGGTCGCTTGGCAGTGCAGTTTGGTGCCCGCTTCCTAGAGCGTACCCAAGGGGGGCGGGGAGTGCTCCTCAGTGGCATTCCGGGGGTGCGGCCGGGGCGGGTTGTCATTTTAGGGGGCGGTGTCGTCGGCACAGAGGCGGCGCGGATGGCTGTGGGTTTGGGGGCACAGGTGAGCATTCTCGATATTAATGTCGAGCGTCTCAAGTACCTAGAAACCCTCTTTGGCGCCCGGGTGGAGTACCTCTACAGCAGTTCTCACCTCATTGCTGAGCTATTGCCCCAAGCCGACTTAGTGATTGGTGCTGTCCTTGTGCCGGGTCAGCGTCCTCCCTGTTTGGTGCCCAAGTCCCTTGTGCAAACGATGCGCCCTGGCGCTGTGATCATTGATGTGGCCGTGGATCAAGGGGGCTGTGTGGAAACGCTGCGACCCACGACCCATTCCAACCCCACCTATACCGCCTTTGGTGTGGTTCACTATGGCGTGCCGAATATGCCGGGAGCTGTGCCTTGGACAGCCACCCAAGCCCTGACGAATAGCACCTTGCCCTATATTCTTTGCCTCGCCGATCATGGCGATCGCGCCCTCGAACTCTCCCCTGCCCTTGCCAAGGGTCTAGTGGTCAAGCAGCACCATTTAGTCCATCCCGATGTGCGGGTTGTCTTTCCTGATCTTTAGGCGGACGATCAAGTACCTCTGGACAGGCTGAGCCCCGTTCTCATTGACGCTCATCCCGCTAAGGCTAGGCGTATAGCAGGAGATTCCCCGTTCACAGCATCTCTACGAAAAACCTAGGCCATGCTAGTTGAAGTCCGTCCGAGGTGGAGAGAAAGTATTCCAGGCCAACATCGAGGCCAACCACCCGCTTCAAGACTTGCTGCAATGCTTGGGCGTTAACCGACGCTAAATCAGGGTTGGTCTGCTTTGCTTGGGTTAATCCTTGGCACTGCACGTTGAAGCTGGGGTAGGGGGCATCCGCTGGGATGATGTACTCGCTAGGCACAGAGCAGGCATTGACTGGACATTTGCGCGAAGCAATCCAGTCTTTGCGCTCCCTCAGCGCATCATTTCAAACTTGGCGACACACGTCTAGATCGTAGTCGATCTGCTTAGCCTGCTGCTGGGTTAGTTTTAGTTTGTACTCGTACGTCAGGGTGATCATGAGTGGACTATAGCTATCAGTCGCACCCGATGTTCGGTGCTAGCTCAATATATCCAGCAACAAGCTGAGATTGAGTGACTGCTCCCTATGGTCGCCCGCCGCCTCACCACTACCTAACCGCTTTGCGGTATAGACGGAGCACTGCGGCGAATTTTGGTAGATTGAATGGCAAGAAACTCATTGACACAAGGGCAATAGTAACGTCACAAAGTAAAACACAAGGGGTGCCGTAAAAACATAGCTATCGGCGCGATCCAAAATGCCGCCATGCCCGGGAATCAACTGGCCAGAATCTTTGACGCCGGCATCCCGTTTCATCATTGACTCCGTTAAGTCCCCCAATAGACTGGCAATGCCAATCATGAGGCCAAACATTGCACCCAAAAGCCAAGGGAGTGGCCAGCCGAGGGAATGTGCTCCCCAAAGGGCGACGCCTAAACTCCCTAAAACGCCAAACACTGCCCCTTCTACGGTTTTCTTGGGACTGATGTGGGAAAGCCGTGTCCGGCCAAAGAGCTTACCAACAGCATAGGCACCAATATCTGCCGCCCAAATACAGACAAAGGCCAAGAGGGTTACCTGCAACCCCAAGGGCAAAGCGGTGAGTTGAAACTGCTCTGGCCAAAATCCTCCCAAAGGTAATGTTGCCTGTTGCTCCAATCCCCGCAAGCGCACCCAATAGCTTGGCAAATAGCCGCCGTAAAATAGCCCCATGATTGAAGTGGAAATGTCGGCGATCGAGGCCAGCTTGGGTTGAAATAGCAAGTAGAAGCAAATGAAGGTACCTGCGACGGGAAAGACAGCATCCGCAAGGTCTGGACGCAGCAGTGAGGTGATCAGGAGCACTTGACTCACCACGAGGGTGGTTTTAGCCGCCGGCGCACTCCCTTTGGCACGGGCTAATTCAAAGTATTCCAGTTGACCCAGATAAATCAGTGCCCCAATGCCCAGACAAAAATACCAACCGCCTAGAAAGGTCATCAGCAGCGCGAGAGCGATCGCGACAAGTCCACTGGCAATGCGGATCCAGAGCATGGTGGTGAGGGGCGGTGATAAGGGGTTACATTGAGCCGCGCGTTGAGTATTTGCGTAGCGCGTCCAAAGAACGATCGCCGCTACAATAAAAAGTTTAATCTAAATTCACCAACGTTAAGGAAACATTAACAGACTCGCAGCCAAAACAGGATGCATGGCAATGTCCTTGGCAAGCTATAACGGATCAGGGAACATCATGGGGGCAAGGGCGTCATGAAAAGCGATTGGTCTGAGGTCGATTGTATCCATGACATCCAGTCTTCCCCTTGCTTGGACGCGTGTTGAGGAGACCAGTGCTCGGGTGACGCTGCCGCTGACAAAACTTACACCCCAAGAGTTGGTTGTCCGCTGTCAAGCCGGCAGAACCCCAGATCGTGCTGCCTTTACTGAATTGTTGCGGCGATACCAATCCCATGTGGAGCGAATTATCTATCACCTCGCGCCCGACTGGGACGATCGCGCCGACCTTGTGCAAGAAGTCTGGATTCGGGTCTATCGCAACATTCACAAACTCCAAGACGCCAGCAAATTTCGGGGTTGGCTCAGCCGCATTGCCACCAACTTGTTTTACGATGAGTTGCGCAAACGCAAACGCCATCAACCGCCCCTGTCGCTGGATGCACCCCTGAAAACCCAAGAGGGTGAAATGAGCTGGGAACTTGCCGCCAGTGATGCCAGTCCCGATGACCGGTTGCGTACGGATGAATTTTATGATCAATTACGGCGGGCGATCGCCAACCTACCGGCAACCTTTCGGACAACGATTGTTCTGCGGGAAATTGAAGGCCTCTCCTACGAAGAAATTGCCCAAATCACTGGGGTTTCCCTCGGAACCGTGAAATCGCGAATCGCCCGTGCCCGACAGCGACTCCAACTAGAACTCCAACCCCACCTCGATCTCCCTTCAACCTGATGCGAATCACCCCTACCCTTTTCCTGCAAGGACAGACCCCTATGATGGACGAACTGGATCACTGCAAACGCGATACCTTTGAACTCCTGAGCGCCTACCTCGATGGTGAAGTGACGGCTGCAGAACGGCAACAGGTGGAAGCATGGCTGGCCACTGACCCCGAAGGCCAACGCCTCTATCAGCGACTCCTGACCCTCAAGCAACAGATGCAAGAACTGCCCGTACCCTTGACCCCCTGTCCAGCGGATCGTTTGGCCGCTGAAGTGATTGCTAAGGCCCATCGCCCCCGTCGTATTTGGGTCTTAGGGAGTGCAGGAGCAACCCTAGCGGCATCCTTCGTGGCAATGCTGACGGGTCTAATTCCCAATCCCTTCTCCAGTCTGCCTGTGGCTATCACCAGTCCTGCCGGCATTGAGCCAGCGGTATCTCCTCTATCGATTGAGCCAACGGCAGTTGGTTTGATGCTCAGTCTTGACCGTCCCCCTGTGGCCATTCCCGTCAGTGAAACGGCTCCTGCGGCGCTGCCGGCACCCAGGGCAAGTTCACAGCCAAGGACTGAAGCTACTGACCAAGAATAATCTCCGGCTTGAAGGGACGTTCCAAAAGACAGTTGAGAGCCGCTTGGGGAGTGAGGTCGCCCCTCAGAACGGCATTCACCATCGCCGTAATCGGCATCTCTAACTGGTGCTGCTGGGCATAGGTGCAGAGCACGCGAGCAGTGTTCACCCCTTCAGCCGTCCCCTTGGTCAGCGCTAGGGCTTGGGAGAGGGATTGACCCTGGGCAAGATGCCACCCCACTTGATAGTTGCGACTCAGGGCGCTGGTACAGGTGGCGAGGAGATCCCCTAACCCTGAAAGGCCGTAGAAAGTTTCCACTTGTCCGCCCCAGTGGGTACCCACCCGCACCATTTCCACCAGTCCTCGGGTAATCAGGGCAGAGCGGGCATTGACGCCAAGACCCAGACCATCATTGACGCCACAGGCGATCGCAATCACATTTTTGAAGATGCCCCCCATTTCCACACCCCGCCGATCCTCATTGCTATAGAGGCGAAAGGTGGTACTGCCCAAACAGTCTTGCACTGGCTTGGTGGCTGCTGGCTTTCCCCCCACCACTGCCGCTGCCGGTAGTCCCTGTTGAATTTCACCGGCCAAGTTGGGGCCAGAAAGAACGACGAGATCGTGATGCGGGCAGTAGGTTTGCCAAATATCCGCTGCTGTGGCAAAGGTTTCTGCTTCTAAACCCTTGGTGGCACTGACAAGGATGGTGTCTAGGGGGGGCTTGAGGGCGGCCACTTGGGCAGCGACTTCCCGCACAGCTTTGATGGGGAGAGCCGAAACCAATAAGTGAATCTCTTGGAAAAGAGCAGCCGAGAGTGCCCCCTGCGATCGCCCCCAGCAGGAGACCCTGCAGCCCTGTTGCTCAAATAGGTATGCCAGTGTTTGTCCCCAATGACCTAAGCCCAAAATCAATACCCTTGGGGACATACCATCCCCGTCCTAGGGCGTAACCGTTAGATTTTGAAATTGTTGCTGCTGTCGTTTGCGAAAGGCCTCTGCTTGAGCATTGAGATTTTCCATTTGATCCGCCACTACTTCGTTGGGATCGCGACCATCCATCAAACGCAGGCGATTCATCAGTCCGGGCACGGAAAAGTTGCCATTCTGGGGATTAAGAATGCTTCCCAAATCATTGGTATTGCCGTTTTGTTGCCAGCCTTCCATTGGGTTATTCGTGTTTGCAGTCTGGGCAAGCGCCATACCCCCGAGATTGAGAGTGAGTGCAGCAAGGGCAAGACTGGTGAGATAGCGAGGTGTCATGGGTCACTCCTCAAAACATGCGCTAGGAATGCAGACGATAGGATGGCTTAATCGGTGCCGAGGGCTGTACAAGGGATTATACCAAGTCTTTGTCCTTGCCTAGGGGTTGCAGAAGTAGCATTGACTGGGATCGGCAACGGCTTCAGGAACTGGCACTGTGAGTTGGTGCAAACAGCGTTGACAGCGGTAACGGCTGGCTTTGATGGCGCTGGTGGGTGCGCCACACCGTTCACAGGGTAGCCCCGGCAGTTTCTCACGAGCCACAAACCCCGGCCAACCACACTGAGGACAGCCCTGAGCCATTGCTTGAACGAGGTCAGCAGCCGCTTGAGCAATCACCTGCATGCGCGTCGGGTTCATGTGGGCCCGCATATCGGTTTCAAGGTGAATGGTGGGGCGATCGGTTTCCAAGGTGGCGATCGCCCTTTGCAACTGTTCCTCGCTTTGAATCCCTTTGAAAATTGGCGTATTGGGTAGAGGATCCGCCTGCGCCATTGCAATCAAACCATGGGATGGAAAGCCCACCCGTGCGCCAAAGGCCAAGGCCTCTTCAAGATGACTCACGGTGGCATGGTTAAAGTTGGTTTCTAGGGAGAGCACCTCCCCCCGCAAGACAAGGTCATGGCGGCGATCCACAAGCAGGATGAGTTCGCGATCGCTCGGAAGCATCGGAAATTGCGGATGAGGGCCAAAGCTCCCCTCACTGGCAACCACTAAGTCTGCCTCCGTTTGTGTCAGCACCGCTTCTGCCTTGGCGAGAGCTGCCTCCTCTTGGGTGCCACAGCGGGGAATTTCACGGCTAAACGTCCCAAAGCGATCGCTATCAAAATCCGAGGCCACAACCACCGTTACCCCTAGACGCGCCAGCACCGGGGCGATCGCCTGCTCTTTGCCATGCTTGGTGGCAAGAATGGCTGTTCGTCCTTGGAAATAGGAATCCGTCGCCTTAAACATCACCGCCGAGGTATGCCTCAATCACCTTGGGATCATTTTTAACCGTCAGGGGATCCCCTAAAGCAATGAGTTGACCAAAGTCCAATACTGCCAAGCGATCGCACAAACTCATCACCAAGGGCACATGGTGCTCAATGAGAATCACCGTCAGGTCAAAGGTCTCCTTGAGGCGGCGAATTAACTCACAGAGGTCTTGCTTTTCCTTGGGGTTCATACCCGCAGCCGGTTCATCTAACAAGAGCAGGCGGGGTTGCAGTGCCAAGGCACGCGCCAGTTCAAGGCGGCGTTGTTCACCATAGGGTAAGTTGCCTGCCCGCTCGTGGCGCCGCTCATAGAGATTCACCCAGTAGAGGAGTTCCTTGGCGCGGTTTTCCAAGCGCTCCTGAACATACCGTACGGGCGCTGCTCCCCAGAGGTTTGCCCAAAAACCGGCAGAGGCATGGAGATGCTGTCCCATGCGCACATTCTCCCAAACACTCATCTCTGGAAAGAGGCGAATATTTTGAAAGGTGCGAGCAATGCCCAACCCAGCAATCTGGTGGGGCTTAAGCAGGTGCAGGGGCTGCTGCTGAAACTGAATTTCTCCTGAGGTGAGAGGAATTAACCCCGTCAGCAGGTTAAAAAGGGTGGTTTTACCAGCGCCATTGGGGCCAATAATGCCAAAAATCTCCCCCGTTGCCACGCTAAAGGACACGCAATCAACCGCCTTGAGGCCGCCAAAGTAGCGGCACACATTCTCTAAGGTCAGGAGTGGCTGCGACATCTAGGGCTGAGAAGGGGGAAGTTTCTCGAAGGCTTGGTAGGCCATGCGCGAGACTTGGCGAATGAGTTCACTACCTCGGGGATCATTGTAGGGGCGTTTCACCATCATTGCTGCCACATAGCGTTGGCCATTGGGCATATCCACCATGCCCGCATCTCCCACCAAAATACCAATATCGCCAGTTTTGTGGGCAATCGTAGCCCCTTTGCCAAGGCCAGCGGGCAAGAGGGTATTAGTGACCGTGCGCCGCATAATGTCCAGCAGGCGATCGCGACTACGGGGGGAGACAATTTCCCCCTGACCAATTTTCAGCATCAGCGTTGCCAAGTCGCGGGGGCTAGTGGTGTTGGTGCCCTTCATATCCGGTAGCAGATTGTTGATCACTGTATTTTCTAAGCCCCATTCCTGAAACTGTTGGTTGAGCACGGCTGCGCCCCCAAGGCGATCAATAATCATATTCGTTGCCGTGTTGTCGCTAATGGTAATCATTAAATCGGCCACCTCAAGGGCAGGATACTGGGAATTGGGCTTTTGATACTGCAGCGTACCGGCCTCAGGGGCAATCAGATCCGGACGCATGGTGAGGCGTTCATGGAGCGTGACTCGTCCCTCATCCACCGCCTTGAAAAAGGCAACAAGGATGGGAAATTTAATCGTAGAGGCCGCTGGAAAGACCGCATCGCCGCCTACATTCAGAGATGCCCCGGAGTCGAGGTTAAAAAAGTACAGCCCCGCCGTCAGATTGGGTTGACGGCTCACCAGTTGTTGAATTTGCTGTTGCAGAGTGGGGAGGGGACGTTCTGGGGGCAAGTTGGGGGTTGGTGTTTCAGGAGCGATCGCCTGACTGGCCGTGGTCTCTAGGGACAGTTTTTCAGGCTGCAACACCGACAGCAGTGTGCCGACTATGGTGGCAAGGGCAACCACACTGACGCCAAAGCGAAAAGTCATTAAGAACAAATTGGGACGGGGAGGCGTTGGGCTAGGAAGCGGTGACGGATGAGACAGTGAGGAAAGCGTAGAGGACGAAACCATTGAACGCGACTGAGCAACCATGCCATTTACTGTAGAGGGAAGGTGTCCGAAGCAATCGTGGCTGCGTGCTGAATCGCCCACTCCACCTGACGAACCATGCCCCGCAACAGCGCCACTTCGGCATCCGTGGGGTAGGCACGCCCGAGGAGCGATCGCACCTTGGCCATACGACTAGCAGCGGTATGGGGATACAAAAAACCAATCTGGAGCAGCACCTGCTCTAAATGGTCATAAAACCCCTGCAACCGCTCAAAGGGGACGGCAGACCCTTGGGGAAAAGTTCCCGCACTGTCGCAGGCCGTCAACCACAACTCATAGCAGCATACGGCAACAGCTTGCGCCAGATTCAAAGATGGATAAGCATTAGCCGTAGGAATCTGCACCAAACCATGGGCACACTCCAATTCTGCATTCGTGAGTCCCCGATCCTCGCGACCAAAGACCAGTGCTGCCTGCGGGACAGCCAACAGTTGCGGTGCCGCCTGACGCGGTGTCCACAGAGGTAACGCCAAATCCGCCACCTCTCGCCCCACCGTGGCAAAGACCCGCTGACAATCCGCCAGTGCCGTTGCGAGGGAGTCCGTCATTCTGGCTTGCTGGAGCACATCCTCTGCGTGAACCGCCCAGCGACGGGCTAGCTCTCCCTTGGGAGCACAACGGGGACTGACAATCCACAACTGCTGTAACCCCATATTTTTCATCACACGGGCAATGCTGCCGACATTGATCTCCCCTTGGGGTTCCACGAGCACAATGCGTACCGGAGGCAGGGTATCCACGCTTGCTGGCTGAGCCAAAATAAAAAAATAATTAACCTTTTCTAGATGATTTTAGAAGACTTCTTTAATCTTTCTCAAGTCCTTACAAATTCAGGACTTTGCTGCATATTTCATAAAATTTAATAACTGTAACACGCTGAGTACGGTTCTTAGCGCAATCAGTAAAATTGGAAATAACTTTTTAGGTGTGACCCCTACTCGCAAACCGCGTTCCCTTGCTTAGGAAGTTCTCCAGAGATTTCCTAGGTACAGTCCTGTTCTAAAACATGGGGGACACAAAGGGGGCTTCTCTCCTATAGAGACTTTCACCGTTTTAACTGTGTTCCATCCCTGTGAAGAGGGCTGGGTTTTGGGCTGGCAGCAGGGGTCTTGACTTATGTGGTGTGGTTCTGTCAATGAGGAGTTAACTCATGTGGCGTTTTATGAGCTTGCATTGGCCAAAACTCAGTGCCGTCGGCATCCTGTACTGTAGTCTAGCCGCTGGCTTAGGTTATCTTACGAACCTACAACTGGATGCAATGCACAATCAAGCAAAAAATCAGGTAATCACCGTGCAATTGTCCCATAGCCTGAATGACCTCAATCCCTGAGTCAAGAGGCTTTAGCTTCGAGGGGGAGATCCTCCGTCAGACCAATTTCCCGTTTCAGCAGCTCAACCGACTGTGGATCAATGTAGCTTTCGCAGCAAATGAGACGGGGGATGCGAATCAACTCATGACGGGCCGCCGCAATGGCTGCCTTGACCCGTTCCCCACTGGCGCGATCGCTAATGATCGTGTGGGCACGGTGCACCAAGGCATTGAGCTTATAGCTATCGTTGGCTTGAGCCGTCACCAAGAGTAGCTCATCCCCTCGCAAACTGTGGATCATCACCTCGGCCACACCGAGGGTACCGGAACTCAGGCTCACCAACCCCAAGCAGGAGCCTTTTGGCAATTGTCGCACCACTTCCAGTTCCCGCTGGTAGTTGTAGATGTCGATGAAAAATACTCGCACGTCCTTATCGCGGGTAATCGCTTCCGTCATGCTGGCAAAATAGCGCACGGTAACGACAGTTGCAGAGGTATCGCCATCAAGGACGGTTTCTAAGTCTTCAAGAAAAATCAGCTCGACGGGAATTGGCAGCAGTTGTTGCAGTTCCTGAACAATCAGTTCGCCAGCCCCTTGATCGTGGCGGGGCACCGTCACCAAAACCCTCACTCCAGCTTTCTGGCGGGCATCAATCTCGGCAAGGAATAACTCGCGAATTTGACTCAGGGAATAGCCCATTTCGAGGAGGGTATCGACACTTTCTTGAACAATGCGGTGTACAGGCACAACAGCGGGTCGGCGTTGGCGAGGACGGGTTTCCTCTTGGCCGAGGGCACGCACATAGATGCCCGACCCCACTTGGGGCACGACTAAACCAGCAGCTTCAAGGCGTTCGTAAACTTTGCTGATCGTGTTGCGGTGCAATCCAGTTTGCATGGCGAGCTGCCGCGTACTGGGCAAGCGATACCCCGGCGGAAATTGCCGTGCAGCGATCGCAAAACTAATTTGGTTAAAGAGCTGAGTTGAAGCAGGAATTTCGCTATCTGGTTGGATGTGGAATTGAACCATACGTGTCCTTTCGCCCATCAGGTACTGTCCTAGAGGGATACGCCCTCCTTGGTGTGACTATGCCAGATGCAAAACCTACCCCCAATCGCTGCATAAACCGTCACAGTTAGTGAGTAATTTTACCGCACTTGCTACCGATCGTTCTTTTTGGGGCGATAAAGCACGGTTACAGGGTCACCACCAAGTTGTCGCGGTGGACAATCGTATCGGCAGCGGCATAGCCGAGGATCTTGGCTAGTTCGCTGGACTGTTGCCCCTGCACACGCCGGATTTCTTCACTGTTGTAGTTGACAAGGCCACGGGCAATTTCAGTGCCTGCGGGGTCACAGAGCTTAACAGCATCTTGGGCTTGAAACTCCCCTGCAACACGGGTGATGCCTGCTGCTAAGAGGGACTTGCCACCCACAGTAATGGCCTTAACGGCACCCTCATCGAGCCACAACTCGCCTTTGGGAATGAGGGCACGGGCAATCCAGCGTTTGCGGGCATTGATGGTTTTGGGACGGGGTTCAAAGTGGGTGCCCAAGGGCTCACCCGCAAGAATTTTTAGCAGGTTGGTGGGCGATCGCCCATCGGTAATGACAGTGCGTACGCCGGCTTCGGTGGCAATCTCGGCAGCCTGAATTTTGGTGGCCATGCCCCCGGTGCCCCAAGGGGAGCCAGCAGCACCAATTTGAATCGTTTGGGCTAACTCGGCTAAGGAGACCACCCGCTCAATGGGAACGGCTGTTTTATCAATGCGCGGGTCTGCTGAGTAGAGGCGATCGACATCCGTGAGCAAAAATAACCAATCCGCTTCCACAAGGCTCGCCACAAGGGCTGAGAGGGTATCATTGTCGCCAAACTTGAGTTCATCCACCGCCACCGTATCGTTTTCATTGACAATGGGGATGACGCCCAGTTCAAACAGCGCTTGGAACGTGTTGTAGATATTCAGGTAGCTCTGGCGATCGACAAAATTTTGCCGCGTCACGAGGATTTGGGCAATCGGCTGGCGCAGGACTGAAAAAAGATCATCGTACATGCGCATTAGGTGTCCCTGCCCCACTGCTGCCACTGCTTGTTTTTGGGCTAATTGTTGGGGACGCTCTGTTAAGCCCAAGCGCACAGCACCCACGCCCACCGCCCCAGAGGAGACGAGTACCACGCGATCGCCCCGCCGTTGACAGTGACACAAGACCTCCACCAGTTGGGCAATGGTGGCCAAGGCCAGATTTCCTTCTTTACCCCCCGTTAAGCTCGATGTGCCAATTTTGACGACCAGTGTTTGTGCCATGGGGAGTCGGGACGGATATTGACCAGTGGGTATAGGATCAGACGTGCTCATTGTATCGCGGTGGGAGACAGCCAATGAACTCAGGGTTTTGGTCTGAGGTGCTGCAAACCTGTCAACAGATTCAACAGGTGGTTGCCCCCCGTTTGCTGGAGTGGGCAGGGCAATCCCCCAGCGATCGCAAAGCCGATGGCAGCCTTGTTACCCGTGCTGACCTTTGGGCCGATCAAAAAATCACCGCGATGCTGCAAGAGCGCTTTCCCCACCATGGCTGCCTGAGTGAAGAGGGCAACCATACCTACGGTGGTGAACAGTGGTGTTGGATCATTGATCCCATTGATGGCACGACTAACTATAGTCATGGTCTGCCCATTTGGTGTATTGCCCTCAGTCTGCTCTACCAAGGCACACCCGTATTTGGCTATGTGCACGTTCCCGGCTTGCAGCAGACGTTTTATGGCTTCTATCAAGCCCCTGACCATGCCAACGGTGCCTATTTGAATGAGAAACCCATTCGCGTCAAGGTCAGTGAGCCAACGTTGCAGACGTTTTTTAGTCTTTGTGCCCGCAGTACTGATGTGCTCAAGCGCTCCTTCCCCTGCAAAATTCGCATGTTGGGATCCGCCAGTTACAACTTGCTGACCGTTGCTGCGGGTTATACGCTTGGTGCTGTGGAGCGCACACCTCGCATTTGGGATGTTGCCCCCGCTTGGCCAATTGTCCATGCCGCTGGTGCCCACTGGCAATGGTTAGACCCGCCAGAACCGTGGCAGAGAATGTTTCCCATTCAGCCGGGGCAGGAAGCCGGGAGTCGTATCTTTCATACACTGGTGAGTGCCAGTCCTAGCTTGGGGCAATTTTTTGCAGCGTACATTATCTAAAATGCAGCTTGAGGGGATCTGCTCATCAAAAATCATGCAAAGCAATCTTTATGAAAGCGACTTTTATGCTTGGACCCTAGAGCAGGCGAAGCTACTCAAGACAGGCGACTTTAGCCATCTTGATATTGCCCACCTAGTAGAGGAAATCGAAGCCTTGGCACGGCAGCAGCGGCAAGAACTAAAAAACTGCCTCGGTGTTTTGATTGGGCATTTGCTGAAGTGGGAGTACCAGCCAGAAAGACGCAGTAAAAGTTGGCGAGTCACGATTCAGATGCAACGACGCGAGATTAAGGATTTATTGGAGGAAAATCCTAGCCTTCAGTCTTATCTAACGAAGGCGATCGCCAAAGCCTATTTGGCAGGACTAGACTTAGTGTGCTTGGAAACGCCCCTAGACTATCCAGATTTACCCCCAACCTGTCCCTATACCCTAGAACAATTGCTCGACCCAGACTTCCCGCGAGATTTGTATCCCACGGAATAGTTCACCATCAAAGGCCATGACCTCTCCTCTGTATGACACGGACTTTTATGCTTGGACCCTAGAGCAGGCGAAGTTGCTCAAGGCAGGCGACTTTGGCCACCTTGATATTGCCCACCTAGTAGAGGAAATCGAAGCCTTGGGACGGCAGGAGCGTCGGGAGCTAGAAAATCGCCTCGGAATTCTTATTGGACATCTCCTGAAGTGGGACTATCAGCCGCAAAAACGCAGTAAAAGCTGGCGAGCAACCATTCGCGAACAACGGCGAGCTGTGGAGAAGCTGATCAGTCAAAACCCCAGCCTGCAACCCTACTTACCCCAGGCGATCGCTGAGGCCTATGAATCTGGCAAAGATTTAGTGGTGCGTGAAACCCCCTTGGATTACTCAGATCTCCCTGAAACCTGTCCCTACACCTTGGAGAAAGTCTTAGGTAACCAATTGCTTGGCCAATAGAGACAAACGTCAGCTTTACAAAGCATGAGGCTATACTGGCAGTGACTGGCAGTGACGACGTGGAGTCGCAGTATGGATACAGCCCAAATTAAAGCTTTAGTGGAAAAAGCCCTAGAAGATAAAATTCTGACCCTGGAGGAACATGGCCAAATTATTGACGCAGTGCTTGCCGATGGCGAAATTTCCGAAGAAGAGGAAAAAATTTTACAGGAACTCCTCGAACGGGTCGCCTCTGGGGAAATTGATTCCCAGTATTAGGGTGTTTTCATCTGCACTCGCCCTTGGCGCAGGACGTGCCATTCCCCCGATTGCCATTGCACGACGGTTGAAGGTTCTGGGGGAGTAGGGGGTAACTGCCACGGGTGGAGCGTCAGCACTTGGGGAAACTCACGGGCGATCGCCCCCCATTCAATGAGTGGCGGCTGACCTGAACGGTTAATACTAGTGGTGGCCAATGGTCCTGTTTGCTCGAGGAGGGCTTGGGCAGGCGGCCAATCGGGAACCCGTAAGCCAATTGTGCCTGTACCTAGGGGGTTCAAACCTGCAGGAAGTTCAGCAGCGGGCAACACCAAGGTCACGGCCCCCGGCCAATAACGCGCCGCCATGGCAGACCACTGCTCCCATTCAGCAGCACTACCGCGCACAAAGGGCCAGAGTTGCTCAGGATGGGCACCCATGAGGATCAAGGGTTTAGCCGGTTGGCGCTCCTTGGCAGCATAGATCAATTCCCCGCGATCGCACCGACTGGCCAAGGCGGGCACCGTATCGGTGGGAAAACTAATCAACCAATTGCCCGCTCGCACTGCGGCGACTAAGGCGGCCATACTCACCTGTGCCATATTTCTCCTCTACCAACCCATGGCAGCACCTTCCCCCCGCGGATCGGCTGCCCCTTCCAATTGTCCCTGATCCAAAACGCGAATTAAGCTGGCATTTCCCCAAGGGCGGCTTTGTTCTACCCGATAGCCCCACTGTTGCCACGCTTGAATCCAAGAACTTGGAATCGTTGGCTCGACAAAGAGGGTATCCGGTGCCCACTGCTGATGAATGCGGGGACGGGCAACGGCGGTGGCGGCATCCTGCCCTAAATCAACGACGTTCAGAAACAGTTGCAGCACAGTGGTAATAATGCGACTGCCGCCGGGGGAGCCTAAAACCATATTGGGGCGATTATCCTTGAGGACAATTGTTGGACTCATGCTCGAAAGGGGACGCTTGGCGGGTTCGATGCCATTGGCAAGGGGGGCATTTTCTGATTGAATACCAACCACACCAAAGAGGTTGGGTTGATTGGGGGCAATGGCAAAATCATCCATTTCATTGTTGAGGAGAATCCCCGTTTGCGGCACCACCACACCCGCCCCAAAGGGACCATTAATCGTAAAGGTTAGGCTAACGGCATTTCTTTGGGCATCGACAACATTCAGGTGACTGGTGTTGTCTGACTCTGCAAGTTGAATTGGGGTTGCGGCACTCACAGCACGTTGGGGACGGGCACGACGGGGAAGAATTTCAGTGACCCGCTGTTGGGCATAGCGAGGATGGGTGAGGGCCGTGACCGGCACCGGCACAAAGTCACTATCCCCGAGGTAACGGGCGCGATCGGCGTAGGCAATTTGCATGATGCTGGCTAGGTAGTGACCGCGATCGCTGGGGGTAGAAGCAGGGGGCAACAGTTGCCAGAGGTTGAGCATTTGCACAAGGGCCACACCACCAGCAGAGGGGGGTGGCATCGAACAGACCTGAAACGCACGATAGGTGCCACAAATTGGCTCTCGCCAAACGGGGGTATAGGTTCGTAAATCCTCTAGGGTGATCTTGCCCCCTTGCTGCGCCATAAACTCGGCAATCGCTCTGGCAATCCAACCCTCATAAAAGCTGCGGGGATCACGGGCGATCGCCCCCAAGGTTTTTGCTAGCTCCGGCTGTTGAATCACCGTGCCCAAGGGGGGGACTTGGCCATCCCTGAGGAAAATGCGCGCGGCGGTAGCATCGTGCTGCAGAACGGCTTGGCGCATCGTTGCCCACTGCTGATAACGTGGGGTAACCGCAAACCCCTGTTGGGCAGCCTGAATGGCGGGTGCCACCACCTGCGACCAAGGCAGTTGACCATAGTGCTGGTGCAAAGCGGCTAAGCCAGCAACGGTGCCGGGGGTGCCTGCGGCCAAGACCCCATCCAAACTGGCGCGGGGAATCACCTCTCCCTTCGCGTTGAGATACATCGTTGGTGTCGCTTGCAGGGGGGCACGCTCCCGAAAATCAAGGGCACGCAGGGTTTGAGATTGGGCGTGATACACAAGGACAAAGCCACCGCCACCAATCCCAGCGGCATAGGGTTCAACGACGGCGATCATGAATGCGGTTGCCACGGCTGCATCCACGGCATTGCCCCCTGCCTTGAGGATATCTCTTCCTACGTTTGCTGCTGCGAGTTGAGCTGCTGTCACCATTCCCCGCTGGCTAATCGTTTGAGCTGGGGCGGGTGGGGCGGCAAAAAATGTTACCGCTAGGACAATAGCGAGGAAGGGCGATCGCCCCCATTGCTCAACCTTCCCTAGAGTGAATCCTTGCCCCATGATTGATTTGGCTCAAAACTGCTGCGGAACCCCAGCCTGTAAAATACACGAAGAGAGCAGTATTGCAAACGTCCTCAACCGCCAAGGTTCATTTTTGCCATGCCAAATTCACTGTTAGAAACCAGTTGGTGGGTACCCTGTTATGGCTTAGTGGGTGCAGCCCTGACGTTGCCTTGGGCCACCGGTGTTGTGCGGCGCACCGGGCCTCGACCCGCAGCCTATTTCAATCTGCTGATGACGATTGTTGCTTTTGTGCATGGCTTTTTCCTATTGCAACAAACTCGCAGTGGCGCCACCGCAACGATTGTTTGGCATTGGCTACAGGCACCGGGACTCGATCTCTCGTTTTCATTGCTCATCAACAGTGTCACCACGGGGGCTATGGAGTTGGTGACGGGTCTGAGTATCCTCGCCCAGATTTTTGCCCTAGGTTATCTCGAAAAGGACTGGGGCATGGCCCGCTTCTTTGCCTTGATGGGCTTTTTTGAGGCGGCCCTCAGTGGCATTGCGATCAGTAACTCGTTGCTCCTCAGCTATGGTCTGTTGGAGATGCTGACCCTCTCGACCTATTTGCTGATTGGCTTCTGGTATGCTCAGCCCCTTGTGGTCAAAGCAGCACGGGATGCCTTTCTCACCAAACGGGTGGGGGATATCTTACTCCTCATGGGGGTAGTCGCTGTCGGCAGCCTTGCGGGGAGTTATGATTTTCCCGATCTCTACCAATGGGCAGAAGACGCGAATTTACCAGACGGTTGGGGCTTTTTACTGGGCTTAGCCTTGATTGCAGGTCCCACGGGTAAATGTGCTCAAGTGCCTTTGCACCTGTGGCTCGATGAAGCGATGGAAGGGCCCAACCCCGCTTCGATTATGCGCAACTCAGTGGTGGTGGCGGCGGGTGCCTATATTCTCATTAAGCTACAGCCGATTCTGGTGGCCTGCCCGGGGGCAAACATTGCGCTGATCCTGATTGGGGCGGTGACTGCCATCAGTGAATCCCTTGTTTCCATTGCCCAGATTGACATTAAACGGGCACTGTCCCACTCGACGAGCGCCTATCTGGGGTTGGTGTTTATTGGGGTCGGCACCAACTGGACAGATTTTGCCCTGTTTGTCTTGCTCACCCACGCGATCGCCAAGGCACTGCTGTTTATGAGTATTGGCAGTGTGATTATGACCACTAACTGTCAGGATTTGACGGAATTGGGGGGCTTAGGCGGACGGATGCCAGCCACAAGTTCAGCCTTTGTGATCGGCGGTCTATCCCTAATTGGCTGTCTGCCCTTGGGTGCCTTTTGGTCGTTTTATCGCGGCATTGACTATTACTGGCAAACCCAGCTTGGCTTGGTGGGGCTGATTTTGCTGGTTAATACCCTAACGGCTGTCAACCTCACCCGTGTCTTTCGCTTGGTCTTCTTGGGGTCTGCCCAACCCAAAACCCGCCGCGCCCCCGAAGTGCCTTGGCCGCTAGCAGTGCCAATGGTCACCCTGAGTATTTTGAACTTGCTGGTGCCCTTCATTTTGCAGCGAGTGCAGTTGTTACCGACAACGATTGATTGGTGGATTGTGGTTCTGCTTGTGGTGTCGGGATTCACTGGAATTCTCCTTGGCGGCTTTGTCACCCTCAAACGCCAGTGGACACGTCCGATCAAGGTGCCCTTGCGCTTTGTGCAGGATCTGTTAGCCTACGATCTTTACATTGAGGAACTCTATCGCTATACCGTGGTCTGGGCAGTGCGATCGCTCTCGCAGTTGAGCGCTTGGGTGGATCGCCACATTGTCGATCGCATTGTGAATACAACGGGTGTGGCATCCCTTGTGGGGGGTGAGTTGCTCAAGTACAGTGCCAGTGGTCAATCCCAAGCCTATTTGCTGCTGGTGTTCATTGGTGTGGCGATTCTTGGGGGGGCGATCGCATGGCTACTACTGTAATGCCGCTGTTAAGTTTCCTTCTCTGGGTGCCCTTACTCGGTGCCCTTGCCCTCAGCCTGTTACCCGCTGAAAGTCTGGGACGCACCTACCGCAGTTTAGCCGCTGTCGTGATGGCGATCGCCCTTGTCGTCAGTCTCGCGATCGCCCGTCTATTTGACCCCGCCAATGCAGCACCGCAATTAACCGAGGTGATTCCTTGGTTGGAGCCACTGGGCTTGAGCTATCGCCTGAGCGTGGATGGCCTGTCGCTGCCGCTATTGGTCTTAAATAACTTCCTGACGCTGATTGCCCTCTTGGCCACTTCTGTCAATCTGCCCCGTCCGCGGTTGTATTACCCGCTGGTACTGCTGTTGAATGCGGGTGTCAGTGGCGCTTTTTTGGCCGATAATTTGCTGCTCTTTTTCCTCTTCTATGAATTGGAGTTGATTCCCCTCTACCTTCTGATTGCGATTTGGGGTGGGGCACGGCGCAGTTATGCCGCCACCAAGTTTTTAATTTACACAGCCATTTCTGGGGTGCTGCTCTTGGCTGGCTTTCTGGGACTGGTGTGGTTAGCCCATGCCCCCTCCTTTGACTTTGACCCCCAGTTATCCACCCTCTTACCCCTGAGTTCACAGCTGATTCTGTTGGGGCTGATTTTGGTGGGCTTTGGCATCAAGATTCCCCTCGTGCCCTTCCATACGTGGCTACCTGATGCCCACGTTGAAGCCTCCACGCCGATTTCTGTGCTGCTGGCGGGGGTACTCCTGAAATTGGGTACCTATGGGCTAGTGCGCTTTGGCGTGCAGTTATTTCCGCAGGCATGGCAAGTTTTGGCGCCGGGGTTGGCCACTTGGGCGGTAGTCAGTGTCCTCTACGGTTCCCTAATGGCGATCGCCCAAACGGATATGAAAAAAATGGTGGCCTACAGTTCCATTGGGCACATGGGGTTTGTTCTCTTGGCCACTGCCACTGCCACTCCCTTGAGTATTTTGGCGGCTATTGCCCAAATGATGAGCCACGGGTTAATTTCCGCCCTCCTCTTTTTACTGGTGGGGGTTGTCTATGAAAAAACCGGCAGCCGCAACATTGAGGTACTGCGGGGATTGCTGAACCCTGAGCGGGGGTTGCCCCTGATTGGTAGCCTGATGATTGTCGGTGTCATGGCCAGTGGCGGTATCCCCGGCATGGTGGGCTTTGTGGCGGAGTTCCTGATCTTCCGCAGTAGTTTCCTCACCTTCCCAGTGCAAACACTCCTGTGTATGGTGGGGACGGGCTTAACAGCAGTGTATTTTCTCTTGCTGGTGAACCGCGTCTTTTTTGGTCGTTTGCCCAATGAATTGACGGATTTGCCGCCCGTGGCGTGGGGCGATCGCCTGCCGAGCCTCCTATTAGCCACGCTAATCTTGATCTTAGGGATTGTTCCCAACTGGCTGATCCATTGGAGTGAAACCACCGTTAGCCTTCTCACCACTGCTGTTGCTACGCTGCCCGTACCATGACCCTGATTACTGCTGCTCCAACCTCCCTGCATCAAGAACTGCGTACCGCCATCCTAGAGCGGTTGCTGAATGGTCAAGCCCTGTTACCGGATACGCCAACCCATGTGATGGAAGTGGTGGGCATCCTCAAAAGCTATGGGGTGGTGCTCAAGGCCTACGCGGAAAATCTCTGCGACATTAGTGAGCGGCAGTTTCTGGTGCTCTTTCCCTTTTTCAAATACTTCAACGGTGAGATTACCATTCCCAAGCTGCTGCGCCACTGGTGGCACGACCGCATTAACTACGAATACGCCGAATACTGTATGCGTGCCATGATGTGGCATGGGGGCGGCGGTCTTGATGCCTTCCTTGATTCGGCAGAATTTCGGCAATTGGCGGCCAAGGCGATCGCCGCTAAACTGCGGGGCAATCCCCTGATGCAATTCGTGAACCAGCTTTTTCCAGAGTTTTTGCTGGAAACGGTGCGGATGCTCTGCTACTACAGTGGCTTGGGGCAGTTTTGGACGGTGATGTATCCCATCTTTCTCACCTTGAGCGATCGCTACGATGCGGGTGAGATTCGCAGCATTCCCGATGTCGTAGATCATATTCGCGCGGGACTGATTGCGGCTGCCGATCGCCCCATTACCTACAGCGTTACCATTCACGGCCAAACTTACGATATTCTGCCGGCTAGCGCTGGTCTTACCTTTTTAGCCGACACCGCCATTCCCTATGTCGAAGCGGTGTTCCTGCGGGGTACCCCCTTCTTTGGCCTCATTTCCTTCAATGCCCAAGCGCAACAAATTTCCCGCGATCAAAGCGAGTTTGGTTATGGTGCCCTGTTTGCGGATCCCATTCCCACGGGTGCGGCTGGTATTCCTCCCACACTGCTCATGCAGGATATGCGCCACTATCTCCCTCCCTATCTTTTAGAGTTCTATCGTCGCCAAGGCCGAGGGGAAGACGATCTGCGCGTGAAAATTTGCCAAACCTTCCAAAAATCAATGTTTTGCGTCACCACAGCGGCAATCACTGCCCTTGCCCCCTATCCTTGGACGACCACTGACCCCCAAGAGCAAGCCGCCAATCGGGCATTCTACGAAACGTGGCTGGATCGCCTCGAAACCTCCCGCCTCTGGAACGTGCAACTGAGCAACTAACCAAGGCTCAGGCAGCGATCCGCGATAAGATAGTAAGGCAGTTCATCTCCCTCCATTGACAATAAAATGACCCATATTGATTGGCTTGCGCAAACGGATCCCTTGGTCGCTGAAATGGTACAGCGGGAAGTCCAGCGGCAGCAGCAACACCTTGAACTGATTGCCAGCGAAAACTTTACTTCTCCTGCGGTGATGGCCGCTCAAGGCACAGTTCTCACCAACAAATATGCCGAGGGATTGCCCGGTAAACGCTACTACGGTGGCTGCGAATTTGTGGATGAAGTAGAGCAACTGGCCATCGATCGCGCCAAGGAACTCTTTGCCGCCGCCCACGCCAATGTGCAACCCCACTCCGGTGCCCAAGCCAATTTTGCCGTCTTTTTGGCACTGCTCAATCCCGGCGACACGATTATGGGGATGGATTTGTCCCACGGTGGCCATCTCACCCACGGTTCCCCCGTCAACGTTTCTGGTAAATGGTTTAACGTCGTTCACTACGGTGTCCATCCTGAAACAGAACGCCTCGATATGGATCAAGTGCGGGATTTGGCGCGGCAGCACCGTCCTAAGCTGATCATCTGCGGCTATTCCGCCTATCCGCGCGTCATTCCCTTTGCCGAGTTTCGCCAAATTGCCGATGAAGTGGGGGCCTACCTCATGGCCGATATTGCCCACATTGCCGGTTTGGTTGCCACAGGTCACCATCCCAATCCTGTGCCCCTTTGCGATGTGGTCACCACCACCACCCATAAAACCCTGCGCGGCCCTCGCGGCGGCCTGATTCTTACCCGTGATGAAGAGTTGGGCAAAAAGTTCGATAAAGCCGTCTTTCCCGGTACCCAAGGGGGGCCGTTGGAGCACGTTATTGCCGCTAAGGCGGTGGCCTTTGGTGAAGCCCTTAAGCCCGAGTTCAAAGCCTATTCTGGCCAAGTGATCCGCAATGCCCAAGCCCTCGCTGCGGGGCTGCAAGCGCGACAACTGCGCCTTGTCTCTGGGGGCACCGATAACCACTTGATGCTGATTGACCTGCGATCGGTAAATCTAACGGGCAAAGAGGCCGATCGCCTGATGGGGGAAATCAATATCACCACCAATAAAAATACGATTCCCTTTGACCCTGCCTCCCCCTTTGTCACCAGTGGTCTGCGGTTAGGAACCCCAGCGTTGACAACCCGTGGCTTCACTGAGGCTGAGTTTACGGAAATCGCCGAAATTATTAGCGATCGCCTGCATGCCCCCGAGGATGAGGTGATTAAAAACCGCTGCCGCGAGCGGGTGGCTGCCCTCTGTACTCAATTTCCCCTCTATCCCCACTTGCAATTGCCGCAACCAGTGCTAGCCTGAGAGGGAATCCTGCTGCCAATGCCCTGAACAGATGCTGTACCACCTGATTGCCTTCCTTGCTGCCATTGCCGTTGTTCTGTTGGTCACCCCCATTGTCAATGACTTTGGCCAGAAGGCAGGGTTTGTCGATCGCCCCAATGCCCGTAAGATTCACACTCGTCCCATGGTGCGTTTAGGGGGGGTATCGATCTTTTTAGGCAATCTGGTGGCGCTGCTGATTGTTTGGAATGCGGGAGGATTTGGCGTCCTACCTCAGCCAGCAGAATATGAGATTTGGGGGGTCACCCTTGGCGGGGTGGCCTTTTTCCTGATTGGCCTAGCGGATGATCTGCTGACTTTACCAGCGCTTCTACGCCTTGTCCTGCAATTTCTGGTGGCGGGCATTGTCTGGGCCGTGGGTGTCAAAATTCGCATTATCACGGTGCCCTTTGTCGGCATTGTTGACTTGGGGTGGTTGAGCTTACCCCTGACGACAGTGTGGCTGGTCGGCATTGCCAATGCCATTAACTTCATTGATGGTGTGGATGGCCTAGCAGCCGGGGTGTCGGGTATTGCTGCCTCAGCGATGCTGTTTGTCTGTATGCTGATGGGGGAGCCGGAGGCAGGACTATTGGCAGCTGCCTTGGCAGGAGGTGCCTTGGGGTTTCTACGCTATAACTTCAATCCGGCACAAATTTTCATGGGCGATGGCGGCGCCTACTTCATGGGTTTTACCCTTGCCGGCCTAGGGGTCATTGGCCTTGTGAAAGCCTACACAGCGGTGGCAATTTTGCTGCCCCTATTGATTCTGGCTGTGCCTATTGTGGACACCTCAACCGTTGTTTTTAACCGCCTTCTGAAAGGGCAGTCTCCCTTTGCCCCCGATAAGGGACATCTACACCATCGCCTTCTCAACGCCGGTCTTTCCCAGCGGATGACGGTGCTGTTTATCTATTGCCTAACGCTATGGGTGGGGAGTCTGGCCTTGGCCTTGGCCGGTTTGCCGGGGGGATGGGGCTATGCCGTGGCCGCCTCCCTTTTGATGGGCTTTGCCGCTTGGTATGTATGGGAACGGGTGCGCAACAACGAAGATGACTGAAACAATGAGCGCAGAGATTATTTGCGTGGGCACAGAATTGCTGCTGGGGGAAATTCTCAACAGCAATGCCCAGTTTTTGGCCCAGCAACTGGCAAGCTTGGGGATTCCCCACTACTATCAAACCGTGGTGGGCGACAATCCCACTCGCATCAAAAAAGTCCTCGCTATTGCCTGCGATCGCGCCCGCCTATTGATTTTCACGGGTGGCCTTGGCCCCACGCCCGATGACCTGACAACGGAAACCATCGCCGATTTCTTTCAAGCGCCCCTCGAAGAACGTCCTGAAATTATTGCCGATCTAGAACGCAAGTATGCCCATCGCGGCGGCTTTAGTCCCAGTAACCGTAAACAGGCGCTCCTGCCTGCGGGCGCCCAGATTTTGCCCAACCCGATTGGCAGTGCCCCCGGTATGATTTGGCAGCCGCGCACGGGTCTGACAATTCTCACCTTTCCCGGTGTTCCCGCCGAAATGAAGCAGATGTGGCAAGAAACTGCGGTGCCCTTTTTGCGCTCCCAGGGCTGGGGAAAAGAGGTGATTTACAGCCGTGTGCTGCGTTTCTGGGGCATCCCTGAATCGGTACTTGCGGAAAAAGTGGCTGCCCAAATTGCCCGTGAGCATCCCACGGTGGCGCCCTATGCCAGCAATGGGGAAACCCGCCTCCGCATTACCGTCCGTGCCAAGGACGAAGCAGAAGCCCAGCAATTGATTCAACCCGTTGAAGCAGAAATCCGCCAAATTGTCGGCCTAGATTGCTACGGTGCGGATGAGGATACCCTTGCCAGTGCGGTAGCGCGGCTGCTTCAGGAACGACAGCAAACAGTGGCAGTGGCAGAGTCCTGCACCGGCGGTGGCCTTGGGGAGATGCTAACCCGTTTGCCGGGGAGTTCCCTCTCGTTTAAGGGGGGCGTAATTGCCTACGCCAATGATGTCAAGGTAACTCTACTGGGGGTCAATCCTGAGGACTTAGAGCAAGAAGGCGCCGTGAGTGCCGTGGTGGCTGCCCAGATGGCTTTAGGCGTGAAAACGCGTTTAGGCAGTGACTGGGGCGTCAGTATTACCGGGATTGCTGGCCCCGGCGGCGCGACGCTCAGTAAGCCAGTGGGACTGGTGTATATTGGCGTGGCACTGCCCAATGGCGAGGTCATGACTCGTGAATTTCGCTTTAGTGGTCAACGGGGACGGGATTGGGTGCGGCATCTCAGTGCGATGAATGCCCTCGATGTATTGCGGCGGCAGTTATTGGTGAATCGATGAGTCACGGTCTGCTCTGGTTACCCCTATTGGCTATTTTTATCGTGCTCGCACGGTTGGGCTGGGTCGAGTACCGGAAGGTGGAACACTATCGCCAGTGGGCAAAAAATTTTGAAACCAGTAAATATGACATTGCCGCTGTCCTTGGTCAACAGGGCGATCGCTTGACGTGGGGACACCCTACCCAACAGGGCATTATTCATTTGCAAACTTGCGAATTATCGACTATTCAAAACATTTGGATTGAGTGTAACGGTCAACGAATTGACACACAAACTACTCATTCTAAAGGAGCAATTCAACTGGTGCTAGAAACCTTTACAGGAGACTGTTATCGCATTCCTTTTACAGAATTCACCCTTGCCTTGGCATGGCGCGATCGCCTGCAACGGGCGATCGGGAACTGATAAGGTTGATTAAAAACGAAAAAAAATCTAAATTGTGCTTGACTAAGCTTGACAATTAAGCGAAGTCTGACTAGAGTTACTTAAATAGTGAGCTAACGGGGGATACCAAAAAGGCAGGGTTTTCCTTCGCTTTTTTAGCGACTGTAGGACTTGTGTCTTTTTGGGTTTAAGGAAAGAGTAGCCAATAGGAAAGTGCAAAATTCTACAAAGCACTTGACTTTTGTATTTACACCTTAACCTTGGGAGGCCTATCCTCATGTGCAAAAGACTACACCCCGTTTTGGCTTGTGTTGTTAGCACAACAGTGCACATTATTCTGGTCACCACACCTGCATTGTCTCAAACTCGAGACTGTGGGAATCCTATTCCTCCTTTTTTTCCTTTTTTCAATTCTACCGGTGGTGGAGGGAACGAAAACCTAATTTGTGGCGCAAATAACAATTTACTCCCTGCCTTGCAACGGTCTATTGCTGTTGGTATTAGCAACACAGTAAATGGTGGCACTGTCGCCAATCATGCGATCGGTAATAATAACCGAATTGACCAAGTTAATGCTCAGAATCATGCCTTTGGCTCTAACAACACAATCGGCGTTGGAGCGCTTACTGTAGATAACGACAAAGGCAACAATAACACTGCCCTAGGAGCAGAAAATCAAGTCAGCACAGTTGGAACACCCAGTGGATCAGGTCTTTTTCCCAATGCAGCTCGCAATAACAATACCGCAGTCGGTTATCAAAACGTTGCTGATGGCACTACGAATACAACTGGCAGTAACAACACCGCCATTGGCATGCAGAACCGAGCCGAGGGTGATAACAACACTGCTGTGGGGATGCAGAACCGAGCCACCCAAGCAAACGCCACCGCCGTGGGGATGCAGAATTCAGCGAATGCAGTAAATGCCACCGCTGTGGGGATGCAGAATAATTATGATGGCACCAGCAACACCTACCTGACCCCTGGCACCAACAGTACCGCTGTGGGGATGCAGAACCGAGCCCAAGGAGCTAATAGCACCGCAATGGGGTTTGTGAACCAAGCCAATGCAGACAACACTACAGCTGTGGGGTTTGTGAACCAAGCTCTAGGAAATGACAGCAGTGCGGTTGGCTTTGCAAACACCGCCCAAGGGTCTGACAGCACCGCAATGGGGTTTGCGAACCGAGCTCTGGGAAATGACAGCAGCGCAGTTGGCTTTGCAAACACTGCACAAGGATTTCAGAGCAGTGCGGTTGGCTTTGAAAACACCGCACAAGGAGATAGAAGCACCGCAATGGGGTATGTGAACCAAGCCCAAGGAGGTAGAAGCACGGCAATGGGGTATGTGAACCAAGCCCAAGGAGGTAGAAGCACGGCAATGGGGTATGTGAACCAAGCCCAAGGAGATAGAAGCACCGCAATGGGGTATGAGAACCAAGCCCAAGGAGATAGAAGCACCGCAATGGGGTATGATAACGACGCCTTGGGAGATGCCAGCAGCGCAGTTGGCTTTGAAAACACCGCACAAGGAGTTCAGAGCAGCGCGGTTGGCTTTGCAAACACTGCCCAAGGAGTTCAGAGCAGCGCGGTTGGCTTTGCAAACACCGCCCAAGGAGTTCAGAGCAGCGCGGTTGGCTTTGCAAACACTGCCCAAGGAGTTCAGAGCAGCGCGGTTGGCTTTGCAAACACTGCCCAAGGAGTTCAGAGCAGCGCGGTTGGCTTTGCAAACACCGCCCAAGGAGTTCAGAGCAGCGCGGTTGGCTTTGCAAACACCGCCCAAGGAGTTCAGAGCAGCGCGGTTGGCTTTGCAAACACTGCCCAAGGAGATAGAAGCACCGCAATGGGTTCGGGCAACCAAGCCACCCAAACAAACGCCACCGCTGTGGGGATGCAGAATTCAGCGAATGCAGCAAACGCCACCGCTGTGGGGATGAGGAATAATTATGATGGCACCACCAACACCTACCTGAACCCTGGCGACAACAGTACCGCCGTAGGCTCTGGTAACCGAGCCCAAGGGCTTGACAGCACCGCAATGGGTTCAGGCAACCAAGCGCTGGGGGCTCGTAGTATTGCCATTGGCCACCAAAGTACTGCAAATCCGGCTGATAGTATTGCAATTGGTCAGACTGCCCAAGTCGTGGGTGGTGCTACTGATGGTGTGGCCATTGGTAGAGGTGCCACAGTTCAACATGCCAACAGTGTGGCCATTGGGGCAAACTCTGTAACAACACAGGCCAATGTTGTGTCTGTTGGTGCCCCCGGTGCTGAACGCAAGGTTGTCAATGTTGCGCCTGGCCTCATTGCACCAACGAGTACGGATGCAATTAATGGCAGTCAGCTCTCTGCCCTCATCAACCAACTGTTTGCTACAGGAATTTGTTCAATCACTAACGCAACAGTAACGTGCGGTAACATTGCTTTGGGAAATGCTGCTAACCCTGGGGGTGCCAATAGTATTGCCATTGGCAACAATTCGACGACGGGTGCCAATAATGCCATTGCCTTTGGCCCATCGGCACAGGCCATCCATCCCAACAGTGTGGCCATTGGCGCTGGCTCTGTAACAACAGCTCCCAACACGGTTTCTGTGGGCGCCCCAGGAGCAGAACGCCGAATTACCAATGTGGCCACCCCCATCAATCCGACGGATGCTGTCAATAAAGCCTATGTTGACGGCATAGGAGCAGTGGCCTTGGGAGCAGCGAATGCTTACACCGATGCTCAAATCAATCAATTACGGGGAGAGGCCTTTGCGGGCATTGCCTCGGCAGCAGCACTCATGCCGATTGTGCCGGCACGTTCTGGTCAAACCACATTTAATGTGGGATTTGCAACCTACGGTGGATACAGTGCAGCTGGGATGGCCATAGCCCACCAAATCGGACCGGTGATTATTGATGCCGGGGCAAGTTTTTCTAGTGCAGGCTATCCCTTAGCACGCATTGGTATCGGCGCCCGTTTTTAGAACAATAGGGAACTAGGGGGCTTTGATGTCCACATTTGGGAAAAGACGCTAGCCTTTAAAATTGCAGCTAAGCCTCCTCAATACTGCCCAAGGAAACCTAGCCCTATGGATGTGTCTGTGGTCAACCAGAATCCACCATTTATGCTGAATCAGCCAGCAACGGCTCAGTCTTGGATCAAGCCCTGCCAAGTGGTCTCCTTCTGGAAAGGCAGTGGCTTTTGTGGGGCTTTGGATTCAAGGCTTTTTGCTGTTGGAGGTCGCTGATGAAAAATATTGTTGCGCTGGTGCCAGGGGGTATTGGGGATCAAATTTTGTTTTTTCCTACCCTCGAGGACCTCAAAACCCACTTTCCGAATAGTCAAATTGATGTGGTTGTTGAACCCCGCGCGGTTGCTGCCTACCAACTGAGTCCTACAGTCCACCAAGTGATTCCCTTTGACTTCAAAGACCGCAATGCCTTGGCTGAGTGGGTAAATCTGATTGGTATGCTGCGGGATGGGGAGTACGATGCCATTCTCTCCTTGGGGCGCAGTAAGGCGGTGCGCTTTTTGCTGTGGCTGACGGGGATTCCCAAGCGCGTGGGCTTTGCGAAGCTCAATCCCTTGGGGTTTCTCACCGATGCGGTACCTGTCAACCTTGATCAATACAGCGCCGCCACCTACCACGACTTACTGCAAGCCTTTGGTATCACTACCCCCTGTCCCCTGCCCAAGGCCGTGATTGCTGAGGCGGATCAACAGTGGGCAACGGCAGAGCAGCAACGCCTAGGAATTACTGGGCGGTATCGCCTCTTGCACGGTGGCTCAAGTCAGATGGCACTTACCAAGGGAATTAACAAAATTTACCCCCCCGCTGCTTGGGTTGAGGTCGTCCAGACGCTGCAACAGCAGGAGCCGCACCTGCCCTTTATCGTGGTCTGCGGGCCTGAAGATCACGCATGGGTGAGTGCGCTAACGCAGGCGCTACCGGAAATTAAGATTAGCCGTCCTCCAGACTTGCGCAAACTGGCAGCTCTAATGCAACAAGCACAACAGATTCTCTGTACCGACAGTGGCCCGATGCACATTGGCGTGGCGGTGGGGACTCCCCTTGTGGCGCTTTTTGGCCCTACGGATCCTGCCAAACTCCTGCCCAACGATCCGCGCTTTCGAGCCGTCAAATCCCCTACTGGCAACATGGCCGATATTCCCGTGTCAGCCGTGATTGAGGCGGCTCGCCATGGCTAGACCGGCTGTCTTTCTCGATCGCGATGGCGTGCTGAACCAAGAGGTGGGCTATATTCACCGCCTTGAGGACTTACAGCTCATCCCCGGTGTGGCTCAGGCAGTGCGACGGCTCAATGATGCGGGGTGGTTTTGCTGCTTAGCCTCCAATCAATCAGGTCCTGCGCGAGATTATTACAGCATCGATCATGTTCATGCCCTACACCACAGACTTCAGGAGTTGCTAGCCGCCAGTGCCGGTGCGGTGTTGGATGCGGTTTATTTCTGTCCTGATCTCAGCCGTCCTGAAGGGGGAGTGGTTGCCGACTATGCGGGCTGGACAACATGGCGCAAACCCAATACAGGAATGCTCGTAGCGGCCGCTTGGGATCATGATTTAGATCTCAGCCGCAGTGTCATGGTGGGGGACAAAGCGACCGATATTGATCTGGCGCGGAATGCCGGCTGCTATGGGATTTTAGTACAAACCGGCTTTGGCGATCGCGTTCTTGAGGGGAGTTACCAGCACGCCAGTCGACCCGATTACATTGCATCAGATTTAGCCGCTGCCGTAGAGTGGATTTGTACGCACCTTGCACCCCGTTAGCGATGAGCGCATCGCCAGACTATACCAAGTTTCCCCTTGCTCTACTGTTGCTGGTGGTTCTGGGCTACGTCCTCGTGGGCTGGTATTTGTCCGCCTATCCTTGGCTGTGGTCAGCCTATGCCTCTTTTTTGGCAGCAATTCTGATAGTGTTTGTTGTGGGGGGCACCTCTAGCCTGTTGCGATCGCGCCAGAGCAACCCTAGAAATATCTTTAGTAGCTTAATTATGCGCGTGGGCACCCCCAGTCTCTTGACCGTACTGGTGCTGAGTACCGCTGTCACCCTTGCCATTATTGCCTTTCACGTCTTTAGTGTGATCGCCATTCTCATTGGCACCGAAATTCTCGTGCGCATTGAAATGAAAGCTGCTGGCTACCAGAACTGGCAAATTATGCTAGTGCTGATTCAAATGGCAATTTTAGGGGTGTTCATTGGCTGGAGCATTGGGCATTACTTGCTGCCATCCTCTTCAGGGCAATCATTATTGTTCTTAGTCCTAAAGGAGTAAACTTTCTAGGGCACGTAGATTCGTAATACACAGGCTCTCTGGGTTGCGGCGAATAATCCCCCTGCGCTCCAGCTTCCCAAGCACCCGTGTTACCGTCTCCCGTGCCATGCCACTTAAGCTACTCAGTTCGCGGTGGGGCAGATTCGGAATTTCTAGGCCATCCGCTCCCTGTCGCCCTTGACCATCCGCCAAAAACAGCAAAATATCCGCCACCCGTGACATACTATCCGATTCCCGCAGCCGCAGTCGCCGGTTCAGTTGCCGGAGCCGTCGTGCCATCAACTTGGCGAGGCGTATGCCCGCTTGAGGTTCCGTATTGACAAGATTGACAAAATCCGTTGCGGGCATGTTGGCCACAACTGTCGGTGTTAGGGTAATCACATCCGTTGAGCGGGGCACTTCCTCTAGGGGAGCCATTTCGCCAAAGAGTTCGCCGGGACCGAGGATATTCAGGGTGACTTCTTTGCCATCAATGTTGTAGGTGCGAATTTTGACCCAGCCACTGAGGATAAAGTAAACCGATGTGCCCCAATCATTCTCCAGCAAGATCACGCGGTTGGCGGGATGCTGACGTGTCACTACATGGGCTAGGGCTTTCTCCACCACTGCCTGGGGTAAGTCGCGAAAAAAGGGCGTATTTTGTAAAGATAATTCAGGTGCAGGAGAACTACGCCGTTCTTGCATAAAGGTCAAGGCCGAGAGGGCGAAAGCAGAGGCTGAGCAGACAGGTCATCAGGCGCTGCAGGGAAATCAACACCTGTGATCTTACCATTGCTATCCATCATCACAATCAATGTATCTGTAACGTTAGAAAAGGCTACCTTGATACTGACAATATTGTCGTTGATCTGACTCCCAAGACGCTCTTTGTACACGCCTACCCGCCTCAGAAAATTGGCTTGGCGTTGCTTCAATTTTTTCGGTGAAAACTCCCGTTGCAGTTGCGGATGTAAATAGCTCAACGCTAAATCAACGTGATTGCCAAAGAGGGCATCGAGAAATTGTTCAGCACTGTGTACTTGGTCTTGGGGATTGACATTGATGGATTCTTGGGACTCGCCGCGGGCGATCGCTGGCCACAGAGAGGAAGATACCCCCCGTAGGAATGCCAAGGCCAAAACTGTTAATGGTGAAAAAGACTGCCCCATATTTTTTTAAGTTTTTTTATGGTTTTCTGAGAGTTTAAGGCGAAACGAATTTCTGAATATCATACCGCCTTTTGCAGAGGGATTGAGTGAGGTCGCGATCGCCCTGAGGCCGCCGTCCCGTCCAAGAAAAGCAATTCACATATCTCTTATCAATTCTCGACGCAGACTTGGCTCTATAGATGACTGATTCTTCAGGTCTTCAGGCAGCCGGGGGAAACTGCTGCGGAGTGTAAAGTTTATTAAAGCCCTTGACTCCTTTGGTTAGCCTTCGTCACAATGAGTTCCATAGGTTAGGACTTGAATTTTATCCTCGTGAGCGGTTTGTCATAACTGCGAGGGAGTAGGTTGTGCCAATGCTAGAAACCCTTGAATTCGTGATTTATCCCGATGGCCGTGTCGTTGAAACGGTGACGGGAATTTCTGGGGCATCCTGTGCTGAGGTGACTGCTGCCATTGAAGCGCAGCTGGGGTGTGTCATTAGCCAACAGCCCACCGCAGAATACTACGCTCCCAAAGAGGAAGAAAATCAGTTAGCTGTTCAATCTGTCCCCTCCCAGTGGTAATCGTTGAGGATTGGTGATCCATGTCGCACTTCAGCCAAATCAAAACCCAAATTCGCAGTTTACCCGCCCTCCAGGCTGCCCTAACGGACTTGGGCTTACCATGGCAATCTGGCTGCCAAGAAGTGCGCGGCTTTCGCGGTCAAACCCAAACGGCTCAAGTCGTTGTTCCCCAAGACAACGGCTATGACATTGGCTTTCGCTGGAATGGCACCGAGTATGAGCTAGTGGCGGATTTGGAGTTTTGGCAGCAGGCATGGTCAGTGGATCGCTTCTTGAATAAAGTCACTCAGCGCTATGCCTACCATGCGGTGTTGCAATCCGCTACTGAGCAGGGCTTCCAAGTGCAGGCCACAGAACAGCAGGCCGATGGGAGTGTCAAGCTCGTATTGCAACGCTGGCGTTCCTAGCCGTTGAAGATCATTCAAAACAATGGAGAGGCACGGGGCAGAGGGGCAACCCCTTGGTTTAGAGCCAGAACTTGGCGGCCAACTTCGCCAAAGTGAACCTCGCAGCGGCTACGAACCTGAACTCGGGGGCACTCACCGTCAGCGCGGTGTCTATGTCGATGAAATTACCTGTATTGGCTGCAAACACTGTGCCCATGTGGCGCGAAATACGTTTTACATCGAGCCGAACTACGGGCGATCGCGGGTGGTACGCCAAGATGGTGACCCCCTTGAACTGATTCAAGAAGCCATTGATACCTGTCCCGTTGACTGTATCCACTGGGTAGATTACACGGAATTAAAACGGCTTGAGAAAGAACGCCTTGAGCAGGTGGTTCCCCTTGCCGGTTTCCCCATTGATCCAGCCACCACGCACCGCAAGAAACGGCGATCGCCGCCTAGGACTGAATAGCATCCTCGGGCATCACAATCAGCGTCGTTCCCTGACGGCCAATGATAATCACCCGCTGATGTTCGGGAATGGCCAAGCGGGGATCACCACAGCGAGCTTGCCAAGAAATCCCTTCGTACAGCACTCGCCCCGTCTCGCCAGCGGGGATTTTCGTAAGTGTTTCCGCCTCGGCGGCTTCCTTGAGGACGGGGGGAACTCGCTTTGGTTGATACCGCCGCAGGAGAAAGGCCACCACAACAGAGAGCAGCATCCAGAGGAGAATCTGTATTGAAAAGCTGGGAATCAGAAACGAGAGAAAGGCAACAATCAGGGCGCTGAGGCCGAGAGTGGCTTCCATAAAAGCCGTCGGCAAAACAAGCTCCATCACAAAAAGAATGATGGCAACAATTAACCAAATCCAAAAGGGAGACAGGGGCATTGCTCTTATCACCCAAGGCAGCCACTTCAACGATAGCTCAAACTCTGCGGCTACAGCGAGCAGGCTTAACCGTTTTGAGTGTATTCAATTCTTGCGAAAGGTTGCACTGGAACTTACAAGAGTCCCACTGCGTCAAGAGAGCCAGCACTCAAGAGAGATTCATTCGATTCTGTACAATAATGACTTCAATGAGGCGAACAACGATGACGGATCTATTCATTCCCCTCTTGGTGGGACTTCTCACCCTTGGACTGTTGACCAGTTGGCTATGGCGACCGACAGCAACGCCAGTTTCCCGTACTGAACAGGTCAATACCCCTGATTTTGTTGCCGATGCGCCGCCGCCGGATGATGAAGGAACACCGCCCCGCCGTGGATAGGCTAGGATTTTCCTAGGGGCTTCTAGAAGAATGATTGAGTGATCAAGCAGCTTTGGGCAGCAGGACGGCGGTTTCAGGCGGGTTTCTTTGCCTTTGGTCGTGGTCTTTTTTTTATCGCCCGTTATCGTCTTTGGGGCTATTTGCTGTTACCTGCCTGCTTGAGCCTCGTTCTGGGGGTAACGCTTATCATTGCTGCTTTCTGGGCTGTTCAAGTCATTGGTGATTATTGGTTTGTGGGTGGGGAATGGCAGTGGCTCTACCAAGGGTTCATTGATATTTTGGCAACCCTCATTGCTGTCTTTTTGGCCCTAATTGGCTATCAAACGCTGATTCCCCTTGTGGTGATTCCTTTCCTTGGTCCGCTGCTCAACCGTGTTGAAAAAATTACCACGGGACAAACGATTGAGGTGGGGTGGCGGCGCGATCTATTGAACGCTATTATCGGTGGTTGGTTTGCGCTGCGGGATGCAGTGTTGCAGGTGATCTTCCTGCTGCTTTCATTTCTAACAGGGCCGCTGCAACCTATCGTGATGGCGATCGTTAACAGTTTCTTTCTAGGGCGAAGCAGCTTTGATTACCTCCTTGAAAAACACAGCACCTCTTTGAGAGAGCGCAAGCTCTTGACCCGTGCCTATACGCCACAAATCTATGGTCTTGGTCTAGCGCAGTTTTTGGCACTCTTCATTCCCTTCGTGGGGTTAGTGCTGGTACCGCCAGTGGGAGTTGTGGCTGCTGCTTTGCTGATTCAAGATCATCCACCGCAACAACAGTTGATGGCAGTGAATGCGGTTTCTCGGCGTTGATCTGGCTTGGAAAGGAGGGGCATCAGGGTACTGCTGTTTGCAGTGGCAGGGACAAGATTTGGCGGTGGTCGCTTGCGATCGCTCCCGTGATACGGATGAACTTTTGGCATGGATTGATCGCGATGCACCCTCTGCGCAAGCAGCCATGGTGGCGGTGGATGCCCCCCTCATTATTCCCAATTTGCGGGGAATGCGTACCTGCGATCGCCAAGCTCACCAACTGCTTGGGCGCTATCACGCCGGCTGCTATCCGGCCAATCAGCAATCCCCCTTTGCGCAGCACACCACGGGTTTTAGTCAAGCCCTTAGCCAACGGGGGTTTCGCCATGCGCCTACAATCGACCCCCAAGCACACGGGCGATTTCAAATTGAAGTCTTCCCCCATGCCACGGCGATCGCCCTCTTTCAGCTTGACCAAATCATTAAATACAAAAAAGGCCGCCTTGCAGAACGAGCCAAAGGGTTAGCCAAGCTTAGGGATTTAATGGCCACCCAGCTTCCCCACTGTGAGCCACCCTTAGCACTAGAACTCACTATCGAAATCCCCAGCAACGGGCGAGACCTCAAGGCTCTTGAAGATCAACTCGATGCCGTTCTCTGTGCCTACACGGCAGCCTATTGGTGGTATTGGGGGCGCGATCGCCACTGGGTTTTGGGTGGTGAGTCTTTTTCCCCAAAGCCAGCATCAACCGATGCCTACTTAAAAACTGGCTATATTGTTGTTCCGCGTGCCTAGCTTTCGCGATTGCGGTAGCGTTGCAGTTCCGTGCGTAGAGCAGCAATTTCCGCCCGCAAATCATCAATCAAAGCTTGCCAATCCACTTGTTGGCTACGCCGAGGCACCACCATTTCTGCTTCTTGACGGGCACGAGCTTGCACCTCTTCCATGAATTGATGGAGCCGCTGCTGCTGCTCGGCATCAAATCGCCCCAGTTGACTTAGGAATTCCACAAATAGATGCTGCGCCTGATCACGCAGGAGCGTTGCGGTTGCTCGACCAAGGAAAAAGGCATCCAGCGGCGATTGACTCATAGGAGTGTCATGACCTCGTAAGTTGCTGCTCTCAATCCCTGAGTGTAACAAAGTTTTACAGTGAGCAAGCCTCGCTCTCTGCCGATTCTCCCCTTTTTGCCTATAGGACAGATAAGAAATTCTTTGATGTTTTCCCTAGACCGATTGTCTCCCCTAAAGCATAGAATTATATCAATTAAATATTTTCTTACCATAGCTACAAGTTATGAGGATACTCCCATAGGGAGTGCTCTTAACAGCGATTTCGCTATGACACCCTCTCTAGATTCGCCAAAAGGGGCAGAAATGCTAACAAATTTAGTTAATCGAGTTCACTTTCGCTATTGGCGCGGCGATCTCTTTGGTGGGCTGACTGCCGCCATTGTCGCCTTGCCGATGGCCTTGGCCTTTGGGGTCACCTCTGGGGCTGGTGCAACGGCGGGACTCTACTGCGTCGTCTTTCTTGGCTTTTTTGCGGCTCTCTTTGGGGGCACGCCAACACTCATTTCCAATCCGACAGGGCCGATGACGGTGGTGATGACGGCAGTGATCACCCGCCTGACCAGTGAATATCCCGAACAGGGGTTATACATGGCTTTTACGGTGGTAATGCTGGCGGGCGGTTTTCAAATCCTCTTTGGTCTGTTGCGGTTGGGTAAATACATCACCCTCATGCCCTACACCGTGATTTCTGGCTTTATGTCGGGAATTGGCCTAATCATGATCCTGCTGCAAATTGGTCCCCTGTTGGGGCACAGCAGTAAAGGGGGGGTCTTGGGGGCAGTGCAAAACTTGCCAGAGTGGATTCAAACCCTGAACTCGGCTGCCCTTACCTTGGGCTTGTTCACCCTCGGACTCATTTATTTCACGCCCCAGAAAATTCGGCGAATTGTGCCGCCACAGCTTCTCGCCTTGGTTTTAGGCACGATTTTGTCAATGGTGTTTTTTGCGGATGCCGGTTTGACCCGCATTGGCACGATTCCCACGGGGCTGCCAGCGTTTGTGCCGCCGACGTTTACACTGCCTGCGCTGAAAACGATGATTGTGGACGGGGCAATGCTGGGGATGCTCGGCTGTATTGATTCGCTCCTGACCTCGGTGATTGCCGATAGCATTACCCGCACCCAGCACGATTCCGATAAGGAACTGATTGGCCAAGGTATTGGTAACCTACTGTCCGGCTTATTTGGTGGTCTGCCCGGTGCCGGTGCCACGATGGGCACAGTGGTAAATATTCAAGCGGGGGGACGCACCTGCTTATCGGGCATGATCCACGCTGTCATTCTACTGATGGTGGTGCTGTGGGCTGCGCCTTTGACGGAACCGATTCCCAATGCCGTGTTGGCGGGGATTCTGATCAAGGTGGGGATTGACATCATTGACTGGAATTTTCTCAAGCGTGCCCACCTCTTGTCCCTGCGGGCGGCCTTCATTATGTATGGCGTGATGCTGCTGACGGTCTTTGTGGATTTGATTGTGGCGGTGGGTGTGGGTGTCTTTATTGCCAATATGCTGACGATCAAGCGCTTGGCGGATCTGCAATCGGAGGATGTGAAGGCGATTACCCACGCCGATGATCAAACGCCCCTCACCCCCGAGGAAAAAGAACTCTTCCGCGAAGCCAAGGGTCAACTGTTGCTCCTCCACCTTGGTGGCCCGATGAGTTTTGGCTCCGCTTGGGCAATTTCCCAGCGGCAGGCGATCATGTCGGACTATAAGGTGCTGATTCTGGATGTCAGCAGTGTGCCCCTGTTGGGGGTAACGGCAACGTTGGCCATTGAGTCACTCATCCAAGAGGCACAAAAGCATCGTTTAGCAATTTTTCTCGTGAATGGTTCGGCGGATAAGGTGCAACAGCGGCTGCAACGCTTCCGTATTTTGGATCGGTTGCCGGCAGACCATGTGGTGAGCGATCGCCGACAAGCCCTCGAAAAGGCGATCCAGTTTCTTCACCAACCGGAGGAATTGCTGGAGGTGACAACGGGCAGCTACGAATAACGCGAGACCGCCGGGTTGCCCTGCACATACCACCGCCACGGAATCTCCTGACCTTGGGAAATACCAATGCGAGTGGTTTGTACCACAGGGGCTGTTAGGGGTTGGGGTGGCTTTTCTAACCAGAGGCCGCTCTCTTTCCCTAGCATCAAGCCCGAAAGCTGGCGATCGATCCCCAAGACTTGGCACAGTTTCCCCGGACCAGCAGCACTGCGGGGGGGCAAGGGCGGACTAAGCATCTCAAGGGCACGAATGAGAACAGCACTGGCAAAATTGGGGCGATCGCTGGCGATATTCAGGCAGTGGTGAATGCCATAGATTTGATAGACATAGATTGTCCCTGGTGCCGCAAACATCGGGGCGTTGCGAGCCGTTTGGCGACGGTAGCCATGACACGCGGGGTCGCCGGCCATATAGGCTTCAGTTTCAACAATACGGCCGCGGTAGAGTTGACCATTGGCCTGCTGTCGCACGAGAAGACACCCCAGTAATTCTTGGGCAACCACTGGGGCAGGGCGAGCCAACCACTCAAGGGGCAGACACTGATCTTGCTCAGTGGGAACCCTTTTCAAGCAACAAATCCTCCATCAAGGCATGGCGCACGGGGGCATTCAAGCCAGAGACGGTGTAGAGCATGGCTTCGCGATAGAGACGCTGCACTGTGTGACTGAGCATCAAGGCACTGCCACCCGTTGTCATCAGGGCAGCCTGAGCCGCTTGGACGGCAAGGTGAATGGCGGCGGCGCGCAGTTTTGCATGGTGGGGGGGATTCAGGTTCTCTAGCTCTTCTTGAATCTGGTCGTAAAGGCGGTGCCAGCGATCGCGAAAGTGGTGATAGAGGTCTTTGGCGTCGGCACTCTCAGCGAGAATCTGCAAACTGGCACGGGCACAGCCCATGGGGGCGGCACTGCCCCGCAGCAATTGCTGGCGATCGCGGACGGCCAGCCAATCCACCTCACTGATACCCACTACATCTTCCCGCGGGACTAACCAATCCACCACTTCTGCTTGCACCGTTTGAGTTGAGGGCACAGCCGCTAGAGGCAAGGGCAATGAGAGGTGCAAAATGCCACCGCCAGCCTGTTGGGCATTGATAAAGGGCATGAGGGCAAAGAGAAGACGCCGATCGGGTAAAGGCGCTGCGGCCACAAACATGGTCATGTGCTGAAAGCCACTGAGCCAAGGCAGTGTTCCCCGCAAGAGGTAGCCCTCGCTGGTCGGTTGAGCTTGTAGATCCACTGGGTTGTGGCGTAAGTGGGAAAAGCTGACACCAATCAACATCTGCCCCTTCATTAAGTCCGCCAAGTAGGTTTGGGCAACGTTCCCTTCAGGATGTTCAAGAATCATCCCCAAGGCGGATTGATGTTGTGCCACCAAAAAGGCAAGGGCACCGGAGGTTTGCGCTAGTTGTAAGCTCAAATGCCAGAGCGTGCGGCGATCGCACCCCAATCCCCCCCTTGCCTTGGGTACCGCCAAACGAAAAATGCCCAAATTCCCTAGGGCTTGCAGACTTTCCGATAAAAGGGACTTTTGCTGATCAATGCGGTTGGCAATTGGCGCAACAACGGTACTGAGGTAGGTCTGAATGTCCTCTAGGAGAGGCTGCGCTGCGGGGTCAGCAAAGACCAAGGCATCCATAGTTTAGGAGTACGCCAGATGGGCACGGGGGTTGTAGGACTCAATGGCCTGAAGTTGCCGGTAGAGATCGCGTTCAGCATCACTCAGTTGGGGCGGCAGTGTAATGACAATTTCCACCAGTTGGTCACCGCGATCGCCATCGGGGCGAGGATAGCCCTTACCCGCCAGTCGCAAACGTTGGCCTGTGCGCACCCCTGCTGGCACCATCATTTTCACCCAACCATCGAGGGTCGGGGCTTCAATTTGGCCGCCGAGGGCAGCCTCACTGGGGGTCACGGGGAGTTCACAGACGATGTCGTAGTCCTCAAGGCGAAAGAGGGGATGGGGCGTCACTTGAATTTTCAGATAGAGATCACCTCCACCCGTACCTTGACCCCGCAGCCGAATCCGCTGACCCGTAACCATCCCCGGTGGCAGCGTCACTTCTAAGGAGCGCCCATCCCCAAGGCGAATCCGCTCCCGTCCCCCTTCGTAGGCCTTCTCGAGAGGGATTTCTAGGGTGGCTTCAGCGTCGCGACGACTCACAGCGGTATAGGCGGTTTTGACGGTGCCGGGGCGAAAGTAGTCTGTGTCTATCGTAGGCGAGCGACGGGGGGGATCCGCAGCAACCGTAGAGGTGCGGGGCGATCGCCGACCCAACAGTTGATCCAAAAACTCTTGAAAATTATCTTCACTGAGGTCGGGTTCTTCCCTGACACTGGTGCCATTGCGCCGAGCCATAGTGGTACGTTGGGAAGGGCGAGTGCGAAAGCCGGGCTGTGACCAATATTCACCGTAGCGATCGTATTGCTCACGGCGAGCCGGATCACTTAGGACTTGGTAGGCTTCACTAATATTTTTGAACTTCTCTTCAGCAGCGCGATCGCCCGGATTCATATCGGGATGATACCGCCGCGCCAGCCGCCGATAGGCACGTTTAATTTCCTCAGTGCTCGCACCTCGATCCACGCCCAAAAGCTGGTAGTAATCTCGAAAATTACGCATCGACAGTCCTATCTACACTCACAGTTGCGGCAAACAATGCAAACAAGTTCTACCAGTCGTCGTCATCCCAATCCTCCCATGCGGCTGAATCACTGCGCTGGGAATACCCCCGAGAACGCCGCGTCCGGGGTGGCTCATCCCACTCATCCTCATAATCGTCACGCCGCCGCTCTCGACCCCGCACCGCATCAAGGCCTTTATTGACTGCTTCCTTGAGGTTGGGCAGCTTAAAGACATCCTCATCGTCTTCCAATGCTTCTTCGCTGAGGCGCAGTTGGCGGACAAAGTCGTAGAGCCGCTCTTCAAGAGCCGCATAGGTGAGGTCAATCTGGCGATCGTCCTCATTGCGAATGGCCTCCTGCAATTGCCGCACCAGGGCCTCAATACTCCGGCGCTGATCAGCGGCAAATTGATAGCCAAATTCCTGAGCCGCTTCCCGCAATTGACGTTCAGCGCGGTGAATCAAATCTTGGGCACGGTTGCGCTTCTCAATGCGTGCCCGCCGCTGGCGATCGCTGGCAGCGTTGGTCTCGGCATCCAAGAGCATCTGCTGAATTTCCTCTTCACTGAGGGTTGATGCCCCCTGAATCACCACACTTTGCTCGCGCCCGCTAAAGCGATCCAAGGCCACCACTTGGAGCAGGCCATTGGCATCCAAGTCAAAGGATACTTGAATTTGGGGCACCCCCCGAGGGGCTGGCGGAATTCCCGTTAACTTAAAGCGTCCCAAGGACTTATTGTGTTCTGCTAGTTCCCGCTCCCCTTGAACGACGTGGATTTCCACTTGGCTTTGGTTATTTTCTGAGGTTGAGAAAATATCGGAGCGGCGCACCGGAATCGTTGTATTGCGGGGAATCAGCACCTTCGTGACGCCGCCAATGGTTTCCACCCCTAAGGAAAGGGGGGTTACATCCAGCAGCAGGATATCCTTCATATCCCCGGCGAGAATGCCTGCTTGAATGGCGGCACCAACAGCCACCACCTCATCGGGGTTGACATTTTGGTTGGGTTCACGGCCAATCATCTGCCGCACCAGATCCTGCACCATGGGCATCCGCGTCGCACCACCCACCAGCACCACGGCATCAATTTGAGCGGGGGTTAAATGGGCATCCATCAGTGCCTGTTCGACCGGATAGCGCAGCCGTTGCAGCAGGTCTTGGCTCAGGTCTTCAAATTGGCGACGACTGAGGGTGGTTTCAATGTGTTTTGGCCCATCCGCTGTGGCGGTGACAAAGGGCAGATCGATATTGGTTTCCAGTAAGCCTGAAAGTTCAATTTTGGCTTTTTCGGCAGCATCGGTGAGCCGTTGTAGCGACTGGCGATCGCGCCGTAAATCAATGCCCTCTTTGGCGAGGAAGTCTTCGGCTAGCCAGTCCACAATCAACTTATCAAAATCATTGCCCCCCAGTTGGGTATCGCCGCTGGTGGCCTTCACCTCAAACACGCCATCGCCAACATCGAGAATGGAGACATCAAAGGTGCCACCGCCAAGGTCAAAAACGAGAATCGTCTGCTCCTTCTGGCGATCGAGGCCATAGGCAAGGGCTGCTGCCGTCGGTTCATTAATAATCCGCCGCACATTCAGACCCGCAATCCGCCCAGCATCACGGGTGGCTTGCCGCTGCGAATCATTAAAGTAGGCGGGGACAGTAATCACCGCATCGGTGACGGGTTCCCCTAGATAGCGGCTGGCATCCTCCACCAGCTTGCGCAAGACCATGGCTGAAATTTCTTCGGGGGCAAATTCCCGTTGCAAGCGTGGGCACTTGATGCGCACTTTACCCGATTCATCGCGGCGAATGGTATAGGGTACCCGCTTGGATTCAGCCGTCAGTTCACTGTATTCGCGGCCAATAAACCGCTTCACGGCATAGAAGGTGTTTTGGGGATTGAGCACCGCCTGTCGCCGCGCCAACTGACCCACAAGGCGCTCGCCATCTTTGCCAAAGGCCACCACAGAGGGGGTGGTGCGGGAGCCTTCTGCATTGGCAATCACAACGGGTTTTCCCCCTTCCAACACAGCAATGACGGAATTGGTTGTCCCCAAATCAATGCCAACAATTTTGCCCATGCCGTTTGAACGACTCCGCACTGGTTAGAATAAATGAATAGCGTTATAGTAACGGATTATTTACCCTTTGTTACGCTTATTCGATTGTACGAGATCTGCCTCAGACCGTCAGAGAATCACTCTTTCCCCTGTGCTGCGCGATCGCTACAACGATATGAACAACCTCAGTCCCCACACCTCCCATTCACCGCTGCTCATCTTTTGAAGTCTAGCGGTAAGATGACAGGCAAGAGGTTGCAGCACAGCTTATCAACTGTTGCTACGCCCAATTCCGAGAAGGAGACCGTTCTATGCTACACCGCAAGCTTTATCAACTCTATACCGACGGCCAAGAAGTCTGGATTTACTTGCGGGATCAACAACGCCTGATTGACCGGGCACGCATTGTGGACATCGAAGGGAATGTTGTTACCATCCGCTACGAAACGGAGGAAGACGACGAAGTGTGTGCTTGGGAAGAGATCGTCAATATCGAAAGCATTGGCTCGATTTCACGGCGGCTCGCAGCAGTTCCGCGGGGTTATGCGGAGTTACCCATTGCGGATGAGTGTCCAGAGGCGGAGCAACTGCCGAAGCATTCCTCGGAAACCGAACACGAGCGTTGATTCTTACCCATGCGCTCAGCCCCCGTTGTGGAGGAGATAGCCACGATTGATGCCCAGTACATGGGGCGCTGCCTTGAGTTAGCCGCTCGTGCCAAAGGCTGTACGGCTCCAAATCCCCTCGTGGGCTGTGTGATTGTGGCGGAGGGACGGGTGATTGGGGAGGGGTTTCATCCCAAGGCAGGGGAACCCCATGCCGAGGTGTTTGCCCTGCGCAGCGTCAGCGAGAGCGATCGCCCCCTCCTCAGCAAGGCCACCCTCTACGTCAATCTTGAACCCTGCAATCACTATGGCCGCACGCCCCCCTGTACCGAGGCGATTATAGCGGCGGGTATTCCCAGGGTGGTGGTGGGCATGATTGATCCGAATCCCCAAGTAGCGGGGGCGGGGGTAGAACGGCTGCGCTCAGCAGGCATAGAAGTCACCGTCGGCGTGCGGGAAGCAGAGTGTCAACGCCTGAACGAAGCGTTTGTGCATCGGGTGCGCTATCAGCGTCCCTTTGGCATTTTCAAATACGCCATGACCCTCGATGGCAAAATTGCCTCCAGTGCCGGCCACAGTCTCTGGGTGAGTGGTGAAGCCGCACGCGCCATGGTGCATCAACTGCGCTCTGAATGCGATGCCGTGATTGTGGGGGGCAATACCGTGCGTCTGGATAATCCCCTTTTGACCTCGCGCCATGAGCGCAACCCCCTACGGGTGGTGATGAGTCGTACCCTTGATCTACCGCCGAATGCCTCTTTGTGGGAAACGACCACGGCTCCAACATTGGTGGTTACCGCTGCTTCACCCCAACATCCCCTCATTCCCCAATTGCAGGCACGGGGCGTGGAGGTGGTGCACCGAGAGCCGCTAACACCGACCACCGTTATGGCAGAGCTGCATCAACGGGGCATTATGACGGTGCTTTGGGAGTGCGGCGGTTCCCTTGCAGCGGCAGCGATCGCCGAAGGCATGGTACAGAAAGTGTGGGCATTTATTGCGCCAAAAATTATTGGTGGCTCCGATGCCCCCGCCCCAGTGGCCGATCTCGGCTTAACCAAGATGAATGAGGCCTTGTGCCTCGAGGACGTGACTTGGCAAACCGTGGGCGAGGACATTCTCGTGGTGGGCTACCTACCGCCTAGGCCTCGGGTTCCGTCAATTCAATAATGGTACAGCCCGTTTCTGTGGGGGGCGTATCCGCCTGCTCATAGAGCAAATCAATCCACAGTGACTCCGGGTAGGGCTTGCGACTAGAGACATAAAAAAGCCAATGCTGGCTGACATTGAGGGACTCGCGCCGCAGCTTGGCCATTGCCGGGGTTGTAATCAGGCGCAGAGCAGCGTTGGCATTGCGCCACTGCTCAATAATCCCAGCCGCCACCCGCAGGGTTTCCCCCTCGCTATTTTCTAATTCCAAAATGCCGTCAATGTGGATACTCTCCCACCAGTGCTGTGGATCCCGCAGATCCAATCCTTGGCCATCCATATAGTCAATGAGGTTGGGAAGATATTCGCGAATAAAGTTTTGGACAACACTAAAGGGAGGAAAAGGACGCAAGACTTTGAGGCGGCTTGCTGTTTGTTGAAACCACAGCTTGTGGTAAGTCATGGGGACAACGCTCCATCAAAAAGGCGATCGCCAAAAATCGTTACAAACTGGTTTATTTTACCAAGCAAGCTTGCTCTAATTGTTCCTAAGAGCGAAGATGAATATGTGCCACTTTTAGCGCAATTTGGCACAAGGGTTATAGGACAATTTTGGTTTAACGATCAACGCTGAGAAGGATGTCAACTGACTTACATTATTAAAAAAAACTATACACACTGATTAGCTAACTTTACTCTACTTATTTATTTATTGGAAATAATGATTTTTCTTTCATGGGTAGTAATTAAGCCCAAGTCGTGATGAATTCAGGTTTTTTTGATTATTGACCAGTAGGTAGAAAATTCGTATTTTTATTTTGCAGCAAGTAATTCACCCCCCCAGAGAGGGCAGGACGAGGCAAGGGGGTGGCTTGTCATTTGGTTGTGGATTGGGTAAAGTCACCTAGAAGTTTCGTCGTGGTGCCAAAACACCCTTTGCATAAACAACAGATTGGGACAGTTTTAGGCATAGATGCGGCGAGTGGCCTCTGGCTACCTTGGACGATTGCTCATGATGTGTGTTCTCGGTTCACCGCTTTGTCGAATCACTGTCAATTTTGTGTGCGAGGAGGATTACCTTGAGCAACGATAGTCGTACCCCTACCGCCTCTCAGGATGCACCTCTTGCGCCTGCTGCTATGCTTGGTCGTTCGCTGCGCTCCCTTTGTTCCTGTCTGCCCCTGCTGGGTACCTTTGTTCTGATTCAGCCTACGCAAGCCCTTGATTTGACCACTCTTGCAGGCGATCGCGATCTGGGTTCAAAGGACATTCGCCCCGAATCTCTCAACCTCCCCTCCCTCTTCAGCACTGAAACCCAAGACCCGCTTGCGGAATTTGAAAATCTTTTATCCGCCGACAAAACCGACCTACTCTTGGGCGTCACCCAAACGGCATGGCAACGCACCATCCAGCCCCAAGTCAGTTTTGCCCCCCTCACCCTCAGAAGACCGGCGCTGACCCTCTCTGCCTTTGCTTCCTTTGACCGTCTCAGCCGTCCTTCTGAGCCGACCTTCAAAGTGGTGGATCGGCGGGTTCGCACCGATAGCTTGGCGGATCTAGTGACACAAGCCACCACCACTGCCATGGCCACTTTGGCCATTGATACCCCCTTTGCGATGGGTGGCTCTTTGGAGCAAACTACGACGGCAGTTGAACCACAGTCCGCCGCGGGGGAAACGACTCAACTCTCGCAGCGGGTGGCAGTTGTGCACTCTCCAGCCGCATCGACCTCAACTGCAACCCTAGAGCCTGTTCCCTTTGGGCGGGCTGCTGAGCGGCGGCGGCGTACCACCCCTGCCCTAGTTTCAGTCCAACAACCGCCTGCTCGCCCAGCGCTACCCCAGCCCACTGTTGCAAATCGCCCGCAAACAACAACAGTAGCAGCACCGACACCTGCCGCTGTACAGCCCATTGCCCCCCCTGTGCCCGTCAAAGTGGCACGCTCAATTGTGGCTCCCCCTTTACCCAGTAATCTCGACCTACCCCCTCTGCCCAACTCCGATCGCTTTCTACCTAGCCTAACCACCAACTTTATTTGGCCGGCGCGTGGTGTGTTGACCTCTGGCTTTGGTCCGCGCTGGGGACGGATGCACCGCGGGATTGATATTGCTGCTCCCATTGGCACGCCCATCTATGCTGCTGCCGCCGGTGTCGTTACCTACTCCCAATGGAATTCTGGTGGTTTCGGCAACCTAGTGGAAATTCGCCACGCCGATGGCACCCTGACGCTCTATGCCCATAACCATCGCAACTTGGTGCGCGTGGGCCAATACGTTGAGCAGGGTCAGCAGATAGCCGAAATGGGCAGCACCGGTCGCAGCACAGGGCCCCACGTTCACTTTGAGATACATCCCCCAGGGCGGGGTGCGGTCAACCCAATGATCTTCCTGCAACGTACCCAAGGCTAGTCATTGGCGGTTTATTTTGTGGGTGCGGGGTTAGGTACCCCTCGCTCTCTCACGCTCGAAGCATGGATTTGCCTGCAGCAGGCGCAGGTGGTACTTTACGATGCCCTGCTCTCCCCTCGCCTCCTCGAACTCACGCCCCCCGATTGTTTGCGAGTCGCGGTGGGCAAACGGGCAGGGGCTGAGGCAGTTCCCCAATCAGAAATCAACCGCCTTTTAGTGGCCTATGGCCAGCAGTACCAGCGGGTTGTCCGCCTCAAAAGTGGCGATCCGGGGCTGTTTGGCCGTTTGCATCAGGAACTGGATGCTGTCCTAGGGGCAGGTCTAGAGGCGGTGGTGATTCCGGGTCTATCGTCAGCGCTGGCGGCACCACTGCTGGCGGGATTGTGTCTGACGGCAAAGGATGTGAGCCAGTCCGTAGCGATTCTGTCGGGACATGCGCCAGAAACCCTTCCTTGGGCAGCGATCGCCCAAATGGAGACGCTGATTTTTTTGATGGCCACCCGTTCCCTGCGATATATTGCCGAGCAATTGTTGAGGCAGGGGCGATCGCCCGCTGAGGGACTGGCAATTTTGCAATGGGCCGGCCAGCCGCAGCAACAGTTTTGGTTCGGCACGTTGGAGAGCTATCTAAATACGCCTCACGTTCCAGACAGGGCACCAGCCGTCGTGGTTGTGGGGGCGATCGCCCAAAAACGCTACCCTTTGGCTAGTCTAGATCTGGTCTTCCCTGAATTTTTGAAGATTTCCCCATCAGCCATGTCTCCGCTCCACGGCAAAACCATTCTCGTCACCCGGGCAGCAGCGCAAGCGAGTGACTTTACGCAGCAACTGACAGCCGCCGGTGCCACCGTTTTAGAAATGCCGACACTGGAAATCGTTCCCCCCAGTTCTTGGCAGCCCCTCGATCAGGCTTTGGCGCAACTCAATACCTTTGACTGGCTCATTCTCACGTCCCACAATGCCGTTAGCTTTTTTATGGAACGGTTGCAGCATCATGGCAAGGATAGTCGTACCCTCGCGGGTCTCAAGATTGCTGTTGTTGGCGAAAAAACCGCCCAAACCCTCAGCAGTTACGGCTTAGTGGCTGACTTCACCCCCAGTGAATTTGTCGCCGATGCCCTAGTGGCAGAATTCCCAGAACCTGTAGCGGGGTTGCGTTTTCTCTTCCCACGGGTTGAAAAGGGTGGGCGACCCGTGCTAGTAGAGACCTTTACAGCGGCCGGGGCTGAGGTTGTTGAGGTGCCCGCCTACGATTCCCGCTGTCCCCAAACTGTTGATGCCCAAGTCTTAGGGGCGCTGCAAGGGGGTCAAGTGGATATGATCACGTTTACCAGTTCTAAGACGGTGAAACACTTTTGCCAATTGGTGGGTGCGCAGGCGGCAGAGTTACTTCAGACTGTGCAGATTGCCAGTATTGGCCCGCAAACCTCGCAAACTTGTCGCGAACTCTTGGGACGGGTGGATACTGAAGCCACAGAGCATACCCTTGAGGGACTCCTTCAGGCATTATTACGGATCACTTAGTGCTTTGGGTGCACCAATCCGCTAGTGTGAAAAAAGGACTGTTGTAAGGCAATTGTGGAGCATGACACACGCAACCGATGTGCTGACCCTTGGCCGTTGGATGGCGGCGGATTTTAGTAACCAAGCCCAAGCCTTTGAGAATCCCCCCTTCTATGCCCATATTCGGGTGTGTATGCGCCCCCTGCCCAGTGGTCTTTTGGAGGGCATTGCCCTTTATGTGGAACAGGCCTACGACTATTTGCTAGGGGTGCCCTACCGCACACGGGTTTTAGAACTGGTGCCCGCCAATGATCACATTGTGATTAAAAATTACGTACTCAAGGATGAAAAACGCTTCTTTGGCGCAGCTCGCGATCGCCAGCGGCTTCAGGCGATGACAGCCGATGATTTGGAACTCCTCTGTGGCTGCAATATGCTCACCTACTGGACAGGGCACAGCTTTCGCGGTGAAGTGGAGCCGGGCAAAGCCTGTAAAGTCGTGCGTAAAGGACGGGAAACCTATCTTGATAGCACGTTTGAAATTGATGGCGATCGCTTCATTAGCCACGATCGCGGACGGGATCCCGAAACCGATGAGCACGTTTGGGGCTCCGTGGCAGGTCCCTTTCACTTTGTGCGCTGGCAGAGCTTTGCTGATGAAATTATTGCCTAGGCGGTTTGCCAATCGGGTAACGGTTTGCCTTGGTAATAAAGGCGAAAGAGTCCCCAAGCCCCTAGGGCGATCGCAACCAAGCTAACCACTTGGGCAATTCGCAGCGGCCCCAACATCAGGCTGTCCATGCGCAGTCCTTCAATCCAGAAGCGACCCAAGCTGTAGGCAATGGCATAAACCATCAGGAGCGTTCCCGGTTTTTGATAGCGAGGTTGACGAAAGAGCCACAGCAGGAGAACAAAGACTCCTAGGTTCCAAAGGGACTCATAGAGAAACGTGGGGTGGTAATAGGCTTCGTTGATTAGCGCCGGGGGACGCTGCGGCGCAGGGATATAGAGTTTCCACGGCAAATCCGTAGGGGCACCAAAGGCCTCAGAGTTAAAGAAATTGCCCCAGCGTCCAATGGCCTGTCCCAAAATTAGTGAAGGGGCAATGACATCCGCCACTTGCCAAAAGGAAAGCCGCTGCACATAGGTAAAGATCGCCATCGCTAGCATACCGCCGAGGATGGCACCGTGAATGGCAATGCCGCCTTTCCAAATTTGCACCACTTGATCTAAGTGCTTTTGGTAAAAGCCCCAGTGAAAGGCGACGTAATAGAGCCGGGCAGCGGGAATAGCGGCAACCACAAGCCAAATCGACAGATCCGCAATCAGATCAGGATCAATCTGCCGCTGGCGTGCCAAGCGTTGACTCAGCCAAATGCCAATAAAGACGGCGGCGGCAATGAGTAGCCCGTACCACCGTAGGGTGATGAACCCTAGCTCAAGGGTGGCACCGGGCGATTGGAAAGTGGCGATCATGCCTAGAATAGGTTCTAAACAGCGCGAGCAGTCTGAATGACGGTGGCAAAGGCGTCGGTATCCAACACGGCCAATTGAGCCAGCATCTTGCGATTGAGTTGAATATCGGCTTTTTTGAGGGCGCCCATGAGTTGACTGTAGCTCATGCCATGTTGACGCGCAGCAGCGTTAATCCGCGCAATCCAGAGCCGCCGAAAGTCCCGTTTGCGCCGCCGGCGATCGCGATAGGCATTGCACAGTGCCTTCATGACCACCTGATTGGCGGTGCGGAAGAGCTTGGAGTGCCCCGCACGATAGCCCTTGGCGAGCTTGAGAATTTTTTTACGCCGTTTGCGGGCAACGTTACCCCGTTTGACCCTTGCCATAGTTCAATTTCACCCTTGATCAAAAACTGAAAATTTATCAATTAAGCGTAGGGCAGCATCAGCGATACTCGCTCAAAATCCCGTGGATCGACGAGGGCTTTGTGGGAAAGACGATTCTTGCGATCGCTCCCCTTATGTTCGAGTAAGTGATTTTTGTTGGCCTTACGGCGGACAAACTTACCACTGCCCGTCGTCCGAAATCGTTTGGCAGCAGCACGACGTGTTTTTAGCTTTGGCATAGCCTTGCCCTATTTTAGACACAGCTTACTAGTGTACTATTTTGAAGAGAGTCTTGGCAAGCTGCATGGAACTGGAGTTCATTCCTGTCGAAGAGTTTTATTTTGCCCTTACCTTGGCCATGCGCACCCTAGAAGATTTAGGCGATGCGGCATTTGTGGAGCGGGTGCGATCGCGCTTGCAGGAGCGGTTTGGTCAAGCCTCAACGGTTGCTGCCGGCAAGCAAAACACCTTTAACTATGTCTTTCGCGTCAAGGGGGTGGACAATAGCCCCGCCCCGCAGTTAATGCTTTCGATCGCTGACTGGCAGGGAAAAATCCGCCTCAGCAGTGACTATGGCTGGACATTGGATGCGCAGCGCAAAACAATCCGCACCGAGAAATTTGGCGATCGCTCCCAATTTTGCCAACAGGTGAAAGCCCACTTAGCCCAGTGGCTGGAATTACCCGAATTTCTTGAGGCCTAAATGTTTGACCTAGGGACCGCCCTTGAGAGAGCCATTAAAACTTGGTCGGTGGTGCATACCCTCTTTTTGCCGCCAGATCAGGTAGTGCAGGCACTCCGCACCCTTGAGCAACGAGCCGATGTTCATGGTCTCGCCTGGGGGGGGTACCCGCAAGCGGAACGCTGTCGGCTGGCGATCGCCCCCACTGAACTCAGTCTTGAGGAGCAACAGCCGCCCCTTGCTTTGGTGCGAATCACAGGCAACTTTCTCTTTGATCCCGCCACCTACAGTGATTTTGAGCGAGCGATCGCCAATGCCGGTCTTGATGACGGCGATTATGGGGATGTGATTCTCCTTGGGGAACGGGGGGCACAGGTCATTCTCATCCCTGAAAAAGTCCCTACTTTACAAGAACACTTAAAACAAGTGCGGACTGTAGCGGTGACCGTCGATCTCTGTGACTGGTCAGAACTGGCCGTAGCGCCCCCCCAACGGAAATCCCTCAGTACGGTCGAAGCATCATTGCGCTTAGATGCAGTGGCCTCAGCCGGATTTGGCGTCTCCCGCAGTAAAATGAGCGAGTGGATTAGCCAAGGGCTAGTGCGGGTCAACTGGCAAGTGGTGCAACAACCGCGCTATCTGCTCAAGGTGAATGACCTCATTGCCATTCGCGGCAAAGGGCGATTGCGGATTCAAGAGATTCAAGTGACAAAGAAAGAACGCTACCGCATCCAGATGGAGCGCATTCGCTAACACTATGGCTCTGCTGCTGTCGAAATTACTGCCGCCACTGCTGTATCCATTGTCCTTGGCCTGTTGGGCATTGGTTTTTGCCATTGTTCGCTTTTGGCGTGCTCCCCAACAGGCAGCGATCGCCCTTGTGATTGCCCTGAGTATTTTACTCCTGAGCGGCAATGACTATGTGGCAACAGCGCTTATTGCTTCCCTAGAGCGGCAGTATTTACCCCCTGATCCCATGCCCAAAGCTGCCGCGATCGTGGTTCTCGGTGGGGCGGTTGTCCCGCAAACGGCGCCGAGGCCGTGGGTAGAAGTCACGGAAGGGGGCGATCGCATCCTCTACGGTGCCCACCTCTTTCGCCAAGGCTATGCCCCCTATCTCATCCTCAGTGGAGGGCGTATTGACTGGCTGGGCGAAGCCTTTCAGCGGGGCGAAGCAGCAGACATGGCGGAAATTGCTGCCACCTGCGGTGTGCCGACAGACAAGATGCTGCTAGACACCACCTCACTGAACACCTATGAAAATGCCGTGAATGTCAAAGCGCTTCTGGAGCAGCATCAAATTCAGGGGGATCTGCTGCTGGTGACCTCTGCTTACCACATGCCCCGCTCCGTGGCTATTTTTCGCCGTTTGGGAATGAAGGTGATCCCGGCACCCACGGACTATCGGTACCTGTCGATCGCGCGATCGCCCACTTGGCAAAACCTACTGCTCAGCCTGATCCCCAATCCCTACAACGTGGACATCACCACGATCGCCCTACGGGAATACCAAGGTCTGCTCGTTTACAAACTCAGAGGTTGGCTTTAGAGACCCTGAGCACGCAGAAACCCTTGACACGCCTCCACAAAAGCAGGGGCTGACTCATAGGGCAAGACATTGCGCCCCGCAATCACCACTCCCTCAGCATTGGGAAATGTCTTGGTATAAAACTGCAACCGTTCTTCAGGCAATTCAGCCCCACCCTCCCGACTGATACTCGAGGCTTGGTCTCCCATCACCACAAGCACTGGCTGCTGAGTCTGCCGCATTTTCTGACGATAGTCTCGCCGCCAAAAACCCGACAGGAATGAATACACCCCATGGCGACTCTCAAGGTCAGCACAACCAGCGGCCAGCATCTTTAGCCACTCATCATCCACATCCTCAGGCTTGGCAAAAAGCTGCTTGATTGAAAACTGCCGCAGGAAACGTTCTTGGCGGGCATAGAGATAAAAGCCCCAACCCAAGGGGGAGTCAAAGAGATTCCAGCGCACCTTTTGCCACCTAGGATCAGTGTTTTCAGAAACGAGAGAAGCCGCTGGAGGGCCACTGAGGATCATTGCCCTGACTACTTGGGGATCAAGGTGCACTAGCTCCATCGCTACGGGAAACAATGCCCCTTGGACAACAAGAATCACCGCTTGGCGAATCTCAGAGGCGATAAAGACCTGTAACTGAGCCGCCCAATCTTCGGGGTAATAGGCAATGTGGGGTAGGGCGCTCTGGCCACAGCCGAGCAAGTCAGGGATATAAAATGAGTAACCTTCCCCTTGGAACTGCCAATGGCTCACACAGCGATCCCAGAACCGCCCAGAGAGGCCAACCCCCACTGGATGGATAAAAAGAATCGGTGTTTGCCCTTCTTCCGAACTCAAGCGATAGGCGCAGGAAAGACCCTGCCACTGATAAGTTCTAGAGGCCAATGATGGCATTCCTAACGCTCCTGCAAATTGCCTGAAAAAACTCTATGTAACGCGATCAACGGTAAAGTTGTTACTCCTCCCAACAATATGACTGAACCCTAACATTCAGTAGAAATTTTAACCAAATTTTTCCCTTGCCTTAACCTAATCCCTTGAATCTGTTGCTTATTCTGACGAAAGGGTAGTTTGATCGGTTCGCCTTTTTGAAATGTGTGGGCAACTGTCACCCCGAAGGTACTTTACTTGCAAAACGTTGTTTACTCCGCTAGGAAACATCACCATGTTTACATCTGCAAAAAGCTATGCCCGCCTAGGGGTAGTTGCAGCCATCGCGGCTCTGTCGGGTAGCCTGATTCCCGCTGCTTTTTCCCAAGGGACACCTACGATTCGCATTGATGGCTCCAGCACTGTTTTCCCCATTACCGAAGCTGTTGCTGAAGCCTTCCAAAAAGCCCAAGGGGGCAAAGTCCGCGTTACGGTAGGTGTGTCCGGTTCAGGCGGTGGCTTCAAGAAGTTCTGCCGCGGTGAAACGGATATTTCCAACGCCTCACGCCCCATTCTGGCCAAGGAAATTGCTGACTGTCGCGCTGCTGGTATCAACTTTATTGAACTGCCAGTGGCCTACGATGCCATCACCGTGGTGGTTCATCCTCAAAATACTTGGGCAACAAGCTTAACGGTTGCTGAATTGAAGCGGATGTGGGAACCCGATTCTAAAATCAATAACTGGAGCCAAGTGCGCCAAGGCTTCCCCAATGTTCCTTTGAAACTCTTTGGGCCAGGTGCTGACTCTGGAACCTTTGACTATTTCACTGAGGCCATCAATGGTAAATCAAAAGTCAGTCGCAAGGATTTCACCGCCAGCGAGGATGATAATGTGTTAGTCCAAGGTATCGCTCGCGATCGCGGTGCGCTTGGATACTTTGGTTTTGCCTACTATGCGGAAAACCGCAATCGGCTCAAAGCGGTTGCCATTGACAGCGGCAAAGGCCCTGTTCCACCTTCCGAGCAAAACGTGCTGAATGGGACATACCAGCCCCTCTCCCGTCCCATCTTTATCTACGTCAACGCTAAGTCAGCGCAGCGGCCTGAAGTACGGCAGTTTGTCACCTACTACCTAAATAATGCCCCGGCCATGGTGAAAAAGGTGAAGTATGTGCCTCTGCCGGCTAGTGCCTACCGCACGATTCTGGCTAACTTCAACCGCAACCGTGTGGGTACGATCTTTGGGGGCAAAGAGGCTATTGGCTTGACAATCAACCAACTGCTGAGGATGCAACCCCAATAGATTAATATTTTGATTTAATGAAGGGTGTGAGGTATCAGCCCTCCACCCTTTTTTCCCATTTTGTCAACCTCAGTCGTTGATTCTCTGAAAAGATAAATTCCAACTAAAAGATTTTTGCTTGCTGGAATAATACCCATGGTAGAACAGCCCCTACCCTACTCAACGAAGCTCCCCGTCGCCTTGCCATCCCGTACTGTGAGGATTTGGCGCGAACGGATCATTGCTAGCATTCTTTTTTTGGCAGCGATCTCATCGGTCGTAACAACACTGGTCATCATCTATATCCTTTTTGCCGAGACAGTCATCTTTTTTGAAAAGGTGATGGAAGTGCACCAAGAATCTCTCTTTGAGGCTCTGCTGGAGTTCTTTACGAGCACGGACTGGTCACCTCTAATTGAGCCGGTGGGAATTGGTATCTTACCCTTGCTCTCCGGAACCTTCACGACCTGCTTTGTGGCCAGTTGTGTGGCTATTCCCCTTGGCACGATTGCGGCCATCTATCTGAGTGAGTTTGCACCTGCCAAAACGCGGGAGATCCTCAAGCCTATCCTTGAAATCTTGGCGGGTATTCCCACTGTGGTTTACGGCTACTTTGCCCTTTTGGTGGTCACTCCCTTTCTCCAGAAAATCATTCTTGGCGTTCAGCAATTCTTTAATCCTGGTAAAGAACCTTGGGAATACTTTGAGCTGCCTGGTTTTAATATGTTGGGGGCAGGTATTGTGGTGGGGCTAATGGTGCTGCCCTATATTGCCAGCTTGACAGAAGATGCCCTCCAAGCTGTTCCTTTGCAACTGCGGGAGGGATCCTATGCAATGGGGGCAACGCGTTTGCAAACAGCAATCAAGGTTCTCATGCCGGCTGCTATCTCTGGCATTATGGCCGCCTATATTTTGGGGCTGGCACGGGCAATTGGCGAAACAATGATTGTGGCCGTGGCCGCGGGGTTACAGCCGAAGTTTACGTTTAATCCTCTAGAGGGGGCTTCAACCACAACTGCTTTCATTGTGTCAGTGAGTTTGGGGGACTTGCCCCACGGATCACTAGAGTATCAGTCGATTTTTGCCGCAGGGATCATGCTGTTTTTTGCAACCTTGATCTTAAACGTGCTGGGCTACTTCTTGAGTCGCCGTTATCGTGAGGTGTACTAGCCATGCGTAGCCAACGAACGATTCTCAATAACCTCCGCAATTCGATCGCGATCGCGGCCTCGATTCGGGAGCGCAAGCGCTGGGAACAGTTTTTTATCGTTTTAGGTTGGTTCTCCCTGCTAGTCGCCTTACTCACCCTTGTTTTTCTTGTGGGTGACCTCTTCCTGCGCGGCTTACCCATGCTGAACTGGAAGTTTTTTACTTCACCGCCGAGTAGTGACCCCGAAGAGGCAGGTATCCTCACGGCATGGGTGGGTAGTTTATTGGTCATTCTTGTAACGGCGTTTGTGGCTATTCCTTTGGGCATTGCGGCGGGCATTTACCTCGAAGAATATGCTCCCAAAAACTGGCTGTTGGATTTCATTGAGGTGAACATTACCAATCTGGCGGGTGTGCCCTCAATTATTTATGGCCTACTGGCTCTCGGTTTCTTTGTCTATATCCTCAACTGGGGCGAAAGCATTCTGACTGCCGGGTTTACACTGGCATTGTTGATTTTACCCGTGGTGATTGTGACCACCCGTGAATCCTTGCGCGCCATTCCCCAGGGGATTCGGGAAGCCGCCTATGCGGTTGGTTCGAGTCGCTGGCAGGTGATTGCTGATCATGTGCTGCCCTACTCGATGGGGGGGATTCTCACGGGGATTATTGTGGGTATCTCCCGCGCGATTGGCGAGACGGCGCCCCTGATCACCATTGGTGCTTTGACGTTTATCACGTTCTTGCCAGATCCACCGATTCAAAGCGAGTTTCCCTACATTTCGTTTAAGTGGATTTGGTCTCCCTTTACGGTGCTGCCGATTCAAATGTTTAACTGGGTTTCCCGTCCGCAAGAGGCCTTTCAAGTGAATGCTGCAGCGGCTGGGATTGTCCTGCTGGTGTTGACGCTGGCGGTGAATGCAACAGCTATTTATCTACGCTATCGTTTTAGGAAGAGTATCAAATGGTAAAACCTACAGATCGGGTCGTGACTACCGAGAACGAGCCACTGAAAAAGCTGGCAGAAGTTCGGGACTTGAACTTTTACTACGGTGGCAAGCAGGCTCTGAAAAACATCAACTTGCCGGTCTATGAAAAGAAAGTTACGGCACTGATTGGGCCTTCAGGTTGTGGCAAGACCACGTTGCTGCGTTGCTTTAACCGCATGCATGATCTGTATCCCGGCAATCGCTACGAGGGGGAAATTTGGTTGGGGGATGAGCAACCGCGTAACCTCCTGCAAATGGATCCAATCGAAGTGCGGATGCAGATTGGCATGGTCTTCCAAAAGCCCAATCCTTTCCCCAAGTCGATTTACGAAAACGTTGCCTATGGATTGCGGGTGCGCGGCATCAATAACCGTGCGATCCTCGATGAGGTGGTGGAGCGATCGCTCCGTCGTGCTGCCCTGTGGGATGAAGTCAAAGATCGTCAGAAGGAACCGGGCACGTCTCTGTCGGGCGGTCAGCAGCAGCGGCTCTGTATTGCCCGTGCCCTAGCCACTGATCCAGAGATTATTCTCTTTGACGAGCCAACATCGGCATTGGATCCGATTGCCACGGTCAGTATTGAGAACCTGATTAGCGAACTCAAGGAGCAAGTGACGATTCTGATTGTGACCCATAACATGCAGCAGGCGATTCGTATTTCCCAGTTCACCGCCTTTATGTATTTGGGCGAAATCGTTGAGTACAACGAAACCATGTCCATCTTCACGAAGCCAGTGGAACAGAAGACTGCCGATTACGTGAGTGGTCGCTTTGGTTGATCGCTGCGTCAAGTCCGCTTGAGAATGTGGTCTAAGAGGTAAGGTGTGGTTGTGAATCGATCGCTACCCTAGGGCTAGTAGTTATTTGTTCTCGCTCTAGGAGCGCAGTTATGGTGGCATCGCTGGAGTCAACGGTCAGGGAGATTTCACCTCAGGCGATCGCCCGTGAATTAGCGCTCCGCCTTGCGCCGCAGGCCACCTATGTGCGTGTCGCTCACTCCGCCGAAGGCTGGAAAATTCTCCTAGAGGCAGAGCAAATTCCCAATCAACGCACCTGCCTTGATGTCTTGGTTGCTTTTTTAAGTCCTGTCCTCCCCCAATCCATTGATGTCTATGGGCGACAGTTGGGGGGGCAGCGCCCTGCATGGGGAGTACGTCTGCGGCCTCGGCCGGTTGCAACCCCCACACCCACAACAGTTCGCGATCGCCAGCTTGAACCCTTAGCCTTAGCGGCCAGTGTCTTAGGGATTTTTGGTTTAGGAGCCGTCGGCCAATGGCAGTCTCCCAGTGTTTGGTTGGCAGCAGCACCAGAACCCAGCGTTGAACAAGTGCGATCGGTCATTCTCAATGCTGCGCCCACTCTGGCTCCCGCCCGCCCACCCCTGTGGTACCACTACTCACCCCCTGAGGCCTTCCGTGGCCGTGTGTTTAATCAGGTTACCTTACCCCCTGAGCAAAAGTTGGTGGCACTGACCTTTGATGATGGCCCTGATCCGACCTACACGCCCCAAGTTCTCGACATTCTTGCCCAAGAAAAGGTCAAAGGGACATTTTTTGCTATTGCCAGAGCCGTTGCAGCGCGCCCAAAATTAGCGCAGCGCATTGTTAGGGAAGGTCATGTCTTGGCCAACCACTCTTGGAGCCACGGCTACCATTACTTTAATCCTGCCGCTGCCCAGCACGAGGTGGATCAAAGTCAACAATTGATTGAAGACATCAGCGGGGCAAATATCAAGCTCTTTCGACCACCGGGGGGAAATCTCCATAATGGTCTGGTGAGTCGCGCCAGCCAACAGGGTTACGGTGTGGTGATGTGGTCAGTGGATCCACAGGATTGGTTACCTCGCCAAACGAGCGATCGCATTGTCAACACAGTTGTTCAGCAGGCGCATGCCGGTGCCATTGTCCTGCTCCATGATGGGGGTGGCTCGCGGCGAGCCACGGTTGCGGCCTTGCCCAGCATCATTGCCGAACTGCGGGCTAAAGGCTATCAATTTGTCACTGTCCCTGAGTTGATTGCGGCTCAAGAGCCAACAAGTCTACCAGAACCCCCTTCTTGGCTAACGATTCAAGAAACGGCGCAGCTTCAGCAGTTGGTTCTGCAACTGGAGACCCGCATTCAAGCTTTAGAAAAAGATTTAAGGACCACACCCCCATGGGCGATCGCCGAACGGGAATACCTAGCAGCCACCCTACGGGAGCAACAGGCAGCCCTGTCTTGGGTGCAACAACGGCTGGCCTTTGAACAAGCTGCTGCAGGTCAATATCAAGCGGCTCTCAAACTGGCGGAGCAGGCGACGCTTGCCACTAAGGCACAACAATCATCAGTGGCCAAAATCTTGTGGCAGCGGGCGATCGCCACCCTAGACACCATTCCCAACACGGCCTTTGTTGCCCCCCTTGCCCGGATCAAGCAACGACAATATAGCCGCAGAATGCACCAACTAAAATAAAGGCAGCACGCGAATCCCCAACAGCCTGCCATGACAATTGAACACCCAGTGCAACTGCCGCCCCTTGAAAGTGGCGATCGCCTGACGCGGGACGAATTTGAGCGCCGCTACGCCGCCATGCCTCAGCTGAAAAAAGCAGAACTGATTGAGGGAATTGTTTACGTGGCTTCTCCCCTACGCTACCGCAGTCACGGTCAACCTCACCTATTCCTAATCACTTGGCTCGGCACCTACTGTGCAGCCACACCGGGGGTCGAAGCGGCAGATGCCCCGACTATTCGCCTAGATGCCGATAATGAACCGCAACCCGATGCAATTTTACGCCTCAGCCACGGGGGGCGATCGCGAATTACTGCCGATGACTATATTGAGGGCGCGCCGGAACTCGTAGTTGAAATTGCCGCCAGCAGTGCTGCCTACGACCTGCACGATAAGCTCAGGGTGTACCGCCGCAATGGCGTTCAGGAATATCTTGTCTGGTGTACCTACGATCGCCAAATCCACTGGTTCTCCCTTGAAGCGGGGGAATACCAACCACTTGTTGCCGATACTGAGGGGATGATTTGCAGTCGTCAATTTCCCGGACTCTGGCTTGCCCCTGAGGCATTACTGACCCATGATCTGGGTACGGTTTTGCAGGTACTCCAACAGGGAATTGCCACCCCCGAACATCAAGCGTTTGTGGCTCGCCAGCAGCGATAGAGAGGTTCTGAGGAGAGAGAGCCATGACACTAAAGTATTCTCTGCCGCCCCTTGAAAATGGCGATCGCCTGACGCGGGACGAATTTGAGCGGCGCTACGCGGCCATGCCCCACCTGAAGAAAGCAGAACTGATTGAAGGAGTTGTATTCATGGGGTCTCCCGTGAGTATCGATCATAGTCGCTCCCATGGCTCAATTATGGGATGGTTATGGTTCTACAGTGCTGCAACACCGGGGCTAGGTTGCTATGACAATCCGACGGTTCGCTTGGATGGCGATAATGAACCACAGCCCGATGCTGTGCTCCGCCTTGAAAGCGGGGGCAACTCTCGCATTAGTGAGGATGGTTATATCGAGGGCGCGCCGGAACTCGTAGTTGAAATTGCCGCCAGCAGTGCTGCCTACGACCTGCACGATAAGCTCAGGGTGTACCGCCGCAATGGCGTTCAGGAATATCTTGTCTGGTGTACCTACGATCGCCAAATCCACTGGTTCTCCCTTGAAGCAGGAGAATACCAACCACTCACTGCCGATACTGAGGCGATGATTCGCAGTCGTCAATTTCCCGGACTCTGGCTTGCCCCTGAGGCATTACTGACCCATGATCTGGGTACGGTTTTGCAGGTACTCCAACAGGGAATTGCCACCCCCGAACATCAAGCGTTTGTGGCTCGCCAGCAGCGATAGAGAGGTTCTGAGGAGAGAGAGCCATGACACTAAAGTATTCTCTGCCGCCCCTTGAAAATGGCGATCGCCTGACGCGGGACGAATTTGAGCGGCGCTACGCGGCCATGCCCCACCTGAAGAAAGCAGAACTGATTGAGGGAATTGTTTACGTGGCTTCTCCCGTTCGTGTCAGTCACAGTCAGCCCCATGCCGAGATCATGGCTTGGCTGGGTTTTTACAAAGCAGTTACGCCGGGCGTTCTTGTCTATGACAATCCGACCGTTCGCCTAGATGGCGATAATGAACCGCAGCCCGATGCTGTGCTCCGCCTTGAAAGCGGGGGCAACTCCCGCATTAGTGAGGATGGTTATATCGAGGGGGCACCGGAACTCGTGGTTGAAATTGCCGCCAGCAGTGCTGCCTACGACCTGCACGATAAGCTCAGGGTGTATCGCCGCAATGGCATTCAGGAATACCTCGTCTGGTGTACCTACGATCGCCAGATCCACTGGTTCTCCCTTGAAGCGGGGGAATACCAACCACTTGTTGCCGATACTGAGGCGATGATTCGCAGTCGTCAATTTCCCGGACTCTGGCTTGCCCCTGAGGCATTACTGACCCATGATCTGGGTACGGTTTTGCAGGTACTCCAACAGGGAATTGCCACCCCCGAACATCAAGCGTTTGTGCAAATCTTGACCGAAACTTAAAAAATTTCCCTAATCTGGCATTATGCTGTATAGAATCCCCGTGTCAATAGGGGGGTATTGGCATCGCCCTTGCCAAATGCATTGATTCTGTCTGCCGATTGACCGTTTCATTCACCGTAGCCCTATGTTGCAATTAGACCCCATTTCCAAAACGACCAATCAACATTCTGGTCACAAAGGCTTAGTGATGGCGATCGGGGGAGCGGAAGACAAAGTACGTGGGCGACAAATTCTCACCACCTTCTGCCAACGCGCTGGCGGCCTAGATGCCATCATTGGCGTCATTCCCTCTGCTTCCCGTGAACCCGATGCCATGGGGCGGCTCTACCACGATATTTTCCGCGAAATTGGTGTGCGCGAAGTGGACGTTCTATTGGTGGGCGATCGCGCTGATGCCGAACAGGAAGAGATGCTAGCTCGCTTGAGTCGCTGTACTGGCATTTTTATGTCCGGGGGCGATCAACTGCGTTTGTCGGCGCTGCTGGATGAAACCCCCCTCCTCTACCAATTGCGCCATCAAGTCTGGGAAGGCAAATCAATTCTTGGGGGCACGAGTGCCGGTGCCGCTGTCATGGGTGAGTGCATGATTGCTAGTGGGGGCAGCAATGAAGCTCCAAACCGCTCCTTAGTCGATTTGGCCACAGGCTTGGGTATTCTTCCCGATGTTTTAGTGGATCAGCATTTCCACAATCGCAATCGCCTCGCGCGCCTGATCAGCGCCATTTCTGCTCACCCCGACAAGCTGGGAGTCGGCATTGATGAAGATACCTGTGCCATGTTTGAAGCTGATGGTATGCTGCGGGTTCTTGGTCGTGGCTCTGTCACCATTGTTGATCCTCGGGATGTCAGCTACACGAGCTATGCCCATGTGGATGTTAACGAACCCTTGAGTATCTACAACTTGCGCCTGCACATCCTCAGTGATGGTGACTGCTACAATCTCCGCACCCATCAAGTGCAGCACAAATGTATTTTGCCTCCCCTAAATTAAGTTTTCAGGAAAGTGTTGCTTAAGATACAGTCTATTGCGTCACTCGCCTCAAAACTAAAAATGGTAAGCTGTCCTTAAAAAAGCCACTCTTCTATGAAGATTCTCAAATTACAAACGCTGCGGGGTCCCAATTATTGGAGCATTCGGCGTCATAAGCTGATTGTCATGCGTTTAGATCTAGAAGAGGTGGCCAACACCCCCTCCAATCAGATTCCCGGCTTTGTGGATGGGTTGGTGCGGGTTTTACCCAGTCTCTACAATCATTTTTGTTCCCTTGGCCATGAGGGGGGCTTTCTCACCCGCCTAAGGGAAGGCACCTACCTCGGTCATGTGGTTGAGCATGTCGCCCTCGAACTCCAAGAACTAGCAGGGATGACCGTTGGTTTTGGCCGCACGCGGGAGACCTCAACGCCGGGGGTGTATCAAGTCGTCTATGAATACCAAGTGGAAGAAGCGGGTCGCTATGCCGGCCGCGCAGCGGTACGACTTTGTCAAAGCATTATTGATACGGGCACCTATCCCCAGCGCGAACTGGATCAGGATCTCGCCGATCTCCGCGAGTTAAAAGCCAAAGCCTCCCTAGGCCCAAGCACGGAAGCGATTGTCCGCGAGGCGGAAGCCCGTAATATTCCTTGGTTTGAGTTGAGCAGTCGCTCGATTATTCAATTGGGTTATGGTGCCCGCAGTCATCGCATGCAGGCCACCTTGAGCGATCGCAGTGGCATCTTGGCCGTGGAACTCGCAGGGGACAAAGAAGGGGCAAAGCGACTGCTTCAGGATGCCGGAATTCCTGTGCCCAAGGGAACCGTCGTCCGCTACATTGAAGACCTCCCTGAAGCCATTGAGGACATCGGCGGCTACCCGATTGTCATTAAGCCCCTCAACGGCAACCACGGTCGGGGGATTACGATTGACATCAACAGCCTAGAAGAGGCCGAAGAAGCCTTTGAAATTGCCAGCAGTGTCTCCAAATCAGTGATTGTGGAACGCTATCATGCGGGTCGCGACTTTCGGGTTCTAGTGGTCAATGGCAAAGTAGTCGCCGTTGCTGAACGGGTGCCAGCCCATGTTATTGGCGATGGCCGCTCCACTATCGAAGAACTCATTGAGAAAACCAACCAAGACCCGCAGCGGGGAGACGGTCACGATAATATCCTCACTCGCATTGAGGTGAATCACGACACATGGACACTCTTGGAAAAGCAGGGCTATACCCTAAATACAGTCTTGCAACCGGGGGAAATTTGTTATCTACGCGCCACGGCAAACCTGAGTACCGGTGGCATTGCCGTCGATCGCACCGATGAAATTCACCCGGAAAATGTTTGGATTTGCCAGCGGGCGGCTCGGATCATTGGCCTCGATATTGCGGGGATTGATGTTGTCAGCCCCGATATTAGTCAGCCCCTGCCTAAAGTTGGCGGTGTGATTGTCGAGGTCAATGCTGCTCCCGGCTTTCGCATGCACACGAACCCCAGCCAAGGGATTGCCCGCAATGTCGCCGAACCGGTGTTGAATATGCTCTTTCCACCGGGAACGCCCTGCCGCATCCCGATCTTTGCGATTACGGGCACCAACGGTAAAACCACCACCACCCGTCTCATTGCCCATATCTGCAAACAAACGGGGCAAACCGTTGGCTACACCACCACAGACGGCATCTATATTGGCGATTATCTGGTGGAAAAAGGGGACACCACGGGGCCTCAAAGTGCCCAACTGATCCTGCAAGACCCCACGGTTGAGATTGCTGTCCTAGAAACAGCGCGCGGTGGTATTCTCCGCTCCGGCTTGGGCTTTGACCACTGTGATGTCGGGGTGGTGCTGAATGTGCAGGCTGACCATCTTGGCCTTGGTGATATTGACACCGTTGAACAGTTGGCGGACTTAAAGGCCGTGGTGGTGGAATCCGCTTGGCCGAATGGCTATGCTGTCTTGAACGCCGATGATCCCCTCGTGGCGGGAATGGCACGCCAAGTCAAAGCCCAAGTGGCCTATTTCTCGATGAATCCCCACAATCCGATTATTCGGCAGCACATTCAGCAGGGGGGCCTCGCCGCTGTTTATGAAAATGGCTACCTCTCAATTTTGAAAGGGGACTGGACGCTACGGATTGAGCAGGCAGAAAATGTGCCCATTACCCTTGGCGGTCGAGCCGGTTTTATGATTGCCAATGCCCTCGCTGCCAGTCTAGCCGCCTTTGCCCAAGGCATCAGTATTGAGCATATTCGCGCTGCCTTGACCACCTTCCGAACTTCAGTGGAGCAAACCCCCGGGCGGATGAACCTCTTTGATTTGGGGCAATTTAGTGTCTTGGTGGACTATGCCCACAATCCAGCAGGGTATGAGGCCATTGGTGAATTTGTCCAAAAATGGCCAGGGCAGCGCATTGGTGTCGTTGGCGGACCGGGCGATCGCCGTGATCAAGACTTAGAACAACTGGGTGAACTTTCAGCGAAAATCTTTGATTGGATCATCATTAAAGAAGATGACGATACCCGTGGCCGACCGCGTGGCGATGCTGCCTATTGGATTGAACGGGGAGTACATCACCACAGTGTCCAACGCCAATACGACATCATCCATGACGAGGTGGCAGCGATTCAATTTGCCCTCGATCGCGCCCCCCAAGGCTCCCTAGTGGTGATCTTTCCAGCGGAAGTCAGCCGCACCATTCAACTGATTCACCAGCATCATCAACGACTCCAAGGGGAAACGACCAATGGCTTTCATAGTGAGGGAATTCTCACCAGTGGTGATCTCAATCCCTCCATCTCCCATTAGGCAGTTTTTCGACCACTAGCAACGCTGATCTGATCAAGTCACTCTGATCAACAGCGAGAAGCACAGTATAGGCCTTTTCAAAAAGGTTGGAGGATCTCACCGCTTTTACGTACTCCCTTTATATTAGAAAAAGAATGCTGTATTATCCGAGTGAAGTTCTCTCAGTGCCGAGGATGTTGTCTTTTTATTACAACCCTTTTTGCTTTAAATTCATAAATAATCAATTATGAATGAGATTCATTGCATCCACGGCATTAACAATAAGCCAGTTGATTCTAAAGCACTTGAACATGCACTTCAAGCAATCTCAAACATCCACAGAGAGTGTTTTCTGGGATATCTTCTACCGACACCAGAAGGACTTTCAGCCATTGAGAATCTCTCCTCTTTACGGAAAAAGTCTCAGCAACGCCAAATTAATAGACCGAATTCTCGTGGAGCAAAGCTTAAGCAACTAGAAGATTCAATTGCTACCCTCGACCATCAGCAACATCGGGCGGTGATTGAAACCATTGATAGCGTCCAACGGATTCGTGGCTTAGCAGGCTCCGGTAAAACTATTATCCTTGCTCTAAAGGCTGCTTATTTACATAGTCAACACCCTGATTGGTACATTGCAGTAACCTTCCAGACGAGAGCCTTAAAAGGACAATTCAAGCGCCTAATTAATCAGTTCTGTATATCGCAAACCAATGAGGAACCAGACTGGACAAAAGTGCGGATAGTTAACGCATGGGGAGCTAAGGGGGATGAAGAACGGGATGGACTTTATTATGAATTTTGTAGAGTTACGGGTAGTGAGTTTCTTGATTTTTCAACAGCTAGGAGTCGTTTTGATAGTGGTGAAAAAGCTTTTGACAGTGCTTGCCAGCTAGCACTTGATACAGTCACAAAAGTACCAGAAATTTATGATGTTATTTGGTACTGGTATAATTAATGATCAAAACTTTCCTAAGATAGTTAGGCACCCCAAATCCATATGGGATGTCAAATTTGATCACTGTGAAAACATTGCATTAGTAATAAGTGAAACGGATTATTCAGTAATTCACCAAATACTTAAAAATAATAGATACTATAGTGTAAAAATGATTGATGGTGGATTGCTTCAACTTATTTATCGGTTCCAAAGAAATACTCTCATTCAGCATCGCCTTGCTTATTATCTATCTTCTCAATTACTGCCATTTCAAGAAGATCCAGCATCTTATTTTGAAGACACGCACTTCCTTTAGATTATTAATAGACGTACTATTGCTTTTCCTTTACGGTTTGACTTTGATCAGCAAGCGGCTATCAATAAGACACACCCAGCTTGTCATCTAACTTTGGGCGATGCAAAAAATTGATGAAAGTGGTATGGTTCACGTTGTCATTCCTGATATAGAGTGATCATGAACAATGCGGTTGCAATGAAAGCCAAATGGCAATTTTGGATCGATCGCGGGGGCACGTTTACGGATATTGTCGCCCGCCGTCCCGATGGTCAAATGGTGGTGCACAAGCTGCTCTCAGAGAATCCAGAGCAGTATCGCGATGCAGCAGTAGCGGGAATTCGTACTCTCATGGGGTTGGCGCCGGATGCCCCCATTCCCAGTGAAGCCATTGAAATTGTGAAACTGGGGACAACGGTAGCCACCAATGCCCTTTTAGAACGCAAAGGCGAGCCAACGGTGCTCCTAATTACCCAAGGCTTTGGGGATGCTCTAGCCATTGGCTACCAAAACCGCCCGGATCTGTTTGGCTTAGCGATTCAGCAACCGCCGCCCCTCTACAGCCATGTCATTGAAGTCAAAGAACGGGTGAGTGCCCAAGGGGAAATTCTCGTCCCCCTTGACTTAGAAGCCCTGAAGCCCCAATTGGCAGCGGTCTATGACCAAGGCATCCGCAGTTGCGCCATTGTGCTCGTGCATGGCTACCGCTACCCTGACCATGAACAACAGGTGGCAGCCTTGGCAAGGGAGATGGGGTTTAGCCAAGTGTCGGTGTCCCACGAGGTAAGTGGCCTGATCAAGCTGGTCAGCCGGGGCGATACGACTGTTGTGGATGCTTATTTGTCGCCGGTGCTGCATCGCTATCTACAGGGGGTGCAGGGGGAGCTGGGGGAGATTCCCCTCTACTGTATGCAGTCCAATGGCGGTGTGGTGGCGGCGGCCTGCTTGCGCGGTAAGGATAGTCTGCTTTCAGGCCCTGCTGGGGGGATGGTGGGGGTGGTGCGCACCGCTTTAGCCGCAGGGATTGAGCGGCTGATTGGTTTAGATATGGGGGGCACCTCGACAGATGTCTGCCACTATCGTCACAATCCGGATGCCCCTTGGCCAGAGTATGAGCGGTGGCAGGAAACGACCATTGCGGGTGTGCGGCTGCGATCGCCCCTCCTAGCCGTGCATACCGTCGCTGCCGGCGGTGGCTCGATTTTGCGATTTGATAAGGGGTGCTACCAAGTGGGGCCAGACTCTGCCGGTGCCAATCCCGGACCTGCTGCCTATCGTCGCGGCGGACCTCTCACGGTGACCGATGCCAATCTCCTCTTGGGGAAAATTCAGCCCGCCTATTTCCCCGCTGTCTTTGGCGCCGATGGTCAACAGCCCTTGGATCGCGAGACGGTGGAACAGCAATTTGCTCAACTGCGCCAAGAGATCTACGAGAGCACCGGAGATGCCCGCAGTGTTGCCGATGTGGCGGCTGGTTTTATTGAAGTGGCCGTGAATACCATGGCACAGGCAATTAAGAAAATTTCCCTAGAGCAGGGGCACGATGTGCGCGACTATACCCTCTGCTGTTTTGGCGGTGCCGGCGGCCAACACGCCTGTTTGATTGCCGAGGTGTTGGGAATGCCGCAGGTGTATCTCCATCCCTATGCGGGGGTGCTCTCGGCCTACGGCATTGGTCAGGCGGAGCTGCGGGTACTCAAGGAGCAAACGATTGAACAACCCCTCACCGCCGCTGTTCTGGGGGAGCTGCAAGGCCAAATTGAGCAGCTAAAAGGGCAAGCAATAGATGAACTTGTTGCCCAAGGGGTCGATCGCCCGCAGATTCAAAGTCAAGTGCGCATCGGCTTAGGTTATGTGGGGACAGATACAATCCTCTGGGTGCCCTGGGCAGATTTGGAAAGGATGGCAGCCGCATTTGCCCAAGCCCATCGCGATCGCTATGGGTTTACTATACGGGGGCGATCGCTCCGCATCGGTCAAGTCGCAGTTGAAGCCGTTGCTGTTCAAGCAGTTCCAGCGGTCACGATGCCCCATGCCGCCACAGAACTCACGCCCCTTGCCCATGTGTCGGTTTACAGCAAAGGCCAATGGCACAAAGCACCCGTCTATGAGCGCGATCGCCTCCCTGCCCATCAGATCATTGCAGGGGTGGCCTTGATCTTAGATGCTACGGGTACCAATGTGGTTGAGGCAGGCTGGCAGGCCGAAGTGGATGATCAAGGGGGGCTGTGGCTGCGTCCCCTGCAAGAATCCCCGGCACCGTCAAAGCAGATTGCCGCCACCGTTGCGGATCCAGTGCAGCTTGCAATTTTTCAACAGTTATTTCGCGCCATTGCTGAGCAGATGGGGGTAACACTCCAGCAAACCAGTGCCTCGGTCAATATTAAGGAACGGTTGGATTTTTCCTGTGCTCTGTTTGATGCTGCCGGCAACCTTGTGGCCAATGCCCCTCATATCCCTGTCCATTTGGGGTCAATGAGCGAAAGTGTTAAGGCACTGCTGGCTGAGAAAGGCAACACCCTCCGGGCGGGTCAAGTGTTTGCCACAAATAATCCCTATCGCGGTGGCACCCATCTGCCGGATATTACCGTGATTACACCGGTGTTTCTCAAGGGGGAAGCGCAACCTGCCTTCTTTGTTGCCTCACGGGGGCACCATGCTGACATTGGGGGCATCAGTCCTGGATCCATGCCGGCCAATAGTACCGATGTCCGTCAAGAGGGCATTCTCTTTGATAATGTGCTGCTGGTGGAGGGCGGGGAGTTTCAAGAGGCCGCCATTTATCAACTGTTGAGCCAAGCCCCTTGGCCGGCTCGCTATCCTGAGCAGAATCTGGCGGATCTGCAAGCTCAAATAGCCGCCAATCAGCGGGGGGTACAAGAACTGATTACCCTGTGCGATCGCTATAGTCGCGAGGTTGTGGCTGCCTACATGGAATTTAGCCAAGCCAATGCCGCTGAGTGTGTGCGCCAATGCCTGCGATCGCTCCAAGGGGGTCGCTTTTGCGTGGCGATGGACAACGGCAGCCAAATTCAGGTGCAAATTACCATTGATAGCACCGAAGGCACCGCTTGCCTCGACTTTGAGGGCACCTCCCCGCAAACCAATGACAATTTCAATGCTCCCCTTGCCATTACCAAGGCAGCTGTGCTGTATGTCTTCCGAACCCTCGTACAAGAGGACATTCCCCTGAATGCGGGCTGTTTGCGTCCCATTGAACTGCGGGTGCCGCAAGGCTCACTATTGAACCCCCAGTTTCCGGCGGCGGTGGTTGCTGGCAATGTCGAAACCTCGCAAACCCTTACCAATGCCCTCTACGGTGCCCTCGGCATTATGGCAGCGGCTCAGGGAACGATGAACAACCTCAGCTTTGGCAGCGATCGCTATCAATACTACGAAACCATCTGTGGCGGCGCTGGGGCAGGAGCCACCTTTGCCGGAGCCAGTACCGTGCAAACCCACATGACCAACTCTCGACTCACCGATGTCGAAGTGTTAGAAAACCGCTACCCCGTGATTGTTTGGGAGTTTTGCCGTCGCCGGGGCAGTGGGGGCAAAGGGCAGCAACCGGGAGGAGATGGGGCAATTCGTGTCCTTGAGTTTCGTGAACCCATGACCGTCAGCCTCCTCAGCCAGTCGCGCAAAATTCCCCCCTTCGGGCTTTTTGAAGGTGAATGCGGTGCGGTAGGTGAAAATCAATGGCTGAAACTCGGACAGACTCCCCATCTTTTACTAGGAACCGCCACAATCAATGTCCAAGCGGGCGATCGCCTGCGCATTTGTACCCCAGGTGGTGGTGGCTTTGGGGTACCTCAACTCTCAGATTAGATATATCAAATTAATCTTCATCGTCGGTGGGTTGACCGTTGCTGCTCACTTGTCTAAGGTGAATGTGCTTACGGCCAAGGGTAATTTCAAATTCATCCCCCGGCTTGAGATTCATTTGCTTGGTATAAGCTGAACCAATGAGCAAATTACCATTGGCTTGTACCGTGATTCGATAACTAGCACTGCGACCGCCTCGGCTACCACCACGTCCTGACTTCGTATCAAGATTCATCCCCAAGGCTTCAAGAAGCGCCTTATTAAACTTCATTTTGCTGATGCGCTCCTTACCACTTTGGGTGATCGTATAGTAGCCACAGGCCTTTGCTTTTTCCTCGTGGCTGAGATGTTCCAATTGTTTGTACTTCTCTAATAAAGCAGCACCTGTCAAGGGTTCTACTTGTTTGCGTCCCATTTTAACCTACCTTTTCAATGATCCAATACTGTCTATTCATTGGCGATTCAATCAAAGAGTGCCAAAGTCTGACAGCGGACTCGTAATGAATGAGTGTCTACTTTTAGCAAACCATAATTTTTTTCAGAATTCAAGTTGCGATCGCCCTTGAGTCAGGGTTTTACATTTCCTTTAGACGAGTTACATTGACACTCTTTTCACAGAGACGCAAGAGGCTCAAAAAAGGTGAGGGCTAGTGTAGAAAGTACGCCACCTCTTTTACAGCCCTTTTCACAGGTGTCCACAGACTCAACACTACAAGAGTCACGACGGAAGAGATTTCTATCAGCGTTTATGTGTCCCCTATTTAAGATAAGGGCGGTAGATGCTCTATCCTTCAAAACAATGACGCTAATCAAACTTACGGCACTTTTTGCAAGAATTGAATACGCTCACAACAGTCGCTTCAGTGTGAGGTGGAAAAGCCCAAGAGTGTCCAACCCGAGTTGGCCTGCTGATCATTGTGAACTATTTGGGAAAATAGAAGCAAGCTCAAGCACTTGTTCGGGGAACTGCGGCAATTGCACAACGCCACTGGTCGGAATAATTCTCTTGCTGAGGTAGCCAAACTGCCGTGGTGTAATTTCAGCAGGTTCGCTATAGACTTCCAGTGTGCGATCGCTGACATTGAACAGCCAATAATAGGGAATCTTGGCTTCGGCATAAAGCGATAGTTTCACTGTGCGATCGTACTCTAGGGATGAATCCGCCACTTCTATCACAAGGAGCGTGTCCGCAGGTGTGGGATGGGCTGAGGCATAGTCATCTTCTTGGTTTTTAACGATCGCCACATCGGGTTCTGGCTCACCATCAAAGGCAATCGTAATCGGCGACTGGCACTGAAGCGTGGCGCGATCGCCCACAATCTTCGGTAAAATTCGCAATAATCGCCGCAGACAGCTTTCGTGCGCTGTTCCCTTTGCCGCCATGCGCACCAGTTCCCCCCGAATTAGCTCAATGTGGTCATCTTCCCTCAGAAACCCAAGTTCCAGTAAACGGTGGTAGTCCTGCACCGTAAATCGCACTGGTTGGGGGGTTGGAGTGGGTTGGCAAGTAGTAGTGATCATGATCTTAATTTTAGGCAGAGTCTCAGAAGTGACGCATTCCTCGCTAGAGAATGCCCTAAACTGTGGAAACATCAAGGGTGTGGTGCCCTATGATTCCACGTCAACTGGTATTGCGCAATTTCCTCAGCTATCGCCAAGCCACTCTTCCCTTTGCGGGGTTACATCTGGCCTGTATTTGTGGTGCTAATGGGGCGGGCAAGTCCTCGCTTCTTGAGGCGATCGCCTGGGCACTGTGGGGGCAAAGCCGCGCTAGCCGTGAGGATGATGTGATCTACTACGGCGAAATGGAAGCCCAAGTGACGTTTGAGTTTAGCGTTCAGGGGCAGACCTATCGGGTGGTACGGTTGCGGCGCCGCGAGCAACATACGGTTTTAGAGTTGCAGATTCAAACAGTAGCGGGCTATACCTCGCTAACGGGGCGATCGCTACGAGCAACACAGGAAAAAATCATTCAAATTCTGCACCTTGACTACGCCACGTTCGTCAACAGTGCCTATCTGCGCCAAGGCCGTGCCGATGAATTTATGGCCAAACGCCCCAGTGAGCGCAAGCAACTCTTGGCCACCCTTTTAGGCTTGGATCAATACGAGACCCTAGCGGAGGCGGCTCGCGATCGCGCCCGTGACTACAAAGCCCAAATCAGCGTTCTGGAACAACGCCTCCAGAGCCTAGGGGAGCAACTCGCCCAAGAACCGCAGTTACGCGCCCAACAGGCAGCGGTGAGCCAGCAGATTCAACAGCAACGGCAGCAAGTCGAGCAGTGTCAACAACGGCTCCAAGAGCAACAGGCCGCCTACCACGTCTATCAACTGCAACAGCGGGACTATGAACACCTGCAACAGCAGCGAGACACCTTGGCAACCACCATTGCCCATCTAGAACAGCAATGCCAGACGCTCCGCCAAGAACAGGCCGCGATTGCGGATCTAGAAGCCCGTGCCCCCCTCTTGGAAGCCGCCGTTAGCCAATGGCAGCGCCTGAAAACCGCTGAAGTGCAATTGCAGCAGTGTTTTGCTGACTATCAACGGCTGCGCCAACAGCGCGATCGCTACCAGCAGAACCTCGACCAGCAGCGCCAAGACCTTCTACGCACCCTGCATGGGTTGGAAAGCCAGCAGCAATTTCTTCTGGAACAATGCCAGCAGTTGGAAAAGCTCCTCAAGCAAGAAAATCAGATTGTCGCTGCCTTTGAACAGTTACAGCGATCGCGCGCTCAGCTCCAAGCCCAGGAAGAGCTTCAACAAAAAGTCTTTCCCCTTCTGCAAGCCAAACAGCGCCTTGAACTGGAACGGCAACAGCAGGAACAACGCCTCCGCAGCCGGCGCGATGAATTGCAACAGTTGTGGCGGCATCTCCATCAACAGGTGGAACGACAACCCGCTCTCCAAGAGGCAGTGACATTGATTACTGCCCAGATTGAAACCCTTGAAAAACAGCGCATCTATCAAGACCATGTGCGGGAAAAGGGACTAGAGCGCCGCCGCTTCCTAGAGCAACTGCAAGCCCGCCAGCGGGAATATGAGCGGCAAATTAATCAACTGGAGCAGCGCTTAGAACTGCTGAATCAGCCGGGAGCGATTTGCCCCCTGTGTCAACGTCCCCTCGATGCCGAGCACCACGAAGCTGTCCTGCGCCGCAATGCCGCCGAAAAAGAGGATCTGCTGAATCAGTTGTGGGTGATTCGTGAGCAATTGGCGGTCACCGAGCGGGAAATTCAAGTCCTACGGCGGGAATATATTACCGTGGGCTATGAGATCTCGCAACTGACGCAACTGTTTGAGCAACGGGGGCAACTCCAGCAGCAACTCCAGAGCACACAGGATTTAGAACCGCAATTGGATCGCTTGGCCGCAGAAATTCAGCAGATTGAGCGGCAGCTGAGGAACGGCCATCAGGAAACCCTTGGGGAACTGCAAGCCATTGAGGCGGAACTGAAACGCCTGAACTATGATGAGAAAAATTTGGCTATCGCCCGCGGGCAAGTGGAAAAATGGCGTTGGGCCGAAGCCAAGGAACAGGAACTCCGCCAAGCGCAGCGGCAATACCGCCAAATTCAGCAACAACTGCCGGCCCTAGTGGCACAACAGGAAGAACTGCAACGCCAACTCAATGCCCTTGAAACCCTCTCCCCCTTGTCACAAACCTTGGCCACCATTGATCAGCAGTTGGCGGCCTTAGCCTACGATCCTGAGCAGCATGCCCAAATTCAGGCACAACTGGCGGCATTAGAACCGGACTATGAGGCCTATCAGACCCTGCAACGGGGGCGATCGCGCCAACCCCAACTCCGCCAAGACCTCCAGCACCTAGAGGAAACGCTGCACCAACAACGGGAACAACTGCAACGCATTACTGACAAACTTGCTACCCTTGAGGACACTGCACGCGCCGCCAGCCGCCTTGCCGCCGAGCTGAACCAACGTCAACAGGAACTCCTGAAGCAGCAGCAGACCCTCGAAGCTAACCTTGCCCAGCAGGGCAAACTCACCGCTGAATTAGAGCAACTCCATCGCCTAGCCCAGGAATACGAACAGGGACAGCAAACCCTTGCCCACCTCCGCCATCAATACCGCCTCTACTGCGAACTAGCCCAAGCCCTAGGCAAAAATGGCATTCCTGCCATGCTCATTGAAACCGTCTTGCCCCATCTGGAGGCAGAAACCAACCATATCCTAGGCCGCCTGAGTAACCATCAACTCCATGTCCAATTCATTACCCAACGCAGTCGGCGGCGCAGTGGCGCTGATACTAAGCCCATTGAGACCCTCGATATTCTCATTGCCGATTGCCAAGGGACTCGACCTTACGAAAGTTATTCGGGGGGTGAAGCCTTTCGCATCAATTTTGCGTTGCGTTTAGCCTTGGCCCGACTGTTGGCACAGCGATCCGGCAGTGATGTTCAGTTTCTCATTATTGATGAGGGGTTTGGTACTCAAGATGCCCAGGGCTGTGAACGGCTGATTGCCGCCCTGAACGCGATCGCCCCTGAATTTCACTGCATCCTCGCCATTACCCATGTGCCTGCCCTCAAAGAAGCTTTTCAAACCCGCATCGAAGTCACCAAAATAGGGGGAGCCTCCCAACTCAGCATCATTACCTAGGACAGGGGTAGCAGCTTGCGGCACAATATCGGCAAAATGGTAGAGTAGGGTCAGCAACAGCACACTTTGCCAATGACGGTTGAACTTATTGCCAAACTCAGCGATCCCATTGTCAGTGCCGGACAGGGGGCACAGCGCCAACTGGAACTAACGTTAGCGGCACAGCGACAACAACAGCAGCGCGCTCCTCTCAATCTCTGCCTGATTTTGGATCACAGTGGCTCAATGGCATGGCAACCTTTGGCAATGGTCAAGCGAGCCGCGCAGTCCTTGGTGGATCGGTTACTGCCGACGGATCGCCTGAGTATCGTGGCCTTTGATCACAAAGCTCAGGTGTTAGTGCCCAATCAATTTGTGCAGGATAAAGCCGCAATCAAGGAGCAAATTGCAACCCTTGAGCCAAGTGGTGGCACTGCCATTGATCTGGGGATGAAACTGGCTCTGACAGAGTTGGCCAAAGCCAAACAGGGAACCATCTCCCAAGCCTTTTTGCTCACCGATGGCGAAAATGAGCACGGCGATAACCAACGCTGCCTTGAACTGGCCAAGCTGGCAGCAGAGTACAACATTACGTTTAATACCTTGGGGTTCGGCGTTCACTGGAATCAGGATGTCCTTGAGCAGATTGCTGATGCGGCAGCAGGGCGTTTAGTCTTTATTGAATATGCGGAGCAGGCGATCGCCTGTTTTCAAGCGCTCTTTAGCCACATTAGCAGCGTGGACTACACCAATGCCCATGTCCTATTGACCCTGAGCGAGGCGGCACAACTAGGGAACTTCAAACCAGTCAACCAAGTGGCTCCCGATACGATTGAACTCACCTACGACAGCCCCACCCCCCACGAGTATGTGATTCGGGTTGGCGATGTTTCCGCTACCGTCAAACGCACACTCCTGATCACCCTGAGTACCCAACCCTTGCCCCCAGGCTCTCACCTCATTGGTTTTGTCCAAGTCCGCTACGATGACCCCGTGCAGCAAGCCACGGGCCTTTTCTCCGAGAGGATTCCCCTGACGCTCACGGCAGAACCCGATCACATCGCCCAAGTGGATCCAGAAGTACAGCAGAGTATACTCACCCTCGAAAAATACCGCAAAACCCAGTTGGCAGAAACAAAGCTGCAAGCGGGAGATACCGCGGGCGCTGCCACCTTTTTGCAAAGTGCTGCCAAAACGGCTCTGCAAATGGGAGATACGGAAGCAGCAAAAGTCCTTGAAGCCTCGGCTCAAGAGCTACAGCAACAATCTACCCTCAGTGAAGCCGCCCTCAAGCGCACCCGCATTGCTTCAAAAACCGTCCTGAGCAATCCCCCCTCAAACTAGCCACAGGGCATCGCCATTCTGGCAGCCTAAGAGCGACTGGGCATTGCCCCTATTAACGGCTAGCTCAATAAACCCATGACTGCCTACTAATGCCATCAGATGTTGAGGTGGAACATCACCATAGGTGTGGACGAGGGGAATCTGCTGCCCCTGAATCTGAATGTGGTGGTAGCCCTTGGCTAAAAGCGCCGCAGGGAGTGTGGTGATCACATTCCCAAAGTGATCAATGGCTTGAATCCAACCTTGGATGCCTTGGGGGGTGATCTCATAGGTGAGATGGGGCAAGCGCACCAAACTGTCTGGCTCAATGGCAGAGCCAAGGCGCGCCAAATCGGTTCCTGCAGCTAAATGGGCGGCTACGGGGGCAAAAATATCCCGCCCATGGAAGGTAGCACTGGGGTTGGGGGTGCGCCAAAATTGCGGCTGGGTGAGTTCAACTACTCGCCGCGGGGGATAGCGATCGCACACTTGACTAAAGACACCATTATCGGGTCCCACACAATACCCGATCCCCAGATCAAGGGCGATCGCCCGCCGACGGGTTCCCACTCCCGGATCCACCACCACGACATGCACCGTTTGCGGGGGAAAATAGGGTACCGCTTGCAGCAGTTGAAAACTGGCCGTGCGACAATCCTGCGGCGGAATTTCATGGCACAGGTCAATCACTTGGGCTTGGGGATAAAGACTTAAAATCACCCCCTTCATCACACCGACATAAACATCCTGATGGCCAAAGTCCGTCAGCAGGGTAATGCAGCAAGCCATGGGCGGTTTACAGAGACAGTCGCTTAAACAAGGGTTCAGGAACCCAACGAATGATCACCATGATCCAGCGCCAAATGGGTCGCACATAGATCACATCTTTCTTTTTTTCTATGGCTGTGTAGATAGCAGTGGCCACTTCCTGCGGCTGAGCAGTGAGTAGGGGGGGCAACTTCATGCCCTCGGTCATCCGTGTCCTCACATAGCCCGGCAAAACCGTTAAGACTCGAACTCCCGATTTGGCAAGGCGATGCCGCAACCCCGACAAAAAGGCTGTAAACCCCGCCTTGGCAGAGCCATAGCAGTAATTCTTTGCCCGCCCCCGTTCCCCCGCCACCGAGGAAATCCCCACTAACGTCCCAAACCCCCGCTGCTCAAACACATTAGCAAAGAGACTCAAAATAACGGCTGGCCCCTCATAATTGGTGCGCATCACTTCAAGGGTAAGGGATAAATCTTGCTCACATACCTTTTGGTCTGGCATGAAGCCAACAACGCAGATCACGATCGCTGGTTGCTCCGGGAGTTGCTGGATAAAACTTGCATGGGTCTCCACCGCTAAAACATCAAATTCATGGACACTGACGGGCACGCCGTAGCGTATTTCCAGATCTGCTTTATCTGGCTCTAGGCGACTCACCTGCCGTGCCGCCAATTGAATCGGATAGCCTTTAGCCGCAAAGCGGTGGGCGATCGCCCGCCCCATATCGGAAGTTGCCCCCAAAATCAGCACAGGCGCCCTCATAGATGTAACCTCTTCGACTGTTCCGACGCAAAGTTGACCTGCCACTGATGGGCATTCCTAACTTGAACAAACCTCTCTACCCGAGCATCGGACTGGCGCAAGCGCATCGGCGTTAAATGGCTATCCTTGGCAAGGTAAAAGCGACCCCCATAGTGTAGGGTGATCTCCTCCAGTTGATCCAAAACCTTGAGGGTGCGTTGCGACATCGGAAAGTCCAAGGCCAAGGTATAACCCGCCATGGGAAATGAAAAATAACCCTGTTGATCCCCCAACTTCTTCAAGACCGCCAGAAAGGATCCCGCTCCTGCAGCTGACGTGCAATGCAGTAAGGCCGATAAACCTTCACGGGCAGTGCTCAGGGGCAAGACACATTGGAACTGGACAAAACCACGCCGCCCATAGATGCGATTCCATCCCAATAAGCTATCAAGGGGATAGAAGAAGCAATCCCAATCCACAAAGGACTGACCCGCCTTGCGTTGACTGTTGAGGAAATACAGTTGATTAAAGGCACGCACGGTCAATGAATTCAAGGCACCATTGGGAAAATCCACGGGAATCGAGAGTTTGCGTCGTTGCGGAGTCCGCAGTGGCCTTTGGCGATATTTGGCTGGCAACTCCTCCCGTGTGGCGTGTTCGCCCAGCAGGAGCACAGACCGTCCTAACTGCGAACCAGTCGCCAGACAATCAATCCAAGCCACGGAGTAGGTCACGTCCTGAGCCGCCTCAAAGAGATCAATGACCTCGTCTAAATGCTTGGCGATGCGGGTGGTTTGGCGAATCCAAGCGGTTTCAATGGGGCGCAACCGAAAGGCTGCCCTGAGGATCACCCCCGTCAAGCCCATTCCCCCCACCGTCCAGTAAAACAAATCCTGATTTTCGGAAGGGGAGCAGCGATAAATTTGCCCCTCGCTGGTGAGGAGATCCAGCCAGTCCAAACTGTGAACAAAACTGCCCTCTTTGTGGTGATTCTTGCCATGAACATCAGCCGCAATCATGCCCCCCACGGTGACAAACTTTGTACCGGGGGTAATCAAGGGAAACCAACCGCGAGGCACAAAGATCTCTAAAATCTCCGCCAGCAGCACCCCCGCCTCAGCAATCAATTGACCCGTGTGCGGATTAAACCCCAATAGGTGATTGAAGTGGCGCATTTGCAGCGTTGCTTCGCTATTGAGGGCGCTATCGCCGTAGGCGCGGCCATTACCGCGGGCAATGAGCGACAAGCCACTATTGAGCAGCTGCAGAATTTCGGATTCTGAGCGCGGACAATACACATGACAGGTCTGCACAGGATAACGTCCCCAGCCGCAGAGCGGTTGTAGATAGCTCCTAGGGGTGATGGGAAAAGACATATCGTTTATCTAAGTGATACTTGACCACGTAGCCAATGGCTAGACCAATAATGGCGCCAATTTCGCGCATGAAATGGCTTTGCCAAATCAACCAAAAGACAGTTTCAAATCCCCAAAAGATGGCCGTTGTGAAAATCCCCATCGAAGCATACAGACTAAATTGACGGCTATAGTGATGCACACCCTTTTTATGATCAAAAAAAATCCAGCGCTTATCCAGATAGTATTTCACTACCAAACCCACGAGGGTACCCACCGCCACTGCGGTTATAAAATAAGGGAAACTATTATCAATGAGTAATATCACCCTTTGAAAAAATAAATTCATAAAGGTGGCAATAACCGCAAAAACTGTATAGCGAATAATCAGAGTTTGCAAACTCATAGAATCCCACCAAGAATAAAGAGAACTAGGCAGATCAAGAAACAAGTTTGACTTTGGCGATCTTTAATTGCATAAACAATTGGATCATCGTGCATCAAACCCCGATGGGTAATCATAATGGTTCTTGTAATCCAGTATAGAAGCACACAGCAAATGCCCCAGAGCACCTGTGGTCTTGTGTAAAGAAGCTGCACTTGGGGAGAGTTGATATAGAGCGCCAGCACCAAAATTGAGACATAACCCGCCCCAATGGCCATCATGCTAATAATCGGCAAATCGTCAATGTGGTAGCCCCGACCACTGGCCTTGAGTTGTTTGCGGTGACGATGATCCACCAGTTCTGCTTGCCGCTTGACTGTTGCTAGGCAAAAGAAGAAAAAGATGGAGAAGGCCAAAAGCCAGACACTGAGGGAAATTCCTGTGGCAACCGCACCCGCAAAGATGCGAATGGTGTAAAGACCAGCCAGCGTGCAAATGTCAATAATAATCCGTCGCTTTAGGTAAAAGGAGTAGGCAGTTGTGAGACCATAATAGGCCAGCAGAATGCCCAGAAATGGCCAACTAATGGTGGTGGCGATCGCCATTCCCAGTCCTAAAAGCACCAAAATCATCCAGATGCCATGACAGAGGGGAAGATCTCCAGCAGCAAAGGGACGATGACGCTTGCGGGGATGGGCGCGATCGACCTGCAAATCCAAAAGATCATTTAAGACATAGACACTGGACGCCGTCAGACTAAAAGCAGCCACTGCCACCAGCGAAATCCAAAAGGTTGGTAAATCAAATTGATGTGCCGCGAGCATTGGCACAAAGACCAAACTATTTTTCACCCATTGATGGGGGCGGATTTCTTTCAGGTAGGGTTGAATGCTTCGTTTTGCAGTACCTAGATGTTCAACATTAGAATTAACTTGCTCTACTTTCTTGCGCAGCCGAGGTGAGGCATTGACGGTAATTGCTTTGGCCGCAACTGCCCAAACGGGCAAATCAGCCTCAGAATCCCCCATATAGATAAAATTTTTCTCACCAAAACGCTCTACGATAAACCTTGCTTTATGCTCTCCCTTCAAATTAAGCTGGCCATCAGACCCATAAACCTCATCAAAAAGCCCTAAATAGGCAGCAATCTTATCAGCAATGAGTTGATCAGTGGCAGTGACGAGAGCAACCTTACCCCCCTTTGCTTTCCAAGCTTGGATATACTGAATAACCTCCGAGTTATAGGGCAGTGCTGTAACATCTATTTCAGAGAGTTTAGCTAATTTTCTTTTGATTTGGGCGCGATGAAAGCTTCTTATTTGAAAGAATATAACTAGAGACTGAGCCAAAGAAGAACAGATTAATTCCAGCAAAATATCCGTCCTCAGCAGTGTATTGTCTAGATCGATAAGAAGATAAACCATCTTTTACCGTTTAAGACTTGCGCTATGTTCTTGGTCAGCTTAAAGTAAGCTACCGCTTAACCCATTTTTTTCCATGAGCTGCATGATGGTATTAACCGAAATCCTTGCTCCATGGTGCCAGAATCAGCACTCCTAGGTCAGCTAAAGGCGAGTAACAGATTATGAATTAGTCGCTGCTGTAGCCCAACCTAGGCCGCCAGCTACTAGAGTAGTAGTGAACTGATTCGGGAACGGAAACTATGGGTGAACTCTTTGGCCTGCTGTTTCTACTGGGGTTTGGAGGCTGGGGTATCGCTAACTCTGTGCGCATTGTCAATCAGGGCAATATGGCCTTGGTGGAGCGGTTAGGCAGCTATAGCCGTCGCTTGGAACCGGGGCTAAATTTTACAGTGCCGTTCCTTGATCGCGTGGTCTTTGAGCAAACGATTCGGGAAAAGGTCTTAGATATTCCGCCGCAGCAGTGTATCACCCGTGACAATGTGACGATTACCGTGGATGCCGTTGTCTATTGGCGGATTATTGATATGGAGCGCGCCTACTACAAGGTGGAAAACCTGACGATGGCAATGGTGAATCTGGTGCAAACGCAGATTCGAGCAGAAATGGGGAAGCTAGAGCTGGATGAAACCTTTACCGCCCGCACTCAGGTGAACGAGAATCTCCTGCGGGATCTGGATATTGCTACCGATCCTTGGGGGGTGAAGGTGACCCGTGTGGAGCTGCGGGATATTGCCCCCTCGAAGGCGGTTCAAGAGTCGATGGAACTGCAAATGTCCGCTGAGCGCAAAAAACGCGCTGCGATTCTCACCTCTGAAGGGGAACGGGAAGCAGCGATCAACTCGGCTCGAGGTAAAGCGGAAGCTCAAGTGTTAGCCGCCGAGGCCGAACAAAAAGCCGCTATTCTGGCAGCGGAAGCAGAACAAAAAGTGGTGGTGTTGCGTGCCCAAGCGGAGCGCCAAGATCAGATTTTGCGTGCCCAAGGAACTGCAGAAGCAATGAAGATTATTGCCGCAGCACTGCGTGAAGATCCGAAGGCGAAGGAAGCGCTCCAGTTTCTCCTTGCTCAGGGCTATTTAGATATGGGACGCACCATTGGCCATAGTAATAGCAGTAAAGTACTATTTATGGATCCCAGCAATATCCCGGCCACAATTGAGGGTGTAAAATCCCTCATTGAACAGCCCTCCCGTGAGGTATAACCCATGACACAATTTCAGGCACAGGTTTTTGTGACCCTGCGACCATCGGTGTTAGATCCGGCAGGAGTGGCAGTACAGGCGGGAATTCATCATCTCGGCTATACAAATGTGCAATCGGTGCGCATTGGCAAACTGGTGGAACTCACCCTAGAGGCCAGCGATCGCGCCACTGCCGAGGCACAACTCACCCACATTGCCGATCAACTGTTGGCCAACCCCGTGATTGAAACCTTTCGCATTGAATTGCAGGAGCTGGCAACTGCCGCAGGATAGGCACGATGTTCAACTGGTGGGATGATCTATTAGCCAGTATCGAGGCGGGCATCAAGGCCGGGATTGAATCGGGATTACAGTCCTTGGCGGAGACCCTTGCCCCCTTGCTTCAGGTACCGGAACCTGCAGCCCCGTTCCAACGCATTGCCCTTTTTCGGGCGGGTGTCGATCAACCCATTGCTGGCTCTGGTCTCAGGGTTGAAGGCGCCGCTTGGTATCTGGAGTCCCACTGGCCGCAAACAATTCCCCTCTTTGAACTGCCGGAAGCCCACCTGTGGTTGGAAGTGCCTTCTGCCCAAGGGGGAGATCAGTTGCTCCTGTGTCGCGCCCTAGTGAAAACCGGGATGCTGCCTGAGGGAGGGCAACTGGTTCTCAGCCGCAGTCAACCCTTTGGTTGGACATTTTCGCGCACGGTTTCCCTCGTGGGCGATCGCGATTGGCATCTGTGTGAAGTGCCTTTTCACCTGAAACCAGAACCCCAGACCCCCGGCTTGATTAAAATTGGGGTGGAATTCATGGGACGCGGTGTGGTCTGGCTACGGGATATTGAGCTACTCCATGCCCCTGCCAAGTTAAAGCCGATTACTGACGTGATGGATGGATTGCTGTGAGTCATGCCCTAAACGTGGGGATTGTGGTTTTTCCCGGATCCAATTGCGATCGCGATGTGGCCTACGTCACGAGTGAGATTCTCGGCTGGCCCACTCAACTGCTGTGGCACGAAGAGACCCATCTGAGTGACTATGATTTGATTGTGCTACCGGGGGGCTTCAGTTTTGGTGATTATTTGCGCTGTGGGGCGATCGCCCACTTCTCACCAATTATGTCCGCCGTCAAAGACCATGCCGCCGCTGGCAAATGGGTGCTGGGCATTTGTAATGGGTTTCAAATCCTGACTGAGGCCAAACTGCTCCCCGGTGCTCTAGTGCGCAATCGGGACTTGCATTTTATTTGCGATCGCGTGTATTTGCGCTTAGAAGCCAAGGAACGCCCGTGGCTACAGGCCTATGGCGATAAAACGGTGATTCGCTTGCCCATTGCCCACGGTGAGGGCTGCTACTACGCCGATGCCGCCACCCTCGCTGAACTGGAAGCCAACCGCCAAGTCCTCTTTCGCTATGCCGATGCCCAAGGGAACGTCACCCCCGAAAGTAATCCCAATGGTTCGCTCAACAATATCGCGGGTATTTGCAATGCTGCTGGCAATGTGTTAGGAATGATGCCCCACCCTGAGCGCGCCGCTGACCCCGCCTTGAGCCACTCCCCCAGTGATCACACGTTGGATGGCCTGCAATTGTTCAAATCGCTTTTGATGGCTGCGGCTGAGGTTTAGAGGTGTTTTCGTCTTTGGAGGCGATGCAACTTCATCAACTGACGGCAACCGTCAACCTCTATGATGCCCCCACGGGCGATCGCTTGGCGACCCAAGGGGCAGCAGGACGCTTGCTCTGGGCACCTGCTTTGGGGGCTGAACGTACCTACGTGCAACTTGCTGAGGATGAATACTGGGGCTGGCTGGATCCACAGGATTACCGCCATCTCACACCCGCCACTCAGTCCTATCAACCCATTGCCCGCGATCGCGCCTACATCGAGGCTGTCCTTGAAGAGGTGATTGCCTTTTGCTGCGCGGCACAGCAGGTTCCCCATGAATATCTCTGGGGCGGAACCGTTGCCCCCAACTACGACTGTTCTGGCTTGATACAGGCCAGTTTTGCCAGTCAAGGCATTTGGCTGCCCCGTGATGCCTATCAGCAGGAGGCCTTTGCCACGCCCCTAGGGAGCAACTCCATTGAGGAAACCTTACCCCAGCTTCAGCGGGGTGATCTGGTGTTTTTCGGTACGCGTGAAAAGGCGACCCATGTGGGTCTCTATCTGGGGCAGGGACAGTATATCCATAGCTCTGGCAAAGAATATGGCCGCAATGGCATTGGCATTGATACCCTCTACCCCAGTGAAGATCCCGTCAGCATCGCCTATCAGCAGCAGTTTCGCGGCGGTGGCCGCATTGACTATAGCTATCTGCCCCTAGGCTAGCGCCCCATCCCCAGTTTTTGCGCTTTTTGATAGACCTTGCCTTCCGTGAGCAGGGAAGGAGCAATGACAATCTCCACCTGCTGCATTTCCCGCAGATCCTTGGCGCCAAGGGTGCCCATACTGGTTTGCAATGCCCCAAGAAAGTTGTGGGTACCATCATCCAACTGAGCCGGTCCCCGCAGAATCTGCTCAAGGGTGCCAGTGGTGCCGACATGAATGCGCGTCCCCCGAGGCAGCACCGGACTAGGCGTGGCCATCCCCCAGTGATAACCGCGACCGGGGGCTTCTTTGGCACGGGCAAAGGGGGATCCCATCATCACCGCATCTGCGCCGCAGGCAATACACTTGCAGACATCGCCACCCGTGACAAGGCCCCCATCGGCAATCACAGGCACATAGCGTTGCGTCTCTTCAAAATAGGCATCCCGTGCCGCTGCACAGTCAGCGATCGCCGTGACCTGAGGCACCCCCACCCCAAGCACGCCCCGGGAAGTACAGGCTGCCCCCGGCCCAATCCCCACCAGAATCGCTGCTGCACCACAGTGCATGAGACTGAGGGCCACCTCATAGGTGACGCAATTCCCCAAAATGACGGGCATTGGCATCCGTTCACAAAAAGCAGCAAGATCGAGTGGTTCTGTCCCCTCAGGGGCAAGGTGAGCCGGTGAGACGACCGTGGCTTGGACAAAGAGCAAATCGGCCCCCGCCGCTGCCACAACATCGCCAAAACGACTAGCCCCCGCTGGGGTTAAACTGACGGCAGCAATCCCCCCTTGGGATTTGATTTCTTGAATGCGTTTTTCAATGAGGTGGGGCTGAATCGGCTGGGCATACAACTGCTGCATCAGGGGCACAAATTCATCAACACTGACGCTGGCAATGCGTTCGAGAATCGGTGCTGGATCTTCGTAGCGGGTTTGAATCCCCTCAAGGTTGAGGACGCCCAGTGCCCCCATTTGGCTGAGTTTGACGGCCATCGTAACATCCACGACCCCATCCATGGCACTGGCAATAATCGGAATTTCCCGTTCAATGGAACCAATGCGCCAGCGGGTATCGGCCAGTTGGGGATCAAGAGTGCGGTTGCCGGGGACAAGGGCAATTTCATCAATACCGTAGGCGCGACGGGCGGTGCGATGTCCCCCTAGTTGAATCGTCATGGTGTTCCTCGCAGTAGGTGGGCTAAAGGATCAAGTACGGTGTCTAAGTTGTTGTTGACAGTGCAACAAATTTACAAAAATTTACAACACTTCGACAAGCCATGCCTTGGCGCTAGTTCAATGGGGGATTGGGCGATCGCCGAACCGGGCGAAAGGAGGTCGGACGCGGCGATGTGGGCGATGAACCGGGACGCTGAGGGCGCTGGGGACGGGCTGGCCGTGCCTTGGCTTTCTTGGGCTTCTTGATTTTGCGGGGGGGCAAAATACCCACCGTGGCTGCCTCCTGAACCACTAGACTTGTGCCCTGTCGCTGTACCTGAAAGTCCCAAAAGTATCCGGGTGACTTCATAGGCACGGTTCCTGTTAGTTTCAGTTTGAAAGCTTTGGGTTTCTCGCCCCGCCGACGCGGCAACTGTTGAATTTTAACGACGACAAAGTTCTTTTCTTGGGAGTTGAAGATCACTTCTCCGCGTACAGAAAAGTAGCCGTCATTAACGCCGGGATCCGCTGCTGCGGCATTGGCCTGTTGCAGGCGTTCCGGTTCCCATACACCCACAATTTGCAGGTGCAGCTTCACCGCTTCTTTGTCAACGTCGCGGGTGCGGGGATAGACCACCCAGAGGTGGGGTTCATTCAGGTCGAGATATTTTTTAATCAGGTTCATCACCTGCCCCAAGAGGACGGTTTCAATTTCCACGCCATCCTCGGTCATCATCACCCCGCGGTTGAACTCCTCCTCCGAAGCGGGTACATAGCGACCGCGTACAACCCCGATCGCCCGATATTGCATCCGTTCACTGGGGGGCGGGATCGGCTGGGGACGGGAAGGAAGATCTTCTTGCTCAGAAATCGCTTCTTCAGGAGCAGTATTGACCTTGGGCGGTGAGCTACCCGCTACCGCAACACCGAGAATTTCTGGGCGAGATTTGGTTTCTAACTCAGGGGAAGGCGTTGGCGGAGTCGCTGGGGTCTTCTTGGCGCGGGGGCGCTTGGCCGGGGGTTCAGCAGTCATGGCAATTCTCGCAAACAGTCTAAACACCAACTGAGCACCTGTTCAGATGAACAGGCCACGGCAATTCTCAATTGGGGTACTCTCAATTATGCGTTGCCGCTGTGAGCTAAGCAACACTTTTGTTCCTGCCAAAAGTTGTGAGAACTATGAGCTGGATGCAACGCTCTCGATTTGGACGATCGCCCCAAAATCGCCAATAATTGCCGCACAATTGCGCAATAGACCAAGGAGCGCTAAGCGATTGGCACGTACCGTTGCATCCTCTGCCATCACCAGTACACTTTCCTCGCCATCGAAGAAGCGACTGACAATCGGAGCCAAGGAGGCTAGGGCACGAACAATCTCGCCATAGGCGCGCTGCACTTGAGCTTGCTGGACGGTGGGCAAGATGTCCTTGAGGGCGGCATAGAATTCCTTTTCAATGGGGGCTGCGAGGTGCTTGGCCTTGACGGCACGGATATTCAGGCAGTCTGTCCCTAGGGTGCCTTGGCGTGCCAAGCGAGCAGCGCGGTTTACCGTGGGGTAAATCGTCATCAGTTCACCGGATTGGCGCAGTTTTTGGAGAAATTGGGCGCGATCGCGGGCATCCACCACATCCCTGAGGGCACGCGTCTGCAACTCCGGCTGATCCTCTGGAATGACGGCATTCACCAAGTCATACTCAATGCCGAGTTCTTCTTGCAGTAGGGTTCGCAGCCGTTGGCTAAAAAACTGCCGCAGTTGCTGCTCTAAGTCAGCGGCACTGAGCTTGGCGGCAAATTGGCGACAAAAGGCTTGGGCAGACTCCTGTAGCAGAGCGAGGAAATCCAAGTGATGTTCCCCCTGCCAGAGAATGGTGATCACGGCATTGGCAGCCCGCCGTAGGGCAAAGGGATCTGATGACCCCGTGGGACACAGGCCGATACCAAAAAGGCAGACAAGAGTATCCAAGCGATCGGCGAGTCCCACCACCTGACCCGTGAGACTTTGGGGCGGGCGATCGCCAGCAAAACGCGGCAGATAATGCTCAAAAATCCCCGTGGCCACCGCTGGCGCTTCCCCGGAGACCGTGGCATACACTTGCCCCATGTAGCCCTGGAGTTCCGGAAATTCCCCTACCATCTGCGTCACTAGATCCGCTTTGCACAGGCAGGCCGTGCGTTCAATGGCAGCAACGTCCGCAGCCGCACAATTTAAGGCGGTGGCAATTTGACGAGCCAGTGTGGTTAGCCGCTCCACTTTGTCGGCCATGGATCCCAATTCATCTTGGAAGGTAACCGTGGCTAGTTTGTCACGATAGTGCTCTAGGGGCTGTGCCGTATCCGCCTTGTAGAAGAACTCGGCATCCGCTAGGCGAGCACGAATCACCCGCTCATTCCCAGCACGAATCAAGGGGGTGGCCGCCGGGTCGCCATTGCTAATCGTGATGAATACAGGGAGCAGCGCTTGGCGAGTGGCATCGGTGTACACGGGAAAATACCGCTGATGGGACACCAATACGGTGGTAATCACCTCAAGGGGCAGGGCAAGAAACCGCGCTTCAAAACTTCCCAAAACCGCCGTTGGCCATTCCACGAGGTGGGTGGCTTCCTCCAAAAGGGGCACCTCTAAATCCACCCATCCCCCCGCTTCCGCAGCAAGGGCAGCAATTTGCTCGCGAATCCGTTGCTGGCGAACCTCTGGATCCACCAAGACTCCCGCCGTTTCAAGGGCAGCTTCATAGTCTTGGGCATGCTTGAGGACAATAGCCCCTTGAGAAAGGACGCGATGGCCATAGGTGGTGCGATCGCTGGCAATGCGCACGGAATGGCTCTCCAAGACCAAGGGCAGCACCTGATCCTCCCACAGCAGCACTAGCCACCGAATGGGACGCGAAAACCGCAAATCCCCATCCCCCCAGCGCATGAAGCGGGCACCCTCAAGGGCGGCAATCCACTGTGGTGCCAACTCGGTCAATCGTTGGGGCGTCGGTTGGCCGGGGCGAACTTGCTTGAGATAGACCACCTCCCCTTTTTCCGTGGGACGGATTTCAATTTCCTCAAGACGACCTTGGCGCGATCGCAAGAACCCCAATAGGGCAGGGGTAGGTTCCCCCTCGCGAAAGGCCACGCTGGCCGCTGGCCCTTTGATTTCAATTGCTTGATCGGGTTGCTGGGGCGGCAACCCCTCAATCAGTACCGCTAAGCGGCGCGGGGTTGCCCAGACTTTGACTTCCCCCTCCAGTCCCTGTTCCTTGAGGGTTTGGGGAATCAGGGTGTGCCACTGGCGCAGGGCACTACTGACAAAGCGGGCGGGGAGATCCTCGGTTCCCACCTCTAGGAGGAACGTATGCGGTGATGACTTGGGCATGGTGACCATGGGCTAGATAACGGAGCTACTGCGGGCGGCTTCGGCCTCGTCGGGATGAATACCAAGGCGGGTCAAGTTAATGCGACCTTTGCTGTCCACCTCACGGATTTTGACGACAATTTCATCGCCAATTTTCACTTCGTCCTCGACTTTGCCAACGCGATATTCCGCCAACTGGGAAATGTGGATCATCCCCTCCTTGCCGGGGAGAAACTCGACAAAAGCGCCAATGGGAATAATCCGCGTCACCTTGCCCAGATAGACATCACCGGCGTTGAGCTTTCGCGTCAGACCCTCAATGGCCGCCCGTGCTTGCTTGGCGTTGGTTTCATTGGGGGCAGTAATGGTGACCAGCCCTTCTTCACTAATATCCACCTTGACGTTGTATTGCTCGGAGATACCGCGCACGGTTTTACCACCGGGACCAATGACAAGGCCAATCATATCGGGGGGAATTTGCAACGTCAGCAGTCGTGGCGCACTGGGGGGCAGTTGTGGACGGGGTTTGTCCAGCACCGCCAGCATTTTCTCAAGGATATGGAGCCGTGCCGGACGTGCCTGTTCGATCGCCTGCTTGATCACGGCAACGGGCAAGCCAGTAATTTTCATATCCATTTGCAGGGCGGTAATACCGCTATCGGTGCCGGCTACCTTGAAGTCCATGTCGCCAAGGAAGTCTTCAATCCCCTGAATGTCGGTGAGGATGCGCACCTCATTGCCCTCCTTGATCAGCCCCATGGCCGCCCCACTGACGGGTTTACGGATCGGTACCCCGGCATCCATCAAGGAGAGGGTGGAACCACAAACGGATCCCATGGAGGTAGAACCATCGGAAGAGAGCACCTCCGACACGACGCGAATCACATAGGGAAACTCCTCTTTGGGAGGAATGACCGGTTCGAGGGCACGCTCGGCGAGGGCACCATGGCCAATTTCCCGCCGCCCGGGCGATCGCAGGGGTTTGACTTCACCCACAGAGTAGGGGGGAAAGTTGTAGTGGTGCAGATAACGTTTGCTGTCCTCCGGATGCAGATCATCGAGGGCTTGGGCATCGGCAGGAGAACCGAGGGTGGTCACAGACATCACCTGCGTCAAGCCGCGATTAAAGAGGGCACTACCATGAACCCGCTCTGGCAGAACCCCCACCTCACACCAAATGGGACGCACTTCATCGAGACGGCGGCCATCCACTCGCACCCCTTTTTCAATAATTTGCTGCCGCATGAGTTTCTTCGTCACGGCCTTAAAGAGGGTAGGCAGGGCTTTCGGGTTTTCCGCTGCCGCCACTGCGACCGGGTGATCCGCTGGCAGGGCAGCAATTTCTTGGGCGATCGCCCCTTGCACCTCATCGAGGGCAGCATCGCGAACATTTTTGTCCTTTTCAAAGCGTTTGAGAATGGCTTTGACCGGTTCAACAGCGCGATCGTAGATGAAGTTTTCCAAGGTGGGGTCGATCGCCGGCGGTTCCGCGTGGACAATGTCAATGCCCAATTCCTTGAGGAGATCCCGCTGCGCTTGAATCAGGTCTTGGATCACCTCATAGCCAAAGTCAATGGCTTCAATCATGTCGGCTTCGGGCAGCTCATTAGCACCGGCCTCCACCATCACCACGCCATCGGGAGAGCCGGCCACGACCAGATCTAAGCCACCGCGCTCAATTTCTTTGTAGGTGGGGTTGATAATAAACTCATCCCCCACAAGGCCCACCCGCACTGCTGCCATTGGACCATTAAAGGGAATTTGCGCCAAAAGAACAGCGATCGAGGCTCCCGTTACCGCCAATACATCGGGGGGAACATTTTCATCCAAGGAAACCGTCGTGGCTACTACTTGCAGATCATCGCGCAACCATTGGGGAAAGAGGGGGCGCAGCGGCCGGTCAATCAGGCGACCAATGAGAATCGCTTTTTCGGGGGGGCGACCCTCACGCCGTAAAAAACCGCCGGGAATCCGCCCAGCGGCATAGAGGCGCTCTTCGTAATCCACCACAAGGGGTAAAAAATCAATGCCTTCGCGAGCGGCGGCACGATTCGCCGTCACGAGTACAGCCGTTTCTCCCGAACTAATGAGAATGGAACCGGCAGCTTGGGGGGCAAATTTTTGCAATACCACCTTAATATCCCGCCCATCTAGGGGGATAATCTTTTCTAGACCCTTCATTGGCGTTCTATTTTTTCCTTCTTCCTATTTCTTTCTCTCTACTAGGATAGCCGCTTCTGCCACTCATCCGCTAAAGTTCAAGGATCAGCCGTGTGCCCCCAAGGACGGCAAGACTGGGGGTCGCTGTCCAGCTTTGGGTTAATAAAATTTGTATCAGTTCTGCCGATCGCCGGCTGCTGGGGCTATCCTGTAACCCCAAATAGAAACTGGCAGAGTGGTGGCTATCTTGACCGAGCACTTTCAACAGATCATCAGCGTAGTGAATGGCTTTTTCCATCTGGGTTTGCAAGTTAGTCCACAGATCGACATTGCGAAGATTGCTCAGGGTTTCGGCCACCACATCTTGACGGTGTTGAATTAGGATGGTTCGCGGCTGTAGCTCTGGCGGTAAATCCGCAAAGAAAATGGCCGGGCCATAGCCAATGAGATGAACCATCTCCATCCATTTCGTTTGTGGCAGCAGCAATTGGCGGACAATGTGGCAGGCAAGGGCAGTAATAATTAACCCTTGACTATGGGCGACAAGGTACAATTCGGCTCCCGCTTGTAACCCCTTGACGATTTCATAGGCCAACCGCAGGGTGGGACGCGGCGCGCCGGCTGGAAAGGCACCGTAGAGATACTGGACAAAATCCCCCCAGCCTAATTTTTGTAGGAACGAGAGGTCAAGGAGTTTCGTTAAGTCAGCGGTGCTATTGATATCGAGGGGGCGCTGTTGCAGTTGGCTCGGTTGGGCGATCGCTAGAATATCGGCATCATCGGTCAGATCTTGAGTCACCAGTTGGCTAAGGAGTTTGGCATACTCATAGCGGCGATCTTTGCTGGGGTCTGGGGCTGGGGTCTGGAGCCAAAAACGGTAGAGTTCTGCCTTACCGAGGAAACTTTCCAAGAGATCCGCTTGGAAGCCATGGGTCTGATTGTGAATGCCCCGAATTTCTAAAGGATAAGTCGCTGTGAGTTCGGCAAGGCGGTTCAAATCCCGCCGTTGCTTGGCAGCATCGCTCCCTATCCCATTCACATGGAGTAAACGCCGCCGTAGGGGGACGCTCAGGGGGTTGCCGGGCAAAATAATCGTACCGTCTAGGGGAGAGGTCATAGGGAATTTGGAAAGTCTAATGAGAGAATTTGGTGAAACGCAATAAAAGGCGGCTAAATTGTGATCATCGTCACAGTCATTCTATCGGGGGATGGGTCATACTAAATAGTGACTCAGTACTATCCGAGTCATCAACAGGGAACACACAACGAGCCGACAGACTGTAGGTAAGTTTGTCGGTTTTTTTTTAGAATTTCAGGCATGCCCCACAAAAAGATCACGGTTCGTTTAGATGCTGAACTCTATGGCCAACTCCAACGCTGGCAAGTCCAGCAGGGATGCGGTTCCCTTAGTGAGGCAATTCGTAAAATTTTGCAACAATCTCTTCAGCCGACGGAGATGGCCTGTCCCACAGTTTTGCAGCGACTGAGTGCCCTAGAACAGCAAGTGGCCGCCCTTGAACGCCGACTGTGTCCGCCTCAACCCACTATCGAAACGCTGACGATCGCGGAGCTAGAGCGGCTGACTCGCCCACAACTGGTGGCCTTAGCGCGGGACTTGGGCATCTATAGCTATAAGCTGAATAATCCAGCGTTGCGGCAGGCCATTTGGGCAGCGAAACAAGCGATCTATGGACAGGAGCGGCAATGATATGCTGACGAAGGTGACTCAAGTATGGGTGAGATGGCTAGTCCGTCAGAATCGATAGATCGCTCCCGTTTGTGGTGGGCGGCGATTAAACTGCCCATGTACAGTGTGGCAGTGATGCCCATTTGGTTGGGCACGGCGGTGGCGATCGCCGAAACGGGAAGGGTGCACTGGTGGCCTTTTGGGTTGTTTCTGACAGCGGCAGTGCTGATTTTGGTTTGGCTGAATCTCAGTAATGATGTGTTTGATGCCGAAACGGGGATCGATCGCCACAAGTACCATTCAGTCGTCAATCTCACGGGCAAAAAGCAACTCATCTTCTGGCTGAGCAACCTCTGCTTACTCTTGGGGCTACTGGGGATTGCGGCCATTAGTTGGTTGCAACAGGATGCAACGGTTTTAGGGTTGGTATTGCTCTGCTGTGCCCTAGGCTATAGCTACCAAGGCCCGCCCTTTCGTTTGGGCTATTTGGGCTTGGGGGAGCCGATTTGTTTTATCTGCTTTGGACCTTTGGCGATCGCTGCTGCCTACTATAGCCAAGTGCAAACCTTTAGCCCTAGTATTTGGCCAGTGGCTATCCTCAATGGTCTAACGACAACACTGATTCTTTTTTGCTCCCACTTTCACCAAGTGGCCGATGATCTAGCCGCTGGCAAACGTTCGCCGGTCGTGCGCTTAGGGACGGCTCGCAGTGCTCAACTGGTCTATGGTGCCTGTGGTCTTTTTTATGGGGTGTTGCTGGCCAGTGTCGCATGGGGAATCCTGCCATGGCCAACACTGCTGGCTTTGAGTTCACTGCCTTGGGCGATTTATTTGTGCCAGCGGATGGCGCAATTTCACAGTGTCCCTGAGCAGATCAAGAACTCGAAATTTATTGCGGTGCAACTGCATTTTTGGAGTAGCTTGCTCTTGGGATTGGGTTACTTGCTCTGAGCTGGGGGGCGATCGCGATTCAGCGACCATTGGTACTCCACACTGCCGCCTCTCAATTGCCATTCCTCCTCAAACTGCTTTTGCAGCCGCAGGGCTTTGCGCAGATGAATGACCGCACTATGGAGTTGCTGGTAACCACTGGAGTGGGGAGGGAGGGCGGGCAACGAGACCTGTTCCAAAATTTGCAGCGCTAACTCGTAATGGATGTGGGCAGGAACAGGAATCTCATCTGAGGGGGCAGAAGAAAGAGTCACCGGGGCAGACACCTCCAAGGAACGACTATCTAGATTTCCGCTTTCTAGCGGCGGCGGGGACGGCGATAGGTCAACCGCTCGGAGCGATCGCGCTCGTAGGCAATCAGCCGGCCATAGATTTCGTGCTTGGTTAAGTTTAACGAAAAAAAGACATGCCGCCGCGGATTGCCAAAGCCCTTACGCGTAAAGAACTTCACTGCGGGCGTGTTGGCCGGATCGGTATCCACCAGCATAAATCGCGCCCCCTCCTCAATCATGCGTTCAATGAGCTTATCTACGAGCTTGTCGGCAATCCCCCGCCGTTGATACTGCGGATGTACCCCCAGCCAGTTAATGTAGCCATAGACCCAAGGGGCTTTGCTAATAATTGTGCCTAAGATAAACCCTGCCACTTGCGAGTCGGCTTCGGCCACCAGACAGTATTCGGGATCGGTGTTGTAGAAACCAATAACCTCCCACTCATCCCAGATGCGATACAGCGAGGGATACAGATCACTGGTGAAGAGTTCCTCACCAAGGTGAAATACAGGGGCAATGTCGTCAATGCCCATCTCGCGAATAATAATGTTGGTGGGTTCAGAGCGCTCTTCTTCTTTGGCGGGAACGATTTCTAAATCAACTAAATTGTGGTCAATGGGATCATCGGTGTGCAAAGACATACAAACGTTTGTACCGAGCTATTTCTAGCTTAGCCCATGTCCAGCGGGGTCAATTCGTGAACCTTAGCGCACTTCCACAACTGCCTCTAGGGGATAGCGTACCTTGGGCAAAGTCGCATAGTTGTCATCGGCCGCTCGATAGCCCGCTGCACATAGAACGACGGCATGATAACCCTGGGCAGGTAGACCGAGAAGGCGATCATATTCTTGGGGCAAGAAACCCTCCATCGGGCAGGTGTCAATGCCCAGCAGCGCCGCCGTCAGCATAAACTGACCCAAAGCAATATAGACTTGGCGGGTTGACCATTCATCAACATTGAGGGGGTAGGGGGGTGACTGCAAAAAGCCCTTGACCAAGTCCCCATACTTTTGCAGATTTTCCACTGCGGTTTGGTGGACTTCCGCTTGCCGTGCAAGGTAGCGATCGACGTCCGTAGCATTGAGATTGGTTTTAATGGCAAATACCACTAAGTGGGAGGCATCCACCACCTGCCGTTGATTCCAAGTGTGGGGGAGCAGGGCTTGGCGTAGCGCAGGCGTCTCAATGACGTAAAACTTCCACGGTTGCAGGCCAAAGGAAGAAGGAGCCAGTACCAGACTTTGTAGAAGTGTTTGCCACAGATCCACAGGAATTTTGCGATTGGGGTCAAATTTCTTCGTGGCGTAGCGCCATTGCAGTTGTTGCAAAACCGTTGTTGGTGAAATCGGTGTTTCAGTCATTCTGTTCCCTAGAGAATTGATTAGAGCGATTACCCAAAGGGTACGCTACGCGATCGCGAGAACCACTCGCCGCTCATTTTGACAAACTATTAAAGGTGAGGTCAACTGCCCTGTAGATCAATTGCCCACTATTGCCACTGAATATCGGCATCGATCGCAGTCATGGCAGAGGTGAGTTTTTCAACCAGTTCCTTAACAGGGAAAGCGCCGACATCTCCCGCTGCACGGGTGCGGATACTCACGGTCTCGCTTTCGACTTCCTTGGCACCCACAATGCCCATCACAGGAATTTTCTAGGTTTCAGCATTGCGGATTTGTTGACCTAGCGATCGCCCGTACGATCCACACTCATGCGGATGTCCCATCAGCCGAGGTCAGGTGCCCCTACCAATCATGGAGCAGGTCTTTAGGCATGGGGCAGCCTGCTTACAAGCATTGCCCCGCTAATCGCAGGAATGGAAACGCAGTTTTGAGTGGTGGAAAAATCCTGCGATTTTAAGGGGGCAACGGTGCGCTGGCAGCGACAACAGATCCTCAGTTGGTAAGACGAGCCCCTCGCAATTGCTGGGCGGCGGCCACCATGTTTTTCAGTGAGGGAATCACTTCCTCCCAGCGACGGGTTTTCAGACCGCAGTCTGGGTTAACCCAAATCTGGTCACTGGGTAGATGGGCGATCGCAGTCTCCAGCTGCTGAACCATCTGCTCAACAGTGGGAACTGCCGGACTATGAACATCATAAACACCATTGCCCACCTGCTGTTGATAGCCGGCATCAGTAATTTCAAACAGCGTTTCATTGTTACTGCGGCTATTTTCAATGGACAACACATCTGCATCTAGGCGCTCGATATGTTGAATAATGTCGCCAAACTCCGAATAGCACATGTGGGTATGAATTTGGGTTTCTGGCTTAGCCACACCAGCCGCCAACCGAAACGCATCGACAGCCCAAGCCAAGTACTCCTGCCAACGTTCCGGCTTGAGGGGTAATCCTTCCCGTAAAGCGGGTTCATCAATCTGGATAATCTTTGCCCCAGCAGCTTCTAAATCGGCCACTTCATCCCGTAGAGCCAAGGCAATCTGCATCGCCTGTTCGCTACGCGGAATATCGGTGCGGGTAAAAGACCAGTTAATCATTGTTACCGGCCCCGTCAGCATACCCTTGACGATTTTTTGTGTCAACGATTGCGCCACCTTAAACTCTCGCACCGTCATTGGCTCGGTTCGCGCTACATCCCCATAAATAATGGGTGGACGCACACAGCGACTGCCATAGCTTTGCACCCAGCCGTGTTCAGTAAAGACAAAACCAGTGAGCTTCTGGCCAAAGAATTCCACCATGTCGGTGCGTTCAAACTCGCCATGCACCAATACATCTAGGCCAATTTCTTCCTGAAATCGAATGCATTTGGCAATTTCAGCATCAATTGCTGCTTGGTACTCAGCAAGGGTGATTTCTCCGCGCTTGAGCTTCACCCGCAATTGCCGCACTTCTGGGGTTTGCGGAAAAGAACCAATGGTAGTTGTCGGAAAGAGCGGTAAGGTGGGCTGCAGTTGGCGGCGTTGTTTATAGGGCATAGCCCGTTCCAGATCGTTGACGGTTAAATTGCGCAACCGCTGTTGTACTACTGGATTCACAGGCCTAAATTCCTTAAAGGCCTGCCACTGGGCTTCAATCTCTGCCAATTGGGGGTGCTGGGCAAGGGCTTTGGGACTCTCCTGCAGCGTCTGTGCCAATAGCACCACCTCATCCAACTTTTGTTCGGCAAAACTCAACACCCGCCGCAATGGCTCTGGTAACTTCACTTCTCGTGCTGCATCGTAGGGGACGAATTGTAAAGAGGCTGAGGGGTGCAACCGGATATTAGTTGTGATACCCTGAATCGCTGCTAAGGTTGACACGACAGGTTCTGGGCAAATTTTCCAAATGTTTCGGGCATCCACAATACCCACTCCCAGCTGTTTATCCCTTGGGAAACCATACTGCTGCAATAATGCCAAGTTCTGCCCACGGGTAAAATCTAGACTAATGCCGGCTACGGGCAACGTCACCACCCAAGGATAGGCAGCGCCGAGATCATCAAAGTAGGTCACTAGGTAAATCGGCAAGCCAACTTGACAGAGCGCATCAAATGTTGATTCATACAATTCCCTGAAGTTGTTGGTGTCCCCAAAAACCAAGGCAGGTTCGTGGATTTGTACCTCAACCACCCCTAGGTTCTTCAATTCAGCCAACAGGATAAGATAGCGCTCCACTAGGCAAGACAACGCTTCCTCTAGATTCATCTGCAGCCGACTCAGCCGTAGCAGGGTTAAAGGCCCTAGCACCATGGGAACGGCGCGATCGCCCAAGACCCTTTGGGCGCGACCAATGATCCCCAGAAAATCACTAAAGTCCGCTGCCTGAAGAGGCTGACTCATTTCGGGAACCAAGTAGTGATAGTTGGTGTCAAACCATTTGGTCATCTCAAGAGCTGGAATCCTCTCTTTGCCACGAGCCATTGCAAAGTATTGCTCCAGCCCTGTAAAGGCTTGATACCGCTGTGGGATGAGGCCGAGGCGGACACTCCAGTCAAGGACGGGATCGTAAAAACTGGTATCGCCAACGCCAATGCGATCAATGCCAGCCTGCAGTTGCGTTTGCCAATTTGCCAATTCAATCTCTTGAACTGTTTGTAGCAAATTTTCTTGATTGTATTTGCCATTCCAAAAGGCTTCCAATGCCTTTTTCAGCTCACGATTTTTACCAATGCGGGGGTAGCCTAGCGTTGCAGTTTGAATGGTCATTGTTGCAGTACCCTGAGTTTTGACAGTTCTCTCAATAGACAAAGAAAGATAGCTGTTTTCAGCCCAACAAGCAGTACACTTCCAGCATCATCAGCAGAACCTAACGTGGGTCACTGCAAGAGCAACCCCTTGTCTAAGTGCTTGTAGGTGCTTGAAAATCTCCAAAATCACTTGTGCTACAGCAACGGCAGCAACGTTGCCAGAAAAGGGCGGTAGGGGGGTTCTTTACCTAGGCAAATTAATGAAAATTGAAGCATGAAGAACATCATCTGTACCTCGCAGATGTTGGCATAACGACATTCACAACTCGGCGGGCATTCTGACTGAGAGAGTAGTGCCTCTCATCACAGCTGCGGGACAGCGGCAGATTTGCACTGCACTTTCCCCCTTGCGTCTGATGGCTGATCCCCACCAGAACCGAGTGAGTACATTCAAGGCTAACACAAGTTATGAGTTAAGGGTAAGAGCACGGCGGTCTATTGGTATGAAAAGCTGCCCCTAGGTTGACTGCTGCCGTTATTGTGCAACTGCTGAGGCTAAAATGAGAAATAGTTATCATTTTTCTCAGCAGCGTTCTTCTAGGTAAATATGCCCTCCGCCTGCCAGCCTTTACCGGCTTCCCTCGATCGCATTGTTCAGCGGTTCCAACAGATCTCAGATCCAAAGCGGCGCTATGAATACTTACTGAGCTTTGCAAAGCGCCTGCCGCCATTTCCTGAGGAGCAGAAGGTTGCCGCCAACCGCGTACCCGGCTGTGTCTCCCAAGTGTACGTGATGGCCTCTTTAGAGCAGGGCAAGGTGATTTTTCAGGGGGATTCTGACGCTCAAGTGACGAAGGGATTAGTGGGGCTATTGGTTGAAGGGTTGAGTGGGTTGACACCTGCAGAAATCCTCCAGTTAAAACCTGACTTTATTCAGCAAACCGGACTGAATGTCAGCTTAACCCCCTCGCGAGCCAATGGCTTTTACAACATTTTTCGAACGATGCAACAGCAAGCCCTAGCCTATCACTTGGCCGAGACTTCGTGTCACACTTAAAAATCTCAGCTGATGGGACTACAGCAGCAAAAGCTGGGCTGGGTGCTAGAGAACACCCTTACGAAGGAGGATAATCCTTTAGTTGTAGGATGACGCAACAATCCCCGCAACGGGGACACTAAGCTTCGTTTGCGGATTTAGCACTCGTGCTTGTACCCCATATTAGAGAAGGTATATACTTAGGAATAACAACTCGAATAAATAAAGCACAAATAAGAATTAATATTTGTAAAAGCAAATTTTCTCCGGTTTCTACCTGTAAACGGAAGACATCACATACAACTGATAATTTATCAGTTGATGAAATACCGCCAAGCATAAATTCTCCAGCAATAAAATCGCATCCGTGAAACTTACAGCCATTTTGGATAGCAGTTTTGATAAAGAAGTAGTCTGCGCCAACTGGAAATCTATAGGAATAGTATCCTAGTTGCCTATGAAGATCAGTTTTAATTAAAGTGCCAACAGCATGGGAAGATATGTAGGCTCCGGCTGAAAACAAATACGGTCTTCCCTTATTAGGACGCCTTAATCGTTTACCTACCCACACATGTGCTGATAGTATATCTGCTTTCGTAGAGCAAGCAGCTTTTCTAAACAACTCTATTGTATTCTGTTCTAGTACATCTCCAGCACCTAAAACAAGATAATAATCTCCACTTGCAATTTTAAGTGATTTATTGATCGCATGATATAAACTAAAATCTGGTTCTGAGATAATTTTTATATTTAAGCCCTTTGTAGACTGAATAATACTAATGGTACTATCAGTTGAAGCACCATCTCCAATAATCCATTCAAAGTTTTTATCCGTTTGATCTTGAAGGCTTTTAATGGTTCGAGTAATCGTATCTTCGACATTGAGAGTTGCCGTAATGATTGATATAAAAGGATAGGTCATAATGAGTTAACCTCTAGCTACTGCCACTGAATCTCGGCATCCATTGCATTCACTGCCGATGTCAGTTTCTCGATGAGTTGTTCAACAGACAAGGCGCCGACATCTCCCGCTGCACGGGTGCGGATACTCACGGTCTCGCTTTCGACTTCCTTGGCACCCACAATGCCCATCACAGGAATTTTCTGGGTTTCAGCATTGCGGATTTGTTTACCTAGGCGATCGCCACTGCGATCCACGCTCACGCGCACACCCTGCTCTCGCAGTTGAGCGGCCACACGTTCGGCATAGGGGCGTTGCTCATCCCCCACGGGCAACAGGCGCACTTGCTCTGGTGCCAGCCAGAAGGGGAAATCCCCTGCGTACTCCTCAATGAGAATGCCAATGAGCCGCTCCAGCGAGCCAAAGGGGGCACGGTGAATCATCACCGGTCGGCGGCGGGTATTGTCCTCAGCAACGTATTCCAAATCAAAGCGCTCAGGCAAATTGTAGTCCACCTGAACCGTTCCCAACTGCCACTCGCGACCGAGAGCATCCTCAAAGATAAAGTCGAGCTTGGGGCCATAGAAGGCGGCCTCCCCAATCCCCAAGAAATGCTCCATGCCCAACTGTTCTACCGCTCGCTGAATTGCTGACTCCGCCTTTGACCAAGCCTCATCGGAGCCAATGTACTTGTCGGATTTGGGATCGCGGAAGCTCAGCCGTGCCTTGAATTTATTTAAACGCAGACAGCGAAAGACCGAGAGAATGAGATCAACCACATTCAAAAACTCGGCATCCAACTGCTCTGGCGTGACAAAAAGGTGGGAGTCATCAACGGTAAAGCCCCGCACCCGCGTCAAGCCCCCCAATTCCCCGGACTGCTCATAGCGATAAACCGTACCAAACTCCGCCAACCGTAGGGGCAAGTCACGGTAGGAGCGCAACTCACTTTTATAGATTTGAATGTGGAAGGGGCAGTTCATTGGCTTGAGGACAAAGCCCTGCTCGTTGGCTGCCGCCTCAGCATCTTCGGCCATCAGGGGAAACATATCCTCTTTGTACTTTTGCCAGTGGCCAGAGGTCTTAAATAGATCCACACGGGCAATGTGCGGACTCACCACCGGTAGATATCCCCGCTTCATTTGCTCTTTTTTGAGAAACTCCTCGAGGGTTGAGCGCAGAATCGTTCCCTTAGGAGTCCACAGGGGTAGCCCTGGTCCTACAGGATCAGCGAAAATAAAGAGACCCAGCTCTTTGCCCAGTTTGCGGTGGTCACGGCGCAGGGCTTCTTCTTTGCGGCGTTTATATTCCGCCAGTTGTTCTGGGGTTTCCCAAGCAGTACCGTAGATGCGCTGCAGTTGGGCTTTGGTTTCATCGCCGCGCCAGTAGGCACCGGCAACACTTTCAAGGGCGATCGCCTTGGGGTTAATCTCGCCCGTATTTTCAACGTGAGGTCCCGCACAGAGATCCCACCACTCATCCCCCAAGTGGTAAATCGTAATTGGCTCCTCGAGGTCTTGGAGAATTTCCAGCTTGTAGGGTTCCCCTAGCTCCCGGATGCGGCGCTCGGCCTCCTCACGGGTCACTTCCTCGCAGATCACCGGCAACTTGCGCTTAATGATCTTGACCATCTCCTTTTCAATGAGCTTCAAGTCTTTTTCGCTGAAGGGTTCGGGGTGGTCAAAATCGTAATAAAATCCACTCTCAGTCCAAGGACCAATTGTGACCTGCGCCTTGGGAAACAGCTTCTGGACTGCCATTGCCAAAATATGGGACGTGGTGTGGCGAATACGCTTGATCCGCTCCGATTCACTGGTTTTGGGAAGGTGGATAGGGGCAGCAGCAAACTCTGGCATAGGGGCTGATCTATCTAACAAATCTTTCATCCGGCTGAGACTTCTATTGTGACATTCTCCTGCCCTCAAGGGTGGGTCTTTGACCCCAAATTTTTGGGTTCAGGGACGCTTTGCCGCAGTGTAAGGCGAGTGGCCAACTCCAAAAGATAGGGCTATGCTAAGGTTGAAATCACGTAGTGGTCATGCCACTGCCGCCCTCTATTCACAATCTCTTGCTATAGGAATCTTGTATAGAATGGAGTGTTTCCGTGACTAGCCGCAAAGTCCTTGTCATTGATGACAGTAAAGTAATCCGGATGCGCGTCCGCGAGATGTTGCCAGAGGGCGACTACGAAATCCTTGAGGCCAAGGATGGCCGTGAAGGTCTGCAACTCATTGAGCAGTCTGAGCCGACGTTGATCATGCTGGATTTTCTGCTGCCGAAGGTGAGCGGCTGGGAAGTCTATCAAGAATTGGAGAAAAATGATCTCCTTGGCGCTATCCCCCTCGTAATTATGTCAGGGCGCAAGGAAGAGGTCACCGAAAAGCTCCAAGAACCCTTTGAGTGGTTTGAGTTCATTGAGAAGCCCTTTGAAAAAGAACAACTCGAAGCAGCAATTCAAGAGGCCTTTCGCAAAGCCCGTAAGCCCAGACCCGTCAAAGCAGCAGCTCCTGCGGAAGTAGCGGCTCCCGTCGCTGTGGATCTCACCCCCGTCTATGCCAAACTGGCCGCCCTTGAAGGTGCCATTCAAGCTTTGCAGGCACAATCTGTCAAGGCAAATGACTTTGCTCAACTCCAAGCAACGGTTGCGCAACTGCAACAGCAACCAGCGGCAACAGGTAGTGGTGGGGATGACAATCGCCTCGCCGCTTTGGAAGCGGAAAACCAGCGGTTACACCACGAGGTCGAGCAACTGAAGCGAGCCATTCACCAAATTGTGACGGCATTGCGGCGATTGCAGGGGGGGCACTAAGCTACTGCCACTCAATTTCCCGGCGACCGGCAAGGGCACGGGCAAGGGTCATTTCATCGGCATAGTCGAGATCACCGCCCACCGGTAGGCCAAAGGCAATGCGAGTGACCTTCACAAAAGGCCGCAGCAGCTGCCCCACATAGAGAGTGGTTGTTTCCCCTTCAATACTGGGGTTGATGGCCAAGATCACCTCTTGCACCTGCGGTTGGCTGGCGCGCTGAATCAGAGGTTGAATGTGCAGGTGTTCGGGGGTGATGCCCTCTAGGGGCGAAATGAGTCCGCCCAAAACATGGTACTTGCCGTGGTATTCGCGGGTTTTTTCAATGGCAATGACATCGCGGGAATCAGCCACCACACAAAGGAGATGATTGTCTCGCTGGGGGGAGGCACAGATGTCGCACACGGGTTCGGCAGAGAGGTGGAAACAGATAGAACAAAGCCCCACCTGCTGTTTCGCTTCAAGGAGAGCTTGCGCCAAGGCTTGAATATCAGCCTCGGGACGTTTGATCAGGTGAAGGGCAAGACGTTGGGCGGTTTTGGGGCCAATGCCCGGCAGGCGTTGCAACTGCTCAATGAGACGAGCAAGGGGACGGGTATAGACACTACTCATGGGGCAGCTAGGCAGACACAGCAGCGGCAAGGGGGGCGATCGCGCTCAGGCGCAGTTTGGGATGATCTGCCATTGTCTGTTGCAGATTCCACTCATTCTTAAAGAGCAGCACCGGCCGTCCCCAACTGTCTTTGACGGTGACAGCATTAAAGATGCGGCCAATGGCTGCAAGGGCTTCCCAACCATCCAGTACCCAGCGCGCAACGGTATAGGGGAGAGGGTCGAGACGAGTTTCCACACCGTATTCGTTTAATAGGCGAAACTGCACCACTTCAAATTGCAATTGGCCAACTGCCGCCAGAATCGGTTCTCGTTTCGATTCATCGGTAGAGTACATGATTTGCACGGCACCCTCTTCCCGTAGCTCATTCACCCCTTTTTGGAAGGATTTGAACTTGGAGGGGTTGGGGTTGCGCAGATAGGCAAAGAGTTCTGGGGAAAAACAGGGAATGCCTTCATATTCCAATTTGGGGCCGACATAGAGGGTGTCGCCAATGGCAAACATGCCTGGATTATTCAGGCCAATCACATCGCCCGCATAGGCCGTTTCAAGGGATTCGCGACCTTGGGCAAAGAGTTTTTGGGGACGAGAAAGGCGGATGGTTTTGCCGGTGCGAGCATGGTTGACGGTCATGTCCTTTTCAAATTTGCCGCTACAGACCCGCACAAAGGCGACGCGATCGCGATGTTTCGGATCCATATTGGCCTGCAGCTTAAACACAAAGCCAGTGAAATGCTCCTGCGTCGGATCAATCGCCCCGCGATCGCTCTTGTAGGCCATGGGTGGCAACGCATAGGTCAAAAAGTGCTCCAGAAACAGGCGCACGCCAAAGTTGGTCATGGCACTGCCAAAGAAGACTGGAGTCATTTTTCCCTGATGCACCAAATTGAGGTCAAATTCAGCACCAACCCCATCTAGCAGTTCCAGTTCGTCCTTGAGTTGGTGATATTCCAAGCGATAGGGCTCAATGTAGGCGTCAATGGCCGGATCGCCAAGGGCAAGGATGGTTTCCGCCGCAGCACGGCTACCGTGGGTCGTGCGCTCAAAAAAGTGAAAGTTGCGGCGCACGCGATCATAGACGCCGCGAAAGCGATCGCCCATCCCCAGCGGCCAGTTCACAGGATAGGGAATCAGCCCCAGCTCCTGTTCAATTTCATCAATCAGTTCAAGGGGTTCCCGCCCCGGCCGATCCAGCTTGTTGATGAATGTAAAAATCGGCAGACCCCGCAGTTGGCACACCTCAAAGAGCTTACGGGTTTGGGGTTCTAAACCCTTGGCCGCATCCACCAGCATCACGGCATTATCAGCCGCCGCAAGGGTGCGATAGGTATCTTCACTAAAGTCTTGGTGGCCGGGGGTATCCAAGAGGTTAATCTGATAGCCTTGGTACTCAAACTGCAAGACCGTCGAGGTAATCGAAATCCCCCGTTGTTGCTCCATTTCCATCCAGTCAGAGGTGGCTTGCCGCTGTGCCCGTCGTGCTTTGACGGCTCCCGCCTCGTGAATAGCCCCACCGTAAAGCAGTAACTTTTCCGTCAGCGTCGTTTTCCCGGCATCCGGGTGAGAGATAATAGCGAAATTACGACGTCGTTTCACCTCTTGGGTGATTTCATGGTGTAAGTCACTGGTCATGGCAGAATTTGTAGCAGCTTTCCTAGTGTAACAGATGGACTTTAATGACAATTAATAATGGTAATAATTCGCCGCTGATTCTGGTCACCGGGGGCGCGGGCTATATTGGCAGCCATACCGTTTTGGCACTGCAGCAAGCCGGCTTTCAGGTTCTGATTTTAGATAGCCTTGAGCGAGGGCACCGCGATTTAGTCGAGTCTGTTCTTAAAACAGAACTCATTGTGGGTCATATTGGCGATCGCTCCCTCTTAGATTGGATTTTTCAAACCTATCCCGTGACGGCAGTAATGCACTTTGCTGCCTATATTGAAGTGGGCGAGTCTGTCCGCTCCCCCGATCGCTTTTATCAAAATAATGTTTATGGTGCCCTGACCCTCTTACAGGCGATGGTGGCCGCCGCGATTCCCTATTTTGTCTTTTCCTCCACAGCCGCCGTCTATGGCTTGCCCTCAGAGGTGCCGATTCGCGAAACCTGTCCCTGTGCTCCCATTAACCCCTACGGGCGCTCCAAGTGGATGGTGGAGCAAATTGCTGCCGATATGGGCAGGGCCTACGGCCTCAAGTCGGTAATTTTCCGCTATTTCAATGCCGCAGGCGCCGATCCCGACTCCCGCTTAGGGGAAGATCACCATCCAGAAACCCACTTGATTCCCCTAGTGTTGCAGGCGGCGATGGGGCGACGCCCCCACATCTGCATTTATGGCACAGATTACCCTACTCCCGATGGCACCTGCATTCGCGACTACATCCATGTCGTGGACCTAGCCCAAGCCCATGTGCTGGGATTAAAGTACCTCCTGAGTGGCGGCGACTCGCAAATTTTTAACTTGGGGAATGGCCAAGGCTTTTCGGTGCGGCAAATTATTGAAGCCGCTCAGAGGGTCACAGGTTGTTCGATTCCAGTCGTTGAGGGCGATCGCCGAGCAGGAGACGCCGCAATCCTCGTTGCCAATAGCGATCGCGCCCGTCAGATTTTAGGTTGGCAGCCGCAGTACCCTGACATCGAGCAAATCATTGATCACGCTTGGCGATGGCACCAATACCGCCACGGATCAGGCACGATTGTGGCAATATATAGCTATTCCAATCAAGAATGAGACATTATCCAGCACAATACTTGCGAATCACCTCATCCATAGAACGGTTTGACCCTGCATACCTCCGCGCTCGCTTCAGCCCACTCACTTCAGCCCACTAAAGTCATGCTCAACCACATTCAAATCAGGAGAGGATTTCGGTAAAAATAACACCGCGTGACCCGCCGCTTTTACCACTGCCTGCATCCCCCCTTGGGGATGAATCGGTGCATTATCCATAATCAACTAATCAACAGCGATGGTCTCTCTAACGCCGGCAAACAGTATTGACTCAGCCAGCTCACAAACCCTCACCCATTCAAATATCCTGAAAACAGCATTGGGGCGATAAAGTCTTTCTGGTGTCTATACCGTCTTGCCACTAAACGCTCTACTTTTCTGACACTTCCCAACTCTCCATCAATCCGTTAGCCTCGCGCTGACCACCCCTACTCACAGGACACCTGAGAGTCAAACGCTGTCTCATCATCCGACACAGCCTGAAATATAGGGGACGATTGCGGCAACATAGACAAGAGACCTTCTGTGAAAACCACTATGGGTTGTAGCATTCTCCTTTCCTTTGTGGGTCATCAAGATCCGTACTCTGAGAAAACCAACCAAGAAGGCTCCATTGTTTCACTGGCAAAGTTTTTAGCCCAACAGCAGCCGATCAAACGGGTTCTATTGCTCTACACAGAAGACTTTCAACAACGGGCGATCGACACCAAGGACTGGCTTCACAGTGAGCTGCAAATTGGCGAGGAGGCAATTCACCTAAAAGTGGTCAGCAGGGAACTCTCCGCAGACCCAATTAACCCTGTCATCGCCGTCCAAGAGGCCAGGCGCGCACTACACCTAGCCAAGTATTATCAAGGCTCCAACGACTGGCTAGAACTGAATGGTTCCTCTGGTACCCCCGCCATGAAAGCGGCTTGGGGCATTTTACAGGCGATCGAGACGCGACACCGACTCCGGCTATGGCAAGCCCGCAATCCCCAAGAAATTCGACCAGGTCAAGAGCGAATATTTGCGGTGGACTTAAATGTCTTTCGCCAAGCGTTAGATCGTCAAGGGATTCAACAGCAGTTGGATAGTTATGACTACCAAGGGGCTGAAATTTCCCTCAAGCATAGCTCTATTGAGGCTCCTCTGGCCTTAGCACTGATTCGCTATGGCAAATATCGCCTTGCCCGCAACTACCACCAAGCCTTTGATGCCATCAACCCCTACAAAACTGAGATTGAAAAGCTCTGGTTTCAGGAAATCGCCCAACTGCGGCAGAACAATCGCCATGCCCTCTTTCGGGACACTTACTTTCAAGTTGTTGGCCTATTTACGGTGGGGCGCTATGCAGAAGCCCTAATCTTGGCCATGAGTTTGTACGAAAACTTATTGCAATACTTTGTACAAGAGACGGTGAGCCTTGGCATTACAACTGATGGGGCAACGCGAGAACGCAGCTTGAACTTGCTGCAACACCACGATCAGGGTCGACTTTGGCAATACCTCAGAAGCTACCAGCGCAAAAATGGCGATCGCCTGTTCCTTGATGTCGTGACGCGGGAGCTTTTGCTAGCAGTTTTAGAGTATGACTCCCAAACAACGGATCTTGCTCCTCACTTCCAGCGGATCGAGGCCTACTATCAGCAACGCAATAACGTTGTCCATCAACTGGCAGGACTGGCCAAGGTTGAAGATATGCAGGAAAAGGTGCTGAATGCCCTGAGACAGATATTAAGCAAAGTGTTGCCCGAAAAGCAATTGTCTCGCGATCCTTTCAAGGCCTTAAACTGCGTGATTGTCACTCACCTATCCCGCTGAAGCGACTCCATTAGCCTGATAAGGATTTTGTGCCACGATTGTGATGACCTCAAATCCCCCGCGATCGCCCCTCAGGTGATTTTCAAAGCCACGCGGATTGGGTAATTGATTATTAGGATCGTAAACAAAACAAATCAATTTTCTAAAACTCATTTCACTATGGCGGTACGCTTCAAGGTCTATTGCTAATTCTTTAAATAACCGATTCCGCCCTCCCTGTGCTGAGACTACCTTGACCTCAATTGCAACCTTCTCATCAACAAGCATAAAGTCAATCAATCGACCATGGGAGTAGGGCTGAGGAATAGGGTACTCCCGTCTAATATCCGAGTTGGGAAACGTACTTCTCAAGAGCCTTTCAAGGACAACTTGCACATCTTTCTCTTGGAAATTACTGGGAAGCTGTGAATGCGCTCTACTGTAGAAATTGCGACATAGATCAAGAATTTGCTCTAGGGATTCTCGCTGGAAGTGATCTAAACTGACATCTGTTTGATCCCTTGGGGCGATCGCCCTTTGAGGTTGCTGACTGAGGAGAGCTTGCTGATTCTCGCGAATGGAAAACCAAGCCGCACTGAGACTAATTGAGACACCGCCGGTGGCTACAGCCATATTGCCATAGCCAATGCCCACGCCTGCACAACCCAAACCGAACAAAACTGCCAGATCAGCCCACAGGCATTTGGTCGAGTAGCCGAGGATGCGCAAAATTTTTTCTCGCAGCATAGGTTAAATAGACAATTCTTTGGTTAGTTTACATAGCTCTGTCCATAGAAGCAAGATGTAAACAATAATTTATGATTTACTAATTCCAATAAAGACTAATTCCAATAAAGACTACAAGCAAAAAGCCCACCCCGAGAGGCAGGCTGACCCATTCCATGAGTTATTTGTTCTTTCTAACCGCACAAGGGCTGCTGAAGAACGGATATGCCTAAGAGCGCAGCGACGACCTAGAGGCTATTCAAAAAGCCAATCAGACCGTGACCCGTAATCACTTCCAAGGCCAGCAGGGAGATAAAGCCAATCATGGCCAAGCGACCATTGAAGAGTTCTGCATAGGGAGTAAACCCAGCCTGCGGCTCACTCATCACGTACATTTTGGGTTCAATGGCAAAGTTGTTCATTTTGCCTTGTTCATCAATAATGCTGCCGCTTCTCATTTTTGTCCTCCGTTTGTTACAAAGTGTTTCATGTTCTTAATATAACTTAACACTTCTTGCGGGGAATGGCAAGGGGTAACGGATTTTCTTAAGATTTGCAGTCTCTTCGGCTGTTCTTTGCGGTAAAAACACGGTTTCAGCACGCCAGTGTGCTAAAGATTGGGGTGGGAATCGCCCACTGGTATTCATGAGCCGCTTCTCTTTCTTCGGTTTTCACCCCTTCAGACGCCAATTACCCCGAGATCGGTCGGGCGTGGCGAAGTTTTTGTTGCAACCGCCGCAATGGTTACGTCTGGCGCTGCGTTTGCGTGGCTCGGTCATTCCGGCCATTCTTTCGGAAGTGCTCTTTTGCGGTGGCTTTGGCGTCTTGGTGACGGTGATCGACCTTTATGTGATCAATGTCCACTGGCCAGTGCTAGGCAGTCTCATTCCCTCGATTGTGCTGGGGTTGCTCCTCGTCTTTCGCACCAACACTGCCTATGAGCGCTTTTGGGAAGGTCGCCGCCAGTGGGGCAACATTGTGAATAATTCCCGCAGCCTAACCCGCTTGATGTGGACTGCCATTGACGAAAATAGTCCGGAGGATCACCAAGCCAAAATTGATGCCGTTCATTTAGTGGGGGTGTTTGCGATCGCCACCAAGCAACACCTGCGAGGAGAATCCTTTGCCGAATTAGAACCCCTGCTCAAGCCCCATCAATACAAAGAGCTACAAACGGTGCAAAATGTCCCCTTGCGCATTGCCCTGTGGATTGAGGACTATCTGCACCACCAACACCGCTGTGGCTCCCTGTCCCTGTACCAACTCACTTACATGGATGAACTGCTGGTGCAATTGGTGGATGCCATGGGTGCCTGTGAGCGAATTTTGAAAACACCGATGCCCCTTGCCTATGCCATTCATCTCAAGCAGCTATTATTTCTCTATTGCTTGCTGCTACCCTTTCAACTGGTGGATAACCTCGTATGGTGGACAGGCCTAATGGTGGGACTCATTGCCTTTACCCTCTTTGGCGTTGAAGAAATTGGCATCGAAATCGAAAATCCCTTTGGCCGTGACCTCAATGATCTGCCCTTGGATGCAATTTGCCTAACCATGCAGCAGAATATCAATGACCTCATTAGTGCGCCGAACCATGGCCATCGCTCCGCCCAGCCCTTTTCTTAACCGATCCTTAGGGGTAATTGATCATGACTGCAACTGTGCTTTCCCCGCCGCCAGCAAGGGTTCATTACGAAGTGGTGCATCACTTACCGGGGCGAGTGCGGTTGCGGATTCCCCGCCTGCAATATGACGATCGCTATGGGCGGCAACTGCAAGCTCTCTTTGTTCAAGAAGACAGTGTGCAACAAATTCGCCTTAACTTGCCCGCCGCTAGCCTGATTGTTCAATACAGTCCCGAAGTTGACAATCCCCTTCACCGCTTTGGCCAATTGATTCAGGCCGCAGCAGATGAACGTTTACCCTTACCGGGGATGCTGCCCATTGATAAGTTGGTGTACTCCCCTTGGAACACCGCTTACTTTATCGAGAAAATGGCGCTACCCACCTTGGCGCTGGCGATCGTGGCGCTACTACCAGTACAAACCCCCTTCTACCCTGCCATTGTCGCCACTGTGATTGTGATTGTGGCACTGCCCACCTTCCAAGAAGCCCTAGAGAGCCTCGAACACCGCCATCTCAACGTCACCCAACTGGAATCCCTCTGGACGATTCTGCATACGCTGCAAGGGGAATACATGGCGCCGGTGTTAGCTGCCTTTATGGGTCAAGTGGGGGGGTCACTGCGGGATATGACCGCTCAAGTGGGGGAAAACCAAGTCTTTGACCCCCTCGATCAACAGCGCACCTATTGGGTAGAGCGGGGCGGCACTCGCCAAAATGTCTCTGTGCGCGAGCTACAGGTGGGCGATCGCGTGATTGTGGCCGCCGGATCCGCGGTGCCCGTGGATGGTACCGTGCTCTGGGGATCCGCCGTGATTCAGCGGCAGTTTCTCACGGGAGAGTCGGATCTATTGCCCTGTGAACCTGAAGAAACGGTGCTGGCCTCTTCCCTTGTGGTGCGGGGACAAATTTGCGTTGTTGCTGAAGCCGTTGGTGAAGAGACGCAGGTGGGCAAAGCGCTGCAACTGGCTCGCCAAGCGCCGCAACTGGATACTCGCATTGAAAACTACGCTGAGGAAATCTCGAACCAAGCCATTTTGCCCGCAATGGGCGTGGCTGCCATTGTTTATGGGGTCACCTTGGATGCCCATCGGGCGATCGCCCCTCTGCAATTGGACTTTGGCTCAGGGATTGGCATTACTATTCCCACTGCAATTTTGGCAGCCCTCACCCATGCGCCCCATGTCGGGGTGTATTTTCGCAATGGCCGCGCCCTCGAACTCCTCTCACGAGTCAATGTCATTGTTTTTGACAAAACCGGCACACTGACGGAAGTGAAGGGAACCATTGTGGGGGTCAATCTCCTCAAGCCCGGCCTGAGTGAACAAACGCTGCTCTATTGGCTGGCAACTGTGGAACAGTCAATCAATCACCCCTTTGCCCTTGCCATCCTTGAGTATGCGGCTGAACGCGGGATTGAGGGGGGAACCTATAGCAACTGGGTCTATGAACCGGGTAAGGGAGTTGCGGCAACCGTCGAGGGGCAAGAGATTTTGGTGGGCACACCCCAATGGATGGGCGATCGCCAAGTGCCCATTGATCTTGATGAACTGCGCACCCATGAAGGCGTGCTTTGGAACCGCTCCCTTGTCTGTGTTGCCTGTAATGGTGAACTGGTGGCACTGGTGTTCTATAGCAACCCCGTGCGTTCTGAAGCCGCTAGTGTGATTGCCGCTCTGCAACAGCGGGGTATTGAGTGCTATATGGTGACGGGAGATCACCACGAAGTCGCCAATGCGGTGGGCTATGCCACTGGCTTTCGTCTTGGTCAAATCTATACCAATAAAATGCCAGAGGACAAAGTTGAACTTCTAGAGAAGTTTAAAAATGGTGGCGAAAAAGTCGTGGCCTATGTGGGCGAAGGCTTCAATGATACAGCAGCAATGGCCTACGCTGATATTTCCATTACCCTTTCTGAAGGCAGTGATGCGGCGCGGCAAACCGCAGATCTTCTCTTGATGAATAATCGCCTTGAGGGACTGGTGCAGGCGATCGCCCTCAGCCAAGAAGTGATGAACATTATCAATCAAAATATCGCCCTTGTGGTCATTCCCAATGTCAGTGTGGTTTTAGCGGGGGTCTTTTTGAGCTTGCACCCCGTGATTGCCGTCTTGATTAGCAATGGCGCCACCCTCTTGGCCGAACTGAATAGCCTGCGCATCCTCACGGACTATCGCCCCGTCAAAGTTGAGCACAAGTCCAGTCGTAGCCGCTCCCAAGCGGGGGTTCTCGATATTCCTTGGAAAAAACGTCCTCGCCGCAGTTTTGGTCATTTCGGCAGCGAGTTGAGTTCTGAGTCCCTCAGCAATGGCCACGTCCCCTCAGAAACTTGACCAACAACTTCAGCAGGTCAATCAACGCCTCAAACTAGCGCAGTTGGGTCTGCAAATTGAACAACGCGGCCAACGTCTCAGCCTGAGGGGTACCCTGCCGCCACGACCGGGCAGCCATCGGCTCCGCCCCCACCAACAGCGTTTAAGTCTAGGGTTACCCGCCACCCCCAGCGGCCTCAAGGCGGCAGAGCGAGAAGCCAAAATTATTGCCGCCAAATTACTAGAAAACACCTTTCGCTGGCAGGACTATGAACGGGTCAAGGGCTTAGGGCGTCTGGGCGAGTTATCCCTAGGAGAGCAAATTGCCGCCTTTGAAACGGCCTTCCTGGCTCAAGATCGCAGCCGCACCACGTGGGAGATGGCCTATGCGCCCTATCTGCGTCAGTTGCTCAAAGCCGCCGCTGCCCATCCCGACCATTCATTACCAGAACTGATCTATGGCCTGTTGCAGCAAATCCCCGCTGATAAGCGACAACGGCAGGTGGCCTGTACCGCCTTTCAAGGGTTTTGTCGGTTCCTAGGGGTGGAGTTACCGATTCCCCTAGCTCAGTTTTGGGGCACCTATTCCCGGCGATCGCTCCAACCACGGGAGTTACCCAGTGATGAGGAGATTCTAGCCGCCTACCAGCAAATTCCCAATCCCCAGTGGCGCTATGTCTATGGCTTGATGGCGGCCTATGGCCTGCGCAATCATGAAGTGTTCTTCTGCGATTTAAGTGGGCTCGTCACAGGTGACCCGGCAGGGATGATCGAGGTGCAGGAAACCACCAAAACAGGTTGCCATCAGGTGTGGCCCTTTCCTCCCCAGTGGGTTGAGGTGTTTGGCTTGCGATCGCCCCAGTTGCCGAGGATCAATACGGATTTGACCCAAACAACCCTCCAACGCATTGGCCAGCGGGTAAATCAACAGTTCCGTCGCTACGGCTTGCCCTTTCGTCCCTATGACTTGCGCCATGCGTGGGCGGTGCGCACAATTCACTATGGCTTACCCGATACCGTTGCCGCACGGATGATGGGACACAGTGTGGCGATTCATACCCAAACCTACCACCGCTGGCTGACCCTACGGGATCAACGGCAGGCAGTGGCTCGTGTCCTTACTCAATTCGAATGCTCTTGAAGTCACTGGGGGGGGGTGGCGGCGGGCTGGGGGGCTGATAGTCGCCGTACTGCTTGAGCCAATCGCTGACTGGCTTTTGATCAAGGCTCAACCCCAACAATCCAGAGACAAAGCCGCCCATAAAGGCAACGGGTTTTTGGCTCAACTCTTTGACAAGGGGCGCTAATTCGCTCAAGAACATAGGCTATCTGGCAATATCAGCACAGGTTTCCTCACTGATTGTAGCTTAGGCACAGCGGAACGCACCTAAAACTTGGCACGGACAACAAATTCATAATCACCCCCCGGCTCTAATTGGTAGTCTTGGGCTTCGAGAAACCGCCCCAAGGGTTCTTTGATCAGAGCACGCCCAAAGGCTGGGGAGATTTGCAGCTTTTTCGCCCTGAATTGCCAGCAAAATTCCCACTGGTACTCGCTGGCGCAGACGTGGCCACGAATGTGACCCTCTTGCCAACTTTGGGCAATGATGCGGACATAGGCAGTAGTTTGGGGTAGCGAATGGGAAGCCACAATGCAATTCGGTCAACGCAATTGGGTGACGATTTGATTATTGATGAGACGCTCTTGGGTGAGCAAGTCATCAACGGTAACCCGCAGTTGGCGATCGCCATCCACTTGAAAGAGGACCCGAATGCGATCGCTCCCCGGATAGCCAGGGGGATCCAGCTTGGCGAGGGTTTTGCCTTGGGGGGTGTCATTGAGGGGCTGCACCGTGCGTTCACCGGCACTACGGGTAATCAGGCGATCGCCATCAAAAAAGATCTCCACACCCCCTTGCTCGTCCCCCAATTCACCAATCACCAGTTCAATACTGGGCTGTCCCTCCGTCGAGGCCCCTAAAATCAATTCCACGGGTTCGCCCATGGGGTAGGGTTGTCCCCGCTGGATAATGGGGTGCCAGCCATGACGGTTGAGCTTAGCATCCCAGAAGCGAATGCCGTAGCTGTGGTAGAGAAAATCCTTGACATCCAGCCCTTGGGTCACTGCTAGAGCACCCATGGCCACCGCTGTAAAAGGCTGTTGGGCGTTGATCTTTGTGGCCTCAAAATACTCAGCAACCCATTTTTGCACTGCGGGAATTTGCGTTGTCCCCCCCACTAGGAGCACCGCATCAATCGTGTTGGGGGTGATGCCTTGGCGGCGTGCCTGTTGGAGCACTTGGGTGAGAGCATCATCCAGACGTTGGAAAAATTGCTGCTGATGGAGTAGCTCCTCCAGTTCCGAGCGTTCGAGGCGGATCTCTAGGGTGTTAAATGTTTCGCTGTCAAAGTACACCTCTTGGGCATAGGGCTGCTGCGAGAGTTGAATTTTTAAGCGCTCGGCAAGGCGCAGCAGCAGGCTATTGGCGGTCATGCCGCGTTTTACCCACTCATCGACAATCCAGTGGTCAATATCCGTGCCCCCTAAATTCAAGCCTGCTTTGGCAATCACCCGCGCTGTGCGAGGCCGTTGGTTGTCGCTTGAGGCCCACTGGCGATCGCCCCACTTGAGAATAAATCCCAAGGGACGGCTTTGGCGTTGATCGCTCTTGAGTTCGACAAGGGAGAGATCGAGGGTGCCCCCGCCAAAATCAATCACCAAGATCAGCGGGCGATCGGCCACGCCATAACCTAAGGCCGCAGCCGTGGGTTCATCCAAGAGGCGAATTTGCTCAATGGCAAACCCCTCACACACCTGCAACAGCCAACTGCGATAGGTTTCAAAGCTATCCACCGGCACGGTGAAGATCAACCCCTGTTCGACATCGCCGCCGCTAGTGTGTTTCAGTTCCTTCAACAGGGCTTGCAAAAACCACGTACCAATGGTTTCAAAGCTCAAAGAACAGCCATCCAGCTCGGGTAAATAGCCCTGTACGGTGGCGCCAATCCCCCGCTTAAACCGCGAGAAAAAGCGACGATCGCCCACCCCATCCAAGCCGCGATCGCGCACCTGCTGCCCTACCACGAACAGAGGAACACTGGCATCCTCCACATAGGCCAAGCTAGGAATGAGCGCCGGTACCTCACCAAACCCCACCGAGAGTCCAGAGAGCGTTACCGCTTCGGCTGCTTGGGTGGCATAATTCCACCGCGCCACCAACGTATTACTGGTTCCAAAATCAATTGCGTAGGTCACCGTTTGCACACATCAACCGCATTCTCTCATCCCTACCTTAGCGAGATTTTCTCCCCCTGAGATCCTGAGAGTATGTCACAATAAGAAAGCGATCGCGAAAAGATTTAGGTGATTTTGGGCATGGCGAGCCAAACAGGTGTACTACTTCTCAATTTAGGGGGGCCCGATCGCCCCGAGGATGTGCGCCCCTTTTTGTACAACCTGTTCTCTGATCCCGAAATCATTCGCCTGCCCTTCCGTTGGCTACAAAAGCCCCTTGCATGGTTTATCTCCACCAGTCGTGCCCGGCGTTCTCAGGCCAACTATGCCCAAATTGGTGGCGGCTCCCCCCTACGGCGCATGACTGAACAGCAAGCCCGTGCCCTGAAAGACGCCCTAGAACGCATTGGCATTGAGGCCAATTTGTACATTGGTATGCGCTACTGGCACCCCTTTACCGAGGAGGCGATCGCCCAAATCAAAGCGGATCAAATTCGCGATCTAGTGATTTTACCCCTTTACCCACAGTTTTCCATTAGCACCAGTGGCTCTAGTTTTCGCCTCCTAGAGAGCTTGTGGAACCAAGACCCTGAATTGCAAAAGATTCGCTATACGCTGATCCCCTCTTGGTACAACCACCCCGGCTATGTGGCGGCTATGGCGGACTTGATTCGCCAAGAACTCGACCAATGCCCCAACCCTGACGAAGCCGTGATTTTCTTTAGTGCCCACGGCGTTCCCAAAAGCTATGTCACCGAAGCAGGGGATCCCTACCAAGAGGAAATCGAAGCCTGCGTGAAGCTCATCATGGCTGCCCTGAATCGCCCCAATACCCATGTGTTGGCCTACCAAAGTCGGGTGGGGCCTGTGGAATGGCTGCAACCCTACACCGAAGATGTGATTCCTGAGTTGGCCGCTCAAGGGGTGAAAACCCTTGTTGTTGTTCCGATTAGCTTTATTTCAGAGCACATTGAAACCCTTCAGGAAATTGACATCGAGTACCGCGAGATTGCCGAAGAGGCTGGCATTGAAGTCTTTCGGCGCGTGCCTGCTCTTAATGATCACAGTGGCTTTATTAGTGCCCTTGCCCAACTGGTGAAGGATGCTCTTGCAGCACCACCGCGTACCTTTGCTGAGGTGAATAAGTCCCGCAAGCGGGTGAAGCTCTACCCTCAGGAGCGCTGGGAATGGGGGATGACCTCTGCCGCCGAACGTTGGAATGGACGCTTGGCAATGTTGGGATTTTTAGCCCTGATCATTGAGTTAATCAGTGGTCAAGGGCCATTGCACATGCTTGGACTGCTTTGAGACTTTGCTCAACTCCTGCCATAGAACCCTAGAAATTGTCGCTAGAATAAGGATAACCTTATTGGCAAAGGGCTACCCCTGTGTCTGAATCGCCCACACCGAAATTTGACAAAGAAAAATTCCTCTTCCCCACCAGCCGCTACCATGGTGCATTTACGCCGCAAAACTTGGCCTTTAATGCCAATTTGCAGGAATTTGCTCAACGGGTGAGCTATATTTGTGGTCTGGAAACGGGCGGTAAGATCAGCTCTGAGGAGGCCTACAATCAAATTAAGGTGCTTTGGAAGCAACTGAAGAAATCCCGACACTTGCTCTTTGCCAATATTCCTCCTGATGAGGATGCGGATGGTTCAGATAGTGATGAGTCCTAAATCCTGATGGCTGGCTTGACACCGACAACGTTACTCTTAAGCTTGAGTACCGCTCCCTTTCTGGCGGCTTTGTGTCTAGGGCAGGGATTATGGCAGATGGGATTGTCTTTGAGTGCAAGCAGCACTGAGCTATTACGGGGCGATCGCCTGCCCTTGGTCGAACAGGATGAAACTTGAGTCCTAGGGATAAAAGGCAACCTGCGGTAAGCCCAGCGTTTCTGGCCAGCCCATCATTAGATTCAAGCATTGCACCGCTTGGGAAGCCTGTCCCTTCATTAGGTTATCAATGGCGGACATAACAATAATGCGTCCAGTACGCTCATCCACCTCAATGCCAATAAAACAGGCATTGGTGCCCCATGCCCATTTCGTCTGGGGATAGAGGCCGGGGGGCAGGATATTCACCCAAGGGGAATGGCGATAAAAAGCTTGGTAGATGGTGATTAAATCTTCACGCACTAGACCCGGATCCCGCAGTGTGGCATAGACAGTGGCCAAAATCCCCCGCGGCATGGGGACAAGGTGCGGCGTGAACTGCACAAGGACGCTTTGGCCGGCCAATTCGCTACAAATGGCTTCAATTTCTGGCGTGTGGCGATGTCGAGCAACACTGTAGGGAGCAAGGGAGTTGTCAGCTTCCGCAAGCAGGAGATTGATTTTGCCCTGACGACCGCCGCCGGAGGTACCGGACTTGGCATCAATAATTGCCGTATTCGGTTCAATCAGACCCTGCTTGATCAAGGGTGCTAGAGCCAGCAAGCTAGCGGTGGGATAACACCCCGGACAACCAATGAGGGCACTTTGGCGAATGCGATCGCGATAGAGTTCTGGCAACCCATAGACCGCCTGTCGGGTCGTAGCCTCATCTTCCCTTGGTTCACCGTACCACTGGGTGTAGGTTTTCAAATCCTGAAAGCGATAGTCTGCCGACAAATCCAGCACTTTGCAGCCCTGCTCAAGGAGTTGCGGGGCAAGCTTACAGGCAATGCCATTGGGCAGCGAGAGAAACACCACTTGGGCGCGATCGCGAATCACCTCCACGGATACGGGTTCCACCGTGAGATTCACCCGACCCTGCAAATGGGGATATAGCTCCGTGTAGGGGCGACCCGCACTCCCCTCACCGCCAAGGTATGCAATCTCCACTTGGGGATGGTCAAGGAGTAAACGCACCAGTTGGACGCCCCCATAGCCAGAGGCCCCCACAATCCCCACCGTCACGCGATCGCCCATCGTTCCTCAATCCTGCCGCTGTTGTTGGCCTCACCACTGCGATAGTGCCATCGAATCCCCTGTTTCGCCAAGGGGGCAGACCACGCTGAAGAAGTTAAGAATTATTACAAATCTCCCCTTGCGTTTCCTCGCCTAACCCTTGAACTGCCTTGGCTGGTACAGGCTAAAATAACGACGAGTAACCTGTGGGGAATTGTGAATCGATGACATCGCCAATTGATTGGGACTACTTGGCTGCCCTTTCGGGGGGCGATCGCGAGTTTGAAATGGAATTGCTGCAAACCTTTGTCGAGGATGCTCAGGAGCGTCTCCAAGCATTGGCGGAAGCGGTCAATCAGGGAAACGTTGATCAAATCAAGCGGGATGCCCATCATCTCAAGGGCGCCAGTGGCAATGTTGGCATTACTGCCATGCAAACCATCGCTGCCCAACTGGAACAATCCACGACCCCGCAAACGCTCGCCCAAGCGAAAACCCTAGTGGAAGAGCTACAACGCCTGTTTGCCACCGTTGCCAGTGAGGTCTCCGCTTAAGACCCATGTCGATCCTGCCCCCCGATAGTCTGGAGACTGCCCTCAGCCAAGCTCAACAGGCCACCCAAGCGGCGCTTCAAGAGGGTAAAAATCGCCTGCAAATCGAGATCCTGTTGCCCGATCTCAATGCGATGGCCTTTGCCGCTGGCTACCTCCCTTTGTTTGAGGAACTAGGTCGTGATCTCAAGGTCTTTTTTGCCGATGCTGGATCTGCCGCCCTTGCCCGTCGCGAATGGGGTGAAACTGCCTATAGTGTGCGGGGTGTGAATGAACTACTGACACCCATTACAGCGAGCGATCGCGCCATTGTCATCGTTGCCCCAACCCCTGTAGAAGCCAATGCCATTGAGCAGATGTGTGAAACGGCGGGCGATCGCCCCTTTATCCTTTTGAACCCAAGGCTTCAGGATGTGGCCGTCGTTGGTATTGGCTACGCCGGTCGGCGGCTGCGGGAGCGATTTCTCAACACCCTTGAACCCTGCTACTACCTTCGTCCCCTCGCAGAAACCATCATTCTCTGGCGCTGCTATCCGCAACCGTGGCAAATTTGGCAATACGGTGAAACCGCCCCCACCTGCCTAGCAGAATTTGAGCAACGCCCCAGTAGTGAAGACATTGAGCGTGCCCTGACGCCCCAAGGCAAACCCCGTGGTCAGGGAGTCTTTAGTCGCTTGAGTGCCTTTTTGCGAGCACTCCAGAACTAACCAATCTTTAAGGGGTGGCCGGTTCAGTGTTACTGGTTGGGGGGGGTGACACCTCGGGCATTGCCTCTGTCGGTGGCGGTGAGGGCGTAGGTGTTGGTGGAGATGGTTCAACGGCGGTGGGAGGGGCGACGGGAGGCTCTGCGTTCTTTGGGGGCTTTGGGGACTTTGGGGGTTTTGGAGAGAGGGATGGCGGAGGAGTCGGCGTTGGCTCTGGGGATGTTTCCTCAGGACTCGGGCTAGGGGTAGGCGTTTCCGTTGGCTCTGGGGTGGGCGTCGGTTCCGTAGGGGTGGGTTCCGGCTCTGGCGTCGGTGTCGGGGTGGGGGTGGGCGTCACCTCTACAGGTGGCACAATGGTCGGCAGGGTGGGTGGAAATTCCTGTTCCTGAGGACGCGGGGGGCGAGGAGTGACTGTGTCCACGGGTTGGTTGCGCAAAAATAGCCCTAGGCCAATGCCTGCTAAGCTGCCAAAGATTGCCGTTCCCAACAGCCATAGCCACGGCGAAAAATTGCGTTGTTTGGTGGGAGCAACGACGGCTGTCCCCTCCGGTTGAGTATTTGCCAAGATAGTGGATCGGTACTGCGGCATCACCGCTACCGTTGCTGTGGTTTGACGCGCCACGGGCTGTCCCATGAGCAGTTGCAGCCACGCCTGCACCGTTTGGGGACGTTCGCGGACATCCAAAGCCATTCCTGCTTCAATGGCATCAATGGTGCGCTGACTAAGATTGGGCTGAAACTGGCGTAAATCCTCGAGAGGCACGCGATCGCGCAAGACCGAGGCCACAGGAGGGCGTCCTGCCAAAAGGGCATAGAGCGTTGCTGCTAGGGCATAGACATCCGTTGCCGGCGTCCATTGGTGGCGGGGTAAATACTGCTCCACCGGCGCATAACCTGCTGAGAGCAATCCCGTATTTGTTTCCGTCACCCCAGCAGTGTATTCACGGGCAATGCCAAAGTCAATCAGCACCACTTGATCTGTGCCGTCCCGCAGCATGATGTTATCGGGCTTGACATCGCGGTGCAGCAGCCCATGCTCATGCACTAATTCAAGAGCGCTAGCCACTTGGCGAATATAGTGGAGAGCCGTTTTTTCCGGTAGCGGCCCTTCTTCTTGGATCACTTGGGCAAGGGTGCGTCCGGGGATATAGTCCATGACAATGAAGGGACGCCCCCCCTCAATAAAGCAATCACTGACGCGCACAATGTGGGGATGATTAAACTGGGCAAGGCGCTGCGCTTCTTGGATAAACCGCTCCCCCAGATCATGAATCCGCTTCGGGGGTTCCTGCTGCAAGTTCAATGTTTTGAGCACCACTGGCTGATGGAGCAGGGTGTGGGTGGCGCGATAGGTGACACCAAAGCCCCCCTGACTCAAAAGGGCATCGAGGCGATATTTTCCCCCTTGGAGGGTTGTGCCCACACTCAGCAAACTCAGGGAGGACATAGGCACCTTAGGGACGCAATGGAGCAGATGGAGGAGTGGTTGGCAGTGGGGCTAAGCGTTGACTGAGAATAACCAAGCGATAGCCCAAATATGCAGGTAAGGTTGCCATCATCATCAAGAGTATCACGGACAACAAAGATTCCCATTCAAACCGAGACCCATAGTAGCTGCGGTAGGGATCGTAGTTGGCACTGGGCTTGATTTTTTCCCGCAGGGCCATGGGCCGCTTAAAGCGCAATCGACGATCGTCGAGCTTCTCAAATAAAATCCAACCCCCTTGGGCTTCCTCTTGGCAGACTTTGCGCAGGACATCGGGATCATGAAATTGGTTGCGGCGCGATCGCAGGATTTTGAATTCCCAACCTCCCAGCTTGGGGGATACTTGACGCTGTTCTTCTTTGGAGGGGTAGGTGGTCAACTGTTCCTCTTCTTCATCGCGTTGTTGGCTGAGTTGCTCCTGCCAGCCCCACCACTGATAGTAAAGCAGTGCTGAGACACCGAGGCTACCGCTCATCAGGGATAATAACAGCACTTCAGCCATGGGGAATAGGAGCAAGCGTCTGTTGGGCGATCGTACTCGAAAAGTTGACCCTCCTCAGGACAAATCACCCCCTTCTCCCCGGCGGACAAAGTGGCAAATCCCTCGTTCTGAGGCACTAATAAAATCGCAAAACTCTTGAATGAGGGGATGGATAAACTGTTCCCGCAGGTGTTGAACGGCTTGGGAGGTGGTCAATTGGGAGCGGTAGAGAATATCCAAGGCCTTTTTGAGGAGCTGTCGGTCTTGAGCCGAAAAGCCCGCTCGCCGCAAACCCACCACATTCAAGCCCATGATCGTATTGGTACTCAGGCTGCGGGTCATACAAAAGGGGGGCACATCTTTTTGAATGGCAGTGCCGCCGGAGAGCATGGCCAAGCGCCCAATGCGCGTAAATTGATGCACAAGGCAGTTACCGCTGATAAAGGCGCGATCGCCCACATGGGCATACCCGGCAATCAAAGTATTATTGGCGATCGTCACATGGTTTCCCACATAAACATTGTGACCCAAATGACTGTGGGCCATCAGCAGACAATCATGCCCGACATGGGTGACGGTTTCTGGTTGGGTTCCCCGATGAATGGTTACCCCCTCGCGCAACGTACAGCGATCGCCAATGTGGACATAGCTAATCCCCCCTTGATAAGCCACATCTTGGGGGAGATCGCCAATCACCGCCCCACTATGCACTTTGCAGTTCTCGCCAAGACGGGTATATCCCAACAGAGTGACATGGGGAGCCAACTGCGTACCGCGTCCAATCTCCACCGTGGCCGCCACATAGCAAAAAGGACCAATTTCTACCTCTTCCCCAATGTGGGCACCCGCCTCAATCACCGCCGTGGGATGAACCGCCATGACCTTCCTGCACGATTGGCTAAAGATTCTTAACATAAAAGAGATTAAGCGATTTTGATCCCCGATGACGAACGACCTGCGGCAATATCTCCAGCTTTTAGAACAGCGGCAACAACTGCGACGCATCACCGTACCCGTTGATCCCGATCTGGAGATGGCGGAAATCTGTAACCGCCTGTTGGCTGCCGGCGGGCCAGCGTTACTGTTTGAAAACGTCATTGGTTCCCCCTATCCCGTCGCCATTAATCTCTTGGGAACCCTAGAGCGGGTGTGCTGGGCCATGAAAATGGAACACCCCCTAGACCTGGAAACCCTAGGGGAAAAGTTGGCTAAGCTACAACAGCCGAAGCCGCCCAAAACCCTGAGTCAAGCCCTTGATTTCGGCAAAATTCTCTTTGATGTTGTCCGTGCCAAGCCGAGTCGCGATTTGTTACCCCCGTGTCAGCAGGTGGTGATCAAAGCCCCCGATTTGGATCTACGGCAACTGCCCCTGATTCACCCCTACCCCAAGGATGCAGGCAAAATTATTACCCTTGGTCTCGTCATTACCAAAGACTGTGAGACGGGCATTCCCAATGTCGGGGTTTACCGCTTGCAACTGCAATCCCCAACCACCATGACCGTGCATTGGCTTTCAGTGCGGGGAGGGGCACGCCATCTCCGCAAAGCTGCCGCCCGTGGCAAAAACTTAGAAGTGGCTGTGGCCTTGGGGGTGCATCCTCTAATCATCATGGCGGCGGCAACGCCAATTCCCGTGGATTTGTCGGAGTGGCTCTTTGCCGGGCTTTATGGCGGTGGGGGCATTCATTTGGCCAAGTGCAAAACCGTTGATTTGGAGGTGCCTGCCCACGCAGAATTTGTCCTTGAGGGCACCATTACCCCCGGTGAAGTTTTGCCCGATGGCCCCTGTGGCGATCACATGGGCTACTACGGTGGTGTAGAAGATTCGCCCGTCATTCATTTCCACTGCCTGACCCATCGCCGCAATCCCATCTATCTCACCACCTTTAGTGGCCGCCCGCCCAAGGAAGAGGCGATGATTGCCCTTGCCCTCAACCGCATTTACACACCCATTCTGCGGCAGCAGGTACCGGAGATTGTGGACTTCTTTTTGCCCATGGAAGCCCTCAGTTATAAGGCGGCGATTATTTCCATTGACAAAGCCTATCCTGGCCAAGCACGCCGCGCTGCCCTCGCCTTTTGGAGTGCCCTACCCCAATTTACCTACACCAAGTTTGTGATTGTTGTGGACAAAGAGATCAATATTCGTGATCCGCGTCAGGTGGTGTGGGCGATCAGCTCCAAGGTGGATCCCAGCCGCGATGTCTTTATTTTGGGAGATACCCCCTTTGACTCCCTTGACTTTGCCAGCGAAAAAATCGGCCTTGGGGGACGCATGGGCATTGATGCCACCACGAAAATTCCTCCAGAAACAGACCATCCTTGGGGCGATCCCCTCACATCGGATCCTGAGGTGGCACGGCGAGTCACAGAACGCTGGCAGGAATATGGCCTTGGCGATATTGACCTAACAGCCGTAGATGCGACGCGGTTCGGCTATGAGCTAGACCCCGCCTTTCGTTGGCGATAATCGAAGAAACAACGGTTCATAAAACATGACGAATAGAGATGCGATGCGTTGGCAACAGCGGTTGCAGAACTTTGGTCGTGTCCTAATCCGCCTAGAAACCGCCTGTGCTCAGGAGGAGTATTCGGAACTAGAGCGAGCCGGTCTGGTACAAATGTTTGAGTTCACCCTTGAGCTAGCGTGGAAAACATTGAAAGACCTTCTTTTTTATGAGGGGCTGGATGTGAAAACTCCCAGAGAAGCTATTCGCAAGGCCTTTGAGACAGGCTATCTCACCGAGGAAGACACGGAGATACTGCTAGATGCCTTGGCAAAGCGAAATCTCTTGAGCCATACCTACGAAGAGCAAACGACAAAAGAGGCGGAACGACTGATCAAACACAGGTTGACTCCTGTTTTTCGGAAACTGTACAACTGCTTACAGGAAAAATATCAACAATGACGGACGGACTCACCCCAGAAAAACGCAAAGCCATCATTGACACTCTAACGGCCAATCCCAAGGTAGAACGAATCGTCCTCTTTGGCTCACGGGCGATCGGTACCTTCAGAACAACTTCGGATATTGATATTGCCCTCTTTGGCGAGAACCTCACCCTTAGTGATCAAGCTGCCCTTGCCGAGGCGATCGCTGAACTGCCCATTGCCCAACGGGTGGATCTCCTCATCTATCACAGTATTGAGAATGCAACCCTACGGGAAGAGATTAACCAGCATGGGGTGGAATGGTTTGCCCGCAACAAGTTGATCACTGTTTAGGGGACAGGCCGCGATAGGCTAAAAGATAGGCGAACAATCTGCCGCTATTGTCTGGATACTTGGGATGGGTCGCACCTACCGCACAATTGGCATTAACCTCAAGGCCATGCCCCTGGGGGAAAGCGATCGCCTGCTCAGTGTCTTTAGTCGCGATCGCGGGCTGTTGAAGTTAGTCGCCCCCCATAGCCGTGGCTGCCGCTCGAAACTGGGCGGACGGGTGGATTTGTTTGTCGTCAATGACCTTTTTATTAGTCTTGGCCGCAATTTAGATCGCATTCTGCAAGCAGAAACAGTCGCCACCTACCAAGGCCTCAACAGCCACTTGACCACTCTGACCGCTGCCCAATATCTCGGTGAGGTGGTGCTCTACCAAGTCCATCCGCAGCAGCCTCAACCGGATCTCTTTGATTGGCTCTGTACCACCTTAGACCAACTTCAGGGGGTTTCGAGTCGCGCTGCCCTAGCGCTATTGGTGCGCGGCCTGTGGGGCATCTTGCGATTGGGGGGCATTGCCCCAGAATGGTACCAGTGCCATGAAAGTGGCTGCGAAATTGCTGTGCCTGCAGCGGATACCGACTGGCGGGTGGGCTTTAGTTTTGCCAGCGGTGGCGTTTTTATCCTTACAGAAGAAGGGAACGACAGGGGATCTTCGGGGGGCGATCGCCAACTGACAGCGACTGAAGTGCGCCTCGGGCAATGGCTTGCACTGCCCACCACCCCATCCTTGGCACGGGATGAATTCCTTGCCCAAGCTGAGGCCTATCCCCTCAGTGTTTGGCTGTCCCTTGAACGCATATTGCGCCAGTACCTGCAATTTCACCTTGAGCAAACGCTGCAGGTGCCTCCCCTCCTTGATCATTGTTTTTCACCTGTTGCGGTGTCCCAGCCATGACCATTGAGCAGCAAGACATTCGCATAGATCTCCCCCTACCACCGGTGCCTCCCCTCTGGCAAAACCGCAATTTTATTGCTCTTTGGTTGGCGCAGGTCTGCTCACAGTTGGCTGACAAAATTTACCTTGTATTTGTAATTGCCCTCACTACAGAGTTTTTCCAAGCGGCAGACCAGAGTATTAGTGGCTGGGTGTCAGCAATTATGGTGGCCTTTACGATTCCGGCCATTCTCCTCGGATCGGTGGCGGGGGTGCTGGTGGATCGCTGGTCGAAAAAACAGGTACTTATCGTGACCAATCTCTACCGTGCCCTCCTTGTCTTAGGGATTCCGATCACGATTCTCCTTGGCGCCGGGCAATGGTTTGGGTTTATGGCGCTGTTGCTGATCACGTTTACGATTTCCTGTTTAACCCAATTTTTTGCCCCCGCAGAACAGGCAGCCATTCCGCTGCTGGTGGATAAGTCCCATCTGCTGTCGGCCAACTCCCTCTATACCCTGACGATGATGGCTGCTCTCGTGGTGGGGTTCGCTGCGGGTGAGCCGCTTTTGAATCTTGCGAGCCACTGGCACTCCCAGTGGGGTGGGGCTGTCTTTGTCAGTGCCTGCTATGGCGGGGCAGCACTCCTACTCATGCTGCTGCGGCCACCGGATCAGTGTCATCTGCCACCAAGCCGCTATCGTCAAGTGTGGCAAGAACTCCGCCAAGGCCTTCAGCTTTTGCAGGAATATACAGCCCTGCGTTTTGCCCTGCTGCAACTCATCCTGCTGTTTGCCATTGTCGCGGCGATGTCGGTTTTGGTGGTGCGCCTTGCGGAGGTCTTACCCAGCCTCGATACGGATCAATTTGGGTTTCTTTTGGCGGCTGCGGCCGGCGGACTCGGGCTAGGGGCACTGCTTTTGAATACAGTGGGCAAGCACTTTGCCTACGGCTGGTCGAGTTTATTGGGCTGTTGGGGCATGGGGGGCATGTTTGTTGGTCTGTCCTTGAGTCTAGATTCTTTGGCTTGGAGCATGGGCTACATCATTGGTTTGGGCTTCTTTGCCGCCTTTGTGGCGATTCCAATGCAAACCTTAATTCAACTGATGACCCCAGCCGAACAGCGAGGGGCGATTTTTGGCCTGCAAAATAACCTCGTGAATATTGCCCTCAGTGTGCCCTTGGCGGTGGTTGGTTTAGCGGAGACGTGGTGGGGGCTGCAACCCGTACTCATTGGCTTGGGAGGGGCGATCGCCCTTGGTGGGACGCTGATGACCCTCAACCATCGCAACGGCATGGTGACTGGCGGCCTGCTCTAAAAGTTCCATAAAAAATCTTAAATCCTTTCATCTTGACGTTTTTTGCGCTACGCTGTAGAGTCAATTGACGCTTTTGCTGGCGTAACTTACCATGTCACCTGCCTTCCCCTCATCCTCTACAACCTCCTCTAGCCCTGTGATCGCCCTCAAGGAAATGGTGTCGCGGTTACAGCGGGAAAATAGTAAAATTCAGGAGCTATTGGCCTCCCTGAGCTTTGCGCTGCGGAGTTTCAACAACCTGAATCAATTTTTTGAACTGATCCCGCTGATTACCTGCCGCGTGACGGAGGCGGAGGCCGCGGCCCTGGTTTTATTTCGCGCCGATGGTCAGGCTCGTCTTGAACAACTCCATTGTCACGCCAGCGATCAGTGTCCCAATATTCGCGCCGCCCTAGAAACGGCCACCCGCACCCTTGCCAATAGCGTTGGTATGGCTGCAATTGATGCGGGGAGCGATCGCGAGATCAGCCGTCCTCGGCTTGAGCAACTTTTGGATCAGCAACTGCGAGAACGTCTCCCCCAAGGCATTCAGTTCTACGGCACGGCGATTCTCGTCAAGGATTCGGGACTCACGGAGCGGGGGCGGCTCTACGTTTTTAGTCAGCAACCCGAATACGAGTGGAATGAAACACGGCAGCAACTGTTGCAGGTGATCGCGGATCAAACAGCCGTGGCCATTGCCAATGATGAGTTGGCTCTGAAGTTGCGCGATCGCCAGCGTTTGGATCGGGAACTGGAAATTGGGGCAGAAATTCAACGGCGACTCTTGCCCCACCGCTGCCCCAAAATCCACGGCCTCGAGCTAGCCGCCGAGTGCCGCACCGCCAGTTGGGTGGGGGGAGACTACTATGACTTTATCCCCATTACCTATGGCCTCGGTGATCAAAAGGAGATCGAGCAAGGCCGTTGGGGCATTGCCATTGGGGATGTGATGGGTAAGGGGGTACCGGCCGGATTGATCATGACCATGACCCGCGGCATGCTGCGGGCAGAAGCCCTCAATGGTCACCGTCCCAGTCGAATTTTGCAGCACCTCAATCGGGCGATGCAGCCGGATTTAGAAAGCTCCCATCGCTTTGTTACCCTCTTTTACTCTGAGTACAATCCCCAAACCCGGCTCTTGGCCTACAGTAATGCGGCTCACCTTCCCCCCCTGCTGTGGCGGGCTGAAACGGGGACTATCCATCGGCTAGACACCTACGGCATGCTTATTGGTTTGGATACTCGCAGCCAATATCAAGAGGCAGAAGTGCGACTGCAACCCGGCGACACGGTGGTTTACTACACGGATGGCATCACAGAAGCCGATAATCCGAAAGGTAAACGCTTTGAGGAAGAGCGCCTCGCAGCAGTCTTCAAAGAGGGCTGTGCCAAGGGTTTGGGCGCTCAGGCCTTATTAGACTACATCTTCGATGCCGTTGATGCCTTTACCAATGCCAATGGCCGGCGCAGCGATGATATGACGTTGGTGATTCTGCGAGTCATTGACCAATAGGGGATAGAGCCGCCGCTTCGCCAGCAGTCACCCCAAGCATCTTGACAATAAGATCAATACAAACGGTTAAGATAGCCACAGAGGCGTGTGAGGTGGGGATGCGCTACTTTGTCGAGGTCAGCTTCCGCTGCGATGATGAGGCCATTTGGGATACCCTCACCCGTTATTTGGGTCTTGTCGAAGCGAAAATGCTGAATCAAGCAATGACGCTCCACCATTTTTTTGAAATCCATCCCCTTGTTACTGGTGTGGAAACCTTTGTCCAATCCAGCGAAAGCCAACCCTATCTCTTGATGACTACGTATCCGGAACGCATCAGCAAGGCCAATGTGCAACGTAGCCGCTTTCAAGAGGCAATGTCCATCCTTGGGGAACATAGTCCGGGACTGGCAGAGTGGCTCTTCATGGAGACTACGGGAGATGAGTATTAGGTGCTCTACGCCACGATAGGGAAAACTATAATATAAAGTCCCTTTGGAGCACACCACAGGAAGTTGTGACGTTGCTATGTCCGACGATCGCCCGCTGCCCCATTCTGAGACTGAGTCCCCTGCCCTGCGCTTAGGACGCAACCCTGGTCTACAGGTGCGCCACGATGAGGTGGAGCGATCGCTGTTGACGCCGATGCTGCAGCACTATGCTGAACTCAAAGATGCCTATCCCCAAGCGCTGCTGCTCTACCGCGTAGGCGATTTCTACGAAACCTTTTTTCAAGACGCCTGCACCGTTGCCCGCGAGCTGGAACTGGTGCTCACCGGTAAAGAGGGGGGCAAAGAAGTTGGCCGGGTGGCCATGGCTGGCATTCCCCACCATGCCCTTGAACGCTATTGCCGCACCCTTATTGAAAAGGGCTACGCCATTGCCATCTGCGATCAAGTGGAAGACCCCGCCCAAGCTCAAGGACTGGTGAAGCGGGAAGTGACCCGAGTGTTTACGCCAGGAACGGTGTTGGACACAGAACTGCTCCAACCGCGCCGCAATAATTTTTTAGCTGCTGTTCTGCTTTCTGGGAGCCATTGGGGATTGGCCTATGCCGATGTTTCGACGGGGGAGTTTTGTACCACCCAAAGCAGCGATCGCGCCGAGTTAATTGCTGAACTCAACCGCTTACAACCCGCAGAGATTCTCCTGCCTAGTCAGGCTCCAGACATTAATCGCGTTTTGCGCCCGGGTGAAGCTCAGGATCAATTGCCCCCTGAATTGCCGCCCCAGTGGTGCTACACTCTGCGATCGCCCCAAGATTTTCAGGCAGCGGAAGCACGCCAACGCCTGTGTCAACGTTTTCAGGTCAAATCCCTTGAAGGCTTTGGCTGTGAGCATCTGCCCCTTGCTATGCGGGCGGCCGGTGGCCTCTTGGCCTACTTGGATGAAACCCATCGCCAACAACCGGTGCCCCTGCAAAACCTCAGTACCTACTCCCTCGCCCAGTATCTCTTTCTCGACCCGCAAACCCGCCGCAATCTAGAACTGACGCAAACTGTCCGCGATGGCAGCTTCCAAGGCTCGCTCCTGTGGGCGATCGATCGCACCACAACCGCCATGGGGGGGCGTCTATTACGCCGCTGGCTCCTGCAACCACTGCTGGATATTGAACAAATTAATGCGCGCCAAGAGGCTATTGCTGAATTAATGGCCAATAGTAGCCTGCGCCAAAGCTTGCATCGCCATCTTCAGGAAATCTATGACCTTGAACGCTTAGCCGGTCGCGCCGGCTCAGGGACAGCCAATGCACGGGATCTAGCAGCTCTACGGGACTCCTTCCGCACGTTGGTGTCCTTAGCAGCGGTGGTCGCCGACACTGAATCTCCCTATCTCCAAGCCCTAGCTCAACTTCCTCCCGTGATTGAGCAATTGGCAGAGACCCTCAGCGCAGCCCTTGTGGATCAGCCCCCCATTAGTCTCACCGAAGGGGGTCTCCTGCGATCGGGTGCCTACCCCGAACTAGATCAGCAACGCCAGCAAATTGAGCAAGATCAGCAGTGGATTCTTAATTTAGAAGCCCAAGAACGGCAACGCACAGGCATTACCACGCTCAAAGTGGGCTATACCAAAGTCTTTGGCTACTATCTGAGTGTCTCCCGCGCCAAGCTGAACCAAGTCCCCGATGACTATATCCGCAAACAAACCCTAACAAATGAGGAACGCTTTATCACGGCGGAACTCAAGGAACGGGAAGCACGGCTATTGGCGGCTCAAAGCCATCTTTTTGAACTGGAGTACCAGTATTTTGTGCAGTTGCGGGAGCAGGTGGCCGCTCAGGCCTCAACGATTCGTGAGATTGCGGCAGCGGTGGCAGCGGTAGATGTGCTTTTGGGGTTAGCAGAGGTGGCGCTGTATCAGGGCTATTGCCGACCGCACATGACCCGCGATCGCCAGCTTCAGATTCACGGCGGGCGCCATCCGGTGGTCGAGCAGATGTTACCAGCGGGGTTTTTCGTTCCCAACGATACGGAACTCGGTACAAGCGCTGATTTGATGGTGCTGACAGGCCCCAATGCCAGTGGCAAAAGTTGTTATCTACGGCAGGTGGGTTTGATTCAACTGCTGGCGCAAATGGGCAGTTATGTGCCCGCCACCAGTGCTACTTTGGGAGTGTGCGATCGCATTTTTACGCGGGTGGGTGCCGTTGACGATCTCGCCACGGGTCAATCTACCTTTATGGTGGAGATGAATGAAACGGCCAATATCCTCAACCATGCGGGCGATCGCTCCCTGGTTCTCCTCGATGAAATTGGGCGCGGTACGGCCACCTTTGATGGGCTGGCGATCGCTTGGTCAGTGGCAGAATACCTAGCCACCACCCTCAAATCCCGCACCATTTTTGCCACCCACTACCACGAACTGAATCAACTGGCAACGCTACTGCCCAATGTGGCCAACTTTCAAGTCGTGGTCAAAGAACTCCCCGACGAGATTATTTTTCTCCACCAAGTCAAGCCCGGCGGTGCCGATCGCTCCTACGGCATTGAAGCGGGACGCCTTGCCGGATTGCCCCCTATCGTGATTCAACGTGCCCGTGAAGTGATGCGCCAAATTGAGAAGCACAGCAAAATTGCCGTGGGACTACGCAAAAGCCAAATGAATGGCACACCAACTACCCCCGAAATTGATCAGGGCGAGCTACCCTTTTAATTCCTTGGCTAGAATAGAAAATGTAACGTTTTGTTAACAAGGGGGATCCGTGGTTCTCCTGCTGAAGTTACCCCCACCCTTGCGGCAAACCCTGTTGAGGCTCATCGTAGCCGGCCTTTTGTTTTGGTCGAGCATTGCGGCAATGTTGCCCACCTTGCCCCTCTACATTGCTGAGAAAGGGGGCACGCCCCATCAGGTGGGGTTTGTCATGGGTGCCTTTGCTGTGGGGCTGATTGCTTCCCGTTCGTGGTTAGGGCCTCTGGCCGATCGCCGGGGACGCAAAATTACACTGCTGATTGGCCTCGCGGTGGCCGCGATCGCTCCCCTGTTTTATATCGTCAGCCACAACCTACCCCTCCTTGTTGTGGTGCGCCTTCTCCATGGCGTGAGCATCGCTGGCTTTACCACCGGCTACATGGCACTGGTGACGGATATTGCCCCACCTGAGCATCGCGGTGAAATCATTGGCTACACCAGCCTTGTCCATCCCATTGGGGTTGCCCTCGGACCGAGTCTCGGCAGTTGGCTGCAAATGAACTACAGTCATAGCTTGGTCTTCATGGTTGCCAGTAGCTTAGCTGCCCTTGGGTTCATGGCTGCCGCAGGCGTGCGGGCGGTGAATATCCCACAGGACTGTGGAGGGTCTCGCCCAGAGAAAGCCCTCTTTTGGCGGCTCTTGCTTTCAGAACGGCTGCGGATTCCCAGCTTGGTGATGCTGAGTGTAGGGCTGACCTTTGGCACGATCGCCACCTTTATTCCCCTGTTTATTGCGGCTGAGCGGCTCGACATTTCCGCAGGGCTGTTTTACTCCGTGGCGGCGATCGCCAGCTTTATCGGTCGTGTGGCCACGGGTTCTGCCTCCGATCGCTGGGGAAGGGGCATTTTTATCTCCGCCAGCCTTGCCTGCTATGTGGTCTCAATGGTGCTCCTCGCTCAAGCCCAAACCCCCTTGGATATCCTCTGGGCGGCGATTCTTGAAGGTCTTGCCGGCGGTGTCCTGATTCCCATGGTCGCTGCCCTGATGGCCGATCGCTCCACCACCGATGAGCGGGGACGGGTTCTCAGCCTCAGTTTAGGGGGCTTTGATCTGGGGATGGCCTTGGCAGGGCCAGTGCTGGGGGGGCTGATTGATCCTTTGGGTTATCGCCTCATCTTTCGCATGGCGGCGGTCTTTAGCCTCTTGGGGCTAACCTTCTTTTTAACCGCTAGTAGCAAAAGCCTGCCCGATTCCCTGCGTTTTGCCCTCGGCATGGGGCGCGATCGCTATGCCCTGTAGCCTATTATTCTTTGGTATCGTTAGGGATTCGTTACAATTTGTTGAGATCACCCACTAGGGAAAAGCGTGTGTCCACACCAGTTTCGGCCAGTTTGACGCCCACCGGCAAATCCTACCGTTGGAATCGCGAGCGTTACTCAAAAACGCGGCGCTTCTTTGATATTTGGTTTTTTGTCTGGCGATTTCTCTTTGGCCGTTGGCTCCTCACCAAATCTTGGAGCTACTGGGGCGGTATGACCGATGCTAAGCGTGCGGCGCGACGCCGTGCCCAAGCGATTTGGATTCGCGAAACCTTCCTTGACCTTGGCCCCACCTTCATTAAACTGGGGCAACTCTTTTCCACCCGTGCCGATCTCTTCCCCAGCGAATACGTCGAAGAACTGAGCAAGCTCCAAGATCGCGTCCCCGCCTTTAGTTACGAGCTAGTCGAAAAAATCATCTACGAAGACTTTGGCCGCCATATCCCTGAACTGTTTCGCAGTTTTGATCCCATCCCCATGGCTGCCGCCAGTCTGGGTCAAGTCCACAAAGCGCAACTGCTCTCAGGCGAAGAAGTGGTGGTCAAAGTCCAACGCCCCGGCCTGCGGCAGTTGTTTGACATTGATCTAGCGATTCTCAAAGGCATTGCCCAATACTTTCAAAACCACCCCAAATGGGGGCAAGGGCGCGACTGGATGGGCATCTACGATGAGTGTTGTCGCATTCTCTACGAAGAAATTGACTACCTCAATGAGGGACGCAATGCCGACACCTTCCGCCGCAACTTTCGCGATCGCGACTGGGCCTGTGTTCCTCGCGTCTATTGGCGCTACACCTCACGGCGTGTGCTCACCCTTGAGTACCTACCGGGGATTAAAATTAGCCACTACGAAGCCCTTGAAGCGGCGGGTCTAGACCGCAAACGCCTTGCTGAACTCGGTGCCAAGGCCTACCTCTATCAAGTTCTTAATGACGGCTTTTTCCACGCTGACCCCCATCCAGGCAACATTGCCGTCAGCCCCAACGGCCAACTGATTTTCTACGACTTTGGCATGATGGGGCGCATTCAACCTGTGACTCGCGATAAATTGCTGAAAACATTTTTAAGCATTGCCCAACGGGATGCCGAACAGGTGGTACAGTGCCTTGTAGAGCTAGGAGCGTTGGTTCCCACAGGCGATCTAGGGCCGGTACGTCGCTCGATTCAGTATCTCCTCGACAATTTCATGAACCAGTCCTTTGAAGCCCAATCGGTGGCTCAAATTAGCGATGACCTCTACGAAATTGCCTATGACCAACCCTTCCGGTTTCCCGCCACCTTTACCTTTGTGATGCGGGCGTTTTCCACCCTAGAGGGGGTAGGCAAAGGACTCGACAAAGACTTTAACTTCATGCAAGTTGCCCAACCATTTGCGACCGAACTTATGACCAACGGAAACTTCCCCGATCCCAGTAATGGCAGTCTTTTCTCTGAACTGAGTCGTCAAGCGGCTCAAGTGGGCAGCAGTGCCATTGGCTTGCCCCGTCGCCTTGAAGAGGTGCTCGATAAACTGGAAAATGGTGATTTGCGCTTGCGCGTCCGTTCCAGTGAGAGCGATCGCATTCTGCGGCGCCTGAGTAACATTAACTTAGGGCTAAATTATGTCGTCCTTATTGGCAGTTTTTCCTTAGTGGCGACAATTTTACTCGTGAACCAGTATCTCCTCTTGGCGGGTGTGGCAGCCGCATTAGCGGTATGGTTTGGTATCCTCTATTGGCGACTAATGCTTAAACTCGATAAGTATGAAAAAATGTTTTAACAAGCAGCCCAACATAGGGGGGTCATGGACGTTGCCGGCTTAACTGATTGTGGTCTGATTCGCAAAAGCAATCAGGATGCTTTTTATGTTGACGAAAAGCATCAGCGTTTTTTTATTGTGGCCGATGGCATGGGTGGGCACGCTGGGGGCGAGGAAGCCAGTCGTTTAGCTGTCGAACATATTCAGGCATTCTTGGAAACCCACCTTGAAGACCTGCAGCATGACCCTGTGACCCTACTCCGCCAAGCCTTTCTCGCTGCCAATCAGGCCATTGTTGAGCAGCAACGCCAAAATACTGCCCGTGCTGATATGGGGACAACGGCTGTGGTGGTTCTCGTTGATGAAAAGGGCGATCGCGCTTGGTGCGCCCATGTGGGCGACTCCCGCATCTACCGCTGGCGCAAAGACCAACTCCAGCAAATTACCAGCGATCACACTTGGATTGCCCAAGCCGTACAACTGGGTAGCTTGACCATTGAGCAGGCGCGGCAGCATCCGTGGCGCCATGTCCTCTCCCAGTGCCTAGGCCGCGAAGACCTCACCCAAATTGATATTCAACCCATTGATCTAGAGCCGGGCGATCGCCTACTGCTGTGCAGTGACGGCTTAACTGAAGAACTCACCGACGAGGTGATCAGTATCTACCTCAGTGAACCCAATGTCGAAAAAGCAGCAACCGCCCTTGTCAATGCAGCTAAAACCCACGGTGGCCGTGACAATGTCACCGTCGTTGTCATTGGTGTTTAACCCATCAAGCAAAACCTATGCAAACGGAATTTATCCGTCTGACCCTACCCCGACATACCCTCTCCCCGCCTTTCCATGAGGCCATCGAACAGACCCTGCAAGCCCATGGTCAGCCCCTGCGTTGGGCGATTACCGCCACCACTACCACAGATCTAACGGTTGAAGCGGTTGTTCTCAAAACCCCACCCCGCCCTTGATACAATCCCTCTAGGTTCTTTGATTCACACCCCTATGACCCGTGCAGGTATTGGCATTCAAACCGCTCAGATTCGCCCCGGACGGGTGAGCGGTCAACTCCACGTCTATGACGGTGCCGGTAAGGGCAAATCCCAAGCTGCCCTCGGGGTTGTTCTGCGCTCCATTGGTCTGGGTATTGCCTCTGCCTGGCCCACTCGGGTACTCTTGTTGCGCTTTCTCAAAGGACCCGGCCGTGCCTATGCCGAAGATGCCGCCATTGAAGCGCTGCAGCGCGGGTTTCCCCATTTAATCGATCAAGTGCGGACGGGGCGCGCAGAATACTTTACCGCCGAAGAAATTACCAAATTTGATCGCCAAGAAGCCCAGCGGGGTTGGGATATTGCCAAGGGAGCGATCGCCTCTGGTCTCTATTCCGTCATTGTTTTAGATGAACTCAACCCCGTCCTAGATTTAGGCCTTTTGCCCGTTGATGAAGTTGTCAACACCCTCCGCCACAAGCCCCAACACCTAGAAATTATTGCCACTGGCCGGGGGGCTCCTGCCCAACTCCTGCAAATTGCTGACCTCCACTCCGAGATGCGTCCCCTTGTGCATCCTACGGCTCAAGAACAGGGCATTGAAGGCATTGAAATCTATACAGGTGACGGCAAAGGCAAGTCCACCAGTGCCCTCGGTAAAGCCCTTCAGGCGATCGGCAAAGGAATTAGCCGCGATCAATCCCACCGTGTGCTCATTCTCCAGTGGCTCAAGGGGGGGCAAGGCTACACCGAAGATGCCGCGATCGCTGCCCTCAAAGAGAGCTATCCCCATTTAGTGGATCATCACCGCTGTGGTCGGGATGCCATTGTCTGGCGCGGTCAGCAGCAGGAAATTGACTACATCGAAGCCGAACGCGGCTGGGAAATTGCTCGAGCCGCCATTGCCTCTGGCCTTTACAAGACCATTATTCTCGATGAACTCAACCCCACCGTTGACCTCGAGCTTCTCCCCGTCGAACCGATTGTCCAAACACTCCTGCGCAAGCCGCGCACCACGGAAATCATTATTACCGGTCGCTGCAAATATCCCCCCGCCTACTTTGAACTCGCCAGCGTCCACTCGGAGATGATCTGCCACAAGCACTATGCTGAGAAAGGCGTTGATCTCAAGCGCGGCATTGATTTTTAAGAACAGATGCGAGCCAGCACCGTTTCCCCCACCGTAAACTGCTGCAAATAGGCCATTAGGACTTCAAATTGGGGACGATTGAGGCGGTAATAGACCCACCGCCCTTCTTGACGCGACAGCACGAGATTGGCTTGCCGCAGTGCCCGCAGATGAAACGAGAGTTTTGAGGGGGTCAGGTGCAGGCGATCGCACAGATCACAGACACACAGCTCCTCCCGATGCAGAATCTCAATCACCTTCAACCGCAACGGCTCCCCAAGGGCATGAAAGGCCAATTGAATCTCAGCGGGGTATTCCTGATCAATCTCTGAAACAACCATCACTGCACCGGACAAGGGACACCAAGGGGCTGGCGAAACTGCTCCTGCTCCCCTGTTTGCGCCGTATTCACGGGCTTAGGCGCTTGACTGCGATAAATGACTTGGCGCAATTGAGCCACCCCTGCTTGGTACAAGCGATCGGCTGCTGTCGTCCACAAACGGGGATTGGTACTCACCTCTTGCGGCAGCGTCACCATTACATTCGGCGTAATCCCTGTGCGGTTAATATCTGTGCCATTGGGCGTGTAGTAATGGGCAACCGTCACCGACAATCCTGAACCATCACTCAATTGATGAATGGATTGTACCAAGGCCTTACCGTAGGTTGGCGTGCCCACCACAATCGCACGACCGTTATCCTGCAATGCCCCTGTGAGAATTTCACTACTGCTAGCAGAGCGGTGATCCACCAAAACCACGAGGGGCAAATTCGTCAATGCCGATTGATTCGCCCGTGCCTGCTCACTGTAGCCACTGCGATCGACCGTACGCACAATCAAACCTTGATTCAACCACATGCGGGCAATATCAATGCCTGCCTGCAATAGTCCTCCTGGATTCCCCCGCAAATCCAAAACAAACCCCTCCACCTTCTCCGCCTCTAGCTTGCGAATCGCCGCGCGCAACTGATCCGCTGCATGGGCAGTAAATTCACTCAGATAGATATAGCCAATGCGGGCACCGCCTTCCTCCTTCACCAGCGATCGCACCGCAGGGAGTTCAATCAATGCCCGTGTCAGCGTCAGGCGAAAGGTACCGCGATTAGGGCGAAACAACTGAAGTTCAATGGGAGTCCCCACCCGCCCCCGAATCCGCCGCGATGCCTCCTCAATCGACATCCGCCGAGTAGAGTGACCATCAATGGCCAGCAGGCGATCGCCCGCCCGAATTCCCGCCTTAGTTGCAGGTGAATTTTCCAGCGGCTCCAAAATGGTCAACTGTTGTGTCTTTTCATCCACCGTCAAGCGAATACCAATCCCCGAAACTTCCCCCGACGTTTGCGTGCGCAAAGCCGTAAACTCCTCTGGAGTCATGAAGCGCGTATAGGGGTCATTCAACTGCTGCAACATTCCCCGAATAGCTGCATAGGCCTGCTCCCGCGACGTATAGCGCTGCGCCAAAAGTTGCCGCCGTACCGCCAGCCAATCCACCTGATTAAACGACTCATCCACATATTCCTGCTGCACAATTTGCCATACCTCATCCACCAACATCTTGGGGCTATCCTGCATTCGTCCATAGCTTGGTAACGCCGCCGCCAGCACCGCTGCCACCACCGAGGAACCCACCAGCACCCAGTGCTGAAGACCCATCAAACGCATGAATTGAGGCATGACCCTAAAAACCTTTTGAGGAGAGCGATATTTGATGCAATATAGACCGAACTACCCATCGATGTCACTCCTCTATCCAAAACCGATCATCCCTTAAACATTTCTTAAAAATCAAGACCCCACCTAGACAACCTAGATGGGGTGGTTTGAATATTTTGCCTAGCACCGAGCTATTTTTGCAGGAGGCGACCCTCCGACTATCTTCACCGCTGCGGCGTTTCACCTCTGAGTTCGGGATGGATCAGCGTGGTTCCACCGCGCCATAGGCACTAGGCGAAACATGAATTTTTCTTGAATTGAGAACCTAGACTAAAGAGTTGCTAGATAAATTCAGGATCAATAACCTTTCAACTAAATAGCGATTGTCAGTATAGTTAATTGAATCAGACACCTGTTGATTGATGAGGTCAAGCCCTCGGTCTATTAGTACTCCTAGACTTCATCCATTACTGGACTTCCATCGAGAGCCTATTAACGGGTGTTCTACCCGTGACCTTACTGGCTTACGCCATGGGAGCACTCATCTTGAGGTGGGCTTCCCACTTAGATGCTTTCAGCGGTTATCCACTCCGCACATGGCTACCCTGCGTTTACCGTTGGCACGATAACAGGTACACCAGAGGTGCGTTCCTCCCGGTCCTCTCGTACTAAGGAGGACTCCTCTCAATGCTCCTACGCCTGCACCGGATATGGACCGAACTGTCTCACGCATGTTGTTCTCGTATCACTACGAGCATGGACTATATCTTCATCCTGACTCTCGCCATTAACGAATCAGGAGCCGACATTTGATGTCTCTGACAACCTCAGAGCATCTCAGCTTACGCTTGATGGCTAACTCAAGCCTAGGCTTCAGTCTCTACGGGATCAAGAGTTGTCGTGATCTCAAGAACTGTTCTACTTGATCAGAGCGAATCGAACGCTTTTTGGAAGCATTCAGCTCACCAAATTGATCCACCTGCTGAGCAAGTTTTAGGAATTGTTCTGGCGTTAATCGCCTTGATTGAACAACTTCCTGTAGAACAGTAATTGCTAAATCACATTGTGGCTTCTTGAGTTTAAGGTAGCTGCGAAGAGTTAGCAGCACTTCTAAGACAGATGGCGCATCAACAATTGCATACTCGCTTAAGCCATCCTTTCGGTCTCTCACAAACCCTGCTTGGAAAATAGACTTTAACCACTCCAAGAAGGAACGATGCGAAGAAGACTGAAAGAAGGTGATGCTAGCACGAATTTGATAACCAAGGATGTAATCCTTACGTCGCACTAGTTGAAGATTGATGCAACCATCACCATCCAAAAAACCAGCAATGTAACTCAGCGTTAAATCGTCTGTCACGAGACTCTTGCTTACCCTCGGTATTGTCTTAATCAGCCGTTCGTCACTGATCAAGATTCTACCGATTTTAGTCGGTTTGCTGCTCCACATTACTGTGAAGTGACGCAATGATTTACGTTCTGAACCCAGCTCACGTACCGCTTTAATGGGCGAACAGCCCAACCCTTGGGACGTACTACCGCCCCAGGTTGCGATGAGCCGACATCGAGGTGCCAAACCTCCCCGTCGATGTGAACTCTTGGGGGAGATCAGCCTGTTATCCCTAGAGTAACTTTTATCCGTTGAGCGACGGCCCTTCCACGCGGAACCGTCGGATCACTAAGGCCGACTTTCGTCTCTGCTCGACTTGTAGGTCTTGCAGTCAAGCTCCCTTATGCCTTTGCACTCTACGGCTGATTTCCGACCAGCCTGAGGGAACCTTTGCGCGCCTCCGTTACCATTTAGGAGGCGACCGCCCCAGTCAAACTGCCCACCTGAAACTGTTCCTTCGCTGGCTAACAGCAGAAGGTTAGAATTCTAGCCTTGCCAGAGTGGTATCTCACCGGCGACTCCATATCCCCCGCAAGGGATACTTCAACGTCTCCCACCTATCCTGCGCAAGCAAAGCCCGAACCCAATTCCAGGCTACAGTAAAGCTTCATAGGGTCTTTCTGTCCGGGTGCAGGTAGTCCGCATCTTCACAGACACTTCTATTTCGCCGAGCCTCTCTCCGAGACAGCGCCCAGATCGTTACGCCTTTCGTGCGGGTCGGAACTTACCCGACAAGGAATTTCGCTACCTTAGGACCGTTATAGTTACGGCCGCCGTTCACCGGGGCTTCGGTCGCCAGCTTCGCTTGCGCTGACCAGCTTCCTTAACCTTCCGGCACTGGGCAGGCGTCAGCCCCCATACA